>CAWCNW010000001.1:0-41717 GCA_963796975.1 uncultured Actinomycetota bacterium
CGACACAGCCCGCCAGGCGGTGGCCGGCGTACTCGCGCACGCACCCGCGCTGGCCGCCCTGCTCAACCCGACGATCAACTCCTACAAACGGTTCGGCCCCGACACCCTGGCCCCCTGGCTGATCGACTGGGGCCTGGACAACCGCAGCGCCATGGTCCGGATCCCGCCAGAGCGCGGCCGCGCCTCGCGGATGGAGCTGCGACTTGGCGACGCGTCGGCAAACCCCTACCTCGCGATCGCCGCCTTCCTCGGCGCCGCCTACCTCGGCATCCGCGACAAGCTCGAGCCCCCCGCCAAGTTGGAGGGCTACGGCTACGACACCAGCAAGGCCGAGCTGCTCCCCGGCGACCTGTCGACCGCGATCGACGCACTCGAGGCCGACGAGGACCTGCGCGACCTGCTCGGGCCGGAGTTCGTCACCGCGTTCGTGACCTACAAGCGCAACGAGCTCGAACGGTTCTCGCACTGGGTGACCGACTGGGAGTTCCGTGAGTACAGCTACCACCTCTGAGACAGGACGTCATGCAGCTTCTCGTCATCCAGCACGACCACGCCTCCCCGCTCGGGCCAGTGGCTGACCGCTTCGTCGAGCGCGGCTTCGACCTGACCCTGCACCCTGTGGTGCCGGAGTCGTCGTTCCTCGCGCCGGGCGTCGAGACCGACTTCCCCGACTTCACCCGCTTCGATGCCGTCGTGTCTATGGGGGCGCCCTGGTCGGCGTACGACGAAAGGATCGACAGCTGGGTCCGTCCGGAGATCGAGCAACTGCGCCGGGCGGACGAGGCCGGCGTACCCGTCCTCGGCATTTGCTTCGGCGGACAGCTCCTCGCCGCCACCCACGGCGGCTCCGTGATCCCCTCCAGTACGCCTGAGATCGGCTGGGCCGAGGTGTGCTCGGATGACGACGCTCTGGTGCCGTCCGGACCTTGGTTCCAGTGGCACTACGACCGGTGGGAACTCCCGCACGACGCAAACGAGGTCGCGCGCAACGCCGCCGCGTCGCAGGCCTTCATCCTGCGGCGCAACCTCGCCGTGCAGTTCCACCCCGAGCTCACCACCACCATGCTCGCCGGCTGGCTCGGCAACGGTGGGTCCGAGAAGGCGGCCTCTGCGGGCCTCGACCCGGAGAAACTTCTGACCGAGACGCGCCAACGGGAGGAAGCAGCGCGCGTCAGGGCCCACCGGCTGGTCGATGGCTTCCTGCGCGCTACTTTCGACACGAGCAAACATCGGCCAATGGCCGTGGAGACGACGTCATGAGCGGGCCCCAGACATCCGGACCCGCCTACCAGGTGGTCAACCCCGCCACCGGTCAGGTAGTCGAGACCTTCGACTACGCGACCCACAAGGAGGTCGAGTCGGCGCTCGCGGTCGTGCACGCGGCGTACGCGGTGTGGCGGGACGTACCGATCGCCGAGCGGGCCAAGACCGTCCGGCGGATCGGCGAGCTGTTCGCCGAGCGGCAGGCCGAGCTCGGTGCGCTCGCCACAGAGGAGATGGGCAAGCCGCTTGCGAAGTCCAAGGGAGAGGCGGCGTTCTGCGGCGAGATCTTGCCCTTCGGTGGCGTCAAGCGCAGCGGTTTCGGTCGCGAGCTCGGCCCGGTGGGCATGGACGAGTTCGTCAACAAGCGGATGTTTCTACGTCGCTGACTAGCTACGTCGGGCACAGGTGGGTCACGCGCGGACCTGTGACCGACCCGACAGGTCTGGTACCCGTACTGATCGCTGACGGCGCTCAGCACTAGCGAATAGAGGATGTCCGATGACGGAGCTCACACCTGAGATCGTGGCGCGGCTTACCCGCACCGCGCGACAACTCGAGCCAATGGCCCAACTCTGGGAAGAGACGACGCTGCTCACCGACCGTCAGCGGGAGGCGGTTGACGAGCTGACGCGTCGTCTGGCGGACAACTACCCCTACGGCGACGTGAGGTATATCGGGCAGATTCTCAAGCCTCCTCACCCGGTCGCTTGGATTTCTTACGCGGCAGCTGCGCTGATCAACCCGAACAATCACGCACTCGATGCAGGTCCAGCGACCTCAGCGATGGAGAAGGAAGTCGTCGAGGACATCGCCGAGATGTTTGGGATGCCGCAGCACCTCGGTCACCTCACATCCTCGGGGACCATCGCCAACCTCGAGGCGCTATACGTTGCTCGCGAACTAGCGCCCGACACGGTCGTCGTGTCCAGTGAGGCAGCCCACTACACGCACGGGCGGATGAGCCACTTGCTTGGAATGACGCACGAGACCATCCCGCAGGATCGCCTTGGCAAGATGGATCTGGACGCTCTTGAAGCTCGGCTCGAGGGTGGCGGGGTCGGAACGATCGTTGCCACGCTGGGAACGACCAGCCTGGGAGCACTCGACCCTGTCGACGAAATCGTCACAATGGCGCGACGCTACGAAGCCCGCGTTCATGTGGACGCGGCGTACGGCGGGTTCCACACGCTTCTCGCGACCACAGATCCGTCCGTCGACCCACGGCCGTTTCATGCGCTACCTCACGTGGACTCGATCGTGGTCGACCCACACAAGCACGGACTCCAACCATATGGGTGTGGCTCGATCCTCTTCTCGGACCCCACAGTGGGCCGCCTTTTCGCCCACGACTCCCCATACACCTATTTCACTTCGAGTGAGCTGCACCTGGGCGAGATCAGCATCGAGTGCTCACGCGCCGGCGCAGCCGCTGCGGCCTTGTGGGCAACCTTGCGCGCTCTCGGCCTTGACCGAGATGGGTTGGGCGAAGTCCTCTCGAAGGGCCGGCAAGCGGCTGTGATGATCGCGGACCGTTTGAGAGGTTCCGAGACCGCGCGTCTCGTGGTCGAGCCTGAACTCGATATCGTGTGTGCCTACGCAGCATCAGGGAGCACCACCGAGGTCAGCCGACGTTCCGAGGCCGCGTTCAATAAGCTTCAAAGCTTGGGCTGGCACGTAGCTAAGCTTCAAGTGAACAGCGAATGGCTCGCAACTGCCGACGAGGCGCTTATCGTCGACAGCGACCAGACCACGGTCTTGCGTTGTTGTGTCATGAAGCCGGAACATCTTGCGGTGGCTGAGGAATTTGCTTCCACGCTCGTCGACGCCCTTGCCCCGAGCGGGTCATGACCCCTCAATCCTCTCGTTCTTGGAGAAGGTGGTCTGTGTGAGGGTGGTCGCGAGGAAGGTGGCGAGGTGTCGCCGGCCGATTCTCCCTAGCTCCGATCGCTTCTCGTCTGATGCCGATTTCTTCCCGAAGAGACGTAGCTACCGCGACCTTGACGTGGTGCAGGGCCGGGGACTGCGCTTCCCCACTCGGGCGATCCTCTGCAAGCGCCACGGCCAGAAGTCACCCAGGCGTGGTAGGCGCCTTCCAGATACATGTAACCCGGGGTCATCCTCGCCGTTGTCATCCCGTGGCGCTACGTGTGGTGCACCTACGTTGGAACGCCCGGCCAACCCTCGCGTTGATCAGCGACAGCGGGCGAAGCGCCCGGCGGAGCGAAGACACCCAGATCATCCTCTGGCCACGATCTCCCAGCTCGTTCAGGCCTCTTCCGATCCGGCCACGAGTTCGAGCTCTAGTATCACTACAGGTCGTAATAGAGCTCAACCTGGCGCCGAGCGGTCTCCGTGCGCGGTGCCAGGGTGGTTGGCTGCAGTCGTTTGTGACCGTGGGCGCCCGGTGACAGGAGGGCTCGGATTGGGCTCGCTTTGATTCGCAAAGGCCCGCAACACCGGTCCGCCGCCCGCAGTCCCCGAGGATGGCATCGCCGCAGGTCAGAGGCCGGTTTTGCCTCCTGAGCGCGGCGGACCGCACAGGATCGCGTTTGCGCTCCTGATCATCGGTGTCTTCTCGAGGACGCATCGCGTCAAGTGTGTCGGGGTGGAGGAGAATCTGCCCGTAGCTGGGCAGCGCGACGAGATTCGCAGGTCGGCCGTCCGAGCGGCCCGCCGATCCCCTCCCGATGCCGCAGATATTCCCGAAATATTCGGTCAAACGACCGCTTAAGACGCCGGATCACCGCAACGGCCGCTGGACCGGGGGACGGCGTTTGTGCAGGTCAGCGCAATGGAGCGCAAACATTGGCAACAGGCAGACTTGCGTCCCGCAAGGACAAGGGGTCGCAGGTTCAAATCCTGTCAGCCCGACCAATCGAAGCCGCGCTGACCTGCGGAAACGCAAATCCTGAGCCGGTCCAGATTTGAGCCATTTCGCACGATTCCCGCCCTGTTCCCAAGTAATCGTTGGTTCAGGTCTCGACGGGGGTGTCCTGACCTGCGAGAAGGGGGGGCGGTGGTCGACTCGTTCCCACGACTCGTCCCCACATATTCCCCAAGTATTCGGTCAGAGGCCGGTTTCGCCTCCTGAGCGCAGCCGACCGCAATGGATCGCGTTTACGCTCGTGATCATCGGTGTCTTCCCGATGACTTCTCATGTGGAGTGCGTTGCGCACTGGTGAAGAGCGACTCTGACCTGCGGCGGAGCGATTCGCGCTGAGGTTGCTGCCTCCAATGGACTCGCTATGGGCCAATTGGGACCCGCTTTGGCCGGTTGCTCACCTCCTTTCCTTGATCAGACGGTCGAGCACACGAGGCCGATGACGCATCATGTGGAGTGCGTACCGCTGTTGGAAAGGGGCCGCTGACCTGGGAAACGCAGCCCGGGAGACGCCCCGCCTGTGATCGAGAGCGCGCTTTGGGGACAGGTTGGATCCGGCCGCGGCGGCCGACGAAGCCAGATGTGGGCGTCGCCCACATGGGACCAGATGTCGTAGTTCTGACTTGGCACGCGGCCTGACCTGCACGTCGTCTGTGCTCACAATGGATGGACCGGGTGACGCGCGGAACTCGTTGAGGTCTGCCGCACAGCCCAAGCCCCGGGCTGGTGTGTTGTCGGCAGGGCTGAGTTCTTACTCGCGGTGGGCAAGGAGGTCGATGCCCAGGTCGCTGGCTGCGTTGTCAGTGGCCACGTCGGACAAAACGATGACGGCCATGTGCCTGGCGCGGTCGAGACCGAAGTAGGAGGCGTAGCCACCGGTCTGCCCGTTGTGCCAGGTGATGGTCTGTCCCGTTCCCCAGGTGGAGATGTGCCAGAAGGCGCCGATGCGGGTGTTGGACTGGTCGGTGGGATTGGTGGGTTTCAGCGCGGTCATCCCGGGGGCGGTTCCGTCGAGGAGGGCGGTGGCGAGCTTGGCGAGATCGCCCGTGGTGGAGACCACGGCACCGCCCGGGGCGTAGGCGCCCATGACCCAGGGGTGAACCGGCAGACCGGACGACGATTGGCCGCCGGGGACCAGTGCGTGGTCGTTCTCGATGCCGGTGTGGGCCATCGCTAGCGGCTGGAAAAGCCGGGTCCGCATCAGGTTCGCGTAGCTCATGTGGGTTGCCGCAGCGACGGCTTCGCCGGCCGTGGCTGCCCCCAGGGTGGAGTAGGCGTACGTACCCTGCCCCGACAGTGTCTGGCTCCGGGTTTCTTGGGTCATCTGCGAGGTGTCGGCGGTGAGGAAGCCGCGGCCCAAAGGGGCCTTCCACGCGGCGCGTCGCAAGGTTGCGGCACCAAAATCGGCGTAGCCGGCTGTGTGGGTGACGAGCTCGTGCATCGTGACGGCACCCGCTGGGGAGCCCTTCAGCGCAGGTAGGTAAGTCGAGACGGGCGTGTTCATACGGACCTCTCCGCGGCGCACCGCGTCTGCGATGACCAGGCCGGTCATCGCCTTGGTAAGCGAACCGACCTCCATCGGGGTGGTGTCATCGGCGCCGATGCCGGCGAGGCGGACCTTGTGGTTCGCGTGTAGGTCGACCTCGGCGACCGCCACATCGTGAAGCCCGGCGAGCACGCCCAGGTTCACTTGCTGGTCCAGCTGTGCCAGCAGTTCAGGGTCGCCGTTGGTGGCGCTGGCGAGCTTGGGAGCCAGCACCCAGGCGCTCACGCTGACCACGACACCTGCGATCAGCACCGTGAGCAGGAGACGCCGCGAGACGGCGTAGCCCACACCGAGCACCGCCGCCATCAGCAGAGCCTTCCAGCTGTCGTCGGCGTAGGTTCCACGGCTGAACGAGAAGTAGACCGTCATTGCCGGGATGCCCAGAAGAACTGTCGCGACCAGGATCTTCCCGGGCCAACGGGTAGCAAAGGAGCTGGTGTCACGACCGAACGCCGTGCGCAGTGGCCGGCGGCGCACCGCGAGGTGGCTGAGGAGCGCGACGGCTACCGCCAGCGGGAGCACGTCTGAGAGCCCGGCGCCTAGGACGGACCCGAACCCAATCCAGGCGGCGGTGAGGACGAGTACCGCGCCGATCTCTGTGAGCAGCTGGCGTCTCCGCCGGGGCGGCGGGTCGGTCAGGGCCGCCCGTGGGCCAGGTTCGGAAAGAAAGGTCTGCGTGGGGGTCATCGGCTGCACCTTTGGGCGTAGTAGGAAATCACGGGCTCGCCGATCGCGGCGGGCGGTTCGCCGGCGTGCCGGCGTCGTAGGTGGTTGGGGTCGTACTGCAGGGCCAGTTGGACGCTCTGAGCAAGCGCTGGTCCGTGGCTGAGACGGCTCAGGGTCAGCGCCAGGTCGAGGCCAGCGGTAGTACTGGACGCGGGTGCCTAAGCGGCAAGGGGTGTCGTTGTCGATTCCGCGTTGGTCACGTGGTCAGTCCGCACTGATGGTGCCGTTGCCGGAGATGTGAGTAGTGAGCGCAGGGGTGCCGGTGTAGCTGATGTTCCCGCTGCCGCTGATCTGTGCGTCCAGCTGATTGATGGCGTTGACGTGGGCGTCGCCGGAGCCACCGACTTCCACGTCGCTGGTTTGGGAGGTCAGTTCGCTGCCGAGGTAAGTCCCCGACCCCTCCACGTCCACGGACTGTGTGTCCGTCGCGCCGGTGAGGTGGATGTCGCCGGAGCCGGAGAGTTGAACGGTGACCGTGGTCGCTGCCAGGCCGTCAAGGGTGGCGGATCCCGATCCGGACAGGGTCACGGTGAACGAGCCGTCTGCGAATGCGGTGCCGTGCGCGCTGCCGGAGCCAGCGATCGCCAGCCCATCGAGCGTGGGCAGGGTCAGCTGATAGTGGATGTCTCCGGGCGTGTTGTGTCCTGAGCGGCTGTCGAGGACGACGGTGCCGTCGCGGAGGGTGGAGGTCAGGTAGCCGAGGGTGGTGCGGGCGGCGGTGATGGTGAGTTTCGGCGTCGCGCCGATGTTGATAGTCAGGTCGCCGCTGGTGCGCAGGTCGACCGCGTGAGCGCCGTCGACGGGTCGTTGCTCGGTCCTTGTCGGGCCGGGGTCGGCGATGGCCCCGGTGTCGCAGGCGGTCAGCAGGGTCCCAGCCGCGATGGCGAGGCCGAGTGAGGTGGTCGCCGCTGATCTGCCGTGTCTGAGAGCTCCGCTTGTGCGGTGGTGTGACATCTTCGTCATCGCAGGGGCCGCCGGTCGGAGTCGCGGACCATCCTCAGGCCGATGAGGACAATGTCTGCCAAGGCCCAGAGGCCCAGGCCACCGATAGTGACGAACTTGGCCGTACCAAGCCAGACGTGGCCGAGGTAGAAGCGATCGACGCCGAAGACGCCCAGGAACACCGAGAGCAGGAGTGCGACCGTCCAGTCCTTGTCGGAAAAGAGCCACGGGATGTCGCGCGCGGCGAACAGCTGCCCATCGGTGGTGCGGTGCACTTCGGTGTGCGGCTTCAGCTGCCCGGCCCGGGCCATATTCTGCAGCTCAGGGATGGAGTAGGGGCCGAACTTGTGGCCGTGGGGCGAGACGTAGAACGCCTCGCCCGAGGAGGCGGTGCGGGGGATGGTGTCGTTCACGTTTTGTCCTTCGGGTCGGCGGGGACGCGCTTTTGGATGTCTCCACCGTCGCCTGAGGGAGGGTGACTTCGCGCCGGTGGAATCGCCGGGTTCCACCGGCGACCGCCGGGAGGGTGCCTGCTCCGTGCGCGTTAGCATGCGAAGGTGCTGTACGGGCGCGAAACGGAGCAGGTCGCCCTGGCGGCACTCGTTGCAGAGGCTCGGGCTGAGCGGGGCGGTGCCCTGGTCGTTCGGGGCCAACCGGGCGTGGGGAAGTCAGCCCTCCTGGCAGACCTCGCGGCCCGCTCCGCGGGAATTCAGGTGCTGCGTGCCCAGGGTGTGGAGTCCGAGTCCCCGCTCGCCTTCGCTGCCCTGCAGCGGTTCCTCCTGCCGGCGATGGGGGGCGTGGCGGACCTGCCTGCGCCTCAGGCACAGGCGCTCCGCGCGGCCTTCGGCGAAGTTCAAGGTGTCGGTGGCGATCGGTTCCTGGTCTTCACCGCAGCGCTGAGCCTGCTCTCAGACCTTGCCCAAGCCACCCCGGTCCTAGGGCTGGTCGACGACGCACACTGGCTCGACGATGCGTCCGCGGCGACCCTTCTCTTCGTGGCTCGCAGGCTGCAGTCGGACCGGATCGCGCTCGTGCTCGGGGCCCGAGAGGGCGACGTACGCCGTTTCGAGGCCAGCGATCTTCCCGAGCTCAGGATCGAGGGCCTGGACGGGGAGGCTGTTCGAGACCTGCTCTCGGCGCAGACAGGGCGACCCGTCCCCATCGAGGTTGCTGACCGGTTGAAGAAGCAGACTGGCGGGAACCCACTCGCCCTCGTGGAGATGCCAACGGCGCTGACCCCAGACCAGCTCACGGGCCGGTCGGCACTGCCTCGAGAGCTCCCACTGACGCGCGGCATCGAACGTATCTACCTCGACCGGTGCCGCGAGCTGCCCACGACTGCCCAAACGGTCTTGCTGGTGGCTGCCGCCGATGACTCCGGCCGACTCGACGTGGTGCTACGAGCCGCGGCAACACTGGGCGCCGGACCAGCCGACGTCGAGACCCTTGAAGTGGCGAAGCTGCTCACGGTGTACGACCAACGGGTCGAGCTTCAGCATCCCCTCGTCCGGTCGGCGGTGTATGGGGCCGCGACTAGCGCTACGCGCCGAGCGGCGCATCGCGCCCTGGCCGATGCGCTCACGGACCCGTCCGATCTCGAGCGGCGGGCCTGGCATCTGGCCGGATCCGTCGACGGCCCCGACGCCGAGGTGGCCGAGGCGCTGGACCGGGTCGCCGAACGATCTCGGCTCCGCGGCGGGCACGAAGCGGCATCCGCGGCGTGGGAGCGCGCCGCTGAGCTCAGCAAGACCGCGGAGGCGCGTACCGATCGGCTGTTCGGCGCGGCGCTGAGCGCCTGGCTGGGTGGCCAACCCGCACGCGCCAACGCGCTGGCTCGAGCCGCCGAACGCGATGTCGTCGACGAGCGGCTACGAGCCGACATCACGAGCCTGCGGGCCCGCATCGAATGGAACACAGGCTCGGTTCATGTAGCCCACCAGATGCTCCTCACTGCAGCACAGCAGGTGGTTGGCACCGACGCAGACCGAGCGCGTGAACTGGCCATGGTCGCCACCGAGCTGTCCTGCTTCGGGGCAGACTCCCGCGTCGGTATCGACCCCGCACAGTTCGCCGGCGACATCAGTGCGACCTCAACACCGCGAGCCCGGTGCCTTGCCACCCTGCTGGTCGGCCTCACCCATGTCGCAGACGAGGAATGGTCCCTCGCGACGCCTGCCCTGCGAGCCGCGTTCGAACTCCCCGAGGCGCTGTCACACGACGATCAGATCGTGCTACCGAACCTCGCCATCGCCGGACTCCACCTCGGCGACGATACCGCTGCGCAACGGTTCCACGCACAACTCCTGACCCGGGCCCGGCACTCGGGCGCGGTCATCACGGTCTGGCACGCCCTGGCACGCAACGCGATGAGCCAGGTCGCCACCGGCAAGTGGACCGGCGCCCAGGCCGGCTCCTCCGAGGCCCTTGGCATCGCACGCGCAACCGGACAGCCCAGTCTCAGCGCCTTCCCGCTGGCCTGGTTGTGCCTACTTGCGGCGCTGCGCGGGGAAGCCACCTTCGAGGCACTTTTGGCAGAAGCGACAGAGGTGAGTGGCACCCACCCGACCGGCGTGCTCGATGGGCTCATCGCCGACCTGCGCCATTGGGCCGTTGGGCTTCACACAGCGGGCCAGGCAGACATGGCGCTCGCACGCCTGCGCCAAATCACCTCGGGCCTGGTTCGACGAGAAGCCGCCCTCGACCGCATCGAGGCAGCCGTCCGGACCGAAGACCACGACACCGCTCGCGAGTGGATCGAGGACCTCGACCACTTCGCCGAAAGCACCGGAACCCAGTGGGCAGCCGCGGTCGCCGCGCACGGGCGCGCCATGGCTGAGGCGCCCGCCGCCGCGAAGGATGACCTGTTCGTGGCCGCGCTCGAACTACATGACGGGTCGGGCCGCCCTTTCGCGCGGGCGAGGACGGAGCTCGCCTACGGCGAACACTTGCGCCGCAGCCGGAGACGGCTCGACGCCAGAGTGCACCTCAGAGCAGCCCTCGGCACCTTCCAAGACCTGGGTGCTACGCCGTGGACAGAGCGCGCGACCCAAGAGCTCCGGGCTTCCGGCGAAACAGCCCAGCGCCGAGATTCGTCCAAGGTCGCCTGCCTGACCGCCCAGGAACTGCAAGTGTCCCGGTTCGTCGCCCAAGGCCTCTCCAACCGCGAGGTCGCAGGTCAATTGTTCCTGAGCCCGCGGACCATCGACTTCCACCTGCGCAACGTCTTCACCAAGCTCGGCGTCTCCTCCCGGGCAGAGCTAGCGCGACTTCGGTTGGACTGACACCCTTCGACGTGCGAAACGCGCGACGTAGACCCCCCGAGAACAGCACAGCGGCGCACGTCTAGGTGGAGAGAAGGACTTGTCCGCTCATCGGCCATGAGGGAGTACCGGAGCCATGAGCGGTCGATTCGACAGCGTCAGGACGGGCGCTAGGTGTGATGGTGTCTTGAAGCTGAGGGTCTGTCGAGGGCGTGCGGTGAGCTTGTCGGCGATGGCGTCGAAGTCGGCTTGGGTCCGGGTCCGGAAGTCGAGGGTGCGGGGTAGGTATTGGCGCAGTAGGCCGTTGGTGTTCTCGATGCCACAGGGGCGTACAGCCGAGTCGGTGTTCACCACGCGGCGCCTCGAGTCATGCTGGAGTCTGGAAACGTGCGTCGGAGCCGCCGCGCCTTTGCCGGTCATCCCTCAAGTGGCGACTCCATGAGCAGCTCGCGCTCGTACCAGGTGCCGGGCTCGCCGCCGAGCTCCGCCGGATCCGCCGGACCAACGGGGACGAAACCGGCCTTGACCAGAACTCTTTGCGAGGCTGGGTTGCTGTGCGTCGTGGCGGCCCTCAGCGTGCGCCTGCCGTAGCACGTGGCGGCAAGCCCGCACAGGCTTCTCACGGTCGCAGTCGCCACACCTCGTCCCGAGGCGTGCTGGGCGACGCGGTATCCGAGCTCCGCGACGCCCTCTGGCCGGAATTCCAGGTTGAACCGGCCAAGTACAGACGAGTCGTCGTCGACAAGCAGAAAGAAGGCGCCGAGGCCTGCCTCCTGGTCGGTCACCAGTTCGTTGAGCCTTTCGGTCAGGTGCTCGAAGTAGTCGTCACCGCGATCCGGGACGGTCTCGGCGAAGAACGCTCGATTGGACAGTTCGAACGTCATCACCGCGGCTTCGTGGTCCGGTCGAAGAAGTTGGAGCTCGGGCACCGTCTGAGTTTATCGATCAACCCAGAGGTTGCTCGGAGAGTGCACCCGGGCATCCGCGTGGACGATCCCGGAGGGCGACCCACTAGTGCGGCACAGTGGGTGGGCCAGCCGGACCCGGTGATGGCTGACCGTTCGCGGCCCACGCCATGACGCCCGGGCCACCGTTGACGAGGAAGCGTTGCCCGGTCACCTACGCGTGGCTTGCTCGCTGTGCCCGGCCTGCCACCTCGGTCGTACCCAACCTGACGATCACGCCCCGGGTCGTGTGAGCGCGCCCCGTCACGTCTGGATCGAGCACCTGCTGCAGCCCTTCGAAGTCTCCGCTCCGCCGAACCAGGTAGTGAGCGCTTCACGCAGTCCGGGCTGTGCGGTGCGGCCAGGTTCGTCGACCGCGGCCGCCCAAGCGATCAGGGCGTCCGGCCGGATCAGCAGTGCGTCGGCGGGCCGCTCGGCGATGTTCGCGCTGACAATGGCGACGCGGTCACCCCACTCACCAGCAACCTGCCGCAGGTGCGCTCGGTCTGCGAGGTCGAGGAGCACCGGTTGGCCCTTTCGCAGGAACCCGGAGAACCGCGGGTCATGATGCTCGACGGCCAGGGCTTGGTCGGTGACGAAGGTGTCGACGAGCGGGTGTGCTGCTGACCTAGGAGATCCCACGTCGGTGCCGGCCATGAGGGCGCCGAGGCGGCGCAGGGGTTGCTCGTCGGTGGTCAGCTCGAGAAAGAGCGCCCGTAGGGCGTCGCCGCCCGGACCGAAGCCGCGGCGCAGTGCCACCTGAGCGCGCGTGTGAAGCAGCGTGCGTTCGGCGGCAGTGCGGCGCTCTTCGGAGTAGGTGTCGAGCAGACCGGGCGGCGCCCAGCCGTGGACGCTGGCGGCGAGCTTCCATGCGAGGTTGGCTGCGTCGAGCATGCCCGTGTTGACCGCGACCCCGCCCGCGGGGAACAGGTGGGCTGCATCGCCGGCAAGGAAGGCACGGCCGTCGCGGTAGGTGTCCGCCTGCTTCGCCGAGTAACCGAATCGGGTCATCCGTAGCGGCTCTCCCAGCGGAAGGTCGATGCCGAGGACTCGGCTCACACTGGCGCTCAGCTCCGCGACGGTCATGGGTTCGTCGTCGCTGTACTCGGTCGCCTCAAGTTCGGCGGTGTAGACGCTCATGGTGTCGCCCGCGCCCGAGCAGGCGAACACGCCACGTTCGGTCGCGGTGTAGCCGAACGGGATCTTGCCGACCCCGCGGACCTCGAGACCTCCGTCGTCGAGCACGGTGACCGAGTCGGGAACGGTGACCGAGGTCAGACGCTCGATCTCAGGGAACGAAGTGCCCGGGAACGGGATCCCGGCCAGATCGCGGATCCGGCTGCGGCCCCCGTCGCAGCCCACCACGAACAACGCTGCCACCTCGTACGGTCCATCAGGGCCACGCACCCCGACCGTGACACTGTCGTCGCCCTGGCTCAGGAGCAGCACCTCGTGTCCACGGCGCACTTCGGTGCCACGCTCGATCGCGCGCTCGGCGAGGAGACTTTCGAGCCGCGCCTGGGGCAGCAGCATCGTCCGCAGCGGCGAATCCGTGAGGCGGGTGAAGTCCAGGTGGAGTCCACCGAACGGGAACCGAGGAGCCGGCTCAGGACCGACGCTGGCCTCGCGGAATCCGTCCAGCTCACCGCGGTAGTGCAGCAGCTGCAGGATCTGTCCCGCGAGGCCGCCGGCCCTCGGCGCCTCGGACGGCTCCGGGCGCTGTTCCAGTACCAGCGTCCGTAGCCCCGCCTGGCCGAGCTCACCTGCGAGCATGAGACCGGTCGGCCCGGCGCCGACGACGATGATGTCCACATCCATCAACTGCCCACTCCCTGAAGCTCGTCATAGTTGTCGCCGCCTTGGCGCTTGCTAACGTTCTCTGGGTGCGAGCTGCCGCCGCGGGTACGCTTCTACGACGAGATTGCTCGCATATGAGTGACACGGCGGCGTCGCCACCTGGGTCGAGACCCGCGTGAGAAACGGATTCGTCACACTCACCAGCACTCGCTCGCACACATTGATGGGATGTGGACGCGGGCGACATCCGCGACACGTAGGACTGGGGCTGTACACGACCCGCAATCCCTCCTCGGATGACCTGAGATTGCTGTACCTGATGTTCGGGCGGCCTCCCCGGCGCTGCGGTCGCACACCGGCTGGGCCGAGGGGGCGAACCTGACCGCTCGTGCTGCGGTTGCGGTGTCGCCACGCTAGTCGAGTACGCCGGCCTCGTAGCAGCGCACCACCAGTTCCGTGCGGTGGCGGGAGCCGGACTTGGCCAGCAGGGAACGAAGGTGGCTCTTGACCGTCTCCACCGACACCACTAGCGACTCGGCGACCTCGGCGTTCGTCTGGCCGCGGGCCACGTGGGTCAGGACGTCGCGCTCTCGGACGGTGAGCCGGTGCGTCCACGCTGCCGTGACCGTCGTACGACGGGTGGTCGCGATCCGTCGGATCGCGTCGGGGAAGACCAACGAATCGGTGTGGGCGACGGTACGGACCGCGGCCAGCAGCTCTTCGGGTCGGGCCCGCTTCAGCACGAAGCCGCGCGCCCCTGCCAGGAGCGCGTCGTGCACGGCGTCGTCGCTCTCGAACGTGGTGATCACCACCACCGCCGGCCCGTCGGGCCGCTGGGTGAGGCGGGCGGTGGCGGCTATGCCGTCGACGCGTGGCATCCGCATGTCCATCAGCACTACGTCGGGCCGGCTCCGCGCAACCAGCCCCGGAACGTCGACTCCGTCGGCGCCGTGCCCCACCACCTCGATGTCGGGTTCGAGGTCGAGGATCGCGACGAGGCCGGAGCGCACCAGGTCGTCGTCGTCGACCACGGCGATCCGGATCACCTGCTCTGTGCCGGTCGGCCGATGGGGAGCCTGGCGGTCAGCAGCCACGAGTCACCCCCTTCGGGTCCGGCGGTGATCTCGCCCTCGGCGAGGAGCACGCGCTCGTGCAGGCCGGTCAGCCCGGCGCGCTGCGGTGTCGTGGAGCCAGCGCGGCGGATCGGGTTGCGGACCTCGATGCGCACTGACCGTTCGTCGTCGTTCAGCCGGAGCGTGGCCGATCCGGTGCCGTGGCGGGTGGCGTTCGTCAGCGCTTCGCGGATCACGGCTCGAGCGGTCTCAGCGCAGCCGTGGTCGACGGGCAACCCCGCTGACACGGGGAACTCGACGTCCAGCGTGGACTCGTCGACGAGCGCGCCGGCGATCTCCACGAGATCCACCACCGGGGATGCACCGGAGACCCGGACGCTGTCCTCTCCACTGTCGCGCAGTGCCCTCACCACGCCGTCGACGTCGGCCTGAGCGCGCCGGCCGAGCTCCTCGATCGCCGCCAGGGCACGCTCGGTGGACTGCGGGTCGGTCGGCAGCAACCGACGCGCGGCGGTGGCCTGCACGGTCATGGCGGTCAGGGTGTGTCCGAGCCGGTCGTGCAGGTCGCGGGCCACCGCGTTGGCGCGGGCCAGCACTCGCTCCCGCTCGGCGGCGACGCTGACCCGTTCGGTGAGCGTGGGGCCGAGCACGCGGGGCGCCAGGGTGACGAGCAGGCGGGCCGCCGCGCCCATGACGGCCAGGCACGCGACGAGGG
This sequence comes from uncultured Actinomycetota bacterium, assembly GCA_963796975.1. Classification (GTDB taxonomy): domain Bacteria; phylum Actinomycetota; class Actinomycetes; order Propionibacteriales; family Nocardioidaceae; genus Nocardioides. The sequence continues at coordinate 15,148 of CAWCNW010000001.1, forward strand.
CGAGGAGACCGGGACCGACCAGCCAGCTGGTGTGCCACCCGGTTCCGGGGTGGCTGGCCCTCCCGATTCCCGGCCAGGTCAGGGTGCTGTCACCGGACAACGGGAAGGAGACCATGCTGATCCCGAACGGCACCAGGTACAGGATCGCAGTCGCGACCACGAGCCCGACCCCGACGAGGAGTGCCAGCCACACGGCGCCGCGGCGGCGAGAGGCCCAGGCGCGTGGCGAGCGTACGTCGGGCAGGGCCTGCTCGTCGTACTCGAGCAGGGCCCGCGCGGTCGACACCTCCACCTGCCGTACCGGTGGCAGCAGGGCGGCCCACACCACGACGGCGAGGAAGGCGCTAGCCAGCAGGCTCAGCAGCCACAGGTTGAGCGGGCTCGGGTCCTGGGCCATCGAGGCGCCGATCGCGGCGGCCGCGGCAACCAGCGGCAGGCAGAGAGCGATCGCGAGGAAGACGTGCGCGAGGCCACCCCACACCGATACCCCCGAGCCCTTCACCGTCCCAGCCTCGCACGAGGCGCCTGCCGCACACACCCTCGTTCGGGGGAGGGCGTTCACTCCGGAGAGGGATGGCCGGCGGTTGAGTTGCAGCGAGCGTGGACCCATGACCATCCCGACCACGATGACAGCGCGCGACACTTCGTCCCCCTTGCCAGAGCGGTCCGCGCCACCATGGGCCACACGTCTGGCACACATCATTCCGTTGCTGGTTCTGCCCTCTGGTCTGTGGCGCTGGGCCGTGGCCTTCGGATTCCCCATGGGCATGCTGAACAGCTCGGGGGACCTGGACGTCATGCGGGGCTGGCCGGCGGTCTACGTAGCGCTGATCAGTCTCCTGTCGGAGGCTGTGGCGCTGGCCGCGTTCGGACTGGTCCGCCCGTTGGGAGAGGAAGTCCCGCGGTGGTTGCCGTTCTTCGGCGGCCGCGCCGTTCGTCCGAAGCGCGTGATCATGGCCGCCACAGCGGGATCTGCGGCGCTGATGATGATCTGGACCGTGGGCTTCTGGAAGGTCTGGACGAGTGGTCAACCGGGTCCCATGGCCAGTCCGTTCTGGGCTGCCGTCTTCACCCTCTGCTATGCGCCGTTGAATCTCTGGGGCCCCGCGCTCCTGGCCCTGACCTGGGCCTACCGCCGCCGAACGTCAGAAACCGTGGATCGACTCGCCTGGATGACGTCTGAGGCCGCGACGAACCAGTCGTGAGCATTCGAGGTAGGGGACCTGGGGGATGTCACAGCCAACGCTCTGGACTCGTCTCCTCGTGCAGCGGCTGCAACTGGGCGACGGGACAGCGATGGGGTGCGATTCTTCATGGCGGAAGTTGCGGACGTTCCCGAGCACGAGGACTGCAGCAGGAGCCACTCCCACCTTGGCGGCGACGACGATTCAGCAATTGCCTCCGTGGCGTGCATCAGCAGAGCGCCCTCTATTACCGAACTCGCGGTAGGCCACCCCACCCGTGACGTGCCTGGGACCGGTGGCGGGTGGGTGGCATGACGGACGCGGTCATCGACATCCAGGATCTGGTCAAGACCTTCGGACCCACTCGCGCCCTCGACGGGTTCGACCTCGCGGTGAGCCCGGGGGGAGGGTGCCGGCATGGTCGCGTTGCGCGAAGTCGGTGCGGATGGCCAGGTCACTGGGGCCGGAGCTGCCGAGGGCCGAGTGAGCTTGGGGCAGCACGATGCTGACCGGTTGTCGGCGTCCCGCCGCCGGGGCGCGACCGGGTGCCGATGCCGCCGGGACCCAGCGTGACCGTCGACCCGTCCCACAGCCGGATGTGGTAGGCGGTGTCGGATTGGCTCGGGGCGGCCTCAGGCGGCTGGGCAGCAGAGGGGTAGCGAGCCCGGCCGCCGCGAACTCGGTAACCGTTAGGACGGCGACGGCGACGGTGACAGGACGTGGAGCAGAGCGCACGGGCAACTCCTGAGAATGGGGACCACGTTCGGTGGTTCGCCGAGTGGACAACAGCAAGACCGTCGGTGACGGCGGTGGGGGGACGCTTCACCGTGACGGTCGGCCCAGGTGGGCAGCAATCGGGAAAAGTGCCCAATCAACCTGTCTGGTGACAGGCACACCGCGAAGATGAGAACTTAGTCGGGTGCGTAGCCCATCGCCCCGTGCCTAGAGTCCAGCCGTGCCAGAGTTGCAAGTGCTGAGTGCCGGCCACGGACCCGCGGTCACGACCTTCGAGCTGGAGAACCGTGAGTACTTCGCCCGGTCGATCTCCGACCGTGGCGACGCGTTCTACGAGAGTCTGACCGACCAGCTCGAGTCGATGCTGGCCCAGCAGGGGGCTGGCACCAGCGCCTTCTACGTGTACGTCGATGAAGGCGGCGCGATACTCGGGCGGTTCAACCTGTACGACATCGCGGACGGAGTCGCGAACCTCGGCTACCGGGTGGCGCAGCACGCCGCCGGTCGCGGCGTGGCGACCGCAGCCGCGGGCGACCTGTGCAGGCTGGCGGCCACGCGGCATGGGCTGCGCGCACTGATGGCTGCAACGTCCCGCGAGAACATCGCCTCTCAAAAGGTCTTGACCAAGAACGGATTCGTTCCGATCGGCTCCGCCGATCCTGCGGACATCGGTGGCAAGCAAGGAACCCTGTACCGGCGCGAGCTCACGGCGGAGTAAGGGTCCCCACTGGCGTCTTGTTGGCCTGTGGCGCTCGGATGGCACGTGCGCCGCCTCATGTCACAAATCCTCGAGCCGTCCCGTCTCAGTGATGTATCTGTCAACAAGCGAAGGACATCTCAGGGCCGGCTCGGTGCCGTTAGCCGTTGCGACGTTCAACCTTCGTGGAGCGGGGTTGTGTCATGGGTCTTGAAGAGAAGCTTCCGAGCGGCGTCCTGCTGACGACCGTCGAGGGCGTCGCCGGCTACATGCGCAAGGCCAGCTTCTGGCCCGCGACGTTCGGGCTTGCCTGCTGCGCCATCGAGATGATGACCACGGGCGGCCCCAAGTACGACCTCGGCCGGTTCGGCATGGAGGTCTTCCGGGCCAGCCCGCGCCAGGCCGACCTGATGATCGTGGCCGGCCGGGTGAGCCAGAAGATGGCGCCGGTGCTGCGCCAGATCTACGACCAGATGCCCGAGCCCAGGTGGGTGCTCGCGATGGGTGTGTGCGCCAGCAGCGGCGGCATGTTCAACAACTACGCGATCGTGCAGGGCGTCGACCACGTCGTACCCGTCGACATGTACCTCCCCGGCTGCCCGCCGCGTCCGGAGATGCTGATCGACGCGATCCTCAAGCTCCACGACCAGGTGCAGAACAAGAAGCTCGGCGCCAACGCGCGCCGCGAGATCGTCGAGAACGAGACCGATGCCCTCAAGGCGCTGCCCACCTCGCAGATGAAAGGCCTCATGAGGTGAGCGAGAACACCCAGGACCCCGCGACCGACGGCAACGTGCCGGCGCAGGCGGGCGAGGTCGAGACGATGGGTGTCCGCCAGGGCATGTTCGGCGTCTCCGGCAGCGGTGACACCAGCGGGTACGGCGGGCTGGTCAAGCCGACCATCTTCCCCGGCGCGAGCCAGCGCCCCTACGGCGGTTGGTACGACGAGGTGGCCGACGCCCTCGAGGCCCGGCTGGGCCAGACCGACCTCGACGCGGCGATCGAGCGCGTCGTGGTCGACCGCGGCGAGATCACCTTCCACGTCCGCCGCGAGGACCTGCCGTTCGTCGCCCAGATGCTGCGCGACGACGAGGCCCTCCGCTTCGAGCTCTGCTCGGGAGTCAGCGGTGTCCACTACCCCGCGGACACCGGTCGCGAGCTGCACGCCGTCTACCACCTGCTGTCGATGACCCACAACCGCCGGGTGCGGCTCGAGGTCAGCGTCCCCGACGCCGACCCTCACATCCCCAGCCTGGTGAGCATCTACCCCACCAACGACTGGCACGAGCGCGAGACCTTCGACATGTTCGGGATCGTCTTCGACGGCCATCCCTCGCTCACCCGGATCCTGATGCCCGACGACTGGCCAGGCCACCCGCAGCGCAAGGACTACCCAGGCAACGAGCGTGATGGCCGAGGGCGGCATGGTCGCCGACGTCATCGTCGTCATCGCGTCGCTCGACCCGGTGATGGGAGGCGTCGACAGATGACATCTCGCCGGCACCTGGATGTGGCCCCGGCGCTCGCATCGGAACTGAAGGAGAGAAGGAACAGCAATGGAGAAAGTCGTCATCGACCCGGATCCCTACGAGCCGTTCAGGCTCTCCCAGGCGATCCGGCACGGAGACCTGCTCTATGTCTCCGGCCAAGCCGGTATCGACGAAGAGGGAGATCTCCCGGACACCTTCGAGGCTCAGGCGCACCAGGCGTTTGAGAACCTCGCGAAGGTGCTGGTCGCAGGCGGGTCAGGCCTGGCGCGGGTGATCAAGGTGACGATCTTCGTGCGTGACATGGCGGCGACGTTCGACACCGTCGTCGCCCTGCGTGAGCTGTACTTCACCCCGCCGTACCCCGCCGACTCGATCGTGGAGGTCAGCTCGCTCTACTCCCCAGGGCCTTGTTCGAGATCGAGGCGGTCGCGATCGCCGGGCATTGAATCGGCATGAAGCCACCACCGGCCTGCGTCCGACCGACGGAAGACGTGTCGGGGTCGTCGTTCACCGCCCGTCAGGCAGCATTGAGGTCCTCGACGGCCAAGCTCACGTCCGTCGGGCGACGCCCCGTGCGTCTCGCCGCGGGGTGTGGTCAGCACATCACCCGGACCCAGGATGCGGTCGTTCACCAGTTGCCACCGCCCCGATCGGACAAGGACGTACTCCAAATGCTCGTGATCGTGTTCGGGCAGCCGAGCGCCGGCCCGTACCGCCAGCGGGTGATCGACGCACTCGTCGTGAGATCGGCCCGGTCGATCCCGTCGAACTCGGGGCGCCAGGCGGCATCGACCAGGTCTTCGGCGCGGGTCGAGCCCGCGGGAATCTGCCATCCGGTCGCCAGGCGTGACGGCTGGAGCCGGGTGCCGTGGCCGTAGAGGTGGGTGAACTTCATGATCAGTGGGTCCCAGCGCTCGGGATCGATGTACCGGTCGGATCCAGGGATCAACACGTCGGCGAAGGCATGCGTCCTGACGATCCTGGCTTCCACGGCCACCACTCCGGAATCTGCTCCATCGAAAGCGCGAATCTCGGTCACTCTCGCCTCGAGAGCGATGGGGCACTCAGCGACACGCGGCGGCACGACGAGATCCGAGGGCACCGGCGTGAGTCCGGCGTGACCGAACTTGTCAGCCAGGAACTCGTATCCCTTGGCGAGCTTGTGGGCCGGCACCTCTCGCGCACCCGTGTAGAGCGCGAGCCGGTCGACCGCACCTACCAGCGAAGGGTCTGGCAGGTTGAGGACCAGCTCCTTGGTTCTCTGGAGATTGATGGTCGTCGTCGACGTCTCGTCCAGACCCAGCAGACAGCTACCACCGACCCACCACACCGAAGACATCGGTGCGAGGTTGGCCGACCCGTCCGCGTTCTGCGTGCTGATCAACGCGACCGGGGTCCCGAAGTAGAGCACCCGTGGCGTGATGATCTGGTGGCCTCGTCCTTCAGTCACCAGTCGACCGTATGAGCTGAGGCCGTCCCAGTCTTGCGGGAATCGGACTCGGCGTCCGACCGTCGACGGCGTTCGAGTTGCTGGTCAGGGTCCCACGTCCCGGCCGCGGGAACCAGGGCGGTTGGAGCCGCCACTGAGACCAGCACGAGATGCAGTCAGAGGGCCGCAGCCCAGCCGTCCATGCGTTGTCTGAGGACCTCAGGAGTCAGGTCGGCTCTGCCGATCCCGTGGTAGTTCGGGGCCCAGGACTCGACCGCGGACGTGGCCTGGGCGGCGGCCTGAACGTCCCACGAGCTGATGTCGCTCAGTGCTCGTCCGGTGTGCCTCTCGTACTCGGTGAGGAAGAGCTCGGCGGCATCGGTGGACCCGAGCAGGACGAGATCGAGGCGGCACCAGGCGACGTCGACGCCTCGCGGTGCCTGGCGGGCGCCGGACCAGTCAACGATGCCGGTGAGGTGTCCGGTGTCCCACAGGGCGTTGCCGCACCAGAAGTCGTAGTGGGTCAGGACCGTCTCGCTCAGGTCGAGGTCGTTCCATTCCCGGCGGGCGCGGACGGCGATCTCGGTATCACCGGGCGGAGGATGTGCGGGGGCATCCCGCAGTCCGGTGCCGTCCAGCCGATGGACGCGCGCCAGCGCTGCGGCCATCTGCGATGCGATCGTCCGCGCGGGCAGGCCGGGTGCGGGTGGTGTCCCGTTGAGGACCGAGGTGACGATGATCGGCCGGTCGGGGTCCTGGGCGTGTACGACGAGCCGTGGGACGAGGGCGTCGAGCGAGCTCAGGCGCGTGAGGACGGAGGCCTCGCGTGCCGCGGCGTCATCGCCTGGCGGGAAGGCCCTGACGACGTACCGCCCGGCGCCATCGGTGACCAGGAGGGTCGTGGCGTGCTGGCCGCCGGTGAGCGGGCGGACCAGGGTGACGTCTCGTTGCAACAGCCCCGAGGCCGCCGTGATGATCGCCGTCTGGTCGTCGGTCGTCACGCCCCTACTCGCTCTCCCTCCGCGGAGGATCGGATGCGGTGAGCCCAGCTCTGGTCCTGGGGCTGACCGCCTCGAAGTCCGTGGAGTGCGTCAGCTCCGACCAGGCTCGCATCTCGTCCAGCTGGGCTTCCAGCTGGGTGGTGAGTCGCTGGTAGCAGTCGGGGCCGAGGGCCAGTTGGAGGGGCGGCTTGTCAACCTCGGAGATGGTGATCACCGCTTCGGCCAGCCGGTCGGGATCGCCCGGCTGGGCGCCGTCCAGGCCGGCGATCGCTGAGCGAGCCCGGCCGACGCTGGCGTCGTACTCGGGCATCGCGTCGGCGACGGTCAACCGCGTCGGCGACAGGACCGGGGTCCGGAAGTCACCCGGCTCGATCAGGGTGACGGCGATGCCGAGCGGCGCGACTTCCTGTGCGAGTGCGATCGACGCGCCCTCCAGTGCGAACTTGCTCGCGTGGTACGCCCCCAGGCCGGGGAACGCGCAGCGCCCGCCCATCGAGCTCATCTGCAGGATGCGGCCGCGGCCGCGAGCTCTCATGCCGGGCAACACCGCGCGGGTCAGCGAGAGCGGACCGACGAGGTTCGTCTCCAGCTGGCTGCGCAGCAGTTCGTCCGTCAGCTCCTCGACAGCGCCGACCGTCAGGGTTCCTGCGTTGTTGAAGAGCACGTCGAGATGACCGAAGTGCGCCTCCGCTCGGGCCACCGCGGCGCTGATCGATGCGGTGTCCCTCAAGTCGAGGGGCAGCGCCAGCAGCTGGTCCGGATGATGATCACCCAGATGGTGGAGGGACGAGGTGTCTCGCGCGGTGGCCGCTACCCGGTAGCCGCGCCGCAGTGCGGCCCGGGCGACCGCGGCGCCGAACCCGGACGAGGCCCCGGTGATGAACCAGACGGGAGTCCTCGTGAGTGGCGGCTCAGACAGGTTCAGGCGGCTTTGCACGGTGCATCCTTCGGCTGGGTGGCGGGTACGCCGTTGAGACGAGACGGTTCCAGCGGCTGTGACATCGACGGCTGGGTCAGCCTCCCGCCGCGATCCCTGGCGGCGAGCGCCCAGCTCACGAGCACGACCAGCCACCCGCCCACGACGTCGAGCACCCAGTGGTTGGCGGTGCCGACGACCACGAGCGCGGTCACGGCTGCGTGCAACCAGCCAGCGACCCGGACGGTTCGTCGCCGTGCCCAGCGCTGGGTTGCCAGCGCGACCCACAGGGACCAGCCGGCGTGCAGAGACGGAAAGGCGGCCAGCTCGTTGGTGAGCCCTCCCAAGCCCCGGGGTGCGGATGCGTCCGATCCCCACCATCCCGCCGACGCGTGAAGCGAGAGGATGTCCGGGTATCCGGCGACCATCCGGGGTGGCGCGGTCGGCACCAGGAGGTACGTCGCCAACCCGAGAACGGTGGCGACCAGCAGCGCGCGTCTGGCCGGAACGTAGGCGCCTCGGCCGTGTCGGTACAGCCAGACGAGCACTAGAGGGGTCACGAGGTAGTGAGCTGCGCTGTACCAGTAGCACGACAGCAGTCCGACCATCCGATGCACCGCGAAGTAGTGGACCAGGGCCTGCTCCCGGTCGATGCCCAACCCTGTCTCGAGGGCGAGGAGCTGGTGCGCTCGATGGAGCGCGGGGGAGTGGTCCCTGGCAGCGAGCAGGCGCGAGCCCGTGTACGCGACGTAGAGCGAGGCGACGAGCGCCAGCTCCCGTAGTCCTCGCAGGGGCTCCCGCCGGGTCTGCAGACTGCCGCCCGGTCTGCCAGCGCCGCGAGCGCAGCCGTGGCCGACATCCTCTCGGTCCAGTACGCGCACAGCAGTCCCCTCGCAGGTTCGATCACTTAGATGACGTCGTGACGCCGCTCGATGTGACTCGGAAGGTATGAACGTCGTCACGTTGGCGGGTCTCGCTCACGGGCGCGCAGGACGCCCGTTTCGCCGGAGGACGAGCACTCCGCTCGCCACCCCGAACGCTCCGAGCGCTAAGGCGCCGGCCGGCACCCACCACGGCATCCGATCCAGGGTCACGGCCGCGGACTCGACCCTGACGCGCACCGAGCGTGCCCCGTCGGCGTTCAAGGCGATCGCGGTCTGCCGGCTGTCGGTCGCCTGCCAGAGCAGCGTCTCTGTTCCCACGCCTTCTGCGTGTGCCGTCCAGGCGACTGCCGTTGCCGGTGGAGCCGCTGGTGCCACGCCTGGGTGGTTGGTGGTCGTGACACCGGAGCCGGGGCCGTCGGAGATCGTGGTGAATGCGACGCCATCGAGGTAGCGGCTGATCGCGTCGGTCGGAGCCACACCGACGAAGATCGGCTGGTCTTCCTCCGAGGCGACCTCGAGCCGCACCGATCCAGCCCACCCCAAGAGCGTCCTTCGCCAGTCCGTGCTGTCGGTCGCGAGCGCGTACTGGCGGGTGCTGTAGGTGCCGTGTGCGCCGAGGTCGATGTACGTCCCTTCGGCCCGGACCCAGGCCGCGAACGCTCCGGCGCAGACGAGCCCGAGCGAGCAGGCAGCCAGTGCGAGCCCGGTGACGAGGCCGGCCAGGCGTCGCCGGCTCCGGCGAGTCGTGGTTGGCGGGGGAGTGGGCGCGGGCAGACGCTGATCCATCACAGATCTCCTTCTCTCGGGCTTCTGAGCCGACCGGGCGTTGCCGGTCGTGGAGGTGCATGACGGCGTCCGTGGCGAATCCCTTGGCGGGCTGGGCTCTTCACGGCTACGACGATCCGGCTCGACCTTTTGTGACAACCCCGAGATGTCACAACCACCTGAGCTGAGGCGTCTTCTGTCTTGGAGGGCCGCTAGGCAGTCGCGACCTCCATGGGCAGGAGAGGCGTGGAGGTGGAGGGTCGATGAGCACAGACATCCGGAACGGGACAAGCAACGCGAGAGGTTCGGCGGACAGCCTGGACGCGCGGGTGCTGATCGTCGCGGGCGTGGTGGTTCTCGGAGCCATCATGTCGATCCTCGACATCACCGTGGTGGCCGTCGCCCAACGCACCTTCCAGGACACCTTCGACAAGACCCAGGCCCAGGTGGCCTGGACCTCCACCGCCTACACGTTGGCTCTGGCCGCAGTGATCCCGGTGACCGGGTGGGCGGCCGACAGGTTCGGGACGAAACGTCCGTACATGCTCGCGATCGCCCTGTTCGCGGCCGGCTCGGCGCTGTGCTCGACGGCCGGCTCTCTGGAGGTGCTGGTCTTCTTCCGTGTTCTACAGGGCTTGGGAGGCGGGATGCTGATGCCGCTCGGGATGACGATCATGACCCGCGCCGCAGGGCCTGAGCGACTCGGTCGGGTGATGGCGCTCCTCGGGGTGCCGATCCTGCTCGGCCCGATCTTCGGACCGATCCTGGGTGGGTGGCTGATCGACATCGCCTCGTGGCACTGGATCTTCCTGATCAACGTTCCTATCGGCGCGCTCGGACTCCTCTACGCCTGGCGTGTTCTCGAGCCTGACCATGTGACGCCATCGGAGCGCTTCGACGTGGTGGGCATGCTGCTGCTCTCACCGGGTCTCGCGCTCTTCTTGTACGGCGTCTCCTCGATCCCGGCGGCACAGCAGCAGCACGGCACGATGTGGACTTCCCAGGTGTTGACCTGTGCCGTTGCCGGACTTGGGCTGATCGTGGCGTTCGTACCCTGGGCCCTGCGCCCTGCGAACACCCATCCGCTCGTGCAGCTCCGGCTACTGCGACAGCGGCAGATGGCTGTTGCGGTGGTGACGATGGCGTTGTTCGCGATGTCATTCTTCGGTGCCAGCCTGTTGTTCACGCTCTACTTCCAGCAGGTCCGCGGCGAGACACCCCTTGCGTCGGGCTGGCTGATCGCACCCCAGGGCTTCGGAGCGATGCTGGCCATGCCCGTCGCCGGCTTCCTGGCGGACCGGATCGGTCCCGGCAAGGTCGTGCTCGTGGGTTTGGTGCTCGACACGATCGGGCTCGGCATGCTCTCCACCGTCGATGACCGGACGTCCTACGGGTTCATCGTCAGCGCGTTCGTCGTGATGGGCCTGGGCATGGGGTCCACCCTGATGCCCGTCTTCTCGGCAGCGCTCGGCACCCTGGCCGACCGGGACATTGCGCGTGGGAACACGCTGCTCAACATCACCCAGCAGGTCTCGGCCTCGATGGGCACGGCGTTGTTCTCGGTACTCCTGACGAGCTCGTACAACGGCAGCCGGTGGATCCCGGCCGCGGCTGCCCTGCACGCTGCCAGCGGGGATCCCGCGGCGCAGGGCTCGTTGGTGGCGAAGTTCCACCTGGGCCCGGCCGAGCTTCAGGCACTTCCGCGACTCGCGCTGCACGACATGGGTACCTCGTTCGGCCGGGTGTTCCTGGTCGCGTCGGTGCTGGTGGCCTGCTGCCTGGTTCCGGCTCTCTTCCTGCCACGACACCCGTCCGAGAAGCCCGCCGACCAGCCCGCGGTGCCGGTCGCCTGAGAGGAGAGCGATGTCCTCGGGAAGCACCGTCGCTCGTACGGCCGAGTGGGCCGACGACCGGCTCGGTCTCGCGAAGATCAGCAAGCGCTACCTGCGCAAGGTCTTCCCCGACCATTGGTCGTTCATGCTCGGCGAGATCGCCCTCTGGTCGTTCGTGGTGCTGCTGATCACCGGCACGTTCCTGACCCTCTGGTTCACCCCCAGCATGTCGGAGTCGACATACCAGGGCTCCTACTCGCAACTGCGCGGCGTGCCGATGTCGGACGCGTACGCCTCGACCCTGCACATCTCGTTCGACGTGCGCGGCGGCCTGCTCGTCAGGCAGATGCACCACTGGGCCGCGATGCTCTTCATCGCCGCGATGCTGATCCACATGATGCGGATCTTCGTCACCGGCGCCTTCCGGAAGCCCCGCGAGGTGACGTGGGTGATCGGCGCGACCATGCTGCTGCTCGGCCTGCTGGAGGGATTCGTCGGCTACTCCCTCCCAGACGACCTGCTGTCGGGCACCGGGCTGCGGATCGCCGACGGGCTGATCAAGGCGACACCGGTCGTGGGGACCTACCTCTCCTTCTTCCTCTTCGGCGGGGAGTTCCCCGGCGACGCAGTCATCTCACGCTTCTACATCGTGCACGTGCTGCTGATCCCGGCGATCCTGCTCGCCCTCGTGGGCGCTCACCTCTTGCTGATCGTGTACCACAAGCACACCCAGTGGCCCGGCCCTGGTCGCCAGGAGACCAACGTCGTCGGCTACCCCTTCCTGCCGGTGTACCTGGCCAAGTCCAGCGGGTTCTTCCTCATGGTCTTCGGGGTCACCGCGCTGATGGGCGGCCTGCTGACCATCAACCCGCTGTGGAAGTACGGGCCCTACGACCCGTCGAAGGTGACCGCCGGCGCGCAGCCGGACTGGTACATGGCGATCGCCGAAGGGCTGCTCCGGATCTTCCCCAACTGGGAGACCCACCTCGGCGGACACACGATCTCGTGGAACGTGCTGCTCCCTGGCCAGGTGATCCCCTTCGTGCTGCTGGGGATGATCGTCTTCTGGCCCTTCATGGAAGCCTGGGTCACCGGCGACCGCCGCGAGCACCATCTGCTCCAGCGACCACGCGACGCGCCGGTCCGGACCGCGTACCTGGCCGCGATGGTCACCGTCTACGGCCTGCTCTGGCTGGCCGGCGGCAACGACATCCTGGCCACCCACCTCCACCTGAGCCTGAACGAGATCACCTACGTGATGCGTGCCGCGGTCTTCGTGGTCCCGACCGCGGTCTTCCTCGTAGCGCGATCGTGGTGCCTGGGACTCCAACGTGCCGACCGCGACCTGCTGCTGCACGGCAGGGAGACCGGAGTGGTCGTGCGATCCGCTGAAGGCGGATACACCGAACGCCACGAGCCACTCGACGTCCGGCGGGCGTATGCACTGACGGCCCGGGACCACCCGCACGTGCTGCGGTCCCGAACCGGCCACCGACGCGAACGGCGTACGCCGTCCCGAGTCTAGGCGATCGCGGGTCCGGACTCGCCTCTCGCGGACCTTGTACGGCGACCAGGTGCCGACCCCCACGCCTGACGAACTGGGCGACTCGACAACCCACGCCGCAATCCAGCATTCCACCGCTGGGCGAGACGGGGTGGAACAGTGAGCCGGCCCCCAGGTGCAGCTGACGCACATGACCTGCGCGGAACCTCCCATAGCGACGTGGCCGTAGCTTCCCGGCCCAATGGCGCGGCCCACGAGCTGGGCGCGTCCCGTGGCAGTCCTCGCACTCGGATCCTTCGCCATGGGAACCGACTCGTTCGTGCTCGCCGGCATCCTCCCGCAGATCGCGCACGGCCTGCACGAGTCGACCGGCGCCACTGGTCAGGTGATCACCGCCTTCGCCCTGACATACGCCGTCACGGCTCCGTTCCTCGCCTCCTTCACCAGCGGGCTCCCCCGCAAGCCGCTGATGGCCTTCGCGCTGGCCTTCTTCGTGCTGGCGAACGTGGCCTCGGCGGCCGCTCCCAACCTGACCTCGCTGCTGCTGGCCCGGGTAGCGGCCGGAGTCGGCGCTGCGCTCTACACCCCCAACGCCTCCGCGGCCGCCGTCGCGCTGGCCGGACCGGCTCGGCGCGGCCAGGCCCTCGCCGTGATCCTGGGCGGTCTCACCGTCGGCACGGTCTTCGGCGTACCACTCGGCACCGAGATCGGCCAACACGTCTCGTGGCAGGCGAGCCTGCTCTTCGTTGCTGCTGTCGGCCTGGTGGCCCTGCTGGGCCTGCTGGCAACCCTGCCGTCGCTGGCTCTCCCGCCGGCGGTAGCGCTGGGGCAGCGGCTGCGCGTGCTCACCCGAGGTCGAGTCGTTGCCATCGTGACCTTCATGATGCTCGCCAGCGCGGCCAGCATCATGGTCTACACCTACATCGCACAGGTGCTCGACCAGACCGCGGGCATCACCGGTACCGCCCTGGCGATCACCCTGTTGCTGTGGGGGATGGGCGGCACCGTCGGAGCGTTCGGCAGCGGCTGGCTCGCCGACCGCTGGGGGGCCGAGCGGACGCTGGCCCTGGCACTCACCGTCTTGGTGGTCAGCACACTGCTGCTCTCGTACCTTTCGGACGCCGCACTCGTGATGGCCGTCATGGTCGTCAACGGCGCGGCCGCCTGGTCGGCGGCGACACCCAACAACCACCGGCTGACCGAGCTGGTGCCGCACCTGCCGAGCGTGGTCATCTCGTTCAACTCGTCCGGCATCTACTGCCGGACAGGCGCTCGGTGCCGGCCTCGGCGGCATCCTGATCGGCGCCGGAATGTCGGGGGGCGATCTCTGCCTGTCCGGCGCGGGACTCGGCGCCCTCGCGCTGGTCGTGCATCTGCTCATCGGCAAGCCCCGTCGACCCAGCGCACGCTGACGCCAGTCCCGACGTCAAGTGCAGAGACGGCAGGGGACGGCCGGCGAATAGCGAGGGCTGACGGCCGATGCTGTCAATCCGTCGTGGGACGCCGGGCCTCTTTTGCTCGGCGAAAGACCGCCCAGGGATCGGCCACCGGACCCAGGTGCTCGAGCTTGTCGGGGTTGAGCACCGTACGGATCGTCTGGATCTGACCGTCGAGAACGTCGAGGGCCCAGGTGTTGACGATCTTGTCGTCGCGGTCGCGGAGCAGGGCGCCCGGTTGCCCGTTCACCTCGTGTGGCTCCACCCTGAGGCCGATGTCGGCGAGCGTTGGGAAGAAGGAGGCAAGCAGGCGAGCCACGTTGTCGGCACCGCTCACGCCCCTGGCGAACGCCGGCGCCTTGCCGCCTCCATCACCGACGAAGCGGACGTCAGCAGCGAGCAGTCCCCTCAAGCCGTCGACGTTGCCGTCGCGAAGGGCCTCGAAGAAGCGAGCCGCCAGCTCTTCACGTTCCTTGCGGTCCGCCTCGAAGCGCGGGCGCCCGTCGTCCATGTGCCGCCGGGCCCGCACCGCGAGCTGACGACAGGCCGGCTCCGACCTGCCCACTGCGGCGGCGATGTCGTCGAAGCCGAACCCGAACACCTCCCGCAGCACGAACACGGCGCGCTCCAGCGGGCTCAGGCGCTCGAGCAGCACCAGGGCCGCCATCGACACCGAGTCGGCCAGCTCCGCCGATCGCGCAGGATCGTCATAGGTGTCGTCGAGCAACGGCTCGGGGAACCACGGGCCGACGTACTCCTCGCGTCGGACCCGGGCCGACCGAAGAACGTCGATCGAGATCCGGGTCACCACGGCCGAGAGGAACGCCTTGGTGGATCTCGGCTCGGTCGCGGTTCCCGCGTAGCGGAGCCAGGTCTCCTGAACAGCGTCCTCGGCCTCGCTCACGCTGGACAGGATGCGGTAGGCGATCGCGAACAGCAGCGGGCGCAGCTCCTCGAACTCCTCGGCGCGGGTCATGCCAGCTCCTCCTTGAAGCCCTGGCGCCACGACGGATAGCGCAGCGTCCATCCCAGTTCCTGTTTGGCGGTGGCGTTGGAGAAGCCGCGACCTTCGGTCATCATCGCCACCGCGACGTCTCCCGCCAGCGGCCGGGCCAGCCAGGTGGGGAAGCGCATCGGGGGCTTCGCGCCGGCGCACTCGGCCAGGTAGGGGAGCCACTCGCTGGCCGGGGCAGGTTCGTCGTCGACGATGTTGAGAACACCCCGAGACTGCTGTTCCACAGCTAACACGGTAGCGCTCGCCGCGTCGTCCAGGTGCACCCACGAGCAGTAGCCGGTGCCGCCTCCGACGACCGGGAACTGCCGCTTGCGGATCGGCTCGACCAGGTCATCGGTGGCGCCGGGCCCGTAGAACCATCCGTACCTCAAGGCGGCCCCGCCGGCCGTGACGACCGACTCCTCGACGTGGCGGATCGCCGCCATCCCGGGTTGCGCCACCGTTCCCGTCATGGGGTCCAAGGGATCTTCCTCGGTCTTCACCCAGCCACCGGAGCGGAGGCCGTTCCATGCGGCGTAGCTCTGCGCCACGACATGGGAGACACCGGTCGCTTCGGCCGCAGCCAGCAGATGATCCGTGCCTTCGGTACGCAGCCGGCTGGTGAGTCGCGAACCACCGATCCATGTGCTTCATGTCGGGCTTGCCGGCGTGGGCCACGGAGATGGCCGTCATCTGGTGGACGATCGCGTCCGGCCTCGCCGCGGCCACGGCTTCACCGACGGAGACGGCGTCGAGCCCGTCCATCACGACCGCCTCGGCACCCAGGTGCTGCAGCAGGTCCAGCTTGGCCGCGCTCGTCGTCGTCGCCGTCACCCGGTGACCACGCGCCACGAGCTGCGGCACCAACCGCCGTCCCATGACCCCGGTCCCGCCGGCCACGAACACCCTCACGAACATCACCCTCCCCACTCGAGAACACGCCTTACCAGCGAGACGAGACAGCGCGGCCAGGCGTGACATGCCAGAGGCGACGGAGGCGGCCGAGAGGCCCATGTCACTGGGGCGTCGGCGTGTCTCGTCTCTTCAGGTGAACCCACCCACTAACGGAAGGAGTGCCCGTGGAAGCCCGCTTGAACCTCGCCGGCAGCGCCCTCGCAGCCCGGTTCGGGAAACACCTCGTCTCGGCCAGCAAGGAGCTCCTCGAGTCGACGCTGCCGTCCGCGACCCAGCACCTGGTGACGCTCCGCGCCAGCCAGATCAACGGCTGCGCCTGGTGCGCCGACATGCACGGCAAGGACGCCCTGCACGCAGGGGAGACCCCCGCGCGCCTCAACCTGGTAGCGACGTGGCGAGAGTCCACGGTCTTCACCGATGCCGAGCGCGCCGCTCTGGAGCTGACCGAGCAGGGCACCCGGATCGCTGACGCGTCCGGTGGCGTCACGGACGAGGCCTGGGCGAACGCCGCCCAGCACTATGACGAGGAGCAGCTGGCCGCACTCGTCTGCGCCATCGCCCTGATCAATGCCTTCAACCGCGGGAACGTCATCGTCGCGCAGCCCGCCGGCGACTACGAACCCGGCCAGTTCGGATAGCCGATGCTGAGCCGGCCCAGTCATCGTCCGCGCCAGCAGGAACACCTCGGGCAGCCATCACCAACCACAGAGGAGCACCACATGCGCGTTCTCACCACCACCGGCGACGGCACTGCCACACCGGTCGATGCGCCCATCCTCGTGCCAGCATCTGACGAGGTGCTCGTGCGAGTCGACGCCGCCACGATCAACTACGTCGACCGGTTCATCTCCTCCGGCGCCGCGCACCGGCTGGGTCTGATCACCCACGACGACCCGGTTGGGCTCGGGTGGGACGCCGTCGGACGCGTTGAAGCAGTCGGCGCCGAGGTGCGGAGGGTGGCGATCGGCGACCGCGTCGCTGGAGTGCGCGTCGCCGACGACACCATCTACGGGGCCATCGCCGAACACGTCACGCTGCCCGAGGCTGACGTCGCGCTCGTTCCCGACACCCTCACCTCGACCCAGGCCGCAGCCATCGGCATGAACGCCCTGACCGTCGCTCAGGCCCTCGAACTGTTCGGAGACGCCGATGGGCGCACCCTGCTCGTCACCGGGGCCGCCGGCGGCCTGGGTGGCGCGGCGATCGAGCAGGCGGTCGCGGCCGAGTGGCGGGTGACAGGTCTGGCGCGCGAGAGTGACCGGGACTACGTCGAGTCACGCGGTGCCGGACTGGTCACCGAACTGGGCGGCGGCGCCTCGTACGACGCCGTGTTCGACGCCGCCGCGCTGCAGCTCGACGACCATCTGCTCAAGGAGGTCCTGCTGCCCTCGGTGGCTCCGGGCGGCACGTTCTGCAGTGTGTACGCCATCGTGCCCCTTCCCGACATCCCCGAGGCGACCGTGTTTGCAGTCGCGGTCAAGCCCGACGGGCCCGTCCTGGCATCCCTGCTGAAGCGCGCAGCGTCGGGAGAGCTCAGCGCTCGGATTGCCGGCACCGTGCCACTCGAGCGCGCCGGTGACGCCCTGCAGGACGCCTTCGCCGGCGGCGTACGTGGCCGTTGGATCGTCCAACCGTCACCGAGCTCGTGAACCTTCGAACGAAAGGAGCCGCCATGCGGGCGCTCGTGATGACGCAACCCTCGCCTTCCGCCTCAGCCACGAAGGTCGCCGACCGCCCCGAACCCGAACCGGGCCCGCACGAGGTCTCGGTGGACGTCGCCTACGCCGGAGTCAACTTCATCGACGTCATGGCGCGACGCGGTGACCCCGGCTATGCCTCGGCGTGGCCCTACGTCCCAGGCCTGGAGATCGCAGGGACCGTCCGCCGGGTGGGGTCGGAGGTGGTCGCGCTGCACCCGGGGCAGCGTGTGGCGGCCTTCACGGCCGGCGGCGGCCTGGCCGAGATCGCGGTGGCCAGGGCCGAACTCGTCGTGCCGCTTCCCGAGGAGGTGGCGCTTCCGGTGGCGGCTGCTGCCCCGCTGATGTTGTCCACGGCTCTGTTGTTGCTGACCGATGTGACCCGGCTGCAGCCCGGCGAGAGTGTGTTGATGCACTCGGCCAGCGGCGGGGTGGGTACGGCGGTCGCCCAGCTCGTCCCACTGCTCGGCGGTGGCCTGCGGATCGGCACCGTCGGCCGAGCCAGCAAGATCGCCGAGGCCCGGCGCGCCGGCTGGGACGTGGCGATCACGCGCGAGAGTGACGTTGCGGAGGCTGTTCGCGCGGCTGCCGGGGACGGCGTACAGGTCATCCTCGACCCGTCCGGGACGAGCCTGCTCGACGTCGATCTTGCCGTGGCTGCTCCTGGTGCGCGGATAGCCCTGTTCGGTAACTCCGGCGGAGGCATGCCCGGTCCGCTGCCGCCCGTCGGACGTCTCATCGGCGGGAATGTGGCGCTCGCCGGCTTCAGCATGAGCCGCCTGACGACGACCTCCCCCCAGCGGGTGGCATCGGCGCTCGCGTCTGTGCTGGGGCTGCTGGCCAGCGGTGATCTCCGGAGCTCGGTCACCGAGGTTGGTTCGCTCGAGGAGGTGGCCGCTGTGCACGACCGGCTCGCGGCCGGCCGGGGCGTCGGCAAGTACGTCGCCCGGATCGCCTCCTGATGGGCGCCACTGGTCAGAGGAGTCGGTCTAGGCGGCATTCGTATGACGTGCCTGGCCGACCGCCCACAACTGTCGGCTCACCGGCCACGAAGCCGGCCTTCTCGAGCACTCTCCGGGACGCGACGTTCTCGTTGCTGGTCTTCGCCTTGAGTGTCCTCAACCCATGCTGCTGGGCGGCCAGCCGGCACAGCGTCCGCAACGTCGAGGTCGCGACCCCGCGACCGGCCACCCTTTCAGCGACGCGGTAGCCGACATTGGCGGTTCCATCCACCACGTCGTACAGGTTGAAGCGCCCCACTACCGTTCCGAGCTTGTCGAGGAGCACGTAGTAGACGCACTCCCCGGCCTTCTGTTCGGCCAAGAGCGTGAGGTATCGCTCGGAGAATTCCTCGAAGAACTCGTCACCGCGGTCGGTGATCGAGAGCGCGAAATACTCCCGGTTCGCTACCTCGAAAGCGAGGATGGCGGCTGCGTGGTCGTTTCGAAGCAGCTGAAGCTGGTCGAAGCCCCCGCCCTGGTTCATGTGAGTTCCCATCTTGGAGACTTCCGCTGTCGTGCGTCGTGCACCCGGAGGTCAGCGGAAGGAATCGGGGCCGAAGCGGCCGATGACGACGAAGGCGATCAGGGCGAGGTAGGTCAGATTCACCAGTACGTGCTTGGATTCCTGACGGCGGAACTCCACGATCGCTGCGCCGACCATGATCGTCGCGAGCCCCACGGCGGCGAATGGCACCAGCACCGGCGCGACGTCGAGGGCGGCCGGCAGGACCAGTCCGACGGCGCCCAAGAGCTCGACCGCGCCGAGGGTCTTGACGAAGCCGGGGCTGAAGTCGTTGACCCATCCACCACCGGGAGCCTGCGCAAGCTTCTCGCGGGGGATTGAGAGCTTGGTGCCTCCCGCCAGGAGGAAGACGGCGGCCAGCAGGCTGGCGATGATCCACAGCGTGAGGTTCATGGTTTCTCCTTGTCGGCTACTTCGACCAGGCGGCCAGTCCGGCGGCAATCGCCTCGAGTCCGTCTGCGTGAGTGGGGTACCGCGGAGCCCAGCCGAGATCCGACTTGGCCAGACCGTTGGACACCCGCATCGAGGTGTCGAGGATCATCGAGGCGACGTAGGGCGCCGCCATCCGGATGACCCAGCTGGGCAGGGCACGGGGGTGGGGGGCCCCAACTGCCTCCGCCATGTCGGTGAACATCTGCCCCCACGACACCGTGTCGTCGTCGACGATGTTGTAAGCCGCCCCCGCCTGCCCGCGCTCGAGCGCCGAGACGGTGGCCGCAGCTGCATCCTCGATGTGGATCCACGGCAGCGGGTGGCTCACCGTGGCCGGGATCGGCAGCTTCCGCGCCTTCAACAGGTCCGTCATGGCCCTGTCGCCGCCATAGAAGATCCCGTAGCGCAAGGCGACCCCCTCGATACCGGGAGTCTGGCGCACCAGGTGCTCGTTGACCTGCATCGCCTTCAGGTGAGGGTCGGTCTTGCGGCTGTCGGTCCGGCCGAACGGCGCTGCCTCGCCGAGGATCTGCTCTCGGTGGTCGGCGTAGCCGTAGCCGAAGACGATGCTCTGGGTCACGAACCTGCTGGCGCCCAGCTGCTGCGCGGCAGCCAGCAGGTTCTCGGTGCCCACCGTGCGAAGCCGGTTCGTCTGCGTCATCCCGCTGTGCCGCGCCGGGGGTTTGCGCAGCGATGTCAGCTCGTGGATGACCGCGTCGGCGCGGAGGCCCTCCAGCGCCTTGAGCAGCGCGTCACGATCCATCGCGTCCGCGACCACGGGCTGGACGCCCTCCGCGGCGAGCCGGGCCGCGCCCTCGGGTGTCCTGGTGGTGCCGATGACGTCGTGGCCGGCTGCCTTCAGACCCCTGGACAGCGGCTTTCCGATAGCACCGGTTGCGCCGGCGACGAGAACCTTCACGATTCCTCCTGGAATTTCTTACGTACGACACCCAGCGGCGATGCGCAGGGACGTAGTTGCTTGCCCCTGCGTATCCGGCGCCAGGCCGGTCCCAACATCAGGAACCACATGGAGTAAGACGAGATGGCTTCTCGATCGGTGACATCTGCGGTTCGGTCGCCCGCCCGACCTAGTCGAGGACTATGGCTCTGCGAACGCCCGATGTATCAGCCGGTTGGCCCGGGTCGCACGGAGGCGACATCGCGGCTCCGGCGTCGGCACCAGCACAGGCACCCGGTCGCCACGACCAGTCCGTAGACACTCCGGTGTCCCGACTGCACGAGCGTGGCGGCCATGACGGGGATCAAGAGCAGGTTGAGGCATGTCCGGACGGTGATCCCGTACATGCGCACGTAGCTGACGATGCAGATCAGGTAGATCAACACGAAGACGGCGCTGCTGGCGGCAAGGGCGTTGACGATCAGGTCCGGGGTCAACGTCAAGACGGTCAGGGTGGTCGCGAACAGCGCCGCGAGCAACGCCGTGCGGGCGACCTGACGGCGCTGCATCACGGCTGGGAAGTACCCGTCGCGAGCCGCGTTCTCCACTAGCCGGCTGACGCCTCGGGACCAAGCCGCCGAGTTGATCAACATGGCTCCCAATGCCACGACCACCACGACCGAGTGCACTGCCTCGCTGTCGGACAGCTGCAACAGACCGTCCACGGGGTCGACGCTGTCCTGTCGGATGCGTACGGCGATGGTCATCGTGAGCGCAACCACGAAGGCGCCGTACAGCGTGAGATATTCGGATTGGCGGCACGAGTCCGCATGTATTCGTGGTCAGCGGGTCGAACATGTCGGGCAAGAGTACGATGCTGCGGACGATGGGGATCAACACCGTACTGGCGCAGGCGGGGGCTCCGGTGCGGGCCAAACGGCTGGTGCTCTCGCCGCTCGCCGTGGGCGCGTCGATTCGTTTGTCGGATTCGCTGCAGGGCGGGGTGTCGCGCTTCTATGCGGAGATTTTGCGGCTGCGGCAGATTCTGGATCTGACGACGGGAGAGTTGCCCGTCCTGTTTCTGATCGACGAGTTTCTGAATGGCACGAACTCGCATGACCGGCGGATCGGGGCGGAGGCTTTGGTGCGCGGGCTGGTGCAGCGGGGCGCCACGGGACTGATTACGACGCACGATCTGGCGCTGGCGGAGATTGCGGAAGCGTTGGGGGATCGGGCCGACGAATGTCCATTTCGAAGATCAGATTGCGGATGGGGAAATTCGGTTTGATTACCATATGCGGCCGGGGTGGTGCGAAAGAGCAATGCGATTGAGCTGATGCGCTCGGTGGGGTTGGAGATTTGAGGCCTAGTGGGGCGATCCTGGCCGCAGCCGCTTTCAGGCGGCTTGCCGCGCGGCACTGGAATTTTCTCACTAATGTGCGGGCGAGCCGCCTGAAAGTCGGCTGCGGCCAGGATTGGCCGCCCCACTAAAGCAAATGGGATAACCAAGGGACAGTACGGGCGCTGGCGCGGGAGTGTGGGTTTGAGCTGGCGGGGGTCGCGGCGGCGGTGCCTTCTGCGGATGTCAGCGGTATCGGGAGTGGGTGGAGGAGGGGTTTGCAGGGGAGATGCGGTACCTCACGGATTATCGGGCGGAGGTGCGCGAGGATCCTCGACGGCTGCTGGAGTCGGTTAAATCGATTATTTGCGTGGGCAAGCTGTACCAGTACCGGGAGTTCGGAGTTGGATTGGATTTCACGGTACGCGTGGGGCAGCGATTATCACGACCGAGATGCGGCGGGGATTGGTGCGGCTGCAAGAGTTGCTCCATCAGGAATGCGGCCCGTTTGAATCGAAGATTTGCGTGGATACAGCTCCGCTGCTGGAAAGGTCATACGCGCGCGAAGCTGGGCTGGGGTGGATCGGCAAGAATACCTGCCTGATCAATCAGCAGACCGGGTCGTGGTATTTCCTGGGCGAACTGCTGGTGTCGCTCGAGATCGGGGCTGACGAGCCGCCTCCGGATCGATGCGGTACTTGTACACGGTGCATCGACGCTTGTCCGACTGCGGCAATTGTGCCTTCGGGGGTGGATTCGCGGCTCTGCATTTCGTACTTCACGATCGAATTGCGCGGGGCGGTGCCGGAAGAGCACCGGGCGGGAATCGGGCAGCCACGTTTTCGGATGCGACATTTGCCAGGATGTGTGCCCGTGGAATCGGCGCGCTCCGCTCACGGAGGATCCGGCGTACCAAGCGCGTCCGTATCGCGCCGGCCCTCGAGAAACTGGCGGCGTTGAGCGAGGTCGAATTCCGGGCGCTGTTTCGCGGAACGCCCGTGTCGCGCACGCGGTACTCCGGCTTTCTGCGCAACGTCGCGATCGCGATGGGAAACGCGCGGCTTCGCGAAGTTTCGCGCGCCGCTCGAGAAGCTGGCCGCATCGAGCGACCCGCTGGTCGCCGAGCATGCACGCTGGGGGCTCAACCAACTACCATAAAGGAAGTGCGGATTCTCCTGCCTTTGGTATTGGCCTCAGCTCTGCTTTTCGCCCAGGACCCCGCGGTCGAAAAGGCTACGACCCACTTCTACAACCTGGAATACGACCAGGCCATGGCCGAGTTTGGGCAGGCCATGGCGCGCCATCCCGACGATCCCGAGTTGCACAATCACCTGGCGCAGAGCCATCGTGGTCCAGGAAATGTACCGCAATGGCGCCCTCGAAAGTGAGCTGGTCTCCGGGAACAATTCGTTTATTCGCCGCGCCAAGCTGGAACCCGAGCCCGGCGATGGAAAAGCGCTTCCTCGACGAGTTGGGGAAGGCGATGTCGATCTCCGAAGAGCGTCTGCGCAAGAATCCGCACGATACGGCCGCGATGTACGCGCTGGGGATATCGTACGGGCTGCGCTGCAAACTACAACTGGGTGGTGAAGAAGGCGTGGCGGGATTCGCTGAAGGACGCCAATGCGGCGCGGCGGCTATCACAACAGGATTTCGGAAATCGATCCGGACAATGTGGATGCGCGGCTGGTGCAGGGGCTGCACGACTACATCGTCGGGAGCCTGCCGTGGGGCTATCGCATGCTGGGCTTCATGGTGGGAATTCACGGGGACAAGGAAAAAGGCATTCAAACGGTGCTGGAAGTGTCGAAGAACGGGAAGCTGAATCGCGTGGATGCGGAGATTTTTCTGTGCGCGCTGTATCGCCGGGAAAATCAGACAAAGCGCGCGATTCCGCTGGTAGAGGATCTGATCCAGCGATTCCCGCGCAATTATCTGCTGCGGCTGGAGCTGTCACAGATGTACAGCATGGCCGGCGATAAGACGCACGCGCTCGAAGCCGTGGAGGAAGTGGCGCGCCTCAAGACACGCCACGCCCCTGGTTACGATCGGGTTCCCTGGGAAAAGATCTACTTCCAGGAGGGCACGATTCAATTCTGGTACAGCGAGCTGGATCCGTCCCTGGAAAACATGAAGAAAGTGGCGGCCGCCATCACGAGCAGGTGGATCTGAATACGGGTGTTTATGCACGGCTGCGCATGGGACAGATCTACGACATGACCCATCGCCGCAATGAAGCGATCGACCGCTTACAAAGAGGCCATCGCTTACGCGCCGCAGGCCGATGCCGCCCTGGAATCGCGAAAATACCTCTCTGCGCCGTATTCGCAGAAATAGTACCGCGCTACTGCTCTCGACAATTCATCTTGACGGGTTGCTCCATCAATTGACCAGCCTTCCCCGCCGTCAGGAACATCAGCGCCACACGGCCCGGTTTGGCCTTGTCCGGAATCTTGAATTTGATACTGGTGGCAGTCTGCTCGGTGATGACTTCCACCTGGACATCATTGTTGCCGTCCGTTAAGTAGACCTTGGCAATCACGTCTTTCTGCAGGTTTTCACCTGTGATTGCAACAACATCTCCCACCTTGCCGTTAGCTGGTTCGACCGACGGTAATGCGTGGGGAGTCGGCATAGACCGCGGAGCTCGCGGCTAGCAGGAGCATGGGAAATCACAAAGGACAGTCTCATCTGAATATCCGTTCCTTTGACTTCAATGCTATGTCCATTAGGGTCCAAATTCAAGCGTTGTTTTGTAGAATACTGCAACAGCTGGGGAAGTCCGCTACAGACCGAAGTTTCGAACGTTAGCTTTGGTTATCGTATGATCTTCGCTATGGCGGCAATCGCGCAAGCGCCGATGTTGGGTTCCCAGCGGGAATCCGGATGGATCTACAAGCCTTCCTGGGACTTGCCGGTGCTCATTTTCAGCGCCGCGCTGGTTCCTTTGCCTTTTCTCGTTGCCTGGCTGGCGCAGGTGACCGGCTGGATGAAGCAGCAGCAGGCGATCGACCTGATCAACATCACGGTCGCGCTGCTGATTGGCGGGCCGCACCTGTTCTCCACCATCACGTACACGTTTTTGGATGGCAACTTCCGTATCGCGGCATCGGTGGTACGCGTCGCTGGCGCTGCTGCTGCCGGTGATCGTGGTCTATCTGGGCGTGTATCACTACACCGATCCTGATCACGTTTTTCTTCACTTGGGCATCCCTCCACGTCCTGCACCAGATGATCTACCTGACGGATTGCTATCGGGCGCGCAGCACGTGCGTGGAGCAGAAATGGTCGAAGCTGGTGGATTACGGCCTGATCCTGACGGGCATGTATCCGATCGGGCTCTACAAACTGTCGCTGCGGCAGTTCCTCGTGGGTGGCGTGGTGCTGCCCTATCCCGACTTCGTGCGGGCGCTTCTATTTGCCGTCGCTGGCGGGCATCGTTTTCGGCGTCTTCCTGGTGGCCTGGATTGCCAAGACGGTGGCCGAGTTCCGCGAAGGACGCGGCAGCGTGCCGAAGACGCTGCTGATCGCGATCACGACGATGGTGTCGTTCTGCCTGCCGATGGGATCGAATCTGGATGTGCTGTTCCAGGGATACAACACCTGGCACTCGTTCCAGTACCTTTTCCTGTTGTGGCTGATCAATCGCCTGCGCGATCAACGCGGCGAGATTCGAATCCGCTTCGTGCGCCGGCTGGTGCGGCGGAGCAGCATGGCAGCGTACTACGCGTGCTTCCTGGGCGCGACCGGGGTGATCGTGCTGCTGACCCTGGCGGTGCGGGCAGTTAACGCCGCTGGCCGCCGATCAGAGCTACTTCGTGGTGGTGCTCAGCGTGCTGCTGATGCACTACTACTTCGATCATTTCCTGTTTTCGAATCCGCAGATGATCGAGTAGGAGTTGGCCCCCGATTCACGCTGATTCGACGCGGATCGAAGAAATCAGTCGTAGCGCAGGGCAACGAGCGGATCGACTTTGGACGCGCGCCTGGCCGGGAAATAGGCGGCGAGCAGACTTACGGCGAGAAGCACCAATAGCGCGCCTCCAGAACGATCGGGTTGCTCGGGGTGAGGCCGTACAGCAGGCTCCCAACGAGACGGGTCAGGCCATAGGCGAGCGGCAAACCGACCAGCGCGCCAGCCAGGCTGACCGTGAACGTTTCGCGAAGCATCATCCAGACCACATTGCCGCGCAAAGCGCCGAGGGCGATGCGAATCCCAATCTCGCGAGTTCTGCGGGTAACTCCGTAAGCCATGATGCCGTACAATCCGATGCACACCAGGCCGAGCGCCAGACTCCCGAGGAATCCGGAAATCTGCGCCAGCATGCGTTCCCGCGCAATGGAATCGTTCACTTGTGAGGAAAGCGTTCGCACGTCGAGCAGGAGGTCCGGATGCACCTCAGCCACGACTCTTCGCAAGGACGCTTCGGCAGTCTTCGGATCGCCCTGGGTGCGAACAATCAGCGTGTCCATGCGAGCGGGCATCACTTGTTGCCAGGGATAGTAGGCCATGGGAAGCGGATCCTGGCGCAGGTTGAGAAACTTCGCGTCAGCGACGACACCGACAATTTCGATGTTGTCGGGATCAGACCCAAGGCCGAAGCTCCGGCCGATCGGATTCCGGCCTCCAAAGTACTGCGTCACGAGGGCCTCATTGACGATCGCGACGGGTGACTTTGTCTCTCCGTCCCTGGCGCTAAAGGTTCGGCCCAAACGAAGCGGAATTCCGGCAGCGGTGAAATATCCCGGGCCGACATACGTCTCCAGCAGATTGCGGCTCTCGCCGTCCTGAAAACGATAGCCCGGGAAGTGGACGGGCCCGCTGCTGGTGGCGTCCTCGGTAATCAGTCCATGGTTCACGATGCTCACCGCGGTTACTCCCGGGACGGCACGGGCAC
>CAWCNW010000002.1:0-13183 GCA_963796975.1 uncultured Actinomycetota bacterium
GCAGCCTGCTCGACAGCGCCAAGCTCTGACCTGGAACCCGCACGTCAGACGAACCGAGCCCTGGCGGGCTCGGTTCGTCTGACGTGCGATGACGGTCGTGACCGTTCACGGGGTGGAGCGGCCACGACCGTCGGCTTCGGCGCCTAGGGGATGAACGGCACCTCCCAGGCGTGCCCGCGACCGGAGCGGGCCCCGGCGGAGGCGTCCTCGGTGATGTAGAGCTTCGAGGTGTTCGGGTCCACGTACAGGCCCTGCGCGAACGGGAACCCGGTGGTGCCTCCTGGTGTCAGGGCCGGGTCCGCCGGCCGGGTGCAGGTCAGGGAGCAGTAGACGGTGGCGTCGGGACTGCCCGCTGCCGGCACTCGACCCTGCGTGACGTAGACGATGCCCGCAGAACCACCCGGGTTCGCGTTCGTGATCGTCGAGTCGTCGAACCGGTAGATGGTGGCGTTCGCCGTACCCGGTGACTCCGAGATGTAGACGTAGCCGTGGGTCGCGTCGGTCGCGACACCGGCCACGAACACCGGCGCCGGTGTGTTCAGGAAGTTCACCGTCGTCGTCGCGCACGGGGCCGGGTTGGGGCTGACCGTGGGGTTCGCGCAGGCGGCGGTGATGTCGAAGTACGTCGCCGCGTTGTTCTCGGGCAGGTAGAGGTGGTTGCCGAGCAACGCCATCGTGCCGTTGATCCCGCGGCCGGTGGCTCCGACCTTCTGCGGTTGCGTGGTGGCGACGATGTCGACGCTCTGGGAGCGGGGATCGCCCTTGATCCCGTTGATCCGACGGATGTTGCCGTCGACCAGGTCACCGACGTACAGGGTGTCCTTCGAGGTGTCCAACACCAGCGAGTTCGTCTTCAGGTTGTCCAGCAGTCCGGGGGCCATGGCCGTGGGGTTGCTGATCGTCGCCGTGCTGGGGTCGAAGGTCAACCGCCACACACCCGGACTCCGGACCGCGTTGTCAGGCACGTACACCCAGTGGGTGCCGTCCGCGTTGGCCCGGGGGTCGTAGACCGCCTGACCGGGGGAGCCGATCGCGAAGCCCGGGTCGCACGCGGCCACGTTCGGCGCGGTGACGGTCGTCCCCGGGACCGGGTCCAGCCGGCACAGGCCGTTGCCGTGGTCGGAGATCCAGTCGTGGCCGCCGGCAGGCGTGGTGTCCGGGATCCAGACGAGTCCGCCCTTGGGTGCGGTGATGCCGCTGGCGAACAGCTTGCCCTCCGCGGCCCGGTAGGTGAACTTGTCGGCTGCTGTCGCGGCGCTGGTGGCCACGGCGGTCTTGACCTGCACGTCCACGGTGGTGCCGTCGGGACCACCGGGGCTGAGCGCGGTGCAGCTGGTGCCGTCAGCGGTGCAGTTGACCCCGCTGGCCGGGTCCGGGCCGAACGTGACGGCGTTGGTGCCGTCGGCGTTGACCAGGCCGGTGCCGGAGATGGTGACCTTGGTGCCGCCGACACTGATTCCCGAGGCCGGGGCGATCCCGGTGACGACGGGCGCGCCCGGTGTGATGACGGTGGACTGCGTGTAGGTGAACTGGTCGGCGGCGCCGACAGCGCTGGTCTGCGCGTCCACGTTGGTGATGCGCACGTCGACCGCTCCGGTGCCGGGAGCCGCAGGGCTGGTGGCCGTGCACGACGTACCGTCGGAGGTGCAGGAGACGTGGCTCGCGGCCAGGGTGCCGAACTTGATGGTCGTGCCGAAGGCCGTCGGGTCGGCGGCGCCGGCCACGCTGTTGGCGAGGTTCGTGCCGGTGATCGTCACGATGTCGCCTCCCGCGACGTCACCCGAGTTCGGGGTGACCGTGCTGATGGTCGGTCGCTGGGCGCTGCCCGAGATCTTCCACAGGTGTCCCTGCGCGGTGACCGGGACGGCCAGCGGGAAGCTCGGGTCATCACCGACGTAGAGGTCCTGGGTCGCAGGGTTGAGCGCGAGGCCGGTGATGTTCTGGTACTGGGTACGCCGTGCACCGTCGAAGGTCGAGGTGTACGCCGGGGTGATGTCGGTGGAGAGCACGCCCTGGGTCCCGGTGACGGGGTTCCACACCAGGACCTGGCCCGGGGTGTTGCGCGGGGCGTCGGCGATGTAGAGCACGTTGGCATCGCTGTCCAGGCCGCCGGGGAAGCTGAAGAGGGCCCCGCCGCTCGCGTTGGCCACAGTGGTGGCGCTGCACGGCGTCTGGCCGGATCCACAAGCCGGGCGACCGCCGGTGCCGTCGACGTCCTTGATGACCGAGAGCCCGTTGCCCCCGGACTCACCGAGGTACAGGTCGTCGTGCCGGACGCCGGCCGAGTCGGTCCACGTGAACGCCGTCATCGACGTGACGCCGCGTCCGTCGCTGGTGCTGCCGATCTTGGTGACCGCGGGAGTCACGGTGGCTCCGGCTGCGTTCTTCCCCGAAGGGTTGAGCACCTGCATGATGTCGCCGGACTTCAGGTAGCCGACGTAGAGGCGCTGCGTGCCGTCCGGGCCGGTGATGAGCGCCAGTCCCATGCTGCGACCGCCGCCGCTGCCGCCGCCGACCGCCGTCACGTTCGGCACGGTCAGCTTGGTCGAACCGCCGAGGCTGTCGTTGCTGGCGGCGTAGGGGAAGCGCATCACCTGGTTGGTCTTGGTGGTCGTGTCCGCCTGGTAGACCAGGCTCTTGGCGGCGTCGAAGACGACCTGGCCGCCCTTGGCGGTCCCGTTGCACTTGGTGGTGCTCAAGGTGGCGGGCACCGTCTCACACAGGCCCAGGGCATTGTCGCTGACCCAGAAGTGTCCACCCCCACCGGGCAGCCAGGCGCCGCCGCCGGGCACGGTCAGGTTCTGAGCCACCATCGTGCCGGTGATGGTGGACGCCGAGGCCGGGGCCGAGGTGATCACCGCCAGGCCGCCGAGGCCGGCCAGAGCGAGCCCGACCGTTGCTACCCGCTGGCGGCTGAGACGCGAACGTGGCGGTGCGGACTCTCGCCCGGACCGGGGTCGATGCCACCTTGCGAGCTGTGCAGCGGTGCGACGAACGCTGTCCCTGGTTGACGTCATAGCGAGTTCCTCCTGTGCCCCGTGTCCGGCCAAATGCGGACCTCGTCAGCGTGCGCCAGAGGGCAGACGTGCCGCCATCGGACGAGTGGCCTACGCCAGGAGGAGGAGGCGGGCTCGACCACAAGTTTTCCGCAAGGTGACCGGGCGACCCTCCGGGCAGCCACGACATACGACGCTGACCTCACGAGGGGACGCCACGCCATGCAACTGACCGAGGACCCCGTCTGGACACGGGTGGTCCTCGCGCACGGCGAGGCGGCGCCGCACCGGCCCGATCGTGCCAGCCAGACGGCGCAACGCATTCTTGCCGGCAGCCTGGGCGCATTGATGGTCCTCCTGGTGACGGGCTATCTCATCGGCGCTCGGATCGCGGAGCACCAGGCGCTGACCGACTCCCGGCACCTGACCGAGCTCGTCGGAGCGACCGTGATCGAGCCTCAGCTGACCTCGGCCGCGCTCGACGGTCGGCCCGGGGCACTGGATGGGCTGGAGGACGTCGTGGGTGACCGGGACGGTCTCCTGGACCAGACCCTGATCCGCCGCGTCAAGATCTGGTCACCCGACGGAACGGTCCTCTACAGCAACGATCCCGCCGAGATCGGCACCTCCTTCCCACCCGACGATGAGCAGCGGCGTGCCCTGACCACGGGGCGGTCGGTGGCCACGGTGAGCGATCTGAGCCGCGCGGAGAACGTCTCCGACCGGGCCCTGGGCTCTCGGATGGTCGAGGTCTACACAGTGTTGCGCGGAGCCGACGGCCGTCAGGTGCTGTTCGAGACCTACATCAGCTACGACGAGGTGAAGCACCGCCGCGCCAGTCTCTTCACCACGCTGTCGATCCTCGCGGCCAGCCTGCTGGCGCTGTTCGCGCTGTTCCAAGGATGGCTCGTCGCGGTCAACCTGCGCTGGCTGCGGCGACGCCAGAGCGAGCTCCAGGTCGCTGCGGACGAGGCCTCGACCCGGGAACGGCGCAACCTCGCCCGTGACCTGCACGACGGAGTCGTCCAGGAGCTGATCGGCACCTCCTACCTGGTCGAAGGGGCACGCGCCTCGATGGCCGCCGGTGACGCGCCGCGCGCCGATCGTTTGCTCCACCAGATCGCCGAGTCGGTCCGCTCGAGCGTGCAGGCGCTGCGTTCGACCTTGATCGTGGTGTACCCGCCCACCCTGACCGAGGGCGGTCTGGCGCAGGCCCTCGACGACCTGGCCCAGCCGCTGCGTTCTCGTGGGGTCAGGGTCACGGTCGAGGACGGCATCGGCCGGCGCCTGCCGGGGCCGGCTCTCGAGGCGACGTACCGGGTGGCCCAGGAAGCGCTGCGCAACGTCGGGCGGCACGCTCACGCATCGACAGTCTCGATCGAGACCTACGTCGACAAGGAGCGTCTCTGCCTCGTGATCCGGGATGACGGCGTTGGCCTCAGTCCGGACGTCCAGCTGGCCCTGGGCAGACCCGATGGTCACCTCGGGCTCCGCACCCTGGCCGACGCAGCGCACGATGTGCACGGCCACCTCGAGGTGATCACGGCACCCGGCCGTGGCACCGAGATCAGATGGGAGACCCCGTTGTGACTGTGTCGATCCTTCTCGTCGACGACCACCCCGCGATCCTGCTCGGACTGGAGTGCGTCTTCGCGGCCGAGCCCGACCTCGAGGTGGTCGGCACGGTCCAGGACTCCCGTGAGGCGTCGGAGGCCTTCCGGAGGACCGAGCCGGATCTCGTCGTCCTCGACCTGTCGATGCCCGGATGTGGCGGGGAGGCGGTGATGCACGATCTGCGCGCGCTGCGTTCGGACTGCTTGATCCTCGTGCTGACCTCGAGCGTCGACCCGGCCACGGTCCGGCGCGTCGTCCAGGCGGGCGCGGACGGCTACCAGCTCAAGGACTCTCCACCTGCGTCACTGGTCGCGGCGGCGCGCTCGGTGCTGCGCGGCGAGAGCCCCATCGACCCGCGGGTGACCCGCTCGCTCCTCGGGATGGCCGACGGTGGCGGCACCTCTGAGCTCACCGACCGTGAGCGCGACGTCCTGCGGTTGGTCAGCCAGGGGCTGGCGAACAAGCAGATCGCCGCGCGCCTGGGGATCGGGGTCAGCACCGTCAAGACCCACCTGAGCAGCGTGTTCCAGCAGATCGGCGTCGCGGACCGCACGTCGGCGGCGTTATGGGCGCGGACGCATCTCGCACAGGCCACCGCGGTGTGAGTGCCTGACGGTTCGGAGCGCGTCGTAGGATTTCGGTATGCCTGACGCACTCGGCGACCCGATCGCCTACACCGCGCTCCAGCCGGGCACTCCGGTGCAGACCGGCGAGGGGGTCAGTTTCGCCACGGTCCGGGCTGTGCTGGTCGACGAGAAGGTCTCCGTGTTCGACGGCATCGTGGTCGAGACGGCGGGCGGCACGCGGTTCGTCGACGCCGATCACATCGGCTCGATCTACACGGCCTGTGTCTGCACGACCCTGTCGGATGAGCAGGTGGCGAACCTCCCGCTGCCCGAGGCGTCCACGGTGGTCGACATCAAGCCGCCGAGGTCGATGGCGGCCCGGGTGGGGCGGATGTTCGGTCGGAGAAAGCTGTAGCAGCTTCGCACTCGCCGGCCCTCGTGCGAGACACGGGCCGGCTCGGGACCCAGCGCCGCTAGGGTTTTCCCGTGGCGGTCAGGGCGGTGCGTGGAGCGACGCAGCTCGACGTCGACGAACGCGACCACATGCTGGCGAGGGTGGCCGAGATGGTCACCCAGGTGATGGACGCCAACGGCTGGGTGGTCGACGACTTCATCTCGATCATCTTCACCGCCACCACCGACCTGGTCTCGGAGTTTCCGGCGTACGCCGCGCGGATGCTGGGGTTCACCGACGTACCGCTGATCTGCACCCGCGAGCTCGAGATCGAAGGCTCCATGCCGCGGGTGGTGCGGATGATGGCGCATGTCGAGACCGACCTGCCGCGCTCCGACATCACCCACGTCTACCTGCACGGCGCGGCTGCGCTGCGGCGCGATCTGGCGCGGGTGCGCGCCGTCCCGGACCAGCCGGCCGATGGCTGACGTCCCGGAGCCGGTGCTCATCGTCGGCGCCGGCCTGCTCGGTACGTCGCTCGGTCTGGCGCTGCGCCGCCACGACGTCGACGTGCTGCTCACCGACCGGCACCCCGAGCAGGTCCGCACCGCGACCGGGCTCGGCGCCGGCCGGGAGTACGGCGATGAGCGACCCGGGCTGGTCGTAGTGGCGGTGCCCCCCGACCACATCGGCGCGGAGGTCGCCCGGGCCCTCGCCGACTCCGACGCGTTCGTCACCGACGTCGGCAGCATCAAGACTGCGCCGCTGCGCGCGCTGGACGGGCTGGACGGGATCGAGCGGTACGTCGGGAGCCACCCGATGGCGGGCAGCGAACGGTCCGGGCCACTGGCAGCGAGCGCGACCCTCTTCGACGGCCGGCCGTGGGCAGTGGTGCCGCACGCGGACTCCGACCCTGCGGCGACCGCGGCCGTCACCGCGCTGGCCCGACTGGCGGGGGCGAGCGTCGTACGCCTGAGCCCGGAGGAGCACGATCTCGCGGTCGCCCGCACCTCCCACCTGCCGCACCTGCTCGCCGTACTGGTCGCCGGGCGGCTGGCCGACGCGCCCGCCGACCACCTCGCGCTCAGCGGCCAGGGGGTCCGCGACGTGACCCGGGTCGCCGCAGGAGACCCGTTGCTCTGGGAGCAGATCGTCACCGGCAACGCATCGGCCGTGGCGGGTCTGCTGACCCAGGTGCGTGATCAGATGGACGTGCTGATCGACGCCGTCAGCGCCGGAGACCGCGGGCCGCTCGGAGAGATCTTGGAGCGCGGCGTGGCCGGCACCCGCGCGATCCCCGGCAAGCACGGCGGTCCGTCGCGACCGACCGCCTCGGTCTTCGTCTCGTTGCCCGACCATCCGGGCGAGCTCGCTCGGCTCTTCGCGGATGCCGGTGCGAGTGAGGTCAACATCGAGGACGTGCACATCGACCACGACCCCGCCCGCGACACGGGCCTCGTCGAGCTGCTCGTCGACGAGACCCGGGCCGACCACCTGCAGGCCTCGCTGGAGTCCGGCGGGTGGGAGACCCACCGCTAGCCGGACAGCGCGTCCTCGGGTGCCACGCCTGGGGGGAACACCGCTTCATCATGTTCACATGGTGGAGCTGGGGCCACTGGGGCCAGCGGCAGACATCTGCCCCGGGCTACCCGTCCTAGCCGGCTGCCTCGACGAGTTCCCGCGTGTCCTCGACCTCGACCCGACGGGCCGGACGGAGCAGGACGGTCGCCAGCGTGGCGGCGAGTGCGGCCGCGGCGGCAGCACCGAGGAAGGCCAGGTGGAACCCGCCGGTGAGGGCCTCGGCCCGGCCGGCGCCTGCTGCGGCGAGGTGGTGGGTGCGGCTGGTGGCGAGGGTGGAGAGCATCGCCAGCCCGATCGCGCCGCCGACCTGGACGGTGGTGTTGTACAGGCCCGAGGCCACGCCGGAGTCGTCCGGCGTCGCGGCGGACATCGCCATCCCGGTCAGGGCCGGGAAGCCGAGACCGGCGCCCAGTCCGGTCAGGACCATCGCCGGCGCGATGTTCACGACGTACGAGCCGCCGACCGGGAGCTGCGTCATCAGCAGCAGACCACCGGTGAGGATGACCAGGCTGAGCACCAGGGTGGGCTGCTCGCCGACCCGTCGGGTGACGCCCGCGGCGAGCCGCAGCGACATCACGCCCATCACCAGAGTCGCGGGGAGGAAGGCGAGCCCGATCTGGAGCGGGCCGTAGCCGCGCACCTCCTGCAGGTACAGCGAGCCGAGGAAGAAGGTGCCGAACATGCCGACCACCAGCAGCCCCTGCACCAGGTTGGCACCGGTCACGACCCGGGAGCGGAACAACCGCAGCGGCAGCAGCGGCTCCGCCAGCCGCGCCTGACGTACGACGAAGGCGACCAGCAGCGCGGCCGAGACCGTGCCGGTGACCAGGGTGGCGCTCAGGCTGCGCTGGGCGACCTCGACGATCGTGTAGACCCCGGCCATCACACCGGCGGTGAGCAAGGCGGCGCTGGGGACGTCGGCCCGACGGCTGCCCGCGGCCGGGGTGCCGGCGTCGACGTACCGCAGCGTGCCGACCGCGGTGGCGATCCCCACCGGGAGGTTCACCAAGAAGATCCAGCGCCAGTCGAGCGCCGCGGTCAGGAGGCCGCCGGCCAGCAGGCCGATCGAGCCGCCGGCGGAGGCGACGAAGCCGTAGACGCCGATCGCCTTGGCGCGCTCGGCCGGTTCGGGGAAGAGCGAGATGATCATGCCCAGCACGACCGCGGAGGTGAGCGCGCCGCCGACGCCTTGCGCGAGGCGGGCCGCGACCAGCATCCACGGCGCGGTAGCGAGCGCGCAGGCCATCGAGGCGGTCACGAACAGCCCCAGCCCCACCAGGAACACCCGCCGCTGACCCACCAGGTCTCCCATGCGCCCCGCGAGCAGCAGCAGACCACCGAACGCGACCAGGTAGGCGTTGACGACCCAGCTCAGGTCGCCGGCCGAGAAGTGCAGGTCGGTGGCGATGCTCGGCAGCGCGACGTTCACGATCGTCGCGTCCAGCACGATCATCAGCACGCCGGCACACAAGGTGTAGAGGGCGAGCCAGCGGCGGCGGTCGGTGGTGGTCATCGGGGTGGTCCTTCCCGGATCGGTATCTGCTCTCACTGGTACGTCGAACGGCAGGACGCCGAATTCGACACCGGGACGAGACGAATCTGCGGAGCGGAGGGCGCCTCCGCCGAATCCGCCGGGGGAGCGGCGCCCCGGTAGGCTGAGGGCTTGCCCGACGCCGGTTCCGGTGTCGGCGGCCCCCACACCAGGTCAGGACAGGTCCCGTGATCGATCCCGCGCGCACCGGCGTCGTCGTGGCGATCGACGGACCCTCCGGCTCGGGCAAGTCGAGCACCTCGCGCGGCGTGGCGACCCGGCTCGGGCTGCGCTACCTCGACACCGGGGCGATGTACCGCGCCGTCACCTGGTGGATGCTCCAGCACGGCGTCCCTGTCGATGACCCCGCCGCCGTCGCGGCCCGCGCGGGTGAGCCCACAATCGTCTCCGGCACCGACCCGGCCGACCCCACCATCACCGTCGACGGCACCGACGTGGCTGCGGAGATCCGCACGTCCGAGGTGACCGGCGCGGTGTCGCCGGTGAGCGCCGTACCCCAGGTGCGGGCTCGCCTGCTGGAGCTCCAGCGCGCCGCCATCGACGGTGGCGACATCGTCGTCGAGGGCCGCGACATCGGCTCGGTCGTCG
The DNA here is from genome assembly GCA_963796975.1 of uncultured Actinomycetota bacterium. Taxonomy (GTDB): domain Bacteria; phylum Actinomycetota; class Actinomycetes; order Propionibacteriales; family Nocardioidaceae; genus Nocardioides. Next base: position 9,292 of record CAWCNW010000002.1, read on the forward strand.
CGCCCGACGCCGAGGTGAAGATCTACCTGACCGCCGACGCCTCCGCCCGCGCCGCCCGCCGAGCCGCCGAGGAGGGCGGGTCTGACCTCTCTGCGACCGAGTCGTCGCTGCTGGCCCGTGACCGGATCGACTCCACCCGCACTGCCTCCCCGCTGACCATGGCCGAGGGTGCCGTCCACGTCGACACCACGCCGTACACCCTGGACGAGGTCGTGGACCTGATCGCCCGCCTCGTCGAGGACCGGCCGTGACGGTCACCGCGTCCGCCACGTCGCATCCGCGCCGGCACCCGCCGACCTGGCTGCTGCACGGCGGCCGGCCGACCAGTCGCTGGCTGATCCGGCGCCGGTACGACGTGCGCGAGCACGGCACCGCGCACGTGCCACCCCAGGGGCCGGTCATCGTCGCGGCCAACCACACCGGCGTCATCGACGGGCCGCTGCTGGCCATCTTCGGGCCCCGGCCGGTGCACGCGCTGACCAAGCGGGAGATGTTCGACGGACGTCTCGGCCGGTTCCTGCACAGCAGCGGGCAGATCCCGCTGGACCGGGTCACCACCGACCGCGGTGCCATCCGCACCTGCCTGCACGTGCTCGAGCACGGGGGAGCGGTCGGGATCTTCCCCGAGGGCAACCGCGGCGCGGGCGACCTGACCCGCTTCCGGCACGGCGCGGCGTACCTCGCGCTCGTCACCGGCGCCCCGATCGTGCCGCTGATGATGTACGGCACCCGTCCGGCCGGCGGCGGCAAGGACGCCCTGCCCGCGCGAGGCGCTCGGCTCGACCTGGTGTACGGAGCGCCGCTGCGCGTGGAGAAGCGGTCATGGCCGCGGAACAAGGCACTCGTGGCCGCCACCTCGGCGGCCCTGCACGAGCGGATGCTGGACGACTTGCGGGCGGGCCTGAAGCTGACCGGGCAGACGCTGCCCGGGCCGATCCCGGCCGAGTCCGCGGAGGAGATCTCATGAGTGACCCAGACCTCGGCCTCGACGCCGACCAGACACCCGCCACCGGCCCGGTGCCGGTGCTGGCGGTCGTCGGCCGCCCCAACGTCGGCAAGTCCACCCTGGTCAACCGGATCCTGGGCCGCCGCGAGGCGGTCGTCGAGGACATCCCGGGCGTCACCCGCGACCGCGTCTCGTACGACGCCGTCTGGGCCGGCCGGGCCTTCACCGTCGTCGACACCGGCGGCTGGGACCCCGACGCCCGCGGCCTGGCCGAGCGGATCAAGGCCCAGGCCGAGGTCGCCGTCGGGCTGGCCGACGCGGTGATGTTCGTGGTCGACGCGACGGTCGGGATCACCGACGCGGACGAGTCCGTCGTACGTGTACTGCGGGCCTCCAAGAAGCCGGTGATCCTGGCGGCCAACAAGGTCGACGACCAGCGCGCCGAGGCCGAGGCATACGGGCTGTGGAACCTCGGGCTGGGGGAGCCGTACCCGGTCTCCGCCCTCCACGGTCGGGGCTCGGGCGACCTGCTCGACGCCATCCTCGCCGTACTCCCCGAGCCGCCGGAGCAGACCTTCGAGCAGGAGGTCGGCCCGCGCCGGGTCGCCATCGTCGGCAAGCCCAACGTCGGCAAGTCGTCGCTCCTCAACAAGCTGGCCGGCTCCGAGCGCGTGGTCGTGGACTCCGTCGCCGGCACCACCGTCGACCCGGTCGACGAGCTGGTCACGCTGGGCGACCGCGAGTGGCGGTTCATCGACACCGCCGGCATCCGCAAGCGGGTCAAGGAGGCGTCGGGGCACGAGTTCTACGCCTCCCTGCGCACCTCGACCGCGATCGACCGGGCCGAGGTCGCCGTCCTGGTCCTCGACGCCGACCAGTCGATCTCCGAGCAGGACGTGCGGATCCTGCAGACCGTCCGCGAGGCGGGCCGCGCCTTGGTGATCGCCTTCAACAAGTGGGACCTCGTCGACGAGGAGCGCCGCCACTATCTCGAGCGCGAGGTCGAGCGCGAGCTCGTGCAGGTGCAGTGGGCGCCGCGGATCAACATCACCGCCCGCACCGGCTGGCACGTCGACCGGCTGGTCGTCGCCCTCGACAAGGCGATCGAGGGCTGGGAGACGCGGGTGCCCACCGGCGCTCTCAACGCGTTCCTCGGTCGGCTGGTCGCCGAACACCCGCACCCGGTACGAGGCGGCAAGCAGCCCAAGATCATGTTCGCCACCCAGCCCTCCACGGCGCCTCCGACGTTCGTGCTGTTCACCTCCGGCAAGCTCGACGCCGGCTACGAGCGCTACATCGAGCGGCGCCTGCGCGAGGACTTCGGCTTCGTCGGTACGCCGATCGTGCTCACCCAACGGGTCCGGGAGAAGCGCAAGCGCTGAGCCGGGGCCGGGCCGGGCCGGGCCGGGCCGAAAACGTTGCGGTTTGGTCCCCAACCGCAACGTGGAACGTTCCAAATCTGCGGTTGGGGACCAAACCGCATGCCTCTGTGACCCCGGAAATCACCGGGCTGCGGTGCCATACCGCGTGAGAGCATGCCCGGCATGGTGACCATGGACCAGGTGCTCGGCTTCGGGCTGGTCGCGCTCGTACTGATCGCCATCCCCGGGCCCAGCGTCGTGTTCACCGTGGGGCGGGCGCTGACCTACGGCCGCACGGTCGCGCTGCTGACCGTGCTCGGCAACTCGTTCGGCCTACTCGCCGCCCTGGTGCTGGTCTCGGTCGGGCTCGGTGACCTGGTGGCGACCTCTGACACGGCGTTTGAGGTGCTCAAGCTCGGCGGCGCGGCGTACCTGGTCTGGCTCGGGGTGCACGCGCTGCGGCACCGTCAGCCGCTCGAGGTGCACGGCGAGTCCGGGCCGGCGGTGCCGAGGTTCGTCGCCTTGCGCCAGGGCTTCGTCGTCGGATTCACCAACCCCAAGGCGTACGTGATCTTCGCGGCCGCGCTGCCGCAGTTCGTCGACCGCGACCGCGGCCACGGAACCGCGCAGATGCTGCTGCTCGGGCTGATCGCGTTCGTGATCGGACTGTTCTCCGACAGCCTGTGGGCGCTCCTGGCCAGCCAGCTGCGGCGCTGGTTCCGCGATTCCCCGACGCGGGGCCGCGCCCTCGGTACGGTGGGCGGCGTGTCGATGATCGGGCTCGGAGTGGCCGTGGCCGTGACCGGCAGGGCGGACTCGTGAGGAGCCGGGGCGCAGCGCTGGGGCTGGCCCTCGCGCTCGCGGTGAGCGGTACGGCGTACGCCGCCGCCTCGTCTTCGGCCGTGACCACGACGAAGCGGCCCGTCCAGGGGACCCACTGCCCGACATTCCCGGCCGACAACTACTGGCACGCCGATGTCAGCCGGCTCCCGGTCGACGCGCGGAGCAAACAGTGGCTCTCACACATGAGCACCTCGGTCGACCTTCACCCCGACTTCGGCCCGTCGTTCGGCGACGGGCCCAACTACGGGATCCCGGTGACGGTGGTCGCGGGGTCGCACCCCAAGGTGAAGGTCCGCTTCGACTTCGCCGGCGAGAGTGACCGGGTGCGCTACCCGCTGGGCACCGATACCCGGATCGAGGGCGGTCGGGCCTCGGACGGAGACCGGCACGCGATCATCGTCGACCGCGACACCTGCAGGCTCTACGAGACCTACGCGACCCGGGAGCGTAACGGCCGCTGGTCGGCGGGCTCCGGTGCGGTGTGGTCGCTGAGCTCCGACGCCCTCCGGCCCGACACCTGGACCTCCGCCGACGCGGCGGGCCTGCCGATCCTGCCCGGCCTGCTGCGGTGGAACGAGGTCAAGCGCGGCGACATCGACCACGCGATCCGCTTCACCACCGACGTCACCTCGAGGCACCACCTGTGGCCGGCGCGGCACGACGCGGGCTCGCAGCAGAGCCTGGCCTACCCGCCGATGGGGGCGCGCTTCCGGCTGCGCGCGTCGTACCACCCCTCGGCCTT
>CAWCNW010000003.1:0-14938 GCA_963796975.1 uncultured Actinomycetota bacterium
GAAGCCTGTTGGACGCCGCCAGCCTGTAGTCCCGCCAGGAGCAGCGGGACGGCGAGCACCCGAGGACCGCGGTGGCGCCGGCCACCGCTCGGAGGACGAGTTCGTTAGGTCGCTCGCCACTCCAGTGTCCTCGGGTGCTCGGGTCGGGCCGGGGCCGATGGCCCCGGCCCGACCCGGTCATGGGTTCACCAGGGGCTGGGAACCAATGCGCCGGTGTGGCCGGCTCCTTCGCCGTTGACGAGGTTGGTGCCGCCGACCTCGGTGTGGGTGCGGAGGAATGGCAGGTGCCACAGGTCGTTGGGCACCGGTAGGTCACCGGGCATCACGTTCTCCGGGAAGATGTACTCGAAGACCGGGGCCTGGTACTGGCCCGCCTTCAGACCGTTGGCCACGCGCCTGGCTCCCGAGAAGCAGGTGTCGAGACCGGCCTGGTTGATGGTGGTGACGGTGGGGTCCACCGGGGTCGGCTGGCACAGCGTGCGCTGGGCCACCCGGACGGTGCGGCTGGGTTGGCTGAGCAGTCCGGCCGGCGCCTTGGTCGCCCGGAGCCTGGCCCGCTGAGGCTGGGCTCCGGTGTTCTGGGTGGTGATGCCACCGGTCGGACCGGACAGCGGTGTGGCGTTCTCACCGGTCATTTCGAACGGTGTGATCCAGCGGTTGAAGATCGATCCGTCGGCACGCGAGTCCATGTAGTAGATGTCGACCGGCGTCTTGACGTCGGTGGTCTCGGACTCCAGGAAGATCCGGTCCTGGGTCTCCTGGGCCGCACCGTTGACTGCCGTGGCCGCAGGGTCTGCGGTCCCGACACCGAACTCACCGATCGCCATGTAGGCGGGCTGGGTGCCCGGCTGGGTGTAGATCCCGAGGTTCGCCTCGATGGTGTGGGCGGAGACGAAGTCGTTGCCGTTACCGTCTTGCATCAGCGAGCCCGAGTAGGAGACGAAGTCGCCGACCTCGAACGGAGCCTGCTGGCGGGCGTCGGGACCTGTGATCGCCGTGGTGTTGTCGGCCGGGGCTGCGGGCATGACGTACTGCGAGCAGTAGACCTGACCGGCGCGAGGCGGGGTGAGCTCACCCGCGGCAGGGGGAACGACGCCGGCGACGCTGAAGTTGCGGCAGGCCGGGATCCCGGTCGGGTTGGGCGACGGGGGTGCCAGCGGGCGGTTCGCCTGCGGGCACAGCGGGTCGCCCGCGGTGCTCGGGTCGGTGCGCGGGATGCACATCGGGTATCCGGTGGAGGCGTGGATGGTCGGGTTGTCCTGGTCGACGCTGAACCGCGGGTCCGGCGACTGGCCGGCGCTGAACCGACCGGTCGGGTTGTTGTTGGAGTCCACGAGACCGTCGACGACCGGGTCGTTGATCTGCACTCGCACGTTGGCGCCGCTGCCGTTGTCGACCAGCATCGTGCCCCGGGTGTAGTCGAAGCCGGTGATGGTGCCGGTGCCGACGTTGACCGACTGCTGGGAGGCGTAGGCGAGACCGGCGATGTGCCTGGTTCCGACCATGTTGCCGACCACGCGCAGCTCCAGGCCCTTGACCGGGAGTGTCCCGGCGCCGTCGGAGCCGTTGACGAACTGTGCCCAGGTCAGGGTGTTCGCAGGCATCTGCACGATCAGGTTGCAGGGGATGGTGAACACGATTCCATTGAGGGTGACGGTGCCCCCCCAGGTGTCGGCGTCGGCGGAACAACCGGTGCCGTCGAGCGGCCCGGCGCTCTCGATCAGCCCGGTGTCGTCGAAGCCATGCAGGTTGGCTGTTGCGACCGAGAACGGTGGGTCGCCCAGGGTCGGGATGACCCACGGGGAGACCGCCCCCTTCGGGGGCTTGGCGGTGCCCCCGCCCCCGCCTCCCTTGGCGTTGGCTGCGCCGACTCCCGAGACGGTGGCGAAGGTGATGACCAGCATCAAGGCCGCCCACCACCTCATCTTGGTGAACTGTGGCTTTCTCATGATCTTCCTTCTCTTCGGTGCTCGTGGGTTTCCATGGGAGGCGTTGCGCCGGGCCCGCTCCGCCGAGGAAGAAGACGGGTCTTGCGTGGACAGGGTCGAGACTGCGCAGAGGCCACGCACGGGTGCGAGAACGGCCGACGCGATCCGCGTGAAGACGGTCGGCCGGCATCCCGGCAGCCTGGTGACGGTGATCGGGTGGGTGCCGATCCGCAGGCCTGCTTGAACGACCTCATTGCGACACCCCCCCGGCCCGTCGGTCTGTCCGAATAGCGATTCGCCAACAGTGCGCCCAACGACTCGGACACCGCCATCGGACGAGTGGCCTAGGCCAGGAGGAGGAGGCAGGTCGACCACAAGTATTTCTCAAGTTCCCTCGCCGAGTATCCGAACCAGAATCCGCCTTGCTCGGTCGCCGGGGCCGAACGACGCAGACCTCACGCTGGGACGACACGCCATGCAGATGACCGAGGAGAAGGTCTGGACACGCGCGGTCCTCGCGGACGGCACGAGCGCTCCGCAACGTCGCAGTGAACGGTCGCGGCAGACCACGCACCGGATCCTGGCCGGTAGCCTCGGCGCGCTACTCGTCCTCCTGGTCGCGGGCTACGTGATCGTGGCGCAGGTCGCTCGGCATCAGGCGCTCGCCGACTCGCGGCACGTGACCGAGCTCGTCGGCGAGACGGTGATCGAGCCCCAGCTGACCTCGGCGTTCCTCCGCGGGCGACCGGGAACCCTCGACCGGCTGAACGCCGTCTTGGAGGACGAGGACGGTCTGGTCCACCACACGCTGATCCGAAAGGTGAAGATCTGGTCACCCGACGGGAAGTTGCTCTATAGCAACGACCCGTCCGAGATCGGCCGGGCCTACCGGCCGGACGATGAGCGTCAGAGCGCCCTCGACTCCGGTCGCACGGTAGCCACCGTGAGCGACCTGAGCCAGGCCGAGGACGTCTCCGAGCGGTCGCTCGGCACGCGCATGGTCGAGGTCTACACGCCGCTGGAGAGCGCGAACGGAGAGCACGTGCTCTTCGAGACCTACATCAGCTACGACGAGGTCAAGCACCGTCGAGCCTCCCTGTTCACCACCTTCTTGCTCGTCACGGGCGGACTGCTCGCGGTCTTCGCGTTGTTCCAGGTGAGGTTCTTCTCACTGAACCTGCGCTGGCTGCGTAAGCAACAGGTAGAGCTCGCGTCCGCCGCGGAGGAGGTCTCGACGCGAGAACGACGCAACGTCGCCCGCGACCTGCACGACGGAGTCGTCCAGGAGCTCATCGGCACGTCGTTCCTCGTCGAAGGGGCTCGTGCGTCGCTGGGATCTGGCGACACCGCACGCGCCGACATGCTGCTGGGCGAGATGGGCGAGTCCGTGCGCTCCAGTGTGCAAGCACTGCGCTCCACGCTGATCGTGGTCTACCCACCCAGTCTCGCCGAGGACGGGCTGGCTCAGGCTCTCGACGACCTGGCTCAGCCGCTGCGGACACGCGGGGTGGAGGTCACCGTCGACGCCAGCATCGGCCGCGGGCTGCCGGGCCCGGCCGTGGAGGCGACGTACCGGGTCGCCCAGGAGGCGCTGCGCAACGTCGGGCGGCACGCCCACGCCGCCACCGTGTCGATCCGGGTCTCCGTCGAGGAGCAGCGCCTCTGCCTGGTCATCCGCGACGACGGCGTCGGGCTCCCGCCGGAGCTCCTGGCTTCCCTGGGCAGGCATGACGGCCACCTGGGGCTCCGCAACCTCGTCGACGCTGCGCACGAGGTGCACGGCCGCCTCGAGATGAGCAGCGCGCGTGACCGCGGCACCGAGATCAGATGGGAGACCCCGTTGTGACCACCTCGCTCCTCCTCATCGACGACCACCCCGCGATCCTGCTCGGACTGGAGTGCGTCTTCGCGGCCGAGCCCGACCTCGAGGTGGTCGGCACGGTCCAGGACTCCCGTGAGGCGTCGGAGGCCTTCCGGAGGACCGAGCCGGATCTCGTCGTCCTCGACCTGTCGATGCCCGGATGTGACGGGGAGGCGGTGATGCACGATCTGCGCGCGCTGCGTTCGGACTGCTTGATCCTCGTGCTGACCTCGAGCGTCGACCCGGCCACGGTCCGGCGCGTCGTCCAGGCGGGCGCGGACGGCTACCAGCTCAAGGACTCTCCACCTGCGTCACTGGTCGCGGCGGCGCGCTCGGTGCTGCGCGGCGAGAGCCCCATCGACCCGCGGGTGACCCGCTCGCTCCTCGGGATGGCCGACGGTGGCGGCACCTCTGAGCTCACCGACCGTGAGCGCGACGTCCTGCGGTTGGTCAGCCAGGGCCTGGCGAACAAGCAGATCGCCGCGCGCCTCGGGATCGGGGTCAGCACCGTCAAGACCCACCTGAGCAGCGTGTTCCAGCAGATCGGCGTCGCGGACCGCACGTCGGCGGCGTTATGGGCGCGGACGCACCTCGCACAGGCCACCGCGGTGTGAGTGCCTGACGGTTCGGAGCGCGTCGTAGGATTTCGGTATGCCTGACGCACTCGGCGACCCGATCGCCTACACCGCGCTCCAGCCGGGCACTCCGGTGCAGACCGGCGAGGGGGTCAGTTTCGCCACGGTCCGGGCTGTGCTGGTCGACGAGAAGGTCTCCGTGTTCGACGGCATCGTGGTCGAGACGGCGGGCGGCACGCGGTTCGTCGACGCCGATCACATCGGCTCGATCTACACGGCCTGTGTCTGCACGACCCTGTCGGATGAGCAGGTGGCGAACCTCCCGCTGCCCGAGGCGTCCACGGTGGTCGACATCAAGCCGCCGAGGTCGATGGCGGCCCGGGTGGGGCGGATGTTCGGTCGGAGAAAGCTGTAGCAGCTTCGCACTCGCCGGCCCTCGTGCGAGACACGGGCCGGCTCGGGACCGAGCGCCGCTAGGGTTTTCCCGTGGCGGTCAGGGCGGTGCGTGGAGCGACGCAGCTCGACGTCGACGAACGCGACCACATGCTGGCGAGGGTGGCCGAGATGGTCACCCAGGTGATGGACGCCAACGGCTGGGTGGTCGACGACTTCATCTCGATCATCTTCACCGCCACCACCGACCTGGTCTCGGAGTTCCCGGCGTACGCCGCGCGGATGCTGGGGTTCACCGACGTACCGCTGATCTGCACCCGCGAGCTCGAGATCGAAGGCTCCATGCCGCGGGTGGTGCGGATGATGGCGCATGTCGAGACCGACCTGCCGCGCTCCGACATCACCCACGTCTACCTGCACGGCGCGGCTGCGCTGCGGCGCGATCTGGCGCGGGTGCGCGCCGTCCCGGACCAGCCGGCCGATGGCTGACGTCCCGGAGCCGGTGCTCATCGTCGGCGCCGGCCTGCTCGGTACGTCGCTCGGTCTGGCGCTGCGCCGCCACGACGTCGACGTGCTGCTCACCGACCGGCACCCCGAGCAGGTCCGCACCGCGACCGGGCTCGGCGCCGGCCGGGAGTACGGCGATGAGCGACCCGGGCTGGTCGTAGTGGCGGTGCCCCCCGACCACATCGGCGCGGAGGTCGCCCGGGCCCTCGCCGACTCCGACGCGGTCGTCACCGACGTCGGCAGCATCAAGACCGCCCCGCTGCGCGCGCTGGACGGGCGTGGCCGGGATCGAGCGGTACGTCGGGAGCCACCCGATGGCGGGCAGCGAGCGGTCCGGGCCACTGGCAGCGAGCGCGACCCTGTTCGACGGCCGGCCGTGGGCAGTGGTGCCGCACGCGGACTCCGACCCTGCGGCGACCGCGGCCGTCACCGCGCTGGCCCGACTGGCGGGGGCGAGCGTCGTACGCCTGAGCCCGGAGGAGCACGACCTCGCGGTCGCCCGCACCTCCCACCTGCCGCACCTGCTCGCCGTACTGGTCGCCGGGCGGCTGGCCGACGCGCCCGCCGACCACCTCGCGCTCAGCGGCCAGGGGGTCCGCGACGTGACGCGCATCGCCGGCGGCGACCCGTTGCTCTGGGAGCAGATCGTCACCGGGAACGCTTCGGCCGTGGCCGGCCTGCTGACCCAGGTGCGTGATCAGATGGACGTGCTGATCGACGCCGTCAGCGCTGGAGACCGCGGGCCGCTCGGAGAGATCTTGGAGCGCGGCGTGGCCGGCACCCGCGCGATCCCCGGCAAGCACGGCGGTCCGTCGCGACCGACCGCCTCGGTCTTCGTCTCGCTGCCCGACCATCCCGGGCGAGCTCGCTCGGCTCTTCGCGGATGCCGGCGCGAGTGAGGTCAACATCGAGGACGTGCACATCGACCACGACCCCGCCCGCGACACGGGCCTCGTCGAGCTGCTCGTCGACGAGACCCGGGCCGACCACCTGCAGGCCTCGCTGGAGTCCGGCGGGTGGGAGACCCACCGCTAGCCGGACAGCGCCTCCTCGGGTGCCACGCCTGGGGGATCACCGACTGCTCACCATGTTCACATGGTGGAGCCGGGGCCACTGGGGCCAGCGGCAGACATCTGCCCCGGGCTACCCGTCCTAGCCGGCTGCCTCGACAAGGTCCCGCGTGTCCTCGACCTCGACCTGACGGGCTCGGACGGAGCAGGACGGTCGCCAGGGTGGCGGCGAGCGCGGCCGCGGCGGCAGCACCGAGGAAGGCCAGGTGGAACCCGCCGGTGAGGGCCTCGGCCCGGCCGGCGCCGGCTGCGGCGAGGTGGTGGGTGCGGCTGGTGGCGAGGGTGGAGAGCATCGCCAGCCCGATCGCGCCGCCGACCTGGACGGTGGTGTTGTACAGGCCCGAGGCCACGCCGGAGTCGGCCGGCGTCGCGGCGGACATCGCCATCCCGGTCAGGGCCGGGAAGCCGAGGCCGGCGCCCAGTCCGGTCAGGACCATCGCCGGCGCGATGTTCACGACGTACGAGCCGCCGACCGGGAGCTGCGTCATCAGCAGCAGACCACCGGTGAGGATGACCAGGCTGAGCACCAGGGTGGGCTGCTCGCCGACCCGCCGGGTGACGCCCGCGGCCAGCCGCAGCGACATCACGCCCATCACCAGGGTCGCGGGGAGGAAGGCGAGCCCGATCTGGAGCGGGCCGTAGCCGCGCACCTCCTGCAGGTACAGCGAGCCGAGGAAGAAGGTGCCGAACATGCCGACCACCAGCAGCCCCTGCACCAGGTTGGCACCGGTCACGACCCGGGAGCGGAACAGCCGCAGCGGCAGCAGCGGCTCCGCCAGCCGGGCCTGACGTACGACGAAGGCGACCAGCAGCGCGGCCGAGACAGCGCCGGTGACCAGGGTGGCGCTCAGGCTGCGCTGGGCGACCTCGACGATCGTGTAGACCCCGGCCATCACACCGGCGGTGAGCAAGGCGGCGCTGGGGACGTCGGCCCGACGGCTGCCCGCGGCCGGGGTGCCGGCGTCGACGTACCGCAGCGTGCCGACCGCGGTGGCGATCCCGACCGGGAGGTTCACCAGGAAGATCCAGCGCCAGTCGAGCGCCGCGGTCAGGAGGCCGCCGGCCAGCAGGCCGATCGAGCCGCCGGCGGAGGCGACGAAGCCGTAGACGCCGATCGCCTTGGCGCGCTCGGCCGGTTCGGGGAAGAGCGAGATGATCATGCCCAGCACGACCGCGGAGGTGAGCGCGCCGCCGACGCCCTGGGCGAGGCGGGCCGCGACCAGCATCCACGGCGCGGTAGCGAGCGCGCAGGCCAGCGAGGCGGTCACGAACAGCCCCAGCCCCACCAGGAACACCCGCCGCTGACCCACCAGGTCTCCCATGCGCCCCGCGAGCAGCAGCAGACCACCGAACGCGACCAGGTAGGCGTTGACGACCCAGCTCAGGTCGCCGGCCGAGAAGTGCAGGTCGGTGGCGATGCTCGGCAGCGCGACGTTCACGATCGTCGCGTCCAGCACGATCATCAGCACGCCGGCACACAGGGTGTAGAGGGCGAGCCAGCGGCGGCGGTCGGTGGTGGTCATCGGGGTGGTCCTTCCCGGATCGGTATCTGCTCTCACTGGTACGTCGAACGGCAGGACGCCGAATTCGACACCGGAGGAGACGAATCCGCGGAGCGGAGGGCGCCTCCGCCGAATCCGCCGGGGGAGCGCCGCCCCGGTAGGCTGAGGGCTTGCCCGACGCCGGTTCCGGTGTCGGCGGCCCCCACACCAGGTCAGGACAGGTCCCGTGATCGATCCCGCGCGCACCGGCGTCGTCGTGGCGATCGACGGACCCTCCGGCTCGGGCAAGTCGAGCACCTCGCGCGGGGTCGCGACCCGGCTCGGGCTGCGCTACCTCGACACCGGCGCGATGTACCGCGCCGTCACCTGGTGGATGCTGCAGCACGGCGTCCCGGTCGACGACCCCGCCGCCGTCGCGGCCCGCGCGGGTGAGCCCACGATCGTCTCCGGCACCGACCCGGCCGACCCCACCATCACCGTCGACGGCACCGACGTGGCCGCCGCGATCCGCACGCCCGAGGTGACCGGCGCGGTGTCGCCGGTGAGCGCCGTACCCCAGGTGCGGGCTCGCCTGCTGGAGCTCCAGCGCGCCGCCATCGACGGCGGCGACATCGTCGTCGAGGGCCGCGACATCGGCTCGGTCGTCGCGCCCGACGCCGAGGTGAAGATCTACCTGACCGCCGACGCCTCCGCCCGCGCCGCCCGCCGGGCCGCCGAGGAGGGCGGGTCTGACCTCTCCGCGACCGAGTCGTCGCTGCTGGCCCGTGACCGGATCGACTCCACCCGCACCGCCTCCCCGCTGACCATGGCCGAGGGTGCCGTCCACGTCGACACCACGCCGTACACCCTGGACGAGGTCGTGGACCTGATCGCCCGCCTCGTCGAGGACCGGCCGTGACGGTCATCGCGTCCGCCACGTCGCACCCGCGCCGGCACCCGCCGACCTGGCTGCTGCACGGCGGCCGTCCGACCAGTCGCTGGCTGATCCGGCGCCGGTACGACGTGCGCGAGCACGGCACCGCGCACGTGCCACCGCAGGGGCCGGTCATCGTCGCGGCCAACCACACCGGCGTCATCGACGGGCCGCTGCTGGCCATCTTCGGGCCGCGGCCGGTGCACGCGCTGACCAAGCGGGAGATGTTCGACGGACGTCTCGGGCGGTTCCTGCACAGCAGCGGGCAGATCCCCCTGGACCGGGTCACCACCGACCGCGGTGCGATCCGCGCCTGCCTGCACGTGCTCGAGCACGGGGGAGCGGTCGGGATCTTCCCCGAGGGCAACCGCGGCGCGGGCGACCTGACCCGCTTCCGCCACGGCGCGGCGTACCTCGCGCTGGTCACCGGCGCCCCGATCGTGCCGCTGATGATGTACGGCACCCGTCCGGCCGGCGGCGGCAAGGACGCCCTGCCCGCGCGAGGCGCCCGGCTCGACCTGGTGTACGGCGCGCCGCTGCGCGTGGAGAAGCGGCCATGGCCGCGGAACAAGGCACTCGTGGCCGCCACCTCGGCGGCCCTGCACGAGCGGATGCTGGACGACTTGCGGGCGGGTCTGGCGCTGACCGGGCAGACGCTGCCCGGGCCGATCCCGGCCGATTCCGCGGAGGAGATCTCATGAGCGACGCAGACCTCGGCCTCGACGCCGACCAGACACCCGCCACCGGCCCGGTGCCGGTGCTGGCGGTCGTCGGCCGCCCCAACGTCGGCAAGTCCACGCTGGTCAACCGGATCCTCGGCCGGCGCGAGGCGGTCGTCGAGGACATCCCCGGCGTCACCCGCGACCGCGTCTCGTACGACGCCGTCTGGGCCGGCCGGGCCTTCACCGTCGTCGACACCGGCGGCTGGGACCCCGACGCCCGCGGGCTGGCCGAGCGGATCAAGGCCCAGGCCGAGGTCGCGGTCGGGCTGGCCGACGCGGTGATGTTCGTGGTCGACGCGACCGTCGGGATCACCGACGCCGACGAGTCCGTCGTACGCGTGCTGCGGGCCTCCAAGAAGCCGGTGATCCTGGCGGCGAACAAGGTCGACGACCAGCGCGCCGAGGCCGAGGCGTACGGGCTGTGGAACCTCGGGCTGGGCGAGCCGTACCCGGTCTCCGCGCTGCACGGTCGCGGCTCGGGCGACCTGCTCGACGCCATCCTCGCCGTACTTCCCGAGCCTCCGGAGCAGACCTTCGAGCAGGAGGTCGGCCCGCGCCGGGTCGCCATCGTCGGCAAGCCCAACGTCGGCAAGTCGTCGCTGCTGAACAAGCTGGCCGGCTCCGAGCGGGTCGTCGTCGACTCCGTCGCCGGCACCACCGTCGACCCGGTCGACGAGCTGGTGACGCTGGGTGACCGCGAGTGGCGGTTCATCGACACCGCCGGCATCCGCAAGCGGGTCAAGGAGGCGTCGGGGCACGAGTTCTACGCCTCGCTCCGCACCTCGACCGCGATCGACCGAGCCGAGGTCGCCGTGCTGGTGCTCGACGCCGACCAGTCGATCTCCGAGCAGGACGTGCGGATCCTGCAGACCGTCCGCGAGGCGGGCCGCGCGCTGGTGATCGCGTTCAACAAGTGGGACCTCGTCGACGAGGAGCGTCGCCACTACCTCGAGCGCGAGGTCGAGCGCGAGCTGGTGCAGGTGCAGTGGGCGCCGCGGATCAACATCACCGCCCGCACCGGCTGGCACGTCGACCGGCTCGTCGTCGCCCTCGACAAGGCGATCGAGGGCTGGGAGACCCGGGTGCCCACCGGCGCCCTCAACGCGTTCCTCGGACGGCTGGTCGCCGAGCACCCGCACCCGGTCCGCGGCGGCAAGCAGCCCAAGATCATGTTCGCGACCCAGCCCTCGACGGCCCCGCCGACGTTCGTGCTGTTCACCTCCGGCAAGCTCGACGCCGGCTACGAGCGGTACATCGAGCGCCGCCTCCGCGAGGACTTCGGCTTCGTCGGCACCCCGATCGTGCTCACCCAGCGGGTCCGCGAGAAGCGCAAGCGCTGAGGCCGCGTCGGGACCAAAAACGTTACGGTTTGGTCCCCAACCGCAACGTGGATCGTTCCAAATCTGCGGTTGGGGACCAAACCGCATGCATCTGTGACCCCGGAAATCACCAGGCTGCCGGCCCAGGCTGCATGAGAGCATGCGCGGCATGGTGACCATGGACCAGGTGCTCGGCTTCGGGCTGGTCGCGCTCGTACTGATCGCCATCCCGGGTCCCAGCGTCGTGTTCACCGTGGGGCGCGCGCTGACCTACGGCCGCACGGTCGCGCTCCTGACCGTGCTCGGCAACTCGTTCGGCCTGCTCGCCGCCCTGGTGCTGGTCTCGGTCGGGCTCGGTGACCTGGTGGCGACCTCCGACACGGCGTTCGAGGTGCTCAAGCTCGGCGGCGCGGCGTACCTGGTCTGGCTCGGGGTGCACGCGCTGCGACACCGCGAGCCGATCGAGGTGCACGGCGAGTCCGGGCCGGCGGTGCCGAGGTTCGTCGCCTTGCGCCAGGGCTTCGTCGTCGGCTTCACCAACCCCAAGGCGTACGTGATCTTCGCGGCCGTGCTGCCGCAGTTCGTCGACCGCGACCGCGGCCACGGGACCGCGCAGATGCTGCTCCTCGGACTGATCGCGTTCGTGATCGGGCTGTTCTCCGACAGCCTGTGGGCGCTGCTGGCCAGCCAGCTGCGGCGCTGGTTCCGCGATTCCCCGACACGGGGCCGCGCCCTCGGTACGGTGGGCGGCGTGTCGATGATCGGGCTCGGAGTCGCCGTGGCAGTGACCGGCAGAGCGGACTCGTGAGGAGCCGCGGTGCGGCGCTGGGCCTGGCCCTGGCGCTCGCGGTGGGCGGCACGGCGTACGTCGCGGGCTCGTCCTCGGCAGTGACGACGAAGCGCCCGGTGCAAGCCACGGCGTGCCCGATCTTCCCCGCCGACAACTACTGGCACGCTGACGTCAGCCGGCTCCCGGTCAACCCGCGGAGCAGGCAGTGGCTCTCGCACATGAGCACCTCCGTCGACCTGCACCCCGACTTCGGGCCGTCGTTCGGGGACGGGCCGAACTACGGGATCCCGGTGACGGTGGTCGCGGGGTCGCACCCCAAGGTGAAGGTCCACTTCGACTTCGCCAGCGAGAGCGACCGCGTGCGCTACCCGCTGGGCGCCGACACCCGGATCGAGGGCGGTCGGACCTCGGACGGAGACCGGCACGCCATCGTCGTCGACCGCGACACCTGCAGGCTCTACGAGACCTACGCGACCCAGCAGCGCAACGGCCGCTGGACCGCCGGCTCGGGCGCGGTGTGGTCGCTGAGCTCCGACGCCCTCCGCCCCGACACCTGGACCTCCGCCGACGCCGCGGGCCTGCCGATCCTGCCCGGGCTGCTGCGGTGGAACGAGGTCAAGCGCGGCGACATCGACCACGCGATCCGCTTCACCACCGACGTCACCTCGAGGCACCACCTGTGGCCGGCGCGGCACGACGCGGGCTCGCAGCAGAGCCTGGCCTACCCGCCGATGGGGGCCCGGTTCCGGCTGCGCGCGTCGTACCACCCCTCGGGCTTCGGGCCGCAGGCGCTGGCGGTGGTGAAGGCGATGAAGACCTACGGTCTGGTGCTGGCAGACAACGGCTCACCGTGGTTCTTCCAGGGCGAGCAGAACGGGCACTGGCCGATCGCCCTGATCGAGAGCCTCAAGCAGATCCCGGCCAGTGCTTTCGTGGCCGTGGACACCTCGTCGCTGAAGGTCTCCGCCAACAGCGGCGCGACCCACTGACCCCGCACACGCCGATGCCGCCGACCTGAGGCCGACGGCATCGAACGGGAGAGTGGATCAGCCCTCGAGGGCCGCGTCCAGGGTGATGTCGACGCCGGTCAGCGCCTTGCTGACCGGACAGGTCGCCTTGGCGTCCTGGGCGGCCTTCTCGAAGCCGGCGGCGTCGAGGCCCTCCACCTCACCGCGCACGGTGAGCGCGATGCCGGTGAGCCGGAAGCCACCGTCCGGGTCGGGTCCGAGCGTGACGTCGGCTTGTACGTCGAGGGCGACCGGGGTGCCGCCGGCCTGCGCGACGAGCGCGGAGAGCTGCATGGCGTAGCAGGAGGAGTGCGCCGCGGCGATCAGCTCCTCGGGACTGGTGGTGCCGTCGGCGCTGTCCGCGGCCCGCTTGGGGAAGGACACGTCGTACGTCGCGATCTGGGAGCTGGTGAGCTCGACCTGCCCCGAGCCCTGCTCGAGGGTGCCGGTCCAGGCGGTGCGTGCGGTACGGGTGGGCATGCGATCTCCTCGCGTCGGAAGTGCGGTCATTCGCGCAACAGTGCCGGCCGCGGGGAGCATTCCCCGCAGCCGGTCTCGATCTGTCGCGTCAGCGTTTCTGCGGGAGCTGGCTGTGGCGCACTGCCCCGGCCAGCGCCGTCGTACCGAACGAGTAGATGAAGTAGAACGGCGAGCCGATCATCGCGCTGAGCGCCAGGCAGAGGATCGCGCAGAACAAGAAGATGTTCGCAATGGTGAGGTTGGTCATGGCAGGTCCTAGTGGAAGCGCCCACCGCCGTCTGAGCCACGCCGGTCGGGCGTATCGATCCTCTTCCCTCCCGGCGTAGCTTTCAAACCCCAAAACAGGTGGGTCAGGCGACGGGCCCCGCGATCAGGGTGACGGTGGCGACGTGGGACGTGCCGGCCGTGTCGGTCCAGACGATCCGGACGCTGTCACCGGGTGCGTAGGTCCGGATCGCCTGCCGGAGCCCCGACGCCGTACTGACAGTGGTGCTGCCGACCCGGGTGATCCGGTCACCGGCTGCGATCCCGGCCTGGGCGGCGGGCGTCCCGTCGTAGGCGTCGCCGACCGTGGTGCCGGTGCCGGTGAGGCCGAGACCGAGGAAGGCCGGACTGCCGTACTCGTAGCGCGCGTTGACGGTGCCGTTCTCCAGGTCGTCGGCGATGCTGATCACCTTGGCGATCGGGACGGCGTACCCGACGATGTCGTTCTCGCCGGTCGAGGCGGCCGTGGTCATGCCGACGACGTCGCCCTGGTCGTCGTACGTCGCGCCGCCGGAGTCACCGGAGATCACGTCGCTGCTGATCTCCATCAGGCCGCGGAGCCGCTCGCTGGCGCTGCCGTCCTGGTTCTGGGTCGTGATGTGCTGGTCCAGCGCGGTCACGGTGCCCGACGCGGCGCTGAACGTCGTGGAGGAGCCGCCGGCATCGCCCACGGCGGTGACGGCGTCGCCCACCGCGGCGGCCGTGCTCGCGGGCTGGACGACGGACAGACCGTTGGCACTGTTCAGCTGGAGCACGGCCACGTCGTCGGTGGCGTCGGTGCCGACCACGGTGGCGCGGTAGTTCTTCCCGGTGCTCATCACGGTGACCCGGATCGTGGTCGCGCCCTCGACGACGTGGTGGTTGGTGACGACCTCGCCCGTGCTGCTCAGGATCATCCCGGTGCCGGCGGCCTGGCCTCCCTGGTACTTCAGGGTCGTGGTGATCCGGACCAGGCCGGTGAGCTGGTCGTCGCTGGCCGGCGTGCCGCTGTCGGAGTTGAGCGGTGCGCCGCCCTGCTGGCCGGGTCCGCTGAACGGCTGACCGCCGAAGGGAGCCGTGCCGCCCTGCTCGGACCCGGGGAACTGGCCGAACCCGTACCCGCCACCGGCGGGGCCGCGCGCGGAGTCGGAAGCGCCACGGTGGTGGCCCAGTGCGAAGCCGGCACCACCCGCGGCCACGACCAGCGCGACCGCCGTACCGGCTGCGAGGAGGCGGGGTCCGTTGCGCCGAGGCCCGGCAGGGCCTTGGGAGACGACGTCGGGTGCCGCCGGGGGCGGCGGAGGTGCCCAGCCGTACGGCGAGGTGTACTCCGGGGTCGCGGGAGGTGTCGGTGCCGCCGGTGGCGTCGGCTCGTCGTGCTCGTCCATGGGCTCTCCTTCGTGCGACATGTACCCATCCAGCCCCCCGATCCAGTGAGAACCCTGTGAATCGCCTGGGACGAGGGTGTCGTGATGCCAAGAAGATCCTGAACGCACTCAGGTGGCGTCTCGAGGGGGCCGGGCGGATTCGGGAGCCCCGACCACCTACGGTAGCCTTCACACCGCCCAGCGGCGGCCCCGTTCAGTCGCCGGCCGGGCATCGGGCTGTGGCGCAGTTTGGTAGCGCAC
>CAWCNW010000004.1:0-46945 GCA_963796975.1 uncultured Actinomycetota bacterium
AACGCGAACGTCCAACGGAGCAACACCGACAGCCGTCGACCGAACCCCATGACCGTCCAGAGATGGACGAGCAGCCAGAACCACCACGCGGGTAGGCCGGAGAACCCGTGCCCGCCGACTCGGGCGATAGCCCGGAAGCGGGCGATGGTCGCCAGCGACCCCTTGTCCCGATAGGCGAAAGTCCGGGGGCGATCGTCCCCGGTGAGTCGCCGTTGGATGGTGTGAGCTGCGAAGCGACCGCTCTGGATGGCGAGCTGGGCGCACCAGGAACGCCGGGGGCGCTCATCAGGTCTCCGACGACGAACACCTCAGGGTGGCCAGGCATGGTGCAGTCGGGTTCGAGCTCGAGCTGACCGGCCTGGTTGCGGTGAGCGCCGCTCTGCTCGGCCAAGGTTGTAGTCAGCGAGCCCGCCGCGACGCCGGCGGCCCAGATCTTGGTGCTGGCGTCGAGCTGGTGGTGCTGTCCGTGGTGCTCGTAGGTGATGGCGTCGGGTCCGACGTCGAGCACCCGGGCGCCGAGACGCACGTCGACGCCGACGCCTTTCAGCGCCGCGACGGTACGAAGCGACAGTTTCCTGCCGTAGGTGGGGAGGAGGAAGGGGGAGGCTTCGAAGAGCACGACGCGGGCCTGACCGGGGTCGATGGAGGCGAAGTTGCGGTGCAGGCTGCGGCGGGCCAGGTCTCGGATCTGGCCCGCCATCTCGATTCCCGTCGGTCCCCCTCCGATGACGGCGAAGGTGAGGTGCCTGCGTCGTTCCTCGTCGTCGTGAGCCTGCTCGGCACGCTCGAAAGCGGCGAAGATCCGGGCACGGATCTCCAGAGCGTCGTCGACGGACTTCAGGCCGGGCGCGTGGGGGGTGAAGTCGTCGTGCCCGAAGTAGGAGTAGCCCGCTCCGGCGGCCACGACCAGGCTGTCGTACGGCGTGACGGTCGTGGTGTCGAACGCGGTCGAGGAGACTGTCTGCTGGTCCAGGTCGATGTCGTCGACCTCTCCGAGGAGGACGGTGGCGTTGGCTTGTCCTGCGAGGACGGCTCGCAGGGGCCGAGTGACCTGGCCTTCGGAGAGGATGCCGGTCGCAACCTGGTAGAGCAGCGGCTGGAACACGTGGTGACCGGTGCGGTCGATGAGGACCACGTCGACTGGCGCCTTCCGCAGCGCCTGGGTTGCGAACAACCCTCCGAACCCACCGCCGATGATGACGACGCGGTGACGGCTCTGGGGTGCACCGCTCATGTCGGCCTCCTTTCCCGGGCGCGCTCAGCTGGTCGTGGTCGGGTTCAGGCTTTGCTTCTCCAGCCACTCCAGACAGGTCTCGGCGATCTCCTGCCAGCCGGCGTCGATGGTGAGCGAGTGGCCGCGGTCTTCGAACTCGAGCAGGTCGGTGACGGCGTAGGAGCCTCGGTACTGCTTGAGGGTGGACTTGGTGATCGCCTCGGGGACGGTGTGGTCCTGACCACCCATGATCAGCAGCAGCGGGCCACGGTCGTCATTGGCGGTGTCGACAGCCGCGGGAGAGTGCAGGGAGAAGTTCGCAGCCGCGGCCTCGAACAACGGCTTGCCGGGAGCCGGGATGGCCCATCGCTCGAACAGCTCGGTGGACTCCTCCTCGGTGAGGGCGTTACCGAAGGCGTACCGGAACTGTTCGTTGGTCAAGGAGACAGACCGGTGCTTGTTCGCCGGGTTCTTGAACACCGGCAGCGTCGACCTCAGTGACGACAGCGGCAGAGGTAGGACGCCCTTGATCTGGGCCGCGTCGATGGCGATGCCTGCGGCCGCGGCATTCATGCCGAGGAGCTTCTCGGTGATCATGCCGCCGAACGAGTGGCCGACCAGAATCGGCTTGGTGTCGAACATGTTGAAGTAGGAGAGGTAGTGGTCGACGACGTCGTCGATGCCCTTGTCGGCGATCTCTTCGGGGAACTCTCGGGCTTCCGCGACGGTGCTGCGCACCCCGGGCCAGCCGGGCGCGTGGCACTCATAGCCGGCCTTCTCGAAGAGGTCGACCCACGGCTGCCACGACGTGGCGTGGATCCACAGTCCGTGGATGAAGACGACGGACGGCTGCTGGTGGTTCATGGTGACCTCCGGGTGATGGACGAGCAAGATGCGTCATCGTGCGTCGTGGCGGTGAGGCGACGCTTGCGTCAGGTGACTGCATCAGAGGCTGACGTTCGCCACCGGTAGTCCCCACGCTGAGCCGGGGACAGTCGGCCGACCGAAGCGGCATAGTGTTCCGGCTTCCTACGGTCGCCCCATGACGGTTGCCGATGTGTCCACCCCGCCGGAAAGGCTCGTGCTGTCCTCGGCTGCCGGCCGCTGGGTCGTCCTGGCGACCATCCTGGGCTCAGCCCTGGCCGGCATCGACAGCACCGTCGTGACCATCGCACTCCCGGCGATCGGGACTGATCTTGGCTCCTCGTTCACCGGCCTGCAGTGGACCGTGACCGGGTACACCATCACACTCGCAGCACTGATCCTGCTCGGCGGTGCTGCGGGTGACCGCTTCGGTCGCCGCCGTGTGTTCGTCGTCGGAACGGTCTGGTTCACCGCCGCATCCTGCCTGTGTGCACTCGCTCCCTCCATCGAGGTACTCGTGGCCGCGCGAGTGCTCCAAGGCGTCGGCGGCGCGCTGCTGACGCCCGCTTCACTCGCGGTGCTCGAGGCGGTCTTCCGCCCCGAGGACAGGGCGGCAGCGGTCGGCACCTGGGCCGGGTTCAGCGGGGTCGCAGCCGCACTGGCACCGTTCGTCGGTGGGTGGCTCCTCGCCCTGGGAAGCTGGCGCTGGGTGTTCGTGGTCAACCTGCCGGTGGCCGTCGTGGTCGTGGCCGTCGCCGTGCGACACGTGCCCGAGACACGAGGCCAGACATCCATCGGGCCCCTGGACTGGCGCGGATCCTTCGCGACGGTGGCCGTGCTGGCCGGGGTCACCTACGCGCTCATCGAGGCGCCCCGCCACAGCCACCAACGGCTGACCTTCCTCGCTCTCGCCACGGCCATCGGCGGAGCGGCCGTGTTCGTCCACACCGAACGGACCAGCCCCGCACCGCTCCTCGACCTGTCCCTGTTCCGCATCCGCGAGTTCAGCGCCGCCAACGCCACGACGTTCTTCGCCTACGCCGCGATCGGCACCTTCTTCTTCCTACTGGTCCTCCAGCTGCAGGTCGTCGCCGGCTGGAGCCCGCTGGCCGCTGGGGCCTCGAGCCTTCCGGTCACCGTCATCACCCTCGGGCTTTCCCGACTCAGCGGACGACTCGCGCAGCGGATCGGTCCACGTCCACAGATGACCCTCGGGCCGGTGCTCTGCGCTGCGGGGTGCGTTCTGGCACTCCGCATCACGTCAGACGCGCACTACCTCACCGACGTGCTGCCGGCCGTCGTCGTCTTCGGGCTGGGTCTGGCCACCTTGGTCGCGCCGCTGACCGCCACTGCCTTGTCCGCGGTGCCTGACTCGCATGCCGGTGTGGCGTCGGGTTTCAACAACGCCGTCGCACGCACCGGATCGCTCCTCGCGATCGCTGCCGTCCCCACCCTGACCGGCATCACAGGCGACGCGATCGCCCTTCCGCAGTTGTTCGCAATCGGATTCCGCACGGCCATGGCCGTCTGTGCGGGCCTGCTCATCACCGGGAGCGTCGTGGCCGCTATGGGGATCCCTAGGCGCCACCGGTCCGCAGCTCACGCGTGAGCCTGAAGCGACCTCAGTCGCACGACTGCATTCACCGAACGGTCACCCGGAGCAGTCGACCGACCCAAGCACTCGCGCCTCGGTGGTCCCTAACGTGCGGCGCATACCCAGCCCGAAAGGTAGCCCCATCATGTCCCACAGAAACGTCTTCCGACGCTCCTTCGGTCGCCCCGCGGCCGTACTCCTGACCATCGCCGCGCTGGCCCTTGCGGCGTCTGGCCCCACCCTCGCGTCTGCCTCCACCGGCCAGGCACCCGTGGTCGGGCCAGCCGCCTCCTCCGCCGCCAAGCCGACGATCGTGCTCGTGCACGGTGCCTTCGCCGACGCCACCGGCTTCAGCGCCGAGATCAGTGGGCTCGAGGCCGACGGCTACCCAGTCATCGCTCCGGCGGACCCGCTGCGCGGCCTCACGTCCGACGCCGACTACATCCGCTCAGTGGTCGCCAGCATCCCCGGTCCCGTGATCCTGGTCGGCCACTCCTATGGCGGCGCCGTGATCACCAACGCCGCACGGGGCGCCGACAACGTCAAGGCTCTGGTCTACCTCGCCGCGTTCGTGCCCGACGCGGGTGACAGCGTCGCCACCTCCTACGACCCCACCACCTACCCCGGATCCCTGCTGACCCAGCAGGCGCTCGTGGTCCGCCCCACCGTCAACCCCTCGGCCCCCGGCGGCCAGGACGCCGACCTGTACATCCGCAGCGACCTGTTCCGCAGGATCTTCGCCGGCGACCAGAGCAGGTCGACAGCCGCCGTCATGGCCGCGGCACAGCGACCGCTGTCGGCCTTCGCGTTCACCGAGGCCTCCGGCGTCCCCGCTTGGAAGACCGTTCCCAGCTGGGACCTGATCACCCTCGACGACCGGGCGATCTCGCCGGGTGGTCAGCGCTTCATGGCCGAACGAGCCGGCGCCCATATCAGGACCGTCCACTCAGCTCACGACGTGATGATCTCCCACCCGCACCGCGTCGTTCGCCTCATCGAGCACGTGGCTACCCAGGTGGGATGAACCCTGACCACCCACACCCGACGGCGCCTCGACCCACCCGGTCGAGGCGCCGTCGGGTCTGCGGTGCCATGCAGTCGAGCGACCGAAGCCCGCTCCGCGATCGCCCTGGGACGGTGGACACGTGCGACCACTCCCGAATGTCGACGACGTCCTGGCCCAGGCGAGCGGGGCCCAGGTCTCGCCCGCGGAGATCGAGCGCCTGCTCGCGCGATCCCTGACACTCATGTACGCCCATACACGAGGCGGCGGCTTCGCGGCCGACCGGAGCAAGGTCGACGGCGTCCTGGCCCGGATCTCGGTCGCGAGTGTGGTCCGCGTCATCCTCAACCCCGAGTGTGCGCTGACCACGGCCAACGCCCCGTTCACCGCCAGCCCGGGCTCATTCGGGGAGTGGACGCTGGACGAACTGCGGACCCTCGCAGCCTATGGAGAGCACACCCAGTCGATCGACTGAAGCCTGGCGAAGCCCAGCCCACCTAGCGTGCTGTCATGGACCTCGACCTTGCAGGACGGACCGCCATCGTCACCGGTGCCGGCGCAGGCATCGGCCTCGCCACCACCCGAGCCCTCGCCGCCGAAGGGGTCAGCGTCGTGGCCGGATCGCTGCGGGTGACCCCAGCCCTCGAAGAGCTGGCCGCAACCGCCTCCGTGACTCCACTTGCCGTCGACCTGACGGACCCCTCAGCCCCAGCTCAGCTGATCGCCGCATCGAGCGCTCCCATCGACATCCTCGTCAACAACGTCGGCGCCACCCACGCCCGTACCGACGGCTTCACCGCCATCACCGACGCCATGTGGCACGACACCTTCGAGATCAACCTCATGGCCACGGTGCGCATGATCCGCGAAGTGTTGCCCGGCATGATGCACAGCGGCACGGGAGTCATCCTCAACACAGGCTCCCTCAACGCCCGGCTGCCCGACCCCCTCGTCCTGGACTACTCCGCAGCCAAGGCCGCCTTGGTGAACATGGCGAAGGCCCTGTCCAAGGAGGTCGGACCCCACGGCATCCGCGTCGCGACCGTCGACCCCGGACCGGTCGCCACCGACCTCTGGCTCGGAGACGGCGGGGTCGCGAACGTCGTAGCAGGCGCCACCGGGAAGTCTCCCGACGACATCGCCGCCGGCGCCGCCGCCGGCATGGTGACCGGACGCTTCACTCGGCCAGAAGAGGTAGCTAACCTCCTCGTGATGCTGGCCTCCGACCGCCTCTCGAACCTGACGGGGACGGACGTCGTCATCGACGGCGGAATGGTGCAGACGCTGTAGAGCTTGCGCCCGTCCACGGGAGAACGTGGCCAACAGCGACCCCAGCAACACTCACCGACCGACCAACCGGCCAAAAGCGTGCCCCAAGTGGGCCCTAGCGAGTTCATTGGAGTCAGCAACCTCAGCGCGAATCGCTCCGCCGCAGGTCAGAGTCGCTCTTCACCAGATGCGCAACGCACTCCAGATGGGAAGTCATCGAGAACCTCGGCAACGCAGCCGCGCGCAAACGTCCGCAGGCTCCAGCAGCGCAACGCATTCCGTGTGGCTGGTCATCGGGAAGGCACCGATGAGACTGAGCGCGAGCGCGATCCGGTGCGGTCGGCTGCGCTCAGGAGGCGAAACCCGCCTTTGACCTGCGGCGATGCCGTCCTCTGGGACTGCGGGCGGCGGAGCGGTGTTGCGGGCCTTTGCGGATCAAAGCGAGCCCAATCCGAGCCCTCCTGTCAGCGGGCTTCGACGCTCGCGAACGACTGCGGCCAACCGCCCTGGCACCGCACCGCAGAGACTCCCTCGGCGCCAGGTTGAGCTCTACTACGACCTGCATTGGTACCAGAAGCTCGAACTCGCTTTGCCGAAGATCGTCGAGAGTGGCGACTGACTGTGGACGCACTCCGCGGCGTCAGCCGCCATCTTCTTGTCGGGTCGCAGCCATGATGCGAGCGGCTCGGCGAGACCTGCTACCCGTGATTCGGGGGTCAGGCTAGGCAGGGGCGCCGCGTCGGAGCTCCATGTCACGCTTGCTCATCGCAGAGCCACGGTGAGCAGCACGGCGGAGTCTTCGACGGCCTCGAGCGAGTGGCGAGCGTCGGGGATGGTGATGAGGTCCCCGGGAGACCCGTTCCAGGCGTCGTCGCCTGCGATCAGGGTGACGAGACCGTGGAGGACCTGGAGTGTCGCTTCTCCGGGGTTCTGGTGCTCGTCCAGCTGCGAGCCGGCGCGCAACGCGATGAGGGTCTGGCGGAGGGCGTGCTCGTGTCCTCCGTAGACGGTGTGGGCGCTCCGACCGCTCGAACCCTTGGCCGCCGAATCCAGGTGCTGGCTGACGAGCGCTGTGAGTGACTCGTGCTGCATGTGGTTCTCCTCGCTGTCGCTGGATATACCTGTCTGAGCGTCGCGCTCCGTCAGGAGGGTGCCGGTGAGCGCGGCGTCGTCGAGTCGAGCAGGAAGCTCGGGGTCGTCGAGTGGGCTCGGTCGACGGTTGACCACCCGGACGCGCCCAGCGTCACTACGGAGACCGGGAAGATCCCGTAGTCCTCACGGTCGATGTGGGCTGCGAGGTCGTCGAGCAGGGTCGACACCACCGCCGGGAAGTCGCGCGCCTCAGGGTCAAGCGCGGCGATCGCCTTCTCGAACTCGTTGTGTTCGCCCTTCAAGGCGTCGACCTCGTCGAGGAACTCCCCCGAGTCTCGCAGGGCTCGGAAGATGCCGTCCTCCTCACGCTGGACGTGCCGCTGCAGCCGGGAGACGAGGTCGTTCAAGAGTGTCATCGCACCGGCCGGGTCGCCGGACTGCAACGCCTGTCGTACGCCGTACGACTGGTCGACGAGGGCGGTGTGCTCGTCCATCAGCTCGCGGATCGCGTCGACCTCTCGGCAGCCGCAGTGGTCGCACATGTCAGCCGACCCGGTCCCAGCCGCGGCGGGGGCGGTGGCTGCCGAGCTGGGCGTCGTCGCGGCTGCGGTAGACGATGTAGGGGCGGGTCAGATAGCCGACGGGTGCGCTGAAGACGTGGACGAGGCGGGTAAACGGCCATAGCGCGAACAGCCCGAAGGCGACGAGGGCGTGGAGCTGGAACCCCAGTGGTGCGTCGGCCATCAGCTGGGGGTCGGGGTGGAAGGAGAGGAAGGAGCGGTACCAGACCGAGACGCCTTCGCGGTAGTTGTACTCCCCGCCGACGTGGAGGATCGAGCCGGCGATGGTGTTCCACATGCCCAGGACGATCACGGTGGCGAGGAAGGCGTACATCACCTTGTCCATCGGCGTGGTGGCGGAGAAGACGGGGCCGACGGTGCGGCGGCGGTAGATCAGGATGGCCATGCCGACGACGGTCATCAGGCCGGAGACGAGGCCGCCGGCGACGGCAACCACGTGATAGGTGTGGTCGCTGATCCCCAGAGCATCGGTCCACGACTGCGGCACCAGCAGACCGATCAGGTGGCCCCCGACGACACCCAACATCCCGAAGTGGAACAGCGGGCTCCCGATCCGCAGCAGCCGGTTCTCGTAGAGCTGGGAGGACCGGGTGGTCCATCCGAACTTGTCGTAGCGGTACCGCCACCAGTGACCGACCACGAAGGTGGCCAGGCACAGGTAGGGGACGACGACGAAGAGGAACTCGTTCATCGCCGTGCTCCTGGGAAGGACGGCATGGGCAGCAGCGTCGTCTCCGGGTCGCCGGTGGTGGCCGCGCCGGGGCTGAACTGCGGGGCCGCGAACGGCGCCAGCCCTACCTCCTCTTCGGGTGGGCCTTCGGCGGCGAGACGGCGTACGGCGTCCCGTTCGTCACCGTCCAGCGGCGGCAAGGTGGCGGTGACGGCGTTGATCAGCGGCGCCCACGGCGAACCCATGTCGTGGAGCGAGAGCCGCAGCAGCTCCAGGCCGGCCCGATGGTCGAGCATCAGGTCGCGGCCGCGGATCCGGTCCACGGTGGCGGCGTACTCGAGGACGACGCAGAGGTGGTCGGGGAGCTCGGCGTCGTCGAGCTCGAACCCGGATGCCAGATAGGTCTGCTTGAACCGGAGCAGCGCCATCCCACGCTTGCGGGTGTCCCCGTGGGCGAAGTAGGTCAGGAACAGGTTGCAGCGCCGGCGGGTGTCGAAGGTCTCGACGTAGTCGGCTTGGAGCGCTGGAAGTGGCGTGGACTCCAGGTGGTCGAGGAAGGACCGGATCGAGTCGCCGATCGTGGCCGGCAAGGTGCGGGACGCGGATCGGATCAGCTCGGCCCGAGCCACGAGGTTCTCGTCGGGGTAGTCGAGCAGCAGGGAGACCGACTGCCAGACCACGGTGAGCTGCTCGGGGGGCAGCGCGGGCTTGGGACGACGGCGGCTCATGAGTCGTCTCCCTTGGGCGGGAACAGGCCGGGCGGGGAGCCCTTGCCGTCCCAGTTGAGGAGGTTGACACGGCTGCCCTTGTTCTCCGGGCCGGCCAATGAGTCGGCGGTCTGCCGGTCCTGGAGCATCTGGAAGTTCTCCACTGCGATCGGCGTCGGCGCCCCGGATCCCTCTCCGAACAGTCCCTGCTGGCCGCCGCCGTACTCGGAGACCGAGCACTCGGTGGCGAGCTCCTCGAGCGAGTGGGCCTGTTCGGCGTGGGCGGGTGGGATGACGTAGCGCTCGTCGTACTTGGCGATGGCGAGGAGCCGGTACATGGCGTACATGTCCTGCTCGCTCATCCCCACCGCGGCCGGGATCGAGGGGTCCGGGTCGCGGCCCATGTTGATGTCGCGCATGTAGGACCGCATCGCGGCGAGCTTCTTGAGCACGGCGTCCACCGGTACCACGTCGCCGGCGGTGAAGAGCTCAGCGAGGTACTCCACCGGGATCCTCAGGGCGTCGATGGCGGCGAACAGGTTGCCCTTGTCCTCGGCGTCCTCACCGGTCTCCGCGACCACATCGACAACGGGAGACAGGGGCGGGATGTACCAGACCATCGGCATGGTGCGGTACTCCGGATGCAGCGGCAGGGCCACCTTGAAGGTGTTGATCAGGGCGTAGATCGGGGAGCGCTGGGCCGCGTCGACCCAGTCGCGAGCGATCCCTGCCTTCTCGGCCTCGCGGATCACCTCGGGGTCGAACGGGTCGAGGAAGACATCGCGCTGCGCCTCGTAGAGCCCCTGGTCGTCTGTGGTCGAGGCGGCCTCCAGCACCTTGTCGGCGTCGTAGAGCATCAGGCCGATGTAGCGCAGCCGCCCGACGCAGGTCTCGGAGCACACCGTCGGCAGGCCGACCTCGATGCGAGGGAAGCAGAAGGTGCACTTCTCGGCCTTGCCGGTGCGGTGGTTGAAGTAGACCTTCTTGTAGGGGCAGCCCGACACACACATCCGCCAGCCACGACAGCGGTCCTGGTCGACGAGGACGATGCCGTCCTCCGCGCGCTTGTAGATCGCGCCACTCGGGCACGACGCTGCGCACGAGGGGTTCAGGCAGTGCTCGCAGATGCGGGGCAGGTAGAACATGAAGGTCTGCTCGAACTCGAACTTCACCTTGTCGGCGATCTTCTTGAGCATCGGGTCGCGGTGGGTGTTGGCCGTGGAGCCGCCGAGGTCGTCGTCCCAGTTGGCCGACCACTCGATCTTCATGTTCTTGCCCGAGATCAGCGACTTCGGCCGCGCCACCGGGGTGTGCTCCTGCGCTGGCGCGTCGGTCAACGTGGCGTAGTCGTAGGTCCAGGGCTCGTAGTACTCGCCGATCGAGGGGAGCTTGGGGTTGGAGAAGATCGTCATCAGCTTCTTGAACCGACCACCCGCCTTGAGCTTCAGGCGGCCACGGCTGTTGAGCTCCCAGCCGCCCTGCCACTTCTCCTGGTCCTCATAGGTGCGGGGGTATCCGAGGCCAGGGCGGGTCTCGACGTTGTTGAACCAGATGTACTCGGTGCCGGCGCGGTTGGTCCACGCCTGCTTGCAGGTCACCGAGCAGGTGTGGCAGCCGATGCACTTGTCGAGGTTCATCACCATCGCCATCTGCGCCATGACCTTCATCAGTAGGTCACCTCCTGGGAGCGCTTGCGGATGACGGTGACCTCGTCGCGTTGGTTGCCGGTGGGGCCGAGGTAGTTGAACGCGAAGGCGAGCTGGGCGTAGCCGCCGATGAGGTGGCTTGGCTTGACCAGGATCCGGGTCAGGGAGTTGTGGATGCCGCCGCGCTTTCCGGAGGTCTCGGCGAGCGGTACGTCGATCAGCCGGTCCTGCGCGTGGTACATGTACACGGTTCCCTCGGGCATCCGGTGGCTCACGATGGCGCGGGCCACGACGACGCCGTTGCGGTTGACGGCCTCGATCCAGTCGTTGTCCTTGATGCCGACCTTGGCGGCGTCGCGGTCGCTCATCCAGATGTTCTGGCCGCCGCGCGACAGCGAGAGCATGAACAGGTTGTCCTGGTACTCCGAGTGGATCGACCACTTGTTGTGCGGCGTCAGGTAGCGCACGGTCAGTCCCTCGACCTGGTCGACCCCGTCGACTGCGGAACCGTCGGACACGTTCCCGAGTGCAGGTTCGGCGAACAGTGCCGCCATGTTCAGCGGTGGGCGGTAGACCGGCAGCCCCTCTCCGAGCTCGGTGATCCAGTCGTGGTCGAGATAGAAGTGCATCCGTCCGGTCAGGGTGTGCCAGGGCTTCTTGCGCTCGACGTTGATGGTGAACGGCGAGTAGCGACGGCCGCCGGTCTCCGAGCCGGACCACTCCGGTGAGGTGATCACCGGGACGGGTGGGCCTTGGGTGTCGGCGAAGGTGATCTGCTTGCCCTCGTGCTCCTCGGCGAGGTCGGCCAACCTGACGCCGGTGCGCTTCTCGAGGGTCTTGAAGCCCTGGGTGGCCAGGTGTCCATTCGTCGTCCCGGACAGGGCGAGGATCGCCTCGCAGACGTGGACGTCGCGTTTGAGCGACGGCCGTCCGGCGGCGACCCCGCCACGGACGGCCCCGTTCTTGGCGCGTAGGTAGTCGACCTGCTGGCTGAGCTCGAAGGTGACGCCTTTGGTGGTCGCGCCGAGGGTGTCGACTAGTGGGCCGAGGGCGTTCATCTTCTCGAACACAGCGCCGTAGTCACGCTCGACCTCGACCAGCCTCGGCATGGTGACGCCGGGGATCGGTTCGCACTCGCCCTTCTTCCAGTCGCGGACCACGCCGTGGGGGTTGGCCATCGCGTCGGGGGTGTCGTGGGTGAGGGGGACTGCGACGACGTCCTTGCGGACGCCGAGGTGGGTCCGCGGCGAGCTCGCTGAACCTCTCGGCGATGGTCTGCCAGGCGTCCCAGTCGGTGCGGGTCTGCCAGGGCGGCGCGATGGCGGGGTTGAAGGAGTGCACGAAGGGGTGCATGTCGGTGGTGTTGAGGTCGTGCTTCTCGTACCAGGTGGCGGCCGGGAGGACGACGTCGCTGAACACCGTGGTGCTGGTCTGCCGGAAGTCGATCGTCATGAGCAGGTCGAGCTTCCCCTCGGGTGCCTCGTCGCGCCATCGCACGTCGACGGGGCGTTGGGCCTCGGGTGTCTCGGTGGCGCGGACTGAGGAGTCGGTGCCGAGGAGGTGCTTGAGGAAGTACTCGTTGCCCTTGCCGGAGGATCCGAGGAGGTTGGCCCGCCAGATCGACAGGATGCGGGGGTAGTTGCCGGGCGCGTCCGGGTCCTCGCCGGCGAAGTCGAGGTCGCCCGACGTGAGCTGCTCGACGACGTACTCTCCGACTGGCTTGCCGGCGGCGGCTGCGTCGTCGCTGAGGTCGAGCGGGTTGCGGTCGAAGGTCGGGTACGACGGCATCCAGCCCATCCGGGCGCTCTGGGCGATCACGTCCGCGGTGGACTTCCCGGCGAGCTGTCCCTGGCCGGTGGTCGCGGAGAGCGTGTCGGCGCCGAACTGGTCGTAGCGGAACTGGTTCGTGTGGAGATACCAGAAGGCGGTCTGGATCATGTTGCGCGGCGGCCGGTTCCAGTCCAGCGCGTTGGCGATCTGGGTGTAGCCGGTGATCGGCCGGACCTTCTCCTGGCCGACGTAGTGGGCCCAGCCGCCGCCGTTGACGCCCTGGCAGCCGGTCAGGTTGGTCAGGGTGAGGAAGGCGCGGTAGATCGTGTCGGAGTGGAACCAGTGGTTGGTGCCGGCGCCCATCACGATCATCGAGCGGCCGTGGGACTCCTCGGCGTTGGCGGCGAACTCGCGCCCGATCCGGGCGGCGGTCGCGGCCGGGCACTCCGGTGATGGTCTCCTGCCAGGCCGGGGTGTACGGCGAGTCGGCGTCGTCGTACCCGCCTGCCCACTCCCCCGGCAGACGCAGGCCGTCCACCGAGCGCGCGACGCCGTACTGGGCAAGAAGCAGGTCGAAGACCGTGGTGACCAGGTGCCCGCCGATGCGCCTGGTGGGTACTCCGCGTGGGAGGTCGGCGGCCGCGCCGTCGGGGGTGTCGAAACGCGGCATCCGCACCACGACCGACTCCTCGGAGGTCTCGAGCAGCGAGAGGACAGGGTCGACGTCGCCGAGCTCGAGGTTCCACCGGCCCACGCCGGCGTCGCCGTAGCGATGGCCCAGAGAACCGTTCGGAACAACAGCCTCGCCCGTGCGGGCGTCGATCAGGACCGTCTTGAACGCGGCGTTCTCCTCGTCGGCGTGCTCGGCGAGGTCGGCAGCGGTCAGGAACTTGCCCGCGGTGTACTCGATCTCGTCGACCGGTGCTCGTCGAGGCCTAGGCGACCAGGTGGGGCAGGTCGGTGTAGGTCTTCACATAGTTGGTGAAGTACGGCGTCTCCCGGTCGACGAAGAACTCCTTCAGGACGACGTGGCCCATGGCCATCGCCAACGCCGCGTCGGTGCCGGGCTTGGCGGGTAGCCACTCGTCGGCGAACTTCACGTTGTCGGCGTAGTCGGGGGCGACCGCGACGACCTTCTGGCCGCGGTAGCGGGCCTCGGTCATCCAGTGCGCGTCCGGGGTGCGGGTGACCGGGAGGTTGGAGCCCCACATGATCAGGTAGCCGGCGTTCCACCAGTCCCCGGACTCAGGTACGTCGGTCTGGTCGCCGAACACCTGGGGAGACGCGACCGGGAGATCGGCGTACCAGTCGTAGAAGCTCAGCATGGAGCCGCCGATCAGGTTCACGAACCTGGCCCCGGAGGCGTGGGAGACCATCGACATCGCCGGGATCGGGGAGAAGCCGGCGACCCGGTCGGGGCCGTACTTCTTGATCGTGTGGACATGGGCGGCGGCCACGATCTCGGCCGCTTCGTCCCAGGTGGCGCGGACCAGCCCGCCCTTGCCTCGAGCGGACTTGTACGCCTTGGCGCGCAGGGGGTTCTCGACGATGTGCTCCCAGGCCCGCACCGGGTCGCCGTCGTGCTGCGCCTTGGCCTCGCGGAACATCTGCAGCAGGACGCCACGGACGTAGGGGTAGCGGACCCGGGTCGGTGAGTAGGTGTACCAGGAGAAGGCGGCGCCGCGGGGGCAGCCGCGGGGCTCGTACTCCGGGGAGTCAGGACCGACCGAGGGGTAGTCGGTCTGCTGGGTCTCCCAGGTGATGATGCCGTCCTTCACGTAGACCTTCCACGAGCACGAGCCCGTGCAGTTCACGCCGTGCGTGGAACGGACGACCTTGTCGTGGCTCCACCGGTCCCGGTAGAAGTCGTCGGCCTGCCGGCCGCCGACCTGGGTCAGGGTCCGAAGGTCGTCCGACACGACCCCCTTGGTGAAGAACCGTCGGCTACGCACCAGAGCATCGGTCAGCGGGTCATCCAGGGCGGGCACACCCGTGGGCGGTGTCTTCTCGGTCTCGGTCATCGACGGAGCTCTCGGGCAGAGGGGCGAACCAGCAGACGGGCGACTTTCGACAGGAGACCCACGCTCACGCCGCCATCGGGGCCCGCGGGGCCTGGGGCGGCGACACCGGACGGCGCAGAGAGGCAGACAGCAGCAGGACCAGCACGGCCATCGCGGCCAGCGCGAGCAGACCTGTGCCGTAGTCACCGGTGTGGCCGAAGATCGAACCCATCACCAGCGGCGGGACGAAACCACCGAGGCCCCCGGCCGCGCCGACGATCCCGGTCACCGCGCCGACCTGGGCTGCGGGCGCGCGCTGCGCCAAGAGGGCGAACGTGGCTCCCGTCGCCGTTCCGAGGGCAGCGGCCATCGTCAGGAAGACGATCGTGCCCACAGGGCTGAGGTCTGGGGTCGACGACTGGATGAGAGCGTCGAGGGCGACTACTGCGAAGGCGACCATCAGCACCGACCCGGCCCGCACCCGGTCCGAGAGCCAGCCGCCGACCGGCCGCATCACGACCGCCACGACCACGAAGCCGGCCATCCGGTTCGAGGCGTCTGCAGGGGTGAGGCCGTAGGCGTTCTTCAGGTAGGTGGGCAGGTAGACGCTGAAGGCGACATAGCCACCGAAGGCGATGGCGTAGAGCGCGGCGGCTTGCCACGTGATCCGTAGCCCCAGAGCCTCACGCATCTTGGCGACAACGGAGCCGGTGACGACGGGCCGGCCTGGAGCGTCGCGCAGCACCAGGGCGGCCACAACGCCATACAGGGTGAGCGCGACGGCGGTGATGATGAACGGTGTCTGCAAGGAATGAGCATTGACGAGCTTCACAGTGGTCAGCGCGCTGATCGCGGTGCCGCCCATGCCGGCGCCGAACACACCTACCGCGAAGCCACGCCGCTCAGGCGGGAACCAGGCGCTCACGAAGGGAACGCCGACCGCGAACGCCGTACCGGCGATGCCGAGGAAGAAGCCACCGACCAGGAGCGCGGCCAGGCTGGAGTGACCGAAGAGGCCGAGGTAGAGGACCGGCACGACGGTCGCCAGGGACACGATCGGGAACATCACCCGGCCACCGAAGCGGTCGGTGAGCGCACCCACCGGGATGCGGCCCAAGGAGCCGACGACGACCGGGACCGCGACCAGGAGCGCCTGCTGGAACGGAGTCAGGTGCAGCGCCGCGGTGAAGGAGACCGCCAGCGGCGACAGCAGAGCCCACGCCCAGAAGCAGAGAGCGAAGCCCAGCGTCGCCAGGCCCAGCATCAGCCCGGCTCTGCTGTTCGTCGCAGTTGGTGCACCCGTCGTCGACATGCGCGGCTCCTTCGCCACTCGTTCTACCGCAGATGTTTGCGTTAACGCCAACGTTGCTTGCTCGCAGTCTTTGCGGTCAGGGACCTAAGTCACTTGCTCGGAGGCACAACGACGGGACGTTCCGAGGCCACCGACGATCTACAGTCGGCGGCGTGACCACCGCACACGCCGCCACCAACAGCTCCCGGGTGGACATCACTCCCTTGATGTTGGCCAGCCGCGCGGTCGCCGCGGCCATGGTTCGCTCGCTCGAGAGCGTCGACGCCACCGTCTCAGTGACGCAGATGCGGGTACTGGTCCTGTTGTGGACCGGCGAACCCCTCAACCTCTCAGCCGTCGCCGAGGGGCTGGGCGTCAACGCGTCCAACGCCAGCCGCACCTGCGACCGGTTGGTCTCGGCCGGACTCGTCGATCGCGGCGAGCTCACTGCCGACCGACGACAACGGGTGTTCACCTTGACCCGCAAAGGCAGGACGTTCGTCGAGAGGATGATGGCCCGCCGGGAGCAAGAGCTCGCTGACATCGTGGCCCGCATGTCCGACACCGACCGCGACGCGCTCATGTTGGCGCTCGACTCCGTTCAATGAGGCCGCAACCGCCCATCTCTACCCGGCTGGTCGACCCGCCGCCAGCCGCGACCCGCGCCTGCACGAGTGGGGCATCTGAGGTGGCCACCGCCGAGCCGGTACCTGGCCCCTGCACCGCCACTCCACCTTTGGACGGCCAGGACGTCCTGGACGTCGTCGTCCGGTTGCCCAAGACCATGAGCCCAAGAGCGACCGTCGCCGAAGCCCGCGCAGCGTTCGCAGACGACCACGTGCACATGCTCCTTCTCACCGAGGGCGGCCGCCTCCTCGGAACTCTGGTCGCGCGTGACCTACCGGGTTCAGGAGCGGACGACGACCCCGCATCCAACTACGCCACCCTTGAGGGCCGCACCGTGCCGCCGCACCTTCCGGCCGAGGAGGCGCGCCAACTCCTTCTCTCGACCGGGCAGCGCCGGAGGGCGGTCGTCGACCACTCCGGCCGGCTCCTCGGGCTCCTCTGCCTCAAGCGACGGCTCACAGGTTTCTGCAGCGACAACGACGTCGCCGCCCGGCTGCCGAACGCCACCTGTTCAACTCACCGCTGAATGCAACTCACGGTGCCGAGTACACCTGGAGACGCGCGTCACCTCGCCGCGAACCGATCCACCCTTTGTCTGGATGCCCATCGCTTCTCCGGCTCGGCCTGCCTAGATGGGTCTGAGCACTGCGACCAGGAAGTCGGAATCGTCACGCCACGGACGCAAGTCCCACGCGGACATGAGCAGGTCACCCTCTAACTCCGCTTGGCGGGCGTCGGTGAGGAACTCAGAGAACTCGTAGCCACGCCTGGCCCCGAAGCCGATGACGACCCGTCCCTCCGAATGAACGTGCCCTCTGAGGCGTCGCAGCACCTCTTTGCGAGTGCTCGGTGCGAGGAACGTCATCACGTTTCCGGCACTGACGATGGCATCGAAGCGCTCCGAAATACCGCGAGCAGGCAGGTCAAGCTCGGCCAAGTCCTCGACGATCCAACGAGGGCCGGGATGATCCTCGACGGCGGCCTCGATGAGGACCGGATCGACATCGACGCCGACCACGTCGTGCCCGAGGCGGGCCAGTTCAGCGGCGACGCGACCAGGGCCACAGCCCGCATCAAGGATGCGCGCCCCACGCCCGACCATCGCGTCAAGAAGACGTGCCTCACCAGCTAAGTCGCGACCGGCTGCCGCCATCGAACGGAAGCGCTCGACGTACCAAGACGAGTGATCTGGGTCCGCCGCCACCTTCCGCATCCACGCGCTCTGTTCCACCATGTTTGCATTGTGCCGTCGCAGGCTTGGGACTTCCGTCAATCTGCCGCCGCGTCAAGGCGCCAGGTAGAGCAGGACCAGGGCGTGGGGCACCTGGCGTTTCCTTACGGCCCCGTGCGGCCCGAGTGCGGCCCAAGGCCACGGAATTCGAGCATTGATGCAGGTCAGGCAGCACGCCACGTCAGAACTACGACATCTAGTCACGGGTGGGATGCCCACCCGCTGAGTACCTGAGAAGTGCGCCATGAGGAGGTCGGTAGAGGTCGACTGCTTCATCGCGAGCCGCTCACCGCAGGTGAGAGTCGCTCTTCACCAGATGCGCAACGCACTCCAGATGGGAAGTCATCGAGAACCTCGGCAACGCAGCCGCGCGCAAACGTGCGCAGGCTCCAGCAGCGCAACGCATTCCGTGTGGCTGGTCATCGGGAAGACGTACATGATGCTGAGCGCAAGTGCGATCCTTTGCGGTCGGCTGCGCTCAGGAGGCGAAACCGGCCTCTGACCTGCGGCGATGCCGTCCTCGGGGACAGCGGGCGGCGGAGCGGTGTTGCGGGACTTTGCGAATCAAAGCGAGCCCATTCCGAGCCCTCCGGTCAGCGGGCTCCGGCCATCGCGAACGATCGCAAGCCTGGATCCCGCCCGGATCCCGCCGAGATGCCCCGTCGACTTGACTGCCCACAGAGAACCGACCGTGACTACCTGGGGTCTGGGACTTCAATGCAGCCAATTCGAGCACTCTAAGGACGCCGGAACCGGGTCGCGGCCAACGCGATCCCAGATCGCCGCATGATGTGCGCGTGGTCGTGGTCGTTGCCGACCAAGGCTTCGCCATCCCGTGCCGCTCACGTCGGCGCTTATGCGCGTACTGTCGGGACGACGGAACGTGCTTCAAGCGCAGATACCTGTGCTCGCGCTGCGCCATATGCGCCGAGGAGTTGCGTCATGGCCACCACACCCGTTGACACCGGAACGCCCAGTCAGGACGCCGCCGATCCCCGACGCGGGGGTCGCATCGGTTGGGTCGTGGCCGGATCTTTGGCGACCGGGCTCGCCGCCGCCCTGCTTCTCGTTGCCGCTCCCTTTGTCCAGGTGAAGGAAAGCGACATCACCGGCGCGGTGCTGTGGGGATTCGCCATCGGGTGGGCGATGTTGGCCGTGCTCTCGGTGCGGTTTACGGATCAACCACAACGATGGGCCGTGGTGCCAGCGGTCTTCATGGGCGTCTCCGGGCTCCTCCTTATCGCGTCCGGCTCCGCCGTGAACGACGCACTCCATTGGGTATGGCCTGCCGCGCTGCTCGCGTTAGCGGTCTGGATGGCCATTCAGGCTCACCGGCATCTGCGAAGCCGCAGCCGTTGGCTGGTCATCTACCCGGTAATCGCCCTGATGGGTCTTGCCTCGGTGGGCGGGGGCTACGAGACGGTGCGCGAACACCTAGATGCCAGCGCTTACCCGATGTCAGGCCAGATGATCGACGTCGGCGGACACAGGTTGCATCTACAGTGCACCGGCTCCGGTAGCCCCACTGTGGTGCTACAGCCCGGGGGTGGTGACATGTCTTCGGCTATGGGTTGGATAGCCCCGGCGGTCGCCGCCCACACCCGTGTCTGTGTCTATGACTCCGCGGGTCGCGGGTGGAGCGAGGCTTCGGACGTCACCCAGGATGGCGCGCAGATGATGACCGACCTGCACACGTTGCTGCACAGCGGAGGCGTACCAGGTCCCTACGTGTTGGCCGGTCACTCCTTCGGTGGCCTGTACGTACGCATCTTTGCCGCCCAGTACCCCGATGAGGTCGCCGGGATGGTGCTGATCGACTCGACCGGAGCCCACGTGCCGGCATCGACCTCGGCGCAAAGCTGGGGACCCGACGACATCCTGGCCCGTGGTTCCGTGCTGGCGTCGACCTCCGCGCGGCTGGGTGTCGGGCGTCTGTTCGGCCTTGCCGGCTACGGCAGCCTGCCACCACAGTCTGCAGACGAGGTACGCGCCAAGATCGCCACGTCCACCAGCCTTCGCAGCACCATCGACGAGTTCCTCCAAGCCACTGCATCCGAACACGAGGCAGCAGCCCTCACCGACTTCGGCGACAAGCCACTGGTCGTCCTGACAGCCGGCAGTGGCAACGACGCAGCCTGGATGAAGGCGCAGGACCAAACCGCGACCCTCTCCACCAACAGCGTGCACCGCGTAGCCCAGGGAGCCACCCATCCAGACCTGATCCTGAAGCAGCAAGACGCGGCCCTTACAGCGCAGGCCATCATCGATGTTGTCTCGTCGGTCCGGAGCAACCAGCCGCTGAAGTAACCGCCATTTGCACCACCCTGAACGTCACGCTCTCCGGGTCGCTCAGCCGATGAGCGGGCACCGGGCCGCAGCGCCTCGGTCAAGCGCGTGTGCCGCCCTGCGTGTGTTCGGCGATCGCGTCGATCAGGGTCTGCCACAGCTCTTGTGGCCGGTCGTGCCCCATGTCCTCGACCAAGAGGAACTTCGCACCGGGTACCAGCTCAGCTGTTCGCCGTCCGCCGCTGGGGTCGATCAAGCTGTCGTCCCGGCCGTGGATGACGAGCGTCGGCGTATCGAGCGTAAGAAGGGCGTCGGCACGTGAGCCGTCGAGGATCATGGCGGCCAGCTGCCGCGGCACACCGGCCGGATAGTAGGAGCGGTCATAGCTCGCGGCGGCCAGTGCACGCAGTTCAGCCAGGTCGCCGTACCGTCGTGAAGCCCAGACGAGGTCGCGCTCGGCCGCTGCGATGTAGCCGTCGCGGTCAGCCGGCCGCGGGGAGAACAGGACCTGCTGGGCTTCAGGAGTGGACTGGCCGTACTCGGGCTCCCCGGTCGAGGACATCATCGAGGTCAGCGACAGCACGCGATCGGGGAACTCGATCGCCATCTTCTGCGCGATCATGCCGCCCATCGAGGAACCCACCACGTGCGCGCGTTCGATGCCGAGCCCCTGCAGCAGACCGATCCCGTCGGAGGCCATGTCCCGCAGCGAGTACGGCGCCATCGCCAGTGCCCGGTCGACATCGCCGGACGTCACGGCGCTGATGAGGTCCATCAGGTTGACGGGGGTGTCGTGATGCTTGGTCGAGAGGCCGCAGTCGCGGTTGTCGTACCGGATCACGAAACGGCCCTGTGCGGCTAGCAGGCGGCAGAATCCGGCGTCCCAGCCTAGAAGCTGGGTGCCGAACCCCATGATCAGGAGGATGGCCGGGTCGGCGGGATCTCCGAAGGTGTCGTACTCGATCACGATGCCGCTGCCGGTCTCGACGTGCACAAACATCACCCTTTCAGTCGCCGTTGGCGAAGGCGAACGCGTTTCGAGCGACGCGCGCGCTCATGGCTCCGCGCTCGCGCACATGCCTATGAGCGGTCGTCTTCCTTGTCAGATGGGTGGGTGGGGGTCGTACTGGATGCCGCGCCGGACTTGCCGGGCCCGTTCGGGGCCGATGACCTTGTCGACGGCATTGTGGCGACCGACGTCCTCGCGGATCGTCAGCGGCGCCCCCTCGGGCGTGAAGAGGCCGACCGCGTGCAGCCCTCCCGTCTCCGAGAACACGGGCTGCGCCGCCCGGATCGTTTCGGGGAGCGCCAGCACCACGTCGAGCGGCACCGTGGTGGGATCTTCGATGGCCGGGATGCGCCGGCGGACGTCGGCGATGCTCTCCTTGCCGCAAAGGCCACAGGCGGCGGTCGCGCGCAGCACCCGCCGCGCGGCGGAGGCCTTGAGCGCGTGTCCGGGCGCCACCGTGACGTCGACGACGTTCTCGCGATCGCGCCCGACAGCGGCCCCGCCGTGGGTCAGGGAGGCCACCTCGTCGAGCGACGCGATGACCCCCTCGGTGAAGAGCAGGCCCGCGGCGAGATCGAGGTCGTCGCCGGGGGTCCGCATGGTCACCATGAGGCTCTCGCCGGCGATGCGGAGCTCGAGCGGCTCCTCGGCGACCACCAAATCGCGATCGGGGGGGCGCCCGCCCAGCTCGCGTGTCCCGCGGCGCTCGACCGTGCGCTCGACGCTGCGTGCGCCGGCCTGGGACCAGATCGGCAGCGGCAGCGTGGGCCCCGCCAGCATCGGCCGCTTCACGCCGCGCCGAACAGCGCCATCGCTTTTTTGAGGGTCTCGACGACGCCCCAGACAAGCGGGATCCCGACGGCCAGCCAGGCCAGCGCCAGGTTCGCGGTGGCGTTCCCTTTTGTCTTCTCGTGGTTGGTCATATGAATGCTCCTCCCGCTCAGGCCAAAACGCGTCGATCTCCCGTTGCACCCGTTGCGCCCGTTGCACCCCCCCCGCCGCGCCCACCACGCGCGCCCAGCGGCTCGCTGTGCTCGTGGTACCGGTCGGCGACGGGCTTCACCGCCAGGTTGGCGAAGAAGGCGATCACCAGCAGCCCCGCCATGATGTACATCGTGACGTTGTAGGCCTGGTACTTGGGAACGCCGTGGTCGATCTGGGACTGGCGGATGTAGTTCACCAGCACGGGGCCGAACACGCCGGCCGCCGACCAGGCGGTCAGCAGGCGGCCGTGCACCGCGCTCACGTACTTGGTCCCGAACACGTCGGCCAGATATGCCGGGATGGTGGAGAAGCCGCCGCCGTACATGGTGAGGATGACGCAGAAGCAGGCCACGAACAGCGCCACGCTGCCGATCTTGCCGGCGAGCGGCACCAGCGCGTAGAGCGCGGTGCCGAGCGTGAAGAAGCACGCGTAGGTCGCCTTGCGCCCGATCTTGTCGGACAGCGACGCCCAGAAGAAGCGGCCCGCCATGTTGAAGAGGCTGAGCAGCCCGACGAATCCGGCCGCGGCGCTGGCGCGTGATCTGGCCCTTGAACACCTCCTGGATCATCGCCGACGCCTGGCCGAGCACGCCGATGCCGGCGGTGACGTTGAAGCACAGCACGACCCACAGCAGCCAGAACTGCTGCGTGCCGAGGGCCTCGGCCGGCGTGACGTTGCGGTGGGTGATCAGCGCGTGGCGCGTCTCCGGCGGCGCGACCCAGCCCGCGGGCGTCCAGCCGGGCGCCGGCACGCGGTAGCCGAACGCGCCGCCCGACATGAAGACCAGGTAGATGATGCCCAGCACGACCCAGGTCTGCGCGACGCCGGTCGACGTCGGCGAGGCGAAGTGCCTCATCAGGAAGTCCGAGAGCGGCGACGCGATCAGCGCGCCGCCGCCGAAGCCCATGATCGCCATGCCGGTCGACATGCCGCGCCGGTCGGGGAACCAGGCGATCAGCGTCGAGACCGGCGTGATGTAGCCGATGCCCAGCCCGCAGCCGCCGAGCACGCCGTAGCCCAGGTAGACCAGCCACAGCTGGTGCAGGTGGATGCCGAGCGCGCCGACCAGGAAGCCCGACGCCCCAGCAGAGCGCGCGCGACGAAGCCGCTCTTGCGCGGACCCTGCGCTCTGCACCCACTTGCCGAAGAGCGCCGCGGACACGCCGAGGCACGACGATGGCGATGGTGAAGATCCAGCCGAGCTGGGTCA
Organism: uncultured Actinomycetota bacterium; assembly: GCA_963796975.1. GTDB lineage: Bacteria > Actinomycetota > Actinomycetes > Propionibacteriales > Nocardioidaceae > Nocardioides. The sequence goes on from CAWCNW010000004.1 coordinate 23,049, forward strand.
GCTTCCAGTCGCCGGGGATCGATCTGGTGATGCCGAGCTGCTCGGGTCAGCGGCAGGTTGAACACGCTGAACGCGTACGCCTGGCCGATACAAAGGTGCGTGGCCAGCGCGCACGGGGGGATCAACCAGCGGTTGAAACCGGGCCGGGCGATGATCTGCTCTCTGCCAAGGAATCCAGGATGATGTCCAGCCATGGTGTCCTCCAGGTGCTGCAGTCGGGGATTGCCCCGAAGAAGATGGTTATGTTTCCGGAGAGGGATACGTTTTTTAACGCCCTCCACCTGTAACATCTGGCAAGGCGGTCGGCGTGGCGAACCACCCGAAGGACGAGAACAGCGCGCCCAACCAAAGGGACGACCGGCCGGCGATCCCCGACGCTCACCTGGCCAAGGGCGTCCCTGGCGCGGAGCCGCCCCCGGAGGAGCAGGACCCCGCAGGCAGGGAGGCGAGACCGGCGGCGGCCGGCTTCTCGTCGATCTGGGAGACCGTCCACCGCGGCGTTCGCGACATGGGGGTCAAGCGCAGCCTGCAAGACGCTGCTGAAGCTCAACCAGAAGGACGGCTTCGACTGCCCGAGCTGCGCCTGGCCCGACCCCGACGGCGAACGCAAGACGGCCGAGTTCTGCGAGAACGGCGCCAAGGCGGTCGCCAGCGAGGCGACGACGCGCGCGCGTCACGCCCGAGTTCTTCGCCGCAGCATCCCATCTCGGAGCTGCTGGCGCAGAGCGACATCTGGCTGGACCAGCAGGGGCGCATCACCCATCCGATGGTGCGGCGCGCCGGGCGCCGACCACTACGAGCCGATCTCGTGGGACGGACGCCTTCGCGCTGATCGCCGCGAGCTGCAACGCGCTGGCCTCGCCCGACGAGGCGTCGTTCTACACCTCGGGGCGCGCCAGCAACGAGGCGGCGTTCCTGTACGGCTGTTCGCGCGGCAGTTCGGCACCAACAACCTGCCCGACTGCTCGAACATGTGCCACGAATCGAGCGGCCTCGGGCTGACCGAGACGATCGGCATCGGCAAGGCGACGGTGAAGATCGAGGACTTCTCGCTACGCCGACAGCATCTTCGTCATCGGCCAGAACCCGGGCACCTGCCACCCGCGCATGCTGACCGAGCTGCAGAAGGCGGCGCGCAACGGCTGCAAGATCGTCAGCGTCAATCCGCTGCCGGAGACCGGGCTGATCCGGTTCAAGAATCCGCAGGAGCCGCTGACGCTGCTGGGCGCCGGGCACGCCGATCGCCTGCCTGTTCCTGCCGGTGCGCGTCAACGGCGACGTCGCGCTGCTCAAGGGGATCATGAAGGAGATGCTGGAGGCACGATCGCGCCGCGCGGCGGCAAGCTCCTGGCGCACGACTTCATCGCGCACCACACCGAGGGGTTCGACGGCGTTGGCCGCGCGATCTCGACGCCACGTCCTGGGAGGCGATCGTCGGGCAGAGCGGCGTCTCGCGCGAGCTGATCCGCGAGGCGGCCGAGATCGCGCTCGAGTCGGAGCGGATGATCTGCTGCTGGGCCATGGGCATCACGCAGCACAAGAACGGCGTCGCCAACGTGCAGAGCATCGTCAACTTCGCGCTGCTGCGCGGGCAGATCGGGCGGCGCGGCGCCGGCCTGTGCCCGGTGCGCGGCCACAGCAACGTGCAGGGCGATCGCACGGTCGGCATCTGGGAGAAGATGAGCGCCGAGTTCATGGAGGCGCTGGGGCAGGAGTTCGACTTCACGCCGCCCGACAAGCACGGCTTCGACACGGTGCGCACGATCCAGGCGATGCACGAGGGCAAGGTGAAGGTGTTCGTGGCGCTGGGCGGCAACTTCCTGAGCGCCACGCCGGACACGCACTACACCTCCGAGGCGATGCGCGCGCTGCCGGCTGACCGTGCAGATCTCGACCAAGCTGAATCGCGGCCACCTGATCACCGGCGGAGCAGGCGCTGATCCTGCCCTGCCTGGGGCGCACCGAGCGCGACGTGCAGGCGTCGGGCGAGCAGTTCGTCTGCGTCGAGGACACGACGGGCGTGGTGCACCAGTCGCGCGGCGTGCTGCGAGCCGGCGTCGCCGCACCTGCGCAGCGAGCCGGCCATCGTCGCCGGCATGGCGAAGGCGACCCTCGGCGGCCAGGAGCACGGTCGACTGGCAGGGGCTGGTCGACAACTACGATCGCATCCGCGAGCACATCGAGCACGTGGTGCCCGGGCTTCGCGCAGTACAACCGCCGGGTCCGCGAGCCGGGCGGCTTCTATCTGCCGAACGCGCCGCGCGAGGGGAAGTTCCCCACGCCGTCGGGGCGCGCGCAGTTCACGGTCACCCCGTTCCCCGAGCACGCGCCTCGCGGACGGCCAGCTGCTGCTGACCACGCTCCGCAGCCACGATCAGTTCAACACGACGATCTACGGCGAGAACGATCGCTACCGCGGCATCTACGGCGGGCGGCGGGTGGTGTTCCTGAACGAACGAGGACATGCGCGAGCGCGGACTGAAGAAGGACCAGTGGGTCGACCTGGTCAGCCACTTCGGCGCCGGAGCGCCGGCGCGCCGAGCGCTTCAAGGTCGTCCCCTACGAGATCCCGCGCGGCTGCGCCGCCGCCTATTACCCGGAGACCAACGTGCTGGTCCCCGTGCGCAGCGTCGCCGACGGCAGCAACCAGCCGGCGTCGAAGTCGATCGTGATCACGATCGAGCCGCGGCAGCCCGCAGCCGCCGCGTCCTGAAGGGCGTGCAGCGGGCGGTCCTGGCTTTCAGGCGGCTCCCGAGAAGACGTCCCGAAAGCCAGAAGGGCGCGCGGTCATTCGTGCAGGCTGCCCTTGGCCTTGTCCCTCGGAATATTCGTTTTTTCAGAGCTCTCTTTCGCCGACTTTTCGGTGGCGTCGCCGGCGCTCTTGGCCGTGTTGCCGGCGCTGTTGGTCGCCTTGTCTGCCTCGTCCTCGGCGCCGTTGACGGACCCCTGCGCGGAGTTGGCGGCGCCCTCGGCCTTGTCCGCTGCTCGCTGGCTCTCCTGGGACGGCGTTTGCGTCTCGTCCGCGCGCGCCGTGGTCGTCTTGCCAAACCCAAGCGCCAGCGCGCCCGCCAGACTGAGCTCTATCAGTAACTTTCGCATGAGACACCTCCACCGAACGGCTCCCGCCGTCTACTGGAGATCCTGGATACCGATCGGGCGCCGGCCAGCTGAACGAGGTGCTTTGCGTCGCCGGCTGAGCGTATCGCGTCATGGGTCGCACGAGCCGGAGCAGGGGTGTTTGCGATATCCTGATCCGATGCGACGAGGTGTGCTCGGGATGCCGGTGATGCTGTTCGTGCTCGCGCTTGGCCAGGGGTGCGGCAGTTCGTCGAGTCCGGCCGGATCGACGGGGGAGGGTGTCCCCTGTGATCCGGTGGCCGCCGGTCCAATCACGCCGGTGGGCGTCGTGGGTGTGGGGCAAGACGCCGCCGGGACACTTTATGTGGACGCCGCCGACGGACTGTTCGTCTCGGTGGGCGGTGCGCTGATCCGGCAGCGTCTCCTCGGTACCGGCCAGTCGGGCGCCAACGAATTCATTTTCACCTTCGAGTCACCGGCCGCAGACGCCGGAACGTTGGAGCGCGACCTGCTGGTCGAGACGACAGGCTCGACGGCCAGCGCGATGGCTCTCGGTCCCGGCGGGGCGCGGATATTTCTCGACCAGGCGGGTGCCGGCGTCACCCCGCTGACCCTCATCGACCCTGGCACGATCGCCGGACTGGCGGCGGTGGATACACCCGATGTCATCTCGTACGTTGGCGACGCGGCGAACGGCGACGTCCTGGTGGCGACAATCCCATTGAACGACAATCCGACGGCCTCCAGCGGTGGCATTTACGACGGTGGACTATCGATCTTTTACGGGCCTCCAACCGACGTCGCGCAGCGGATCATCACGGCGTTCGACCAGTCCCTCAGCGGGAACGGCGCGGTCACCTTCTTGGTCGGGAACACGCCCTATGTGCTGGCGTTCGGAATGGTGCAGCAACCCGACGCCGGCCCCCTGGGGGCCTTCGCGTTGGAGGGTCTCACGCCCGAAGGGGGGGCGGAGATCGCGGTGACCCTGCGATCACCGACGCCGACCACGCCTCCGGCGGATCTGTCCTTTACCTGCCTGTCGCAGCGTTCCTGAGGAGCCCGTCTGGCTCCAGGTCTGCTCGAAAGCAGAAGCGGTCGCGTGCATGATGAATCGGGCGTAGGCTCCGCCAGGAGCAACACGGTGAAGGCAAAGAAGCGAGTGAGTCCCAAGAGCGCGGCCCGGGCCAAGGCCGCGAAGAGCGTGAAACCCGGGACGCGACCGAAGTCGGCCAGGTCGGCGACGCCCAGGTCTGTCGAGTCCGCCAAGGCGGCCAGGTCGCGTAAGCCACCGAAGTCCGCCAAGGCTGCGAAGTCCTCCAAGCAGCCGGCCTCCGAGATCCCTCCCGTGCTCGCGCCGGTCGCCGACGCCTTTGCCGACATCCAGCGGCGTCAGTCGCCGGCGCATGTTCAGCTCGGAGAACGCCTTCGCCGTGAACGGCAAGATCTTCGCGATGCTGACGCGGGGAATGTTCGTCGTGAAGCTGCCCAAGGAGCGCGTCGACGATCTCGTCGAAGCTGGCAAGGGCAAGCGCTTCGATCCCGGGCACGGTCGCCTGATGAAGGAGTGGATTTCCGTCGAGGCGGGGGCCCTTCCCTGGGTCGCCCTGGCCAAGGAAGCGCATAGCTACGTGCGGCGCGGGAACCGCTGAGCATTGAAGCAGGCGCAGGGCTCCGAGGTCCTGGCTCCGGGGCCTGGTAGATGGCCAGGCGCGCGACGCCGTCATTTGCTGAACGATCTCGTCTCGGCGCGCTGACCATCCGGCGCGGCGGTGATGCGCTGGAGCGCGGCGAGGTCGACGGGTTTGACCAGGTGGTGGTCGAAGCCGGCCTGAAGCGAGCGTGAGATGTCGCCCTCGCGGCCGTAGCCCGTGACGGCCACCAGCGCGGCGTCCGTGAGGCCGTTCTGGCGGAGGGCGGCGGCGACGGCGTATCCGTCCATGCCCGGCAGGCCGATGTCGATCAGCACGAGCTCGGGGATCGCGGCCGCCGCCAGAGCGAGCGCGGTCGGGCCGTCATGGGCCAGCGTCACGTCGTGCCCGAGGAGCCGGAGCAGCACGCCCAGCATCTGCGCGGCGTCCACGTTGTCATCGACGACGAGGACGCGGAGCGCTCGCGATGCAGTGATGACGGGCGGCGTGGATCTGGGCGCAGGTCGGCTGGCGTCCGCCGCGCGCGGCAGCCGCACCACGAGCTCGCAGCCGCGCCCAGGACCGTCGCTGAAGGCGCCGACCGATCCACCGTGCATCTTGACGAGGCTGCGCGCCATGGTGAGACCGATGCCGAGGCCGCCCTGAGATCGGTCGAGGGTGCTCGCCTCTTGCGCGAAAAGCTCGAAGGCCCGATCGAGCATGGCGCGCGTCATCCCGATGCCGTCGTCGCGCACGCGCACCACCACTTCGTCGCCCACGATGGTCGTCTCCAGCGCGATGTGCCCCCGCACATTCGAGTACTTCGCGGCGTTGTTGAGGAGATTCGCAAACACCTGGACCAGACGGATCGGATCGGCGTCGACGAGGACGGCCTCGCCGGGTTCAGTCACAATCAGGGTCTGGCTCTTTTTCGCCAGGAGCGGTCGGCTGACCTCGACCGCGCGGCGCAGGATCTCGGCGACGTCGCAGGTCCCTTTTCGCAGCTCGATCTTGCCCTGGCCCACCCGCGAGACATCGAGCAGATCGTCGAGCAAACGCTTCATGTGCTCGACCTGCTGGGCGATGACGGTGCGGCAGTGCTCGGCCTCTTGCCCCTCGTCGTTTGTGACCAGCCGCAAAATTTCCACCGCGCTGAGGATGGGCGCCAGCGGATTCCGCAGCTCGTGCGACAGCATGGCGAGGAACTCGTTCTTGCGTTGGTCGACGTCGCGCATGTGCTGCTCGACCTGCGTGCGCTCGGTGATGTCCTGGCAGGTCCCGAGCAGGCGGACAGCTCCTCCCTGCGCGCCGCGTTCGACGTTGACCCAGGCCTGGATCACCCGCTCGGTGCCGTCCGGGCGCACGATGCGGTACTGGTTCTCGAACCGTCCGCCCTCCTCGATCCCCGCCGCTGCGACCGCCTGCATGCCAGCGCGATCGTCGGGGTGAACCGTGGCCAGGAACGTCGCGTAGTCGATGACGACCTTCGCCGGGTCGTGGCCGAAGATGCGGTAGTTCTCCTTTGACCACCAGAGCGGGCTGTCGCCGTTCGGGTCACCCGCCGCGAGGATCCTCTCCCAGCTGCCCACGTGCGCTGCCCTCTGCGACTCTTCGAGCATGCGCTCCGTGTGTCGAAGCGCCTCCTCGGCGCGCTTCCATTCGCTGACGTCGGTCACGAGGGACACGAAACCCCGAACCCGCCCGCTGCGGTCACGTCGCGGGACGTAGGCCGCGCTGATCTGGCTGGCGCGTCCGGTGCGGTCGATGAGTTCGGTCTCGAAGATCACCTCCTCGCCCGCCAGGGCCCGCTCGACGTGCGGTTGGACGGCGGCCCAACCTGCAGGGCCGACAATCTCACGGATGTGTCGTCCCTGAATGACGTCGGGGTCGAGCCCGAACCGACGCCGGTAGAACTCGTTGACCCAGACGTACCGACCCTCGGCATCTATGAATGACAGGCAGGCCGGGACAGCGTTCGCGATGAACGACAGCCCGGGCTCGCCGGCAGCGAATGTCTTCTCGTCGCTGTCAGGGTCCTCCGAGAGCGAGTGAGGGCCGGGGGTGAGCTGTGGCACGGTGCCAGTGTCGCCCGCGGCGCTGGCGACCCGCAACCCTGATCCTGGAATCGCGCCTGCGCGCGAGCCTTGCTCTTTTCCGGGATCGCCCTACGTTCTTGTACAGCTCGGCCCTTCCAATGTCGCAAAGCGGTCTGCATCTCCTGAGACCAGTCGCGGCCGCCCCTGAGGCGGCCGCCGGCGCCTGTTCATTGCGGCCACGCCTGCTCCTCGTCGACGACGAGGAGGCGATTTGCGAAGCGCTCGGCGAGGCGCTGGCCGAAGACGGGTTCGAGGTCGTGACGGCGGCGAACGGACGGGAGGCCCTCGACATTCTGCGAGAGGAGCCGCGCCCCTCCGCGATCCTGCTCGATCTGATGATGCCGGTGATGGACGGCTGGGAATTTCGCCGCGCGCAGCTGAACGATCCGTTGCTGCGAGAGATTCCGGTGCTGGTCATCAGCGCTTCGGGATCCAGCCCCAAGACCCTCCGGTCGCAGCTGGGTGACGTCGAGCTGATCCCGAAACCCGTCCCGTATGGCGGGCTCCTGCAGGCCCTCGGCCGCCTGTGCGGGCTGGCCGCTTCCGCAGCCTGAGCGCTGCAGCGCGCGTCCACCGACGGGTTCCCTGTCTCCTCGGGGACCTTACGTTCAGTTCCGGAGGGAGAGGATGCCCAACTACACGAATTCGTTGTGGTCGGAGACAGCGCCGCCGACGCCGCGGTATCCGGCGCTGGCCGGCGACGAGACATACGACGTCGCCGTGATCGGCGGCGGGATCACCGGCATCTCCGCGGCCTGCCTCTTACAGCAGGCGGGCGCCGCGTCGCGGTGCTCGAGGCGCGCCGGATCGGCAAGGGCGAGACAGGCAAGACGACGGCCCACCTCACCGCGGCGCTCGACACCCGGTACCATGTTCTCATCTCGCGCTTCGGCGTCGAGGGCGCGCGTCTGGCCGCCGAAGGGCACCGCGCTGCGATCGATCGGATCGCCCGCTTCGTCGACGAGCTGGAGATTGCTTGCGACTTCCGGCGCGTGCCCGGATTCCTTTACGCCGAGCGCGCCGAGGAGAAGGACGAGCTCCTGCGCGAGGCCGCGGCGGCTCGGCAAGCTGGCCTGACGGCCGAGGTGACGTCGACCGTGCCGCTGCCATTTCCGACCGCGCTGGGCCTGCGGTTCGAGGACCAGGCGACGTTCCACCCGCGCCTCTACCTGCAGGCGTTGGCGGACGCGTTCGTCTCCAGCGGGGGCGCGATCCACGAGGAGACGCCGGTCGTCGACGTCCAGGATGGCAGACCCTGCCGGGTGATCAGCGAGCGCGGCGTCGTCACCGCCCCGGCGGTGATCGTCGCCGCGCACGTCCCGATCACCAACCGTTTTTTCCTGCACAGCAAGCTCGCTGCGTATCGGACCTACGCGCTCGGCGTCGAGATGCCGTTCGAGACGGACGGGCTCTTCTGGGACATGGGCGACCCCTACCATTACACCCGCCGGCAGCGCATCGACGGCCGAACGTACATGATCGTCGGCGGGGAGGACCACAAGGTCGGCGAGGCAGACGACACGACGATCCCCTTCGAGCGGCTCGAAGCCTACGTGCGCGCGCGCTACCGGCGTGAGCCGGCGGCGACCGATTACCGGTGGTCGGGTCAGATCATCGAATCGGCCGACGGGCTGCCGTACGTCGGGCGCAACTCGCTGTCGAGTCACGTGTTCGTGGCGACCGGCTACAGCGGCAACGGGATGACCAACGGCACGCTGGCGGCGATGGTTCTGGCAGAGGAGGTGTGCGGCGGGCAAGCCGCTTTGGCGAGCTGCTCGATGCCACCCGCATCAAGCCGCTCGCCTCGGCGAAGGCGTTCGTCGCGGAGAACGTCGACTTCCCGAAGCACCTGCTGAAGGATCGGCTGCCGCTGCCCGGGGCCGCCGAGCTCGCGCGCCTGCCGCCGGGCGAGGGGGAGGTGTTGTCGCTCGGGGGCCGGCGCCTGGCCGTCTATCGCAACGCCAACGGCGAGCTCAGCGCGCTGTCGCCCGTCTGCACGCACCTCGGCTGTCTCGTCCACTGGAACACGACCGAGAAGAGCTGGGATTGCCCTTGCCACGGCAGCCGCTTCGATCCGCACGGCCGCATCCTCAACGGGCCGGCGGTCACGCCGCTGGAAGCGAAGCCGCTGCCCTTCGAGCAGGGTGAGACTCCACAGCGCGCCGAGGCCGAAGCAGCGCGCAGCGACGCCGGGCCCCGCGGCGCCGAGTGACTCAGAGTCGCTGCTTGGCGGCGTCGAGGTGAACGCGCAGGCCGAGCGTCGTGTCGTACGAGGTGCCCCAGCCGAGCGCTTGCCGTTCCACGGCGAAGACGTCGAGCCCGACGGTCAGGAACAGCGTCGGCAGCAGCGGCACCGAGAGCTTGCCCGTCCCCCGAAGCTGGTTTTGTCGGCTCTCCGTCGGGCCGACGAGATCGTAGTTGACCAGCCCCTCGAGCCGAACGGCCAGCGCACCCAGGTGGCGATCGCTGTCGGATCGAGCGTGGCCCCCACCTCGATCACCGCCTGCCAGTCGCCGGCGGCGCCGGGTGCCAGAAGCTCGCTCTGCGCGCCGGCCCCGGCCCGCACCTTGAGGCGCGGCGTGAGGGTCAGCTGCCCGCCGGCGGTGGGCGTGAGCTGCAGATGGTGGTAGCCGCGCAGCTGGGTCGGCGTCACGTCCGGCCGGGTGAACTCCGACTCCAGCCAGACGCGCACGTATGGGTCGGGGATGGCCGGCCGGGGGAAGCGCCGCCAGTCGCGCAGGCCGCGGTAGCTGTAGCTGACGATGGCGGTGATGAGGTCGACCGACTCGGCGGAGACCGCCGGCATGGCGGCAGGCTGCGTGCGGGTCCACCCGTACTGGGCGTCGAACCGTCCGTCCGCTTCATGGACCGGGTGGCGGAGCTGCGCCACCAGCGTCGCCTCGCCCTTGGCCGACGTCTGTTGCGCGCGTGTCAGCTGCGCGTCGGTGTAGCCGGGCCCGTTCGAGATCGACGTGTCGGAGAAGTCGAGCTCGCCGTCGGCCAGCAGGACGAAGAGTGGCCGGTCGACCGCGGGAGGACCGAAGTCGGTGGCCGCGTTCACCGTCGGATCGCCGTCCTCCGCCGCCGTCCTTGACCGCAGGAAGTCGGCGACGCTGCCCCGCAGATCGGCCGCTCCGGTGAGCGGGGTGAACGGCAGTCTATGCGGCGGGAAGATTCCGTCACCGCCGCCGGCGACGAAGCCGATGGTCGCCACGGTGTAGGCGCGCGCCTTGTCGATGGGACGGCCGTTCACCATCAGGCCGTCCTTGGTTTTGCCGAGACCGACCGCGGCAAGCTTGGGGTTGCCGAGCGCCGCCCCGAGGAGCGATTCGACGACCGGTCCCGGCACCCGCCCGGCGCCGATGACGGCAGTGTAGGGGAGCGCCCGCTGCAAATCGCCCTCGGTCACCGTTCCAGTCAGCGGAAACGGTGCTCGCTTGACGAAGTCGCGGTTGATGACCGCAATCTCCGCGCCGGCGCGGAGCCGGAGGACCTCCAGCACGTAGGTGACGAACTGTTCGCGCGACAGTGCGCCGCGAATGGGAGCCGGCGCCAGCGGCCGAGACGCGGCCTGGCAAAACGGCTTCTCGATCGATCGCAGGCGCGCTTCGATCTCGGGGTCGGCGGTCGCCGCCGGCAGCAGGGTGTCCACGGTGATCTGACCGTCGGCCCAGCGGACCCGCGAGATGCCCCTGGTCCCGCCGGGCGACCCGACCGCCGGTGGGGTGCCGGCCCGTCGCACGAGCTCGACGGCCCGTCCTGTGTCCTCGTCCGCAAGTCCCGCGCTGAGCAGCAGGTCCGGCGCCGATTCACCATCCAGCCGCCGCATCAGGGCGTCCACCTCGTCGAGAGCGCGGGCATCGCGCGGCCCGTCGGTGATGGCCACCACCAGCGTGGCGCCCGCCTTCCGCAACCGGGCGACGCCCTCGCGAATCGCCGTCACCGGCTCGGCGAGCCGGAACGTGGCGGCCCGCTCGGCGGGGAGGCCCGGCAGGACGGAGGGGGAGATCGTCGCCAGGACGCCGATCGTCTCGGCGCCGCGCCGGATCAGGAGGTCGCGCCGGATGACGGCGCACGCCGGGCGGCGCGCATCGCAGCTCAAGTTGGTCGCGATGAGCGGCAGTCCCGCGGATGCCACGCGCGGCAGCAGGGCATCGAGCGTCGCGGCGTCCAGCGCCAGCTCATTGTGGCCGACGGCGACGGCGTCGTACTGACCGCGGTGCAGGACGTCGGCCAGCAGATCCGCATGCCGGGCGCCCGCACCGAACAGGGCTGCCCCGAACGGGTCGGGGCCGGCCCAGTTGCCGCCCAGAACGGTGACGGCCTCCGGGGCTTGCGCCCGGGCGGCGGTCAGCGTGGCGACGATCGCCCCCTCGTCGGGCGCCGGGGGAGCGGCCTTCCCGCAGCTCGGCGAAGCAAAGCGGCCGTCGAGGTCGGCGTGAAACAGGAGCTCGACCCGTCGTCGCGGCGCCTGGGATGGCTCATCGGCGTGCGCGGGTACGCTGGCGGCCAGGAGTGCACCTACGAGGGCGCAGGTGCGGTTCACCAGGTTCGACACGTATGCGCGACATGGTGATCATGGAAGATCGGCCCGTCCATATGAGCGCTAACGCTGGAGGGGAAGAAAGGCGTCCTCCATCCGCGAGCCGACGTCGTTTCGGAAGTAGTGGCGAGGGCTGCACCCGAACGTCTGTTGAAAGGCGCGGTGGCACTGCGAATAGCTGCCAAACCCGGCCTCGAGCGCGGCCACCAACAGGTTTCGGTCGCCGCTCCGCGCCGTTCGGATGAATCGAAGCAGCCGCAACCGCGTGCGGTACCCGGTCATCGTCAGCCCGGTGTCCCTGTGGAAGTGACGGCTCACCTCGGTCGCATAGCCCCGCACCACCGCGGCGACGTCGCTACGCCGCAGCTCCGGGCGCTCGATCAACGACACCAGGGCCCGGCTGGTGAACGCGTGCTTGTCCTCCCTGGCGATGCGCAGCGCATGGGCGCGCCGCCAGAAATCCCCGATGCATTGTTCGATAGCGCCCGGATCGCTGGCCATCGGCGTGGCGCAGAATGCTGTGAACGCCGCGAGCGTGGCCGCGTCGAGGCGAACCCGCGTCGCCCCGGCAGAGGCCGCCGCGCGAGTCGTCTCCAGCACGCGTGCCGAAAGCTCCGGGGTCACTCCGATCACGAACAGATCGAAGCTGGGGGAGGCCTCGAGGAGCACGTGATCCTGCCCGGGGGCCCACCAGAGCAGATCGCCGCCAGCAACAGTGATCGTCAGGTCGCCGACGCCGAACGCGGCTGTCCCCGTGGTGACGAGGTTCAGCTCGGGCTCGCTGTGAAAGTGGCGTGGCCGGCGGGTTTCCGGAACATGGTGCCAGATGTGCGCCCGCGCCGCGCCTGGCAGGGGAAACGGCTGGTAGAGCACCTCCGACACGCCTCGATGTTACCAAGCGACCGTGGGAGGCACACTCCCAGAAAACGCGAACCGGTCAGCCGCCGTTTGCCGCGCCGCCTCCAGTCCACTCGTAGACCTTGATCCAGTCGACGTCGGCGCTGGTCGGGGCGGATGTCGAGGTCAAGGGCCCCGCCCAGGACGCCGCGTTGGACGCCCAGATCGTGAAGAGAATGGTCTCCGGCAACGTGAGGAGCTCGGCGTGCGTGGTCCAGGTTCGCAGCAGCCTGCCGTCGATGAACGTGCTGACGCCCGCCGGCGTCCATTCGATGTCGTACTGGTGAAAGTCGGTCTCGGCGTTCACGCCCAGGTCGACGACCTTGGGGTCCTGCGTCGCGCTGACCGACGCGGTGCAGTTCGGCACCGGTGTCCCCAGATAGACCTGGCAATTGAGCTGCGAGGTGTTGCTCGAGCTCCCGAGGTGCTCGATGTCGATCTCGTTCCAGTTGCAGTTCGGATAGGGGGTGTAGAAGAGGACCAGCCCCGACACCACGCCAGAGCCCGTCGCGAAGCGCATTCGTGCCGAGACCTTCCCGTAGGTGAGCGTCTTGGCCGACCGCATCTCGACGCCCCAGTACGGCTCGGTGGTGCTGTTCGGGTTGGGCGTCAGGCTGATGGTGAGGATCCCGTTGGCGACGGCGGCGTTCTGCGGGGTGAACTGAGCTTCGTTGCCGCCGAACGTGAACGTCTGGAGCTGCCAGGCCGTGGCGTCGAGGGTGTCGAAGTCATCCTGCCAGGAGAGGACGAACGGCTCGGCGGCGCCGTCCGCACCGGAATCGAGACTGCCGGAAGAGCCACCGGTCGCGCCTGTTGGTTGGCCCGCCGAGGAGCCGCAGCCGATCGCGCCGGCCGCAACAACCAGCAAGAGGGCTTTCAACCGATACCGAGGTCGCTCGTCGTGCATGGGTATTCATTAGTCGGGCGCCGTCCGCCGGTCTTCGCATCTCGTGGGACGAAATGGCGACCCCGGATCGGTCGTCCGCGGCGCGAAGGAGGGAAGGTTCGGGAGACCTCCCACGTGCCGCCGATCAGAAGTATCCGCTGGCAACGATGGCGTCATAGGTGACAGTCGACATGATGGTGGCGCCAGCGGCCGTGGGATGAACGCCGTCCGCGGTGTCGGCGGTGTTGGTCGGATCGAAGCTGCTGCCGTAGTGGTCGACGATGTCGATCGGCGACGACGCCGTGGAGTTGGATGATGCCCATGCCGGCGTGAGCGCCGCCGCCAGCGCCGCCACATTGGTGAGGCAGTTGCCGCATCCGCTGGGAGCGAGCTTGATGATCTTCGAGACGAAGAAGATGACGTTGGGGTTCTGCTTGCGGAACTCGGCGATCACCGCCACGTAGGCCGAAAGGATCGTCGACGTTGCCACCCCGTCCCAGACGTCGTTGGTGCCAAAGTGCATGAGGACGATGTCCGGTTTTTCGGCGGCCCACGTTTGGAGCTCTGCGTAGCTGCCGCACCCGCTGCTCTTCGTGCAGTCGCTCCGGGTGCTGTTCTGGGGGAGGTAGGTGACGCCGTACCCGGCGTGGCCTTCGTCCTTTATGCTGGAGGGAGCGCCGCTCCCGCAAGACTGGTTGGTCATCTCTGTCCCCACGAACTGGAAGTTCGTGTGATGTCCCGCCATCAAGGTCTCGTAGGTGATTTGCGGGTAGCACGTCGACTCGGTCACGGAATCACCGAGCGGCATCACCTTCCAGATCCCCGTGTGGATGGCGCCGCCCATCCCGGTTGCGCCAGCCGAACCACCCGTCCCGCCAATCGCGTGGCTTCCGCCGGTCCCGGTCCCCGCTACACCCCCGGTTCCGACGGCGCCGCCACTGCCAGCGCCCCCGCTCGCGGTCGAGCCTCCCGTCGCGCTCCCGCCTCCGGTTGCCGAGGCGCCGCCGCTGGCGGTCGTGCCGCCCAGGCCGGAGGCGCCGCCAGCTCCCGAACCGTCGCCAGGCGATCCGCTGCCGCACCCCGCGATGAAGCCCGCCAAGCTGACGGTCACCAACCAACTGCGGTCGAAACGCGGTGTCATCGTGACGTCCTCCGGGAAACATCGATGTGAATATCTCTTCACTGGTAGATCATCGCGCCGGCGTCGGTGATCCGCAGATTTCGATGGCGGTGAGCTCCGGTGAACCTTTCGATCTCGCGAACCCAGTCGGAGTCGGGATAGTGGTTCACCATCTCCTCGGCCTCGCCGCGGGCTTTCATGGCCTGTCCCTCCTCGGCGAGCGCGTGAATGAGGATGGAGGTCCGCTCCGGTGCGAATGCGCTGTCAGGGAACCGGCGGTTGCCGTCTCGGGCCACCGCCACCGCGCGCTGGGGCTCGTGCTGGGCGAGCTCCCGCAATCGCGCCATGAGCTGCGCCTCCTCCAGCGATTCGACGGCGACGCGCCCGGCACCGTCTGGGACGCCCGACGAGACCACCCTCGGCCGGGCGGCAGTCGACGGGACAGGACCGCCGCCATCCCACGGACTGGCCCTCAGCTCGGCCGTCGCGGCAGGCGAGTCCGCGTTCGAACGGTGGACGAGCACCGCGACCACCACCGCGCCGACGGCGATGACTGCCATTCCCGAGAGGACGGCCCTTCGCGACATCTACGCCCCCTCAGGGGCAGCTGTTGAGGTCGGACGTGTGCGCATTGTAGACATTCTGCATGGGCGCCTGCATCGCCGGCCAGGGCCAGTCGGCGTCGTACGACCAGGCCCAGGCGCCGTTGTAGCCGCCAGTGTAGATGCTCGTATAGAGATCACTCTGCGCCACACCCTCGGTGGCCTGCGCAGCGAACTCTCCCATCACCAGCTTCTTGTCGAGCTTCCACGAGGCCGCGTTGTGCGTGAAGCAGGAGTTCGAGGAGCCGTTCGAGGTGTAGTAGTGCACCTCGTAGAAGTCGAGGATGCCGTTCTGCTTCCCGCCGACGTTTCGAAGCGCCGTATCGGAATAGTAGTTCGTCTTTCCGCTCACGTTCGAGCAGTAGTCGAACGTCACGGCGGCGTTGGTGACCAGCACGTTGGGATCAGCGGCGTGAATCGCGGCCGAGAACCAGTTCACGCACTTCTGAATGGCCGCTTCGGTCGTGCGATACGTCGCCCAGCCATTCGGCCCCATCCCCTCGGGCTCGTTGAAGATCTCGTAAGAGTAGAGGCCGGGCGTTCCTTTGAGCGCCGTGACCAGCGGCGTGAGGTAATTGTCGATGTAGGCCTGCCGGTTGGCGTCGTTTTCTAGTAACGCCTGGTTGTTGGTGTGGGCAGTGTCGGCGTTTGATTGAAGCATGTCGAACGACCAGAGACTTAGGTTGATCGCCACTCCCGCCGAATGTGCCGCGTTCAAGATGGCCTTGACGCCGTCAATGTGCGATTGCGGCAGCTTCTGCGCCATTCCGTTCGATCCGTAACCCGGCGTGACGGTGCCGTTGGTGTGGAACCACCACCGCACGACCCGGCCGCCGGCGGCGTAGGTATTCTTGAACAGCGTATTGAACGCGGTCAGATTCGGATTTGGAACGTCGTTGGCAAAATTCACCCAGGCCACGTTGAGGCCGCTGGCGAAGGTGCAGACCGCCTGGGCGCCGCTGCCACCCGTGCCAGTCCCGCCTGTCCCCGCACCACCCGTCCCGGTCCCCCCGGTTCCTGCTCCGCCGGTGCCGGTGGTGCCCCCCGTGTGCATCCCGCCGGTTCCTGCTCCGCCGGTGCCGGTGGTGCCACCCGTGTGCGCCCCTCCGGTTCCCGTGGTCCCGCCGATGCCGGTGCCGCCGGTGCCCGTTCCGCCGGTGCCGGTGGTGCCACCCGTGTGCGTTCCGCCGGCGCCCGTTCCGCCGGCGCCGGTGGTCCCACCAGTCGACACGCCGCCGGTGCCGGTGGTTCCGCCCGTGGGGACGCCGCCTGTCCCCGTCGCGCCTCCCGTCGCAGAGCCGCCGGTTCCCGTCGCGCCCCCCGCGCTCTTGCCCCCGGTGCCGGTGAGCCCACCCGATCCGGTGGCGCCCGATCCGCCTTGTCCAGTGCCGGCGTCGTCGCTCGACGTTTCGGGACTGGCGCAGGCGCCGATCGACAGCACAAGGCCGAGAACAATCGTGCGGGGAACCAAGCTGTTCATGGGGGTCTCCAGAGCGATGGCGGCGAGATGGCGGGCCGTCGGCGAGTGAAGGGCCAGTGAGAGCGACGACCTTCACGCATTCGTCTTTCGGTCACTGCCAGGGACGGACCACCGACACGTCGGTGCGATCGATTGCGACGGTGTCGTTGCCGTCAGGCGTCGAAAATGTAGTTGAAGTCCAGTGACACTCGTGCCGTATGGACACAAAAATGAATAGTCAGGTCTCACTTCGGCGGATGGCCGTCTTCTGGCCCTGACCGAAGCGCAGGCGGGCACGATCATGGGCCAATTCGTCGATGCGGTCAGGCAGTACCTGCCGAACGCCTACTTCTCGTTGGACATCTCGCCCTGGGTGGGCACCAACGGCAGCGACAACGGGAAAGATTGGTACTCCGACTTCGACATGACGAAGTTCAGCTTCATCAACACGTCGGGCGGCAGCACGGACGCGACCTCCACCAAGATCCGGTCGAGCAACGCCATGACCTGGGCCGGCGTCAGCCAGGTGACCAACAAGCCGATCCTCGCCGACACCTCAACAGGCCGAAGACCTGTCCCTGAGCTCTTCCGGGACTGGCGTCCGGCGATCCAAGAAGGTCGAGCGGGACCTTTCGTCTCGCGACTCTGCGGACGGCAATGTAAGCTATCCCCCTATTCGCAATGAGCGCGGTTGAAAATGCTCGCAAGCGGGAGGTCAACGAGGAAGCGGTCGACCTGCTGAGCCTGCTCATCGAGCAGGTCGTCGACTACGCCATCTTCGTCGTCGACAAGAACGGCAACATCGCCTCCTGGAACCCGGGGGCCGAGCGAATCAAGGGATACGCCCCGAACGAGATCATCGGCCAGCCGTACTCGGTCTTCTTTACTGAAGAAGATCGCGCCGCCGGCAAGCCGGACAAGATCCTCTCTCAGGCCCGGACGCACGGCCGATATCAGGAGGAGGGCTGGCGCGTTGCGCAAGGATGGCAGCTGCTTCTGGGCGTCTGTCGTCGTCACCGCGCTCTACGATCGTGGCGGCGCGTTCAGGGGATTCGCCAAGATCACCCGCGACCTCACCGAACGCCGTCAGGCGGAGGAAGCCGCCCGGATCGCGGCGGCGGAGCAAGCGGCCCGACGCCAGGCGGAGCTCGACGAGCGGGAGATGCGGTGGTCGCGCGATCAGCTCGACCTCATCCTTCGCAGCATCACCGAAGGCGTGACGGTCCAGTCGGTCGAGCGCAAATTCATCTTCGCCAACGACGCGGCGGCGCACCTGTGTGGGTTCGACTCCGCCGACGCATTCCTGGCGGCTTCTCGCGAGGAGATCCTGGGCAAGTACGACATCCTCCGAGAAGACGGCACGCCGTTCCCGCTCGAGGAGCTTCCTGGGCGGCTGGCGCTGCAGGGGAAGCCCTCGAACGCCATCGTCCGGTTCCGCGTGAAGCGGACTGGCGAAGAGCGATGGTCGTTCGTATCCGGCGCCCCGGTCCTCGATCGAAATGGAAAGGTGGACCTCTCCGTCAGCGTCTTCCGGGAGTTCACCGACCGGCGCCGGAGCGAGCAGGCCTGGCAGTTCCTGTCAGACGCCAGCGCGGCGCTGGCCGCGTCGCTGGATTACGAAGCCACGCTCAAGCAGGTCGCCGAGCTGGCGGTCCCGACGATCGCCGACTGGTCAGCCGTCGACATCCTGATGCCGGACGGGTCGCTCGAGCAGCTCGCGGTCGCCCACGTCGATCCGGCCAAGCGCGAGCTGGCCAAGGAGTGGCGGCGGCGATGGCCGCCTCCCCCGGAAGGCGCTTCGTATCAGGCGATCCGGACCGGCTTGCCCCAGCTGCTGGCGGAGATCACCGACGCGATGATCGAAGCGGGCACGCCCGATCCGGAGCAGCGGCAGATGGCGCTCCAGCTCGGGCTGCGCTCGGCGATGGTGGTGCCACTCATCGTCGGGCACGAGGCGATCGGGACCCTCTCCTTCGTGACCGCCGAGTCGGGGCGGCTCTACGGAGCCCAGGACTTGATCCTGGCCACGGAGATCGGCGCGGCGCGCCTCCCTGGCGATCGAGAACGCGCGCGCCTACACCGAGGCGCGCGAGGCCGTCCGGACCCGCGACAACTTCCTGGCCATCGCCTCGCACGAGCTGCGAACGCCTCTCTCGGCGCTCAGCGTCCTCATCTCCTCTCTGGTGCGCGCGGCCGCCAGCGGCCGCCTCCTCAAGCTGACCCCGCAGGCCCTCAGCGACCGAATGACCAAGGCGGAGCGCCAGACGACGCAGCTCGGTCGCCTGGTGGATCGTCTCCTCGACGTGAGCCGACTCTCCACGCGTGATCTGGCGCTCGAGCGCGAGCGGACCGATCTGGCCGACCTCACCCGGGACGTGATCTCGCGATACGAAGACGCCGCCGCGGAGACCGGCAGTCGGATCGAGCTCAGCGATCGCCGGGCCGGCGGTCGGTTGGTGGGACCGTAGCCGCCTCGATCAGGTGGTGACCAACCTGGTGGGGAATGCCGTGAAGTACGGAGAGGGCGCGCCGATCACCGTCTCGGTCAGCTCGGGAAGCTCGGGCCACGTGCGGTTGACGGTGCGTGACGAGGGCCCGGGCATCCCGCTCGAGCACCAGGAGCGAATCTTCGGTCAGTTCGAGCGAGCGAACGATTCGGAGAACCTGCCAGGGATGGGGCTCGGTCTCTGGCTGGTGAGGCGAATCGTGACCGCCCACGGCGGCGCGATCAACGTCGACAGCATCCCAGGACGAGGCGCCACGTTCAGTGTCCTCCTTCCCGTCGGTGAGCAGGCATCCGCCATCCCGACGGAAACCTGCCCGGCCGTTCCTGAAGACGAATCGTGTTCACATGACAGGCACGACCGATAGTCCTCGCGAATACATCCTGGTCGTGGAGGACGACAAGGACCTCCGTGACAGCCTCTGTGAGGCGCTCGAGCTGGAGGGGTACGCCGCTGTCTCGGCGGAGAATGGTCAGGCGGCTCTCCGTCACCTGGCGACCGGCGCCCAGCCCTGCATGATTCTCCTCGACCTCATGATGCCGGTCATGGACGGCTGGACGTTCCGCCAGGAGCTGCTGAAGGACGCGGCTTGCGCCGCAGATTCCCGTCATCGTGATGACCGCCGCCACGCCCAGCGCGCGCCGCGGCGGTCGCGTCGCACGCAATCCTCTACAAACCGCTGCACATGGGCAGGGTGATCGACGTCGTGCAGGAGCACTGCCCCGACGGAGCCGCGTAGCTCCGTCTTTCTCGGGCCGCCATCCTAGAAATTAATCGGGCATCCATTGCAAATGCCCCGCGGTCATGCCCAGTTTAGGCCGATGGAACCCCTTATCTCAGCTTCGATTCCAGATCTGAGCCGAGAGGCGCCGCGCAGGCTCTGGGATCCGCCGCGTCGTCTCTTGAAGAGTCTGCGACGCTATCAAGCGAGCCGAGAACGCCGCGGGCTTCTCGCCACGGGCATTCGATACATGTCGGTGCTCGAGCACCGATTCTGGAGCGCGGTGACCGGGGCAGACATCCCCTTGAACTGCCAGCTCGGGGGCGGCCTGTTGCTCATTCATGCGAACGGGATCGTCATCCACCCCGAAGCGAAGGTGGGCCCCAATTGCCTCATTCTCCAGCAGGTGACGTTGACGGCGGGGGTGACGCTGGGGGGGCACGTGGACATGGGCGCGGGCGCCAAGATCATCCGGCCGATCTCCATCGGAGACCACGCCAACGTGGGAGCGAACGCGGTGGTGCTCGCCGACGTTCCCGAGGGAGCGACCGCGGTGGGCATCCCCGCTCGGGTGATCCTGCCGGAGAACGCGGACCGGGCAGCTCGATCCGCCCGTTCGACGGACCGGACAGCAAGAGCCGACGACGGAGGGTACGGCCGACCAGGACGTACTACGCGGCCAGCGACGATCGCGTCGTCGACTAGTCACTAGGAACGACCGGCGTCGCGTAAGGCGACGGTGAGCGAAGCGAACCGATGCCCGACGACGTGCCGCGCGATAGGCGGGCTGGCTCAAAGTAAACGAAGCGCGCACCCGAGCGCCTTCGTCGTCGCGAAGGCTGGCCCCTGGCCCGCCAGCAGCTTCAACAGAGCTTGCCGAAGGTAGGGTTGCGTATCCGGGCGAAGGTACTTTCGATCGCTGTCGATGCCGCCGCGATAGCGGACGTGCCCCGTCGCGTCCACGATGTACGACTCGGTCGCGTAGCTCGCGCCCAGGCGCCGCGCCAACGTGCCGCCTTCGTCGCGGAAGATCGGCAGCCCGGGGGCGACCTCGCGGGGAACCGGCGGATCGCTCCTTCGCGTGCCGCTCCGAATCCACGACGAGGAATCCGACCCCCTGCGGACCGAGCTCCGATGCCAGCTGCCGCAGGCGTTCGACATGTGCCGCGAAGCAAGGACAGGCCACCCCATAAAACGTGACGACCGTGAACCTGTGAGCGCGCGTCGAGCTCAGCAAGGGTGACCGTCGCGCCGTGCGCGTCGCGCAGGACGGCGTCTCCCACCTCGGGCGATGGCGATTCGGCGCGCGCGGAGAGCGCGCTTGCCAGCGACAGCCACGCGGACAGGGCGAGCGCGCCATGACGGGACGCCCGGCGCGCCGGTGCCGTCCCCCTCCTCACCACCACACCCTCAACACGGAGAGAGAGGCGCCGGCGCCCGCCAGCTCGTTGCTCCCGAACGACGAGACGAGGACGTCGCTGAACATCGAAGCCTGGACACGCCACACGTCGCGGATCGGAACGACGCCCGAAACGCCCACCGTGGTCAATCGCAGCACCGTCCCCGGCTGGCGAACCCCGTTGAGCGCATCGTCGCCGCGGTTCAGGAAATTGACGTAGGCGCCGACCGCCGCTTCGCTCTCGAACACGTACCCGGCGGCGCCGAGCAGCGTCCATTGCAAGGGGAAGGTGGTGGTGAGCGGAGGCGAGCCTGGCAGGAGCACCGTGCGGCTCCAGACGTAGGTGAGCCAGGCGTTGAGCGCGAAGTAGAGCGGTCCATGCACCTTCTCGAGGTCGATCCCCAGCGTGGCATTGTAGGTGCCCGTGCCGGTGGCGTCGGTGGATGCCGGGTTGGTCCCTTCGCCCGCCGCCTTGCCGGTCGGCACCACGACGTTCACCAGAATCCCGATGCCCTGGCCAATACAGCGCCTCCGTCGCCAGCAGGGGATCGTAGCGCCCGCCGACCGCCGAGATCGCCGACGCCGCTCCCCCAGGTCGGGATCCCGGACTCGAGCCGGCGCGTCTCGACCAGCGGCAACACCACTCCGGCTTGCGTCCGCTCGCCGAGACGGAACGAGGCGGCGAGATCCTGTTCGAAATCTTGCTCGGTGGCGGAGGAGTGGTAGTGGCCGTTCGGGTCGAACGAGCCGAGGTCGTGCGCGCACGCGGGTCTGCACGCCCACGGCGTAATCCTCGTGCAGCGCCAGACGCGCGGGGTTCACGAGCGCGCCGCCCGCACAACAGGCCTGCGCCGCGGCCGGCGTGGCCCGTGTCGCTCCCGCCAGTAGCATCGCGCTCGCCACCATCCACCCCTTACGGGACATTGACGGTCGGGTCGGCGCTGTCGTCGATGATGGCCGCGTCTGTGCCGCCTCCGTCGGCGAGGTTGGTGATCGCCGTGCGCAGCTCCCATTGTCCCGCCATGAAGAAATCGACCGGCGTCGGCGACGTAGGTCCCCGGCGAGATCTCCGTGACGGTCGGTTGCACGGACGCGCCATGTCCGTGCGCCGCCATCCAGGGAACGATCGACAGGACCAGCCCGGAGACCGGCGAACCACTCGGGTCGGAGATGGCGAGCTGGGCCGCGTCGTATCCGACAATCGGCTGGGCCGGCGACCACCAGACATCGATGCTGAGGTCGCCCGAGGCCGATGCCACGGTCGCCGCGGGCGCCCCCGGGAAGACCAAAGGAGCAGAGGTCGGGATTGCCGGGCCGCTGTTGCAGGCGGCCGCGGCGACGACGACCGTCAGCGCGAGCAGCGAAACGCCGGATCGCCTTTGCCCCATGCGCGCGACTATGGCCCTCGAAGCGGCGCTCGGGAATGCGTAAAAACTTCGCACCTCCAGCCAGGGGCGAGTTGCTGTTCGACCGCAACAACGAGATCGGTCACCTCCACGGATACGCCGGTCGGCGAGACGATCTCCCAGCGGCCCACCTGGGGCCCGAACAACCTCATCGCCTAGGATCGGTCGCGGGGAGATCCGCTCCACGACACGTCGCCAGCGTCGGTGTCCGGAGGGGACCCGATGGGCCGAGATCCAGGATGCGCGGACGCCCGAGAATCGTGAGCGGGAAGGCGGATATTTTGTACAAAATAACTGCCTGTTGGCGGACCATAGCGGTGGCAGGTCACGATTGCCCGATCAAGGATCACCTCCCGAACCTGACGCCAAAGCCTCAGCGGCACGGAGGATCGTGTTGCTGGTCGAAGACGACACCGCCGTTCGAGACGCGACGAGCGAGCTTCTGGAGGACGAAGGGTTCAGCGTCGTCGCGTCCAGCGACGGTCGCGACGCTCTGGATCTGCTGCGTGCTGGGCTGAGGCCAGCTGTCATCGTGCTGGACCTCATGATGCCTCGCATGGATGGCTGGGACTTCCGCCACATTCAAATGGCAGATCAGGATCTCAGAGAGATTCCCGTCATCGTCGTCACGGCCGCCGGGCTCAGCGCGGAAACAATCCGGACCCAGTTCCAAGGAGCGCAGTTCATTCCGAAGTCGGTCGATCCCGTCGTCTTGGTAGCGGCGATTGTCCGCGCCTGCCAGGCCACGTAGGTTCATCGCTTGCGCTTCTCGCCGGCCGGGCGGACGATTTCGCCATGCGTAACCTATGGTGGCTGGTTCCTGTCGCCGTTTTCTTCTTGAACCCGAGCTTCGCCTGCAGCGATGAGCCGCAGTTTCAATACGGCGCCGCGGAGATGCTCGCCGCCGTCGCGGGCGACTGGTCGCTCACGATCACGCCCGAGGGCGGAACCGCGATGCAGGTCACCGTGCACGTCGATCAGGCTGCGGCGCCCACGACGGCGGCCCGGTCGGCGGGCCGCGCCTTGGTGCGCGGCGCGTACGCGTGCGGCGGTCGCACCCTGGTCAAGAGCGCGGGTGCTTGCCCCGACTGGAGCCAGATGCCGCTCGTCGTCACTTATGTCTCCGGTGATACGGCGTTCGCGACCGATGCGATGTCGGGCAGCTTTCTGGTGCCCGGTCTCCTATTCACGGGGGGTGATCTGACGCTGACGATCGGCCCGTATCAGATCCTGACGTCGGTGGGGGCCGATGGCTCGCCCGCCGATCCGTACCTCTGGCCGTCGGGCACTCCCGGAACGGTGGCGGTCAGCCGTTAACGCAGATAACTCAGGTGGCGTCCGGATGGTTCTTGGGATTGGACGATACATACCCTCACGGCGTAGGCCATGGCCGTCGTCGAGCGATTCTTCAAGGGACTGAGCCCGAGCGGGTTCCATCGCCTGCGCTACTTCGAATGGGGAGCCCGTGATGCAGAAGTGGTGATCTGCGTCCATGGCCTGACGCGCAACGCGCATGACTTTGATCGTCTGGCTGACCGATTGGCGGACCGGTATCGCG
>CAWCNW010000005.1:0-173400 GCA_963796975.1 uncultured Actinomycetota bacterium
GCCGAGCCAGCTTCTCGGGGTCGGCGAGCACTCTCTTGCACGCCGCGCTGGTGATGTCGCCGCTCTGCAGGCAGGCGGCGACGTCGCCGAGGAGCTGGGTGATCGCCGAGGTGGGGAGGCTGGTGGGCAGGGTCGGGAGCGCCGTGGGCAGCCCGGTCGGCAGCGACGGCAGGCTACCCAGGCCATCGAGCGAGACGTCGAGCTTGAGGTCGAGGTTGGTGTAGTCGCCCATCTGCAGGTTGCGGGCGACCTGCGGGTCGCGGCCGACGACCTCGTCGACGAAGGGGTAGGTGAGGGCGACGTTGAGGCCGCGTACGAAGTCGTCGCCGGAGGCCTGTAGCCGGCTCAGCACCGGGTCGAGCTGCCGCAGGGTGTCGATCGTCGACGCCTTCGAGAGCTGGATGACGTGGACGCCGACCCCGCTCAGGTGCGCGAGCGCCCCGAGCATCCGGACCAGGTCGTGGCGCTGGCTGTTGATCGACTCCAGCGCGCCGGGCAGCTGATCGAGGGTCGCGTCGATCGTGGTGCGTTGGTGGTTCAGCGACCGCGACAGCCGGTCGAGGGCCTGGAGCGCCTGGACGATCTCGCCTCGGTGCCGGTCCAGCTGCCCGGCGAAGGAGCGGACCTGGTGGAGCACCGACCGCGCCTGCCCCTCCCGGCCGTGCAGGGTCCGGCCGAGCTCGTGGGTGATGGTGTGCAGCTGCCCGACCCCGCCGCCGTTCAGGAGCAGGCTCAGTGCGCCGAGCACCTGCTCGACCTCGGGATTCTGGCCGGTGCGGGCGACCGGGATGGTGTCGCCGCTCTGCAGCGGGTTCGGGCCCGCGCCGGAGGCCGGTGCGGCGAGCTGCACGAACTTCTCGCCGAGCAGGCTGGTCTGCTGGATGGTCGCCACCGCGTTGTCGGGCAGCTTGGTGTCGTTGCGCAGCTGCATCGTCACCTGCGCGACGTAGCCCTTGAGCTCGACGTCGGTGATCTTGCCGACCGTGACGTCGTCGACCTTGACCGTGGAGTCCGGCACCAGGTCGAGCACGTCGCGGAACTGTGCAGTGACCGTGATCGGCTTGCTCCCGACGTCGGGACCGCCCGGCAGGGGGAGCTTGTAGACGTCGAACGAGCAGCCGGTCAGCAGCAGCGCGCCGGCGAGAAGGGCGACAAGAGCCCGGAGGCGAAGCTTCATCGCTTCACCAGTCCAGCGAGGCTCGGGTCGATCCGCTCGTACGACGTGGGGCCGCGGCGGGTGGTGAGGGCGCCGGGCCGCTGGTGGCCGAGGATCTGCTGGACGGCGCTGCACGCCTGGCCGCCGGTGTTCGCCTGGTCGAGGATCCCGCAGAGGAAGGTGGCCGGGTCGGAGGTGAGCTGGTGTCCGATCTCCCCGAGGTTCGCGCGGGTGTCGAGGGTGCCGGCCTGCGGGTTGTAGGTGAGCAGCAGGTTGTTGAGTGCCAGCGGCGCGTCCCGCAGCGTCTCGGTGAGGGCGACACGCTGCTTCACCAGGATCTGGGTGATCCGGTCGAGCCCGGTGATGTTCTTGCCGAGGACCGCGCGGTTGTCACGGACGAAGCCGGAGACCTGGCGCATCGCGATCCCGAGGTTGTGCAGCGACGCGGCGAGGTCGCCGCGCTCACCCCGGAGCATCTGCGAGACCTGCCCGAGCGAGGTGTTGAACGACCGCACCGTGTGGTCGTTGCGGGCGAGCGTGTGCACGAACCCTTCGAGCTCGCGCACCGAGCCGAACAGCTGGTCCTTGTTGTCGGCCAGCGTGCCGCTCAGGCGGCCGAAGTCCGTGATCGTGCGGTGGAACTTGTCGCCCTGCCCGCGGAAGTTCCGCGCCGTACTGTCGAGCAGGTCGGTCAGGGCACCCTTCTTGTTCGCGCCGTTCGGTCCGAGGGCGACGGAGAGGTCGTCGAGGCTGGAGTAGATCTGGTCGAGCTCGAGCGGCACCGCGGTGTGGTCCTGGTCGAGGGTGCTGCCGCTGGCGAGAACCGGCCCGCCGGTGTAGACCGGCGTCAGCTGGACGAAGCGGTCGCCCACGATCGAGGGCGAGACGATCACGGCCTTGGCGTCCGCCGGGAGGCGCACGTCTGCGTCGTAGTGCATCGTCACCACGACATGGGTGCCCGTGGGGGTGACCGAGTCGATCTGCCCCACCGGCACCCCGAGAATCCGTACGTCGCTCCCCTTGTAGATCGAGACCGTGCGCGGGAACTCCGCAGTGAGCGTCTTCATGTGGTCGCCGCCGAAGAAGAACGTCACGATGCCGACGACGACCAGCGCCAGCAGCACCACCGGCAGTACGACCTTGTTCACGATGCGCATCTCAGCCACCCACCTGCGGGACGGGCGGGATGTTCTGGATGTAGGTGTCGAACCACGGCCCGTTCCCGAGGGTGTTGGCGAAGACCCGGTAGAACGGCGCCATCAGCCGCAGGCTCTGGTCGAGGTCGTCGGAGTCCTTGTTCAACACGTCCACGACGCTGCTCAGGTGGGTCAGCGCCGGGATCAGGTCACCGCGGCTCTGCTTCACCAGCCGGGTCAGCTCGACCGAGAGGTCGGAGGTCGAGCGCAGCAGCCGGTGGATCGCCTGCCGCCGCTGGTCGAGCGCCTGGAACAGCACCGACGAGTCGCGCATCAGCCCGACGATGTCCTGGTCGCGGGTGTTGAGGGTCTGCGAAACACCGTGGAGGTGCTGCAGCAGGGTGCCGATCTGCTGGTCGCGGGAGGCCAGGTTGGTCGACAGGGCCGAGATGCCGGCCAGCGCGTTCCGGAAGCTCTTCGGGGTGTGGCGGGTCAGGTCGGCGAGCGTCGTGAGGCTGCGGGCGAGCTGGCCGGTGTCGATCCGGTCGGTGGTGCGCGCGAGGCCCGAGAACGCCTGCACCACGTCGTACGGCGACTCGGTACGGGAGGTCGGGATCTCGCTGCCGGCGTCCAGCTGACCGGATCCGGCTGGCTCTAGCGATAGATACATCGCTCCGAGCAGCGTCTTGACCTTGATCGCGGCCCGGGTGTCGGGGCCGAAGTCGGCCCCGCCCTGAATCCGGAACGCGACCTTCACGTGGGCGCCGTCCAGCGAGACGGAGTCGACCTTCCCGACCCGGACCCCGGCGATCCGCACCTCGTCGTTCGCCTTCAGCCCACCGGCCTCGGCGAAGTCGGCGTAGTAGGTCGTGCCCCCACCGATGATCGGCAGCTTGTCGGCATTGAAGGCGAGCAGGATCAGCCCGACCACGACGGCGAGGCTGATCGCCCCGACCACGACCGGGTTGCGCTCTCGGAAAGGAGTACTCATTGCAGGGAGCACCGGTCCGATCCGACCTTGTAGTCGACGGGCACCGCGGTGCTGCCGATCCGGACCTGGCCGGTGAAGTCGCAGAGGTAGAAGTTGAACCACGAGCCGTAGCTGGCGGTGCGGCCGACCTTGGCCAGCTTGATCGGCATCACCTGCAGGGCGCGGTCGATCTCCGCCTTGCCGTGGTCGAGGTGGGCGGCGAACCCGCGCAGGTGGTGGAGGTCGGAGACGAACGGTCCGCGGATGCCCGACACCAGGTCGGCGGTCTGGGTCGACAGCTGGGAGATCTGGTCGAGCGAACCGAGGATCGCCCCGCGGTCGTGCTTCAGGCCGCCGACGAAGTGCTGGAACGTCGTGATCAGGCTGTTGAGCTGGCGGTTGCGGTCGCCCACGTGGGCGAGCACGGAGTTCAGGTTGGTGATCAGGCTGCCGATCACCTGGTCGCGCCGCGCGAGGGTCTGGGTCAGCGAGGCGGTGTGGGCGAGCAGCCCGTCGAGGGTGCCGCCCTGGCCCTGGAAGACCTGGATGATCTCGAAGGACAGCTCGTTGACGTCGGTGGGAGACAGCGCCTGGAACAGTGGCTTGAACCCGTTGAAGAGCAGCGTGAGGTCGAGCGCCGGTGAGGTGCGCGACACCGGGATCGTCGAGCCCGGCGAGAGCACCCCGGTGCTGCCGATCTCGTTGGTGAGCGCGACGTACCGCTGGCCGACGAGGTTGCGGTAGCGGAGGTCGGCGTGGGTCGACCTCGTCAGCGCGGTGTCGCTCTGGACGTCGAAGGTGACCAGCGCGCGGGTGCGGTCGACGATGGAGATGCCCTTCACCGAGCCGACCTTGACCCCGGCGATCCGGACGTCGTCACCCTTGACCAGCCCGGTCGCGTCGACGAACTCCGCCTTGTAGGTGTGCCTCGCACCGAAGGTGAGGTTGCCGATCACGATGGCCAGCACGCCGGTGGCAACCGCGGTCACCGTCATGAAGACGACCAGCTTCACCAGCGCGGACGTCGTGCGTCGGTCGAGTCCCTTCATCGCAGCGACACCTTCGCCCCGCGGGCCATCGGCCCCACCAGGAGCACCCCGAGGTCGGGCACGTCCCCTGACGCGACACCCAGGGAGGGACCGAGCAGGCTCTTGAGGACGCCCGCCTCGGCCGGGCCGCCGGCGTACCCGGTGCCGCGGCTGAACCGCGCGCCGTACGACGGGCCATACGACGGGGCGACCCGGTCGGTGCCCTTGCCGGTCGGGGAGTTCACCCCGTCGATGAAGTCGGGCTGTTGCCGCACCGGGTTGGCCTGGCTGAACGGCGCGTTCGGCAGGCGCAGGCAGTTCGGGCCGCTGTCGTCGCCGAACACGGGCTGGTCCGCCGGGGTGTATCCGCGGGGCTGGTGCGGGATCGTCTCGAGCACGATGTGGAGAGTGAAGCCGCGGAACGCCTCGGCCTCGCGCTTGCCGCTGGCCACCAGGCCGCCGAGCAGGCAGGGGTACTCCGGCGCGTAGCGGGCGAGCAGGGCCGCCTGCGGCTGGCTGACCTGGCCGAGCCGGATGATGTTGTCGCCGTTGTCCCGCAGGAAGTCGTGGGCGGTGTCGGAGAACGACGTGACGTCGGTGAAGAGCGCCCGGAGCTGGGCATGCCGGTCCTCGAGCGTCCCCGTGGTGCGGATGGTGTTGCGCAGGATCTGCGCGACCGACGGGGCCACGTCGGCGTAGGTGTTGCTCACCGTCGTCGTCAGCCGCAGGTCTCGCACGATCGCCGGGATCTGCGGGTTGATCCGCTTCAAGTAGCCGTCGACGGTGACCAGGTCCTGCCCGAGCTCGTCGCCTCGTCCCTCGAGCGCGGTCGAGATCGCATTGAGGGTGAGGTCGAGGTCGGCGGGCTGCACGGTGCGCAGCAGGGGGTAGAGGTCGGCGAGGACCTTCTGCACCTCGACCGGCACCCGGGTGCGGGTGATCGTGGCGCCGGGCTGCAAGGGCCGGGACGACGGGTCCCGGGGGACGACGAGGGAGACGTACTTCTCGCCGAACAGGGTCTTCGGGACGATCGCGCCGGTCACGTTGGCGGGGATCGCGTGCAGCTGGCCCGGGAAGATGCCCAGCTTCACCTTCGCGCCCGCGGCGGTGGCACTGAAGCCGAGCACCTGGCCGACGATCACGCCGCGGATCTTCACGTCCGCGCGCTCCGGCATCTGGAGCCCGATGGTCGAGGCGTCCAGAGTGACCTCGTCGAAGTGGGTGAACCGCTGGGTGAACACCCCGTAGGTCAGCCAGACCCCGGCCAGCAGCAGGCAGAGGAACACCAGGCCGAGGGCCTTGAGCTTGAGCGCGGCCGCCATCAGCCCGCCAGCCGGACCGTGGTCGAGGCTCCCCAGATCGCCATCGAGAGGAACAGGTCGATCACGTTGATCGCGACGATGCTGGTGCGGACGGCTTTGCCGACCGCGATCCCGACGCCCGCCGGCCCGCCGGACGCGTGGTAGCCGTAGTAGCAGTGGATGAGGATCACCGTCACGGCGAACACCAGCACCTTGCCGAAGGACCACAGCACGTCGCCCGGTGGCAGGAAGGTCGTGAAGTAGTAGTCGTAGGTGCCGGTGCTCTGTCCGAAGAACCGGGTGACCGTCAGTCGCGTCGCAAAGTACGACGACAGCAGCCCCACGACGTACAGCGGGACGATCGCGATCATCCCGCCGACGATGCGAGTGCTCACCAGGAACGGCAGGGACGGCACGGCCATCACCTCGAGGGCGTCGACCTCCTCGGAGATCCGCATCGCCCCGAGCTGGGCGGTGAAGCCGCAGCCGACGGTCGCGGCCAGGGCGATTCCGGCGACGAGTGGGGCGATCTCGCGGGTGTTGAAGTACGCCGAGACGAAGCCGGAGAACGCGGCGGTGCCGATCTGGTTGAGGGCGGCGTACCCCTGGAGACCGACCTCGGTGCCGGTGAAGAAGCAGAGTGCGGTGATCACCCCGACGGTGCCGCCGATCACGGCCAGAGCGCCGGAGCCGAGGGTGATCTCGGCCAGGATCCGCAGGATCTCCTTCTTGTAGCGGACCACCGTCTTCGGCGTCCACGCGAGAGCGCGCAGGAAGAAGAGGAGCTCGGCGCCGAGGTCGTCCAGGGTGCCCAGCGGCTTCTGGTAGACCGCCTTGAGGTTGGCCATCGTCAACCGCCCTTCGGCGGGACGAGCTGGAAGTAGATCGCGCTCATCACGAAGTTGACGATGAACAGCAACATGAAGGACACCACGACGGACTCGTTGACGGCGTCGCCGACGCCCTTCGGGCCGCCACCCGCGTTCATCCCCTTGTACGACGCGACGATGGCGGCGATCAGCCCGAAGACGAGGGCCTTCGCCATCCCCTGGTAGAGGTCGGGCAGCTGGGCCAGCGCGGTGAAGCTGGCGATGTAGGCGCCCGGCGTACCACCCTGGAGGACGACGTTGAACACGTAGCCACCGGCGACGCCGACCACGCTGACGAGCCCGTTGAGGAAGACCGAGACGAGCATGCAGGCCAGCACCCGCGGTACGACGAGCCGCTGGATCGGGTCGATCCCCAGCACCATCATCGCGTCGAGCTCCTCGCGGATCTTGCGGGCGCCGAGGTCCGCCGCGATCGCCGAGCCGCCCGCGCCGGCGATCAGCAGCGAGGTGGCGATCGGCCCGGCCTCGCGGACCACGGCCAGCACCGAGGCGGAGCCGGTGAAGGACTGCGCGCCGAACTGCTTGATCAGGCCGCCCACCTCGAGCGCGATGACCGCGCCGAACGGGATCGCCACCAGGGCGGTCGGGATGATCGTGACCGACGCGATGAACCAGGCCTGCTGGATGAACTCGCGCAGCTGGAAGGGCCGCCGGAACATGCCCCGGACGACGTCGAGGCCGAAGGCGAACAGGTTGCCGGCGGTCCCGATCGGGGCCAGCACGCGGGAGGCGGTGAAAGAGGACATGCGTCAGCCGCCCGTGCTCATCGACATGGTCGCCTCGAAGGAGCCGGGCGGAGGCGTGATCTCGTTCTCGCGGCACCAGGCACCGGGCGTGCGCTGGCTGCGCCGGGGGATGCCGTTGGAGGGCTCGAGCTGGAGCGGGATCGGCGGCAGCGGCGGGAGCTCCTGGCCCTCCTCGGCCGCGAGGTCGTCGGCGTCCTTCTCCTCGGACATGCCGATCGGGCCGATGGTCTGGGCGTTGAGGAACTGCCGGACGACCGGCTCCTCGGACGACAGCAGCATCTCGCGCGGGCCGAACATGGCGAGGTGCCGGTGGTAGAGCAGCCCGATGTTGTCGGGCACGGTGCGCGCGGTGTTGATGTCGTGGGTGACGATCAGGAAGGTCGCGTCGATCTGGGCGTTGAGGTCGACGATCAGCTGGTTGAGGAACGACGTACGGACCGGGTCGAGGCCCGAGTCCGGCTCGTCGAAGAGCACGATCTCCGGGTCGAGGACCAAGGCCCGGGCCAGGCCGGCCCGCTTGCGCATGCCGCCGGAGATCTCACCGGGCAGCTTGTCCTCGGCCCCGATCAGGCCGACCAGGTCCATCTTCTCCATCACGACCGCGCGGATCTCCGACTCCGACTTGCGGGTGTGCTCCCGCAGCGGGAAGGCGACGTTGTCGTAGAGGTTCATCGAGCCGAACATCGCGCCGTCCTGGAACAGCACGCCGAACAGCTTGCGGATCTCGTAGAGCTGCTTCTCGGGGCAGGTGGTGATGTCCACGCCCTCGATCACGACGCTGCCGCGGTCGGGCTTGAGCAGCCCGATCAGGGTCTTGAGCAGGACCGACTTGCCGGTGCCGGAGGGGCCGAGCATCACGCAGATCTCACCGGGGGGCACCGTCAGCGTGACGTCCCCCCAGATCAGCTGGGGTCCGAAGGACTTGGTCAGCCCCTCGATCCGGATCTCTACACCCATGGGTCTGCTGCCCTCCCAGTCAGCCGGCCGCGCGTGGCACCTTCGTCGTACCGGTGCTCAACGGCGGCAGCGCCGGGAGGTTACGCGCGGGTCACAGACCGATGTCCCCGTCCCGTGGTCTCGACAGGCTCGACCGACGAACCCGGTGGTTGAGGAGCGGGCGCGGCCGTCACCGGTGGTTGAGGAGCGAGCGCGGCCTCACCGGTGGTTGAGGAGCGAGCGCCAGCGAGCGTCTCGAAACCACCCGGCAGCACCATGGTTTCGAGACGGCGCGCCAGCGCGCCCCTCCTCAACCACCGAAGACCTCCCTCACCGGTGGTTGAGGAGCGAGCGCCAGCGAGCGTCTCGAAACCCCCCTCGACGCACAAGTCATGGGTACGACGAAGGGCGGGCACCCCGTGGGGGTACCCGCCCTGCGTGCGGTCGGCCGGTGTGTCACCGGCCGGGAGTCACTTGAGCGTGACCGAGGCTCCGGCGCCCTCGAGGGCCTCCTTGGCCTTCTCGGCGACGTCCTTGGTGACGTGCTCGAGAACCGGCTTCGGTGCGGCCTCGACCAGGTCCTTGGCCTCCTTCAGGCCGAGGGAGGTCAGGGCGCGCACCTCCTTGATGACGTTGATCTTCTTGTCGCCGGCCGCGTCCAGGATGACGTCGAACTCATCCTGCTCGGCAGCGTCGTCGGCACCGCCGGCGGCGGCGCCGCCCGCGGCGGGAGCGGCGGCCACGGCGACCGGAGCGGCCGCGGTGACGCCGAAGGTGTCCTCGAACTGCTTGACGAACTCGGAGAGCTCGATGAGCGTCATCTCCTTGAACGCGTCGAGCAGCTCGTCGGTGCTGAGCTTCGCCATGATGGCTGAACCTTTCGTTCTTGGCCCGAGTCCGGGCCGGGTTTCAGGTGGAGTACGTCGGCCCGATCAGGCTTCAGTGGTGTCGCTCTCGTCAGAGGCGGCGGTGGCCTCCGCGGCCGGGGCATCGGACTCGGCCGGGGCCGCGTCCTCTTCTGCCTCGGCAACGGGAGCCTCGGTCACCTCGTCGGCGGGGGCGTCGGCCTGGTCGGCCTCGGCCTCCTCGGCGGCAGCCGGCGCACCGGCTCCACCTGCGTCGAGGTCAGTGGGGTCCTGCCCCTCTTCTTCTGCCCGCTTCGCCTGCAGCGCACCGGCGAGCCGGGCAGCCTGGGCGAGCGGGGCGTTGAGCAGGTAGACGGCCTGGCTGAGCGACGCGAGCATCGCGCCGGCCAGCTTGCCCAGCAGCACCTCACGCGACTCGAGGTCGGCCAGCTTGGCCACCTCCGCAGCGTCGAGGGGCTTGCCGTCCAGAACGCCACCCTTGATCACCAGGGTGGGGTTCGCCTTGGCGAAGTCACGCAGACCCTTGGCCGCCTCGACCACGTCGCCGTTGATGAAGGCGATGGCGGTCGGGCCGGTCAGGAGGTCGTCGAAGCCGGAGATCCCCGCGTCTTTCGCGGCGAGCTTGGCCAGCGTGTTCTTGACCACGGCGTAGTTGGCGTTCGCACCGAGGGAGCGCCGCAGTTCCTGCAGCTGCTTCACGGTGAGACCGCGGTACTCGGTCAGGACAGCACCGGCGGAACCGTTGAACGACTCAACGATCTCCGCGACGGCGGCCTGCTTGTCTGCCCGCGCCATGGGTCTCCTTCCGATGGGGTAGACCACCCCGGTCCGAAAGCCCCGTGGAAAGACGAACGCCCCGGGCGCAGGCCCAGGGCGTGGAATGCAGCGTGCGCTGCCGCTCTGTCACCTGCGCGGGCCGTCCGCTCTCGCGGCGCCTTCGATCGCGACTAGGTGCAGTCACGACGACCAGCGGTCTGTGGTTACGACCAGGAGCGTACGGCGCGCGGCGGGCGGGGACCAAATCGACCCTCGCCGTACCGCGAGAGGAGGCGTCCGGACGGTCCGAAGATTTGACCAAATGGGGAGGATCTCACCCGGTCCGAGACTGGTACCGTCATCGACAGAGACGGGCCTCGGCACCACTTATGACGCGGACTTCTGAAATCGCCTCAAGTGGTCTACTCCAGGCCTGCCCTTTTCCCCGAACCACCTCGCTCCCCCGGGATTGCTGGTTCCATCAAGGTATGGACTTCAAGCTGACATCGATGGCCGCGGTGCTGGAGCGCGCGGACGGCCGGCTGCGTAGCCCCGAGGGTGGCGTCCGCCTCTGGCCCACCGGTTTCCCGCTGCTCGACGAGGCCATCGGCGGCGGCTTCCGCGCCGGCAGCCTCAACCTGCTGGGTGGCCCCCAGGGCCAGGGCAAGACGATGTTCGCCCTCCAGGCCGCCCGTGCCGCCGTACGGTCCGGTCGTTCCGCGGTGTTCTTCTCCTACGAGCTCGAGGCCGACGCCCTGGTGCAGCGGCTGGTGGCCATGGAGGCCGGCGAGCTGGACCCCTACGACGCTCCCAACCTGAGCCAGATCCGGAGCATCTTCGAGGGCACCGACGGCGGCAGCGGCGGACTGATCGAGCGGATGGCGACGACCTCCACCGGTACCGAGGCACTGCTCCGCGTCAGCGAGTACGCCGAGCGCCTGGTCGTGCACCGCTCCACCGCGACCCACACCGACATCACCGAGATCAACGACACGGTCAAGAAGGTCATGGGCGACACCGGCGAGGCGCCCCTGATCGTCGTGGACTATCTCCAGAAGGTCGCGATGCCGTTGACCGACCTCGACGAGGAGGACCGGATCACCCGGATCACCGAGGCCCTCAAGGACGTCGCCATCGAGTTCGACTCCCCCGTCTTCGCCGTGGCCGCGATGGACCACGAGGGTCTCGAGCCGGGCGCCCGGATGCGTACCCGTCACATGCGCGGCTCGACCGCCCTGTCCTACGAGCCCGACGTCGTCCTGATCCTCGCCACCAAGTCCGACATCGTGGCCCGCCACCACCTCATGTACGGCGGAGCCAATGCCGAGCACTTCAAGGAGTGGTCGGTGCTGACCGTCGAGAAGAACCGCTCCGGCAGCGGCGGCGCCGAGCTGGAGTTCAAGAAGCGCTTCGACCAGGGCCGGTTCGAGCCGAACGGCCAGGAGGTCACCGAGAAGCTCGTCGACGAGCGCGTTTACGTCGAGTAAGGGAGCAGTCGAGCCCGAGGCACGAGGGCTCGACGTGGGCGAGCGCAGGTTGAGCGAGCCCACGGCTGAGCCTGCGAAGCCGTGCAAGGCGAGTCGAAACCCCGTTCACCGGACACAGCAGAAAGCCCGGTCACCTCACGGTGACCGGGCCTTCCGACGTACTGACGTCAGTTCGCGTCGGCGTCCGCGCCCGTGACGTTGCGGGTGCGGTTCGGGTCGACCTGGATGCCGGGGCCCATCGTCGTCGAGACGGTGACCTTGCGCAGGTACTTGCCCTTGGAGCTGCTCGGCTTGAGCCGCAGCACCTCCTCGAGCGCGGCGGCGTAGTTCTCGGCCAGCGAGCTCTCCGGGAACGATGCCTTGCCGATGATGAAGTGCAGGTTGGCGTGGCGGTCGACGCGGAACTCGATCTTGCCGCCCTTGATGTCCGAGACGGCCTTGGCGACGTCGGGGGTCACCGTGCCGGTCTTCGGGTTGGGCATCAGGCCACGGGGGCCGAGCACGCGGCCGAGCCGGCCGACCTTGCCCATCATGTCCGGCGTCGCGACGACGGCGTCGAAGTCGAGCCAGCCGCCGCTGACCTTGTCGATCAGCTCGTCGCCGCCGACGATGTCGGCGCCGGCCTCACGGGCGGCGTCGGCCTTCTCGGCGTTCGCGAACACGAGCACCCGGGCGGTCTTGCCGGTGCCGTGCGGCAGGTTGACGGTGCCGCGCACCATCTGGTCGGCCTTGCGGGGGTCGACGCCAAGGCGCATGACGACGTCGACGGTCTCGTCGAACTTCTTCTTGCTGGCGTCCTTGGCGATCTTGATCGCGGTCAGCGGGGAGTAGAGCTCGTCCCGGTCGAACGTCTCCTCCGCGG
This sequence comes from uncultured Actinomycetota bacterium, assembly GCA_963796975.1. Taxonomy (GTDB): domain Bacteria; phylum Actinomycetota; class Actinomycetes; order Propionibacteriales; family Nocardioidaceae; genus Nocardioides. The sequence continues at coordinate 12,135 of CAWCNW010000005.1, forward strand.
CGCGGTAGGTCTTGCTGCGCTGCATGGCTGGTCTTCCTCTTCTCCAGTGTGGTCATCGGGCCAGCGCGGCCCTGCCACGGGGTGTTGGTCAGGTTGCCGTGGTGTCGACAGGCGCGACCCACGGCGGGAGGTCAGTCGGTGCGGACGCCCATCGAGCGGGCGGTGCCCTCGACGATCTTCATCGCGGCCTCGATGTCGTTGGCATTGAGGTCGGGCATCTTGGTCGTGGCGATCTCGCGGACCTGGTCCTTGGTGATCCGGCCGACCTTGTCCTTCTGGGGGACGCCGGAGCCCTTCTGCACGCCGGCTGCCTTCTTGATCAGCTCGGCCGCGGGCGGCGTCTTGGTGATGAACGTGAACGAGCGGTCTTCGTAGATGGTGATCTCGACCGGGATCACGTTGCCGCGCATCGACTCCGTCTGGGCGTTGTAGGCCTTGCAGAAGTCCATGATGTTGACGCCGTGCGGGCCGAGCGCGGTACCGACGGGGGGCGCCGGCGTTGCGGCACCCGCCTGCAGCTGGACCTTGACCAGCGCAGCGATCTTCTTCTTGGGAGGCATTGCTCTTCTGTGTCCTTCGTGTCGTACGTCGTGGTCATCGCGAGCCGGACCGGCCCTGCCACCTTGCGTTGCGCCGTACTGCTGGGCAACCGGACCATTCTGGTCCGTCGGGGCCGACGATGCCTAATCGGCCTCCCCCGGGGGTTGAGGAGGTCGCTCTGCGACCGTCTCGAAACCACCCGTCACCGTCGGTCGGGCTGCTCCGTCGGTCGAGCTGCTCCGTCGGTCGAGCTTGTCGAGACCACGGTCCTTGTCTCTCTGCTCAACCGACCGGTCTCGACACGCGTCACACACTCCCTCGCTTCGCTCGGGTGTGGGTCGACGCTCCTCAACCTCCTCGCCTTTCCTGCCCGCAGCAAGCTGCGGGCAGGGCTCAGACCTTCTGGATCTGGTTGAAGCTGAGCTCGACCGGGGTCTCCCGGCCGAAGATCTCCACCAGCGCCTTGACCCGCTGGGCCTCGGCGTTGATCTCGGTGATCGTCGCGTGCAGCGTGGCGAACGGACCGTCGACCACCATCACCGAGTCGGACTCGGCGAAGTCGGCCACCTCGACCGGCTTCTTGGCGGGGGTCGTGGCCGAGCCACCCGAGGCGGCGGACCCGGAGGCCTGCTCGGCGTGAGCCAGGGCAGCGGGGGCCAGCATGTTCTCCACCTCGGACATGCTCAGCGGCACCGGCTGGTGGGCCTGGCCGACGAACCCGGTCACCGACGGCGTGTGGCGGACGGCGGCCCACGACTCGTCGGTGAGGTCCATCCGGACCAGCACGTAGCCCGGCAGGACGGTGCGCTTGACCATCTTGCGCTGGCCGTTCTTGATCTCCGCGACCTCCTCGGTGGGGACCACGATCTCGTGGATGTAGTCCTCCATGTTGAGGGAGACGATGCGGTTCTCGAGGTTGGAGCGGACGCGGTTCTCCATGCCGTAGTAGGTGTGGACGACGTACCACTCGCCCGGCTTGGCCCACAGCTCGCGGCGGAAGGCCTCGAGCGGGTCGTCCTCGTCGGGGGTCTCCTCGTCGGGAGTCTCCGTCGGCGTCGGCGTCGGTCTCGGCGTCGACCTCGTCGGTCGCCTCGTCGACGGCCTCGTCGGTGACGGCCTCGTCGGTGACGGCCTCGTCGGTCGACGGCCTCGTCGGTGACGGCCTCGTCGGTGACGGCCTCGTCGCTGACGGCCTCAGCGGTCTCGTCGACCCGCTCCTCGACGACTACGTCGTCGGCGTCGACCGTCTCGATGGGGGTCTCCTCCACCGTGGGGTCCTGCTCGATGTCTGACTGCGACACGTCTACTCCATACCTCAGCTCTGGGGTCCAGCTCGGGTGTAGCTCGGGGTGCTAGTTGTTCTTGGCGCCGTTGAAGATCCAGAAGATCGCCTTGCCGATGCCCAGGTCGAGCCCGGCGACCAGCGCCATCATGAAGGCGACGAACACGATCACCACGAAGAAGTAGGTGATCAGCTGCTGCTGGGTCGGCCAGACCACCTTGCGCAGCTCGGCGACGACCTGCCGGTAGAACAGGACCGGACCCGTGCGCTCACTCCGCCGGTCGTCACGCGACCGCACCGCATTGCCTGCCATGTGGGTCACCTCTTCCCTGTTCTCCTCGGGCCGACCCGGATGGTCGGACTCTCGTTGCTGCCTCGCAGGGCACGAGGGACTTGAACCCCCAACCTTCGGTTTTGGAGACCGATGCTCTGCCAGTTGAGCTAGTGCCCTTCGATCCTCCCGCCCAGGCCCGCCCGTGTCGAGGGCATGGCAAAGCATGTGGGAGAACCACCAGGGCCTGAGTCTACGGGCAGCACCGAAGGCGAGTCCAAACCGGTCCGGCGCCGGCTCGGCCCCGCCGGAGGCCGCCTCTACGATGGACCCATGAGCGACACCGCGAGCAGCAGCCCCCGCACGCGCCGGATCTCCGGCCGGATCGGCGCGATCGCCGAGTCCGCGACGCTCAAGGTCGATGCCAAGGCCAAGGCGCTCAAGGCCGAGGGCCGGCCGGTCATCGGTTTCGGGGCCGGCGAGCCCGACTTCCCGACGCCCGACTACGTCGTCGAAGCCGCGGTGGAGGCCTGCCGCGACCCCAAGAACCACCGCTACACCCCCGCCGGCGGCCTGCCCGAGCTCAAGCAGGCGATCGCCGCCAAGACGAGGCGCGACAGCGGGTACGACGTCTCGCCCGCCCAGATCGTGGTCACCAACGGCGGCAAGCAGGCCATCTACGAGGCCTTCGCCACGATGCTCGACCCCGGCGACGAGGTGATCGTGCCGGCGCCGTACTGGACGACGTACCCCGAGGCGATCCAGCTCGCCGGTGGCGTCGCGGTGCCGGTGCTGGCCGACGAGACCCAGGGCTACAAGGTGACCGTCGAGCAGCTCGAGGCCGCCCGCACCGAACGCACCAAGGTGCTGCTGTTCGTCTCGCCGTCCAACCCGACCGGGGCCGTCTACACCGCCGACGAGATCCGGGCGATCGGACGCTGGGTCGAGGACCACCAGCTCTGGGTGCTGACCGACGAGATCTACGAGCACCTGGTCTACGACGGTGTCGAGACCGGCTCGCTGCCGGTGCTGTGCCCCGAGCTCGCCGACAGTTGTGTGGTCGTCAACGGCGTGGCGAAGACGTATGCGATGACCGGCTGGCGGGTCGGCTGGATGATCGCCCCGAAGGACCTCGCCGCTGCCGCCACCAACCTGCAGTCGCACGCGACGTCCAACGTCTCCAACGTCGCCCAGCGGGCCGCGCTGGCTGCGGTCGCCGGCGACCTGTCCGCGGTCGACGAGATGAAGACGGCCTTCGACCGACGCCGCAAGACCATCGTGACGATGCTAGGCGAGATCGACGGCGTGGTCTGCCCGATGCCCGAGGGAGCCTTCTACGCCTATCCCTCGGTCAAGGGGCTGCTCGGACGCAGCTACCGGACCTCGGCCGGCGACCGCACGATCGACTCGTCGGCCGACCTCGCCGAGTACATCCTCGAGGAGGTCGAGGTGGCCGTCGTGCCCGGTGAGGCCTTCGGCAGCCCGGGCTACCTGCGGCTGTCCTACGCGCTCGGCGACGACGACCTGGTGGAGGGCATCACCCGGTTGCAGAAGCTCTTCGCTTGAGCCAGGGTCTCGACTCCGCTCGACCAACGGGAGACGCCGCTCGACCAACGGGAGACGCCGCTCGACCAACGGGAGACTCCGCTCGACCAACGGGAGACGCCGCTCGACCACCGATACGCGACGTACGGAGCCTGCCGAAGGCGCACCTGCACCTTCACTTCACGGGCTCGATGCGGCACGCGACCTTGCTCGAGCTGGCCGAGCGGGACGGGATCCTGCTGCCCGACTCGCTCGTCGCCGAGTGGCCGCCGCAGCTGTCCGCGGCCGACGAGAAGGGCTGGTTCCGCTTCCAGCGGCTCTACGACGTGGCCCGGTCGGTGCTGCGCACGGAGGGCGACGTACGACGCCTGGTCCGCGAGGCCGCGGAGGACGACGTCCGTGATGGTGGGCGCTGGCTGGAGATCCAGGTCGACCCCTCGGGGTACGGCGCGCGGTTCGGCGGGATCACGGCGTTCACCGACCTGGTGCTCGACGCCGTCCGCGAGTCCTCGGCCGCGACCGGGCTCGGTATCGCGGTGGTCATCGCCGCGAACCGCACCCGCCACCCCCTCGACGCCCGCACCCTGGCCCGGCTGGCTGCGCAGTACGCCGGTCGCGGCGTGGTCGGCTTCGGCCTCTCCAACGACGAGCGGCGCGGGGTGACCGAGGACTTCGCGCCGGCCTTCGGCATCGCCGAGCGGGCCGGGCTGACCCTGGTGCCGCACGGCGGGGAGCTGGTCGGGCCGGCCTCGGTGCGCCGCTGCGTCGACTCGCTGCACGCCGACCGGCTCGGCCACGGCGTCCGGTCGGCGGAGGACCCCGCCCTGCTCGACCGGCTGGTCCAGGCCGGCATCGCGCTGGAGGTCTGCCCGGTCTCCAACGTCGCACTCGGGGTCTACTCCGACCTCACCTCGGTGCCGCTGCCGCAGCTGCTCGAGGCCGGGGCCACCATCGCGCTGGGCGCGGACGACCCGTTGCTGTTCGGTTCTCAGCTGGCCGGGCAGTACACCACGATGCGCGCGGCCCACGACCTGTCCGACGAGACCTTGGCCGAGCTGGCCGCGATGTCGGTCCGTGCGTCCTGCGCCCCCGAGGAGCTGAAGAGGAGCCTGCTGGCGGAGGTGGGGGACTGGCTGTCCGGCGCGCCGGGGTCTGCCACGATGTCGCCATGAGCGACGAGCATCCGGGCATCGACGAGACCCAGCCGATCTCCGGGCCCACGGGGACGCCGCCGCCCGAGCCGCCGCCGCCCACCACGCCGTACGCCGCTCCCACCGGCCCGGGTGCCGTCCCCCCGTCGCCCAACCCCTACGGCAGCCCCCAGCAGAACCCCTACGCCGCACCGCAGAACCCGTACGCCGCTCCGCAGCAGAACCCCTACCAGCCGCCCCCGAACCCGTACCCGCAGCCGGGCTCGTTCGACCAGTACGTCCCGCCGGATGCCTACGGTGCGCAGCCGTACGGCGCCTACCCGCCAGGGTTCGGGGCCGGGTTGCCCGACCACCCGTCGGCGACGACCGCGATGGTGCTGGGCATCGTCGGCCTGGTCGGCGTCGCCCTCTGCGGCGGCATCACACTGGTGCTAGCGCCGTTCGCGTGGGCGATGGGACGCAAGTCGGTGCGCGAGATCGACGCGAACCCCGGACGGTACGGCGGCCGCGACAAGGCCAACGCCGGCAAGATCATGGGCATCATCGGCACGGTCCTGCTGGTCCTCGGCATCGTTGCGATCATCGGAGTCATCGCGCTGATCGCGGCCGTCCCGGACAGCCCGGACGCACCCAGCCCCGTGCAGCAGGGCCAGGGTTTCTGAGGATTCGGCTCAGAGGTCGCAGCCGACCAGCACCGGCTCGTTGACGAGCCGGAGCCCGAACCGCTGCTCGACCCCGTCCCGCACCTCGCGGGCGAGTGCCAGGAGGTCGGCGGTCGTCGCACCACCACGGTTGGTCAGGGCCAACGGATGCTTGGTCGACAGCCGCGCCGGGCCCTCGCCGTACCCCTTGCCGAAGCCGGCCCGCTCGATCAGCCAGGCGGCGCTGGTCTTCACCGAGCCGTCGGGCTGCGGCCAGGCCGGCGCGCCGTCGGGCAGACGTCCGGGCTCGAGCACCGGGTTGGTGAAGAAGGAGCCGGCGCTCCACGTGTCGTGGTCGGCGGGGTCGAGGACCATGCCCTTGCCGGCCCGCAGGTCGAGCACCGCACGTCGTACGTCGGTCATCGGGGCGCGGGTGCCGGGCTCGACGCCGAGGGTGCGCGCCAGCTCGGCGTACGCCACCGGCGCGCCCAGCTCGCCCTGCCGGAACTGGAAGGTGACATCGAGGACGACGTGGCGCGACGGGTCGGCCTTGAAGCGGCTGGTGCGGTAGCCGAAGCCGCAGTCGGCGGCCGCGAAGGTCCGAACCCCCTTCAGCCGCCGGTCCCAGACCCGTACCTTGCTGATGGTCTGGGAGACCTCCTGGCCGTAGGCGCCGACGTTCTGGATCGGGGTCGCGCCGACCGAGCCGGGGATGCCGGAGAGTGCCTCGACGCCGACCCACCGGCGCTCGACGGCCGTGGCGACGAAAGCGTCCCAGCCCTCGCCGGCTGCGACCTGCACGATGACGCCACCGCAGGTGGGGTCGTCGTTGTCGGCGTCGGCGCGCAGCCCGGACGTCCCGACCTCGACGACGGTGCCGTCGAAGCCCTCGTCGGCGACCACCAGGTTGCTCCCGCCGCCGAGCACGAGCAGCGGCTCGCCGGCCTCGTCGGCACGTCGTACCGCGTCGACCAACGCGTCCTCGGTGGTCGCGCGCACCCAGGTACGGGCAGGACCACCGAGGCGCAGCGTCGTGTGGTCGCTGAGACGCTCAGCCACGCAGAACCGCTACCGGGTTGCCGAGGACGGTCTCACCGCCGCAGGTGACGCGCAGCGCGATCGTGTGGTCGTCGCGCCAGCTGCCCTCGACCTGCACCTCGGTGCCACTCTCGGGCACGACCACCGGCTTGGTGAACTTGGCTCCGAGCTCGGCGATCCGGCCCGGCTCGCCGAGCTGCTCGTCGACGTAGCGAGCAGCCAGCGCGAGCGTGTACATGCCGTGCGCGATCACATCGGGAAGCCCGACGCTGCGGGCGACTTCGGGGTCCTGGTGGATCGGGTTCGGGTCGCCGCTGGCCTCGGCGTAGGCGATCAGGTCGGCGCGGGTGACGGGGTACGTCGTGGGGGTGAGGTCGTCCATCAGGCACCGGCCTTGTGGACCAGCGTCGCCTCGGCCGTGCAGACCAGGGCGCCGTCGCCGTCGGTGATCGCGCTCGAGGTGGCGATGATGTCGGTGCCGGCGATCTGCCGCAGCCCGCTGACGGTGAGGGTGGCGGTGAGTCGGTCGCCGACCACGATCGGCCGCTCGTGGACGAACTTCTGCTGACCGTGCACGACGTGGTGGAGCTCGATGCCGACGTCGGGGTCGACCATCAGCCCCTGCATGGCGCCGAAGGCGACCACGATCGGGAAGGTGGCGGGCGCTGGGTCGCCGGGCCGGTACGGCGTACCGGTGGCGGCAGCGAACGCGGTCACCGCCTGCTCGGTCACGTCGTACGACGTGGTCGGCGGGAAGGTGCGGCCGGCCAGGGACGCGTCGACTGCCATGTCCGGAACGCTAGCAGCGCCGGCGCCGGGCCCCGGAGACGACAATGCCCGCCCATGTCTGGGCGGGCATGTGACCGGTGATCGGAGCGGATCTCGAGACGCGTCGCTGTCCCCTCGCAGGCTCGGGCCCAGCCGACGCTCCTCGATCTGCCGTCCTGATCGGAGACTTCGCAAGCTCAGTCTCCGGGACGTTCAGCGGGTCTCGCGGTGCGGCTGGTGGCAGCGGCAGCGCGGGCAGTACTTCGACAGCTCCATGCGGTCGGGGTCGTTGCGGCGGTTCTTCTTGGTGATGTAGTTGCGCTCCTTGCACTCGGTGCACGCGAGCGTGATCTTGGGGCGAACGTCGGAGCTCTTGCTGGCCACGGGGTTTCCTTCGAGTCGGTCTGCTGTCGATCCTGTGTAGTGGGGGCGGGATTCGAACCCGCGACACCACGATTATGAGCCGTGTGCTCTAACCACCTGAGCTACCCCACCAGGAGGGGCGGGGGCGCCCCTGCCCAGAGCCCCTTTACGGAATCGAACCGTAGACCTTCTCCTTACCATGGAGACGCTCTGCCGTCTGAGCTAAAGGGGCAACGACCGTGAAGGATACACAGGCGTAGACATGATCCCGAAATCCTCTGCCACCGCTCACTTCTACCGTCTCCGGGACGGCTTCGAGGGCGTGGAGTCGCTGCCCACGACGGCCGGTCCCTGGTCGCTCGACGCCCAGCACGGGGGCCCGCCGGCGGCCCTCCTCGGACGGGCCGTCGAGGGCCTCGACGCGGGTGTCGTCGGGCGGTTCACGATGGACCTGCTGGGCCCGGTCCCGGTGGGTGAGCTCGCGGTCTCCGCCTCGATCGTGCGGCCCGGGCGGTCGGTGTCGCTGGCGCAGGCGACCCTGCGCGACGAGGCCCGCGACCGGCTCGTCGCGAACGTCTCGGCCTGGCTGTTCCCGCGGTCGGACTCCGGGCCGGTCGCTGCCGGTCCGCCACCGGCACACGGACCGGCCGACGGGCAGGAGCGTGAGCGGCCGGCCGGCTGGAGCGCGGGCTACCTCGATGCCGTCGAGTGGCGCTGGATCTCCGGCGGCCTCGGCGACCCCGGGCACGGTGTCGTCTGGATGCGTCCGCCCGCACTCGTCGAGGGCGAGGCGATGTCACCGGTGCAGCGCCTGCTGGCATGCGTCGACTCGGCGTCGGGGGTCAGCTCGATGCTCGACGTCCGCGAGTGGGCGTTCCTCAACACCGAGCTCACTGTGCACGTCCTCCGGGAGCCGGTCGGGGAGTGGATCTGCCTCGACGCGGTCACCGCCCTCGGCCCCGGGTCGGTCGGCATCGCCTCGGCCACGGCGTACGACGAGCTCGGCCCGGTCGCTAGGTCGGCCCAGGCGCTGCTGGTGCAGCGTCGCTAGACGTCCGCGATGTCGATCAGCACCTTGCCGACGGTGCCCTGCTCGACCGCGTCGTGTGCGGCGGCGGTCTCCTCGAGCGGGAACCGGGTCAGCGGCAGGCCGTGCTCCTCGCCGACCTCGAGCGCGCCGTCGGCCACCGCCGCGGTGACGTCCTCGGCCGCGGCGTTCAGCGCCGTAGCACCGACCGTGTAGAGCAGCACGAACTGCAGCCGCGCATTGAGGCTCATGAAGTCGCGCACCTGCAGCTTCAGCTTGGTGCCGCCGGTGTTGGCGTAGACCGCGACCGAGCCGCGGGTCTTGATCACCCGCGAGATGAGCTCGGCGTTCTGGATGATCGCCACGTCGACGACGAGGTCGACACCGTCGGGGGCGACCTCGCGGATCCGGGCGGCGGGGTCGCTGCTGGTGTAGTCGACGACGTGGTGGGCGCCCGCCGCCGTCGCCAGCCGCCCCTTCTCGTCGCCGCTGACGGTCGTGACGACGGTGGCACCAGCCCAGCGGGCCAGCTGGATCGCGGCGTGACCGACCGCGCCGGCTCCTCCGGTCACCAGCACGACCCGGCCCTCGAGCGCTCCCCGTGAGAGCCGGTCGGGACCGTCCTCGTGCACGGTGAGGCAGCGGTGGGCGGTCATCGCCGGCACGCCGAGGCTGGCGCCCACGTCGTACGACGTGGAGCCGGGGAGCGGGACCACTCGTTCGGCCGGGACCACGGTGTACTCGGCCGCGGTGCCGTGCGGGCTCTCGTGCTGGGCCAGGAAGACCCACACCCGCTCGCCGACCGCGAGGCCGTTGACGCCGTTGCCGACCTCGTCGACGACCCCGGCGCCGTCCTGGCCGGGCACGATCTCGTCGTACGGCAGGGACGGCGAGGTGGCGCCCGCCCGGAACTTCCAGTCGGTGGGGTTCACCCCCGCGACCGCGAGCTTCACCCGCACCTGGCCCCAGTGGGGCGTCGGCAGGTCACGCTCGACCGGCTCCAGGACGGACGAGTCACCGGGCTTGGAGTACACGACTGCGCGCATGAGCCCGACGTTAGCAACGCCCGCGCGTCAGGCGTCGCAGAGGAGGGGCCAGGGCTGGGCCTCCTCCAGCTCGTAGGCGAGCTCGAGCAGCATCGCCTCGCCGCCGTGGCCGGCGGCGAGCATCATCCCCTGCGGGAGAGCGGCGGCGGTGGTCGCCAGCGGCAGGGAGATGGCGGGGGCACCGGTGGCGTTCTGGAGAGGGGTGAAGGCGACCCACTCGAGCAGGCGCCCCATCACGGTGTCGAAGCCCTGGGCCGGGTCGAGCCAGCCGATCTCCGGGGTCTGGTGGGCGAGTGTGGGGGTGAGGACGACGTCGTACCGTCCGTGCAGGTCCTCGGCGATCCGCCCGGACCTCCGGAGCCTCGCGGTCGCACCGGGAAGCCGGCGCAGGTTGCTGCGGCAGTGGTGGTCGAGGCCCTGGGTGAACAGGTCGAGCTTGGTGGCGTCCCACGAGCGGCCGTGCTCCAACCGCCCGGTCGCGGTGATGGCCGAGGCGAGCGACGACCAGTAGAGCAGGAAGTCGTCCTTGAACGACGCCGGCATCGGCTGCTCGATCCACTCGACGTGGTGCCCGAGCGACTCCAGGAGAGCGGCAGTCTTGCGGGTGAGCTCGGTGACCTCCGGGCTCGCGCTGACGTCGATGCCGTCGGTGACGACGGCGACGGTACGGCGCGCGCGCCCCGGCCCGCGGACGTCGCCCACCGGTGCCAGCCGCAGGTCGCGGTAGACGCGCTCGGCCTCGCGGAGGAAGGCGGCGCTGTCGCGGACCGACCGGGTGAGCACGCCGTCGGAGACGATCCGGACCGGCATCTGGCGCAGCGCGCGGTCCTGGGGCAGCCGGCCGCGGGTCGGCTTGAGACCCACCAGGCCGTTGATGGCGGCCGGGATCCGGATCGAGCCGCCGCCGTCGTTGCCGTGTGCGAACGGTACGGCGCCCGCGGCGACGAGTGCCGCCGTACCGGCCGACGAGGCGCCGGCCGTGTGGTCGGTCGACCACGGCGATCGGACCGCACCCAGCCGGGCGTGCTCGGCTGAGGCGCTGAAGCCGTACTCCGACAGCTGGGTCTTGCCGATCGGCACCAGCCCGGTGGCCAGGAACATCCGGGCGAAGTCGCCGTCGCGCTTGGCCGGCCGCGGGTCGAACGCGTCGGCGCCCTGCATGGTCGGGAACCCGGCGAGGTCGACGTTGTCCTTGAGGAAGGTCGGTACGCCGGCGAAGTAGCCGCCCCGCGGGTCGGCGGCCTCGGCCCGGGCCCGGTCGTAGCAGTCGGCCGCGAGGGCGTTGAGCGCCGGCGCCACCTGCTCGGTGCGGGCGATGGCCGCGTCGACCACCTCGGGGATCGACACGTCGCCGGCAGCCAGGCCGGAGACCAGTCCCACTGCGTCCAGGTCGCCGAGAGCGTCGTCGGTGAAGGCATGCACACGGGCCATGAGCGGGAGGCTATCCGCTGACCTGACCGGCACCGCCAGGGGCTGAGACAAGTGACGGCCGCCGGGGATGAATCCGGCGGCCGTCGATGGTGCGCCTCTCGGCGCCCCACAGGGAATGACACCGGGTCCTCGTCGACCCCGTGCATCTGTTCAGGAGGCGATGGGGCTGCCGCAGATACGTCTGCCGGCTACGTCAGTCGGCGGGTCCGAGGCCGTGGCGGTGACAGCCGACGAGGTGGTCGTCGACGATCCCGATCGCCTCCATCAGCGCGTACATCGTGGTCGGCCCGACGAACGCGAACCCGACCTTCTTCAGCGCCTTGGACAGGGCCAGCGACTCGGGCGTCTTGGCCTGGAGCTCCTCGGTCTGCCTCGGCGACCGATGGTCGGCCGGACGGTGTTCCTCGACGAGGGCGACCAGGCCGCCGTGGTCGCGGAGGGCGACCGTGGCCCGCGCGTTGGTGATCGCGGCGTTGACCTTGGCGACGTTGCGGACGATGCCGGCGTCGGCCATCAGCCGCGCCACGTCACGCTCGTCGTACGCCGCGATCTGGTCGGCGTCGAACCCGGCGAAGGCGTCGCGGAACGCCGGACGCTTCATCAAGATGGTCCGCCAGGACAGCCCGGACTGGAACGCCTCCAGCGTCAGCCGCTCGAGGTGAGCCGCCTCACCGACGACCGGCACCCCCCACTCGGTGTCGTGGTAGGCGCGCATCACGTCGTCGCCGTCACCCCAGGGGCAACGGGCGAGGCCGTCCGCTCCCACCGCAGGTCCAGCCATGCCGCCGATCCTCCCACCCCCCACCGACACCGCTCGTTGAGTTGGCCCTCCGGGCTCGTTCACTTGGCCCTTGCGGTGCGGGCGCTGGCCCGGAGGGCCAACTCAACGGACCCGGAGGGCCAACTCAACGGACCCGGAGGGCCAATTCAACGAGTCAGCGACGGGGTTTGAGGCGGGCGTTGGGGAGGACCGGGGCGGGGATCGGGGGGAGGTGGTCGCCCTCGACGATGCCGAAGCGGCCGTCGTAGATCTCCTGGCTGTCCTGAAGGATTCCGTTGTTGTCGGTGACCTGGGACATCCAGTCCGTACGCGCCTGCACGATCTCCTCGTGGTCGCGGCCGACGAAGTTCCACCACATCACGATCTCCTCACCGAACGGCGGGCCGCCGAGCAGGAGCAGGTGGGAGAGGTCGTCGGCCTGGATCGCGAGCGGTTCACCGGGCGCGACGTACGCCAGCTCGTTGCGCGTCACCTCGGCGCCGTTGACGTGGACGGCCCCGAAGTCGACGAGTACGCCGTACTCGTAGCCCGGGTCGGTCTCGGGGGTGATCGTGGTGCCGCCGTCGACGATCACCTCGGCACCGAACAGCGGGCTGAAGGTCTCCACCGTCGAGGTGGCCCCGAACATCGAGCCCAGGAACACCTGGGCGTCCCAGCCCTGACCGTGCACGACCGGGGGGACGTAGTGGGTGAACGACGGCTCGGTGTCACGGTGGGCCGCGGGTAGCGCGACCCAGAGCTGGACGCCGTGCAGCACGGTCGCCTCGTCGGTGGAGACCTCGGAGTGGGAGATGCCGCGGCCGGCGGTCATCAGGTTGAGCTCACCGGGCCTTACCAGGGCATGGGTGCCGACGCTGTCGCGGTGCTCGATCGAGCCGCCGAAGAGCCAGCTGACCGTCTGCAGCCCGATGTGGGGGTGGGGCGCGACGAGCATGCCCCCGGACTCGTCGACGCGGTCGGGCCCGTAGTGGTCGAGGAAGCACCAGGCGCCGATCAGCGACCGCTGCCGCTGCGGCAGGGTGCGACGTACGTTCATGGCGCGCAGGCCGCCCAGGGGTACGTCGCGGGGGGTGAGGATCTCGGTCATCACGAGTTGGAGTAGACCGCCGGGCCGCCGTCGCCGCCGTCGTCGCCACTGGAGACATCGGCGTCGGGCCCGCGGCCGGCCCAGGTCCAGGCATACGCCGGGTCCTCGGCCGCGACGCCGCCCTCGCCGAGCTCGAGCGGGGCGAAGGTGTCGACCATGACGGCCGACTCGTCGAAGAACTCCGCACCCAGCGACGCCTCGATCGCACTGGGCTGCGGGCCGTGCGCATAGCCGCCGGGGTGCAGCGATATCGAGCCGAGGTTGATGCCCGAGCCCTTGCGCGCCTCGTAGTCGCCGCCGACGTAGAACATCACCTCGTCGCTGTCGACGTTGGAGTGGTAGTAGGGGACCGGGATCGCCAGCGGGTGGTAGTCGACCTTGCGGGGCAGGAAGTTGCAGACCACGAAGTTGTGGCCCTCCCACACCTGGTGCACCGGCGGCGGCTGGTGGATCTTGCCGGTGATCGGCATGTAGTCCTCGACGTTGAACGTGAACGGGTAGAGGCAGCCGTCCCAGCCCACCACGTCGAACGGGTGCGTCGCGTAGGTCAGCCGGGTGCCGACGATCTGACCGCCGGCGCGGTGCTTGACCAGCACCTCGACGTCGGTCGGGTCGTCGGTCGAGCCGGTCGAGACCACGAAGGTCTCGCCGGGTCCGTGCAGGTCGCGCTCGCAGTACGGCGCGTGCTCGAGCAGCTGCCCGTAGCGGGAGAGGTAGCGCTTCGGCGGTGCGATGTGGGAGTTGGCCTCGATCGGGTAGAGCCGGCTCGCCTCGCTGGGCACCCACCGGTGGTCGGTCGACCGTGGGATCAGCACGTAGTCACCGGTGCGGTAGGAGATCACCCCGAAGACGGTCTCGACGGTGCCGGTGCCGGACTCGACGTACACGCACTCGTCGCCGATCGCGTTGCGGTAGAGCGGCGAGGGGTCGGTGCCGGTGACGACGTACCCGATCCGGACGTCGTTGTTGCCCAGGATCATCCGCCGCCCCTCGACCGGGCAAGGGCCGACGCCGGCCGAGCCGCCCTCCTCCGTCGATCGAGCGAAGTCGAGATCATGCAGCTTCAGGTGCCGCGGCTTCAGCGGGTGGTTGGGGATCCGGGTCTGGTCGGGCAGGTCCCACACCTGGGAGTCGACGATCGCCGACGGGACGCCGCGGTGGTACAGCAGCGAGGAGTCCGAGGAGAAGCCCTCCTCCCCCATCAGCTCCTCGCGGTAGAGGTTCCCGTCCTCGTCGCGGTGCTGGGTGTGGCGCTTCGGCGGCACCGAGCCGACGCTGCGGTAGTAGGACATGGCGCCAGACTAGAACCTCGCGCCAGCCGCCGCCGAACCGTTGCTGACCTGGGAAACTCGGTCGCTGGCACGCCCTACGACGCCTAGGCTCGGGGAGCCATGCGCGACTTCCCACCGGAGATTTCCACCTTCTACAGCGCGCCCGGAGAGAAGACGGGTCCCGCGCCGGACACGCGCACCCCGGCGGCGTTGCTCCGATGGTTCCTGAGGATGCAGTGGCGCCTGATCCTGCTGACGACGGCGGTCGGGGTGCTGTGGCAGCTCCCGCTCACGCTCGGTCCCTGGATCTTCGGCAAGGCGATCGACGACGGGATCGTGCCCGGGTCGGTGGACCAGACCCTCAAGTGGGCCGGTCTGCTGCTGCTGGTCACGATGGTCGGCGCCCTCTTCGGGATCGTCATGCACACCCTGATCGTGCGCAGCTGGCTGATCGCGCTCTACGGGACCATGAAGATGGTGACCCGCAAGGTCGCGCAGATGGGCCACGTCCTGCCACGTCGTACGCCGACCGGCGAGGTGCTCAGCGTCGCCTCCGCCGACTCCGACGAGTTCGGCGCGCTCACCGAGATCGTGTCCCGCTCCGGCTCGCAGCTGATCTCCTACCTGGTGGTCGCGTTCATCGTCCTCAGCACGTCGCCCGAGCTCGGGGTGCTGATGCTGCTGGCTGCGCCAGTGCTGGTCGGGGCGGCGCTCCCGCTGTTGCGGCCGCTGCACCGCAAGCAGCAGATCGAGCGTGGCCGCAACTCCGACCTGACCTCGATGGCCACCGACATCGTGGCGGGGCTGCGCATCCTGCGAGGTATCGGTGGCGAGCGGACCTTCGGCCGCAACTACGACCGTCAGTCGCAGCTCGCCCGCGAGGCGGGCGTGGGCGCCGGCATGTGGCAGGCCGCGATCGAGGCGGTCGGCGTGCTCTTCTCCGGCGTCTTCATCGTGCTGCTGGTGTGGCTCGGTAGCCGCCAGGTGATCTCCGGCGACCTGGAGATCGGCCAGCTGATCAGCTTCCTGGGCTACGCCCTGTTCATGATCTACCCGATCCAGACGTTCTTCGAGCTCGCGCAGAAGACCACCCGCGCCATGGTCTCGGCCCGGAAGGCGGTCGCGATCTTCGAGGAGCAGCCGCCCTGGCCCGACCAGGCCGAGAGCACGCCGCTCCCCCACGACGCGGACCTCTACGACGAGGTCACCGGCTTCGTGGCACGCCACGGCCAGCTGACGATCGTGGTGTGCGCGGTGCCCGAGGAGACGTCCGCGCTCGCCGACCGGCTCGGGAGGTACCTGCCGGCCGACACCGAGCCGGTCAGCCAGGAGCTCGAGGAGGGCATCAAGGGCCGCGCGGCCCGCCGCGCCCGGGCGCAGCGACTAGCGGAGCGCGCCCGTCTGGCCGCGCTCGACGAGGAGCTGGCCAACCGCGAGTGGGGCGTCAAGCTCGGCGGCGTCGACCTCGGCGCGGCCTCGCTCGACGACGTACGCCGCCAGATCCTGGTCAGCGACACCAACAGCCAGCTCTTCGCGGGCACGCTGCAGGACGCCATCGACCCGCACGGCCGGCTGACCCGGGCCCAGGCCGAGGAGGCCGTGCGCGTGGCCAACGCCGAGGACGTGTACGACGCGCTGCCGGGAGGCTGGCAGGGCGTGCTCGACGAGCGCGGCCGCGGGCTCTCGGGCGGTCAGCGCCAGCGCGTCGTGCTGGCGCGGGCGCTCGCCACCGACGCTCCGATCCTGGTGCTGGTCGATCCCACCTCGGCCGTCGACGCCCACACCGAGGCCAGGATCGCGGCGCGGGTCGCTGCCGTCCGCCACGGGCGGACCACCGTGGTCAGCACCGTGTCGCCACTGTGGCTGCACTACGCGGACCGGGTCGTGCTCTTCGAGAACGGCCGGGTGACCGAGGACGGCACCCACGAGGACCTGCTCCGCGACAGCCCGGCGTACCGCCGCGTCGTCGCCCGCGCCGCGATGGACGCGCCCGTGGAGGAGGTGTCCGGCCATGAGCACAGTCCTGTCTGACCCGCTGTCCACCTCCGAGCAGACCTGGCGCGAGCGCGCGACCGCCGAGCCGGCGGTCCCGCCCGAGCTGATCCCTCCCCCACCCGGGACGTCTCGTCGCGAACGTGTCTCGGCGCTGCGCCGTCGTCACCTGCTGCGCGAGCAGCGGGCGCTGGACACGTACGCCGCGTCGCGCAACCCGGTGCGTGGCTGGCCGGTGGCCGACAACCACGTGGTGATGGCGTTCTTCCGTGGGCTGCTCCGCGAGCGCAAGGGCATCACCTTCTGGCTGATCGTCCTCAACGCCCTCGCGGCCGCCACGGCGCTCGTCATACCTCGACTGCTCGGCAACCTGGTCAACCGCCTCGTCGCAGGCGGCAGCCAGGCTGCTCAGCTGAGCAGTCTCAACCACTTGGCGTGGGTGATCGTCGCGGTCGTCTGCACTCAGGCAGTCCTGACGTTCCTGGCGCAGGGCACGTCGACGATCTTCGGGCAGGACCTGCTGGCGTCGGCGCGCGAGTTCATCGTGCGCACGGTGCTGCGCCTGCCGCTGGGCCGGGTCGAGGGCGCGTCGACCGGTGACCTGGTCACCCGGGTGACCCGCGACGTCGGCACGATGAGCCGCTCGGTGCAGTTCGGCGTGCCGCAGGCGATCATCTCCGGCCTGACCGTCGCGCTCTCGATCGTGGCGATGCTGCTGAACTCGGTGCTGCTGGCCGTGCCGTCCCTGCTGGTGATCGGCTCGTCGTGGTTCCAGGTACGCCGCTACCTCCAGCGCGCGCCGAAGGGCTACATCACCGAGGGCGCGACGTACTCCCGGATCAACACCACCCTCACCGAGACCACGGAGGGTGCCCGGACCGTCGAGGCGCTGGGGCTCTCAGACCTGCGGGTGCGCGCGGGCGACGACGACATGGCGGTGTCGGGGCAGGCCGAGCGCTACACGATGACCCTGCGGAACCTGCTCTTCAGCGTCATCGACATCGCGTTCAACACCCCGCGCGTGATCACCCTGCTCGTCGGTGGCTACGGCTACCAGCGCGGCTGGGTCTCGCCCGGGCAGATCACGGCCGCACTGCTGTACGTCGAGTCGCTGAGCGGGCCGCTCGACCGACTGGTCGGCGAGATGGACCGCCTACAGGTCGGGGTCGCCTCGACCAGCCGACTGCTCGGCATCGCGGAGGTGCCCGAGGACCGCACCCCGGGTACCGACGAGCCGGACGGGCCGCACCTGGTCGGGGAGGACCTGCGCTTCGCCTACCGCGAGGGTCACGACGTACTCCACGGGGTGTCGCTCGACCTGCGCGTCGGGGAGCGGCTGGCGATCGTCGGGCCGTCGGGGTCGGGCAAGTCGACCCTCGGGCGGCTGCTGTCCGGGATCAACGGGCCGCGGACCGGATCGGTGAAGGTCGGCGGTGTCGACCTGATCGCCCTGCCGCTGGAGAACCTGCGCACCGAGGTCGCGCTGGTCACCCAGGAGCACCATGTGTTCGTCGGCAGCGTGCGCGACAACATCATCCTGGCCCGCGAGGACTCCTCCGACGAGGCGGTCTACGACGCGCTGTCAGCGGTGGGCTCGCGCGACTGGGTGGAACGGCTGCCGGCGGGGCTCGACACGTTGATCGGGTCGGGCAACCAGTCGCTGACGCCTGCCCAGGCGCAGCAGATCGCGCTGGCGCGGCTGATCATCGCCGACCCCCACACCCTGGTGCTCGACGAGGCCACGTCACTGATCGACCCGCGTACGGCGCGCACCCTGGAGGGCTCGATGAACGCGCTCCTCGACGGCCGCACCGTGGTGGCGATCGCCCACCGGCTGCACACCGCCCACGACGCCGACCGGATCGCCGTGGTCATCGACGGCGAGATCATCGAGCTCGGCTCCCACCACGAGCTGGTCGCTCAGGACGGCGAGTACGCCGCCCTCTGGACCGCCTGGACCAGCTGACCCTCACCGAGTCGGCGCAAAGAGGCGTCGAAACAACGCCGAGTCGTCACAAAAGAGCAGCGAAACAACGCCGAGTCGTCATATGACGACTCGGCGTGTTTGGGGTGTCTGTTTGCGCCGACTGGGCGGGTTCTACGTGTCTCTTTGCGCCGACTGGGTGTCAGGGGGTGCCGCGGTAGGCCTGGGCGAGGCGGCTCACGAACTGGTACACGCCGTCCTCGTCGGGGGCGAGGGGGCCTGCCTCGTAGTGCGGTGCGGACATGCCGCGCTGGACCGACTCGCAGGCCGCCCAGTCCTGACGGTTGGTGAGGTCCCAGAAGTCGACGGCGTACGCCGGGCTGAAGTCGGGCTTCTCGGCCACCTCACGCGGGAACGCCCAGGAGCAGGTGATCCGGGTGCGGTCCGGGGTGATCGGCACCAGGAGGTGAGTCATCACGTAGTCGGGGTGCAGCGAGATCAGCAGGTTGGGCAGGACGGCGACGTACATCACCGTCGACAGCTCGTGCTCGTCGAGCCGCGCCATCGCGACCCCGCCGCTGCGGCCGTCGAGCGACATCGTCTCGGCGCCCTGCCGCAGCTCCATCCAGCCGCCGACCCAGTTGCCGTCGCGCTCGATGTTCTCCCCGCTCGTCGGCGGCGAGACCCGGCACAGCTCGGGGTGGATCATCGAGCAGTGGTAGCACTCCTGGTAGTTCTCGACGATGACCTTCCAGTTCGCCTCGACGTCGTACTGGTGGGTCTCGCTGGTCACCAGTGACTCGGCGTCGTACGGCGCGACGATCTGCTCGAGCTCTCCGATGTACGACGTGAAGTCCTCCGCCGTCCCGGACCGGTCGACGAAGACCCAGCCGTGCCACTCCTGGACGCGCACCGGCTTCAGCCCGAGCGTCGACTTGTCGAACGACTCGACCTCCTTGAAGTGCGGGGCGCCGATCAGACTGCCGTCGTGCCGGTAGGACCAGGCGTGGTACGGGCAGACGATCGCCCGCGCGTCGGCCGACCCGCCGCAGGGCAGCAGCTCGTGGCCGCGGTGCCGGCACGCGTTCTCGAAGGCCCGGAGGACGCCCTCCTGGTCGCGGGTGAGGAGCACGCCGTACTCCCCGACCGACTCCGCTCGCATCCCGCCCGGCTTGATCTCGGCCGAGCGACCCAGGCACATCCAGCCCTCGAACAGATGCGTGCGTTCCCACGCCAGCACGTCCGCGGACAGGTAGGCGTCTCGGGGCAGCATCCGGCTGGAACCGAACGGCGCCAGAGACAGCTCCAGCTGAGCCTGGTCGAGCGGTGCGGGTGGGATCGTCGGCATCTCGCCTCCTTCACGAACTGAACGGTGGTTCAGTAAGTCTAGGCCTCGCCCGCGAACACGTCGATACCGCTGGCGCCCTTCTCGCCACGGGTGAACCACCGGTAGCCCAGGTAGCCCAGCGTCACGGCGACCAGCGCCGCGACCAGGAGCAGCGTGGTGAGCGCGTTCAGCGCCGGCGTCGGAGCGGCCCGCGCCGTGTTGTAGACCTTGATGGAGACCGTCTCGGTGCTCGAGTCGCCGGAGAGGTAGCGCACCAGGATGAAGTCGTCGATGACGTCGGCGAAGACCAGCACCGCGCTGGCGAAGATCGCGGGATAGAGGAGCTTCAGCAGCACTCTCCACACCGCGCCGGCCGGGGAGGCGCCGAGGTCGACCGCGGCCTCCTCGTAGTCGCGGCCGATGGTCAGCAGGCGGGCGCGCACGATCACGACCGGCCACGAGAGCTGGAACGTGACCAGCCCGAGCACCTGGCCGGACGTACCGAGCTTGAGCGGCGAGACCAGCACCGTGGCGACGAACAGCAGTGAGACCGCCATCAGGATCTCGGGCAGCACGAAGGACACGATCACCGCGAGGTTCGCCCCCGACGGGATCCGGCCGCGCCAGCGGTCGAGCCCGAGCGCCATCGCGACCCCGAGCGGCACCGTGATCGCGGTGGCGATGACTCCCAGCAGCAGCGTGTGGGTCAGCGCCGTGTGCAGGCTGGCGTCGTGCCACACCGAGCGCAGCGGGTCGCCGTAGTACCACCGCATCGAGAAGCCCTGCCAGGTCACCCGCGAGCGCCCGGCGTTGAACGAGAAGAGCACGGCGACCGCCACCGGCAGCAGCGACCAGGTCAGGTAGACAGCGGTGATCAGCGCGAGCCCCCACGGGCGCCGCCACGGGTTCCGCCACCACGCGATCGGGCTGGAAATGGCGCTCACGTCGCGATGTCCGTGCCGGAGCGGGTGCTGCGCAGGTAGATGAACATCGGGATCACCGAGACCACCAGCACGATCAGCACGAAGGCGCCGGCCTGCCCGGTCTGGCCCGGGGTCAGCACGGAGTTGTTGATGAGGTTGCCGATCATCGAGGTGGACGGCGAGCCCGACAGCAGGTCGACGGTGAAGTAGTCACCCAGCATCGGCAGGCTGGTCACGAGCAGGCTGACCACGACGGCGGTGCGCGTCAGCGGCCAGGTCACCCGCCAGAAGGTCTGCGAGCGGCTCGCGCCCAGGTCACGGGCGGCCTCGAGCATCGCCGCCGGCGCGCGGTCGAGCCCGGCGTACAGCGGCAGGATCATGTAGGGCACGTAGCCGTAGACGAGGCCGAGGACCACCGTGTAGCCGTGGCCCTGGAGCCAGGCGACGTGGACGTTGAACAAGCCGCCCGCGCTGAGCGCCTTGTTCACCAGGCCGTCGGTCTGCAAGAGGTTGACCCAGGCCAGCATCCGCATCATGTAGCTGATCCAGAACGGCGCGATCAGGGCCGCGAGGAGCAGCCCCTTCCAGCGGCCGCCGAAGCGGGCGACGAAGTACGCGACCGGGTAGGCGATGACCAGGCAGAGCAGGCTGGCGGTGGTCACGTAGAGCACCGTGCGGATCAGGGCCGGGCGGAAGTAGGCGTCGGGGCCGAAGATCCGGCCCATCACGAAGGTGAACTGCGAGAAGTCCCAGTCCAGCGGGTTCCAGACCGGGACCGGCTGCCGGAGGATCGGGTCGATGGTGCCGAACAGGATGGCCAGTACGACGTACAGCGGCGCGATGAACAGGACGCACAGCCACACCGTCCCCGGGATCGCCAGGCCGCTCCAGAACCATCGGCTGCCGACGCCGCGGCGGGGCTCGGAATCTGACTTGCGTGGCTCGGGTACGGCGCTCGGTGGCTCGGGCTCAGCCCGGACCGGCGTCTCGGTCGGCGCCTCAGCCACCGGCCTTGAACTCCTGCCAGATCTGGTGGTACTCGTTGTCGGCGGTGACGGGCAGCCCCAGCAACGGCAGCCCCTTCTTGAAGTCACTCTCCTGCACCACTGCAGTGGAGAGGTTCTCCGGGACGTAGCCCTGCTTGACCAGCGTGCTCGGCGTGAACTGCTTCAGGGGCGGCTGGTAGCCGGTGAACCCGAAGTTCTGACCGGCGCTGGTCTCGTCGAGGATGGCGTTCATGAAGTAGTGCGCGGCCACCGGATTGTCGCCCTGGGCCAGGCAGACGCACAGGTCGTTGTCGACCCCGCCGACCCCGTCCGGCGGGAACCAGTAGCGCAGCACGTCGGGGCTGACCTTCTTCGGGAGGTAGTAGGGCATGTTGATCGCGTCACCGGACCAGAACTGAGCCAGGCCGTACTGCCCGGCCGGCATCTCGGTGTACATCTGGATGGTGACCTTGGGGTTCATGGTCTTGCGGAGGTCGAGGAGCGCCACACGCGCTTCCTCGAGGTACGCCGCGTTGGTGGTGTTGATGTCGTCGACGCCGTTGCGCATCAGCACCATCGCGATCGCGGTGTGCCAGTCGTCGAGGATCGCCATGTTGTCGCGGTACTGCGTGTCCCAGAAGACGTCGAACGGGTTCTTGTACTGGTCGACGTTGACGTCGGCCAGGTCGGTCCGCCAACCGATGCCGGTCGAGAAGATCGTGTAGGGGATCGTGTAGCGCGACCCCACGTCGTACCAGGGGTTGTCGAAGCTGTGCCACAGGTTCTTGGCGTTGGTCAGGTAGTCGCGGTTGAGCGGCCGCAGCAGGTCGGCCAGGATCAGCTTGCCGACCGAGTCGTAGCCCGGGAAGTAGAGGTCGAAGCCCAGACCGCCGGACGCGATCTTGGTCAGGGCCTCGTCCGCGTCGTTGAAGGTCGACAGGTGGATGTCGACGCCCCACTGCGCCTCGAAGTCCTTCATCATCCGCGGCGAGAGGTAGTCGGCGTAGTTGTAGATCCGCAGCGTGCTGCCTGGCTTGGGCTTCAGGCCGGACTCGATGATCGGGTGCTTCTTGCTGATCGGCCAGCGGATCGGGTTGTCGGGCGCGGGGATCCGCAGCTCGCCGTAGTTGTGCGTGCGGGTCTGGCAGGCCGACAGCAGGGGAATGCCGACCGCTGCGGTGAGTCCCGCGCGCAGCACCGTACGGCGCTGCAGCTGCCGTGACCGGTCGAAGGCCGGGCCCGTCCGTCCGCCCATCCATGCTCCTGGCTGTCGCATCCGCACGATCCCGGAGCCCCGTCTGGCTCCTTGCCGGAGTCTCTCACGCTGACATAGACTGAACGATCAGTCAATGGATCGACCGGCGAGCCCAGATGAGGATCCCGCATGACCGCGACCGAGATCGCCCCCGAGCTGTCGACCCGGATCGACACCCTGATCGACGACGAGACCGAGCGGTTCCGGGAGCGCCTGCCGCGCAGCCGTGAGATGTCCGAGCGGGCCCGCACCCTCGCCGGCGGCGCCACCTCCAACTGGCAGGTGGCCGAGCCGCACGCGGTCTGGATCAGCCACGGCCTCGGCTCCAAGATGTACGACGTCGACGGCAATGAGTACTCGGACTTCCACGGCGGGTACGGCGTGTCCCTGGCCGGTCACGGCCACCCGGCGATCGTCGAGGCGGTCCGGGCCCGCGTCGCCCGCGGCACCCACTTCGCCCAGCCGACCGAGGACTCCATCGTCGTCGCGGACAACCTCTCCGAGCGGTTCGGCCAGCCGCTGTGGCGGTTCGGCAACTCCGGCACCGAGTCGACCATGGACGCCGTTCACCTGATGCGCGCGGCCACCGGCCGCGACCGGATCCTCAAGGTCGAGGGCTGCTACCACGGCCACCACGACTCGGTGATGGTCTCGGTGCTCCCCGACGTCGACACAGACCTCGGGCCGGACGACGCCCCGATCGGCATCACCGACAACTCAGGGATCCCCGACGCCATCACCGGCCTGACCACGATCGTGCCGTTCAACGACCTCGCCGCGGTCGAGGCGGCACTCACGCGCTACCCGGGCCAGGTCGCGGGCATGATCCTCGAGCCGATCATGATGAACGCCGGCATCATCATCCCCGAGGACGGCTACCTGGCCGGCCTCAAGGACCTGCTCCACGCCCACGGCGCGCTGATGACCTTCGACGAGGTGAAGACCGGTCTCACGGTCGGCCCCGGCGGCGCCTCGCGACTCTTCGGCGTCACCCCCGACCTGATCTGCGTGGCCAAGGCCGTCGGCGGCGGGCTCTCCACCGCCGCGATCGGAGGCAGCACCGAGGTGATGGGCCTGATCGCCCGGGGCGAGTACGAGCAGGTCGGCACCTTCAACGGCAACCCGCTGGCCATGGCCGCGGCCCGGGCGATGCTGACCGAGGTGCTCGACGACGCGGCGTACGCACATCTCGACACCCTGCGCGACCGGATGCGCGACGGGCTCCAGGGCGTCGTCGACCGGTACGACGCGCCGTGGCGGGTGGTGACCGCAGGGGCCAAGGGTTGCGTGTCCTTCCTTCCCCACCGGATCCGCAACTTCCGCGACTTCCGCGAGCTCGACGGCCGCTACGGCCACGCCCACTGGCTCGTCCAGCACAACCGCGGCGCCTTCCTGCCCCCCTGGGGCAAGGTCGAGCAGTGGCTGATCTCGGTGCAGCACACCGAGGCGGACGTCGACAGGTTCGTCGCCAACTGCGGTGACCTCGCCGACGCGGTGCTGGGCAACCCCGCCTGATGGCCGGCGCGCTCTCCCTCTCGGGCCTGGTCAAGCGCTTCGGCGACGAGGTGGCGGTCGACGGCCTCGACCTCGACATCGGCGAGGGTGAGTTCTTCTCGCTGCTGGGCTCCTCGGGCTGCGGCAAGACCACGACCCTGCGGATGATCGCCGGCTTCGAGCGACCCGACGAAGGCCGGATCGAGCTCGACGGGGTCGACCTCTCGCAGGTGGCGCCCCACAAGCGCCCGGTGAACACCGTCTTCCAGTCCTACGCCCTGTTCCCCTTCCTCGACGTCGCCGAGAACGTCGGCTTCGGCCTGCGCTACCAGCGCGCCACCAAGGAGGAGGTACGACGACGCGTCGGCGCCGCCCTCGACCTGGTGCAGATGGGGTCACTCTCCAAGCGCAAGCCCCACCAGCTCTCCGGCGGGCAGCAGCAGCGCGTCGCCCTGGCCCGCGCGCTGGTGCTCGAGCCGACGGTGCTGCTGCTCGACGAGCCGATGGGCGCGCTCGACGCCAAGCTCCGCAAGCAGCTGCAGCTCGACCTCCGCTCCCTGCAGAAGCAGGTCGGTACGACGTTCGTCTACGTCACCCACGACCAGGACGAGGCACTCACCATGAGCGACCGGCTGGCCGTGCTCGACCACGGCAAGGTGATGCAGGTCGGTACGCCGAGCGAGGTCTACAGCGCGCCGCAGAACACCCACGTCGCGACGTTCCTCGGCACCACCAACCTCTGGGAGGCCGAGGTGCTCTCGGCCGGCCCCGACCGGTTGCAGTGCCGGATCGGCGAGGTCGACCTGCGGATCAACGGCAACGGCCCGGCCCGGGGTGACATCGTCTCGGTGATGGTGCGGCCCGAGCGGGTGGTGGTCTCCCGCACCGAGGAGGCCGACGAGTCCACCAACGTGCTGCGCGGCCGGGTCGACACCCTCACCTTCCGTGGCGCACGCACCGCCGTACTGCTCGACGTCCGCGGTCTCCGCCTCGAGGCCGAGGTGGCCAACATCGGCGGCGAGCCGCCCGACTGGCTGGAGGAGGGCGCGGACGTGAGCGTCCTGGTCTCGCCACGTGCCCTTCGGGTCCTGGCCTAGGCGAGCGCGCGAACGCTCCAGGCCAGGCCCTGCTGCTCGAACGGCGCCTCCGGGAGCAGCTGCCGGCAGCGTTCCTTGATCGCGGCGAGATGTTCCGCGTCGAGCGTGGCGACGTAGGCGCCGAGCGGCCCGACCCCGAGCAGGTACGGCGCCCACCACTCGTCGTACGACTTGAACTGTCGGCTGACGCTGATGGCCGAGGACGTGATGTCGTGCAGCCCCGCCTCCCGTGCGTACGTCGCGAGCTGACCCTCGCGGGTGCCCGGGAGATCAGCCTCGTGGGGAGCCGCCGGGTCGACGTCTCCCGCGGCCGACCAGAACAGCGACAGCGGGGCACTGCCACCACCGTGGTCCCACACACACGCCGCCACCACCCCGCCGGGCCTGGTCACCCGGCCCATCTCCGCGAAGCCGGCCACCGGGTCGGTCATGAAGTGGACGACGAGCTGGGCGAGCGCGGCGTCGAACGAGTCGTCGTCGTACGGCAGGGTCTCGGCACGCCCCTGGCGCACGTCCACGCCAGGGAACCGCGCGGTGGTGGCGGCGACGAAGGACGGCGAGGGGTCGAGGGCGGCGACCGCAGCGGCGCCGTACCGGTCGACCATGATCGCGGTGAGCACGCCGGTGCCACAGCCGACGTCGAGCACCTGCCCGGTCGCCGGAAGGTCGGCACTCGCGAGGAACTTCGCCGCCAGCGGCTCGGACCACAGCCCCATGAACTGCTGGTAGGCGTCAGCGGGGACGTCGAAGGTCATGGGCCGAGTCTGGCCGGTCGGCGCGAGACGCACCAGGGTGGACGGGCGTGCGATCAGCGGGAGCGGGCGGCCTTCGGGCGGCCGGCAACGATGCCCAGCTCCTGGTAGGCGACGGCGAGGGCGACCTTGCGGGCGCGGGCGACGGTGACCACGGGATCGTCGAGGGCGACCTGGACGACCAGGCCGTCGAGCAGCGAGCACCACATGATCGAGAAGTTCTCCACATCGACCTGCTCGATCTCGCCGGCGTCGATCCCGGCCTGGACCACTCGCGCGATCAGGTCGCGCCACTGGGCATCGAGCTCGGCGCGGTCCTTCTTCACCTCGGGGTGCCGGAAGGCCTGCGCCCACAGGTCGAACCACAGCCCCCAGTCGCCGGTCAGCTCGGACTGCTTCTTCGAGACCAGGGTCCACTCGACGAGGACGTCGATCCGCTCCTTGAGCTTCGTGGTGGTGCGGAGCATCTCCTCGGTGGCGGCGTAGAACGACCGCTCGGACCAGCGCAGCGCCTCGGTGAGGAGGCTGTCCTTGGTGCCGAAGTAGTAGATGACGAGCGCGGGGCTGGCACCGACCCGCTCGGCCACGTCGGCGATCCGGGTGTCGCTGAAACCGCGCTCTGCGATCAGCGTGGCGGCCGCCGAGAGCATCTGGTCACGGCGTACGTCGGCGACTGCGTCACCCTGCTCGCGCGCGGCCATCGGTCCCCTGTCTCGCGTCCGCTCCTTGTGGCGCGACGCTATCACCTCATAGACTGAACAGTCAGTCAGGACCCTTCCAGCGATCGGCGGACCATGACTCACCCACCTGGAACCTACGACGCCATCGTGGTCGGTGGCGGTCACAACGGGCTGGTGTCGGCGGCGTATCTCGCGAAGGCCGGGCTGCGCACCGTCGTCCTCGAGCGTCGTACGACGACCGGAGGGGCCGCCACGACCGAGCAGCCGTGGCCCGACCTGCCCGGGGTGTCGGTGACGCGACTGTCCTACGTGATGAGCCTGATGCCGCCGACGATCCTCGCGGACCTCCAGCTCGAGCGGCACGGCTACCGCGTGCACCCGATGGGGCCGTACTACCAGGCGTTCCCCGAGGGCGGCTCGCTCACGCTCTACGAGGACGACCCGGCGCGCACCCGCGAGGAGATCGCGAAGTGGTCGAGCAAGGACGCGCGGGCCTGGGAGGAGTGGAACACCTGGCTCGAGGGGCTCGCGGACGTGCTGTCGCCGCTGCTGATGACCGTGCCGCCGACGGTCGGGTCGCACTCCCCCTCCGACGTCGCCGCGCTGGCCAAGCTGGTGTGGCGCAACCGCGGGATCGACGCGCGGACCGTCGCCGACGTGACCCGGCTGATGACGATGAGCATCGCCGACCTGCTCGACGACTGGTTCGAGTCGCCGCAGATCAAGGGCGCCCTCGCCGTGAACGGCGTGATCGGCACCTGGGCCGGCCCCTACGAGCCGGGCACGGCGTACGTGATGGCGCACCACTCCATCGGTGACGTCGGCGACGGCCAGCTGGGCTCGTGGGGCTACCCCGAGGGCGGGATGGGTGCGGTGTCGGCCGCGATCCGGCGCAGTGCCGAGGCGTTCGGCGCCGAGGTGCGCACGTCGGCCGCCGTCGAGTCGCTGCTGGTGCGCGACGGCCGGGTCGAGGGCGCCGTCCTCGAGAGCGGCGAGGAGCTGCGCGCGCCGCTGGTGGTGACCAGCCTGCACCCGCAGATCGCGTTCCTGCGCCAGGTGGGTGCGGCGAACCTGCCCGACGACTTCGTCCGCGACATCGAGCGCTGGCGATCGCGCAGCGGCGTGGTGAAGATCAACCTGGCGATCGACCGGCTGCCGAGCTTCACTGCGAACCCGAGCGACGGGCAGGCCGAGCACCACACCGGCTCGGTCGAGATGGCGCCGACGATGGACTTCATCGAGAGGGCGTTCATCGACGCCCGCGAGGGCCGGCCGGCGCGGGCGCCGTTCAGCGACGGGGTGATCCCGACGACGCTCGACCGGACGCTGAACCCCGACGGGCCGCACATCTTCTCGCTGTTCACCCAGTGGGTGCCGTCGGACTGGAGCCAGGAGCCGCACACCGAGGAGCTCGCGGCGTACTGCGACCGGCTGGTCGACCTGTACGACGAGGTGGCGCCCGGCTTCCGCGACTCGGTCATCGCCCGCGACATCGTCGGCCCGCACGAGATGGAGACGGAGTACGGCCTGATCGGGGGCAACATCTTCCACGGCGAGCTCTCGGTGGAGCAGCTGTTCAACCTGCGGCCGGCGCCCGGGTACGCCGACTACCGCACGCCGGTGTCCGGGCTCTACAACGCGTCGTCCGCGACCCATGCGGGCGGCGGCGTCTGCGGCATCCCCGGCATGCAGGCGGCGAAGGCGGCGCTGGCCGACGCCAGGTCCGCGCGGCGCTCGCCGCGCCGGGTGCTGGGTCGTCTCGGTCGGTGACGCCCGAACCGCCACCCCGTCTGCGGGCGATGATGGGCGCGCGCTCGGTGGCCGTGGTGGGCGCCAGCGAGCGCCCGGACTCGTTCGGCTGGCGGGTCACGACCGAGGTGCTGCGCAGCCCGGGGCTCTCCCGCGTGCATCTGGTGAACCCCGGTCGCGCGTCGGTGCTGGGGCACCCCTGCGTGCCGACCCTGGACGACGTACCGGAGCCGGTGGACCTGGTGCTGCTGGGGGTCCCGGACGCCGCGCTCGCGCCGACGCTCTCCTCGGCGGCCGCTCGCGGTGACGCCGGCGCGGTCGTCTACGGCCCGGCGTACGGCGTCAAGGACGAGGTGGTCGCGGCGGCGGGCGAGATGGCGGTGATCGGTGGCGGCTGCATGGGCTTCGTCGACCTCACCACCGGGGTGCGGGCGATCGGCTACCTCGAGCGCGACCCGCTGCCGGTGGGGTCGATCGCGCTGGTGACGCACTCGGGCTCGGTCTTCTCGGCCATGCTGCGCACCCACCGGCGACTGGAGTACTCGGTCGTGGTGTCGTCGGGACAGGAGCTGGTCTGCACCACGGCCGATCACCTCGCCTACGCGCTCTCGCTGCCTGAGACGCGGGTGGTCGGGCTGGTGCTGGAGACGATGCGCGACGCCGCGGGTCTGCAGTCCGCGCTGGCGGAGGCGGCCGCGCGCGACATCCCGGTGGTCGCACTGACGGTCGGCTCCTCGGTGCGCGGGCAGGCGCTGGTGGACGCGCACTCCGGGGCGATCGCGGGCTCGGACGCGGGCTGGGAGGCGCTGTTCGCGGCGTACGGCGTACACCGCTGCTTCGACCTGCCCGAGCTGACCGACAGCCTCGAGCTGTTCGCGATCGCCCGGCGGCCGGTTCACCGCGGCGGACGTGGGCTGGCCACCGTGCACGACTCGGGCGCCGAGCGGGTGCTGGTGGCCGACGTGGCCGAGCGGCTCGGCGTACCGTTCGCCGATCTGGCGCCGGCGACGGTCTCGCGGCTCTCGGCGCTGCTCGACCCCGGGCTGGAGCCGACCAACCCGCTCGACGTCTGGGGCAGCGGGGCCGACACGGAGGACCTGTTCGGCGACGCGCTGGCGGCGTTGGCCGACGACCCCGAGGTCGGAGCCGTGGCGCTGGCGGTGGACCTGGTGGAGGAGTACGACGGCGACGAGTCGTTCCCGCAGGCGCTGGAGGGGCTGCTGGCGAGGACCGACAAGCCGGTCGCCGTCCTGGCGAACCTGCCGTCGGCGGTGGACCAGGCCGCGGCTGCGCGGCTGCGGGCGCTGGGGATCCCGGTGCTGGAGGGCACGGTGTCGGGGCTGCGCGCGTTGGGCCATCTGCTGGCAGCGCCTCCCCGGGCGCGGCCGTCGGTGGTCGTCGACGAGGCCCGGCGCGCGCGGTGGGTCGAGCGAGGGACGGGCGACTGGCAGGGACTGCTGGCGGACTACGGGATCGGGGTCGCGGCTGCTGCGGTGGTCTCCTCGCGTGCGGAGGCCGAGGCGGCGGCCGAGTCGACCGGCTACCCGGTCGTGCTCAAGACCGCCGAGGAGGCGATCCACCACAAGACCGAGGCGAACGGCGTACGGCTCGGCCTGGCCGACCGCGACGCGGTGGCCGCGGCGTACGACGACCTCGTGGCGCGGCTCGGACCGCGCGTGCTCGTGCAGCGGCAGGTGAGCGGGGTCGAGGTGGCGCTCGGGATCGTGCGTGACCCGCTGCTCGGCCCGCTGGTGGTGGTCGCCGCCGGGCGGCATCCTGGTGGAGCTGGTCGCAGAACGGGCGGTGGCCCTGCCGCCGGTCGACCGGGAGACCGCCCGGGAGATGGTGCGCGGGCTGCGCGTCGTACGGCTGCTGGACGGCTACCGCGGCTCAGCCCCGGCCGACATCGACGCCCTGGTCGACACGATCGTCGCCCTCGGCCAGCTCGCCGTCGAGCTGGGCGACCACCTCCAGGGGGTCGACCTCAACCCAGTGGTCGTCAGCCCCGCCGGGAGTGGGCAGGGCGCCCTCGTCGTCGACGCCCTCCTCCTCTGAACGCCGAGTCGTCATATGACGACTCGGCGCGATTCCGACGCCTGTTTGCGCCGACTCGACGTGATTTCGCTGCCTGTTTGCGCCGACTGGGCGTGTTTCTGTTGCCTCTTTGCGCCGACTCGGCGTCAGGCGAAGGCGGGGAAGGGGAGGGCGATGGGGTCGGGGTCGAGGCGGCTGCGGCCCTGCTCGTCGAAGCGGTCGAGGCCGAGGTCGGTGACGTCGACGACCTCGGTGCTCCCCTCGGACGCGAGGTCGGCGGCCGCGCGGGCGACACCGGGACCCCACATCATCCCGTGCCCGCCGGCGGCGGCCACGATGGTTCCCTCGATCACCCCGTCGGCGCCGATCGCCGGCCCGAGGATCGGCAGATGGTCGGGGGTGTAGTCGATGGTCGCGGCCCAGGTCTTGCGGAGACCCACCTTCGCCGTGGCGGGCAGCAGGGTCGCCATCCGCTCCCGCATCAGCGCGAAGTACGCGTCGTCGAACTCGGTGGCCTCACCGGGCTGCTCCTCGGGGTTGCTCATCCCCCACATCACGCCACCCTCGCAGGGCCGCCAGTAGATGCCCGACGCGACGTCGAAGACCATCGGCAGCCGGTTCGGCGCGAAGTCCGGGTGGCTCTCGGTGACCACCACCTGGTGGCGCGCACCACCGGACGGGATCCGGACGCCCGCGGCGGCGCCGACCGCCGCCAGGGTCGGCCCGCCGGTCAGCACCACCCGACCGGTCGAGATGTCGCCCGCCGAGGTGCGCACGCCGGTCACCCGGCCGCCGCCCTCGACGACCAGACCGGTGAACGCCGTCCGCTCACACACCCGGACGCCTGCCGTGAAAAGCGCGGCGGTGTAGGCCAGCACGTTGCGCGGGCGGTTCGAGGTAGCCGTCCTCCGCGCAGTACGACGCGCCCAGCGTCTGCCCCGGTGCCATCGACGGGTTCATCGTGTCCACCTCGTGGCTCTCGACCCACCCCACGTCGAGCCCCACCGCCTGCTGCATCGCGATCCGGGCGTGCGCCTGTTTGACCTCAGCGTCGGTGAAGCACGGCATGAAGTAGCCCTGCTCGACGAACCCGGAGTCGATGCCGAGCAGGTCGCGCTGCCCGAGGTAGAAGTCGCGGCTGAACATCCCGAGCCTCACGGCCGCCTCGGTGCCGCCCTGCGCGCGCACCATGCCCGCTGCCCGAGAACTGGCACCCTGGCCCAGAGTGTCGCGCTCGAGCAGGACGACGTCGAGACCGGAACGCCGGAGGAACCAGGCGGTCCAGGCACCGATGGTCCCGCCGCCGACGACGACCGCATCGGCACTGCGCGGCACAGTGGTCATGCCCGCGAGCGTGGCATAGACTGAACAGTCAGTCAACGGGATCTCGACTTCCGCTCGATCACCGACAGCACCGCCGCTCGATCACCGACAGCACCGCCGCTCGATCACCGACAGCACCGCCGCTCGATCACCGAAGGAACGACGTGTACGGACTCACGCCCGACGACCTCGAGCTGCAGGCCCGCGCGCGGGGGTTCGCCGACGAGCTGATCCCCCACGAGCAGTACGCCGAGGAGCACGAGGGTGAGCTCCCCGAGGACGTGGCCCACCGGCTGGAGGCACGGGCGGTCGAGCTCGGGCTGACCGCCACCAACATCCCGACCGCGCTCGGGGGTCGCGGCTGCAGCACGCTCCAGCAGGTCCTCGTGCAGGAGCAGGGCGGCCGGGTCACCAACGCCCTGGCCTGGTGCCTGACGACACCGCCCGGCTGGTGGCCCGAGGTGGCCAACGACCACCAGCGCGAGACCTACCTGCTCCCGACCATCGCGGGCCGGCGGGAGGAGTGCTACGCGATCACCGAGGAGTTCGCCGGCTCCGACGTCTCCGACCTCCAGGCGACGGCAGCGCGAGACGGCGACGACTACGTACTGAACGGCGTGAAGTGGCACGTGACGTCGTACAACAAGGCCGACTACGTCTTCTTCCAGGCCGTCCTCACCGACGGCGAGCACGCCGGGGACCAGGCACTGTTCGTCGCCGACAAGGACACCCCGGGCATCCGGGTTGTCCGCACCCCGGCGTACACCCACACCATCGCCCACCACCACCCGATCGTGGCCTTCGAGGAGGTTCGCGTCCCCGCCACCCAGCTGATCGGGTCGGAGGACGCCGGGATGTCCTTCGTCTACGAGTGGTTCCGCTTCGAGCGGCTGATGATCGGGGCCCGCTGTCTCGGCGCCGCCGAGCGGCTGGTCGACGAGATGACCGCGTTCGCCGCCCAGCGCCGGATCGGCGACGAGCGGCTCGCGGACAAGCAGCTGGTGCAGGGGATGCTGGCCGACAGCCTGACCGAGCTGTTCGCGGCCCGCACGATGGTCTACGAGGTGGCGCGTGCCCTCGACCGGGGCATCGACCTCAAGGTCGCCCACGCCCAGTGCTCGATGGTCAAGCTCTACACCAGCGAGCTGGCAGGTCGGGTCGCCGACCGCGCCGTCCAGGTCTTCGGCGGCCGCGGCTACATGCGCGAGAACGTCGCCGAGCGCTTCTTCCGTGAGCTCCGCGTCGAGCGGATCTGGGAGGGCGCGAGCGAGGTGCAGCGTTCGATCATCGCCGACCAGCTGGGCAAGCGAGGTCGCGCCCGGCTCGTATAGAGCTGTCCCGGCCGACGTGGTTGGCTGGGCAGGTGAGCAGCCTTCCCGCCGCGTGGAGCGGCCTCGTCGACGATGCCGCGGTCTTCCCGCCTGGTGACGCCGCCCTTGACGACGCGGTCGCGGCGTACGGCGTGCGCCGCAGCGAGTGGTACGCCGACCTGGTCGGCCCGCTCGTGGTCAAGGACACCCAGCTGCCGGACGTCCCCACCGACGTCCCCGTGTCCGTCGTGCTCACCGGCGGCGCCGGAGCCGTCGCCGGCGTCGCGGCACTCACCACCAAGCGCGGACGCCGCTTGGTCGCGCTCGAGGCCGCGGTCCGCGACCTCGACGACCTCGCAGGCAACGTCCGCCGGATCAACGCGGCCGTCGACGCAGCTCGCGCCGAGGGCGCGCTCGCCGACACGCAGGTGTACGTCGAGCTTCCGCAGACAATGCCCACCACCGACTGGCTCGCCGCAGCGGACGCGGTTGCTGAAGCTGACTCTCACTTGAAGTTCCGGACCGGCGGGCTTGAGGCACACCTCTTCCCCGACGCTGCCACCGTCGCGACCTGGATCGACGCCGCGCTCGACCGCGAGACGTCGTACAAGTGCACGGCGGGACTGCACCACGCGGTGCGCCACCGCGACCACGAGACCGGCTTCGAGCACCACGGGTTCCTCAACGTCCTGCTGGCGACCCGGCGGGCGTTCGACGGTGGCACGGTCGCGGAGGTCGCCGAGGTGCTCGACGACCACTACGCCAACGACCTGGTGGCTCTCGCTCGCACCAGTGACCTGGCCGGCGCGCGACGGTGGTTCACGTCGTACGGGTCGTGCAGCGTCACCGAGCCGCTCGAGGACCTGGTCGGGCTGGGGCTGCTCGAGCGTCCCGTGGTCTCGACAGGCTCGACCGACGAGGACGAGGGCTCGACCGACGAGGACACCGATGCCTGACGACGGGTTCGGGCTCGACCACCTGCCGTACGGCGTCTACTCGGTCGGCGCGGGCGCACCGCGGGTCGGTGTGCGGCTCGGGGACTCCGTGCTGGACGTCGCCACGGTGCGGCCGGAGCTGGACCGCCCGACGCTCAACGACTTCATGGCCCTCGGGCCGGCCGTCTGGGCCGAGACCCGGTCCGAGATCACTGCGCTGGCCGCCGCCGACGCGCTGCCCGCGACGCCGCTCGCCGACGTCCGGCTGACGCTGCCCTTCGCCGTCGGCGACTACGTCGACTTCTACGCCTCTCTCGACCACGCCACCAACGTCGGCCGGATCTTCCGCCCCGACGCCGAGCCGCTGCTGCCGAACTGGCGCCACCTTCCGGTCGGCTACCACGGCCGCGCCGGGACGGTCGTCGTCAGCGGTACGCCGGTCGTGCGGCCGTGCGGGCAACGGGTCTCGACAGGCTCGACCGACGGAGGTCCTCCGACTCCCGAGTACGGACCGAGCCGTCGCCTCGACATCGAGGCCGAGCTGGGCTTCGTGGTGGGTGCCGGGTCCGAGCGGGGCAGCCGCATCGGGGTCGGCGACTTCGTCGACCACGTCTTCGGTGTCGTCGGCCTCAACGACTGGTCGGCCCGCGACATCCAGGCCTGGGAGTACGTGCCGCTCGGCCCCTTCCTCGGCAAGTCGTTCGCGACCTCGGTCAGTGCCTGGGTCACTCCCCTCGCGGCGCTGGACGCGGCCTGGTGCGCCCTGCCCGGGCAGGACCCGACGCCGCTGGAGTACCTGGTCTCGACAGGCTCGACCGACGGTGGGGGCGGCTCGACCGACGGTGGGGGCGGCTCGACCGACGGGCCGCGCGGGCTCGACCTCGACGTCGAGATCGTGCTCAACGGCGAGGTGGTGAGCCGCCCGCCCTACCGCACGATGTACTGGTCGCCAGCCCAGATGCTGGCCCACCTCACCGTCAACGGCGCCTCCACTCGCCCCGGCGACCTGTTCGCCTCCGGCACCATCAGCGGCCCCGAGCCCGACACCCGCGGCTCCTTCCTCGAGCTGTCGTGGGGCGGCAAGGAGCCGTTCGGCGACGGCCGCACCTTCCTCGAGGACGGCGACGAGGTGACGCTGCGCTACTCCGCGCCGGGCACCGGCGGCGGCCGGATCACTCTCGGCGACGTCACCGGCAGGATCGAGCCGGCCCGGCCGTGAGCCCGCCGTGACCACTCGGCGTACGACGGTCCTCGCGGTCGTCGCGATCGCCGGGTGCGTGCTGGTGCCTGCCGGCATCCTTCTGCTGTACCTCGGCAGCACCGGCGACCACGGTGGCGAGTCCGTCGCCGGGATCCTGGCGCTCGTGCTCGGGCTCGTCTGCGTCCGCATCCTGTTCTGGGTACGGCGTGCGCGGCTGCTGACGCAGGCAGGCCTGTCCTTCCACGACGGCCCCGAGGACTAGTCAGCACTCCCGCGTGGGCAGGTCTGCCACGACGACGCCCACCCCTACACTTGGCCCCCATGTGCCGCACCCGCGTTCGGAGAGCGTGAATGTCGCGTCGGTACCTCCGCTCCCTGGCCAAGGCCGCCGTGGGGCGCTCGTCCACTCCCCCCGAGCCCGCGCCGCCGCCCCCACCTCCGGTGGTCGGGATCGTCGAGGAGTTCTCGCGGCGGCTGGTGCGCGGGTGGGTGGTCGTCGAGCCACACGCCCCCGCGACCCGCGTCGACCTGTACGTCGGCGACCTGTTGGTGGCCTCGACGTACGCCACCCCGGATGCCGCGATGTCGGGCTCGGACAGTGTGCTGCGGGGCGGTCAGCCGATCGCCGGTGGCGGTGCGGGCTCAGCGCCGGCACCGCTGGCGCACACGTGGCAGGCACCTCCGGTACCCGGCCCCGCGGACGACCGTCGCAACAGCGCCCGCCAGATCCGCACATTCTCGTTCGCAGTGCGCGGCATCTGGCGGTACCTCAACAAGAAGACGGCGGTGTCGGTACAGGTCGGTGGACACCGGCTGCCGATCACCGGGCACGGCATGTACCTCAAGCCGGCGAAGCGGGGCAAGCAGTCGAAGGCCGAGCTGCGGGAGCTGATCCGGACCGGCCACGTGCTGTCGCAGGACGGCCGGATCCAGCTCTCGAAGACGCTGGACACGCAGTGGCAGGCGCAGGTGATGGAGCTGTACGAGCGGCTGCGCGCGGTCTTCGCCGAGGAGTTCGGGCACGACCTGTTCTTCATCTACGGCACCCTGCTGGGCGCGGTGCGCGAGGGCGGGTTCATCGGCCACGACATCGACCTGGACGCCGCCTACGTCTCGCAGGAGCGGTCCGGCCCGGCAGCAGGGCGCGAGCTCGCGGCGGTCGCGCTGCGGCTGATCGAGCTCGGCTACGAGGTGGACTGCCACACGACGGCGCTGCACGTGACCGACCCGAGCCGGCCCGGCGACCGGATCGACGTGTTCCACACCTGGTTCGACACCGGCGGCATCCTGCGGTTCCCGTGGGGGGTCGCGGGCACCTCGACGGTGTCGGAGGCGGAGTGGTCCGGCACCCGGGAGATCGACTTCCCTCCCGGTCGCGGACTGGTGCCGGTGCAGGCGGAGGCGGTCGTGGAGTGCCTGTACGGCGCGGACTGGCGCCGACCCAAGCCCGGCTTCAACTGGGCGCTGGCCCGCACCGACGCGGCGGTCGACGGGGTGGTCACCGAGGCCGACCGGACCAAGGTCTACTGGGCCAACTTCTATGCCCACCACACCTACACCAGCGGCTCGACGTTCTTCGAGTTCGTCAACGCCCGGCCCGACACCCCCGCGACGGTGGTCGACATCGGCTGTGGCGACGGGCGCGACTCCCTGGCGTTCGCCACGGCCGGCCGCCGCGTGCTCGGGCTCGACCAGTCCCCGGTCGGCATCGAGCACGCCACCGCCCGCGCGGTCGCTGCGCACCTGGAGGACATCGTCAGTTTCCGCGAGTGCGACGTGGCCGACATGGCGTCCCTCGGCGATGCCCTCGACCACACCGGTAACCAGGCAGCGGAGCCGGTGCTGTACTACCTGCGGTTCTTCCTGCATGCCATCGACGAGGACACCCAGCGCGGTCTGTTGGACGCGATCGGTTCGCATGCGAGGCCCGGAGACCTCTTCGCAGCCGAGTTCCGCACCGACCAGGACGAGGCCAACACCAAGGTGCACACGAACCACTACCGGCGCTACCAGAACGCCGAGGCCTTCCTCGCGGATCTGGCTTCTCGGGGCTGGGACGTGACCCATTCCGAGGAGGGCACGGGCCTCTCGCCGTACGGCGATGAGGACCCGGTGCTGTGCCGCGTCATCGCCCACCGATCGACCGGCTGACCCACCGGCTGACACCGCGCAGCGGGCCCCTTCGACTGTGCGATAGTGCGCGGGTGGTGAGGGCGGCGCGCACGTTGGTCGTGCTCGGGACCCTTCTGATCCTGGTCGACACCCTCGACGGGCTGGGCTGACCGATGGTGGCGGTCAAGGTCAGGACGCACAGCGGGCGCAGCGCGTGGCTGACCCGCATCGTCCTGCTCGCGGTGGCGCTGGCCGCCACCTACATCATCGTCCAGCTGGTCGGTCGCATCGACTGGGCCGCGGTCCGGGACGCGCTCGCGCAGCTCACCTGGTGGCAGCCGATCGTGCTGCTCGCCGTCGTCGTCGTACGGCAGGTCCTCAACGCCCTGCCGCTGAGGCTGTACATCAAGGGCGTCTCGACGTACCACGCGACGATCAACGACCTCGGCGCGATCCTGATGTCGGTGGTCGCGCCACCACCGAGCGACCTCGCGCTCCGGGTCACCATGTTCACGTCCTGGGGAGTGCCGGCGGCCAAGGGCGTGGCCGGCACCCTGATGAACACGTTGACCTTCTACGTCGTGAGGTTCTCGGCGCCGGCGTTGGGGTTCGTGCTGCTGTTCGCCACCGGCCAGCCGCCGGGTCTCCGCTGGATCGAGCTGCTGAGCATCGCGGTCGCGGTGACGATCTGGGTGGGCGTCCGGCTGGTGCTGCGCAGCGAGGCGCTGGCCCGGACCGTCGGCACCCGTGCGGGGCGGCTGGCGCAGCGGGTTCGTCGTACCGTCGACCCGGCCGCGTGGGCCGAAGCCTGCCTGACCTTCCGCTCCGACATCTCCTCGACGTTCCATCGCGGGTTCCCGCGTTCGCTGCTGGCACTGACCGGGATGCTTGCCACCGATGTCCTGGTGCTCCTGCTCTGCCTGCGCTTCGTCGGGGTCTACCCGGCCGACGTCAACCTGGCCGACGTGGCGATCGCCTACCTGTTCGCCTACCCGTTCACGCTCTTCCCCTTCTCCGGCATCGGCGTCGTGGACGCGCTGATCCTGGCCGCGCTGGTGGAGGCCGGCGGCCTGGCCATCGAGCCCGCCGCCGTCGCAGCGCTGGTGGTGTGGCGGGTCTTCACCGTCGGCGTGCCGGTGCTGATGGGCGTCGGCGCCGTGGCGCTGTGGCGGCGCTCGGTCGGCGGAACGGAGACCCCCGAGAGCGTCGAGATCCCATAGCCCGCGCAGGCCGGCTGAGGCTGCCGGTCGCCGTCGAGAACGTTGCGGTTTGGTCCCCAACCGCATGGTTTTTGGGTCAGAACCTGCGGTTGGGGACCAAACCGCATGCCCTCCTGCGACCCACTTGCGGCTGGGCGGGGCCCTAGAACGACCAGACCAGCGGTACGACGACGAGGGCCACCACGAACCACCAGACCATGATCGGCAGCCCGAGCTTCCAGTAGTCGCCGAACCGGTAGCCGCCCGGGCTCATGATCATCATGTTGCCCGGGGTGGAGATCGGGGTGAGCAGGGCCGCGCAGCCGGCCATCGCGACCACCATCAGCACGGGCTTCACCGACGTGCCGGTGGCCTGGGCCGCCGAGATCGCGATCGGCACGACCACCAGCACCGTCGCAGTGTTGCTGACGACCTGCCCCAGCGCCCCGGTCAGCACGAAGATCGCGGCCAGCAGCAGGTAGGGCCGGCCGGTGCCGACCGCGTCGATGAGCACCGAGGAGATCTGGTCCGCGGCGCCGCTGCTCTCGATCGCCGTCGACAGCGGGATCAGGGCGCCGACCAGCACGACGGTCTGCCACGAGACCGAACGGTAGGCCTGCGCGGGGCTGACCACCTTGGCCAGCACCATCGCGCACGCGGCGGTGAGCCCGGCGATCGCGGGTGGCACCTGGCCCGAGGCGAGCATCGCGACCAGGCCGGCCAGCACCAGGACAGCCCGCGTCGCCTTGGCCCCCCACGGCACCGCCTGACGCCGTACCAGGCCGGGCGAGTCGACGAGCAGCACGTCGCGATCGCGGTTCAGCTGGTCGAGCGCCGACCACCGGCCGTGCACCAGGATCGCGTCGCCCTCGGCCAGCTCGACGGGACCGTCGGCCCGGTCGCGGCCGAGCCGCTGGACGGCGAGGATCACCAGGTCGTTCTGCCGCTCCATGCCGGGGTAGACCGTCTCCCCCACCAGCCGCGACCGCGGCGGTACGACGACCTCGGCCACGCCAGCCTCGCGGGTCAGCAGGTCGCTGGTGTCGGTCGAGCCGCTCATCCCGACCGCGAGGCGATGGTCGAGCGCGAACTGGGTGACGTCGTGCGCGGGGCCGGTCACCACGATCACGTCGTCGTCGTGCACCTCGTACGGCGCCTGATCGCCGGTCGCCGACTCGATGGCCATCACCCGTACGTCGGGGTGCTCGCGGTCCGCGACCTGGTCGCGGGGTCGCCCGATCAGCTCCGAGCCCGACCGCACCCGGAGCCGGTAGAACCCGTCGCGCAGGTCGTAGTGGGCCTCGAGGGTCTCCCCGTGCCGGCCGAGGTCCGGCGGCGTGTGCGCGGGCACCCGCGCCGGCAGCAGCCGCGGCCCGAGGACCAGGCAGATGGCCACCGTGCCGATCAGCAGCGGCACCCCGACCACCGCGAAGGAGAAGAACGGGAACGGGCCGGCCCCGGCGTCATCGGAGGCCTCGGAGATGATGACGTTGACCGGGCTGCTCATCAACATCAGCAGGCCCCCCGCGCTGCCGGCGAAGGCGACCGGCATCAACAGCTGCGACGGCGAGCGGCCGATCCGCTGGGCGAGCAGCACCACCAGCGGCAGCAACGCCGCGACCGCGCCGTTGAGGGTGATCAACGAGGTGAGCAGTGCTGACAGGCCGCACACCGCGACCAGGACGCGCGCGTGCGCCGTACCGGCCCGGTCGAGCAGCCAGCGGCCGGCCCACGTCGTCACGCCGGTGGAGTCGATCCCCTCGCTGACCACGAAGAGGGTCGCGATGAAGATGACCACCGGGTCACCGAAACCGGCGACGGCCTCCTGCGTGGTGACCAGTCCGGTCGCCCAGAGCCCGAGCGCCGCCAGGATCGCGACGACGCCGATCGGCAGCCGGTTCCAGATGAACAGGACGACGACGACGCCGAGGACGACGAGCGCCTTCGTGGAGTCATCCATGGGCCGGACCGGCTACAGATGGACCGGCGCGCCGGGCCCCCACGGGATGCCGACCAGGTACCACGCGACGAAGAAGACGATCCAGGTCACCAGGACCACCACGGTGTAGGGGATCATCATCGACACGACGGTGCCCATCCCGGAGCTGGCGCGGTAGCGCTGACAGACCAGGATGATGAAGGGCAGGTAGACCATCAATGGCGTGATCACGTTGGCCGGACCGTCCCCCACGCGGTACGCCGCGATCACCGTCTGTGGTGCGATCCCGAGGTTGTAGAACAGCGGGATGAAGATCGGGGCGATGATCGCCCACTTGGGGATCACCCCCGGCATGATGATGTCGATCAGGAACACCAGCAGGATGAAGCCGATCAGCAGGGCCAAGGCCCCGATGTTCGCCTTTCCGAGCTGGTCGGCCAGCTTCGTGGCCACCACCGCGGAGATGTTCGAGTAGTTGAAGAACGTGATGAACTGCGCGATCAGCAGCATCAGGAAGATCAGGCCGCCGAGACCGCTGTAGGTCTTGGTGATCGCACCGATCACCTGGTTGCTGCCGACCAGGCTGCCGGCGCCACGGCCGTAGCCCAGGCCTGCGGCCAGGAACAGCATCGAGATGATGAAGAGCAGGCTGCTCATGAACGGCGAGTTGCCGAAGATCTCGCCAGTGTCGGGATTCCGCAGCGGGGCGTTCGGCAGGAACGTCAAAAGCCCGACGATCACGATGGCCACCAGGCTGTAGATGCCGGCGAGCCGCAGCCCGCGCGCCTCGTGCGAGAGCTCGTCGCCGGTCGGGACGTGGTCGACCTCCGCGTCGGCCGGGCGCTCGGACGTGTGCCAGGTGCCGAGCCGCGGCTCGACGTACCGCTCGGTCAGGATCGTCATCACGATCGCGCAGAAGATCGTCGACGCGATCGCGAAGTAGAAGTTCTGCGTGACGTTGAGCGACCCGGCGCTGGGTGCCACCCCACCCATGATCTCGTTGGTGACCTCGGTGATGATGCCGTCGGCCGGCGTGATCAGGATGTTGACGAAGAACGCGGCGCTGACACCTGCGTACGCCGCGGCGATGCCGGCCAGCGGATGTCGCCCGAGACTCACGAACGCCGCGGCTCCCAACGGGATCAGCACCAGATAGCCCGCATCGGAGGCGACGCTGGAGATACCGCCGAGCAGCACGATGATGAAGGTGATCGCGCCCGCCGGGGCGACCTGCACCATCTTCCGGATCAGCGCGGCGATCAGCCCGGCCTCCTCCGCCACTCCGACACCGATCATCGCCACCAGGATCACCGCGACCACGCCGAAGTCGTTGAAGTTCTGCACGACGGTGGTGAACATGTGCGCGATGCCGTCGCTGCTGAGCAGGCTGCGGACCTCGATCGTCTCCTTCTCGAGGTGGTACGCCGGCTCGGCAGGCAGCGGGTCCATCTCGATCGAGGGGTACGTCGACCCGGCGTCGTCGTACACCTCCGATGCGTGGGTGCCGTCGGGCACGGCAACCTCGGTGGTGACGCCGACCCCCGCCCACGACAGCACCGCGGACAGCACGATCACGCCGACGATCAGGCCGAGGAAGATCATCGCCGGGTGCGGCACCTTGTTGCCGACCTTCTCGATCCAGCCCAGGAACCCGCTGCTGGCCTCGGGCTCGCTGCCGGTCTCCGGCTCGGCCGTGGACTCGCTCATGCCCCGGCTCCCTCCGGCGCCGAGAAACCGGTCGCCAGCTCGATCAGGAGCTTCGCCCCGAAGCCGCTCGCACCCTTGTTGCGCCAGGTGCGCACCGCCGGCTGCTGCGCCGTACCGGCGATGTCGACGTGGGCCCAGGGGATGCCGTCCACGAACTCCTCGAGGAACAGGGCCGCGGTGATGGAGCCGGCGTTGATGCCGCCCATGTTGGTCAGGTCCGCGATCGAGGAGTCGAGCTGGGCCCGGTAGGGCCGGTAGAGAGGCAGCTCCCAGACCGGCTCGTCGGCGACCTCACCGGCGGCCTGGAGCCGGCCGATCAGGCTTCGGTCGTTGCCCATCACCCCGGCGATGTCGACGCCGAAGGTGCGCAGGCAGGCGCCGGTCAGGGTAGCGATGTCGACGACCGCGTCCACGCCGTCCTCCACCGCCAGGCACAGGCCGTCGGCCATCACCAGCCGGCCCTCGGCGTCGGTGTTGAGCACCTCGACGGTGGTGCCGTTGCGCATCCGGAGCACGTCGCCGAGCTTCATCGCCGAGCCCGAGGGCATGTTGTCGGTGCAGCAGAGGTACGCCGTGACCGCGGCCGTGCATCCGAGCTCCTGCAGCGCGGTCATCGCCCCCAGGATCGCGGCCGAGCCGGTCATGTCGTTCTTCATCTGCGCGTGCGACTCATCCGACGGCTTGAGGCTGATGCCGCCGGAGTCGTACATGATCCCCTTGCCCACCAGGCCGAGATGGCCGGTGGGAGAGTCCGGGCGGTAGGACATCTTGATCAGCCGCGGCTCGTCGACGCTTCCCAGGTTGACCCCCAGGATGCCGCCGCAGCCCATCTCGATCAGCTGCTCCTCGCCGAAGACCTCGACCTCGAGGCCAGCGGCGGGTCCGAGCTCCTGCGCGACCTCGGCCATCCGGGCTGCCGACAGCGTCGCGGCCGGGCAGTTGGACAGGTCGCGGCTGATCGCGGCCGCGCGGGCGACCGCCTGGCCGCGCTCCGCGCCGCGCCGTACGTCGTCGGCCTCGGACTCGGGGGCGACCAGGGTGAGAGCCGTCAGGGTCGGCTCCTCGCCACCCCGGCCCACGAAGAAGCGCCAGCGGGCCAGCAGCACTCCCTCGACGACCGCCTGCGCGAATTCGGCGGGCGAGATCGCCGTACCGGACTCGGGAAGCTCGACGGCGAGGGTGAGGTGCTGGGGTACCGACCGGGCGAAGTCGGCCGCGAGGTCACGGACCAGGGTCGTCCCGACTCGAGCGCCGTCGCCGATCCCGAGCGCGACCAGCGCGCGGCCGTCGTCACCGGGCACGACGAGGGTCTGGTTGGCGGCACCCGTGAAGCCGGCGACCGCGAGGTGGGCGGCGTCGACGCCGAGGTCGGCCGACGGCTCGGCACCGGCGAGAACCGGTACGGCGAGCGCGGCTGCGTCGGCGACGGAGGGGAGGTCCGTGGTGACGGTGACGGTGGCGGGCCTCCGCACCGACGGGATCGGGTCGAAGTCGGCGCGCGCCGGATGACTGGTCATGTGACCTCCTGAGAACTCCCTCACCAACCAGACCTTCGACCCTAGCGTTGATCTCACCCATATGGGTGAGACGACTCCGAATCACCCATCCGTGTCAACCGCTTGGGAGGCGAGCACGTCGAGGCCGAGAGTGCGGGCCAGCCGGCGAGCGGCGAGGGTCCCGCGCACGGAGTTGCCGGCCGGGTCCAGCAGCGGGGAGAAGGTGCCGAGCGCGCCTTTGCCGGGCGAGACGGTCACGATGCCGCCGCCGATTCCGCTCTTGGCCGGCATGCCGACGTCGAGCAGCCAGTCGCCCGAGGTCTCGTACATCCCGGCGATCGTCATCACCGCCAGCGTGGCCTGGGCAGTCTCGGGGTCGACGACGTGCTCCCCGGTGAGCGGGTTGGTGCCCCCGTCAGCCAGGGTTGCGCCCATCACCGCGAGGTCCACGCAGGTCACCGACAGGCAGCTCTGCCGGGTGTAGATCTCGACGGCCTCCGCCGGGTCGCCGTGCAGCGCGCCGACAGCGGTGAGCATGTTGGCCAGCGCGCGGTTGCGGTGGTTGGTGGCGCGTGCCGAGTCGAGGGTGTCCTCGTCCAGGGCGAGGGGCCGCCCGGCGCAACGGGACAGGACGTCGAGGACGTGCTGCCAACGCTCGTCCACGTCGGCGCCCGGCACCAGGCTGGTGGTGGCGATGGCGCCCGGGTTGACCATCGGGTTGGTCCGGCCGTGCGGGTCACGCTCGACCGCCGTGGCGGAGTTGAAGGCCAGACCGGTCGCGTTGACGCCGACCCGGCGTCGTACCTCCTCGACGCCGACGGTGTCGCACACCAGAGCGAAGACGAACGGCTTGGCGATGCTCATCAGCGGGAAGGGGACCTCGGCGTCGCCCGCGGTCACCACCTCCCCCCGCACCGAAGCGACCGCAAGGCCGAAGTGCCCCGGGTCCGCCGTCGAGAGGGCCGGGTAGACGGTGGACAGGGCTCCGGAGTCGTCGGTGCGGACGAGCGCCTGGGTCTCCTCGACGATCGCGCGTACGGCGTCGGGGTCCGGCAGCCGACCGGCCGAGACGAAGCGCTCGGGATGGGGGCCGGCCATGCCGGTCACTCGTCGCTCGACCCCACATCTTGGCTGTGCTCGCGCCGGAGCCGGAGCGTCACCTCACCGGCCAGCAGGGTGAGGTCGTCACCGTCGAGGGTCGCGTCCAGCCCCGCCTGCAGGAGGTCGGAGAGCCAGGTGTCC
Source organism: uncultured Actinomycetota bacterium (assembly GCA_963796975.1). Lineage (GTDB taxonomy): Bacteria > Actinomycetota > Actinomycetes > Propionibacteriales > Nocardioidaceae > Nocardioides. The sequence goes on from CAWCNW010000005.1 coordinate 57,054, forward strand.
TGCGCCATCAGCTCCTCGGGGCAGGCCATCCGGGTCGCCATCGGCGGCCCCGACCACCCGAGCCGGCCGTCGCTGACGTCGTACCCCGCACCCATGGTGTTGCAGCCGGCCTGCACCGAGAGCCGGCCGTCCTCGAACGACATCCGCACGGAGCTGTCGGGCACCAGGTCGTGCCCCTCCGTGCCGGTCGAGGTGTACGCCGTACCGTCCAGCACAGCCGCCGTGATCTCGGTCACCGGTCCCTCCTCGGAGCACGGCGTCGGGGTGGCCGGGCGTCCGCAGCGAGGCTAGGTCCAAGAGACGTGGCCCGTCGAGCGGCGGCCCGCTCGCTGACCAGAGGGGTCAGCGCGAGTCGCGTTTCGCCTGCCGGCGTGCGCCCTTCGCCTGGCTGGAGGCGTCGCGCTTGGTGCCGCCCGTCGTCTTCGTCGCGCCGCGCTTCGGGCGCGCCGACGCCGGCGCCGAGCCAGGGGAGCCCGGCCCGGTCGCAGGACCCGAGCCGCCCTTGGCGCCACGGGCCGCTGCCAGACGCTCCGCCTTGAGCTCCGCCGCCACCTCCGCCGCCGCCTTCGCGACCTGCCGGCTGACGCGGGCCAGGCTCAGCTCGAAGACCTCCGCCTTGTCGCGGTCGCGCTGGCTTCCGGCGAAGGCCTTGCCCCGCGACCCGCGAGCACCCACCTTGCGGCTGGCCGCCCGCCGGTAGTTCTTGACGTACTTGCTGCGAGCCCGCCGGATCCGGGTGTGGAGCTCGAGCAGCTCGTCCTCGTCGAGGTCCGCGATCGCCGCGGGCTCGGTCTCTGCCACCAGACGTCGCTCGGCATCGGTCATCGAGTGCAGGACGGCTTTGTTCACGGGGTCTCCTCGGTCGGGCTCGCAACGAGCCTGGTGAGCCCCGACCGTACGCTCGTCGGGTGATCCAGCTCGGCCAGCTCGCCCCGCCCACCCATGTGGTTGCTCACATCAGCGACACGCACCTGCTGGCCGGGGACGCCCGGCAGTACGGCGCGATCGACACCGTCGCGCACTTCCGTCTCGCATTCGAGCGGCTGACCCGGATCGACCCGCCGCCGCAGGCCCTGGTGTTCACCGGCGACCTCGCCGACCTCGGCGAGCCCGACGCCTACCGCATCCTGCGCGACCTGGTGGAGCCCTACGCAGCGTCGACCGGCGCACAGGTCGTGTGGTGCATGGGCAACCACGACGAGCGCGCGTCGTACTCCCGGGAGCTGTTCGGCGAGGAGTCCGACGCCCCGCAGGACCGGGTGTACGACGTCGCAGGGCTGCGGATCGTCAGCCTCGACACCAGCGTGCCCGGCTGGCACCACGGCGAGATCACCGACGAGCAGCTCACCTGGCTCGGCGAGGTGCTCGCCACGCCGGCCGAGCACGGGACGATCCTGGCTCTGCACCATCCGCCCATCCCCTCGCCGCTGGTGCCCGCCGCCGAGATCATCGAGCTGCTCGACACCGAGCGGCTGGCCGCCGTACTCCGCGGCACGGACGTCCGCACGATCCTCGGCGGGCACTACCACTTCACCTCGCACTCGACCTTCGCCGGCATCCCGGTGTCCGTCGCGGCCGCCACCTGCTACACCACCGACACCGCTCCACTCGACCGCCTGATCTCGGCGGTCGACGGGCATCAGGCGATCAACGTCGTCCACGTGTACGACGACCGCGTCGTCCACTCGGTGGTCCCGGTGCCGACTGCTCCCGAGGTCGACGGCTTCGGCACCGACGTCGCGCCGCTGCTCGAGGCACTCAGCCCCGAGGAACGGCTCGACCTGGTGTCGCGCAAGGACTCGCCCCTGAACACCGGCGAGCTGAAGATCGACGCGCCGCCCCTGGGTGGCTGAGAGGAGCGAGAAGGTGACCGACGACGAGAGGGCCATCCGCCAGCTCATCGAGCGGTGGGCGAAAGCGGTGCACGAGGGCGACCTGGCCGGGGTTCTTCCAGTGGCAGCAGGGCGCCACCTTCGACCTGCTGTCCTTGGAGGTCGTCACGGGTCAGGACGTGGCGTTCGCGTTCGGTCTGCTTCGGTGCGGCACCCCGGAGGCGAACGAGGCCGACCCCGACCGGCGGCTCCGGCTGACCGTGGGTCTGCGCAAGGTCGACGGTCAGTGGACCGTGCTGCACGAGCACCACTCCTTCACCGCCCCGGACTAGCACCCGTCGTACCTTTCTCGACGCGAACGTCGAAGTGGCCGCGCGCGGGGCGTCACCCCGGTGTCCAGCCTCTACCGAAAGGATCCCTTCATGACCGACTACATCGTGATGTTCCCCGCCGACAACGAGTCCGACTGGGAGACCCGCACCCCGGCCGACCGGCAGGCCACCTTCGACACCGACTTCGAGTTCGGCCAGCTGCTCGAGGCGCGTGGCGGCGCCGTCACCGGTGGCGCCGGCCTGACCCACAGCAGCAAGGCACGCACGATCAAGCGCGGACCGCACTCGGACGTGCTGGTCACCGACGGCCCGTTCGCGGAGTCGGCCGAGCAGCTGTCGGGCTTCTTCGTCGTCACCTGCGACGACTACGACGCGCTGGTCGAGGCCGCGCACGTCCTGACCCGGGCGCACCCCGTCGTGGAGATCCGGCCGGTCCAGGAGTTCTGACGGGGCGGTGTGTCGGATCGGGGCGGAGGTCTTCGTGGCACGGGTGAGGACACCCGCCAGCGACACAGGAGAATGATCGGTATGCAGTACCTGGTTTCCGTCATCGACGACACGCCCAACTCCGCCGATGCCCAAGAGATGACCGACATCGACGACTTCAACGCCGGGCTCCAGGCGGACGGCCACTGGGTCTTCGCGGGCGGCCTCGGGGCGCCGAGCACGGCGACCGTCATCGACGGGCGGCGTACCGAGGCGATGTTCACCGACGGCCCGTTCGTCGAGACCAAGGAGTGGCTGTCCGGCTTCTGGATCATCGAGGCCCCGGACCTCGATGTGGCGCTGAGGTTGGCCGCCGCGGGGTCGAAGGCCTGCAACCGTCGGGTGGAGGTGCGGCCGTTCCTGTGAGCGAGGGCGACGTCGATGAGGCGATCACTCGCGCGCATCGCGAGGAGTGGGCCCGGGTGGTCGCCACCTTGGCCCGACAGTTCGGCGACCTCGGGATCGCCGAGGACGCCGCCGCCGAGGCCTTCGCGACCGCCGTCGAACGGTGGCCCGTCGACGGCGTACCGCCCAACCCGGGCGGCTGGCTCACCACCACCGCCCGCCGCAAGGCCCTGGACCGGGTCCGCCGTGAGAGCAAGCGAGACGACAAGCACAGGCAGGCGCAGATGATGTTCGACGACGTCCCGCGTGGCTCCTGGGGTGCGGTCGACGACGAGCGGCTCCGGCTGATCTTCACCTGCTGCCACCCGGCACTCGCCCCCGAGGCCCGCGTCGCGCTGACGCTCCGGATGGTCGGCGGTCTGACCGTGCCGGAGATCGCCCGTGCCTTCCTGGTGCAGGAAAGCGCCATGGGACAACGGATCACCCGCGCCAAGGCGAAGATCAAGGTGGCGCGCATCCCCTACCGGGTGCCGTCCACCGACGACCTGCCGAGACGAGTCTCCGGCGTGCTCGCCGTCCTCTTCCTGGTGTTCAACGAGGGCTACCTGGCGAGCGGATCCGAGACCGACCCGGTACGTCGCGACCTCACCGCCGAGGCCATCCGGCTCACGCGACTGCTGCGCGAGCTGTTGCCCGACGACGGTGAGGTGACCGGGCTGCTGGCCCTGATGCTGCTCACCGAGGCCCGTCACGCCGCGAGGGTCTCGACCGACGGCGAGCTGGTCACCCTCGACCAGCAGGACCGTGGCGCCTGGGACGTCGCTCTGATCGCCGAGGGCCATCAGCTGGTGCGGCAGCGTCTGGCCACCGGCCAGCCCCCGGGCCGCTACCAGATCCTGGCCGCGATCAACGCCGTCCACACCTCGGCCGGCGATGCGCGCGACACCGACTGGTCGCAGGTGGTGGCCCTCTACGACCAGCTGGTCCGGCTCGACCCCTCCCCGATCGTCGCGCTCAACCGAGCGGTCGCGATCGCCGAGCTCGACGGTCCGGAGGTCGCCTTGGCGATCCTCGACCGCCTCGAGGAGCCGCTGGCCGGCTACCACGCCTACTTCGCGACCCGCGCCGACCTGCTGCGCCGGCTGGGCCGCAGCGACGAGTCACGCGCGGCGTACGACCGGGCCATCGCGCTGGCGGGCAACACCGCCGAACAGGCCTTCCTGACCCGCCGCCGGGACCAGTTGGAGTAATGCTCGAGCCAGTGCGGTACGTGGGCGTCACCCTGTGGCACCCACGTACCGCACAACGGCCCCAGCGAGCGTCGGGCTCAGATGCCGGGCCGGTGGAGCACTTGGTTGTCTTAGTCGAGGGCCGTGGTCCCGGCCAGTCAGGTCGTGTACCTGAGACCGCGCCATAGACCGTTGTCAGGCACACGACCCGACAACCCGGCACTTCCTCGACGTACCGTCTGGGGATGCGCGTCGACTGGAGCGGCGAGCTGGTCGATCAGCTGGAGTCACATGGGCGGCATCGACTCCGGCCACGGCTGAGCGGGCTCACTGATGATGAGTACTTCTGGAGGCCGGTGCCCGACTGCTGGACGATCAGGCGCCGCGGTGCGAGCTCGGCGCCGATCTCCTTCGGGGCGGGAGAGTTCACCATGGACTTCGGTGAGGCACCGCACGAGCGGGAGCCGGTGACCACCATCGCCTGGCGCCTGGCACATCTGATCGTCGGCTTCGCCGAGACGAACGGGACTCACCTCGGCGGTCCACCTGCGGACGTCACGACGTTCCTACGCCGGCACTGCCGATGACGCGCTCCGTCAGCTCGACCACCTGTATGCCCTGTGGGTCGAGGGCGTGCGTGGCCTCGGCGCGGCCGGCCTCGCCCGGCCACAGGGTCCGACCAGGCCGGCTGCGTGACCTCTACCTCCGGGAGAACACCGTCAGTGCGGCTCCCACAGCTCGACTCGATGTCCCTCCGGGTCGGTGACCCAGCCGAACCGGCCGACGCCCTCCATGTCCTGTGTCTCCTCGGCCACGTCTGCGCCCTGGGCCCGCAGCTGCGCCAGCATCGCGTCCAGGTCGCGGACCCGGAAGTTGACCATGGTCTGCTGGGCGCGGGAGCCGAAGTAGTCGGTCTCGGACTCGAACGTCGCGAAGACCGTCGCCCCGGGTTCCTGGTGCCACACGCCGTTCTCGTCGACGTCCAGGCCCAGGCAGTCGCGGTACCACGCAGCCAGAGCCACCGGGTCCGCGGCCCGCAGGAAGTAGCCGCCGACTCCCAGCACGCGTTCCATCCGGCCATCCTGCCAGCCCCGGGACGAGCTCGGGACCCGCCTGGTTAGGCTTGCCTCGCCTACAGGAGGTACATCGGTGTACGGACGCGTGGCGACCACGGAGCAGCTCACGCCCGGGATGGTGCGGGTGACCCTCGAGGGCGGCGACCTCGAGCACCTGTCCATGCCCGACGGCACCGACGCCTACCTCAACGCGGCCTTCCGGCCCGACCACGCGTCGTACGACGAGGTGTTCGACCCCCAGGAGGTCCGCGACTCCTACCCCAAGGAGCAGCAGCCGGCCCGGCGTCGCTACACCGTCCGGGCCTGGGATCCCGAGGCCCACCGGCTCACGATCGACTTCGTGGTGCACGGCGACGAGGGAGTCGCCGGCCCGTGGGCCGCGAAGGCGGCGCCCGGTGACGTGCTCGTCTTCTCCGGCCCGAGCGGCGGCTACCGTCCGGACCCGGCCGCCGCCTGGCACCTGTTCGTCGGCGACGAGTCGGCGCTCCCCGCCATCGCCGCGTCGCTCGAGGATCTGCCGGCGGACGCGAAGGCCGTGGTGCGGGTGGTCTGCGACGGCCCCGAGCACGAGACGGAGCTCGACGGACCGGCCGAGACGGACGTGGCCTGGTTGCATCGCAGCGGTACGCCGGACGACGGCGACCTGCTGGTCGACGCGGTCCGTGCGCTGGACTTCTCGGCGGGCCGGCCGTTCGGCTTCGTCCACGGTGAGGCCGACGAGATCCGGGCCGTCCGCCACCACCTCCTGCACGAGCGGGGCCTGACCCGGCGCGACCTGTCGTGCTCGCCGTACTGGCGGCGCAGCATGACCGACGAGGCCTGGCGCAAGATCAAGCGCGACTACGTCGCCGCCATGGAGGCGGAACAGATCTAGAGGCCCTCGCGCTCGTGGAAGCCGAGATGTGCGAAGGCCTCGCCGCGCTTCATCGACTCCACGACGCCGGGGTGCACCCGGTGCAGATGGTCGATCGCCTTGTGGCGGTAGCGCAGGATCATGAAGGCACCGAACCCCCAGAAGACGAACTGCACCGACATCGCCACCCGGAAGTCGGCCAGGTCGTACGACGCGGACCCGCCGCCGCTGGTCCGGTCGAGCAGGACGCCGATGAGCGCCATCGTGAGCAGGCTGGCCGAGAAGCCGCCCACGTTGACGAAGCCGTTCGCGCGGCCCGACGCCTCCTTCGGGATGAAGGTGCGGGCCAGGTCGAACCCGACCATCGAGGCCGGGCCGCCGGTCGCCATCAGGCAGACCAGCACCACCAGCATCCACATCGGCGCCGGCGTCGACCGCGCCAGGACGACCGCCCACCCGGTCGCCATCGCCGCCACGATCACCAGGACGAACCACGAGCGGTAGTAGGGATAGCGGGCGACCAGCGTGCCGAGGACGAGCCCGCTGATGATGACCCAGCCGGTCATCACCATCAGCAGGGTGCTGGCCGCGCCACCCGAGAGGCCCTCGCCCTTCACCAGGAACGGGTAGCCCCACAGCAGCGCGAAGACCGTCGCGGAGAACTGCGACGTGAAGTGCGACCACATCCCCAGCCGGGTGCCCGGGTTGCCCCAGACCAGGGCCAGGGTCCGGCGTAGCGCGCGCATCTTGATCCGCACCGGTCCCTCGTTGCGGTACGGCGAGTCCTTGATCATCAGCGCCACGGCCACCATCAGCACAAGGCCCAGCGACGACGCCAGGGCGAACGTCTTCGTCCAGCCGAGCTCGTGCAGGGCGTAGGCCAGGGGCGCCGCGGCGATGATCGCGCCGACCTGGCCGACCTGTCCGGTGAGCTGCGTGACCAGCGGGGCCTGGCGGACCAGGAACCACAGCGCCACCAGCCGGATCACGCTGACGAAGACGGTGGCGTCCCCCGCACCGAGCACGGCACGCGCCAGCACGGCCACAGGGAACGACGTCGCGTACGCGAAGGCCAGCTGGCCGATCGACATCAGCAGGAGCCCGGCCAGCAGCAGCGCCCGCGACCCGTACCGGTCCAGCAGCACCCCGATCGGGATCTGCAGCCCGGCGTACACGACCAGCTGGAGCACCACGAAGAACGACAGCTGGGCCGCGGAGATCCCGAACCGGTCCTGCGCGAGCAGACCCGCGACACCGAGCGAGCTGCGGTTGAAGACGGCCAGCAGGTAGACCGACAGGGAGACCAGCCAGATCACCCACGCCCGGCGCTTGCCGATGTCGTGGACCTGTTCGCTCACGCGGCTCATCGTCCCGCATCCTCGGACAGTCCCTGTCGCCGGTGCTCCGCGCACGGGAGGATCGACCCGTGGTGGACGTGGTGGCCCGGCCCGACCTGTTGGCCCCCCTGCACGACGCGCTCGAGAGCGCATCTGCGGGGGCCGGGCGGATGGTGCTGCTCGCCGGCGAGGCGGGATCGGGGAAGTCGACGCTGGTCCGGCAGTTCGCCGACGCCGCCGCGCGCCGCCACGACGTCCTGGTCGGCTACTGCGAGCCCCTCAGTACGCCGCGCCCGGCTGGACCGTTGCTGGATCTCGCACCCCGGCTCGGACCCGACCTCGCCGACCTCCTGCGCGAGGGCCGCCGCGAGCACCTGCTCGACGCCGCCCTGACCGCGATGACGGACGGGAGCCGGGCCCGCGTCGTCGTCTTCGAGGACATCCACTGGGCCGACGCGCTGACCCTCGACCTCCTCGGCTTCCTGGCCCGCCGCGTCGACAGCCACGCGCTGCTCGTGGTGGCGAGCTACCGCGACGACGAGGTCGACCCGCGGCACGCAACACGGGCGTGGCTCGGCGGGGTCGCGGCGTACCCCGGCGTCCGCCACGCCGCCGTCCCGCCGCTCACCACCGAGGAGGTGGCCACGCTGGCGGAGGGCTCCGGCCTGGACCCCTCCGCCCTGATGACGAAGACCAGTGGCAACGCGTTCTTCGTCTCCGAGGTCCTCGCCGCCGGGGAGGAGCTGCCGGGGCCGGTCCAGGACGCTGTGATCGCACGGGTCATGCGGCTCTCCGACGAGGCGCGCGACGCCTTGGCAGCGGCCGCGGTCTTGGGCTCCCGCGCGGAGCCCCGGACGCTGCTGGCGATGCCGGGGGTCCGGGCCACGGCCGTCGACGAGTGCGTGAGCGGTGGCTTCCTGCGCTTCGAGCCGCCGACCTTCGAGTTCCGCCACGAGATCGTCCGCGAGGCCGTCCTCGCCTCTCAGGGACCGGCCGCGCTGCAGAGCCTGCACGCCGCGGCGCTGGCCCTGCTGGCACCGCGCGACGACCCCGACCTCCTCCCCCGCCTCGCCGAGCACGCGGACCGGTGCGGCGACCGCGAGGCCGTGCTCCGGTTCGCGCCGGCCGCCGGGCAGCGCGCCGCACGGATGGGGGCGCACCACGAGGCGGCCGAGCAGTACGCCCGCGCCACGTCGTACGCCGATCAGGAGCCTCCGCGCCGGCGGGCGGAGCTCCTCGAGCTGCTCGCGAACGAGCTGTGGGTGATCGGTCACGACCAGGCCGCGCTCGGCCCGTTCACCGAGGCGCTCGCTATCCACCGGTCCCTCGACGATGCGGAGGGGGTGGCCTCCGTGCTCGGCGTCCTGGCTCGGCTCTACCTCCACCTCGCCCGGCCCGACGACGCCGCGGCTGCCGCCGACGAAGCGATCGCCGTGCTCGAGGACCGCCCGCACGGTACGGCGTACGCCCGCGCGCTGTCGGCACGCGGCGGCCTCGAGATGGTGATGGCGCGCTACCCGACGGCGATCGAGTACGCCGAGCAGGCGCTGCGGGTCTCCGAGGAGGTCGACGACCTCGTCGTGCGCGTCCACGCACTGGGCACGCTCGGCTACTCCTTCCTCGCGAGCGGCCGCGACCAGGGCTTCGCCCTCGCTGAGGAGAGCCTGGGCCTGGCGCTCGAGCACGGCCTGCACGACCTCGCGGGACGGAACTACCAGAACCTCTCCTGCGCCGGCGTCGACTACGGCCTCCCCGAGCTCGCCGAGCGCTACCAGGCGCCGGGCCTGGCCTTCTGCCGGGCGCACGACCTGGAGAGCAACGGCGTGTTCCTGGAGTCCGACCGGCTGCTCCACCTCCTCGACACCGGCGAGTGGGACGCCGTCGAGAGCGACGCTCCGGCACTCCTGGACCTGGTCGACCCCTCCCCCGTCCTGCGCTTCGTGTCGTTCATCCCCTTGGTCCGGCTGCTGATCCGCACCGGCCGGCCGCACGACGACCTGCTCGCCGAGGCCACCCGGATCGCCACCACGCTGTCGGACCCGCCGCGGCTCATCCAGGCGCTCACCGCGCGCGCCGAGTCGGCCTGGTTCGCCGGGCGCCTCGAGACGCTGCGGCCCGACCTGGAGGCGGCCGTCGCGGACGCCGTCGCCCGGGGGGATGAGTGGATCACCGCCGAGGCGGCGTACTGGTTGCACCGCGCCGATCCGTCGTACCCCCTGCCGGAGCGGATGCGCGGCGCCTGGGCGGTCGAGCTGCGCGAGCCCCCGCGCGAGGCCGCGGCCGAGTGGCGTCGCCTGCGGCGGCCGTACGCCGCGGCGGTGGCGCTGCTGGCCGGCGACGAGGCCGACCTGCGCGAGGCCCTCACGGTGCTGACGCAGCTCGATGCCGCGCCGGCTGTGCGGATCGCGCGCTCCCGGCTCCGCGACCTCGGCGCGACGGGCGTCGAGCGCGGCCCACGTCGTACGACGGTGGCACACCCGTACGGCCTGACCGCCCGCGAGCACGAGGTCTGGGGGCTGCTGGCTCGCGGCCTGACCAACGCCGAGATCGCCCAGCACCTGGTGCTCTCCGAGCGCACGGTCCACCACCACGTCTCGGCCGTCCTCGGCAAGCTCGGGGTGCGCACGCGCACCGAGGCCGCGACCCTCGCCGCTCAGGCTGGGCAGGCCGACGGCCAACCTGGGCAGTCGCTGCCGATCCGCTGACCCCGGCCGCTTCCTAGGTTCGTGCCACCGGCCCATCCGGTGCCGGGCGACACGAGGAGCATGGTGATGGCGAGATTCATGGTGGAGCGGACGTTCCCGGACGGGCTGCACATCCCGCTGAATGCGGACGGCGCGGAGGCCTGCCTCGGGGTGGTGGGTCACAACGCCGAGGTCGGGGTGACCTGGGTGCACTCCTACGTCAACGAGGACAAGACCAAGACCTACTGCGTGTACGACGGTCCGGACGCCGAGGCGATCCAGCGCGCGGCCGAGCGCAACGGGCTCCCGGTCGATGCGGTCACCAGGGTCAGCGTGCTGGACCCCTACTTCTATCGGTGAGCAGACGGCTCAGCCGATCGGCACCGTCCAGACCAGCGTCGTCCCGCCCAGGTCGGGCAGCTCGGCGATCACCATCGACCCCTGACGGGCCTCGGCCCGGCAGCGCATGTTCTCCAGACCGCTGCTGCGGCTGGTGACGCCCATCCCGGCGCCGTTGTCACTGACCGTCACCGTCAGCTGCGCGGTGGTCGCGTGGACGCTGAGCTGGGCCGCGCTGGCCTGCGCGTGCTTGGCGACGTTGGTGAGCGCCTCTCGCACCACCGCGGTGACGTCGCGGATCAGCTCGTCGGTGCTCAACGAGTCGAGCGGACCGTCGAGGTCCAGGCGCGGGTCGAAGCCGAGCGCCGGGCGCAGATCACCGACCACGTTGATCACGGCCGACCGGATCCCCTTCGCCGAGCTCGGCTGGAGCTGGAAGATCGAGACCCGGATCTGCCTGATCGCCTCGTCGAGGGAGGTCACGACGCCGGCGAGCGTGGCGACGTCCCGTTCGGCGTCGAGGTGGGCCGAGGTCGCCTGCACCATGAGCCCGGCCGCGAAGAGCTGCTGGATGACGTGGTCGTGGAGGTCGCGGGCGATCCGGGCCCGGTCCTCGAGGAGCAGCACCCGCTGCTGGTCACGACGTGCCTCGGCCAGCTCGAGCGCGGTCGAGGCATGGTTGGAGAAGGACGTCGCCATCTCCATGTCGACCTGCGAGAACGGCATACGGCCACGGCTCCGGCACACGACCAGCGAGCCGCGGACGTCCTCGCGGCCGAGGAGCGGGAGGACCATCACCGGGCCGACCTGCACGCGACCGGCGAGGTAGATGGACCGGCCGCCGACCTGGGTGGTCTCCTCGGCGTCGGCCAACCGCACCGGCTCCCCGGTCTCCATCACCAGCTCGCTCAGCGTCCCGGCCCGGGAGTAGTGGGTGCCGTCCAGCTGCTCGGCCTCGAGCCCGTCCGCGACCGCGACCAGGAGCCGGCCGTCGTCCGGCAGCACCAGGGTGACCAGGTCGGCGTCCGCCAGTGACCGGACCGTCTGGGAGATCAGCCGCAGCGCACCCTCGTCACCGGCGAGCACCCGGCGGGTGATGTCCGCCGACGCGGCCAGCCACTCCTGCCGGTGCTCGGACTCGGCGAACAGGCGGGCGTTCTCGATGGCGATGCCCGCCGTCGCCGCCAGCGCCTCGACGATCTCCTCGTCCTGGGCGGTGAAGCTCTCGCCGTCGTTGCGGGTCAGGTAGAGGTTGCCGAAGACCTCCTCGCGGACCCGGATCGGAACCCCCAGGAAGCCCTTCATCGGGGGATGGCCCTCCGGGAAGCCCACCGAGCGCTCGTGGTCGGCGAGGTCGTCGAGGCGTACGGCATGCGGCTGCTCGATCAGCAGGCCGAGCAGCCCCTTGCCCTCGGGCAGGTGCCCGATCGTGGTGACCGTCGCGGCATCCATGCCGACGTGGATGAACTGGTCGAGGCCGATCCCCTCGGGCGAGATCACGCCGAGCGCACCGTACTGCGCGTGCGCGAGCGTGACGGCGGACTCGACGATGCGTCGCAGCACGGTCGGAAGGTCGAGGTTCGCCACGATGGTGCGGTTGGCCTCGAGCAGGCCACCCAGCCGGTGCTGGGAGTCCCGGACGTCGCGAGCCCGCTCGATCAGCTGCCCGAGGAGCTGGTCGAGTCCCATCTCCGCCCCGTCGAGGTGACTCGGAGCCCCGTCCGTCACACCTGGAAGGTACTCCTTAGCGGCGGTACGGCGGTCCGGGATGCTCACGAATGTCAGCGGACCACAGCCACCGGGCTCGTGGCGCGTGACAGGACGTCATGGCTGACCGAGCCCAGCTGCATCCCCTCCCAGACCCGCAGGCCGCGCGAGCCCACCACCACGAGCCCCGCGTCCGCCGACGCGTCGACCAGTGCCTGCGCCGCGCTGAGATCCACAGACTCGCTCTGCAGCGGTACGTCGGGGTGCCCCTCGCGGGCGCGGGCCACGGCCTCGGCGACCGCCGGCGTCGCGTCGGTCTCCGGTCCCGAGCCGTGCAGCACCAGCACCCGCTGATGGGTCAGCGCGGCCTGGACGCAGGCGAACCCGAGCGCCGCCTCGCTCCCTGGGGAACCGTCGAGGCCGACCACGATCCGGTCCGAGGAGGCGTTCGCGGGCTCCCGGACGATCACGACGGGGCAGGGCGCGTGGCCGGCCGCGTGCCGGCTGGTGGAGCCGATGAAGGTCTGCCCAGCCCGGCCGTGGCCGCGGCTGCCGAGCACCAGCATGGTGGCGTCATGGGCCAGCGGGACCAGAGCGGGGACGAGCGCGCCGGTGTGCCGCTCGACCTTCACCTCCGCCACACCGGCCTCGTGCAGCAGGCCCTCGGCCCGCTCGCCGAGCTCGCGCCAGTAGCTCTCCGGCCACCAGCGCAGCCCGATCGTTTCCGCACCGGTGTCCTCGGCGATCACCACGATCACCGGTTCCCCGCGCAGGCGGGCGGCCTGCGCCGCCCAGGCGACCGCTGCGTCCGCGTCCTCAGACCCGTCGTAGCCGATCAGGATCCCGTGTCGTCGCGACTCCATGACACCAGGGTTCGCGGCTCGGCGGCGGAGCGCGAGGGTCCAAGGGCCTGTTCCGCGTTGTTCTTCCTCACCAGGACGACGACCACGACGGCCGCGACGACCATCACCGCGGTGCTGGTGACCGCGGCCGGGAGGCCGCTCATCGCCGCGGTCGCCGAGGTGAAGTTGTACGCCGTGTGCCACAGCGCGACCACGAGGATGCTGCGTCCGCTGGCGGCGTACAGCCAGGTCAGCACGATCGACCCGGCGTACAGCCCGATCACCCAGCCCACGACCTCGAACCCGAGACCGCGGAAGGAGTCGAGCACGAGGAAGAGTGGCAGATGCCAACCGGCCCAGACCAGCGCCACGAGCGAGGCTGTGCGGAGCAGCCCGTGCCGGTCGAGCAGCCCGTCGGCGAGGTAGCCGCGCCACCCGGCCTCCTCGCCGAACCCGTTCACCACCAGGGTCAGCACGATGAAGACCCAGCACCACGCGGGCACCCGGTAGCGCACCATCCGGCGACCCCAGTCGGCCAGTGCGGGGCGGCCACCCACGAGGGACAAGGTGATGGCGGCCGCGAGGGCCGGCCCCATCAGGCCGGGCAGGTCCGTGGGCCGGCCGACGCCCTGCCGCACGACCGACCCGCTCAGGACGAGCGGGAGCCAGCACGACCAGGCGAACCCGTAGGCCAGGACGACGTACGTCGCGAACCGATGGCGCCGGACAACGGCGCGGACGCCGGACACGACGGGCCTAGCAGGCGGCGACGGTCGACAGCTGAGCGAGCGACGCGCGCCGCAGGGCCCGCACCGGGTCCGGTACGACGACCACGGGAGCGCTGGAGTGCCGGACGCAGTACTCGGCGACCGATCCGACCGTCTTCCGGCTCGCCGCGCTCTGGTCCCCACCACCGACGATCAGCAGAGTGGCGTGCTCGGCCCGGGCGACGAGCACCCGGCCGGCGTAGTCGTGCACGACCAGCTGTGCGAGAGCAGGGGTGGCGCCGAGCCGGTTCAGGGCCGCCTGCAGCACCTCGTCCTGCTCCTGCAGGACCAGCGCCCGACCCTCGGCCAGGTTCCCGGTGCTTCCGAGCCCGTCGGACGTCGAGGTCGCCAGCCATCCGGTCACGACCTCCACGGTGCTGCCCCGGCTCACGCCCTCGGACAGTGCGAAGTCGAGCGCCGCGAGGGAGCCCGGTGAGCCGTCGACACCCACCACGATGACGCCCGCTGACTGCTCGTCCATGGCTCCATGGTGCGGGCCGCCTCCGCAGCACCACACTGTCCACGGGCCCGACCGGCTGGGACCTTAGGCCCGCCCCGGCCTACGACCTGATCAGGTCGGCCCCTCGGCACCGGTGTGACGCGGGCCATAAGACCCTCGACGTGCAGCCGAAGGACCCTCACTGGACGACGGACGCTCGGGCGACCGTGGACCGCATGAGAAGCAACGATCGCACCAGGCACCTCTGGTACGACGTGGGATGGCCGATCCTGACCGGGATCGTCACCGCCGTCGGGATCGTGGCCGCATACATGGGGATCGGACTGCTCGGAACGGTCGCAGCTTTCCTTCTCATGGAGCTCACCGTTGCACCGACTGCGTGGAGCATCCTGACCGACATGGGGAGGCCGGGGCGCGCCGCCTTGGTGGAGCTGGCACCAGTGTGCGCTCTCGCCACAGTGGTGACCCTCGGCCTGGTCGGTTGGATGAACGCGTGGTCGGTGCCGGTGCTGCTCCTGGTGGTCCTGACGTCGCCACTTCTCGACGTACGACGTCGTCACCGGCTGTTCGCGCGCTACGGGTCGGACCGGGCAGAGACGCGACGACGCTTCGACGAGATCGTCGCCCACGGATTCACTGCGTCGGAGGACACCGACCACCCCTTCCCGGGCTGAGTCCTACAGCTCGCCCAGGAGTGTCCGCGCCTCGCGTGCGACCTCGACGTCCTCTGCCGCCGTGACCACCACGGTGCGCACCCGCGCGCCGTCCGCGGTGATGTCCGCGTCGCCCGTGACGTCCACCTGGGCCGCGTCGAGCTCCACCCCGAGATGCCCGAGCAGCGCCGCCGCAGCCGCTCGCAGTACGGGTGAGTTCTCCCCCATGCCCCCGGTGAGGACGAGCACGTCGAGGCCGCCGGCGCTGGCCGTCATCGCCCCGATCTCACGCACCAGATGATGGATGTAGACGTCGAAGGCGAGTCCGGCATCGGCGTCGCCCGCTTCTCGCGCCGCCAGCACATCACGCAGGTCGCCACTGCCGCCGGACAGTCCCTTGAGCCCGGACTGGTGCTCGAGCACCCCGCTCAGGGTGTCCACGTCGACCCCGCCGTGCTGCAGCAGCCAGAGCAGGATGCCGGGGTCCACCGAGCCAACGCGGGTCTGCATCACCAGGCCCGCCAGCGGCGTGAAGCCCATGGTGGTGTCGACGGAGCGTCCCTCACGGACCGCACACAGGGACGCACCCGCCCCGAGGTGGCAGGAGACGACGCGGACCTCGGCCAGGGTCCGGCCCGCGAGCTCGGCCCCCCGTCGTACGGCGTACGCGTGCGAGAGCCCGTGGAAGCCGTAGCGACGCAACCCGAAGCGATGGTTCCACTCCCGGGGCAGGGCGTACGTCGATGCGTCGTCCGCCATGGTCGCGTGGAACGACGTGTCGAACGCCGCCACCGCCGGCAGGTCCGGCAGCACGTCGCGCAGTGCCCGGATCGCCGCCACCGCACGCGGGTTGTGGAGCGGCGCCAGGTCGCCGATCGAGTCGAGGTAGTCGACCACCTCGTCGTCCACCTGCACCGTCGCGCGGTAGCGGGGACCGCCATGCACCACTCGGTGCCCGACCGCGTCGACGTCGGGTGCGCTCTCGAGGAAGTCCTGCAACGGCCCGAGGTCGCCCGCGCCGTCCCAGCGGTCGACCGTGGTGGACTGCTCGATGCGGTCGTCGTCGAGCACGCTCAGCTTGAGGCTGCTCGACCCGGCGTTGACGACGAGGACGCGCACGGGCTCTAGCCCTCGGGCGTGTTGCGCGAGGCTGCGCTGGTGTGGACCTGCGGCCCCTCGCCCGGTTCCCACTGCCAGTCCCGCACCTCGGGCAGGTCCTCGCCGTGGGTGCGGACGTAGCGGGTGTGCTCGATCAGCCGGTTGCGAAGCCACTCCCGCGCCTCGCCGCCGCGGCCCTGCAGGCCCGGCACGCGGTCGATGACGTCGATCGCGAGGTCGAAGCGGTCGACCTGGTTGAGCACCGTCATGTCGAAGGGGGTGGTGGTGGTGCCTTCCTCCTTGTAGCCGCGCACGTGGAAGTTCTGGTGGTTGGTGCGCCGGTAGGTGAGGCGGTGGATCAGCCACGGGTAGCCGTGGAAGGCGAAGATCACCGGCTTGTCGCGGGTGAACAGGGCGTCGAAGTCGGGCTCGCCGAGCCCGTGCGGGTGCTCCGCGTGGTCCTGCATCCGCATCAGGTCGACCACGTTCACCACCCGGATCTTCAGGTCGGGGAAGAAGCCGCGGAGCAGGTCGACCGCCGCCAGCGTCTCCATCGTGGGCACGTCGCCGGCGCAGCCCATCACGACGTCCGGCTCTTCGTCGCCGGAGGTGCCGGCCCAGTCCCAGATCCCGATCCCCTTGGTGCAGTGCACGACGGCCTGGTCCATGTCGAGGTACTGCAGCGCCGCCTGCTTGCCGGCCACGATCACGTTGACGTACTGCTTGCTGCGCAGGCAGTGGTCGGCCACCGACAGCAGGGTGTTGGCGTCGGGCGGGAGGTAGACGCGGATCACGCCGGCCTTCTTGTTCACCACGTGGTCGATGAAGCCGGGGTCCTGGTGGGAGAAGCCGTTGTGGTCCTGGCGCCAGACGTGGGAGGTGAGCAGGTAGTTCAGCGACGCGACCGGGCGGCGCCACGGGATCCGGTTGCTGGACTCCATCCACTTGGCGTGCTGGTTGAACATCGAGTCGACGACGTGCACGAACGCCTCGTAGCAGGAGAAGAAACCGTGCCGTCCGGTCAGCAGGTAGCCCTCGAGCCAGCCCTGGCAGGTGTGCTCGGAGAGGATCTCCATCACCCGGCCGTCGGGGGCGAGGTGGTCGTCGTAGGACAGGGTCTCGGCGTTCCAGGCGCGGTCGGTGACCTGCAGGATGTCCTGGAGCCGGTTGGAGTTGTTCTCGTCCGGGGAGAAGACCCGGAACCGGTCGGAGTTGTGGCGCATCACGTCGCGCAGAAAGGTGCCGAGCACGCGGGTCGACTCGACGGCGCCGGTGCCCGGGTGCGCCACCGGCACGCCGTACTCACGGAAGTCGGGGAGGCGCAGGTCCTTGAGCAGGAGGCCACCGTTGGCGTGCGGGTTGGCGCTCATCCGGCGCTCGCCGGCCGGACGCTGCCCGAGGATCTCCGGCACCGGGGCACCGGTGGCGTCGAACAGCTCCTCGGGGCGGTAGCTGCGCATCCAGTTCTCGAGGATGACCCGGTGGCCCTCGTTGCCGCGGGCGTCGGCGAAGGGCACCTGGTGGGAGTGCCAGTACCCCTCCATCCGCGCACCGTCGACCTCCTTCGGGCCGGTCCAGCCCTTGGGGCTGCGGAGCACGATCATCGGCCAGGACGGGCGGCCCTCGAGCCGGCCGTCGCGGGCGCGCTCCTGGAGGTCGCGGATCTCGTCCAGACAGTGGTCGAGGGTGGCGGCGAAGACCTGGTGCATGGTCTCCGGGTCGTCGCCCGAGACGACGTACGGCGTGTGGCCGTAGCCGCGCAGGAGGGCGTCGAGCTCCTCGTCGGGGATCCTCGCCAGCACCGTCGGGTTGGCGATCTTGTAGCCGTTGAGGTGAAGGATCGGGAGCACGGCGCCGTCCCGGCTCGGGTCCAAGAACTTGTTGCTGTGCCAGCTCGTCGCGAGCGGACCGGTCTCGGCCTCGCCGTCGCCGACCACCGCCGCGACGACCAGGTCGGGGTTGTCGAACGCCGCGCCGTAGGCGTGGGAGAGGGAGTAGCCCAGCTCGCCGCCCTCGTGGATCGAGCCCGGCGTCTCCGGCGCCACGTGGCTGGGGATGCCGCCCGGGAACGAGAACTGCTTGAACAGCCGCTGCATCCCCTCCTCGTCGAGGGTGATGTCGGGATACGTCTCGGTGTAGGTGCCCTCGAGGTAGGCCGACGCGACCAGGCCGGGACCGCCGTGACCGGGGCCGATCACGTAGATCATGTCGAGGTCGCGGGCCATGATCGCCCGGTTCAGGTGGGCGTAGAGGAAGTTGAGCCCGGGTGTGGTGCCCCAGTGGCCGAGGAGCCGCGGCTTCACGTGCTCCGGCCGAAGCGGCTCACGCAGCAGCGGGTTGTCCATCAGGTAGATCTGCCCGACCGACAGATAGTTCGCGGCGCGCCACCAGGCGTCGATGCGCGCGAGCTCGTCGGTGCCCAGCGGCGTCGTGCTCGGACGGCTGAGGGCGTGCGCGGTCATGAGGTCGACTCCATGTCCACGACGCTAGCGGCTGCGGAATAACGAGGTCGGCGCCAGGTCCGAGGACCGGGCGCCGACCTGTGGAGCAAGGGGTCAGGCGAGAGCCTTGGCCTTCAACGCCTCGAACTCGGCGTCGGAGACGGTGCCCGCGTCGTGGAGGCTCTTGGCCCTCGCGATCTCGTCCGCCGGCGAACCGGCACCGGCCGAGACCTGGCGGATGTAGTTCTCCGTGTCGCTCTGCGCCGCCCTCGCGGACGCGATGTTGCGCTCGGTCATCCCGCGCCCGCGGGAGATCAGGTACACCAGCGAGGTGATGATCGGAATGATGATCAGGAAGAGGATCCAGATCGCCTTCATGCCTCCGGACAGCTCGTGGTCGCGGAAGATGTCCGTCACGATCTGGAAGAGCACGACCAGGTACGCCATCAGGACGAAGAACGAGAGGATGAACCAGAAGAAGTCCCAGAAACTGTTCACGGCCGTGAACGTATCCGCGCCCTACAGGCGTCGCCTCACCCACGCCGGGTGACCGGCCGCTCACGGTCCGAGCGTCGACGCGTCCTGAGACAGCACGGGCCTCCTACGCGCGGTTTCGGCAGGTAGGAGGCCCTCTGGATGAACTGCAGTGGCAGGTGCAGGATTCGAACCTGCGAAGGAATACTCCGACGGATTGACAGTCCGCACGGTCCAAGCGCCTGACCTGGCCAAACACGGTGCCGTGGCAAAGTTCCGCACGCATTCGGCACAGCCGCTCGCTCTCAGCCGTGGACAACCACCATCACCTCGCACCCGATCAAATTCGGGTGCGACCGCGCACCACGGACCAGTTGACCCTCGATCTCGGAGGTCGCCAACACACTCATGCCGCTGTCCGGTCGCCCTCACATGCCTGCGATGAGCGGTCGCAGGAGAACGGGACCGGCGGGCGACGCCTGTGGAACCATCGAGCATGGCTCGCCGTCTGACCGATGTGAAGCCGATCCTCGCGGCCCTCTTGGCTCTACCGCTGCTGGTCGCCTGTTCCTCCGCTCCGGCACCTCGCGCCGCTTCGCAGGAGGGTGGAACGTCTTTGAGCCAGGACGAGATCGCCAAGGCCGAGGCAGTCGCCCGTCAGGCGATCGCAGACCAGGGAGCGTCTGTGTCGAGCGCCACCGTGATTGAGCGTCCGGGAAAGGTCAAGGACTCCAACACCGGGCACCCATGCACGTCTGGCCGCGAACTCCAGATCAAGTTGATCGGCAACTTCCCGCACACCGTTACAACAGGCCACGCCGTTCCGCCGGGCAGCCCCACACCGGACTTCACGGTTCGGGCCATGATCATCACTGCCGATGCCGAGTCAGGGCTGGCGTGCCTGATCGGTGTTCAGACGGGCGAAAACGGCGGCCCGAAGCCGTTGGCCGGTGGCACGAGGCTGTCGGTCAGTTAGCCCGCACCCGACGCACTGATGCCGCTGTCCGCGCTCGCTCTCAGCCGATGTGCGGATGAGCCGATGAGCCGATGAGCCGATGAGCCGATGAGCCGATGAGCCGATGAGCCGATGAGCCCAGGCAACGGATGGAATCCAGTCGTCGCAGGCGACAGGGCACGATTATGTTCGCGCCATGAACGACTTGCTGATCTGTCGTAATAGCGAGGGCGGCACCGTGGCTGAAGTCGACCTCGGTGAGACCCGATTGACCCCGTCGCAGATCATCGATCGAGCGCGGGGCCTTGGCGCGGAACTCCTTTGGGCACACGGCAGCATCCCCGGCCTGGACGGATTCGTCTCCAAGCCGGGCTACGCGCATCTGCACGCCGAGCAGCCGATGTCGGGCGACCCGCTCCCTCGAATTGCGCCAGAGGTCTACGCCGTGCTGTTGGGCGAGGCTTATGCGGGCATGTGGGGACACAAGTGGGTAGACCGGGCTCAATCGCTGCCAACCGATGGCTCCGTCGTCCTCTGCCTGTCCGAGGACGACGTGCCCATCGGGCTCTGCAGGGTCTGGCCCGACCAGAGGCTGGCCGACCAGCCCGGAGTAGTTCTTGAGCGCCGGGAAGCACGGCACAGCCTGCGGCTGCTCGGGGCAGCGTGTGCCGTCCCGGTCCCGGTCCCGTGGACGTGGACACGTGGGGAGAGTCGCCTCAGGTTCTCGAGGCCTACCGGCAACTAGGTTTCGTCGTCACCGAACGAGTGCGCGGCTGGGAGCTCGGGTCTTCTAGGCCTTCTAGGCGGAGCAGCAGACCTCGCCGTTGGTTGACTCTTGATCTCCACAGCACTGCGTAGAGTCCTCGACCGCGTTGAACGTGGGACTGTCGGCGAGGACGGTGTAGACCTCCCACCGCTCGTCGTTCGGTGTCCCCTGGACCCAGAACTTGTCCTGCTTGGCGTAACAGCATGTGGTGCCGCGCTCATCGATGGAAGCGAGCCCGTCGTCGGCGAGACGGGTCTGGATCGCGTCGACGGCGTCGACGTCCTCGACCTCGACTCCGAGGTGGTTGATCGAGCCGCCCTGGCCTGGGTTCTCCATCAGCACGAGCTTGAGTGGGGGCTCGGTGATGGCGAAGTTGGCGTAACCGGGTCGGATCTTGGCGGGCGTGGAGTCGAAGAGCTTGCTGTAGAAGTCGATGGCCTCATCGAGGTTGTTGACGTTGAGGGCGAGTTGTACACGGGACATTGGTCCTCCTGGAACATTGAAGATCGTCGATGTAATGCAGACCTTGCCACTGGTATCGACCTCTGTCAATATCGATGTATGTCGAACTTGTCGTTGGAGCTGACCCCGGCCAAGGCCGCTGCTTGCTGCTCACCGCTGACCTCCCAACCAATGACCGACGAGCAGGCAACCAGCGTCGTCCCGGTCCTCAAGGCACTAGCCGACCCGGTTCGGCTTCGGCTGATGTCGCTGGTCGCGGCTCACGAGGACGGCGAAGCCTGCGTGTGCGATCTCAATGAGGCGTTCGACCTGTCCCAACCCACTATCAGTCACCACCTCAAGGTGCTCCACGAAGCCGGTCTATTGGATCGAAGCAAACGCGGCACGTGGGTCTACTACCGCGTGGAGCCCACCGCGTTGACCGATCTCGCGACCATGCTCGGTGGAGTAGCCAGGTGAACCTCGACCTCGCTCGGAAGGGCGTGGCCGAGTTACTTGGCACGGCCTTCCTAGTGGCGGCGGTGATCGGCTCGGGGATCGCCGCGGCGCGGTTGTCACCGAACGACGTCGGCCTCCAACTCCTGGAAAACAGCTTGATCACCGGGGCCGCGCTGGTCGCTTTGATCCTCACGCTCCAGCCGGTCTCCGCTGCGTTCAACCCAGTAGTCACGCTCGCCGAGGTGGTCCTGGGCCAGCTCCGCATCGCCCACGCATCCGTGATGATCGTCGCTCAGGTAACGGGCGGCATCCTGGGCTGCATCGTGGCCAACCTGATGTTCGGGTTGGATGCCGTCTCCATCTCCACTCACCACCGATCGGGTTCCGGACTCTGGCTCGGCGAAGTTGTCGCCACCCTCGGACTGGTCCTGGTCATCTTCGGTGGGATCCGCACAGGCCGCAACGACACCATCGCCTTCGCCGTCGGCGGCTACATCACCGCGGCCTACTGGTTCACCTCCTCGACCAGCTTCGCCAACCCCGCCGTCACCATCGCCCGGATGTTCTCCAACACCTTCGCCGGCATCGCACCCTCCAACGTGCCCATGTTCGTCGTCATGCAGATCGTCGGCGCCGCACTGGCCGTCTGCGTCGCCAGGTTCCTCTATCCCACAGCCACCAGCGACCTCGCGACGGTCGCGGAAGGAACGCGCTCATGACACCGCCAGCCCCACCAACCGCCCCAAACGGAGATAAGCCCACCGTCCTGTTCGTCTGCGTCCACAACGCAGGACGCTCCCAGATGGCCGCTGGCTACCTCCAACACCTGGCCGGTGACCGCATCGAGGTCCTCTCGGCCGGCTCACAACCTGGCAACCAGATCAACCCCACAGCCATCGAAGCCATGGCCGAAGACGGCATCGACATCACCACCGGACACCCCAAGGTCCTCACCGCAGAAGCAGTCCAAGCATCCGACGTAGTGATCACCATGGGCTGCGGAGACGAGTGCCCGTACTTCCCTGGCAAACGCTACGAAGACTGGGTCCTGGACGACCCAGCCGGACAGCCGATCGACGCCGTGCGCCCGATCCGCAACGAGATCAAGAAGCGAGTCGAACACCTGATCGCTGAGATGCAGAACGACAAACACGAAACAAGCTGATCATCGTCCGCGACATCGAGGCCCAGGTACATGGGCGGACGGCCGTTTCAACCGCAGAGGTAGGTGGCACAAGTCGCCCTCACATCGGCTGTGAGGGCGCCTGGGACAGCGTGTGAGGGCGTTGCTGGTTACGAGATGGGCTCGACTGGCGGTGGTGACCAGGTGCCGTTGCGGACTTCCTCGCGGGGGAGGTAAAGCCGTAGATCGGCGGTGAAGGCCTTGTCGGCGGGAGTGGGCAGCCAGTTGCTCTCGGGGACGTCGGCTGGGCGCTGGGATGCGAAGAAAAGAGACAGTGACCCGTCCTCGTCGAAGGCCAGGCCGGAGCGGGTGCTGACGTTGTAGCGTCCGGCTGGGTTTGGGACGAGCATGTAGTCCGGTTTGCCGTAGACGGTGAGTGACCAGAAGCAGTCGACGACCTGATTGGGCAGCTGGTCTGCGGTGAAGGTCAACTGGTAGGTGGTGTCGCCGGTGGTGGGGTTTCCGTTGGCGTCGACGTGGAGGAGTTCGTAGACGGCTTCGTTGGAGGAGTTCCACCAGATCCCCCCGAAGTTTGCGGTGGCGCGGAACCAGTAGTCGTCGCCGAAGTTCGGGTACGCGGCGGTCGAGGACCACCCGTTGGTGAGGTTGCCGAACGTCACGACGAAGTGCATGAAGCCCGGGATGGCGCTCTGGTGGACGGTCGTGTCGAGGTCGGTGAGCCGGCTGGGGTTCTCCGCGAGCCAGGCGCTGATCTGTCGGACCAGCGGTTGCAGCTCCGGTGCTCGGCCGCAGGGATCGGCCGGCGCGAGCGCGGCCTGGAGGTGGACCTGCTCGAAGACCCATGCACCCGGCAGGTGTGCGTTGTCGAACTCGGGGATGTCCGCAGGGGCTCTCACGTCGGGGGTCCCGGTCGAGGACAGGGAGAACTGATGCTGCAGCGCCACCGCACCTTCTACGTCGTCACCGAGCTCGACGCGGGTCAGTAGCTTGGCCTTGCCGGAGGGGAGGTCGACTCGGAGGCAGCCGTCCGGGATGACCGGCGAGCTTCCTGCCAGGCACAGGGCGTATCGCCCGTGCGGGTGATCGGGAAAGTTCCGTTCATTGATGTTGTGCGTGATCTCGGCCCACTCGTCGACGATCTGAGCCGTGTAGTAGCGGCCGAGCGGCACCTCGGGGATCTCCAGGATCGCGGGAGTGTCGGCGTCGACCGCGATCCAGGCCTCGGAGTAGACGACGTCGAGGTTGGGGTTCACGAACGTCGGTGCCGCACCGGAGTCGGTGCCGACCACGATGGCTGGGTTGTGTTTGAGGATGTTGAAGTCGACCCCGTCCTCGGCGAGGTCGATGCGCTCCTGGCGCATCACGAGATAGCGGCCGAGCAGGTACACCCACGCTTCGGTGACCTGGCCGGCGGAGAGCCCGAGTTCTGCAGCCATCACCACTCCTCCTGACGCAGCCTGAGGCCGACTGACACGGAGGTCCCACCGTAGCCCGACCCGAGGGCGTCCCTCATGCCGGCCGCGCCCGCCGAGCTGCTGCTCCCACCCGTATTGCCCCTGCCCGCTCGCTGCTAGAGGATGCTGCCCATGGCTGATCCTCGCCTTCTCGGACCGCTCTCGGTTCTCCGGTGCCGCTGCGAGGCTTCTCAGCACTACCTCCAGGGTCCCGAAGATGGTGGCCACCGGTCCACCACCCCCGTCACGCCGTAAGTGTCGAACGTCGGCAGCTCCCTGCGGGGCTACCAGCGGAGCTGGGTGCGTGCTGATCTGGTCGCCGGGGTCACGGTGTGGGCCGTCCTGGTTCCGGAGTCACTGGCGTACGCGACGATCGCCGGCGTACCTCCCGTGGTGGGGCTGTACGCCGCCGTTCCTGCCCTGGCCCTGTACGCCCTGTTCGGGTCTTCGCGGCACCTGGTGGTGGCCACGATGTCGGCCTCGGCTGCGCTGTCGTTCAGCATCGTGGGTGACCTGGCACGCTCGGGGACCGAGGGCTTCGTGCAGCTCACGGCTGCGTTGGCGGTCGTGACCGGAGTCCTTGCGCTGGGCGCTGGCCTGGCTCGGTTGGGGTTCTTGGCGTCGTTCATCTCCGAGCCGGTGCTGAAGGGCTTCATCATCGGCCTGGCGCTGACCATCATCGTCGGGCAGCTGCCCAAGCTGTTCGGTGTCCCCAAAGGCGAGGGCGACTTCTTTCGCCAGCTCGGCCACCTGGCCGCCCACCTCGGCGACACCAGTGGGCTGACCCTCGCGGTCGGTCTGGCGAGCCTGGCGGGGGTGCTCGCGCTCCGGCGTTGGGTCCCGCTGGTGCCTGGGTCGCTGGCCGTGGTGCTGCTGAGCATCCTGGCCGTCTCCCTCTTCCACCTGGAGGCGCACGGTTTGGCGATCGTCGGTCACATCGACTCCGGACTCCCCGTCCTGGGTGTCCCGTCGGTGCCCCACCGAGACGACTGGCTGCACCTGGTCGGCCCCGCCGTAGGTCTGCTCTTGGTCGGATACGCCGAAGCCTTGGCGGCGGCGAAGACCTACGCAGCCAAGGAGGGGTATGACGTCGATCCCAACCGCGAGCTGATCGGCATGGGCGCGGCCAACCTCGGCGCGGGTGTGGCCTCGGGGATGGTGGTCAACGGCAGCCTGTCCAAGACCGCGGTCAACGGCGGAGCGGGTGCCAAGTCGCAGGTCTCGGGGCTGGTCGTGGCGGCCCTGACGGTGGTGACGTTGCTGTTCCTGACCGGACTGTTCGAGAAGCTCCCCGAGGCGACTCTTGCTGCGATCGTCATCGCAGCAGTGATCGAGCTGGTCGACATTCCCGCTCTGATAGGCCTCTACCGGGTGTGGACCGGCCGGCTGGGAGGCATCTACGGCTGGGCCGCCCGCGCCGATTTCCTCGCCGCAACCACCGCGATGCTGGGGGTGCTCGTCTTCGACACCCTTCCCGGCCTGTTCATCGGGATCAGCGTCTCGCTGCTCCTGCTGCTCTACCGGTCCTCACGCCCTCACGTGGCGAGACTGGCTCCGACCGGCGACGGGGTCTGGGTCGACCTGGCGCGGCACCCGAACCTCGCCGCGGACCCCGACGTGATCGTGCTCCGGGTGGAGGCAGGGCTGTACTTCGCCAACGCCGACCACGTCCGGGCCGCCGTCCGATCGGCGGTGGCC
This sequence comes from uncultured Actinomycetota bacterium, assembly GCA_963796975.1. GTDB lineage: Bacteria > Actinomycetota > Actinomycetes > Propionibacteriales > Nocardioidaceae > Nocardioides. The sequence goes on from CAWCNW010000005.1 coordinate 82,926, forward strand.
GAGCACAACGCCGGCGTCGCGGGCGTGGTGATCGACGCCCAAACCGCGCCGTACGTCGACGTCACCGCAACGACCATGCTCGCCCAGGTGGCGCGCGACTTGAACCGGAGTCGCGTCAGGCTCGGCGTCGCCCACCCGATCGGCCAGACCCGCGATGTCCTGCGCCGGGCGGCCGAGGAGAACGACACCGCGATCACGGTCTACCCCACCATCGACGAAGCAGTGACCGAGCTCAGACGACCCGGCGCTCAGGACCCGAAGGAGAACCCGTGAACGAAGCCATAGGTCAGTCCCTACCCATCGCGGTCGGTGTCCTGGCCTCGCCCATGCCGATCGTGGCGCTGGTCCTGATGCTGGTCAGCCGGCGGGCACGGTCCAACGGACTCGCTTTCGTCATCGGCTGGGTCGTTGGGATCTTCCTGGTCGGCATCATCGTGGCCCTGGTGACCGGGGCCGCCACCGGGAACAACGGTCCCACCCCCACCTGGGTCGGCTGGGTCAAGATCCTTCTGGGCGTGCTGTTGCTGCTGGTCGGCGTCAAGGAGTGGCGCGGGCGTCCCCGAGAGGCCAGCCAGGCGACCACGCCGAAGTGGATGGCAGCCATCGACGACTTCACGCCCGTCAAAGCGTTCGGTATCGCTTTCGCACTGAGCGCGCTCAACCCCAAGAACCTGCTCCTCGTGGTAGCCGGAGCAGCAGCGATCGCAACGGCCACCACCGACACCACCGAACGCGTCGTCGCGATGGCCATCTTCACGCTGGTAGCCAGCCTGGGAGTCGCAGTTCCATACGGCATCTACCTCGTCATGGGCGAACGCGCTGCAGAGCTGCTCGGAGCCATCAAGAACTGGATGATCACCAACAACGCCGTCATCATGACCGTCCTGATCCTCGTGATCGGCGTCAAGCTACTCGGCGATGGACTCTCGACGGTGTGATGGCGCAGGTGCGCGCCGCCAGGAAAGGTCCAACGGCTGGGTCAGGTCGGGCTGGAACCCCCATGGAGTGCCCGCCTGCCGGGCGCGAACCTGATCTCGTGGGATCGGGGTGCTGACACGGTCGGTAACGACCAAGGCTCACGATGCCGGTCTGGCGTGGGCGATCGCCCCTACATCGGCCCGATTCGAGCGCGGACAGCGGCATGAGCGGAAGTTGCCGGAGCCGCGGAAGCGGTTGGACTACCGCGGCGTCCATGACCGATCTGCTCGCTTCACAAACCGGTTGACCCGGACAGGGCGTAGCCTGAGTCGGCGTCTCGGAGGAACGAGCAGTCATGGTGGCCGTCATTGAGGTTGTCGTGTTTCTGGTGCTTGCCTTGCTCAGCCTCATGTGGTTCCGCGGGACACCGACGTACAAGGCTCACCGGAACCGCGGCTTCACACCCGGTCAGCAGGGGAACTGGGCGCATTTCGGCATGTATCAACCTTCACAGCCGACACTTCCACCCGCGGCGCTGAACGAATACGAGCGACCCCGGCGGCGATGGTGGTTCACGCGGAGGAGCGACTAGGCGAACCGGCCCACGCGTTTGACGTCGGTGGAGTCGTCGACCTCTCATCGATGTGCGGTCGGTCGCGCTAGACCTGTTCTCGTTGGCGTGCGCCGCTGTCGAACTCCACGAGGGTATTGGTCAACCGCAGCAGGTACGCATGGTGCGGGCACATCGGGAGCGTGAACGTCTGCATGCGCTCTTCGTGCGGTGCACCGGCGAGGGGGTTGACTCGCAGGGTGGCATAGCCGACCACGATTGCTTCCTCGACACACTCACCGGCAGTGCAGTACAGCCGCTCGGGTTCGAAGTACTGACTCAAAGGACCTCACTCCTCGACCGTCAGCGAGTGCAGGCTACGCGACCCCGCACCGTGCGTCAGGCGGCACCGCGCTCCCGAGCCTCGCGTCCCAACCAAAGGGATAGCACTGGCAGCCTGGCCCCTTCCACACCCCCACGGGGGAAAGCCCCTTCCACACCCCAACGGGGGAAAGCGGCGTGCTCTCATCGGCATGTGAGTGCGACCGGACAGCTGCCGATGCGGATCCTTAGTTCAAGAGGTCCTTTCCTTCTTCATTGCCAGTCGGGTCGACGCCGAGGAGATCCTCGTGGAGGAAATCGACTGAGTCGTTGCGATTGGGAACGACCGCATCCAAGGGCAGGAGACCGGCCTCAGCAGAGGACCCAGCCGATGGCAGCAGGGGCACTGTGTCGGCAACTCGGTGGATGTGTTCCATGAAGGTGCTCATCACTTCACTCCTCCGGCGTCTCGATCACCTCGGGGGGCATCGCATGCCGCCGGCCTGACCCCCGGTTACGTCGCTCGGCGCGCCCGTCGGGCAGCACCCCGGGTAGCAGGAACTTTCACGCGGGACTCGACGGGACGCCTATGCCAATGTTAGGACGCAATGGAGGCGTCCCGCCTCTCCCGAATTGGTGAACCGGTCCCCGCTCCCGCTGCGCCGACCGCTCACTGGGCATGTGAATGAGTAGCGGATCGCTCAACGAGGCAAATTGATCTTGTTGCGCCCCGTGAGACTGGAGGCAGTCACGACCAGGATGGCCGCACACAGGACAACGAGGATCCAAGGAGTCCAGTCGAGACCTGGACTACCGTTGCCGCCGAAGGCTATGTAGATGATCCACCCGATCAAGGCGCCCACGATGCCGCACAGAGTGGTCAGCCACAGCGGGGTGTTGTCCTTGTCGCCGGGTGCGACCCACTTACCTAGAAGCCCGATGGTGATTCCGATGATCAGGACTCCGATGATCTCCACAGCCGCACTACCTCCAGACGACTTGCGGCGTGCTACGTACCCAAGCCGTCGCGGTCCATGCGAGCCGGAGCCCTCACATCGGCTGTGAGCGCGCGGACAGCCGGCATGTGAGGGCGGTCGACCCAGTAAGCGACTTGGGCAAACTTATGGGTTGCCTGCGATGCGGCAGATTGTGGACCACCCTCGTGCCGTTGCGGCCTCACCCGATGCTTTCTCCAGCAGCGTATTGACGTGGGGACGGTTCGCTCCCGACCGCGGGCGCACGCTCGCGACCTCGCGCTCGAAGATTCCGACCAAGCGAGTCCTGCCCGGCGCAGGTAGAGACCGAGGGTCGATGTGAGGGGCGCGGCGTCGTAGAAAGGCCACCTCGGTCTCCATGTCCTCCGCCTCGACCCCAACGAAGGGGTCGCGGTTGACGAGGTCGCAGAGCCATTGGTGCTCCCGGATTGCAACCATGGTGCTGCGCGAGACGATTCGTGACAGTTCGAATTCGAGTCGCTGGCTGAGAGCATCGATGTCCCCGACGCCGGCATCGAACGTCACGTTGCCCGTGGTCAGGTATGAGCGAACTCGTGAGCCCCCGGCATTGGCTACGGTGTCGAGGAGTCGGGTCTTGTCCAGTCCATCGCGACCGAGCATCACATTCCGAACTAGACAGACCCAACGCATGGCCCCAAGTCTGCGCTAGGAGTGAGACTGAACGGGCCCTCGGGCCAGCCACTTCACCGAGCAGCCCGCTCAGCGGCATGTGAGTGCGCCCTCACGGCGTAGCGGAACCTTCCCCGTTGATGTGTGTGACGTGGCCAACCCAAGCCGGAATACGCTGGCCGCGTGATATTCGCCGCCGCCGCGCTAGTCCTCGTGGGGATCGTTGGGGGAATCGTCTACGGCGTGCAGGAACTCCTTGAGAGGTTCCGGGACCGTCGCCGCTGAGGCCACGCCGTCCGTTGAGGCTCGCCGACGTCAAGCCTGACAGCCGGCATAGGACGTTGCCGTGACCCACGTTCGAGTCGCCGCTTCGGCGATACGCTGAGCCCATCGCCCGACGGAGGCAGAAGGTCGTGGCTGCGTCGTGGGGGCACGGTTTGGTAACCGCCGCTGTCGTTCTTCTCGTGACACTGGGAATGACATCCGGCTGCCTGTCCCAGGCAGTCCAGCGCGGCGGAGGACCTGACTGTCCGGGTCAACTGAGGTTCGGCGGCGGCATTTACACCGGCTACCGATTCGCCGAGAAACAACCCACCAAACCCACCCAGCTTGGTGAAGCGACACCCGTCTGCGCCGGCAAAGCCGTCCCCGGTGGTCCGGTGAGAATCTGGTCATTCAGCAGCGAGTCACCGTCGCAGGTCATCGGCCGGCGAGGCTTCCATCGCCGATTGATGGTGTACGTGGCAGATGCCGTGAGCATGCCTGAGCGGGATCGAATCCTTGCGCGTCTCGCACCCCGACGATGAGGAACGTCGGTCGTTCATCGGCATGGGAGTGAGCCGGACCGCAGGCATGCGCGTGCGACCGGACAGCGCTGTCAGGCCGCAGGCACAGCCGATGAGCGACCACCTGGGGAGGGTGGACTCTTTGGCGGGTATCAGCGTTGGATCAGGTGTGTCACGGCCAGATCTCTGAGCCACGGGATGAGGGGTAGGGCCTCCAGATCGCGATATCGAACCCATCGCACCGCGTCGGTCGAGCCATCTGTCTCGGGCCGTTCGGACCCAGGTTCGACCACAACCTCATAGATGAGTCGAACCGAGTGAAGCCGCACCGCCTCGCGATCCCACACTGCGACGTCGGAGACCACGTCCAGCACGTTGCCTACTCGGGCCACGAGTCCGGTCTCTTCCATGAACTCCCGCGCGAGGCACTCCGCAGGACTCTCCCCGAACTCGACGCCACCACCAGGCAGCCACCACGTGTCCGGAACTCCGGTGGCAGAGGAGGCCCGAACGAGAAGGACTTCGTTGCGACTTCGAGCCACGCCGTACGCGGCCACACGCTGTTGGTCTTCTGACGACCGCATGATGGCGATGCTAGACGCGAATGCGCCGACCGCTCATGCCGGCTGTCTGGACGCACATGCCCAGTGAGCGGTCGTGCCCTCCGATGTTCGACCCGGTGTCTGTAAAACCCGTCGGCGGGAAATCTTGCGAATGTCTAGGTGATGAACCGGTGGATAGCCTCGTCGGCGTGGTCCTGAAACGACGGGTTGGCCAGATCGGGCAAGAAGTCGGCTTGGTTGACCAGGGGACCCGTAAGCGTGTTGGCGCCGCTGGCGTAGAACGCGCCGCTGGACAGGGCCGGGTCGGTGACGCCGTCGACGAGCCGCCTCGCTCCCACGTCAAGTTTGTGGGCGAGACCTAGGGCGGGCATGACGTACTTGGCGGCTACCCGCATCGGTAGGGGAAGGTCGCTCGGGGCTTGGGTGCCGGTGGTGTTCCCGGGGCTCACGGTGATGAATCGGCGGTCGGGGTGTTGGCGGGCCAGGTAGGCCATCTGGAGGGCCCCGATGTACTTGGCCTGCCCGAACGCGAGGTTGAAGTCAGCCTTTCTGCCTGCGAAGTAGCTGCCGTCGATGGCAGTGGCGAGTTCATCGGCTGAGGTTGAGACGAACGACGGCCCCTTCATCCGCAACTTCGGAACTCCGCGGACTGCTTCACTTCCGGCGAAGACCGCAACCTCGCCAAGCCGCCCCTCGGCAAGGAGCCCTTCGAGGAGGACGACGTGGCCAAGGACGTTCGTCGCGAACACGGTGGTCACCCCGTCTGCCGTCAGGCCCATCGACTGGGGGCCGATGACACCGGCGTTCATGACCAGCGCATCGATGCATCCGTCGATGCCCGCAAGGCCGGCGCGGACCGAACCCGGATCGGCGACATCCATGACAATGATGTCGAAGATGCGACGTCCGGTCGCGGCTTCAAGCTCCGCCTTTGCCGTCATCGCCCGCTCTTGGCTCCGGCAAGCCAGGTAGATCCGACCCATCTCGGGCCGTAAGGCCAGTTGGCGGACCACGTCCTTGCCGATCCCGCCGTTCGCGCCGGTGATCAGAGCAGTCTTGCCCTCTAGGTCAGCCATGCGGGGCTCGCCTCTCCTACAAAGTGGGTTGTGTGACTCACATTAGCGTTGGGAGACTGGGTTGTCGAACCCACAATCCTGTTAGTCTTGGTGGATGGCCAACGAGACGAGTGAGCGGCCGAAGCTCACCCCCAAGGGAGCACGCACCCGGGCACGAATAGTGGAGGCCGCCGCCGCCCTGATCCATGAGCACGGGGTGGCAAGCACCACCCTGGAAGACGTCAAGGTGGCGGCAGAAATCAGCGGCTCGCAGATGTACCACTACTTCCCCGACAAGAACGATCTCGTGAAGGCGGTCATCGACTACCAAGCCGACAGCATCGTCAACCGCAACACGCACGCGCTGGCCAGCACGAACGGCGTCGAAGCCTGGCGAAAAATGGTGATCACCGCGGTGAGGCGCACCCAAGCAAGAGGCGGCTGCCAACTTGGTTCGCTTGGTGGTCAACTCGCCGAGAGCGACCCCGAGGCCCGAGCCCTCATCGCGGCCGGGTTCGATCAGTGGGCAGCCGCCCTCAGCGATGGACTCAGACCCCTCCACACAGACGGGAAACTCCCTTCCGACATCGACCCGGACGACCTCGCCACGACTCTGCTCGCCACACTCCAGGGAGGGCTTCTACTCGCCCAGGTTCAACGAGACATCCGTCCGTTCGAAACTGCGGTCAACACTCTCCTCGCGCTCGCCCTCGGCAGGTAGCACATCCGCTCTGCTCGATGCGCTCGACGGCACCGTCAGTTCGCTGATCCAACCGCTCTGCCTGAGCACTCACCCGCCGTGGGGGCACGCCATCCTCCGCCACGCGGTGCGTGTCACCCGCCCCATTCCGCCGGCTGTGGGCGTACTTCCATCGCACTCTGACGGACGAACGGAGGTTCTGGTGGTCTGCAAGGCGACCAGCTCGGCCGAAGACTTCCCGTCACCCGGCCGATTGCACCCGACCGTCTCCTCGTCTGCTGCTTTGCTCGCTTCACCGCGGCGCCTGTTGGGCGAAGTCTCGGTCCGATGTCCAGCGGCGCTAGGGTCGAGGCTGCAACGTCGCCTCGGGTCGAACCTTGCCAAGCGACCACGCCACCCTTCCGGCCGAGGAGCAAAGCATGAAGCTAACGGTTGACACCCGCCACGACTCGTTGGAGGAGGCATTGGCAACCGTCCACGCAGCATTCGGGTTCAGCACTACCCGGCCGGCCCCCGCCGGCGTCGCGACGAAACCCGCGACAGCGGCGGCGGCCACGCCTTCGGTAACCAAGCAAGCCGGATCGCGCAAGAGGGCGGCCGCAAGGCCAGAAGCCAAGAGGTCACCAGCAAAGAGGTCACCGGCAAAGAGGTCACCGGCGAAGATCTCTCCTGCTACGAGCGCTGCGACGAAGACCGTTGCCAACGGCACGTCTGCATCGTCAAAGAACGCTAGGAAGAAGACGCCGGCCACGACGGCGTCGCCGGCTCGCAACGGAACCAAGGCCACGAGTTCGATGACCCCAACCTCGAACATTGCTCCCCCCGGCCAGGCGGACGCGATCCGCGCCTGGGCCAAGGAGGCGGGCATGAAGGTCAAGCAAGCCGGCCGACTGCCTGCCGCGGTGATCCAGGCCTACCAAGATCGACCGGACAACTAGTCGACGGTCGCATCACGGCAACCCCTGAGCCCTCCGACGGCGCTCGCTCCAAGCACCCACCCAGCGACCCGCAATGCACTCAGCGTACCGATGCTGTCTCCGGACAACATGCGATGGGGAGAGTGCAAGTCTGATGGGCCAAGTCAGGATCATGGGCCGCTGCCGACGGGCTCGTCCACGCGCGTCTCAGGCGAGAGTGCGCCTTAGGACCCGCTGCTTACCGGCCCAGTTTGAGGCAGCGTCCACTCAAGTCGCCGCCGGCCCAGTGTGCCGATCTCGTCGTTCGGTCCCAGATGTTGCTCCCTGCCGGCTTTCACCCGGTAGCGGGTGGCGCGTGGGGATCGCGGCTCAACCCGGTGGACAATTTGCTGCCGCGAGCGAGTCAACGACTATCTGCTCGGATGCTTCCTGGGATGCGGAAGATGAAGCTTGATGGAGACCTCCATGGCTTCGTGAAATGACGTTTGCCCGCGGGCTGGTTGGTGGCGACTCTCTTGGGATGCTCCCGGTGGTCCATGTCGACCTCACTTTTGGGAATGCACGTCGCCACCCACAGGGGCATGGCGCTGCTGGTTCCGGTCATGATCTGACTCCTTTCGCGACTCGTGCTTGTCCCTGCGGTTGGCGGATCTGCGGTGTTGTGCCGGTTCTGGAAGAGGTCAGCCGGAGCCCCATCCAGCCTCACCGCCGCGGGTGCCCGCGCAGGGAGTCGCGGGCTGGCCGTGGGGGTGCTGGGTGAGGCGCTCTTGGGCTCTCAGTGCGCCAGGTGAAGCATGCGGAACGCCCAGGCCGACCTGTGGTGTGTCGAGGACGGGCCGGTCCGGTGGGCTTCGCGGTGCGTCTGGTTGCGGGCGGCGCGGACCTGGGCGCGATGCTCGGCTTGTTGGACGCGCTCCTCGATCATCTGGCGGGCGATCGCCTGGGCTGCGGACGGATTGCTGGTGAGGGGGTACATGTCGACTCCTTGGGTTTGCTGGTGTTCGCCGATGCACTTGAGGTTGCTGCGATGGCGACGGCCCCACGGTGGTCTTGGTGGGGCCGGGTCGCATGAGTCGCGGGTCCCGTCCGGGTGGGAGATCCTCCCGCCGTCGTCGGGACAGACGTCGATGACATCGCTGGGCGGGAGGTGGACACTGGAATCGAGGTGTTCGATGTGGTCGCAGTGCCCGAGACGGTTGCGGATGGACCGATGCGCTCCGAGCAGCTCCTGCGTGCCGCAGCTGTTGCGACGGCCGCGATCTTCCTGATCGGCTGCGTCCTCGCTGGGATCCTGGAGCCCAAGCCCGCTGTGAATGTCGGTGCCACGCCCGGGTGGCTGGCCCAGCTGTTCTGCGTCGGCGCGGCTGGGCTCGTGGTGGCCTGGGCACGACCACGCAACGGCATCGGATGGCTGTTGATCGCGGCCGTGTTCTTCCAGATGATCAACTTGCTGAGCGGCGCGTACGCCCAGTTGGAGTACGCCACCAGCACCCCGGGCCCGTTCGCGTTCTCCAGTGCGTGGGTGGGTGCTTGGACGTGGGTCCCGTCCCTGTTCCTCCCGGTCGCGGTGCTGCCGGCCATCTACCCGACCGGCCGACCCGAGTCGCGGGTCTCGCGTGTGCTCGTGTGGTCAGGACTCCTGGGTATTGCGGGGCTGTGCTTCATGCTCGCCGCCGGCCCGGACGCTGCGAGCGAGGTCGTCCCCGGTCTGCACATGTCGTATGGGAAGCCACCCGCGTGGCTGGTTGTGGTCGTGGCGATCCCCACCGTTGCGGCACTCGGGTTCGCGGTGGTGGGCGGGCTGCTCGTGGCGGTGATACGCACCTTCCGAGCCCGTGGTCCCGAGCGCGCTCAGATGCTGTGGCTGCTGGTGCCCATCATCATCTTCTTCGTCACCTTCTACGTCGTGGACGTGCCGTGGGCGCCACCCAGCTACGCCTTGATCGGGGTGGCGGTCGCTATCGGGGTCTTGAAGTACCGGCTGCTCGACATCGAGGTCGTCGTGCGGCGCACCCTGTTCTACGTGCCGCTGATCGCGCTGGTGGCGCTGGTGGTTGCCGGCATGTCCACGTTGGTCACCCGCGTGGCACCGAGCGGACCGCTGCCTGTGCTCGGTGCGGCAGCGGTGGTGGCCGTCCTGGTCGGGCCGCTGTCCGGGCTGCTGCGGCGCGGCGTGGACCGGCTCGTCCTGGGCGCCCGGGCCGACCCCGCCAAAGTTGTCGCACACGTGGTCGCGCGCGGCGAGGTGGCCCCCAGCGACGACCCGCTGTGCAGCCTGCTCGAGGCCCTCGTCGAAGCCGTGGGGATCTCGTACGCCGCCGTGACCGACGCCCGTGATGAGCCGCTCGCCCACGTCGGAGGCCCGACCTCGAGAACCGTCGACTTCGAGCTGCGGGCCGCAGGTGAGCATGTGGGTGCCCTCGCGCTGGCGTCACCTCGGGACGCCGTCGGTACCCGGATCGCCTCCGCGCTGGTCCCCCACGTGGCCAGTGTGGTGCGTACTCAACGGCTTGCCGCCGACCTCGAGATCGAGCGTGGACGGGCGGTTGCGGCCACGATCATCGAGCGAGAGCGCATCCGCGGCGATCTGCACGACGGGCTGGGGCCCGCGCTGTCGGGGATCTCCCTCGGGCTGCAGGCCGCAGATCTGTCCATCACCGGTGACGAGCCCGTCGTGAGGACCATTCTGCGGCGAGCCCGCGACGAGGCCGATTCGGCCGTCCGCGAGGTACGCCGAGTCCTCGACGCCCTCGGGCCGGTGGTGCTGGAAGACCAGCAGCTGTCCGTGGCCATCCACACCGCCGCAGGCCGCCTCGGCTTCGACAGCACGACGGGGCCCTCGTTCACCTGCACGTCCAGAGGAACCACAGGGTTGCCCAAGCACGTCGAGGAGGCCGCCTACCTGATCGCCGGTGAAGCCCTGCACAACGTCGCCCGCCATGCACACGCCACCCACTGCCACGTCGGCCTGGCGGGGCGCGACGGGGTCTTGGAACTCCACATCACCGACGACGGCATCGGTCTGGCCGACGTCACCGCGTCCAGACCCCCCGCGTGCCTCGGGATCGACTCCATGCGACGACGCGCCCACGAGTTGGGCGGCACCTTCCAGCTCTCACCCGGACCCACCGGGGGCGGTACCGCTGTTCACGTTCAGCTACCACTGGCCGTGCAGCCATGACGATCCGCGTCGCCCTGGCCGATGATCACCCGATGTTCAGGTTCGGGCTGCGCGCCATGCTCGACCAGTCACCAGACATCACCGTGATCGGAGAGGCAGACAACGGAGACGGGCTGCTCGCCCTGGTCGACCAAGCAGACCCCGACGTCGTCCTGACGGACCTGACCATGGGCAATCTCGACGGAGTCACCGTGATCCGGACCCTCTCCACCACACACCCCCAGCTTCCCGTCATCGCCCTGACCATGCACCACGACGACTCGCACCTACGAGCCGCCTTGCGCGCAGGCGCCCGCGGGTATCTCCTCAAGGGTGCCGAGGGCACTGCCATCGTGCGCGCCGTCCACACCGCCGCCAGCGGCCAGACGGTGCTCGACCCAGCGGTCCGAGACCGGCTGATCTCGGCGTACACCGGCGACCAAGCCGTACCGCCGCCCCTGTTCCCCGACCTCACCACCCGCGAGACCGACGTACTGCGCCTCATCTCCCGTGGATGCGGCAACCGCGAAATCGCCACCCGGCTCGACCTGGCCGACAAGACCATCAGGAACATCACCTCCTCCGTGCTTCTCAAGCTCGCGGTCCCCGACCGCACCGCCGCCGCACTACGAGCCAAGGAAGCCGGGCTCGATGCCGAGACCCCGTAGCCAGGTCAACAGCCCCCAGCCGTCGACCCGACCGTCGAGCAGCTGTCGCCTCAACGGCACAGGCGCCGAGGCACCACTCGCGTTGAGGCCCCAGGACCGACTCGCGAACACGGTCCACAACACAACGGACCACCCCGTAGAAGGCAGCCCAGCCCACCATCCAACAGCGGGCAAAAGCACCTGAACCAGGAACGAGACAAGGGCGGGGCAGCCACAGGAGCTGCTGGCGCTCCGGAGAGCCGGCCCGGACGACCCCGACCAACACGGCCAGCAGGCCCCGTCGGCGGCCACGAGGAGAGCGCGATCACGCTGCCCGGCCCGGCCCACGCGAGGGTCAGACCGGCCCCGAGACCACGGCCGGGCAGCCCACCCCCGTCGACGTAGCCCGGCGGTGACGGGTCCTCCGCCGTCCGCAGGACCGCCAGGCAGAACGCCGTTGAAATGCCCACGCCGACGACCGCCACGGCGCGCAGGACCACGTCGCTGACGAGCCGCCCAACCCCGACGACCCATGCATGCCACCACCTCATTGCGATCCTCCGGCGCCGGGCAGCGGCCGTCGTCGGGCACCTGGCCCGGGCCCCCGGGACGACGTCCCCCGCCGTTGGGACGCTCGCCTCATGCCCGGTGCCGCGACGGCGCGCAGAGTGCTGGAAAGTGCCGGCGACCGGCCGGCGATCACCCGGGAGGAACTATGAAGACCTCGAAGTCCCTGAAGACCCTGGCGGCCTCGGCCACCCTGGCCGCGCTAGTGATCGCTCCCACCGGGCCGACCCCTCCGTCAGTGGCCGCTCACGCGGACGGACCCACAACGACCTCTTCGACCACCGCAGCGACCGCATCACCGGTGCGCCACGAGTTCAAGTCGGTGACCCACAAGGCCAGGGGCAAGTACGTCTGCGGTGATCTCGCGCTCCGGGTCACCCATGGCACCGAAACCGATACAACCGATGCCGACTTGCGCAACGGCGTCGTCCACCTCTCGATCAGCAGGACCTCACCGCACCTGATGCTTCGCGGGTCCGACGGTCGGACCTATCGGGCCTCGGTGGTCACAGCTGCCTGGTTCGTGCTGCGCGCCCCCGACTTCGACAAGCCGGTGCACGGCCTCGAGGTCATTCAGGTCATGTTCCGCGGTGGGCCCGACAGGAGCCCGGGCTGGCTACGCGAGCAGATCCGCTGGGTGCACAAGAAGGACTCCGACGTCGTCACCGGCCCCTGCGACTTCGCCACACGATGACTGGGTCAACCGAACGGCCCCACAGCGACCACGAGCTCCACGGGCCCGCTTGATCGGCGCCGAAAACGCAAAGGCGGGTTGAACTGTCCCGGCGAGTCCGGACTCGCCGGACTCGCCGGACTCGCCGGACTCGCCGCGATAGCTCATACATCGACCCTAAGACCGTTGCGTCAACGATCCGTGCCAAGGACAGCACGCCGCTGCTTCAGCCGCAGCTTCAGCCGCAGCGCGGTGAATTCGGCCGGGACGGCCGCTCCCGGACCAGCGAATCACAGAAGGGGACACTGACAACCCGCTCGGATTCTGCTCGGCGCCCGGCATTGCCCTGCGTCTACCGCCGTTAATGACTGTCAAGCGAGCAGCAAGCGCCCACGGCATCGCCCTGAGGCAGGCTCACGGGCGGGCGGCGCCCCAGGGCTGACCAACAGGGGAGATGTGCAACTCCACGCTCAAAGCGTGTCGGCAGGTATCGCCGGACAACATGCGATAGGGAGAGTGCAAGGGCCGTCCGCTCCGACGTCGAGCCCGCCACACCGATCACTGCCCCAACCCAGGGCCTCACGCCGGTGCCGGCGAATCTATCCTGCGTCCTCAGCCCCGATGCATACCGCCCACATGGACGCAGTGGCTGTGATTCGCCTGTCGGCGGCGGGACCTAGCGTTGCCATGCAAGACACGACGTTCCCCGCCGGCGGCGCCCGGCGCTACATCGGCCGGCAACAGGGCGAGGAGAACCGCGCCGCGACTGTCGTGCGCGGCCACCGCCATCGGTTGGTCCCAGGCGCCCGCGATTGAACCGTCCACACCCCTGTCTGCGTGCTTCCTCCCAGGAGGTAACACCATGTCGACCAGCACCCACCTGTCCGTACGTCGCGTCATCGCCGTCGCCCTTGCGTCCGGCGCGGCCCTGTCCGCCGCCGCCCTCACCCCCGCTCATGCCGTTACCGCGGACCGCGCGGGGCAGACGCTGCACGCCAAGCTCACCGCCAGCGGCGACCCCGACGGGTCGGGCAGCGCCACCTTCCGGATCGTCAAGGCCAAGGGCAAGGTCTGCGTGACGGCGACCTGGAAGAACATCCAGGTACCGAACGCGGCTCACATCCACAAGAAGTCGGACTCCTTGATCGTGGTCGACCTGACCTCCGCGGTCACCGGCGGCGCGCACTGCGCGACCGGCGTCTCCCACTCCCTGATCGGCCGGATCCTGGCCCACCCCAAGCGTTACTACTTCAACGTCCACAACGCCACCTACCCCGCTGGCGCCATCCAGGGGACGCTTCACCGCTGAGCCAGGCCAGTCGAGGCGATCACGGTTCATCGACCCCGATCGTCGCGGCGCTGCCAGCGCCGACGACGGCCTTCTCGGGTAGCCCGGGACGTGGAATAGGAGGTGGATCGGAGCGTGGACGGCCGTCAGCCCCGCTTAGGGTGACCTGAAAACGGCCCCTGGACCTTCGGAAACGTCTTTCGACGTCTGTCAGCGTCAGGGTCGTTTCTCGTTCGCGTGTGGCGCCAGTGTGTGTCCCCGGGACCGTGCAGACAGCTCTGTGCCCCACGGATCGTGAAGTACATCTACGGCAAACGCTCCCTTCAGCGGTCGACTCGGCGTGCGTGTGTGATGCCACCGGAGCGAATCCGGACCGTGCCATTCGGCACAGGCCTCGCGCTCGTACGAAGCGCTCCGCCGATCGTCGCGAATCTGCGACAGTGGACGGCACTTAAGCCGCCGGTCGGCCGCGCGTCGTTCCGCCCAACTGGACGCAGCGTCGATCCGGTTTGACGCAGATGTTCGGCACTTGGAGGTCCTGCGCATGACCCAGACGGTCAGCTGGTCAAGGAGAACCTAGGGCGCGACCCAGCCGGCTTGGGGGTTAGGTTGTAACGCTTCCCGACTGGCTCGGAAGCGTGACATCGGCTGGGCGGGTGAGACCTGCCGACGAGGCGCCACGTGCCGCGGCAAGTCTTCCCGGCTCGTACGCGCCTAACGTTTCCGTGAGTCTCAGACCCGTTTGAAACGAAGGCGGTTCACGGGCAGCGAGTACGCGTCTGGGCTCAGCCAGATCGCTCGCGCGGGACCCAACGGGAACCTGCGAGCGTCGCTGTGTACGTGTCAAGGATGAATCAAACCATCACTTGCAGGATGTCGCCCGTGCTCAGGAACGCCCACGCTCATCGGCCGATCACCACGCTGTGCGTGGTGACACATTCTGATTCGAGGGGAACACACGTGCTGACCGACCCGAGACGGCAAACGGCCTGGGGTCGGGTTCTAGGCGCAACGACCGATCGCGAGACGGTGCTGTGCCTGCCTTCGTGAGCGAGCCAGGGAACGAGCAGGCCCGGCGTTTGGTCTTGCGTCCGATCCACGCAGGCGTGCTGGACGGCGCGGACCACCCCTCGGCGACTGGCGAGAGATCGAGTGAGCGAGACCAGAAGTGGGAGTTCGCCGACCCATGGAGGACCGACGAGGGGTCGGTAGCGGCACTGGCCGTGACCCGTCGCGTGGGCGACGTGGTGATGTTGGTACGGATCCGGGTCAGCGACGGCGCGCCGGACGAGACGATCAGACTGCTCGTGCAACAGCTCGTCGCCGTACTCCGTCGTACCGACGCGTCCATGGTCTGCTCCTCGGTCGAGGACGCGCCGGTGCGCGAGGAGCTCCTGGTAGCCGGGTTTGTTTCCCTGCCCAGAGGGCTCGGTGGCGAACCCAGCCAGATCATCCTGCAGCTCTGAGCGCACGGGAAGTCGGGTCAGTGCGCACGGTTCTGCGCGCCGTGGAGGATTTGGCAAGCGACCTGCTCGAGACGGCTGTTGACGGTCTTCTCACCGGTCAGTTGTGCCATCGACCTCGATTCCCGGACCAGAGCGCGCGCATCGTCGAGCTGACCGTGACGCGCACAAGCTTCTGCGCATAGGAGAAGATGCACCGGGGACAGGAACCGGAGGCTGAGCGCCTTGCACTCGGCGTACGCCTTGCGGGCTGTGTCCGAACCCCTTTCGTCACCGTTCATGGCGGTGGCCCAGCCGCCGACGATCTGAGACAACCGCAGGTAGGGCGTGTCGCCCAGTTGCCGGCCGAGCGTCAAGGCCGCTGAGGCATGGTGCATCGCCGTGCCGGCGTCGCCGCGCACCGCAGCTTCCCAGCCGGCAAAGTGCTCCACAACCACCATCTCGTTGGGATCGGATTGGGCTCGGTCCCGGGCCCGGTTCAGGTGGGTCTCCGCACCAGTCCAGTCCTCGACGAGAACGGCGTTCACAGACCGCAGTGTCGGGGTAGACACGTTTAGCGGAACGAGCCAGGGATCAGGGGTGTCGACCGTTCGCCGTCGTACCTGCTCCGCCAACTCCTCGGAGCGATCGAACTCCTGGTCGGCCGATTCGAACCTTCCGGTCGCGAAGTGACAGATTGCGGCTACGTGCAGCACCATCGCCTTGACGCTGTCGGGCAGTTCCCGAGCCAACGCCTGCTCGGCCTGTTCCAGGGTCTGACCGGATCTGCCCTCGACCAAGCCAATGACCTGGGCGCCCCACCATGCGAGCGGGTCCGTCTCCACCAGCGAAATCGCCCCTTGGCCGCTCGGCTGGTCATCCTGACCGAAGATGCGGGAGTCCGGCGAGCCAGAGATGAGGTTGCTCTGCAGGACGAGGCGCGTCCTGAGCTCGAACTGCAGAACCTTACGGCGGGCGGGGTCGGCCACCCGGGCGGTGAGCTCCAGCGCGGTGCGGAGGGAACGCTCGGCGAGGTGAAAGGCCGAGCGCCTCCGGGCGTCGTCGGCGACGGCGATCAGGTAGGGGATCGCGGCATTGGCACCCACAATCGACTGGGCGAGGACGAGGTGGCGAGCGATCTCCACCACGACCTCGGGAAGCATGGTTGGTGATTCCCGCTCCTCGGACTGCATGACCTCAGCGATGCGTGCGTGCATGCGTGCCAGCCGGTTGGCAGAGAGCGTCTCCTCGAGGGTCTGCCGCACCAGGTCGTGGCTGAGGAGGAACCCGCCGGACGCTGGATCCTCGATGAGCAGGCTGCTGGCCACGGCCGCCTCGGTGTCGTCTAGGACGGCCTCGTCGCTGAGTCCGGTGACGCCGGTCAACAGGGGGATCTCCGCGGGGCGGTTGAGCAGCGCAACCACGTTGAGCAGCGACTGGGTGCGGTCAGGCAACCGCTCGATGCGTCGGCGGAGAACGTCACGCACTTCATGCGGGAGCACCGTGTGGACCGACGCCAGGTCGAGGCGCCGTTCACTGGTCAGCAGCCGCAGGAGCTCGGTGATGAAGAACGGATTGCCCCCGGTTCTGGCGACCAACGCCGGCGCGAGCTGTCGGTGGGCCGCTCCCGGATTCGTACGACGGATGAGCTCCTCGACGTCAGCGGCCGTGAGCCCCGTCAACGGAAGCCTCATGGTGCGAGCGTGGTGTCGCGCCGCCACGGCATGGATCTCCTCCGAGACCCCCGGTACCTCATCGGCACGCAGGGCCACCGCGACGCACACTCCCTGCGGCACGAGCTCGTCGGCGGCCAGGGCCAGCAGGCCCAGCGTGTCGGGGTCCAGCCAGTGGGCGTCGTCGACGAGCAGGGTCAACCGCCTGGCCAGATGCGCGTGGCCGAGCAGATCGACGACCGCCCGGTACAGCCGCGTGCGAGCAAGCCGCGGATCGGCCTCCGATCCGATCCCTCCACTTTGCGCTGTCGTCGCGACACTCGGGTCGAGCAACCCCAAGGCCGCAGCCGACCCTCCCGTCCTGGCCAGCTCAGTCACCCCGGGGTTGGCGGCGACCAACTGTCGAAGAATCGACACCCAAGGCCACAGGGCAGGGGAGGCGCTGGCACTGACTCCTCCTCCCCTGAGCACCAACACTCCGGACGCCTGCAGCCGGGCGGTCAGCTCGTCCAGCACCGCGGACTTGCCCATGCCAGCGGGTCCGTCGACGACCACGAACCGTCCTTGGCCAGTCGCCGCGTCCGTGACGATCCGGTCCAACGCCTCGGAGACGTCACGACGTCCCACGAAACCCGCGCTGACGCTGACCGCTGGCTCGGACGCAGGCTCCAGCAGCCCAGGCTTCGTGGGAGTAAGGCGTACATGCGCTTGGCGATGCAGGGCCGGGTCCTGCGTGAGGATCTGCTCTTGCAGCAACCTGGCCTCCGGTGACGGGTCCAGGCCGAGCCCATCGGCTAGAACCTCACGCAAGTCGCGGGCCACCTCGAGTGCCTCGCTCTGTCGGCCCAGCCGGTACAGCGCCAGCATCAGCGCGCACCAGGCACGCTCGCGGTAGGGGTTCTCCGCGACCGTATGACGCGCCATCTCGGCCACCTCGGCGGCTCGCCCCAGGTCCAGCTCGGCCCAAAGCAGCGACTCGACAGCCGAGACCCTCAGGTCCTGGAGCCTGGCCTTCTCCCCGACCGCGAAAGACATGTCGTCCAGATCCGCCAATGCCTCGCCCGCCCACAACGCGAGCGCCTCGCGCAGCCTCGCCGCCCCCGCTGCCACCTCGGCGACCTCGAGCAGCGCACCGCCCTCGCGGGCCAAGTCGACGAACCGCACAGCATCAACATCCTCGGCCGGCATCATCAGCACCCATCCCGGAGGACGAGTCACTATCCGTGTTGCCGCCTGCCCCTGCGACTCCCCCTCTGACTCGGCGTCGGAGATCGTGCGGCGCAACCGAGAAATGTACGATTGCAGCGACAGCGTCGCCTGCGCCGGCGGCTCATCATGCCAAAGCTCATCGACCAACCTGTCCAAGGCCACGGGGCTGTTCACCTGCAGCGCCAACAGAGCGAACACCGCCCGCTGTTTGCGGCTCCCCAGCCGTAGCCGAACGCCGTCCGCCTCGGCTGAGACTGGTCCGAGAAGCCGCACCCACACCCACGCAGTATGCGCTTAGTAAGACTCGCTACCCAGACCCAGCGAGACGCGTGCAAGCCCCCGCGTGCAGGTGTCAAGGATCGTGCAAACCCCCACCGGCACGGTGTCTTCCGTGCAGGAGACCTACCGATCCTGACCGGGGAACTCCGGTTGCGCCCGAGCAGTCTTCATGCGTCAACATCCCGCACGACTTTCAAACCCGACGATCGGGCAACGCGGACAGCGCTGTCACTAGGAAGGCACCAGCATGAAAATCACCTCAAGCAGGCTGCGGCTCGGCGCAACCGCATCGGCCGCAGGCCTGGCCGCCGTGGGAATCCTGGCCGCGACCGGAAACGCTGTAGGCGCCGGTGGCCCAGCCCCCGACCGTGACGTGCGGGTGCTGCAGTTCGGAGTCAAGTTCAGCCCGCAGAACGTCATAGACGTCCCGCCTTCGCAGCAGCACCCAGGTGACTACCGTCCCGGGGACTACGCCACCTTCGGTGACGTACTCACCAACAGCAACGGTCGGCGGGTGGGTGTTGAAGCTGGTGCGGGGTTGATCACCCGAGTCGGCGACGCGGGCGCTCAGATCTTCTTCAACATGGCGATCAAGCTCCCCGGCCGGGAGCATCACCGTGGCCGGCATCAGCAGTGCAGACCCTCACAAGCACCTCGTCGTGACGGGCGGCACCGGCTCGTTCCTCGGGGCCAAGGGCGGTGTGTACCTGATCGAACACAGGGATCAAACCGGGTCTCTCAGGGTCACCCTGCGATGACGTCCGAGGCCACGTCTCCCATGTCCCCTTCAACACCCTCTACACCAGGCCAACGCCCTGCCTCACCTATGCAATGGAAGTGCCGCCCATGATCACCATCGAGAACCTGTCCAAGAAGTACGGCCACACCACGGTCGTCCACGACATCAACTTCACCGCCAGCACCGGCCGCGTCACCGGCTTCCTCGGCCCCAACGGGGCCGGCAAGTCCACCTCGTTGCGGATGCTGGTCGGCCTGACCACACCCACCGAAGGAACCGCGACCATCAACGGTCGCCACTTCTCCGAGCTGCCCAACCCCGGTCGCGAGGCGGGGGTCATGCTCGACGCCTCGGCCCAGCACGCCGGCCGTACCGGCCGCGAGATCCTGACCATCGCCCAACAGATCATGGACGTCCCGGCCTCCCGGGTCGCCGAGCTGCTCGAGCTGGTCAGCCTCACCGGCGCCGAGGCCGACCGGCGAGTGGGCAACTACTCGCTCGGCATGCGCCAGCGCCTCGGCATCGCCGCCGCCCTGATCGGGAACCCGCAGGTGCTGATCCTGGACGAGCCGGCCAACGGTCTCGACCCGGCCGGCATCCGCTGGATGCGCGACCTGCTCCGTGACTACGCCGACGGCGGGGGGACCGTCCTGCTGTCCTCCCACCTGCTGGCCGAGATCGAGATCATCGCCGACGACATCGTGATGATCGGGCAGGGGCGGATCGTCTGCCAGGGCTCCAAGTCCGACCTGCTGCAGGCGGCGGGGACCGTCGTCCGTGCCACGGACGTCGCAGCCCTCGAGCGGGCGCTGGCCGCTGCCGGCCTCACCGCGACCGTCTCCGATGACGGGTCGTTGCGTACCGAGGCAGACACCGCTGTGGTCGGCCAAGCGGCCTACGACGGCGGCGTGGTGCTCACCGAGCTCCGCACCGCCGACAGTGGCGGCCTGGAGGAGATGTTCCTCGAGCTCACCGCCGACACCCAGCGAGACAACCAACCAGAAAGGTCAGCGGCATGACCGCCACCAGCGCCATCAACGCAGATCAGGTTCACGCCGGTCGTCGTACCGAGTTCGCGCAGATCCCGCTCAGCCGGGTCGTCCGCGTCGAGCTCCGCAAGATGTTCGACACCCGCTCGGGGTTCTGGCTGATCGCGAGCATCGGGATCACCGGCCTCATCGCCACGATCGCGACCATCGCGTTCGCGCCGGATGCGGACCTGACGTACTACAACTTCGCCAAGGCGATCGGGTTCCCGATCACGGTGATCCTGCCGATGGTCGCCCTGCTGTCCATCACCAGCGAGTGGAGCCAGCGCAGCGGGCTGACGACGTTCACCTACGTCCCCAGTCGTGGACGGGTGGTCGGGGCCAAGACCCTGTCGGCGGTCATCGTGGCCATCGTCTCCATGCTGTTCGCCTTCGTCATCGGCGCGGTCGGGAACGTGGTCGGCAGCGCCATCGCCAGTACGCCGACGGTGTGGGACCTCTCGGTCGGACACGCCTTGACGATCGTGCTGGGCAACCTGGTCTCGCTGTCCATCGGGGTCATGCTCGGGATGCTGCTGCGCAGCTCCGCCGGCGGGCTGGTCATGTACTTCGTGCTGGTCCTGGTCGTGCCCAACCTGACCAGCCTGCTGGCCACCAGCCAGGACTGGTTCCACCACCTCCAGCCCTGGGTGGATCTGCCCTTCTCACAGACCTACCTCTTCGAGGGCGTGCAGTCCGGCACCCAGTGGGCACAAGTCGCCACCTCCTTCGGCCTCTGGGTCGTCCTCCCCGGGTTCTTCGGCCTCCGCGGTGTGATGCGCTCCGAGGTCAAGTAGCGAGCCGCGTACACCGCGGCGCCGACACTTATCCAGGTGGCGGGGCCGCGGTGCGCTTGTGCGTGTCATCACTCTGAGCGGGTGAACCGGCTCTGGGACCGCTGAACTCACCTGGCCAAGCGGAGGTCCGACCAACCACCAGTGACTTCGGCCTCCGGCGCGGACGTAACGATGGCTTCGGCGCGGTGCGTAACGGTTCATCGGGGCATCGCCTACGCCGGACCTCCCGATTGGGCGGCCCTGTGTGGCTACTACATGCTCGGCCCCCGTCGCCTATAAACGGTTCAAGAAACGCCACACCGAGTAAAGATGTTTGTCGCTCAAGGACACTTTCGCTGATTACCGGCTTGATGGCTCTCGGGAACGTTGGGACGCGTTCGACTTCCCGAGCGAGACCCTGACCGACCTCTTGGCGCTGGGCTGATCTCTCGTCCTCAGCCGCTGTCCGCGCTCGCGCTCTTTCCGCTCACCCACATGGCCGATGTGAGCAAGAGCGAAGAACCAGGGTCAGAAACCGAAACCGCTCGTCTGATCGCGGGTCGCCTGGGCTTGGCGTTCGATGACGGCTTCGTCCACGCTGGCGTTGCCGATCTGGCCATCACGGCTGCGAGTCAGCGTGCGCTTGCTCTTGTGCCCGGCTAGCCACCAGCCGAGTGCGAGGTAGCCGCAGATGAGGAGTGCGATGCCGCCGATGACGAGGAATGTGGTCACGTGAGTGCCCGTCTCACAACGAGCGCGTCACCATGACGCTTCACCTGGAGCATACGGCCCGCGAGCGATGGGAGGTGCCATCTCCGATCGGCTGAAGACGCCAGCATCTAGCCGCTGTCCGGTGCGCGGTCATTCCGATGCGCCGTCGAAGTCAGGACCGCACAGTTGGAGCAACTTGCTCACAGTCGCCCAGTTTCGCGCCGTCCCTGCCATCTTGTTGAAGTCGGGCCGCCCGCCCTTGCTAGCACGCGTCGCAGCTCGCTGCCCGGATATCCCTGCGGCGGAGTCGAAGGGCACCCTAGTGACGAATCCTTGTGGGGACGCCCGCAGATCGGCATGTGGGCGAGCCGGACAGCGGCATGGGAATGCTCCACACTGCCGGAAACGCGAACGCGGCTCGAGGTTGACCTGCTCGCGGGCTGACTGCCAGATCCCGATCGCGTACGGACACCCGGGGCTAGAAGGCAGCGTGTTCGATGTCGGTCATGGCGAAGAATTCTCGAGTGGCCCCGACAGCTGCGTCGGCGTCGAAGGTTTTGCAGGTGAACGCGACGGTGGACAGAAACTTCGGTCCGGTCCACACGTAAAGCGAGATGCCGGAGTCGATCAGCGGGACGAACGCGTCGTATCCCTCGTTGTCCTCCCTGCCTTCGCCACCGGGGGCGAAGATGACCGGTGCGTCGTAGGTCCGCAGGTTCAGCCGCTTCGTGATCTGGACGAAGAACTCGCGGATGACGTCCTCGTCGATGTCGATGGTGTAGTAACCCTCGATGAGGATCCGCTGACGGACGATGTCTGGCGCCAGGTCGCGCATGTGCTCCACCTCCGCGGTGGTAGTGGGTGACAGTTCGGCGGCGAGACTGTTCCGACGACCCGACGGTCGCCGTGTTGATCATGCCGCGGGCGCTACTGCGGCGGCAACGCTCAGCGCATCTGAGGACAAGATGCCTATCTAGATTGGGCAGGGCTGCACGCAGATCCGACTGCACGAGCCCCACGTCGCCGCACGCCGTTGCGAGCGAGATGTCCGCACATCGGCTACTTGCATGCGCCCGGACAGCGGTGCATTGCGTGCTCGGGACGTAGCCCGGCAGCACCTAGGCCGCGTGAGACCCGCGGCCTCGGTGCGGCCCACAGAACGCGGCGATCAACTCCGCGCCGACGGGTGCGCCCAAGGTCACCCGAGAACGGGCCCCTGACCTGCGAAGACACCTCGGGGTTGGCCGCGGGGAGCGTTCCTCCAAGCAGTATCGCGTTCCGCCCCAAGACCTTCTCCGCCGGCCTGATGATCTCGGCCTCTGGCCCACCAACCGGATGGTCGCGCGCCATATGGCTGGTCCTTGAGAGCCACGACATGGTCTGGACTGCCGTGACGGGGTCGCCACGTAGTCTGCTGTTTGGTCTGTGCGATGCCTCGTGTGCCGGAACGGTGGAGGCGGTCCCACGTCGGGGGGTGAACGTCGATGGCTGACCGCCGAGCGGCCGACATAACGTCCGAGGCGCACCAGAAGCACACAGGGCGCGTGGGCTGGGTGTTCATCACCTTGTACGCCTCGGCCTATCTCGCCACCAGTCTCGTCTTCATTGCTCCCCTCCTCGTGACCCTGGCGCTCAAGATCAACGCTCTGGTGGGCACCGACCGGGCCGCCTCCAGCCTCTCGGTGGTCGCGGCGACCGGTTCACTGGTGGCCCTCCTGTCCAACCCCCTGTTCGGGCGGTTGAGTGACCGGACCACGTCACGGTGGGGGATGCGGCGCCCGTGGATGATCGTCGGTCTGGCAGGTGGGTCCTTCGGCATCCTGATCGTCGCCCTGGCCCCCCGGGTCTGGGTGGTGCTCATCGGCTGGTGCCTGGCGCAGCTGTTCTTCAACGCAATGCTCGCCGCGATGGTGGCGGTGCTGCCCGACCAGGTCCCGGTCGGTCAGCGGGGCACCGTTGCCGGCGTCCTCGGCGTCTGCCTTCCGATCGCGTCGGTGGGCGGCACCTACGTGGTGAAGGTCTTCACCGGTCATGAGTTGGCGATGTTTCTCGCTCCCTGCGCCATCGGCGGGTTCTTCATCGTCCTGTTCGCGCTGTACCTGGACGACCGACGGCTCGTCCCGGCGGACAAGCCGCCGTGGTCGCTGCGGCAGCTCCTGGGCACCTACTACGTCTCTCCCCGCCGTCACCCCGACTTCGCCTGGGCGTTCGCCAGCCGCTTCATGTTCATCCTGGCCTACGCGTTCCTGGTCACCTACCAGGCGTACTACCTCCTGGATCACCTCGGGAGCTCCGAGGACGAGGTCCCCCAGCAGATCTTCCTGGGCACGCTCACCCAGGCGGTTGTCGTCGTGGTCGCCTCCGTGGTCGGGGGTCGGCTCTCGGACCGCTCCGGCCGACGCAAGCTCTTCGTGGCCGGCGCAGCGGTCGTGTACGGCCTGGCGTTGTTCATGATCGCGGTGGCCGGCGACTTCCACGCGTTCCTCGTCGGGATGGCGGTCGCCGGCCTCGGCTTCGGCCTGTACATGGCCGTCGACCTCGCGCTCGTCGCCGACGTGTTGCCCGACGCGAACAACGCCGCGAAGGACCTGGGAGTGCTCAACATCGCCGGCGCGTTGCCGTTCTCCATCGGCCCGGCGTTGGCGCCGGTGGTCCTGGCGATCGGCTCCGGCAGCTACCAGGTGCTGTACGCGGTCGCAGGGCTCTGTGCGCTCTTCGGGGCCGCAGCCATCCTGCCCGTGAAGAAGGTCCGGTGACCGACGAGGCCTACTTGACCTCTGCTCGCACCACGAGCCGTAGGCCCACGGCGAGCGGTACGACTAGCCAGACCAGCCCGGTGGCCGCGAGAAGTGCCCACTGCTGGGAGGACAGCGGTCCTTCGAGCAGAGCACCCTGTGGCGAAGTCGAAGTCCAACCACGGGCTGCAGTTCGCGGAACCAGTCCTGCTTGGCGGCGCCAGGACCAAGGCCAGGGTCGGCAACAGGAACTGGTAGAGGAAGTACGCCACGAGGGCGGCGGACGAGCTGCGGACGAGCACGCCGAGCATGAGACCGACCATCATGCCGAGGAGGTTGGCCAGCTCGATCGTGAGCAGGTTGGCGGTCGTCATGTCCCACACAGGGTCCACTCCGGCAACGACACTCCCGGCGAGGTTGCCGATTGCGCCGATCGCGAAGGCGACCGGGGTGGCAACCAGTGCGATGGCGACGGAGGCGACCAGCTTGCCGGCGATGACCCGGGAGCGGTGAGGGACCAGGGTGAAGGTCGTCAGTCCGCTGCGCTGGCTCCATTCCGCGGTGACCGACAAGATCGCGATGATCGGCAGGATCAGTGACATCGGAACGCTGATCGCCGCGGTGAAGGTCCGGTAGGTGAGGTCCTGTTGGTCGGCGAAGAGGATCACCATGCCGGTCGTGGCCATCGAGACCAACAGGATGCTGGCCATGGTCCAGAAACCGGACCGGGTGTCGAGCATCTTCCGAAGCTCAGTCGCCGTGATCCTCCCCAGCGGGATGCCCCGCGGGAGGCACGGACTCGGTAGTGGGGTGGCGCACGCGGTGCTGGACGATGGTCATGCGAGTGCTCTTCGGGCTGGTTGCTGGTCTGGTCGGTCGGCGCGCCGTCCCGCTGGGTGTCCGCGGTGAGCTGGAGGACCATCTCCTCCAGCCCGGTGCCGTCGGCCGGGCGCAGCTCGAGGACGGGTACGCCGGCCGCGAAGGCCATGCGCCCGACCTGGTCGGCGTCGGCCTGGGCCAGCAGGCTGTCGGTCCCGACGTACGACGACGCGACACGGTCAGCACCGAGGGCGGCAGCGAGCAGCTGGGGTTCGGTCGTGCGCACCAGAGGCTCCGGCCGAGGCGAGGAGCTCGGACTTGGCGCCCTGGGTCACGATCCCTCCCGTTCCCGAACACGACGAGGTCGTCGGCGATCACCTCGATCTCGTGGAGCAGGGTGAGGAGAGCAGCACGGTGCCGCCACGGTCGGCGAACTCCCGGAGCAGCCCACGCATCCACCGGATGCCGGCCGGGTCGAGCCCGTCGGCCGGCTCGTCGAGGATCAGCACCGACGGGTCGCCGATCAGCGCCGTCGCCAGGCCGAGCCGCTGCCGCTTCTGCCGAGCGAGTAGTCGCGCACGCGCCGCGACGACTTCCCCCGGGGTCAGGCCGACGAGGTTGAGCATCTCGTCGACCCGGATCTTCGGCAGTCCCATGAACCGCTGGGCGATGGTGAGGATCTCCCGGCCGGTGCGCCCGGCGTGCTGGGCGGACGCGTCGAGCAGCACGCCGACCTCTATGCCCGGGTTGGGCAGGTCGACGTAGCGGCGGCCGGAGATGGTCGCGCTGCCCGTCGTGGCGTGGGTGAGCCCGACGATGATGCGCATGGTCGTGGACTTCCCGGCGCCGTTGGGCACCAGGAATCAGGTGACCCGGCCGGGGTGCGCGGAGAAGCTGACGTGGTCGACGGCGACGAACTCGCCGTACCTCCGGGTGACCGAGTCGAGGGTGATCATGGGATCGCTCCTGCCTGTGTTTGACCTGTCTGGGTGTTGGTGACGGAGAGCAGTGGCAGACCGAGGTCGCGCACCTTTTGGATCAGGCCGTGCAGGGCTGCCTGGTCGGTGACCGGGCCACGGATGAGCGTGCTGCCGTCATCGGCGGCGGTGATCTCCATGCCGTCGAACCAGGCGGACCAGCGCTCTGCCAGACGGCCTTGGACGCGGATCTCATAGGTTTCGGTTTCGGTTTCGCTCATGCTCCGGAAGGTAGGAGCCGACGTGGGGAGCCCGGATCACCACATGTGGTGAGCGAGGTGGTGGTCTCGCGCTGAGGCTCAGCCCCGGGCACGTCCGAGTAGTGCCAGCTCGTCTGCCCGGCGTACGGCCTCGCGCCGACTGCCGACACCGAGCTTGCTGTAGATGTTCTTGGTGTGCGTGCGCACGGTGTTGAGCGACACGACGAGGTGACGTGCGATCTCCGGTCCGCTCAGCTCGCTGGCCAGGAGTCGAAGCACCTCGAGCTCGCGGTCACTGAGCGGGTCGACCAGGGCCTCGTGTCGTGCCGATTCGCGGGGTGCTGGGTTCGTCGAGCCCAGCAGCCGGGTGGCGTACGACCGGGCGACGCCGCGCTTCGCGGCCGCGGACAGCAGGGACGCCATCGTCGGACCCTCGTCAGTGAACGTGCGCGCGAATCCCTCTGGCTCGCTCAGCTCGAGCGCGCGCGACAGAGCCTCCATCGCCGCGCCGATGTCACCTTGACGCTTTCGCGCGACGGCGAGGAGGACAAGGATCTCCAGGGAGGTGCCCTGCCGGCCGCCTGCCTCGGCCGAAGTCAGCAGGCGCTCTAGGAAGCCGGCCGCGGTGCGGTCTTCAGCGCCGAGAAGTGCCCTGGCCAGCGTCACGTGCTCGTACTCACGCAGGTAGTCGGGCTCGTCGGTCACCGCGATTCCACGCTGCGCCGCCCAGACGAGAACCTGGTCGGGGTGGCCCTGCTTGACCCAGATGCGGGCACGCATCGCGGTCACAGGGCGCACGTCTGGTGAGAAGTCGCCGTCGT
Organism: uncultured Actinomycetota bacterium; assembly: GCA_963796975.1. Classification (GTDB taxonomy): domain Bacteria; phylum Actinomycetota; class Actinomycetes; order Propionibacteriales; family Nocardioidaceae; genus Nocardioides. The sequence continues at coordinate 110,104 of CAWCNW010000005.1, forward strand.
ACACCCGCTCGGCCTCGTCGAGCAGGGCGAGCGCGCCGGGCAGGTCTCCCGCGGCCTCGCGGAGGTGAGCCTCTGCGATGCGCCAGCGGTGTGGATGTCTCGGCATTCCGAGGTGGTCGCCCAGCTCGTGGCTGGTCCGGAGCTGTTCCCGAGCGGTCGCCAGGTCGTTCCTCTCGACAGCGATCTCGCCGAGCCCGACGTGCATGTCGGGGGTCCCGCGGAGGGGACCACCGGGCTGACGACCGGCCAGGTCGAGAGCGTCCCGGTAGGTGCGCTCGGCGTCGCGGAGCCGCCCCTGGGTCCACTGCAGGTCGGCCAATGTGATGGCGCAACCGAGAAGGTCGGCGACCCAGCCCTCGGCCTCGAACCGCCGCATGCTGGCGGCGTACGCCGTCGCCGCGGACTCGAGGTCGCCTTGACACCACGACGCGATTCCCATCAAGGCCGTGGCTGCGGCGTGACCCAGGTTGTCGTCAGGGCGGAGCACCTCGATCGCACCGCGGCCGTGATTCATCGTCGCAGCCACGTCGCCGGCCATCAGGGACAACCCGGCACGGTGGATCCTGACCCAGCCGGGCAGCCGCTCGAGGTCGGCGGGGTCGGCGACTAAGAGACCCGCGGGGAGGGTGCCAGCAGGTGCGGCCCTGACCGCGTCCACCCACCGCTCGGCGATCTGCAGCCGCGGCTCGACACCTCGCACCTCGCCGGTGGACATCAAGGCGCCGACGTAGCCGTTCGCCAGCACCGGGCGAGCCGCGAAGACCTCGTCTGGAAGTGCCTCCATCCATCGGCGAAGCTGGGCCTCGCGCCGATCCTTGCCCATGGGCCGGATGGTGAGCTCCACGAGGCCGGCGGCTCGCTCAGTGTCGCCAGCTGCCAGCGCGTGCTCGATGGCCGCCGTGATGTCGCCGTCCTGCTCGTACCACGCGCTGGCCCGGCGGTGCAGCTCGAGAACCTCGTCCGGCCGCTCGTCGAGGAGACGTGCCTGCAGCATGTCGGCGAAGAGATGGTGGTACCGGTACCAGCGCCGCTGGTCGTCGAGCGGGAGCAGGAACAGGTTGTCGCGGTCGAGCGTCTCGAGCATCGCCCGGCCGTTGGTCCGACCGGTGACCGCATCCGCCAGGGGTCCGGACAGCCTGGTGAGCACCGAGGTCCGGATGAGGAAGTCGCGGACGTCCTCGGGCTGCCTGTGCACCACCTCCTCGACGAGGTAGTCCACGACATGGCGGTCGTCCCCCGCGAACCCCTCGATGAACCCCGCCGCATCGTCGCGGCCCCGCAGAGACAGCGCTGCCAGCTGCAACGCTGCCACCCAGCCCTCCGTCCGGTCCTCCAGCGTGGCCACCTCGGCCGCGGAGAGCCGAAGTCCCATTCGCGTCGAAGTACGCCGCCGTCTCCTGCTCGGTGAACCGAAGGTCGGCAGCGCGCACCTCGGCCAGCTGGCCCCGGGCGCGAAGCCGCGCCAAGGGCAGCGGTGGGTCCGAGCGTGTTGCGACCACGAGATGAAGCTGGGGCGGCAGGTGCTCCACGAGGAACGTCATCGCCTCGTGCACATCCGGGGCGCGGATGACGTGGTAGTCGTCGAGGACGAGCACGACCTCCTCATCGGACGATGCCAGGTCGTTGAGGAGGGTGGTCAGGACGGTCGTGATCGGCGTGCCTCCGGGCGACTCCAGGAGCACCTGTGCGGATCCGCCGACCGACGGCAGTACTGTGCGAAGGGCTGCGAGCACGTACGCCCAGAAGGTCGACGGGTCATCGTCACCAGGGTCCAGGGACAGCCACGCCACTCGCGCCTTGCCCGGTGCGGACCCGCTGAGCAGCGCCTGGGCCAGCAACGTGGACTTCCCGAAACCGGCCGGAGCCGAGACGAGAAGCACGGGCGGCCAGGCCTCGCCACCGAGCTGGTCACCCAGCAGGTCGGTCAACCGCGGCCGGTCGACGAGCTCCCGGGTCACGCGGGGTGCGAAGAGCTTGATCTGCAGCAGTGCACCAGACGCTGTGGTCACCCTGCTGGTTCCTCTCGTCGGGACCGGGCGCGGACGTGCATCCGCTCCCCCGGCCGGCCGAAGATGCTCAGCACCTCCGCCGCGCCGTCGCCCGTCGACCCGAACCAGTGGGGTAGCTGGGTGTCGAACTCGGCGGCCTCGCCGGCATCCAGCACCAGGTCGCGGTCGCCGAGGACCAGACGCATCCGTCCCGACAGCACGTAGAGCCACTCGTAGCCGCCGTGGGCACGGGGATGCGGCGTGATTTCCCGCGCGGGGATCACGATCTTCCAGGCCTGGACGCCGTTGGGCTGCCGGGTGAGCGGAAGCACCGTCCGGCCGTTGACCTTGCGGGGCTTGAGTCGGATCCGCGGGTCGGCGACCTCCGGCGCGCCCACGAGGTCGTCGAGCGGCACGCGGTAGGCCTGCGTCAGCGGCAGCAACAGCTCCAGGCTGGGGCGTCGCTGCCCGTTCTCGAGCCGCGACAAGGTGCTCTTGGAGATGCCCGTGCGCTCGGCGAGGTCGGCCAGGGTGACACCCCGCTCCTTGCGGATGCTCTTGAGCCGTGGGCCGACGAGGTCGAGGGCAGCCGCGATCGCGCCTTGGGACATGCAGACATTCCACGCGGGATTCCCACAAATGGCAACCATAGTTGTCACGACCAGTAGAAGAGGCGCACGCTGCCTGCATGAACAAGTACGACGTGGTGGTGGTCGGTGGCGGAGCCGCAGGCCTGTCAGCAGCGCTGGTCCTGGCCCGGGCCCGGCGGCGCGTCGCGGTCGTCGACGCAGGCGAACCGCGCAACGCCCCCGCCCAGCGCATGCACGGCTTCCTGTCCCGCGACGGGTTCTCGCCGGCCGAGCTGTTGCAGCTGGCCCGCGAGGAGGTCACCGGGTATGGCGCCGACGTTGTCGCCGGACGGGTCTCCGACGTACGCCCCACGAGCGACGATGCACCGCGCTTCGACGTCCAACTGACCGAGGGCGACGTGCTCAGCGCCCGCCGATTGCTGATCGCCACCGGGCTACGCGACGTGCTCCCCGACATCCCGGGCATGCGCGAGCGCTGGGGCCGCGACCTCCTCCACTGCCCCTACTGCCATGGGTACGAGGTCCGCGACCAGCCGCTCGGCGTCATCGGCGGCAACCCGGAGGCGATCGCTCACGCGCACCTGGTCCGGCAGTGGTCCCACGACGTCGTGCTCTTCACCCACGACACGGACCTGGCCGAGGCAGACCGCGAGGCACTGATCGCCCGCGCGATCGGCGTCGTCGACGGTCCGGTCGCCCGACTGCTCGTCGAAGACGACGCTCTCACCGCGGTCGAGCTCGCCGACGGTCGCGTCGTACGACGGGCGGCTGTCTTCGTGCGGCCCCGAATGGTGCCCGACAACGACGCCCTGACCAGTCTCGGCTGCGCAATCGACGACAACGGGTGGATCGTCGGCGACGCGACCGGCCGCACCAGCGTCCCCGGCGTCTGGGTGGCCGGGAACGTCGCCAACCCGCGCGCCCAGGTCATCACCGCCGCAGGCGAGGGATCGACCGCCGCCATCGCCATCAACGCCGACCTCGTCGACGAAGACGTGGCCGACGCGGTCCACGACTTCCGCTCGCCCGCCTCGCAAGTACCCGACTGAAGGAGAAGCCCCATGTCCGTTCCGCCCCCGTCCAAGCACCAGATGGCCCTGATGATCTGGCTGGCCGTGTTCCCCACCCTCGTCGTCCTGAACCTGAGCCTCGGCCAAGTGATCGCAGACCTTCCCGTCGTGCCGCGGACCTTCATCCTGGCCACGGCCGCCGTGCCGATCGTGATCTACGGCCTGATGCCCCAGCTCCACCGGCTTCGTGTGCAGCTCCTCACCGGCCGCTGAATCACCCGGTCGCTCACCACGTGTGGTGATGCCCGCTCACCACATCGGTGCCTAGTTTCGCGGTCCATCAGGCATCCACCCGAACTGCGAAAGGCACCACCATGAACAGGTTCACGCGCAGCATCGCCATGGCGAGTGCGAGGCACCCCTGGCGCACCATCGCGGCCTGGGTCGTCGTCCTCGGCGCTGTGTTCGTTCTCGCCGGGAGCGGCGGCGGCGCCTTCATCGACGCCTTCAGCGCCAAGGGCAGCCAGAGCGAACGCGCCATGCAGCTTCTCGAGGACAAGTTCCCCGAGGCGACCCAGGCCCAAGCCCTCGTCGTCTTCGCGGTCGACGACGGCGACACGCTGCAGAGTCAGCAGCAAGGCATCGACGCGGTCCTGACCAAGGTGGCCGGAGCCGACCACGTCGTGGACGTCGCGGACCCCTTCGCCTCCGGCACCGTCTCGACCGACGGTCGGATCGGCTACGCCACGCTCACCCTCGACGAGACGCCGGCCGAGCTCGGCAAGGGCGGCTTCGTGCCCCTCACCGAGCTGGTCGAGGCGTCGAACACCGCTGACCTCCGCGTGGAGCTCGGTGGTGACGCCGTCTTCCTCGACGCGCCCGACGAAACCTCGCCGTTGGAGGGCGTCGGCATCCTGATCGCGCTGCTCGTGCTGCTGGTGGCCTTCGGGACCGTGGTGGCGGCCGTGGTGCCGATCGGTCTCGCGCTCGTGGCGGTCGGCGCGGGCATCGGCGGCATCTTCGTGCTCGCCAGCATCATGGACGTCTCGCCGTCGGCAATCCCCATCGCGGGAATCGTCGGGCTGGGAGTCGGCATCGACTACGCCCTGTTCATCGTCGCCCGCTACCGGGAGAACCGGAGCGCCGGTCGAGACAACGGCACAGCCCTCGCCAACGCCATGTCCACGTCCGGAGCGGCGGTCGTCTTCGCCGGCGGCACCGTCGTCATCGCGATGGCGTCCCTCGCCTTCACCGGGCTCGGCGCCCTCACCTCGATCGGCCTGGCCACCGCCATCATGGTGCTCAGCGCAGTCGCGGCGGCCACCACCCTCCTGCCGGCACTGCTGGGACTGCTCGGCGACCGCATCGACACCGGCCGGCTGGTGCGGCGCCACCGTCCGGCCAAGCGCGCCGAGGAGACCGCCTGGTGGCGTTTCGCCCACCGCGTGTCGGGACGGCCCTGGCCGTACCTTGTCGGCGCCGTCTTCGTCCTGCTGGGCCTCGCCGCACCGGCCTTCGGCATGCAGACCGCCTGGCCGGCGGCCGGTGACGCTCCCCGCGACACGACGTACCGGCAGGCCTACGACCTGCTCGACGAGGGCTTCGGACCAGGGATCAACGGGCCGCTGGTCGTCGTCGTCGACCTGACGGTCCCCGGGGTCAGCGCCAGCGAGGTGCCCGCGCTGACGGACGACATCCGGTCCGTCTCTCGCATCGCCTCGGTCAGTGACCCGCAGACCTCCGCGGACGGCAGCACCGTCGTCTTCGCGGCCATGCCGACGACCGGTCCAGCCGATCTGGACACCTCCATCGCCCTCGCCGAGGTCCGTGACGTGCTGCCCGACAACGTCTACGTCACCGGGCTCACCGCGATGACCACCGACCTCAACGGCCAGCTCGCCGACACACTGCCCATCTTCATGGGAGCCGTGCTCCTCGCGTCGTTCCTGCTGCTGCTGCTGGTGTTCCGGTCCGTCGTGGTCCCGCTGAAGGCCGTCGTCATGAACATGCTCTCGATCGGTGCTGCCTACGGCGTGCTGGTCGCGGTCTTCCAGTGGGGATGGGGCAGCAGCCTGATCGGACTGGAAGGGCCGACCCCGATCACCTCGTTGATCATCGTGATCATGTTCCCGATCCTGTTCGGGCTCTCCATGGACTACGAGGTCTTCCTCATCTCCCGGATCCGCGAGGAGTACGACCGGACCGGCGACAACACCGAGGCGGTCGCACGAGGCATGGCCGGGACGGGCAAGGTCATCACGTCCGGCGCCCTGATCATGATCGCCGTCTTCCTCGCGTTCGTCGCCAGCCCGGTGCCGTCGCTGAAGATGCTCGGCCTCGGCCTCGCCACGGCGATCCTCGTCGACGCCACCCTCGTCCGCATGGTGCTGGTGCCGGCCACGATGGCCCTGCTAGGCAAGGCCAACTGGTGGCTCCCCGGCTGGCTCGACCGGATTCTGCCGCGCCTGACCGTCGAGAGTGCGGGCAACGACAGCCAGCCCGAAGAGGAAACCTCCGAGCCGGCGCATGCCGCGGCGGTCGCCGCACGTCCCTCGGACGAGCACGAGCTGGCTCCCCGCCGCTGATCTTCGACGCTTGCCCGCTGGCCCCGGCGCGATGCCCGGGGCCAGCGGGTTGTTCTCGGACGTCGGCGACACAACTCCTAAACGCAGTCGTCGAGGCCGGCCAGGTGATTGCTCACCTGCCACAGCCGCGCCGCTGTGCCTTCGTCGTAGCTACGCGACGAGGACCGCTTGGCCGCGAGGTTCGCGTAGTACCGGCCCGTTTTCTGCTCCAGCTCGGGTGATGTCGCCAGGTGGATGGAGGTGGCAGCACCCTGTGCTGGGGACTTCATGAACGGCCGGAGGATTGGGACGAGCCACCGCTGCACGCCGGCGGGGTCGGCTGCCCCGAACGACGTGTTCACCACGCCCGGATGTAGGGCATTGGCCGTGACCCCGGTGCGCCCCACCATGCCCAATTCTCGGGCAGCCGGCCCGCGAGGCCGGCGCACGAAACGCGCTCAGGACGCGGATTCGTGCGACGGCCTCTTGACCTGCGGATTTGCCGATTGAGACGCCCGATGCGTCGGCCCCTCTCTGCGACCCACCGCAATTCAAAGCGCGCCCAAAGCGCGCCATCGAAGAAGCCGGCTCCGAGGTCCACAAACGACCGCAGAGAACGCGCCTGCAGCCGCGCCCGCCGATGCGCCAAGTCAAGCACTCAACACCCCAGGCACGTGCCGGCAAAATTCGTTGGTCCTGAGCCCTGATACGGCGAACCTGACGAACGTCAAGGCGTCCCAGTACGACTGGGCACAGCTACCCCACCAACCGGAGGGCAACGCCATGGTCGGGGCTCTGATTTGCGGCTGCCCTCTCAAGGGGTGATGGCGATCTGGCCGCGGACCTTGCCCGCCTCGAGCCGACGCACCGCGTCGGGCACCTCTGAGAGGGAGTAAGACCGTTCGATGCGGGGTGCCACGTCTCCCGTGGCGGCGAGCTGCGCGAGACGGTCGAGCCCGGTGTGGTGCTCCTTGTTCAGGATCGACTCCAACCGCTGGGAAACGAACGGTGACATGACAGCGGCCTTCAGCTGGCGACCCATGCCGGGGCTCCACCTGCTACCGCTCTCGCCGCCCACGATGACGAGGGTCCCTTTCGGCTGAAGGGCCCTGCGCAGGCGTGAGATCGATGTCATGCCGCCGATGTCCACGAGCACGTCGTAGGTGTGCAAGCCGTCGGCGAAGTCGTCTCGCGTGTAGTCGATGACATGGTGGGCACCCAGGGCGGAGACGAGGTCGACCTTGGAGCCGCTGGCTACGCCGGTGACAGTCGCGCCCATCGCGACGGCGATTTGCACGGCATAGGTCCCCACGCCACCCGACGCACCCACGATGAGCACGTTCGACCCACTCGTGACGCCAGCCGCGTCCAGCGCGCCCAGGGCGGTCAGCCCCGAGATGGGCATGGCGGCTGCCTGTGCGAACGAGAGGTTCTCGGGCTTGTGGCTGAGCTTGTCCTCGCGGGCAACGGCGTACTCGGCGAAGGAACCCCGGGCGATGCCGAAGACCTCATCCCCGACGTCGAACCGGGTGGCCCCGTCGCCGATGGCGGTGACCGTCCCGGCGACGTCCTGGCCCGGGACCGGGTTCTTCGGCTTCATCAGCCCGAAGCCCAACAGGCGCATGAGGTAGGGCTCGCCGGTCATCACATGGAGCACCCCACGGGCGATTCCTGCCGCCTGCACGCTGACGAGGACTTCGTGTTCGCCCGGTGTGGGCTCCTCGATGTCGCGGAGCCGCAGCACGTCGGCCGATCCATACCTGTCCTGCGTGATCGCCTTCATGGCGTCCTCCTGGGTGTTGCATTCCTGTTCATCATCACTCTTCTAGGTCTCCACGGGTTGGCACGTGGGTCACCAGCCGAAAGCTGGACACGGCCGCGGACAGCGAAGCCATCGAGGTCGTCCAGACAGACCTGATTGCGGGCGGGGCGCCTGAGCGTCAGGCAGGTGCTCGTGCGCGAGCGGACGGTCGCGGTGGACGCGAACCCGCGGGCGATCAGCCAGATGCCGAACGTCAACTCCAACAACCCACCGGGAATGGCGGACGTTGTAGAAAGAGGTATTCGCCTGGATGGCGGCGGAAGAGCCGGTGACGACGATTGGGCTCACGACACCGATGGCCAGACCGACGCCCTCGAAGATCCGCGTTCCCAGGTACCCGCAGCGGCTCGGTGTGCTGGTCGCTGGACCGGGTAAGGCGTGTTCATGACGGTGTTTCCAACTCGGCGATGGGCTGCGGTCGCATTAGCGGATGGTGTCGGATGCTGACTGCGCTGCCGCGGGGCTGTTGGGCAGCTGGGGGTGGACGACGAACGGGGCGGTGACGACGGTGCCGTCGGCGAGCTCGAACTGCGCCCACAGTCGGTAGGCGCCGGGCCGGTCGAACCGGACGTGCAGGTCCAGGTCGGGACCGAAGCGGGTGCTGGGCAGGGCCAGGACTGGGCGGCCGGCGCTGTCGAAGGTCTCGGCGTGCCGGTGGGCGAACGTCGAGCCGTCGGCACGCATCACGACCACGTGGCCGGCGGCCCCGAGGTAGGGCTGGAGGTCGGTGACCGGGCCGACCTCCCGGCCGGCGGTATCCAGGTTCGCGAAGGTCAGGGCTAGGTCGGTGGTGGCGCCCACGCTGGTGTCGCCCTCGAGGCTGATTCGTACCCCGTGGCCGGTCCAGGTGCGGACATCGCGGGCGGGCACGGCGGCTGCGACCGGCAGACGGCCGGCGGCAACGAGACTCTGCGTGTCCAGGACGTCGCCCATCTGCCCCTGGCGGCGGAACTCGGTGTGCACCAGGTACTCACCGGCCGTCGGGAGCGTCGCCTGGACCGTGTAGACACCAGGGGTGCCGGTCGGCTCGGGGTGGATGTGGGCGAAGGTGCCGAGGTCGGTGCGGGTGATGATCATGTGCATCCACACCTGGTGGGTGCGGACCAGGTCGCCGACGAGCTCGCCCGTGTTGGCGTCGCGGACCTCGACGGTCAGCTGGGTGGGCTGGCCGGGGACGAGGGCGGCGGGAGCCACCAGGTTCACCGTCAGGCCGGCTTCGGCGGGGGTGACGGGTGCGATGTCGGCTTCTTCCATGACGCTCATCGCGGGCCGCATCGGCATTCCCATGCCCTCGGACCAGGACAGGACGCCGTTCATGCCGCGTTCGGCCTGGTCGGTGCGGCTGGCCCAGGTGAACACCGACCCCAACGCGAGCGCGACGACGGCGATCGCGACCAGGTAGGCCGAATCCGCGACCCGGGTGCGAAGCGGCCGGTGGGTGATGTCGTGGGCGGTGGCCGGGGCGTTGAAACGGCGCAGCCGCAGCGCGTTGGTGACCACGCTGACCGAGCTCATCGCCATCGCCGCGGACGCGAGCACGGGGTCAAGCAGCAGGCCGTGCCACCAGTACAGGGCGCCGGCGGCGACCGGGATGAGGAGCACGTTGTAGGCGAACGCCCACGTCAGGCCTTGCTTGATGGTGGTCACGGTGCGCCGCGAGAGGGCGACGGCGGAGACGATGCCGCGCAGGTTGCCGCCGACCAGGGTGATGTCGGAGGCGGCGATGGCGACGTCGGTGCCGGTGCCGATGGCGATGCCGAGGTCGGCGGCGGCCAGGGCGGGGGCGTCGTTGATGCCGTCGCCGACCATCGCGACCACGTGCCCGTCGGCCTGGAGTGCGGCGACTCGGTCGGCCTTGTCGGCGGGGAGGACCTCGGCGATGACGTGGTCGATGCCGACCTGGGCGGCGACGGCCTGGGCGGTGGCGGCGTTGTCGCCGGTCACCATCCACACCTGCAGGCCGAGGGCCTTCAGTTGGGCGACGGCCTCGGCGAGCGTCTGGCTTCACGGCGTCGGCGACCGTGACCAGACCGGCCAGGGTGCCGTCGATGGCGACGTACATCGGCGTGCCGCCGGCTGCTGCCGCCCGGGCGGCCCGGTCGGCGAGCGGGGTGGTGTCGACGCCGAGGGTGGCCATGTGCGCCTGGTTGCCGACCGCGATGTTGCTCGAGGTGATGGCGGCGGTGATGCCGTGACCGGGGTGGGCGGCGAAGTCCGTGGCGGGCTGCAGGGTCAGGCCGCGGGTGCGGGCGGCGGTCACGATGGCCTCGGCGACGGGGTGCTCACTTCCGACCTCGGCGGAGGCAACCATGGCCAGCAGCTCGTCAGAGTCTCGGCCGGCGAACGCGTGGACGTGCTCGAGGGTGGGTCGGCCGTGGGTGATGGTGCCGGTCTTGTCCAAGACGACGGCGGTGAGCTTGCGGGCGGTCTCCAGCGCCTGGCCGTCGCTGATGAGGATGCCGAGCTCGGCGGCTTTGCCGGTGCCGACCATGACAGCGGTCGGGGTGGCCAGCCCCAGGGCGCAGGGGCAGGCGATGATGAGGACGGCGACGGTGGTGCCGATGGCCAGCACCAGCCGGTCGGTGCCGGGGCCGAAGGTCATCCAGCCGATGAACGTGGCCAGCGCGGCGAGCAGGACCGCGGGCACGAACCAGGCGGACACCTGGTCGGCGAGCCGCTGCATCGGGGCCTGGGAGCCTTGGGCTTCCTCGACCAGGCGGATGATCTGGGCCAGGGTGCTGTCGGCGCCGACGGCGTCGGCGCGAACCACCAGGGTGCCGGTGCGGTTCGCGGTGGCTCCGATGACCTGGTCGCCGGGACGCTTGTCGACCGGGACGGACTCGCCGGTGAGCATCGACTCGTCGACCGATGATGAGCCTTCCACGACGCTGCCGTCGACGGGAACGTTCTCGCCGGGCCGGATGCGGACGAGGTCGCCGACGACCACCTGGTCGAGAGGGACGTCGACCTCACGGTCCCGGAGGGGCTGTCGCGGACCACGCGGGCGGTGGTCGGGGCGAGGCCGAAGAGGGTCTTGATCGAGGCTGCGGTGCGCTTCTTGGCCTTGAGTTCCAGCCAGCGGCCCATCAGGACCAGGGCGACCACGATGAGCGCGGTCTCGAAGTACAGGTGGATGGGCAGGCCCCACCTCTGGGCTTGGGCGGGCCAGAGGGTGACGAAGGCGCTGTAGCCGAAGGCGACCCCGGTGCCCAGGGCGACCAGGGTGTCCATAGTGGTGGCCCGGTGCCTCGCTGCGGCCCACGCCTGCCGGTAGATGTCGGCCCCGGCCCACAGCTGGACGCCGGTGGCGATGACCAGGATGAGCGGCATCAGCCAGTCCATGGTGTCGATGTACAGCGGCAGGTACATGACGCCCATCAGCGCCAGACCGGTGGTCAGGGCGACCTGCCAGCGGCGCTTGAGGTGGGCGATCTCGGTGTCGCGGCGGGCGTCGAGTTCGTCGACCGGGTTCTGACCCGGCCCAGGGGTGGGGGTGGAGTCGGCCGCCGGCTCGCCGGCCAGGTGACCGGTCGTCGGGCTGGTCCCGGTGGCCGGCCCGGTGGTGCGGGGTGCGGCGGTGTACCCGGACTTGGCCACCGCGGCGGTCAGCGTCTCCAGGGAGGTGAAGGCGGGGTCGTAGGAGACGGTGGCGGTCTCGTTGGCGAGGTTGACCGAGGCCGCGACCACCCCGTCGACGCGGGTGAGCGTCTTCTCGACCCGCCTCACGCAGGAGGCGCAGGTCATGCCGCCGATGTTGAGGCTGGTCTCGACACACTCAGCGGTCTGGGTCGGGCTGGGTGTGGGAGTGGTGGTCGCGGTCATCTCGGTTCCTCGGTCTCGTGGATGTTGCTGGCTGCTGCTGTTGGGGCGTGCCGGTCAGGAGGCGAGCTGGTAGCCGGCTTCGTCGACGGCGGCGGACACTTCGGCGGTGGTGACCTCGCGGCGGCTGCCGACCGTGACGCGGCCGCCGGTCAGGTCCACGGCGACGTCGGTGACGTCGGCGATGGCGCCGACTTCCTCCTTGACGGCGGCCACGCAGTGGCCGCAGGTCATGCCGGTGACTTGGAAGGTCTGCTGGAAGGTGGACATCTGGTTCTCCTGGGTGTGGTGGTGCGGAAGGTTGCGTGGGTTCAGCGTCGGTGGTGGGGCTACCGGGTCGCACCGGCGAAGTCGCCAGGTTTGACGTCGGTGGGCGGTTCAAGGGGGCCGCGCTCCGGCGAGTGCTCGGGGGTCTGCTCGCCGGAGCGCGAGTCGGGGGTGGTTCACGCGGCTACCTGCTGGTCCGAGACGGGCTCGGCTGGCGTCTGGGTTGCTGGGGTGTGCAGCCAGGCGGCCGCGACCACTGCGCCCACCGCTGCGATGGCTGCGGCGCCGACGAGGGCGGCCGAGTACCCCTGGGTGAGTCCGATGAGGTCGCTGGTGGGGCCGTCGGTACCGAACGCCGCGGCGAGCGCTGTCATCGCGGCGAGGCCGAGCGCGGAACCGATCTGGTAGTTGGTGTTGACGATGCCGGCGGCCAAGCCGGCCTCCTCCGGAGCGGCCGAGGACAGCGCGAGGCCGAGCGACGGGATGAAAGCCATCGCCATGCCCGCTGCAGTGACCAGGCTGGCCGGAAGCACGTCGAACAGGAAGCTCCCGTCGGCGCGGATGAACGACAGCCAGGTCAAACCGGCGGCCAGGGTGGCCAGGCCGGCGACCGTCAGGTACTTGGGGCCGAACCGCGCGATGAGCCGCGGCGCGACAGTGACCATCCCGACCATGATCGTGACCGTCAGCGGGAGCAGGGCAGCGCCGCTGGCGAAGGCCCCGAGCCCGAGCACCCGCTGCAGGTAGAGGTTGACGAAGAAGAACATCGGAATCCATGCCGCTCCCAGGAGGAACTGAGCAGCGTTGGCGGCCGCAAGGTTGGGCGCCTTGAAGATGCCGAGCCGTACCAGCGGGTCGTGGGTCTTGGCCTGGAGGGCGACGAACACCCCGACCAGTACCAGTCCGACCAGTCCGGCGACCAGGGTGGACGCTGAGGTCCAGCCGGCCTGGGGGGCGCGGACGACCGCGAAGACGATGGACCCGAGGCCGAGGGTGACGGTGGTGGCTCCGGCGACGTCGACCGAGCCGCGGCGGGCGGCGCCGGCCGGCATCACCGACGGTGTCAGCACGACGACGGCCGCGGCGAGTGGCACGTTGATGAAGAACACCCAGGGCCAGGACGCGAACTGGGTGAGGACGCCGCCGAGGAACACCCCGGCAGTACCGCCGGCGGGGGCCGCGGCACCGTAGACGGCCAGGGCCTTGGTCAGCTCGCGGGGCGTCGCACCGAAGATGGTGAACAGCAGGGTGAGGGCAGCGGGTGCAATCAGCGCCGACCCGGCGCCCTGGGCGGCGCGGCCGACCAGTTCGACGGCCGGGCTGCCTGCGGCGCCGGCGACCAGCGACCCCGCCGCGAGGGCCACCCAGCCGGTGGAGAAGACGCGGCGGGCTCCGAGCAGGTCGGAGAGCCGACCACCGAGGAGCAGCAGGCCGCCAAACGCGACGACGTAGGCGTTGAAGACCCAGCTGAGGCCCTGGGGTGAGAGACCGAGGTCATGTTGAATCTCGGGAAGCGCGACCCCGATGATGGAGGTGTCCATGATGACCATGAACTGGGCCGCGGCGATGAGTCCAAGGGCGAGCCAGCGCCTTCTGCTGGGCGCCGCGGAGGGTGACGTGGACGACATGGTGAGCCCTTTCTGAGTGACGAAGCGGCTGCTTCGGCTGTGGGTTCGGCTGTGCCTTTCGGGGAGCGTCACAACGGCGACTGTCCGGTCACTGTCGGGTCTCTGTTCAAACGAAGTCGGGGCGGTAGGCCGTGCCGGTGAAGGCGTCGAGCACGTCCTCGACAGTCATGGACCCGCCTAGACGGACGGTTGACGTGGCGGAGTCGGCGACGACCGTCTGCACGCCAGCCACGTCCCGCAACCTGGCGGTGACCTCCCGGACGCAGCGTCGGCAGCCCATGCCGCCGACGTACAGGGACATGTCGCTCATCGTTACTCGCTCTCGGGGGGTCGGTCGGGGAGGTCACTGTCGGCCGTCGGGTTGTCCGGCGACTGTCCGTCTCGGAGGTCGCCGGGCGGCAGCTGCAGGGGGCGCGAGGCGGTCACGCTCGTGTCGCCGGAAAGGGGTGGCGCCGGCGCCGAAGGATGCCGGTGGGGCGGGGCTGCAGCCGTTGTGGCGGTGCCGGCTCGAGGAGGCACATACGGCCGGCCCGCGTGGGCCGGCCGCATGCGGTGTCATTCCTGCGTCGCTCAGGCCGACACCGGCTCCCGCTCGTCCGACTCGGTGACAACCGGTTCCGTGACGGGCCCCTGGTCCTCGCCGTCGTGGTCGCCGCCCTCGATGTCGATGGTGGGCAGCAGCCGGTCGAGCCACTCCGGCAGCCACCAAGCGCGGTGACCGAGCAGGCTCATCGCCGCCGGGACCAGCACCATCCGGACCAGCGTGACGTCCAGGAAGACCGCGACCGACATTCCGACGCCGAACATCTTGGTCGTGACGTCGACGTCGAGGATGAACGACGCGAACACGCTGATCATGATGAGTGCGGCGCTGGTGATCACCCGGGCCGTCGAACCAACACCCTCGACCACGGCACGCCGCGGGTCGACGTGCTTGTGGTACTGCTCACGAACCCTGCTCATCAAGAACACCTCGTAGTCCATCGAGAGGCCGAACAGGATGGCGAACATCAGCATCGGGGCCAGCGGGTGGATCGGCACCGACTCGTGGATGCCGATCAGGCTTGCGCCCCAGCCCCACTGGAAGACCGCGACGATCACGCCGTAGGCGGCTCCGACGCCGAGCACGTTGAGGGCGGCGGCCTTCAACGGCACGAGCACTGACCGGAACACGACCATCAGGACCAGGAACGAGAGTCCGATGACGGCGCCGAGGAACCACGGCATCCGCTGCTGCAGCCGTGAGGAGACGTCGACGGTGAGCGCGGTCGAGCCGGTCACGGACGCCTTGACGCGGGTGTCACCGAGCGCGGTCGGGATGGTGTCTTGGCGCAGGTGCTCCAGCAGGTCCCCCGTGCGGGCGTCCTGCGGCGAGGTGGTCGGCGTGACCGTGATGATCGCGAGATCGTCGGCTTCGTTCGTCACCGGCTGCGCCACTGATGCCACACCGGGCTGGGCGGCCAGGTCGGAGGCGACCCGTGTGACGACAGCACCGGGGAGGGGCGTGCCGTCGGTGTCGAGCACCACCTGCAGCGGACCGTTGGTGCCGGGGCCGTAGCCGTCGGCCATCAGGTCGTAGGCCTTGCGGGTCGTCGAGTCCGGCGCGTCGTTGCCGGCGTCAGCGAAGCCGAGGTGCATGGAGAGCATCGGGATCGCGAGCAGGATGAGGAGCAGGGCAGCCGCACCGCCGTACCGGAGCGGCTGAGCGACGACACGGGACGCCCAGCGTGCCGAGGCCCCATCCGGGTGGTAGGCCGGCTTGGGCTTGACGAACGGGACCCGGGCGCTGTTCACGCGGTGCTTGACGACGCCGAGCATCGCCGGCAGCAGCGTGATCGAGGCCAGCATGACGACGGCGACCATGATCGCCGAGCCGTAGCCCGTCATCGTCATCATCGGGATGCCGGAGACCTTGAGACCGAGGATCGCGACGATGACCGTGACGCCGGCGAAGAGCACCGACAGGCCCGCGGTCGCGTTGGCCCGGCCGACGGCCACGGGCACCGACTGGCCGGCTGCAAGGTTCTGGCGATGCCGGGACAGGACGAACAACGCGTAGTCGATGCCGACACCGAGCCCGAGCATCATGGCGACGATGCCGGTGATCTTGGGGACCGGCACGACCCCGGACATGATGCCGATCGCGCTGCTCCCGACCACGATGGCGACCAGCGCCGTCAGGATCGGCAGGCTCATCGCCACCAGGGAACCGAAGGCGACGGCCAGGATGATGACCGCCATCAGGATCCCGATCAGCTCACTCTTGCCGCCGGCAGGGACGTTGGCGTACCCGAGCCCCCCGTCGTACTCGACGTCGATGCCCGAGTCGCGAAGGTCCTGGACGGCCTTCTCGGCCGCGTCGAACTCGGTGGCGTGCACCTTCTCGATGTCGAAGCCGACCGTGGCGAAGGCGGTCTGTCCATCGGCGCTGACCGTGGGTCCACGCGCTTCAAAGGGACTGCTCACGGCGATGACGTGCGGCACGTCGGAGAGGTTCTGGACGGCCTCCTCGATCGAGGCCCTCGTGTGGGGGTCGGTCAGTCCATCTTCGGAGTGGAAGATGACGTTCGAGGTGTACAGCGTCTGCTCGGGGAAGCGGTCCTGGATCGCGTCGGCAGCGCGCTGCGACTCCGAGCCCGGGAGGGTGAAGCTCTCGTCGTACTGACCTCCGTGTGAGGAGTTGAACATGAAGATCGCCAGCGCGAGGAAGGTCCACGCGGTGATGACGCGCCACGGGTGGCGGCCGGCGAAGTGGCCGATCCTGTACAGGAGATGAGACATGGTGGTGGGCCTTCCAGAGGTGGGCTGCGACGAGCGTGTGGAAGGTCGCTCGTCGGTCGCGATGGGCGTATGTGGTTTCAGAGTCGGAGGCGGAGCTGCACGATCGCGCCGGCAAAACCGCCAGGTTGGCGGCGAGCAGGTGGGTGGAGCCGGCGCGATCAGGGCAGGCAGGTTCTCGACGCCCATGGACCCGCCGAGGCGGGGCGGGTCTGCCAGCCCTGGTCGCTCAGTTGGCCCACGGCGGTTGTGAAACCGGAGCTGTAGCCGTTGTGGCGGTGCCGGCGCCGCGTGACGGTGCCGGATTCCTCGTAGGTGATGATGGCGCCGGACATGGTGTCCACTTCCCTCGCTGACGGGCCCACTGGGCCGACGGGTTCGATGGGTGGACTCTCATCCGCGACGCTTGCCTGGCTCTGTCCGCCTCCTGTCCTGGAGATGACTCAGCCGGCGGTGACGAGGTGAAACCGGTTTGCGTCGCCTGCGCGCCACACGTTGATGCGGGCAACCCGGACAGAGGCCAGACAGCCGGGCGCAAGCGGCTCGGCTGAGAGTCGTCGCATCCAAGACCACGACACGGAAGGACGGCAGGACCATGAACACCAAGAGCAGGACCGGCCTCGCCGCGCACTCCCGCTCTCGGGTGGAGTCCCGTCGCCGCGTCTGTTGGTGCGGTCAGGAGCTGGAGCACACGGGCGAGGTTCTGCCCGCGATGCGGTACTGCGCGCCGCGCGACGCCGGTGGTGCTCTCACTCCCGGCCGTGTGATGCGCGGCGTTCCTCAGCTCGAACCGGATCTCGGGTCGACCGCGCCGGCCACGACGGGATCACGGCGTTCGTGCGGTGGCGCCGGCCGTGCAAACCGCTCCCGGATGTCGGCGGCCTCACGTGCCATCCGGTCGCCGTCCTCAAGGTGCCCCCGCGCCCTGGCCAGCCGTGCCACACCCTCGAGCGAGGCCGCCGTGACACTGGGTTCCCCGAACTTCCGCCCGACTGCCAGAGCCTCCTCGTACAGGCCACCGGCGGCTGGGAGCTCACCGACCGCCTCGGCGCAACGGCCCTGCCCGGCCAGGGCGATGCCGGCCCACACAGGGGTGCCGAGCCGTTCGAAGCCGCGCACCGCCTCTTCGTAGCGCTGCCTGGCCCCCGGCCAGTCCGCGTCCACCTCGGCCAGCAGCCCGTAGCCGTACGTGGCCAGCACCTCACCCGCCCCGTCACCGACCTCCTGCGAGGCCGTCGCCGCCCGGTCGAACAGGTCGCGAGCAGTCCCCCGGTCCCCGATGTGAACCTTCTCGATGGCCAGGTCCGCGTAGGCCCACTGCACGGTGTTCCACAGTCCTGCGGACGCGCCGACGTCGATGGCCTCCTCGAGGACTCGGGCACCCTCCTCGAACCTGCCGAACTGCCGCAGCCCCCAGCCGTAGTGATACAGCGTTGCCGAGAGACCCCACAGGTCCTCGAGCTGACGGAACGCGGACGCCGTCGCCGGCCCGAGGCGGAGAGCGGTGTCCACGTCACCGGCCTTCATGGCGGTCTCTAGGCGCACGAAGCCGATCACCGCGCGTCCCCAGGCGTCGTCCTCGCGGGAGAACTCCTCATCGGCCTCGGCCAAGAGGGCGTCTGAGCGTTCGCGGAACGCACCGGTTACCCCTTCCACCGACACGAGCACCTTTGACAGGGCCGCATGCCAGGGGTCATCGAGGCTGGTGAAGATGGCCAGGCTGGCTTCCGCGGTCTCCGCACAGCGGGGGTGGGGGTGGACCAGGCATCCGCGTGGCCGCTCCACGATGGACACCGCCTGCAGGGCCCTGGCCCGGGCAGGTGCTGAACCGTCGCCGCTGTCCACCAGTCGACCCAGGACCTCACGCCCTTCCAGATGGCGACCGAGATGCCAGAACATGCCGAGAGAGCCGGCCGTCACCAGGGCAGAGTCGATGTCGCCACCGGGCCGGGACAGCCAGGTGATGGCCGCCGCGATGTTCGGTTGTTCCTCTCGCAGCAGCCGCAGGGTGTCGCGTTGCCCGTGCCCACGCAGCTCGACCTCGGCCCGCTCGGCGACACTTCGGAAGTGGTGCGCATGCCGCCCCGCTAGGGTCTCGGCTTCACCGGAGGTGTTGAGCTGCTCGGCTGCGTACTCGCGCAGCGTCTCCAGCATGCGGTAGCGGGTGGTCCGGCCCCGTTCGGCCCACACCATGGACCGCTCGACTAGCCGGCCGATGGTGTCGAGAACGACGCTGGAGGACACCAGGTCATCGGCCACGACGGCTTCGGCGGCCGTCAACGACCAGCCTCCCCTGAAGACCGATAGCCGGTTGAACACCCGGCGCTCGACCTCGCTCAGCAGCGCATAGCTCCAATCCACTGTCGCCCGCAGCGTCTGCTGCCGAGCTTCGGCAGTCCGGACACCAGACGTCAGGAACGAGAAGCGTTGCGCGAGCCTGTCCGCGATCTCCCCAGGTGACATCGACCCGACCCGGGCGGCCGCGAGCTCCAGGGCCAGCGGGATGCCGTCGAGCTCTCGGCTGATCTGCCCGACCGCCGACAGGTCCTCGCTGTCGAAGAGCAGTCCGGGTCGAACTGCTCGTGCCCGTTCGGCGAACAGCTGTGCGGCCGGGTAGCCCAGCACCTGGCTGGACGGGGCGTCCTCGGGTGGGGTAGCAAGCGGAGCCACCGTCACCTGCACCTCGTCGGGTACGGCGAGCGCCTCACGACTCGTGGCGAGGACGGTGACGTTGGGGCACTGACCGAGGATGTGGTCGATGAGGCTGGCTGCCGCGTCCACGACGTGCTCGCAGTTGTCGACCAGCAACAGCATCTGGCGCCGCGCCAGGTAGGAGGCGAGCCGTTGGCGGACGTCCCGTTCGGCGCCGCTCCCGTCCAGTGGGACACCCAGCGCGTCGGCTACCGCAAGCGGTACCTGATCACCGTTCTCCACCGATGCCAGCCGAACACCGAACGCTCCGTCGGCGTAGCCGTGGGAGGCCCGGACCGCGGTCGCGAGCGCTAGGGAGGTCTTGCCGGCCCCACCTGGTCCGATGAGGGACAGGAGCCGGACCCCGCCGAGCATCGTGGACAAGGAGTCCAGCTGCTCGTCGCGGCCGATGAGCGCACGGACAACGGTCGGGAGGTTCGTGGTAGCCGTTCGGTCCTCGACCCCCCGGCTGCGGACTGCCGCGACCGCGCTCGCCGCGCTCAGGTCCGAGCCGCCACCTAGTGACTGGTCCTGCCGCAGCACCCGCTCGTGCAACGAGCGGAGCGAGACCGACGGCTCCAGTCCGAGCGTCTCGTCGAGCACCGTGCGGGTGCGGTGGTAGACCTCCAGTGCGTCGGCTTGGCGTCCGCTGCGGTACAAAGCCAGCATCAAGAGACCCGCGAGGGACTCCATGGTCGGGTCCGCCGACACCAGCGGCTCCAGATCGCCGACAACCTCCAGGTGCAGCCCGAGCGCCAAAGCCACCTGGGCACGCCCGATGAGTGCGGCCAGGCGCAGCTCGTTCAGCCTGGCGGCTTCCGCGGTCGCCCACTGCTCGGTCACGAAGTCGCTGAGCGGCTCGCCTCGCCACAGACCCAACGCCTCGTCGTAGGCCCGCAGGTGGCGCTGCTCGTACTCACCTGCTGCCGCAGCTGAGGTCGTCTCAGCTCGCGCTGACCGGACTCTGTCGGCGAAGTCCAGGGCATCGACGTCTGACGGGTCGACGTTCGCGCGGTAGCCGACGCCATCACGCACGACCAGCTCCTCGAAGCCCATCGCCTTGAGCGCCCGGCGCAGCTTTGAGACCCGGATCTGCAGGGCGTTCATCGGATCCACCGGCAACGTTGCCTCAGACCAGAGCCGGTCCACGAGCATGGTCGCCGGGATGGTCCGGCCCGGGGCGAGAACCAGCTGCGCCAGCAGGGCGCGTTCAGCCACCCCCGGCAGCTTCGCCGGCGCTCCGTCAACGAGGAGTTCCATGGGTCCGAGCAGTTGGAAACGCATGTCGTCCATGAACGCCCCTCACTTGGTGCCGCCATCGTCTCCCGCGGCGACCCGCCCGTTCAATCCTCCCTCGGGGCGACCATCGTTCCGCGCTGCCTCAAACGCCGCCCGGAACCCCCGGATGTTCATGTTGAGGTACGCATCGCGGCCGAGCGGCTCACACGCTGCCGTGGGCCGTGCCCTGACGGCCGACGACTCGACCGGCGACCCAGGCAGCGTCGTCACCCACGAACCCCAGCAGCGCCGACGCTCGGGTGTGCTGCCACGGCAGCCCGATGAACCACAGGCCAGCGGCCGGGGTGGCTCCGCGGGTGTGGCAGACCTCGGTCGCCGTCCCAGACGCCGGGCACATCGAGCCAGGCGTAGTCGGGCCGGAACCCGGTGGCCCACACGACCGCGGCCACGTTCGGTCAGGCGGCCGCCGTCGGCGAAACCGGCCCCCCGCCCGGTGGCGCTGGTAAGCCGGGGGTAGGTCGTGATGCCGGCGGTGTCGATGTCGTCCCACGTGGTGCCGATGACCAGTTCACCGCCTCGCTTGCGGAACAAGGCCGCGACAGGTGAGGAGGCGGGTCGAGTGATCACCCTGGTCTTGGTGAGCCACCAGAACAGGTCGCGACCCAGCGGCCGCTGCGGCACGGTCTTCTGCCGGGTACCGGCGGCGAGGTGGACCTCATGGGTTCGGCTCAGCTCGAGCGCGATCTGGAGGCCGGAGTTCCCGGCCCCGACGACCAGAACCTTCCCGGAACCCTGTGGGGGCAGGTCGGTCGCGTTGCGGTAGGTCGAGCTGTGCAGCTGGCTCACCGCAGGGGAGAACCCGCTGCCGACTCGCGGGATGTTGGGCTGCTGGAAGGGGCCGGTGGCTACGACGACCTGCCGGGCCCACAGGGTGCCTTGGCTGGTCGTGACCCGGAAGAAGCCGCCTTCCTGGCTGCTGCTCACGGGGCTTCGGTCCACGTGTTGGACCTGGGTGTTGAGCATGACCGGGAGGTCGAACCGGGCCGCGTAGGCCTTGAGGTAGCTCGCAACCAGGTCTTTGCTCGGGTAGGTGCCGGGCGGCGCCGGGAACGGCAGACCCGGCAGCCCGGAGTACTCGGCCGGGGTGAACAGGCGCAGCGAGTCCCATCGGCTGCGCCAGCTGTGCCCGAGCTCGGGGGCGCCGTCGACGAGGAGGAACCGCAGCCCGTGCCGAGACAGGTGGTAGCCGACGGCGAGACCGGCCTGGCCGGCGCCGATGACGAGCACGTCGAGCGGCGTAGCCGGCGGCGTGTCCTGAGCGGGGCCGTGGGTGGTGGGTCCCGGTGCGGCGCACATGAGGGGTTCTCCATCGTCGAGGGGTGTCGGACTGCGGGTTCGTTTCGGGTGATGCGCCTCCGACGCTATGAACCAGCAGCCCGTCCCCGCGCCGGCGAAACCACCGGGATGTCACCAGGTGGAGGGCCCGTGACGCGGCGTGAGAGGTCCTCGGCCACCGCCACTGCCGTGGCCCGTGAGGCCGTCTCGAGCGTAGAGGAGGCCGGGAACCCGGTGGTTCACCCGGTGCGACGGAGGGCGCCTTGACGCGAGTGTCGAGTCAACGGCCATCAAGCCCCCAGCCCACCCCATCTGGACTCGAAGGAGCCTCACCATGTCGCACCACACCGCCCCGGCGCCGGCCCCCGGCGCACACGGCACCCACCACGGTCACGGTCACCACGGCGCCCAGAGCCAGCCGGCAGCTCACCCGCAAGCCGGACACCACGCCGACCAGGTACACCATGAGGCTGGAGAGGCCGAGGCGCGGCGCCCGTGGACAATCCTCGGCCTGATGCTGATGGCCCAGTTCATGGTCATCCTCGACGTCTCCGTCGTGAACGTCGCCCTGCCCTCCATCGGGAAGTCGCTGTCGTTCTCCAGCGGCGACTACCAGTGGGTCGTCTCCGCCTACGTCCTGCTCTCCGGCGGCCTATTGCTGTTCGGCGGCCGGCTCGCCGACCTCTTCGACCGCCGCACCATCTTCCTGACCGGGCTGACCGTGTTCACCACCGCGTCCCTAGTCTCGGCGACCGCGTCCTCGGCCGCCACCATGATCATGTCCCGCGCCGGCCAGGGCGTCGGCGCCGCCATGCTCACCCCCGCCGCCCTGTCCATCATCGTCACCAGTTACACCGGCAAGCAGCGCTCCACCGCGCTGGCCATCTGGGGCACCATCGGCTCCATGGGCATCGCCGCCGGCGTCCTCCTCGGCGGCGTGCTCACCTCCACCCTCGGCTGGCGCTCGATCTTCTTCGTCAACGTGCCCATCGGCATCGTCGCCGCCGTCCTGACCCTGCGCACCGTCGCCCGCAGCCGCGGAAACGGCGACGCCCGCACCCTCGACGTCCCCGGCGCTGCCGCACTCGTCACCGGGTTGCTCGCCCTCGTCTACGCCATCGAGAACATCGGCACCCACGGCTGGACCTCGGTCCAGACCATCGTCGGGGCCACCGCCGGATCGGTCCTGCTCGGCGCGTTCTACCTGATCGAGCGCCGGGTACCGGCACCCCTGGTCCCGCCGACCACTTGGAAGATCCGGTCCCTGGGCTCTGCCTCGACCGTCATGGCCGTCGTCACCGGTGGCATCGTCGGCGCCATCTTCGTCAACTCGCTGTTCCTCCAGCAGGTCCTCGGCTCCTCCCCGATCGTCGCCGGTCTGCAGTTCCTCCCGCTGGCCGCCGCCATCACCCTCGGTGCCGCAGCTGCCTCGCACGCCATCGGTCACGTCGGCCCCAAGCACCTGATGGTCGGCGGGCTCCTCGTCGTCGCCGCCGGTGCCGCGTTCCTGGCGACCATGGACTCCGACCCCAGCTACCTCACCGACGTCCTGCCCGGCTTCATCGTCATCGGCCTCGGCACCGGCCCCATGTTCGTGGCCATCTCCATCGTCGCCATGCACGGCATCCGCCACGAGCAGTCCGGGCTCGCCTCCGGGGTCATGATGACCGGACACGAGGTCGGCGCCGCCCTCGGCGTCGCCTCCCTGACCGCCATCGCCGGCGACCTGACCACTCGGGCTGGTCTCATCGACGCCTACCCGACGGTATTCACTGCCATCGCTATCGCCATGGTCGCTCTCTCGGCCTTCGCCGCCATCGCGGTGCCGCGTGTCCAGACGACCGCAGGAGCCGGCGGGCACGGGCACGGCATGCACTGAATCCCGCAGCTGGACGAGCTGCCCGGGCCGGGAGGGAGCACCACCCTTCCGGCCCGGCCGTCTCTTCTCACCCAAGCTCATTGACCGCCATAGGTACCGGGGTCACCGGCTCCGCCTGCCGGCGCTGCGCGTCACTTTTCGAGTGGCTGGTGGTTGCGGACCGATGAGACGACGTCGTTGATGGCCTGGGCGGTCACGGCAGCGTCCGCCTGGACCAGGACCAGGTCTGCGTGGACGGCTCCCTTGACGACGCGGTGCACGCTGTTGGTCGACAAGGTGGCCGTCTTGTTCTGGGCCACCATCCACGCGGCGTCGTTCCCATCGCCGGCTGTCAGGACGACCAGCGGCTTGTCGCCGAAGTCGGTGAGTGATGCGGCTTCGTGTTCCGACGCGCTGGCTTGGAGGAACTCGTCGATGGTGCTGCGAAGACTGGCGGAGGTGGCGAGCTTGGCGCGTACCTCGTTGTCGGACTGCGGTGGCAGGCTGCCGTAGCCAAGGCCGAACAGGCGGCCGACCCCGAGCCGCGCCGAGGTCGATGCCAGCACGGAGGCGCGAGCCAGGATCTCGTCGGGACCCCAGCTTTGAGGCGAGGTCGATGCCGGCAGGTGGGACCCGGTCGAGTCGATCAGCACCATGCCGGCGACCTCGTCGGGGTACTGGGCGGCGAAGGTGCGCACATACAGGCCGCCAAACGAGTGACCAGCCAACACGTAGGGGCCCGGCACTCCTCCGCGGTGCAACAACGTGTGCAGGTCGGTCATCATCTGCGAGCCGTCCTGGGTGGCCTCGGACTGGTCGCTCCAGCCGCGACCTGCAGAGTCGTAGACGCACACGCGGGTGTGAGCGGCGACCGCCGGCGCTATCCAACCCATGACGGACGACATGTCACCACCGCCCGGTTGCAGGACCACGGTGGGGCTTCCCGAGCCGGTGCACTGCAGGTGCAACCGGTGTCCACCGACGTCGACCAGCTGACCGGCCATCGGGTAGGCGCTCTCATCCAGGTGCTCTCGCACTGTCTCGTAGCCCGCGCCCACGGAGGCAAGAGCCATCACCGCAACTACCGGGTAGATGAGCAGCCATCGGCTGCGGCTACGCAGCTGCCGGTGAGCCTGTACGGCCACCCAGACCGCCAGCACCAACAGCGCGGGCGGCCACACCCAGCGCAGGACGTGGATGACGTCGGAGCCGAACGCGACGAGGAGAAGGCCGGACACGCCCATGAACACAGCCGGTACCAATGCCCATCGCTGTGGCTGGTCGGTGAACCGCACCGAGAGCAGGGCCAACATCGCCCAGCCCACGGCGAACCCCCACAGCACCGCGCCGGTGATGTCGTTCTCCCGTACCTGGATGAACGGGGCAGCAACGAGGACCAGGGCGGCGAGGACGCCGGTCCCCAGAGATCCGGCCACGACCCAACCGATACGACCCCTACGTCCGGGATCTGCGGCGTCCTGACGGCGAGGGCCGGTGTCAACGGGGGTGGTGGGCGTGGCGGCCATGGCGCAACTCCTCGCGCATGTGGCGCAGCGCGAGCACAGCCATCTGCGCTTGAGGCACGTTCCGTCACCTCGACAGTACGCCCAGAACATCGACCTGAACCGTCCCGAAGATGACGAGATGCGCGGCCGGGAACCGACACGACTCGGACCACCGCATCCCGCTCGCCAGCCCGCTCACTTGGGCTGGAACGTGAGTGGAGGCGTCGGGCGCACTAGTCGAGGTCGAGGCCGATGAGCTCGCCTCGGGAGGTGACTCCGGTCTTGGTGAACACGTTGCGGAGGTGGAAGTCGACGGTGCGGGGGCTGACGAACAGCTGGGCGGCCACGTCCTTGTTCGACATGCCCTTCCTGACGAGCTGAGCGACCTGCCGTTCTTGTGATGTCAATGGCACGACCCCGCCTGTCTCGTCGCGTCTGCGGACCGTCTCACCGGAGGCACGCAGCTCGGTCGCGGCCCGCTCGGCCCATGGCTTGGCGCGGAGATCCTCGAACGTGTCGAGCGCGGCTCGCAGGTGAACGCGGGCGTCCACGCGCCGACGGGCCCGACGGAGGAACTCGCCGTAGGCCAGTTCGGTGCGGGCCCGACTGAAGGGTCGGCCGGCCCGGCCGCCCTGCCTGGCCTGGTCGTGGAGCTCGAGCGCCTGCTGGAAGTGCGCCTCCACCGCATCGGGGTCCGCGACGAGCGCCTGCCCGTGCTCGGCGACCGCGCCAGCCCACGCCTCCCCCGTCGCGGACGCGAAACCGACGAAGTCCTCGACCCACAACCGCGCTACCTCATACTGCTCGGCCCGCACCGCCGCCTCGATCCGGTCTAGACCCGCCATCCGCTTCGGCACGTCGTGCGACATCTGCGCGAGCTGGTGGAACGCCGACGCCGGCCGGTTCGCCTCGGTGTTCGCCAGGTGCACCCCTTGCGCCCAGTGGAAGAAGTCACGCAGCACCACATCCAGAATGCCGACGGCGGTTCGCGACGTCGCCGCCTCCAAGCCGCGGGGACAGCTCGACGTACGTCACCTCGTCGCCACGCAGGGCCGCCAACAGCATCAGTAGTGCCGCTGGGGAGTCGGCGAGCACCCGGTGCCCGGTCACTTCGCCGAGCGTGACCGCCTCGGTCGCGTCGCCGGCCGCGTCCGACCAACGGCCCGCGACCAGATCGATGATCGCCAGCCGGGTCAAGGCGTACAGCACCATCACCGCCGCACCGCCGTTGCGGGCATGAGTGAGCAGCCGCTGCATGTACGCCTCGGAACGGTCGAAGTCCCCGAGGTGGAACGCTCCGATGCTCATGTTCGGAAGCAGCTCGAAGTCCTCGGGCAGCTCCTCATGGATGGCGAAACCCCGCCGCAACGACACCGCCGCGGCCGCGTAGTCGCCGGCGACCACGTGCGCGCAACCCTGAAGCAGCTGCTCGTAGGCCCGCTCCCGCGCCGGGGCGTCATCAGCCGGCGGCGGGACCAGGGCGGTCGCGTCGATGCCCGACCCGGAGTCGCCGTCCCACGCCGCGATGGATACCGCTTCGGCCGCTAACTCACGGGCACGGACGGCGTCGTGGGCGGCGGCATCGGCGGCCGCTTCGAGCAGCATCCGGTTCGCCAGCTTCACCGACCCGGTGTTCCACTCGATGCGGCCCCGGAGCCGGCGGGCGTCCGCCAACAGCAGCGGGTCGTCGGTTTCGGCCAGGGCCTTCTCGATCAGGTCGCGGGCTGTGTCGGGGTGCGCCGACACCCACGCCGCCATCGAAGCCGCGAACAGGTGCCGTGCCCTCTGGTCGGAGTCGGTGCCCAGCTCCGCGGCGCGCGCCCACGCCGCCGAGGCCGCCTCATGGCCGCCGCGCCGTTCCGCCCGACGGGCCGCCGCGACCAGCTCGTCGACCACCGCCTCGTCCGGCTCAACCACCGACGAGGACCGATGCCATGCCCGCCGGTCGGCGTCGTCCTCGCGAGTCAGGGCACCGGCGAGCGCCGCGTGGACGCGCCGCCGCTGCGCGCTCGGCGTGGCGTCGTACATGGCGGAGCGGACCAGCGGGTGCCGAAGGCTGACGTTGTCGGCGGCCACGGTCACCAGCCCCGACTGCTCCAGCTCAGCCAGTCCCTCGACGTCAGCGCCTAGGAACTCGGCCGCCCTGAGGACGGTTGCGAGACGCGCGGAGTCGTCCGCAGATGCGACCAGCAGGATGGTCTGCGCGTCGTCGGACAGTCGTCGGGCCCGGTCCAGGAAGAGCCGCTCGACCCGCTCGGTGACCGGCAGCCGCGGGGGCAGCGGCTCCGCACCGGACAGTTGACCAGGGGACAGCACGCTCGGCAGTTCGCGCAGGGCCAGCGGGTTTCCGCCTGTGTCGGCCACCAGCAACGCCGCCACCTCAGGCGAGACGTCTGTCCCGGTCTGCTCCGACAGAATGGCCGAGGCGCCAGCGAGTCCGAGCCCGGACAGGCTCAGGGTCGGCAGGTCAGTCGTGTCGAAAGGGCGGGCCTCGTTCTCTCGAGCTGCCCACAGGACCGCAACCCGCTCCATAGAGATCCGCCGGGCAACGAACCGGAGAGCGGCTGCCGACGCGTCGTCGAGCCACTGGGCGTCGTCGATCGACACCCAGACGGGTTGGTGCTCGGCTGCGTCGGCCAGAAGGGAGAGCACGCCGAGGAAGATCAGGAACCGGTCACCGGCGTCCCCAGTCTCCATGCCGAATGCGACCCGAAGGGCGTGCGCCTGTGGTGATGGGATTCGGTCCAAGGAGTCGGACACCGGTGCGAGGAGGCGCTGAAGCGCGGCGAACGCGAGCGGCGCCTCAGACTCGATGCCCGACGTGACGACCACGGTCACATCCCCCGCCGCCCGCGCTGACTGTGCGGCCTCGTCAAGCAGCGCGGTCTTACCAGCCCCTGCCTCGGCGGTGACGACGAGGCTGCCCCCGTGGCCGGCGCGGGCGCGTGCGAGCAAGTCGGCGATCGCTGCCTGCTCGGGCTCCCTGCCGTGCACCGCCACTCCCGGAGACTAGCCGCAGCATCGGGCTTGAGCACCGACGCAGAGGGACTCAACGCGGGACGGACGGTGTTGGTTGAGGCTCGCTGCTAGCGGTCCGGGCCCACGCCATGGGCGACATCCTGCACACCGATGCGAGGCCGATGGGAGCGGCACCCAGGTCTCACCGACGACTGCGTCAACGCAGAGCGAAACACGCGGGGCGCGTCCCTTCGGCCTCCGGGCGGGGCGCGCTGTGTGGCCACACGGTGGGTACGGCTACGAGGCCGGCGCCGTGCGCTGGGACGGGGGTCTCTGTGAGCCGGCCGAAACGCCCCTAGTCCTTCGCCGGTCCATTGAAAGCACGAAGCGCCGCCCGCGATTGAGCGGGCGGCGCTTCGATCCACTTGACCGGGTGGCCACAGATCAGTCGCGGTTGAGGACGGTTTCGAGTTCGATCTCGATCCGGATGTCCTTGGAGACCAGCAGGCCGCCGGATTCGAGGGCGACGTTCCAGGTGATGTCGAAGTCTTCGCGGTTGATCTTGGTGCGTGCCGAGAAGATGCTGCGGTCGCCGCCCCAAGGGTCGCGTACGTGGCCCTCGAAGGTGACGGCGAGGGGGACCTGGCGGGTCACTCCGTGGATGGTGAGGTCGCCGTGGACGGTGCCGTCGGTGCCGCGCCAGTCGACAGAGGTGCTGCGGAACGTGGCGGTGGGGAACTCCTCGACGTCGAAGAGTTCTGCGGACTTGATGTGCTCGTCGCGTGCGGCGCTGCCGGATTCGACGCTGGCCATGTTGATGGAGACGTTGACGCTGGAGTCGGCAAGGCGTTCGGCGATGGTGATGGAGCCGGTGACATCGGTGAACCTTCCGCGGACCTTGGTGACCATGAAGTGGCGGCCGATGAACGCCAGGTCGGTGTGTCCCGGGTCGATGTCCCATCGACCGGAGGTCGGGAGGTCGTGCCCGTCGATGCTCCGGGTCGGCGATGCAGTCTCGCGGGTGGTGGTGTTGGACATGGTGATGCTCCTTAGCTGTTGGTGTGGGTGATGGGGGTTAGGCGGTCTGGGTCGACTCGGTCGTGTTGCCGGCAGCGACCCAGCCCTGGATGCCTTCGCGGTACTTGCGCACGCCCGTGTAGCCGAGGCGCTCGAGGTGGTTTGCCACGGCCTGGCTGTTGCCGCAGGCTTCGTTGGAGCAGTAGGTGACGATCGCGGCGTTCTTGTCGGGCAACAGGGTGGGCGCCTGCTGCTCGACGTCGGTCTCGACGAGGTTGAGCGCGCCAGGCAGGTGGATCTGGTCGTAGTACGAGGCGGGCAGGGCGTCGATGACGACGACGTCGCCCTCGGTCAAGAGGCCTTCGAGCTCGGTGCGGGTGATGGTGGCAGTCATGATGGATTCCTCTATTTAGGTGCGTGCGTACGCACATAAGTATCCGCAGCTTTCGCCGTCCTGTCAAGGTGTGTGCGCACGCACGGACAAGCATTTGGCGACGCCCGTCGGGAGGAATCCCGTGGCCGCACGTTCTGCGGCGACCGCGCGGACGGGCGGGAGGGCAGAGCATCGAAACGGGAGCTCCCCTGGTCGCGCGGTTCGTACCAGCGTCTCGGTCACTGCCAGACGGGACGAGCCTCAGGCGGAGGGCGCCCCAGTCTCAGAAGAGTCGCCTTCCTCGGCCGCGACGACCCGGCCGAGGACGTTGGCTAGCATTCGGGCTTCCTCGCCGGTCAACCTCGACAGGAAGTGCCGCTCAATGGCTGCGAGGTAGATGGGGGCGCTGGCGCGGAGTCGTTTGCGACCCTCGGGGGTGATGACGGTGAAGGACGATCTCTTGTCGTGGGGGTTCGCCTCGCGGACCACTAGGCCTGCGTGCTCGAGCTCGGTAACGACGCGGCTGACTCGCTCACGGCTCACGACTGCCTGCTGGCCGAGCTCTGTCATTCGCAGGCGGCGGCCTGGGGCCGCGTTGATGACGAGCAGGATGTCGTACCAGGTCAGGGGCAGGCCGGTGAACGCCAGTGCTCGCTCGACCTTCGGCAGGACGGCGGCGTGGGTTCGCAGTAGCGCAGCCCAGGCGCTGACGGGATCAAAGTCGGGCACCCCGACAGACTACATTGAATGTGCGGTCGCACGCACTATCCGTTGGAGGCATTGCTTAGGGCTCTCGGCGGATCCGGAACCCAACGGGTAGCGACCAGCCCTGCGTAACGTGTCGACTGCCTCTATCTGTGTGCGCGTTGGAGCCGCCGGCGGCAGATGCAGCAGTGAGGAAAGATTGCCGAAGATAGCGCTCGTTACCCAGACGACCGGCGTGGCCGAGGCGCCGGCTTCACCATCCTGGTCACCGCGCTGCCGTGAGCCTTGCGGGGTTGGGGACGAGTTGTTCGCGGACGCCATGGAAGACGCGTTGGCGCACCCGGCCCCCGAGGTGCGGGCGCTGAATGGTTGGTGCGACGTAGCGGCAGACGGGCCTTGTCCCCAAAGCGCGGGTGGTGTCATCGTTTCGGATAGGGCCCGGCCCCGTTGCCAAGAACAGTGTGGTGACCGAGGTATGCGCCCCGCCTATGGACAAGCACTGGCTTCATCTACAAGGAGCGGTCGTTTCCACGACACAGATGCCTGGTGGGAGGTTGCAGTCGGAGGGCGGTGGCCCGGATATGCGCTATCCGACGTCGAGAACGACCTTGCCCACCCGGTCGGGTGCGTCGAGACGGTTGTAGGCGTCGGTGATTTGCATGAGCGGGTAGACGGAGTCGACGGTGGGGCTCCATCCGTGGACTTTGACGTGGTCCAGCAGGGAGGCGAAGTCCGTGGGGCTGCCCATGGAGGAGCCCAGGATGTCGAGCTGCTTCGCATAGACCGACTGGACGCGCAGCTCGCCGACATGGCAGGCCATCTTGCCGACGACGACGAGGCGGCCCGCTGGTCGCAATGTGTCGGCGAACTGTTGCCAGAATGCTCCGGCGGGGTCGAGGGCAAGGTCGGCACGTCGGTTGGTGGCACGCGACAAGTCGTCGCCGAATGTGGGGCTGGTCCGGTCCACGGTTGCAGTTGCGCCCAGCGCGAGAGCTGCTTGTGCCTTGTCGGGCGAAGAGGTGATGGCGACGACACGTGCGCCGATGGCCGCAGCGATCTGGATGCTCAAGGTGCCGACGCCTGACGAGGCGGCGCCGATGACAACGGTTTCTCCTTGCTTGAGGCGGCCGCGGGTGATCAGGGCCCGCCACGCGGTGACGCCGGCGAGAGGCAGTGCGGCGGCCTGTTCCCAGGAGAGGTGAGCGGGCTTGAGATGGACGTTGGCGGCGGGGACGGCCACGAATTCGGCGTGGGTGCCGTGCGTCGGAGACCCGAGGATCTCGTAGTCGGGCCCAGGGATGCGTTCGTCTAGGCCCCAGTACAGCGACGGGGAGATGACGACGGCGTCACCGACGGCAAGATGGCTCCCAACATCGGGGCCGAGAGTGGCGACGGATCCGGCTCCGTCGGAGCCGAAGATGGTTCCGGGTGCCTCCTCCGTCCGGTTCGCGAGCATCATCGCGTCGAGCCGGTTGAGTGCCGCCCGCTTGATCCGGACGACGACCATGTCACGGGTCGCCTGGGGGTCCGGGACGTCACGGACGTCCAAGGGGGACGCGGCCGGGTCGGTTCCGACAACTGCTGCCTTCATGGTGATGCTCCCTCTTTTCGAGTTGTGGGGTGGTCGGTCGGCAGCCTTGAGCACGGAGCCGGTGTCGGGGCAATCGATTCCGGCGACGATCCGCATCAGGGTGGCTTTGCCCGCGCCGTTCTCGCAGATGACCCCGAGCGGCTATCCGGGGTGAGCGAGCAAATCGATGCCGTCGAGGACACGTCGGTCGCCGTAGGTCATCACGACGTCCCTGGGGACCGCGGATGAGAGCGGGGGCTGATGGTGGATGGACATGAAATCTCCGATCAAGCGGAACAGCTTTCGCCGGGCAGGGGCTGCGGGCACGAGCCCGAGCGGGAGGGGTGTCAGATTTGGGACGCCTTCCACTTGCGGGAGCTGCGACCGCCCTCCGGAGGGGCCATTTCGGTGACTGCGCGGCTCTTTGGGGCGCGCGGGGAGCCGAGCGCGGATCTAGTGCCATTGAACGTCCGAACTGCCAATGTCGCCAACCCCAGGATTGTTATCACCGCAGCGCTCAGTCCGACGTCGCCTGTGACCATGTATCGCCACGGCGCCCCGTAGACGGACGGAAGCTTGACCACGATCACCACAGGTACGATCGCCTCACGCCACAAGGCGATGATGGAGCGCCAGCTGCGTGGGTACCACCGGGTGGTGCCGCGTATGACTCGGGCGAGCATGCGGACGTAGATGAAGAGGGCGCCGGCAACGATCAGGTCGAAGATGACGTAGAGACCTCCAACCAAACCGCTTGAGGTCTTTCCTGAGGCGGCGATCGAGGTCGCGTTGAGGGCCGCGAGATCGAACTTGGGAATGGTGCCTAAGTAGAGATCGGATTCGGCGTTCGCGAGAAGCGCGACGCCCACCTTGCTTTGCGGACACAGCACCAGATCAGCGTGAACGTTCTGAGCGATTCCCGGGTCGATGACCATGTTCAGGTCTCCGGTGGGACGCTGGTACCAGCCGAAGCCGTAGCCGCCCGCCACCCCGAACGAGGTGGCTGGTGTCGCTTCCGAGATCAGCGTGTGCACTCCGGCCGGCGACAGCACAGAGTGGCCGCGGTATCTGCCCCCGTTCAGCATGGCGGTGAGGTAGTGGTCCAGATCGACGACGGTGGAGACCAGGAACCCTGCCGGCAGGAAGTCGCTGCGGTAGTAGATGCCGGTGGAGACACCCACTCCGAACCAGATGCGATGGCCGGTCTCGAGGCCCCCAGCTTTTGCGGACGCCAGGTCGGTGTAGGTGTGGGTCATGTCCAACGGACCCAGCACGTGCGCATGTAGGTACGCCGCGTAGCTCTGGCCGGAGACGCGTTCTATGAGTTCACCGAGAATCTCGTAGTTCATGTTGGAGTACGCGAAGTCTCCCGGGCGCACGCTGTGCACCGTGCGCAGGGCCGCGACCTGATGCGTCAGCGTTGTCTCCGGACCAAACAGCGGATCTACCCCGGCCGCGGTGGGGATACCGCTGGTTTGTGAGAGCAGCTCGCGAACAGTGATCTGATTGGAGTAGCCGGGGTCCGCGGTGGAGAAGTCCGTCAGATAGTGAACGACCGGCTGGTCGAGGTCTAGCTTCTTGACCTCAACCAACTGCATCACCGCCAAGGCGGTGAACGACTTGGTGACAGAGCCGACCACCATCGGCGTGTCGACGTCGACGTTTCCCGATGCCTGGGTGCGCATGCCTGCGCGGCTGACCACTCCGACGGCGATTCCGGGCGCCCCGAGATCAAGACGATGTCCCGTCACATAGCTCATCGCTCTGGCCGGGGATGGCTTGCCATTCGAAGACGTCCCCCCGGGGCCGAAGGCAGCCACCGCGGCGATCACCAAGGCGGCAACGAGCAGCAGGGTCCTCTTCGGAAGCCGGCGAGCTACTTCTCGGATCGACATGCGCGGACCCCTTCACTTGATAAGGCCGTCGCCCAGTCAAGGCCCCGTAGCAGCTCGATCAACGGGTAGCGGTCGAGTCCATCGGTCGAATTCGTCATCACGACCACCCCGAGATCGAGGCCGGGGAAGAGGCAGGGAGCCGGGCGATGGCGGCGTAGATGTGCTCGACCTGTTGGTTGGGCGGCGGATGCGGCCTCATATCCACCGATCGCGGCTTCTCGGTGCAGCTGAGCGATCACCGCGTCGGTGACTTGTCGCGGAGGGGCCGCCGCACCGGCGTTGTGGAGGTGAGCCACGTTCGCGGTATCCGGTGTGTTCCGCCGGGCGCGTTCGACATCGATGTCCGCAGACATCAGGCCTGACCCTCGAGCGCGGTGACGTCCGATGGCGGTGCTGGGGTGATCGCAGCCGGCCATGTCAGGCTCCCTCGATGACGGATGATTCGGTCGCGTGCGCCTGCTCGTCAACGCCGACCCCGAGCGCTGAGACCCTCCGGCGCTGGTAGCGCCGAACCAGCGCCACGCCCGCAGCCAACAACAAGAGGGCCGGAAGGAACTGCCAACCTCCAGGAAAGCCGAGCTTTCCCGAGGCGTTGAAGGAGGCGTGCAGGATGCCTGCTGCGAGCAGGCTCCCTCCGGTCGCTGTGTAGGACTCGGCGATCACGTACCGGAAGAAGGGTGCGATGAGCAGGAGGACAACTACCTGGGTGGTGACGCTGCTCCAAGTCCAGCCGGGCGTGAACTGCAGCGGCAGATGGATGGCGACGAACAATGGTGATGTCCGCAGCGCGGAACCGAACAGTCCGTGCCTGGTGGCGAACTGGGTCTGGACGAGCCCGCTCCAGGCGCCCTCTTCGGCGAGATTGATCGCGAGTGCTCCGGTCACGAGGGTCTGCACGAGGTAGGTACCGGCGGCGTAGCCCCATCCGTGGCTCGTGAGACGCAGGGTCCCGGACGCGGCTGCCACAGCGACGGTCAGCGCGGGTAGCGCGAAGAGGACCAGAACCCATCGGCCGACCCCCCAACGCCAGATGAGGTAGCGCGACAAGAACGCGCCGACTGCTTGTCGTCCGCCGCCGGCCCAGGTCACGACGAGGGCGGATCCGAGCAGCGAGCCGAACGCCGCGACTGAGAGCACCCATGCGTATCCCGTCACGACCACAAGGGTCAGGAGTGGCCAGCCGGTGGTGAAGGCCAGGAGAGCGAAGGCCGCGATCGGGTGCGCGGCGATGAGCCCGCGCATCGTCCGACCTCCAGCCACGTTCCGGCGGTCATCAGTGCTCATCGAGCGCTGGCCGTGCCGCTCATGGCCGCCGCTCGTGCCGCCGCTCGTGCTGGTCATCGGACGACCCGGCTCAACGTGAAGTGATCGGCGATGGTGACGGGCTGGGTGACGTCTGTGAACCGTCCGGGGACCTTAGTGACCATGAAGTGACGGCCGACGAAAGCCGGGTCGGTGTGTCCTGGGTCGATGTCCCATCGACCGGAGGTCGGGAGGTCGTGCCCGTCGATGCTCCGGGTCGGCGATGCAGTCTCGTGGGTGGTGGTGTTGGACATGGTGATGCTCCTTAGCTGTCGGTGTGGGTGATGGGGGTTAGGCGGTCTGGGTCGACTCGGTCGTGTTGCCGGCAGCGACCCAGCCCTGGATGCCTTCGCGGTACTTGCGCACGGCGGTGTAGCCGAGGCGCTCGAGGTGGTTTGCCACGGCCTGGCTGTTGCCGCAGGCTTCGTTGGAGCAGTAGGTGACGATCGCGGCGTTCTTGTCGGGCAACAGGGTGGGCGCCTGCTGCTCGACGTCGGTCTCGACGAGGTTGAGCGCGCCAGGCAGGTGGATCTGGTCGTAGTACGAGGCGGGCAGGGCGTCGATGACGACGACGTCGCCCTCGGTCAAGAGGCCTTCGAGCTCGGTGCGGGTGATGGTGGCGGCCATGATGGATTCCTCTACTTTACGTGCGTGCGTACGCACATAAGTATTCACAGCCCCCGGCCCTCTGTCAAGGTGTGTGCGCACGCACAGATGATGGTGAGTCGCCCCTCGAGAGCGGTCGCATGACCGGGGGTGCCGCGGCGACCGCGCGGACGGTCGGAAGGGCTGAGCCGCGCGACGCGAGCGCTGGCTGGTCGTGGGTCTAGTACGAGCGTCCGTCGGCGCCAGACGCGAAGCGCCTCAGGCGGAGGGCGCCTCAGTCTCAGGAGGGTTGCCTTCCTCGGCCGTGACGAACCGGCCGAGGGCCTCGGCCAGCACTTGTGCTTCCTCGCCGGTCAACCGCGAAAGGAAGTGCCGCTCAATGGCTGCGAGGTAGGTGGGGGCGCTGGCGCGGAGTCGTT
This sequence comes from uncultured Actinomycetota bacterium, assembly GCA_963796975.1. Taxonomy (GTDB): domain Bacteria; phylum Actinomycetota; class Actinomycetes; order Propionibacteriales; family Nocardioidaceae; genus Nocardioides. Next base: position 146,043 of record CAWCNW010000005.1, read on the forward strand.
TGCGACCCTCGGGGTCCGGCTCAGCTCGATGGTCCGCGAACGGTCGAGGATGTGCGGCGGGCTCGTCCACCTACCGCTCGACGAGCAACGCAGCGACACCGTCGAGTACGGCGTCCAGCCCGGTGTCGAACTCCTGGCCGTAGTCATAGCCTGGCTTGAGGACGTGCTCGACCGTCAGCTCGAACAGGTAGGGGAACTCGGAGGCGGGAAATGTCTCCATGATGGCCCCCGTCATGGCAGCCAGCTCCGACTCGTCTCGGAAGGGCAGGTTGACCTCTTGTAGCACGAAGCCGTGCACGTAGCTGTCGACCACCGAGATCGCGTGGGCAGCTTGGACGACCGCGAACCCGCCTTCGCGGAAGCACCGGATGCCGACCTCCAGGAGCCCCAGGGTGGCCGGCCCTGGGTTCGTCCTGGACGCCATCAAGCTGACGGCCCAGGGGTGGCGGCGTAGGACTGCTCGCGTGTTGTGCGCGCGCTCGCCGATGGCCGTTCGCCAGTCCACGGACGGCGTCGGGGGCTCGATCTCGGCGGCGATGACCTCGACCAGGCCGTCCAGAATCTCGTCCTTGCCGTTCACGTAGTGGTACAGCGAGGCAGCCTCGACGCCCAACTCGCGAGCGAGTCGGCGCATCGTGACCGCTTCCAGGCCCTCGTCGTCCGCGACGACCAGCGCGACCTGGAGAGTCCGTTCCAGGTTCAACGGCGCCCGGTTGGCGACCGCACTCGGCCTACGGCCCATGGGTCCCGCCTCTCCTGCTGATCCTTCGCCTCATGGTCGACGCGCCATTGCCGACGCGCAGCCCTCGACAATCTAACGCCGTTAGAGTAGCGTGCGAACTCCAATCTAACATTGTTAGAAAACGACGTCGCGAAATCCATTCTCTGACGCACTATCGGAAGGTCCCGCCATGAGCATCACGTCAACGCCGAGGTCCAGCACAAGCGATCCGCAGTCCAGGAGGAGAGTTGCGAGGGCCGTCGGCGTTCTGTTCGTCGTTCAGATGGTCAGCGCCATGTTCGGCACGTCATTGATCCAAGCATTCGTCGATGGCAACCCGGATCGGGCGCTGATGACGGTCGGCGTCGCACTGATGGCCGTTTCCGGCTTGGCCGTCGTCGCGATCGGCCTGCTGATGTACCCGGTGCTGAAGCAGGTCAACCCCACTCTTGCCGTGTGGTACCCAGTCCTCAGGATTGTCGAGTGTCTCGTCTCAGCAGCCTGCGGCGCCTACCTTCTGGCCGCGTCGGAGGTCGTCCCGAACCACCTGTTGTGGGTCTACGTCCCGACCGGCATCGGCGGCATCATCCTCTGCTACCTGCTCTTCGTCGCGCGACTGGTCCCGCGACCCATCGCCCTCCTCGGTCTCGTGGGCTACGCCTCACTCACCATCGGAATCCCTCTCGACCTCCTCGGCGTCCTCGACATGAGCGCGGGAGCCGGCACGCTCCTCCTCGTTCCCGGTGGGTTGTTCGAGCTGGTCTTCCTCCCCATCTGGTTGCTCACCAAGGGATTCAGAGACTTGCCCTCCACCGCCGACCTCAGCTCTTCAGCCCTGGTCACGGCCCACTGACCGTTCAGGGGACTCCTCCTGCAGTGCCTTGGGTTACACGTCCTTCGCCCCGGATGGAAGGTGCGTCATACCGCGTATGGCAGTCAAGGCGATGGCCCGCAGGCCAGGATCGAGGACGAGTGATACCCGGGCTTCCCTGGCAGCTGTCACGGAGAACCGAACCAACCAGTCGCTCGTGCCGTCCGACCTCTGGGCTCACGGTGTTGTTGGCCGGCCTTGTGATGCGGCTTGCTGATCTAGGTTGAGATCGCCTTCTGACCTGCACAAACGGTGAGATGACGGCGACCCCTGGCCCAGCGGACCGTGCTCGCGTTTGACGTCATTAGCGGTCGTGCGCCGAGGTTTTCGGGGAGTATTCGGGGAACACTCGAAATCTGACCCTCTCCGCTTCCCGGTCAGAAATTGTCGATCAGCGTGCAAGCGTGGATGAGGCAGCCACCCGCTCCCACGAGAAGACCGAGGATGACTGACCCACTGAGCGTCAAGGCAGCTGCTTTACAGTCCGCACGGTCCAAGCGCCTGACCTGGGCAAACACCGTGCCGTGGCAAAGTTCCGCACGCATTCGGCGCAGCCGCTCGCTCTCAGCCGTGGACAACCACCATCACCTCGCACCCGATCAAATTCGGGTGCGACCGCGCACCACGGACCAGTTGACCCTTGATCTCGGAGGTCGCCAACACATTCATGGCTCCGCTGTCCGGTCGCCCTCACATGCCTGCGGTGAGCGGTCGCAGGAGAACGGGACCGGCGGGCGACGCCTGTGGAACCATCGAGCATGGCTCGCCGTCTGACCGATGTGAAGCCGATCCTCGCGGCCCTCTTGGCTCTACCGCTGCTGGTCGCCTGTTCCTCCGCTCCGGCACCTCGCGCCGCTTCGCAGGAGGGTGGAACGTCTTTGAGCCAGGACGAGATCGCCAAGGCCGAGGCAGTCGCCCGTCAGGCGATCGCAGACCAGGGAGCGTCTGTGTCGAGCGCCACCGTGATTGAGCGTCCGGGAAAGGTCAAGGACTCCAACACCGGGCACCCATGCACGTCTGGCCGCGAACTCCAGATCAAGTTGATCGGCAACTTCCCGCACACCGTTACAACAGGCCACGCCGTTCCGCCGGGCAGCCCCACACCGGACTTCACGGTTCGGGCCATGATCATCACTGCCGATGCCGAGTCAGGGCTGGCGTGCCTGATCGGTGTTCAGACGGGCGAAAACGGCGGCCCGAAGCCGTTGGCCGGTGGCACGAGGCTGTCGGTCAGTTAGCCTGCACCCGACTCACATGGCTCCCTTCTGTGTCAAGACACCTGTGGGAGGGCGGGTTTAGGCTGACGGTTGGCGGGTCCCGGAGTGGCTTGTCCGAAGAGCCGGTGTTGGGGTTGTGAGCCGGTCGCGCTGGAGTCAGAGTCGTTGCCCCGGTGCCCTCCCGGGCCCGCCACCTCGTCGTCGGTCGTGGCCTGGGTGGCGTGTACGGCGATGTCGGCGAGCATGGTGCGGTAGACGGTGTCGGACAGCCGGCGTTTGAGGCAGCGCATTGCTTCCATCGACGACTTGCCACTGGCCTTCTTCCGGTCGTAGTAGCCACGACCTGGTGTCTGGTTGCGGAGCTGGACGGTAGCCATGATGTGCAGGGTCTTGTTGATCTGCCGGTTCCCGCCACGGGAGAGCCGGTGTCGGACGTGGTCGCCGGAGGAGGCGTCGATGGGGGCGGTGCCGGTCCAGGACGCGAAGTGGTTGCGGTCGGGGAACCGGGTGATGTCGCCGACCTCGACCAGCAACCGTGCTGCACCGGAGGGTCCGATGCCGTGCAGGTCGAGCAGCCCGGTCCCGGTGGCGGCGACGAGCTCACGCAGTTCCTTGTCGGCGGCCTTCTTCCGCGCGTGGAGCCGGTCAAGGTCAGCCACGAGCTCGACAGCGAGGCGGCGTCGGGTCTTTCCGGCTATATCGCGTGGCCGCACTGCGGCGAGTAGTTGCTTGCCCTGGGCGGCGGACAGGTTCTTCTTCGCCCCACCCGGAAGCAGCTCGAGCAACAGCGCGTGCAGCTGGGAGACCTTCCGGGTGTGCTCCTCACCGATCTGGCGGCGACGGTCGGCCAGCAGCCGGAGTACGTCGAGGTCGGCGTCGGCGACCACCGGCCGTAGCCCGGCCATGCGGACTCCGACCAGAGCGATGGAGTGGGCGTCGGTGGCGTCGGTCTTGCGGCCCTGACCGGTCGCGAAGACGCGTACCTTGGCCGACAGCTTCGGTGGAACATCGACGACCTGTTCGCCGGCCGCCAGCAGCCGGATCGCTACGTGACGGCCGATCCCGGCGCAGCCCTCGATCGCCCAGAATCGGTCCTCGAACTGGCTGACGTCACGTCGCAACGCGGCAAACCCGGCCTCATCGGTGGCATACCGGCCACCCCCGAGGACCGCTTCGTTGGCGCCCATCACCTCGATCGTGACCGACCGTTTATGCGGGTCCATCCCGATCACGACCCGCGGTTCGTCCTGCCTCATTGGATACCTCCTGTCTAGTCCGACGTGTGGTCGGGTCAGGAGGGCACCGCTGCTTAGAGCAGAGCAATCCCTTCTTGAGCCACTCCCGCCCAGCGGCGTCCGGGACCACGCAGGCCATGTGAGAGCCACACCGCGAACAGTGGGCAGCCGCTGTCAGAGCGACAGTCCCGGACACCTCGACCGAGCCTCGCCAGGCACCGGCCGTGCCGTCAATGAAACAAGCAGCCGCTGTCCGTGTAGCCGCTCGACGCGTGCCGACTAGGTTGCGGTCATGGTCTCCTTCGTGAAGTCCGGTGACCTTTGACTGCGCCGAGCCCCTGCGGGTGGCGGCGTTCTGGGCCGACGCGCTCGGCTCGAACGTGGACGAAGACAGCACCCAGGACAAGGCCTGGGTCGAGCCCGCCGGATGGGGTGGACCGTCGCTATGGTTCCAGCGGGTGCCGGAGAACAAGGTCGCCAAGAACCGTCAGCACCTCGATCTGCGAGTCGTCGGCGACGTCCCTTCCGAGGTCCGCCGGCTTACAGATCTCGGAGCGCGGTTGCTCCGAGACGACCACGGTCAGATCGTGATGGCCGACCCGGAAGGCAATGAGTTCTGCGTTGAGTCATGACGTGCGAGTGCACGCTCATGCCCCTGATGAGCGGGCGTCCGGTTCGCCCTGGGCAGGTGGGTAGCGTTCGCGCCATGGAGTCCGCGATGCAGAGCGCTCTGATCGTCACCATTCCCGAGGCCGAAGATGCCGTGGCCCAACACCGTGCTCGGTTTGATGAGGCAGCAGGGTTCGGCATACCAGCTCACGTGACAGTGATCTTCCCGTTCATGCCACCGTCACAGGTCAACGCGCAGGTGATCGAAACCCTCACGGCCGCGATCTCCACCGTTCCAAAGTTCCAAGCTACGTTAGAGAGCACCGGCTGGTTCGGCACGAACGTGCTGTGGCTGGCCCCGAATCCAGCCGCCGTCTTCGGAGACCTGATCACGGCCGCTGCGAATGCCTTTCCCGACTACCCGCCTTTCGAAGGCCGACATGAAGTGGTCGTACCGCACCTGACCGTGGGGCACGCAGACGCAGCGGAGACCGACCTCCAAGCGGCAGAAGAGCAAGTGCTGAGACACCTACCGATCAGAGCGGACGTCATTGAAGTAGCCCTGTGGTGCGGCACCGACGTGCCGGGTGGATGGCGTCGCATGATGGCCTTCGCCCTCGGCTAACTTCATCCCGGCATCGCCCGCTCATGCTGTCCGGTCGCACTCACATGTCGATGTGCGGTCGCCGAGCCGTCTCCTGTGCACTGTGTACCCTGGAGAGCTGGCTAACCCGGTCGACGATCCCGGACTCCGCGACATTGTCGAACCCTCTCGTGACCTGCTTACGGTACGGCGATGTCAGCCCCATGGGTGACTGAGCCCTTTGGAGGGCCGATGACGGGGTTTGTCCTACGGCGGATCCTCAGCGCGGTGCTGGTGATCATCTTGACCTCGATGTTCGTCTTCGTACTGTTCTTCGAGGGTATGGGCGACGCCCCAGCAGTGAACTACTGCGAGGGGCTCGGGGCAGGCCACTGCACACCGCTGAAGCTCGACTCGATCAAGCACGACATGGGCTACGACAAGTCCGTCTTCCGCAACTACCGCGAGTGGGTCCAGGGGATCTTCATGGGCCGCAAGAACGTCTACATGGACGGCAGGCTCTACGACTGCCCCGCTCCGTGTCTCGGCATTTCGATCACGACCGAACAGCCGGTGTGGACCGAGCTCGAGCAGCGGTATCCCGCGACGCTGACCCTGGCCATCGGCGGCGCGGCGATCTACCTCACGGGAGGAGTCATCCTCGGTGCCGTCGCGGCCCGATGGCGCGGGCGTACCTCAGACCGCCTGATCGTGGGTAGCACGACGATGGTCTCGTCGATCCCGTTCTACGTGATCGCACTGCTGGCGTGGATTTACTTCTCCCTCCATTGGAAGATCTTCCCGAACACGGGGTACTACCCGGTCACCGAGAACCCGCTGAAGACGATCAGCTACATGATGCTGCCCTGGCTGGTACTCGGCATAGCCAACTTGACGGCCTACGCACGCTTCACCCGCGGTCAGATGGTGGAGGTGCTCGGCGAGGACTACATGCACACCGCGCAGGCCAAGGGCCTGACGATGCGCCACAGGCTGTTCAAGCACGCCCTGAGGGCCGCCGTCGTGCCGGTGATCACGATCTTCGGCCTCGACTTCGCCACCCTCCTGGGCGGCACGGTCTTCGTCGAGCAGATCTTCGGCATCAACGGCATCGGCTACTGGGGCCTGCATGCGCTCGTGGTCAGCCCGGGCAGCCCGATGGACATCAACGTCATCAGCGCCACCGTGCTCGTCGCCGCGGTGCTGATCGTGGTCGCCAACCTCGTCGTCGACGTGCTCCACGCCTTCCTGGATCCCCGGGTCATCGTCGCCTGACCACCAACCATGGGGACCCGCTCAACGACACGCACTATGCCGATGAGCATGTCGGGATGTGCTGGCTCACTGCGTCTTCGATGACCCGGTGACGGATCGCTCTGACCAGATCCAGGCAACTCTTGGCAGATGGCACTCCGCCGCCTGACGAACGCCGTGCGCGCCGTCCAGGCTTCCACGTGGCCTTGTCGGCCCGGGTGAGCGGCTGGAGGATGGGCGCTGGGGAATGGGTGAGGGAGGGTCATGAGTACTGGGGAGAGCGGTTCTCTTGCTCGGGTCGAGGATCTTGCCGAGGGTGAGTGTTTGGAACTGCTCAGTACGAAGCGGGTGGGCAGGGTGGCGCATAACGACCCTGAAGGTCCGGTCGTGGTGCCGGTCAACTACGTGCTCCAGGACGGCATGGTGTTGTTCCGGATCGCACCGTTCTCGCGGCTGGCGGACAGGCTGCGCGACGGGGCCGCGTCATTCCAAGTTGACCACGTCGACGAAGATGCCCGGACCGGCTGGAGCGTTCTGGTCCGCGGGCACGCGGCTCGCGCGAGCAACTGGGACCTGCCCGAGGCGGACAGCCGCCCGACCCCGTGGGCGGAAGGCGACCGCAATCTTCACGTCAGGCTCAGCCCCCACCACGTCAGCGGTGTTCGACTCATCGGCCAGTGAAACCCGAAAACTGCCGGAACCCTGAAGATCGACGACGCCCGAGCGGCGGGCTCCCCCGGATGGATGGCTGGAGGGCCAGCATGACGGGTCCGGTGGTCGTCTTCGGTCTGGGTTTGGCGCGACATGTGGCACGGCGCGGTGAGTGAGGAGAGCGGCATGAAGGTCGAGGGCAACGTCTGGGTCGTCACCGGCGGCGGTAGTGGCATGGGCCGCGAGCTGGTGCTGCAGCTGCTCGGGCGTGGAGCCCGGGTCGCGGCGGTGGACCTCAACCCGGAGGGACTCGGCGAGACGGCTGGAGCGGCGGCGGCTGGGTCGCGCCTATCCACCCATGTCGTGGACATCACCGATCGTAGAGCCGTCCAGAGGCTTCCGGCGAGGTAGTCGCCGTGCACGGCGTCGTCGATGGGCTGATCAACAACGCGGGGATCATCCAGCCCTTCGTCCCGGTCTCCGAGCTGGACGACGCGACGATCGAGCGGCCCTCGAGGTGGACTTGATGGGCACCCTCCACATGGTGCGGGCGTTCCTACCCGCCTGGTCTCCCGACCCGAGGCACATGTGGCCAACCTGTCGAGCATGGACGACTTCTTCCCGTTCCCTGGCCAGACGATGTACGGCGCGAGAAAGGCCGCGGGGTCAACGAAGCCCCTGATCGCGTGCTCGTTGTGGCCATTGACCCATCCACGGCGACGTACTCACATGCCGATGAGAGGATGCCCATCGCTCCGGTGCGCACGCCCCGTATGATTCGCGCATGCTGACACAACGCGGCGTGCGGTCTTGGCTTCTGCTGGCTGCGGCCGCAGTAGTCACCCAGCAGGCGCTGACCACCTACCCTGACTCGCAGGGTGGGGCCGGGGTGTTCTGGCTGGCTCTGTCCCTCGTCCTGCTGTGGTTCGTCTACCGTCGCAGCAATGTTGCCCGGATTCTCTTCGCAGCGTTTGCCGCGATCGGCTTCGCCCTCTTCGCCCTAGCCGCCATCAACGACCTCACGAGCCGCGGCACCCTTCTGGCTGTCCTCTACGGAATTCAAGCCGTCACGATGCTCGTCAGACCTGTCAAAGCCTGGACCCGAACTGAGTCCGCTGGTCGGGCGGTCTCCCCCGCCAAGTAGCGCAGCGGCACAGGCGGCAACGCACTCCCATGCCGCTGAGTGGAGTCAGCCCACCGAAGGCGGCCATCGATCTCTGCGCCATGCGTCCCATGTTGCGAAGCCGGTGGGCGGGTCATCGATCGCTTCGCTGCCATCGATCTCTGCTGGCGTCGGAACCTGCATGATGTCGGCCCAACCAAGGAGTTCCTCGTCGGAGATGGGCCACGTGGTGTGCGGCGCGTGAGTCTGTCTTTGTTCCAGTCGTCTCCGCTGCTCTCCCGGAGACGCTTCGAAGTAGAGCATCTCCACACGTGCACGACGGTCGGCTGCTGCCTGCCTCAGGGCCGACCGCTCGTCACGACCCCACAGCCCGAAGTCGATCACCACATTGTTTCCCAACTCGAGTGCGCGCAGACCGATGTCGATGAGCCGCCCTTCAATCACGTCGGAAGCAGACGGCGGGTTCTGCTCTCCGTACAGCGCCTTCATCCACTCGTCCTTCGTCAGACGCAGTGCGTGGTGATCGACCTCAAGGCGTCGTGCCGCAGTCGTCTTGCCCGTCGCCGGAAGCCCCACCGTCAGGAACAGCGTTGGTTGCGTCATCACCATCCCTTGTCTCCCGGCAAGCAGTTCGAATCATCATCCCGGTGCTTGCCCTCCAACGCACTCACATGCCTGTCCGGTCGCCCGGACATGCCGATGAGCGGCGGAGCCCGACCCTACCGAGAGTCCGTCGTCAAACCCTCCGAGAACAGCTACGGCTAACCGGCTTTGGTCAGTTCGGCGACTGTACGAAGGATCCGTGGAACTGCCGGAGCCGCCATCCGCCTTTGCTCCGGACCGCGAAGAAGGTCGCCCTGATTGGTGCTCGCACTTCGTCAACCCCTTCGGCGAGTACGACGTCGCCGAACGCGGCAAAGCCGAGCGCGTCGGTGGCCTCGTAGAACAGCACCTTGTCGTGCCACTCCCATCGCACCTCAGCCGGCTGCGTCGCAATCGCGCGGAGGTAAACCTCGCGCGCTTCAGGCGTTCTCCCGTCGCTGGCCGTGGCGATGAGTACGGCGGGATCCTCGAAGAAACTGACCAGGGCGGGAATGTCGCGTGCCGCCACCCTCGCTTGCAAGTCGTCGAGGATCGCCTGGGCGTCCACGCTCCACTCGGTGGTCACAGAGGTCGACTATCCCACTCACCTGCTCGCCTACGAGTCGCCACCGCCGAAACGACCGCTCATGCCTGCGGTGTCCGGATGTGCGCTCATGCCTGAGCGGATGGGTCGCGTGGAGCACCGCGAACGGAGTGCTCACCGAGGGCAAGGGCGTACAGATTAACGATCCGGCCCGGTTCGACGCGCCGTCCAGCGTGAAGAACACACCGAAGGGGTAGGTCGCAGCGATCTCGTCACCTGGTGTGTCAGGCGTCCTTCGTGGTGGCATCGGGCGGACCGTCAAGGACTCGTGGCGCGTATTCGAGCTGCTGGATGCGGCCGTCGAACGTCGTGCTGCTGATCATGTCCAAGGCGACGTCGGGATAGCCGTCGTAGAGGCGCTCGCGGCCGGTGATGCCGGTGATGACTGGAAACACGGTCACTCGGAAGCGGTCCACCAGTCCGGCGCGCAACAGCGAGCGGCACAGGGTCAGGCTGCCTATGGTGCGCATCGACACCGAGCCATGGGTCTTCATGTCTGCCACTGCGGCGACCGCATCGCCCGTAACCAGCGTTGTATTCGGCCACGACAGCGGCTCCTCGAGTGAGCTCGAGAACACGACCTTCGACATGCCGGTGAATCCCTCGGTTCCCGGCGCACCGTCCTCAGTGACACCCGAGATCAGCCGGTACGTGTTCGGGCCCATCAGGAGCAGGTAGCCAGCCGACGGGTCCTCCTCCAGCGAGGCGAGATACTCAGGTCCCGCGAGCCCCCAATGGCCCGGCCAGCCCTCGCCGGCACCGTAACCGTCCAGCGAGGTGACGAAATCTACGAGTAGTTCTGGCATGAGTGGTTCTCCTTGTTCGCGTCCTGTTTATCCCGGGCAGGGACGAGTCCATGGGCTGAATAATGCAGCACCGACGTCCTCTCATGTTGTCCGTGCGTCCGCTCAGCCGATCAGCGGGCGATGAACCCTGTTCTGGCCTCGAAGGCTGCGATTTCTTTGAGGAGTGGTAAACCTGTGAGAGCGGCAGGAGCGAATACGGGACATGGTGCGAGCCACCCGGAGACGCGGACGTGAGGTCCTCGATCTCGTTGACGGCCCCGAGGGTCCGGGGGCGGTCGGGGGTGCGGCGCCGCCGCATGTGGCCGAGTCTGTTGAACCCTTCGAGAGCTTCTACACCAGGGAGCTGCCGCTCCTGGTGGTGCTGGCCCGGGCTCTGGCCGGTGACTTGGCCGCCGAGGACCTCGCACAGGAATCCATGCTGGTGGCCTACCGTCGCTGGTCGCAGATCGCGACCTATCCCAGTCCGGTCGCCTATGTGCGCGGGATCTGCGCCCATCAGGCCGTCTCGGCGATCCGCCGTAACGTCGCCGAACGGCGGGCGCTGCGCCGGTACGCCGCCGGCCACAGCACCGAGCAGGTTGCGAGGCCGCCTGACAGCGGACGCTTCTGGGACGCGGTTCGGCGGCTTCCACGCCGCCAAGCCCAAGCGGCGGCGTTGTACTACGCCCTCGACCTCTCGGTGGCCGACATCGCCCTCACCCTCGGCTGCGCTGAAGGGACCGTCAAGTCCCATCTGTCCCGTGCCCGACACGACCTGGCCCGGCAGCTCGACCTCTCGGAGGAAACATCATGACCGGCAATCTCGACGTCGTGGGCCGCCGGGAAGGCCACGACCTCAGAGCATCGACCGCTATCGACGCCGAGGACGGGCTCCAGCGCCTCTACGCCACCAACCTCAAGCGAAGGACTCACACACGCATCGTGGCTGTGGCGGTCATGCTGGGCGCCATGTCGGTTGGGCTGCTCGGCCATGGCGTCCTCGCTCGCGAGGACGAGGCGCCGTCGCACCCGGCCCCCAGGAACGTGGACCCGCAGTGTCAAGTCGCGAGGGTCCAGTGTCTGGGGAATGGTGGTCTCCTCGTCGACCTCGCGGACCCCCTCCGATGGGACATCCCGAACTACTACAGCCTTACCGAGGGCTACCCGACCGCCACGCAGGTGAGGGCCGAGGACGGAGGCGGGTTCTGGGGCGTCATCGTCGCGGAGAAGGTGCACCCCGCCACCGCCTCCGGTCAGGCAGCGAGTGGATTCGGGACTTCTCCCTCGCCCCACCGCTTCGCCGAGTGGCTGACATCGCGGCCGTACCTAGACGCCACCACCCCGACGCCTACCCACCTCGCGGGGCACGAGGCGTGGCGGGTACGCGCTCGGATCGCCCAGGGTGCCGGACCGGAAAAGGGTCACTGCGGACTCCAGGGCGCCTGCTACCCAGTGCTGGTCTCAGGCACTGCCGATACCAGCGCTCGCCGAGACCTGCCGCCGATAGGCATGTGGGGTGACATGGTCGCCGACTACACGTTCGTGAGCCTCCCGTCAGGTACGGCAGTCGCGGTGTCGTGGAACTTCAAGGCAAACCAAAACCTCGGACTCGAAATCAACGGCCATGTGATCGACGGCATCACCTGGCTCGGAGACTGACCACGCCCCAGCGCTTCCAAACGCCCGAACAACCACCGACACCGCCCGCCGCAACAGAACGCGTGCCCTGCTGAGCCACGCCCACACCAGCGTCTTGCCCCGAGCTCAACGACCTCTAAGCCCCACACAGCACACCCATCGGAAGGAACCGCCATGCCCGGACATGCCCTCCCACGGATCGGGAGCCCACGACTCCTCGCGCTCGCTGCCGTGCTCGCCCTCGCAGCAACTCCAACACGGGCGATAGCGACCGCGCCGGCCACGCACATCACCAACAACCTGACAGTTTCGGATGAACGGCTCGCTTCTCAACCCATTCGACGGCTCGAAGACGTAAGGGCATCCGAGCACCACGCCACTCGGCATCCGGCTGGCGCGTCCTTCAGATGGCGTGGCGCGGCGTCGTCCGCCTGGCATGTTGACCTGAACGACCACAACGCGCGGGTTGCCGAGTACCTGCTGCTATGGGTCCGAGCAACGACGGAGCGCAATGCCAGGGTTGCGGAGTACGTACTGCTTCCGACCCGGCACGGAGCGGGCACACCTAGACGGCGCAAATCGAGCTGACAATCAGTGCCCCCGGTCTGCTGCACGAACGTTACGGTGAGGGCGCTTGGAGACGCACGCATGCCGCTGTCCGCGCACGGATCTGCCGACGAGCGGTCGCGGGGCCGGACGTGCCCGGGCTCTGGATGCACATGGGCGGATCATGCCGTCTGCGGCTATGGCTGACGCCAGGTAGCCAGGGCGTACCCTGAATCACCCGAAGGGTGTGATCCACATGTGGGTTGGAATCATCTTCGTTGCAGTCGTCCTGGTCCTCACCGTGCTGGCGGTGGCCGTGGAGGCCTCTGGTAGCCGACCTCGTCTCCGATATGGGGACAAGCCGACCAAGTCGTCCACCTTGGGTCGCGGCTGGAATAGGCTCTGACAGCTCTAGTGCTGTGGTCGCTGATCCAGGCATGGAGGTTGACGCATTGAGCGTGCACAATGATCAGCTGTGGATCCTCCCCAGGTTGAGGACGGCGGCGGGACGCAAGGCGAGAGTCACTTCGCGTCTCTAGCGCGTGGTCCGTCTGGCGTCATCTACGACGTGCAGGCCGGACCGGTGTTCGTCTCTGGCGGCGCGGTCTTGCTCGGCACGAAGAACGGGATATTTGAGCACGGTCCGCTGGGGCTGTTGAACCGCGTTCTGGCCAGGAAGTCCCGGGTGAAGCAGCAGAACGGTTTCGGTGTCTTCGTGTACAGCAACGGCCCCGGTCGCGGCGTCGTAGCGGAGTCCGATCATGGCTCCATGAGTGAAGCCCGGGAGGCGGCACAAGCATTCGTTCAGGCCATCACGGACAGAACCTTCCAGGGCGACTGAACGCACGCTCGTGCCGCCCTCCGGTCGCCCGCACATGCCGATGAGCGTGCTGTGGATTTCGCCAGGCGCGACATACGAGCGAACCGCCCGACAACCCGAGCCAGCGCGACGGCCCCATTCGAAACCGCTCGGGTCGGACAGACCCTCGAGTCGTCCCCCATGTTGGGTCAGGGGTCTCGGGCGCAGCGGTTGACCTGTCACGACTCTCAGGTTCGTCCGCCCGATGGTTGCCCAGGACTAGCAATTCCCCCAATGTGCGGGCCGGTTCTTAGGGCGAGCGTGGGGGTTCCACAGGCCGCACATCCCGGCCACCGAACAAAGGAGACCCTCATGGCCCCGTGGTCGATACCTCCACCGCCCCGCCTCCCGCAATCGCCGCATCACCGGTGCGGTGGCGGCGGTCGTGGTCGTGACCTTGGCGGTGGGGGTGGGCCTGGCGAGCCAACGACGTCTGTCCGCGGCGCCCCTCCCCACCGCGCCCCTCCCCACCGCGCAGACACATGCGAGCTTGGGCCGCCTCGCGTATGGGATCAACGGAGACATCTACCTCGCCGACTCGGACGGCAGGAACCGCGTCCGGATCGCGAACGGCGCTTCCGCAGCCACGTCGGCCCGGCGGCGGGCTGTCGCGCACCCCTGGGGCCCGGACACGTGCGGCAGCTATGATGGCGAGGGTCCTATGTGGTCGCCCGACGGGCGGCACCTCGCCTATCGAGGAGCAGTCGGTCGCGCAGGCTCGTGTTGGGGGACCGTCATCATCAGCGATCCGGCGGGTCACCGTGTCGCATCGTTCCCGGGTGAGGGCTGGCTCATCTCGTGGTCGCCCGATTCCACCCGGGTTGCCACCTGGGTCAGCCCCCGTCACACGTGGGACTCAACGATCGGCATCTACGGGCTCGACGGGGTGCGCCAGGCGCTGCTCACCGTGCCGCCCGGACTCATGGAGCCGGGCGACTTCGACCCGGTCTGGTCGCCCGACGGTACGTCGCTGGTGGTCCCGCAAGGGGTGGAGATCCCCCTCGACGGTTCCGCTCCGCTGGTTCTACCGGCGAACGACCCACGAGCGCACCCTGGTGCCGCGTCGTCGCCCGACGGATCTCGGATCGCCTGGCTCCACCACATGTTGGCGGCAACCAACGAGTCGTCGCTCGTCGTCGCTGAGCCCGATGGCTCCCAAGCTCGGGTGCTGACCCCCGGTGGCGTCCAGGGCTTCAAGTGGTCGCCCACCGGAGATCGGATCGCCTTCGAATCTCAGACGCGAGGAGCGAGGACGGTTATGGGCCGCCCCACCGAACTCCGCATCGTCGACGTGGCGAGTGGAAGCGTGACGTCGCTGGACGGCCTGGGCGAGGCATCCATGCCAGTGTCGTCGAGTTCTCACCCGAGGGTGACCAGATCCTGTTCTCCAGAACGCGCGCCAACGGTGGGACGTCACTGTGGAGCGTCCGGGCCGACGGCTCCGACCCCCACCTACTGGTGGCCGGGAGCGACTGGGGCGATTGGCAATCGTTGAGCCCGACGCGCTCGGACCCGCGGCTGCACGGATCGGCAAGTGGTCGGAAAAAGTGAGACCGGAGCATATCGAGCGACTCACGACGGCCTAAGCAGCGTGCTGCACCGACGGCGTGCGGCAGCATGTGACGCCTTGGTCGGCGGGTTGTTGACATCATCCCCACTGAGTGTCGGTGACGCACGCACAACCGTCCTCTCATGCCGCTGTGAGAGTCGCTCGTCCCGAAGAGTGCGTATCGAGCGAACCTGCTGGACACTGCAGCCATGACGACTATCCAGCCTGAATTGTGGGTCGACGCCGGCGCCTCTGCGGTCAGCTTCTACGAGGACGCATTCGGAGCCAGAAGGCTTCACATGGTGGGCGACGACGAAGACCTCGTCGCTCAATTGGCGATAGGCGACGCGCTCTTCTGGGTTGCGACCGCAGGAGCGAGCACCGAGCGACTGGTGCCTCGGGAGGTCGGGGGTTCAACCGGTCGAGTCCTGCTTGTCGTCGACGATCCCGTGGACGTGCAGGAGAGGGCGGTCGCAGCCGGGGCGACCGAGAAGTCACCCGTCGATCAGGAGCACGGGTGGCTGGTTGGCCGAGTTGTCGATCCTTGGGGTCATGAATGGGAGATCGGCAAACCACTTGTCGAGTGGCCTCCCACGACCTCGGAGTAGGGCTACGCCCAACACACGCTCATGCCGCCGTTCGGGCCGCTTCACATACCGATGAGAGGCCGTGCATCTGCTCTGGACATGCCTGATGATGTCGATGTGCCAACCCCCGAGGTCGCCGTGTTCGGTGACCAGGTGGCCAGCGCGTTGGCTCGGATCCTCGGGGAAGATCTGGTCGGCGCGTACTTCGTCGGCTCGGTCGCGCTCGGCGGGTACGTCCCGGGCGAGAGCGATGTCGACATCGCCGGCGTATCGGAGTCGGCGTTGAGCGAAGGGCAGAGGCGCACCGCCGCGGCTGCCATCGTCGAGGTGAGCGAGGTGTGTCCGGCTCGCGGCGTGGAGTTCACTCTTTATCGCCGTGAGGTCGCTGGTTCTCTTCCGGAGGGTGCCGACTTCGAGGTCAACGCCAACGGCGGCCCACGGATGCCGACCGCTGTGCATCTGGACGCGACTGCTGAGCAGGGCTTCTGGTACGCCCTGGACCGGGCCATCGCATACAGGTCAGGGGTCGTCATCACCGGTCCGTCGCCTCGCACGGTCTTCGCGGATGTGCCTCGCCGAACTCTGCTGGACGCCATGTACGAGTCGATGGCATGGCATCGCGTTCACGAGAAGGCGACCCTCTACTCCGTGCTCAACGCCTGCAGGGCATGGCGGTTCGCCGAGGAGGACATACTCGGATCGAAACTGGACGGGGCCATCTGGGCGCGCGCTCGGTGGCCTGACACAGGCGTGATCGACGCAGCAGTGGCACTGCGCCATGGCAAGGACGCCGCCCTGGACCAACCGGCAGTCGATGCGCTTCTCGCGGTAGCCGCGAACCACCTGCGCAAGGCCGCGCAAGAGTGACCAATGGGACGCGCTCTCATGGAACAAGTAGCCGCTGACCGGGAGTCCTGACTGGCTCTGTTCGTCCGTTGGCTTAGCCGTGACCGCTTTCGCCTGGCGGTTCAAAGCCGTGGAGCAGGCGCCGGGTCACCGCGTCCTGTCGGCTACCGACTCCGATCTTGCGGAAGGCGTGCTCGGAGTGCCACTGGATGCTTTTGACGCTCGCCCCCATCAGGACAGCGATCTCGCGGTTTGTCAGGCCTTTGGTGATGCCGGCCAGGACCTTCATCTGCGCGGACGAGAGGCCGACTCCGCCGCCCGGTTCGATGGTCCCCACAGTGGACATCGAAGCACGCCAACAGCGGCGGGTCGGGATGTCGCGGGCAAGAGGCCCGAGACCAGCCCGAAGATCGAGACTCCGATGGGCGGCACGAGCGCACGCACATGCCGCTGTCAGCGCCTGACGGTTATGTGCCGGCGGCCATGTAGGCAGCGAGAACGTAGTTGGGGTGTCGGTCGAGGTTCTTTCGAGCTCGGTCCTAGCGCATCGTCGTACGGGGGTCGGCATGGCGGGCGACGATCTGGACGTCGCGGAGGTCGACTCCGGCGTCCAGCATGGTCGTGACGTAGGTGTGGCGGAGCATGTGGGGATGCATCCGCGCGCTGGTGACGCCGGCGGTGTGTGCGAGGTGGCGTAGTCGGCGGGCAGCGCCGTGCCGGTCCATGCGGTGCGCACGCCGGTTGAGCAGGAGCGGCCCAACGTCCCGGTTTCCGGCGGCACGCTCAATGGCACGCGCCACCGCCGGCGGAAGCGGGGTCAGAACATGCTTGTCGCCCTTGCCTCGCACCAACAACACCCGGTGACCGTGCTGCTCGCCCACGTCTTCGATGTTGGCTCCGGTGGCCTCGAAGATCCGCAGCCCGAGGAGCCCGAGCATCGCAACCAACGCGAAGTCGCAGTCCTGGGTGGAGTCTCGGGCTGCGGTCAGGATGGCTTCGAACTGCAGATGGGTCAGGCCCAGGGTGGGGGACTCATTCGAGATCCGCGGCCGGCGGACGTGGTCGGCTGGTGAGTGTTCGAGCAGTCCGTCGATCACGCAGGTGCGGTAAAAGCCAGCCACGATCGAGACTCGTCTGGACACCGTGGACGACCTGAACCTTCGGACCTCCTGCATCCAGCGCACGTAGAGCTCAACGTGTCCTCGTCGGGCTGTCAGTGGGGGCAGCCCATGGTCTTGGCACCAGGTCAGATAGGAGCGCAGGTCTGACTCGCATGGATACGGGACTGTCCCTTGAACCGCGCTAGGTACGCGGCAACAGCTAACCGAAGGACGTCCGGCACGGGGTTCACAACGCCGGCAATGACCGGCTCAACAACGAAAGGTTCCATATCCAACAGCACGCCAACCGCCCCGAACCGTAAACAAGCGACAGCGACCACACAGCGGCACAGGAACGTCTGCGACAGCGGGCACGCGAGACCGCGAGGGCTGATACGAGGACCGACCTGGGTGTTGGGTCGTATGCTCAAGCCGAGGCGCCACGGTGACGCGCTCGTTCTTCGAAGGACTGGCCCGTGACCACTTTTCTCGTAGTCGGCGGCATCGCCCTCGTCGTCTGCGGCTACCTCGCATTCGACTGGTGGCTGGCCGGGCACAAGAGCAAACGCACGCTGACCCGCAGCCGTGATGGCCAGTTCCACAGCGCCAGCGTTGACGAGCACCTCATCCAGCGCCTGGCCCAGAACAACCGGGACCGGACGAGCGATTTCTAACCCTTGGATCTTCCACGCAACGCGTTGTGCGCGCCCGGACAGCGGCATAGGAGTGCGTTCAGCGGAGGGCGTATAACCAACTTCCCTCGAAGTCTCGGGCGACCGATTCCTCGGACTGCACAGTGACCCCGCTGACGTTCTCCGCGATGAAGCCGTGGCGTTCCGCGATCAGTCGCACCTCTGAGAGCACCTGAGGCTCGGAGCCCGCCAGGGCGTCCCGTTCAGCGTCCGTACCTGTTCCGAGCCATACCCAGGCATCGTCCTGGGACGGAAACGCGGCGACGTACTCGATCCTTGTCACTCCCGACTCCCGGAAATGCTGGCAGCAGTGCAGGCTCCATGTCCAGCAGGAGAGTCCAACGCGGATCAGTCACGGAGCAACCGTAGATCCCAGGAGCATCCTGCGACCGCTCATCGGGGCATGAGGGGTCGATGATTGAGTTCGGCCGGCGCACTCACATGCCCCGATGTGAGGTCGACGCGATGAGCGCGAGGCGTTCACGCGTCTGCTACACACGTCCGATGAACACCTCCGCTGCTGTGGCACGACGACTGGGGCTTGCCGAGCGCGCTGCGACGGCCTATATCGCGAATCCTCACGTGGCGGCCGTGCTCGTCGCCGGTTCGGTCGGTCGTGGGCTGGCAGACGAACACTCCGACATCGAGCTCGACGTGTACTGGTCGATGCCTCCACCGACGAGGAGCGCACCGCAGCGGTGGAGGGGGCGGATGGGAGCGCGTCTACGCTGCGGTGGACGACTACGAGTGGGCCGACGGCTACCTCGTCGACGGTGTGAAGGTCGACACGAGCGGCTTCCTCACCTCGACGATTGACTCCCACCTGGACGCGGCGCTCGTGCACGCTGATGTCGAGCCAGAGCGGCAGGTCCGCATTACGGCGCTCCTGGATGGCGTCGCCCTGTCCGGTCGCTCGCTCATCAACGCTTGGCGGTCCCGGTGCACCAATTACCCCCCGACGCTGGCGGTCGCCATGGTCGAATCCGGGCTGGAGCTGCGACCGCGGGAACGGCTCGAGATGTTGGCGGCCCGTGACGACGTGCTCTTGCTGCATCGCGACCTCGTCGACAACATCCAGGGTGTCCTCGATGCCCTGTTCGGGCTCAACAGGACCTATGCGCCGCATCCCTTCCACAAGTGGCTCGATCGGGAGGGCGCGCTTCTCGAGGACGCTCCGGTCGACCTCGTCTTGCGCATTCGGCGGCTATTGGTGTCGCCTCCGCACGCGGCCGTGGAGGAACTGTGCGACCTGACCTTCGAAACCTTCGACCTCGTCGAGAGGTTGCTTCCCGCCGCCGACGTCACAACATTGAGGGCAGCCTTCGGTGCCCGGCGAACGAACTGACCTGCAGCGGCGCCCCACCGTTCATCTCTGCTGCGACATGGCGACCGCAACGTTCGCCAGGATCAATCGGGGCGGCGCCGTCGGGCGCCCAGTCCGCCGGCAAACGCACTAATGCCGATGAGCGGTCGTGGCACGATGCGGCCATGACGGATGCTCGGACGGTCGATCTGCCGGCCGAGGTCCTGGACGACGTGGCCAGCGTGGTCGGGGCAGAGGTCACTCTTCTCAGTCGCCTACCCGGAGGCGTCAATGGGGGTGCCGTGCGCGTCCAGTTGGCCGGAAGGGCAAATGCAGTTCTCAAAGCAGTGCCCCGGGCACACCCCAACCACCTGGACGAGACGTTGCGAGCCCAGAGAGTGGTCGAGCACATGCGTGGGCGCGGCTATCCCACCCCGGCCTGGCTCGGAGTGGGGGCTACAGCCACTCATGTGTGGCATCTGATGGACTTCGTTGACGCGGCTCCCGCACCAGAGCTGACCCCGTCCCTCGTTGAGCAGCTGATGGAGATCGTCGAACTCCAGGCTGGCCAAGCCTCCGAGCCCTACGACCACTGGTCGTACGCCTGGCGGGTCGCCACCGGTCAGGAATCGGCTGTCGCCGGGCTGGATTTCATCGAGACGCCCGAGCAGTCGCTTCTCCGCCAGTCCGTGGCCAGGCTCTCGGGGTATTCCTCTGTGGTGTCGGCCTTGGTCGAGCGCCTGCGGCTCGTGTGTGCCGACGTCCCACCACCACGAGAGGCACCTGACATGGTCCATGCCGATCTCTCAACCCCCAGCAACGTCCTGGTCCGTGACGGAGCGGTGGTGGCGGTCGTGGATATCGGGAACGCAGGTAGCGGCACGCGGGCGATCGATCTCACCACCCTCGCGTGGTACACCTTCCAGGATCCGCTGCTGGACGATGTACGAAGGCGGCTGTGGACGAGAATCCTCGACCTTGTCGGCTGGGAGGGGGCGGCGGTGCTCGCAGCAGCACAGATCCTCCACATGCTCGAGATCCCCATCCGTCACGGGCGCCACGATGCCGTTCCAGGGGTGGTCAAGCGCGGCCATCGCGCCCTCGACGAGCTGAACGCGCTCCGCTAGGCCGAAACGCACTCACATGCCGGCTGTCCGTGCCAGGTATCTTGAAAACCAACCTCTTCTCGGGAAGGACCTTCGGGTGATTTTGTACGGATGCTTCGTTCTGCTCGTGCTGGGGTTCGGGCTCGCCTACGGGCTGAGCCGGTCCACGGTCCTCAAGCAGTGGCTTCGCGGAAACGCAACCGTCCGCGAAGGTACAGAGGGAAACGACCGCTTCGCCCGCCAGTGGCCCGGACTCTCATGGATGAGCGAGGATCCCGACAAGCGCGCCACCCAACCCGGGCCCGGAAGTCGTCCGCAGGACTGAGGGTGCCAACGTCTGCACATCCCGCTGTCTGCGGATGGCACGCGGCCAGGGGCATGACGCAGCTTCCCTGGTAGCGCACTAACATGCCCGCTGTCCGACACTTGCTGTCCGGGCGAACATGGCAAAGTGCCGCCCATAGTGTGCTGCGACAGCGACTCGGGGCCGTCCCGAGGAGGAGCGAACTTCCGATGAAGCTGCGGGACTCGACCATGCGGACGTTGCTCATGGTCGAGATCGTGTGCTTCGTCGGGCTGATAATCCTGGGTTTCATCCAGTTCAACCCTGCGCTGAGCCTTGTCAGCATCGGGGGCTTCGCCGTGGCGATTGGCGCCTGCCTCGTCATGCTGCGAAGGACGTACCGGAAGCCGAACTGATCGCACAATCCATGCCGCTGTCAGGGTCGCGTGCGGATGCCGACGAGCGGATGTGGACCCGCAACCGCCCCGACCGCGCTACCGTCGGTGTAGAAACCTGCCGTCAGAGGAGTGGCCATGCTGTGGTTCGTCATTCCGGCCGCTGTGCTAGTCGTCGGAGGTTTGATCGCCTTCCTCTTCGGGCCGACGATCAGGACCTTCTTTGGCCCGGATTTTGAGCCGTCGCCTAAGGACGCCGCCAGTGTTGAGAACGCGATCATGAACCGAATGGTCGACGGCGGGCAGGGTGGATGACTCTCCATACAGTTCGTGGCGCGATCACCCCTTGATGCCGCTAGCCGAGCTCACTCACAGCCTGATGTGAGGTCGTGTCTCAGCCGCGCAAGAGCAGGCGCATGGCTGGCGGCGGAGACGCGTTGGCGTTGAAGCCCAGGGCACTGAAAAGGGCGGCGGAGGCCACGTTCCCAGGAAGGATCTCGCGCACCTGCAACTCCTCCCAGCCGAGGCTGCGGGCCTTCTCGATAAGTGAGGTCATGACCAATCTGCCCACGCCGTGGCCACGCGACTCGGTGCGCAAAACGATGGGGAGCGTGTGCGGTGCGAGGGTCACGTCGCCAATCGGTTCCGACCCGTCTGGAGTGCGTTGTTCGATGATGAAGACCTCACCTTGACTCCCCAGCGCCTCGTACATCGACCGGACCTGCTCTCGGGTGTAAGGCAGGGCGTCCCTGCCGTCGACAAGTCGCACGGTGTCGATGTCTCGGTACCAGGGCCACGCGGCGTCAACATCGCTCTCGCCGCCGTAGCCTCGCAACCTCAAGCCGCTCCCGACCTGGATCACCGCCGACTGATCTGACATGCCATCAGTATCAAACGCGACGCCCTCCCATGGCCGCTGTCCGCGCGCACACCCTGCCGATGTAGCGGGTTACCCCGTGCGAGATACCGCGGCTCGTCGTGGCCGCCACACCCAGATCAGACCGACGATCCAGATCACCGAAAGGAGCGCGATCTCGGGCGTGCCGATGTCGAAGCTGCCGGTGAACAGACCGATGATCGCAAGCAGCAGAATCGGCACGGTGAAGACCAGGACGGTGGACGCCAACTTGCTTCCAAACGTCTTTTTGGCTGTGACCGTCATCGCTGACTCCTAAGTTGTCAGGCATCGTAACGCCCGCACTAATGGCTTCTGCTGGGCCTGTTTGTCAGGCTTGGTTCCGGTAGCGGCTGGCAGGTCAGCACTCTTCTCATCTGACCCGTGGAGGTCTTGCGGCAGACCGTGCGCCTGCTGGTCGTGAGGAGGCGTAACCGCTGCTGGGATGTCGTGCCCCGGAGGTCTGCGGTGAGCACTTGACCATTAGATCGCTGGCTGTCTCCTCCACGCTGCCGAGGGGTGACTGCGGCGTGCAGACCCGGACGGGAGTGCTGGTGTTGTCTCGGCGATGACTGGGCTGAGGACCATCACGATGTGGAGATCGTCGATCATCACGGGCAGGTGCTGGTCCGTCGACGGTTCCTGAGGGCGTCGAAGACGTCACGAGGCTGCATACGCTGGTCGCCTCGCTGATGCCTGATGAGTGGGTCGATCGCGACCCCGATGCGGCCGCGGCTTTGGTGAAGGTCGGCATCGAGACCGATCGGGGATCGTGGGTCGCGGCCTCAATCGCGGCGGGTTACGAGGTGTACGCGATCATCCCTGTCGGTAGCTCGCTACCGCGAGCGGCACTCCACTTCGGGGGCCAAGTCCGATGCGGCCGATGCGCATCTGTTGGCCGAGATCGTGCGTCTGGATCGCCCCATCATCTGCCGGTCGCGGGGGACTCCGAGCTGAGTGAGGCGATCAAGCTGGCGGCTCTAGCCACCAGTGGTTGGTCTGGGACCGCAGCCGTGACGTGGCTTGGCTGCGGTCGCGTTGCGGGAGTACTTTCCCGCAGCGCTGGAGACCTTTGACGACCTCGACGCACCCGATGCCCTCGAGCTGTTCGCCGCGCCCCCGACCCCGACCAGGCCGCCAGGCTCAGCTCGAAGGCGATCACCGCGGCGTTGCCGCGGGCCGCCGGCGTAACGTCGCGGACAGGGCCCCTCAGATCCAGTCCGTGTTGCGTGCGCCCGCGCTGCGACAACCTCCGCCGCTGCAAGCAGGCTTCGCGGCCATCGTGACCAGCGAGGTCGCGCTCATCGGAACGCTCAACAACCAGATCGACAAGCTCGGGGAGGTGGTGGCCGACCATTTTGGCCGTCACCGGGACGCTGAGATATACATCAGCCAGCCCGGGGTCGGCCTGACCCTCGCGGCCCGAATCCTGGGCGAGTTCGGAGATGACACCGCCCGCTATCGCCGACGCCAAAGCCCGCAAGAACTACGCCGGCACATCGCCGATCACCCGGGCCTCAGGCACCCGGAAGATCGTGATGGCCCGCTACGCCCGCAACAGCCGACTCGGCGACGCCCTCCAGCAATGGGCGTTCGGCTCGTTAAGAGGATCCCCGGCGCCCCCGCCTACTACCACCGGCTCCGGCCCGCAAGATCGGTCACCAAGCCGCCCTACGCCAGCTCGCCAACCGCCTCGTCGGCATCCTGCACGGCTGCCTCAAGACCGGCACCCCCTACGACGAGAACACCGCCTGGGCACACATCTCAGCGCCGCCGCTTGACACCCTAAGAACCTGGGATGTCTGCCGCTGCCTGGTCGCACTCTGGCTCCCTTCAAAGGTCGCTCAGCCAGTGCACGCGGTCGCGTGCTGCGGCCAGTGCCTCCTGCTCCGATGCGTACGCGAGTTCGGAGTAGTAACGGAGCGGGGTCCAAGCGCCACCGTCCTCCGGGTCTCCGGAACTCCTCGAAGCCGTAGGAACCGTCAGGCCTAACGAAGAAGTCCACGCACCGATCCCCGCCCGGCGTTGTAGGGCTCGCCAACACTCGCCACGTGCGGTCCAAACGAGCCGACACTGCCGTCCCTCCTCAACGACATGGTGTCAGCCTCGCTCAGACAAGCGGCCGCCGTCGGCCTCCAAGACGCACAGCCATGCCGCTGTCCGGGCGGCGTTCATGCCGAGAGAGGGCGATCCCCTGCGGAGGGACGCGCAGGGCGGGCACGGTCCGGATGTGAGTTACGACCTCGCTCTATGGGCCGATGTACCACCGTTCGCAGGGTTGCAAGCAGACGACGCGTACGCCCTCTTGTGCGACCTGATGGATGACGACGGCAGTCAAGATGAGCCCGTCGCCATCATCACCGGCCTGCTGCGATCACTACTCGACAGGTGGCCCGCGCTAGGCGAGCCGGGGGATGAGAAGTCGCCATGGGTTACGGGTCCAGAGATCGGCCACGCGTCGGGTGCGTCGATCTACCTCTCGCTGTCGTTTAGCGGGGCCGACGTGCTGTCCCGATCGTCGTTGCCGAAGCCCGCGAGCGTGATCTGCACTGTTACGACCCGCAACGGCGCGCCCTGTTCTGACCAGCGCCCTCTGGATCCAAGCACGCACTCATGCAGCTGTTCGGCCTGCCCATACACTGCGCGGCGTGCGCAGTCTGTCGCTCCTCGTCGCCTGGCTGGGCGTGCTCGTCGTCGCGCTCGGTGGGGACCTCCTGTACCTCGCCTGAGGCATGTACATCGGAATCCTTCTCGTCTTGGTCGCGGTGATGGGAGCGGCGGCGCTCATCGCCGCTCACCTGTCGCGGACCTAGCAGCCGTAGCGCACGCTCATGCCGCGGTCAGCGCTTGACGGTTATGTGCGGGCGGCCATGTAGGCGGCGAACGTAGTTGGGGTGTCGGTCGAGGTTCTTGCGGGCGGTCGTACCGCATGGGGGTGCGAGGGTCGGCGTGGCGGGCGGCGATCTGGACGTCGCGGAGGTCGACCCCGGCGTCGAGCATGGTGGTGACGTAGGTGTGGCGGAGCATGTGGGGATGCATCCGAGTGCTGGTGACGCCGGCGGTTCCTGCGAGTTGGCGCAGTCGTCGGGCGGCGCCGTGGCGGTCGAGACGGTGGGCCCGCCGGTTGAGGAGGATGGGCCCAGTCGCGGCCGTCGGCCGCGCGTTCGATGGCACGTGCGACGGCAGGCGGCAGCGGTGTTAGGACGTGCTTGTCGCCTTTGCCGCGCACCAGTAGCACCCGGTGACCGAGCTCCTCACCGAGGTCCTTAATGTTGGCTCCGGTGGCCTCGAAGATCCGTAGGCCGAGGAGTCCGAGCATCGCGACCAGGGCGAAGTCGCTGTGGTTAGTGGAGTCCCGGGCGGCGCTCAGAAGGGCTTCGAACTGCAGATGGGTGAGTCCCAGGTCGGGGACTCGTTGGAGATCCGGGGCCGGCGGACGTGGTCAGCTGGGGAGTGCTCGAGCAGTCCGTCGATGACACAGGTGCGGTAGAACCCAGCCACGATCGAGACCCGTCGCGACACCGTGGATGACCTGAGGCGTCGGACCTCCTGCATCCAGCGCACGTACAGCTCCACGTGTCCTCGCTGAGCTCATAGGGGAGGCAGGCCGTGGTCCTCGGCACAGGGTGGAGGTCGGAGCGCAGGTCGGACTCGCAATGGATGCGGGACTGGCCCTTGAACCGGGCCAGGTAAGCGGCAACAGCCAGCCGAAGGACGTCCGGGCACGGGGTTCACGACGCCGGCGATGGCCGGCTCAACAACGAAAGGTTCCATACCCCACAGCACGGCCGCCACCGCCGAGCCGTCAGAGGCCGACGGCCCGGCGGCTACCCGGTCGCGGCAGACATCCCAGGTTCTTCGGGTGTCAAGCGGGTCGGCCAAGATATGTGCCCAGGCGGTGTCTTCGTCGTAGGTGGTGCGGGTCTTGAGGCAGCCGTGCAGGATGCCGACGAGGCGGTTTCCGAGTTGGCGGAGTGCGGCCTGGTGGCCGATCTTTCGTTCGCGGATCTCGTCGTAGTAGGGGGGGCGCCTGGTGATCCTCTTAGTGCGCAGAAGGCCCATTGGTGGAGGGCGTCGCCGAGACGGCGGTTGCGGGCGTAGCGGGCTATCACGATCGTCTTGGTGCCGGAGGCCTTGGTGATCGGCGACGTGCCGGCGTTTTTTCGGGCCTTGGCGTCGGGATAGCGCTCGGGGTCATCACCGAACTCGCCCAGGACCCGGGCGCCGAGAATCAGGCCAAGACCGGCAGGCTCAGGTAGAGCTCAGCGTCCCGGTGCCGGCGAAAATGGTCGCCCACCACCTCCCCGAGCTTGTCAATCTCGGTGTTGAGCGCCCGATGATCGCGACCTAGCGGTCACGACCGCCGCATAGCCGTCTGCAGCGCCGGAGGTTGTCGGAGCTCGGGTGCGCGCAGCATGGTCTGCAGCGTTGGGTGCGGTCGTCGATGTGGCGTCGGCGGGCGGCGTCAGTGCTGCGCTGATCGGCTTCGGCTGAGTCTTGGCGGCCTGGTCGGGATCGGGGGCGCGGCCCAACAGTTCGAGGGCGTCGGATGCGTCAGGTCGTCGAAGGCCTGCAGGGCTGCGGGGAATCCGTAAGGCGGTGCGCAGCCGAGCCACCTGACGGCACCGGTCCCAGATCAGCGTCTGGTGGGTACGGGCGATCAGCTTCGTCGCCTCGGCCAGGTCGGTGTCATCCGCGACCAGAAGGTGATGGCGCGGTCCAACCGGACGATCTCAGCCAACAGATGCGCGTCGGCCGCATCGGATTCGCGCCCGAGGTGGAGTGCCGTTCGCGGTAGCGGGCCACAACATCGGGTTGATCGCGTAGACCTCGTAACCCGCCGCGACAAGGCAGCACCCACGGCCCCGGTCGGTCTCGATGCCGACCTTCACTAACGCCGCGGCCTCCTCGGGATCGAGGTCGATCCAGTCGTCCGGCATCAGTGCAGCGACCAGCGAATGCAGCCGCGTGACGCCTTCGAAGCCTTCAGGCAGCCGTCTCCGGACCAGCACCTTCCCGTCCTCATCGACGAGCTCGATGTCGTGGTGGTCCTCTGCCCAGTCATCGCCTAGAAACAACATCGGAGTCCCTCCGGTCTGCACTCTGCGGACCCCCATGGCAGCGTGGAGGAGACCCAGCGATCTAATGGTCAAGTGCTCACCGCAGTCTCACGGGGCACCTCATCCCATCAGCGGTTCACGCCTCCTCACGACTAGCAGGCGCACGGTCTGCCGCAAGACCTGAAGGGTCAGATGAGAAGAGTGCTGCCTGCCAGCCGCTACCGGAACCAAGCCTGGCAAACAGGCCCAGCAGATGCCATTAGA
>CAWCNW010000006.1:0-9804 GCA_963796975.1 uncultured Actinomycetota bacterium
ACGCCACCGGGGTCCGCCGGGCCCTGGTCCAGCCGGAACGGCGGGTAGGTGTCGGTCATCAGGGCGACGTACGCGGTCACCCGGTAGACCCACCGGTTCAGGCCGACCAGCAGGTCGAACAACGGCGCCAGGTAGCGGCCGGTGAACAGCAACAGCAGTCCGGCGGCCAACGTCAGCGCGCCGATCAGACCGCCGACGGCGAGCTGGAAGCCGTTCGCGTCACCGAACTGCCACGTGCCCACAAGCACGCCCAGCACGATCAGGTGCGGCAGCGCCAGCAGCCACGACTTGACCAGCACCAGCCCGCGCGAGAGCCGTTCGGGGTAGGCGATGTCGAGGTCGGCGGGGTAGTCGGTGTGGTCGAGGGTGAACGGCGGGTAGCGGTCGGTGCCGATCGCAGCCGTCGCGTAGAACTGCACCCGCCAGGTCCACCGCAGGATGCCGAGGTTGAGGTCGAACAGGCCACGCGGGTAGCGGCCGGTAACCAGGATCGCGAAGAACGCCACCACGGTGAGCACCACGAAGACCAGCCACAGCAGGACGAGCACGACGAAGTGCGGGATCGCCAGGAACCACTTGACCAGCCAGAGCCCACGGTTCAGCTGCGAATCCTTCGCGCCGACCAGGATCACCGGAGTGTCGGGCCGGACGGCTTCCGGAGACTGACCGGGCGCGGCCTGGCGGGGGACCCGCGGTCCCGGCGGCCTGGCGCCATACACGACGAGCAGCGCGCCGACGAGGATCAGGGCGCCGCCCAGCAGGCCGAGGCTCCATGCCAGAGGTGTGAGCCAGCCGAGGCGTCCGCCCGCGGACAGGTCGACCGCGACCCCGGGGGAGCCGTCGAGGTTCATGACCACGGCGGTGTAGGTGCCGGGCTTGAGGTCCCAGGTCAGCGTCTGGGTGCCGGGGCCGCTGCTCTGCGTGGTCCAGAACCCCTGGTCGGTGGGAGCCGCGCTCAGTTCACCGCCGGTGCCACGGCGGGTCAGCGAGTAGTCGAACGGGTCGGTGCGCAGGTCGCTGATCTCGTCGTAGGACGCGCTGCCCAGGTAGTGCGCGACGTCGGCGCTCGGTGCGATTCCGATGAAGACGGCCGATGCGTGCGCGGACCGGGCGCTCAGCCGCACCGTGGCGAGGTCGCGGTTGGCCCACCAGTCGTTGGGGCCGGGCTTGCCGAGGTCCACGACCTCGCTGGAGAGGGCCACCGTCTCGGTGGTGAGCTGCTCGGTCGGGGTGCTGAAGAACCCGTCGTCGTCGCGCTGGGTGGCCATCGCCCAGCCGAGGCCGAGGCCTCCGAGCAGCAGCGGGATGCCTACGAGCGCGAGCAGGATGCCGATGACGAGGGGGACCGGTCGGCTCCTGCGGGAAGCGGTGCGGCCTGGTTCAGGTGGTGGGGTGTAGGTGGTCATGGTTGTGGTCTCCTTTCTCGTCGCCAGGCGACGTCATGACCGCGGGAGCTGAGCCGATCCACCACGAAACGGCGGTATCGGGAACGCACAGATGGGTTCCGGATACCGCCGCCCGTGTGTGACTACTTGACCTCGGAGCGGCGCAGGGACAGCAGTCCGATGACGAGGGGAAGGACGATCCAGATCATCGTGGTCGAGCCGAGCATCGCCCACTCCTTGACAGTGTTCGTGGCGCCATCGAGGAGCGCCACCTGCGTGTAGTGCCAGTCGATCCACGGCTGCAGGTCCTCGAACCACGAACGCACCTGAGCCAGGAGCGCGAGGATGCCCGGCATGACCAGTGAAGCGACGAAGTAGCCCACGATCGCGGCCGCGGAGTTGCGCAGCACGACACCGAGGGCGAAGCCGAAGGCCATGCCAACCAGGTTGTAGAGCATCATCTGGAGTGCCATGGACAACGAAATGTCCCACGCGGTGTCGACGCCTGCGAGCGCGGACCCGGCCACGTTGCCGAGGGCGCCGACCGCGAAGGCGACGGAGACGGCGCCGAGGCCCACCAGGAGGGTCGCGATCGCCTTGGCGCCGATCACATGTCTGCGGCGCGGCACCAGGGTGAACGTCGTGAGCCCGCTGCGCTGGCTCCACTCACTGGTGACGGCCAGGATCGCGATGATCGGCAAGATCACCGACATCGGGAACCCGCTCGCCCTCACGAAGTTCTGGTAGGTGACGTCGCTGTTGAGGCCGAGGACGAGGAGCGACCCGGCTGAGATGGGCGACAGGACACCGATGCTGATGAGCATCCAGAATCCGGAGCGGGTGTTGAACATCTTGCGCAGTTCGACCTTGACGAGTCGGGTGGTCGGGATGGGCTGGGCGGTCCGTCGGGCCGGCTCGGCCTCGATGGTGTCGTGTGTGGTGATCGTGGCGGTCATGCCGCAACTCCTTCGCGTTGGGTGTCGGCGGTGAGCGACAAGAACATGTCTTCGAGGCCTGCGCCCTCGGCGGCGCGGAGCTCGGTGAGGGCGATGCCGGCGGTCAGGGCCACGGCCCCGACCCGAGCGGGGTCGGCGTCGGTGCGGACCGAGCCGTCGCTGGTGAGCGTGCTGGGGATCCCGGCCTGCTCGAGGGCGTGTGCGAGGTCGCGCGGCGACGTCGATCGGACGAGTGTTCCCGCTGCGGCGAGCAGCTCTTCCTTGGTGCCGGCCGCGACGATCTTGCCGTTGCCGATCACGACCAGGTCGTCGGCGATGACCTCGATCTCGTGGAGGAGATGTGAGGACAGCAGGACGGTGCCGCCCTGGTTGGCGAAGCCCGTCAGCAGGTCGCGCATCCATCTGATCCCGGCCGGGTCGAGCCCGTTGGCCGGTTCGTCGAGGATCAGCACCTGGGGGTCTCCGAGTAGCGCGGTGCCGATGCCGAGGCGTTGGCGCATGCCGAGGGAGTAGTGGCGCACGCGGCGCTTGGCCTCCGTAGGTGTCAGGCTGACGAGTTCGAGTGTCTCGTGGACGCGGCGGCGGGGCAGACCCATGGTGTCGGCGGCGATCGTGAGGATCTCTCGTCCGGTGCGTCCGGCGTGCTGGGCGGAGGCGTCCAGGAGGACGCCCACCTCCAGGCCGGGGTTGGGGAGGTCGGCGAACCGTTCTCCGTTGATGGTGGCGCTGCCGGACGTCGGGACCGTCAGGCCGACCATCACGCGCATCGTGGTGGACTTGCCGGCGCCGTTCGGGCCGAGGAAGCCGGTGACGCGACCGGGCAGGGCGGTGAAGGAGACGTTGTCGACGGCGGTGAAGCCGGCGTACGTCCGGGTCAGTGACTCGACAGTGATCATGTGAGAACCCTCGCCATGGCGCGGCGTGGACGCATCGGCGTCGAGGCCGGACTCTCATCGGCCGTTGAGAGGAGCGGGGTCTCGTTCTTTCGGTCGGTCCCTGAGGCCGGGGCGGTCCCTAGGCTGGGCGGGTGATCACCGCCCTGCGCTCGCTGTGGGCCGAGCCCCGCGTAGCCGACCCTCCCGCACGTGGGTGGCGCGACTGGGTGCTGGTCGGGGTGTTGATGGTGACGGCGCTGCTCGAGGGAGTCCTCCGGGACGACATCGCCTGGCGGCCGTTCGCGACGATCGTGGCTGTCGGACTCGCGCCGGTCCTGCTGTGGCGGCGTACCCACCCGTTGGCCTGTGTGCTGGTGGGCTGGGGCACTGCGATGGCGTTGGGGCTGGCGACCCTGGCGGGCGGGGCCCCCAATGTCGGCCTCAACACGATGATCTACGTCCTGGTACTCGTCTACGCGGTGGTTCGCTGGGGCTCAGGGCGCGAGATCGTGATCGGGCTGGTGGTGGTGGGGGTCGCTGCGGTCATCGGTACGGTCGCCGACGCCACGGGGCCTGCCGATGTCATTGGTGGGTTCGGCATCGTGGTCGCGGCGGCGGCGGGCGGAGCGGCGTTCCGCTACCGCGCCGAGAGCTGGCGCCGGGCGTTGGAGCAGGTCCGCAGCCAGGAGCGGGTCGGTCTCGCGCGCGAGCTTCACGACATGGTCGCCCACCACGTCTCGGCGATCGCTGTGCAGGCGCAGGCTGGCCGGGCGATGGCCGGGCAGCGACCTGAGGTGGCGCTCGACGCGCTTTCGGCCATCGAGGGGGAGGCGTCGCGAACACTGGCGGAGATGCGGGCGATGGTCCGGGTGCTGCGCGACGGAGCACCGGCGGAGTACGCCCCCCAGCCCGGCGTTGCCGACCTGGTGTCCCTCGCCCGCCGCGACCCGGTCCCGGTCGTCGACGTGGAGTTGCCAGACGACCTCGACGAACTTCCGCTCCAGGTCGACGCGGCGGTCTACCGGCTGGCGCAAGAGGCGCTGACCAACGCCCTGCGGCACGCCCGCAACGCCTCGCGTGTGGAGATCCGGGTCGTCGAGGGCGCGGGAAGGCTGCGGCTACGCGTGACCGACGACGGACAGCTCGACCCGGCGCGGTCGGCGAGCCACGGGTTCGGGCTGCTGGGGATGACCGAGCGCGTGCAGCTGCTCGGCGGCACGCTACGTGCCGGGCCGGCGCCCGAGGGCGGGTGGGCGGTCGACGCCGAGCTGCCGACGGAGGTAGGCAGATGACGGTGCGCGTGCTGGTGGCCGACGACCAGGATCTGGTGCGTACCGGCCTGTCCATGATCCTCGACGCGCAGCCTGGCATCGAGGTCGTCGGCCAGGCCGCCGACGGCCACGCCGCGGTCGAGCTGGCGCGTCGGCTCCACCCCGACGTGTGCCTGGTCGACATCCGGATGCCCGGGCTCGACGGCATCGAGGTGACCGAGCTCCTCGCAGGGCGGGGCGTCCCGGACCCGATCGCGGTGGTGGTGATCACGACCTTCGACCTCGACGAGTACGTCCACGGCGCGCTCCGGGCCGGCGCCCGAGGCTTCCTCCTCAAGGACGCCGGGCCGGAGCTGCTCGTCCAGGCCGTGCATGCCGCCGCCGCCGGCGATGCCCTGATCGCGCCGAACATCACCCGGCGGCTGCTGTCCACCCTGGCCGCCAGGGAACCGTCGAGCCGACGTACCCAACCGATCGAGCCCCTCACCGACCGCGAGGAGGAGGTGCTGACGCTGGTCGCCCGTGGCCGCACGAACGCCGAGATCGCCGCCGATCTCTTCATCGGCTTGACGACCGTCAAGACCCACGTCGCGAGCCTGCTGACCAAGATCGGCGCCCGCAACAGGGTCGAGATCGCGATGTGGGCCTACGACACCGGCCGGGCGGGGGACTGAAGCCGCCGTCCAAGGACTCGGAGAAGCCGTTGCGCCCAGCAAGCAGGATTCGATGAACGCGGTCTCGTCAAGGAGATGCGCCGCGGGGCCGGGCGTCGCGTGCGGTGAGCTCGGCACCCTCGTTCAGCGATCCCCTAACCCAGTTTCACCACTTGCAGATTCGAACCCTCGGGGCGGTGGCAGACGGTGAATGGTCTCGAGGCACCCTGCCGACCGAGCAGGCCGCGCCGAGCACAAGCAGCCAGCCTGCTCGATTCAACACGGAGGCAGTTTCATGTGAGTTCAAATCTCGTGCTGCCACCTGTCACCCGTGCGGAGGTACCTCCCGTGGCTAGCCGTCGGGAAGCGCGATGGTTGTGACCGTGCACGCTGATCGGCCCCGTGCGTGCGACCGGACAGCAGGGCATGTGCGTGGGGGATGCGCCCTTAGGCGGTGAAGTGACTGTGACTGAGATCGGGCCTGGGGAGCGTGAATCCTCCTCGTGAGTGCGTGAGGGCAGCACGGCTGGGAGTCTGAAACCCCTTAGCGGTGGCGGCAGCGACGAGCTCCGGGTCGAATGGATCGCCCACGACGGCTGCCCCTGGGCCACCATCTGGCTGGGCTGGCTGAGGCGTGCCGGTTCCTCGGCCAGTGCCGCCGCCACCGCGGGCGGTACGTCGAGCCCGAGCGCCGCCCCGAGGCCAGCTGCGGTCGGTCGGCCCGCTCGCTCGGTGGACCTGGCGAGCTGCTCGAGATGGAACGGGTTCCCTCCGCTGTCGCCGTACATGACCGAGCCGGTCGCGGCGCCGATCCCCGCGCCAGCAGGTCTTGTGCGCCTCACCAGGGGTCAGGGCCTCAAGCGGGATTCGCACCAGTCCACGGGCCCGGTGCGCCTCCTCGCGATCGATTTCCAGACGCCGGTGGCCCGGCGCGGACGCACCGCAACAGCGATGAGCACTGGCGCGGCCGGTGGCCGGCGCAGCAGCGCACCGAGCAGCTCGACCGACGCCGGATCGGCCCAGTGAATGTCGTCGAGGATCAGCACCAGCGGTCGGGACGCGGTGAGCCGTTCCAGAAGATCGCGCACCGCCAGGTGGGTGCGGTGCCGCTCGTGCCGCACCGGCCCGGGCGACCTTGCTGCGGTCGACGGTGACGAAGGAGAACTCGGCGACGAAGACCCCCTGCGACGACGAGGAGCAGCGAGCCGGCGAGCAACAGCCAGGGTCAGCACGGGCTCTCACCCGGGCGGTCGGCGGACAAACGGTGAGGGCGACTGTAGGAGCCGTCCATGGGCGGTTCGGGGTCCTTCGGACTCGGGGGCTGTGTCGGGAACTCTACCCACTCACCGCGCAGGTGGACCGAGCCCAGGGGTGGCAGGAGGCAGGGAGCTACCCACTCGCGCCGTCCACCGTGCGGGCCAGCCAGTCGACGAAGGCCAGCAGGTGGGTGTCGTCGACGGGAACGGCGATCTCGTCGGCGAGGCACTGGGTGAGAGCGTCCCGACTGGCCGCCACGGCCGACCAGCCCGCCGTCAGGTCATCGTCGCAGAGGGCCCACGCGGCGTTGTAGTCGTCGACCTGCTGCGGCGTGAGGTCGGCGAGCTCGACCGGTAGCGGCCCGGTGAGGACCGGCGGCTCTGTCGGCGTCGGGTCGGGTGTCGGCGTCGGGTCGGGTGTCGGCGTCGGGTCAGGTGTCGGCGTCGGCGTCGGCGTCGGCGTCGGAGTCGGGTCGGGTCGGCGTCGGCGTCGGCGTCGGATGCGGAGTCGGCGTCGGATGCGGAGCCGGCGTCGGATGCGGAGCCGGCGTCGGATGCGGAGCCGGGTGCGGTGTCGGCGTCGGGTTCGGAGTCGGGTTCGGCGTTGGTGGGATCGGGTCGGAGATGACCGGTCCGGACGGGTCCGCCCACCCGTGCGGAGGCAGTGTCACGACCTGGGAGTGGTGGCCGGGGTGCTGCTGCCCGGTCGCCGGCGGCGGGTCATTGACGACCGGCAGCGTGCCGGCGTCGGTCAGGGTCGGGCTGCCGACGGTGATCGGGGTGGAGACCCCGCTCGTGAGCAGGTCGCGGGCGATCGCCAGCACTCGTGCGACGTAGGCGTCGCTGTGGTTGTAGCGGTACGCCGCGGCCTTGGCGCCCGCCCTGGTCGAGAGGTCGTTGTCGTCGGCGCACAGGTAGACCGCGGAGCCGAGGGCGGCGTCGTCGATGTCTTGGGGGTCACGGCGCCCGTCCCCGTCGCCGTCGACCGCCACGGCCGTCCAGGTGGACGGGAGGAACTGCATCGGACCCACGGCCCGGTCGAAGCGGTGGTCACCGTCCAGCCGGCCGGCGTCGGTGTCGCTGATCGAGGAGACGCCGTGCTTGCCGTCCAGCCGAGGTCCGAGGATCGCCGGGGTGGCCAAACCCTGGGCGTTGAGCTGGCTCCCGTTGACCTGGCCCTGGTCGGACTCGACCTGGCCGATCGCGGCCAGCAGGGTCCAGTCGAGGTGACAGGTGGGGTCTGCGGTGTCGATCACGGCGGCAGCGCGCTGGTAGGCCGCCAGCGCTGTCTCCGGGATCGAGCCGACGGGGGCAAGACCGAGCTGCACCGGTGTGCCGGACACGGAGGCGGCTGCCCGCGAATCACGGCCGGTCGGCGTGGGCAGCTGGACCGGGCTCACCGGCACCGCGGGCGTGGTGGTCGAGCCGTGCGCGTCTGGTTCGGTGGCGGCGGTCGCGAGCGCCTCGCGCTGAGGTTGCCGGGCGCCGGCGACCATCGCAAGGGCGAGCACGGCGACCAGACCGCTGCTCATGCCGAGGCGCACGGGTGTGCGGCGCCGCCTGCCTCCAGACGTCGCGAACCTGGATCGCTTCCTGCCCTCGACCATCGTGGTCTCGACGAGGCCGGTCGCGGCCACGAGGCCGATGAGGAACTTGGGCATGTGATCAAGCGTCGCCGGACGGCGCTGGAAGCACACCCGCCGACCTACGGGTTTCGGTTACGTGCTTTTCCACCGGCGGTCAACGGGGCCCGCAATCCCAGGGCGCTGCTCCGTCCCACTCAGAGCCGATGCGGGCGGCCTCGCTGGAACTCGCCCTGGCCGGTCACTCCTATGACGAGATCGCCCTGGAGGTTGGCCACCAGAGCAGGGGAACCCGCGAGTTCGAGGTCTGCTCCTACTGATCGGGCGGCGACCCTGACCCGCGCAAAGAGCCGGCTTCGGGCCACGGGGCAGGCACTTCGACAGTGCACCCGCGGTACAGCCACTCCGCGAAGCTGTCATCTACAAAAGAGGGTGGGACGCCGCGCTCACCCGAAACTCCCCAGATTGCATCACGATCTGCGCCGAGACCGGCCGAGATCAGGGGAGAGGTCGCGAGGTATCGTCGATGGGACAACGCAGCTGGACCCAATGCGTCGTCCCAGGTCAGATGGGGTGGAGCGGAGAGCGGGCGAGAATTCGCCAGCGTCGCGAACACCATGGATCGCTTCAGAGGGTCAGGGGTTCGAGTCCCCTCAGCTCCACCGAACGTGCAGGTCAGGGCCATGATTCGAGCCGAGCACAGAGGTTCAGGTCATGGCTCCGTCCCAGGTGGTCACCAGACAGTCTCTCGCACTCGGCCACCAACACGCTCACCTCGGCTCCTCTGAGCGCGGTTCGGCGAGGTCCTCGCGCCGACTCCCCACCATCGGTCCGCTGCTGCCCCGCCCCGCCCGCGAGCAAAGGCGTCGATCCTGTTCGGGACAACCGCCCCTCCGTTGCGACAGAGGCTGCAAGCTCCGAGAGACCTTCCCGCGCAGCTGTACGGGAGTCACGGACCCCGCCGGACGTCGATTCGGAGGAAGATGACGGACATGGCTGCAAGGGAACAGAGGATCCACTCGTCAGCGCCTGCCGTGGTGCCGCGGTGGGAGTGGCGCACGTTCGGCGGCTTCGAGGAGGCCAACGAGGCCCTCGCATCGCTGCGGACGGTTGCGACCGTCGAGAGCGACGAGACGTACATCTTGTCGATGTACGGGGACGCTGCGGTCAAGGTTCGCGACGGCCTCTTGGACACCAAAGTCCTTCAGCGCGTGAACGGCGCCGGTCTGCAGCTGTGGGTGCCGACGATGAAGGCCGGCTTTCCGCTCAACGAGGCCGCCCTGGTGGCGGGCTTCGCGGCTCTCGACGTGCCCATGCCCGCGAAGAGGACCGCCGACCACAGTCTGCAGGCGTTCTTGGGCGAGCTGGTCGGCTCGCGAGACGACCTCCGCGTGGCGGAGGTCCACAAGAGTCGACATCGATCCGTCCTGGACGACTGCATGGTCGAGCTGACCGAGATGAGCGTCGAGGGGAGGTCCATCCGAACCGTCGCCGTCGAGTCCCCGGACCCGGACCTCGTGACCGAGACGATCCGCCGGCTGGGGCTGGACGGTCGGCGCAACATCTGCGTCGCCCGGGGTCTCAAGACATTGCTCGGCTGGGGACCGAAGCGGTTCGGAGTCCTCGACGTCGGCACCAACTCGGTCAAGTTCATCCTTGGTGACCGTGATGAGCACGGCGCGCCACGCACCACCGCCGACACGGCCGTGGTCACCCGGCTTGGTGAAGGCTTGGCCCTGGCCGGGGAGCTGACCCCGGTAGCGATGCGGCGCACGGTCGACGCCGTCGCCGATCTGGTCGAGGCCGCTCGCCGCGACGGTCCGCT
>CAWCNW010000007.1:0-63159 GCA_963796975.1 uncultured Actinomycetota bacterium
ATGGTCGCGAGCCATGGCGGCTCGGGACGCTGCATCGCAGGTGATCGTGATGGGCGTCTCCGGCGTCGGCAAGTCCACGGTCGCCAAAGGCCTGTCCACTCTGCTCGGCTGGACCTACGCCGAGGGCGACGCGTTCCACTCCGCGGCCAACGTGGCCAAGATGGCGTCCGGCCACCCCCTCACCGACGAGGACCGGTGGCCGTGGCTGCGCGCCATCGGGGCGTGGATGGACGAGCAGATCGCGGCTGGAGAGCCCTCGGTTGTCACCTGCTCGGCGCTCCGCCGGGCCTACCGCGACCTGCTGGACGGCGGAAGGCCGCAGGTGCGCTTCCTCCACCTGGAGGCCGGCGAGAGCCTGGTGGCCGATCGGATGGGCCGGCGCAAGGACCACTACATGCCGGCCTCACTCCTGGACAGCCAGTACGACACCCTCGAGCCGCTCGAGGACGACGAGCCGGGGGTGAGCGTCTCGGTCGACGGCACCGCCCCGGAGGTGCTGCGACGCGCGATCACCGCCCTTGGTCTCGCCCACGGACCGACCGACCAGCACGAAGGAGACCCGGAATGACCGGTGTACTGCCCCTCGCCACTGCCTTGACCGACGCCGGCAACACCCAGCTGATCATCGCCGCCCTGCTGGGCATCGGCACCGTCGTCGTCCTGATCACGGTGGCGAAGTTCCACCCGTTCCTCGGGCTCCTCATCGGCACGGGCGTGATGGGTGCCGCCGCAGGCGTGGGGCCGACGGGCATCCTGGCCAGCTTCGAGGCCGGCTTCGGGTCGACGATGGGTACGGTCGGCATCCTGATCGCCCTGGGTGCGATGGTCGGCAAGATCCTCGCCGACACGGGCGGGAGCAGTGCCATCGTCGAGACCATCGTCGGCAAGGCATCGCCCGCGATGCTGCCCTGGGCGATGGCCCTGATCGCTGCGATCCTCGGGCTCCCGCTCTTCTTCGAGATCGGCGTGGTCCTCCTGGTGCCGGTCGTGCTGCTGGTCGCACGGCGCACGGACGCCCCGATCATGCGGATCGGGATCCCGGCGCTGGCCGGCCTCTCGGTGCTGCACGGGCTCGTCCCGCCGCACCCGGGACCGCTGGTCGCCATCTCCAACCTGCACGCCGACCTCGGCCAGACCCTGATCTTCGGCCTGATCATCGCCGTCCCCACCCTGGTGCTCTGCGGACCTCTGCTGGCGCGCGTGATCGAGCGGTGGGTCCCCGTGCACGTGAGCGTGATCCCGGGGCTGGACGACCCGTCGGCGCCCCGGAAGGCGGGGTCCGGCTCCGGGGAGGGGACGAGCGAGAACGAGGACGCGATGGGTCATCCCCTGGCGGAGGGAGTCCAGCGTCGCCCCACCTTCGGCGCGGCGGTCGTGTGCATCGTGCTCCCCGTCGTGCTGATGCTCGTGCGCGCCGTCGTGGACATCGTGATCGACAATCCCGACGACGGCACCCAGAAGGTCTTCGACGTCGTGGGCGACCCCGTCGTCGCGCTGCTCGCCGGCGTCCTGGTCGCCATGTGGGTGCTGGGGTTCCGCTCCGGGATGAACCGCTCGCAGGTCGAGCGCACCGTCGGCTCGGGGCTCCCGGCGATCGCCGGCATCCTGCTGATCGTGGCGGCCGGTGGGGGCTTCAAGCAGATGCTGGTGGACGCGGGCGTGGGCGGGGTGATCGGTGACTGGGCCGACGGCTCCGGCATCTCGCCACTGGTCCTCGGATGGCTGGTCGCGGTGGGTGTACGCCTCGCCACCGGGTCGGCGACGGTGGCGACGATCACGGCCAGCGGGATCGTTGCCGGCATCGCGACCGACCTGCCGTCGTCCGAGGTCTCCTTGCTGGTCCTGGCCATCGGCTGCGGCTCGCTCTTCTTCAGCCATGTCAACGACGCCGGTTTCTGGCTGGTCAAGGAGTACTTCGGCCTGACGGTCGGGCAGACGATCCGATCGTGGTCGGTGATGGAGACCGCGATCTCGGTCGTGGGCTTCCTGCTCGTTCTGGCGCTCAACCTCGTCGTGTAGCGCTAAACCGGTTGTGTGCTGCGCGGGCGGCCGCTTGGCTCACGGGCATGGAGATCACCTCTGGATCCGCCGTTCTCGCCGCCGAGTCGTCCGGGTCGGGTCCCGACGTCCTGCTCATCCATGCCGGGGTCACCGACCAGCGCAGCTGGGCGAGCGTCGTCGACGCGCTGCCCGACCACCGCTGCCTCACCTACGACACGCGCGGCTACGGCCGGACGACCTACGAGCCGGAGGACGGGTGGTCGCCGGTCGACGACGCCGTCGCCGTCCTCGATGCTTACGACGTCGCCTCGGCCGTCGTGATCGGCTGCTCCATGGGCGGGGGAGCCGCGCTCGACCTAGCGCTGACCCATCCGGACCGGGTCCGTGCCCTCGTGCTGATCGGCTCGGCCGTCAGCGGAGCCGCCGAGCTCGAGCACCTCGAGCCTGGACTGGAGGACCTCGAGAAGCGGTACGACGCGGCGTACGAGGCCGGCGACCATGGCGCGCTCAACGACCTGGAGGCCGAGATCTGGCTCGACGGCCCCTTCCACCCCGGTCGGGTCACCGGCGAGGCCCGCGAGCTCTTCCTCGACATGAACCGGATCGCCCTCGACGCGCCCGACCCGGGTGAGCGGCGGGACGACGTCGACGCGTGGCAGGACGCAGCGGCCATCGGGGTGCCCACCCTGGTGATGATCGGCGAGTACGACCTCGACCACACCCAGGGTGGTGCCGTCCACCTGGCGGCGACCATCCCCGGCGCGCGCCTCGTGGAGCTGCCCGGAGTCGCCCACCTGCCGCACCTCGAGCGTGATCCGCTCACCCTGCGAGAGATCGCGGCGTTCGTCGCCGGGATCTGAGACGGCGGCTGCTAGGGTCGGCCTCGCTCGACATCCTTTAACGATCCGTCCCGTGAGGCGGAGAAGGAGGTACGGCGTGGGCGTGCCTGGTCTCGACTCCGCTCGACCACCGACAGCATTGCTCGTCCTCGAGGACGGCCGGACCTTCCGAGGGGAGGCCTACGGCGCCGAGGGCGAGACCTTCGGCGAAGCGGTGTTCAACACCGGGATGACGGGCTACCAGGAGACGCTCACCGACCCGTCGTACCACCGCCAGGTCGTGGTGATGACCGCTCCCCACATCGGCAACACCGGGCTCAACGACGAGGACCCCGAGTCCTCCCGGATCTGGGTGGCGGGGTACGTCGTGCGCGACCCGGCCCGGGTCCCGTCGAGTTGGCGGTCACGCCGCTCGCTGGACTCCGCGCTGCGCGAGCAGGGCGTGGTCGGCATCTCGGGCATCGACACCCGCGCGCTGACCCGCCACCTGCGCGACCGGGGCGCGATGCGGGTGGGCATCTCGACCACCGAGCGCGACCCCGAGGCGCTGCTGGCCCGGGTGCGCGACTCCGGCGAGATGGCCGGCGCCAACCTCTCCGCCGAGGTCTCGACCGCCGAGCCGTACGTCGTGCCCGCCGTGGGCGAGAGGCGGTTCACCGTCGCGGCGATCGACCTCGGGATCAAGGCGAACACCCCGCGGATGCTGGCCGCGCGCGGCATCGAGACCCATGTGCTGCCCGCGACCGCGAGCCTCGACGACGTGATGGCCGTCTCGCCCGACGGGCTCTTCTTCTCCAACGGCCCCGGCGACCCGGCGGCGACGACCGCACAGGTCGAGCTGCTGCAGGCTGCGCTGGAGCACGGGCTGCCGTTCTTCGGGATCTGCTTCGGCAACCAGCTGCTCGGGCGCGCGCTCGGCTTCGAGACCTACAAGCTCACCTACGGCCACCGCGGGATCAACCAGCCCGTGATGGACCGCACCACCGGCAAGGTCGAGGTCACCGCCCACAACCACGGGTTCGCGGTCCGGGCGCCCCTCGACGCCGCGACCAGCACGCCGTACGGCGAGGCGACGGTCTCCCACGTCTGCCTCAACGACGACGTGGTCGAGGGCCTGGAGCTCAGACGCGACGGGCGGCTCGTGGCCTTCTCGGTGCAGTACCACCCCGAGGCCGCCGCCGGCCCCCACGATGCTGCCTACCTGTTCGATCGGTTCGCCGACCTGATGTCCGAGGCCGCTCGGACTGAGCCTGCGAAGGACGCGCGAAGGCCGAGGAGGTTGAGGAGCGTCGGGGCGGATCGCGAGCCTGCGAGCGAAACGACCGACGCGTCTCGAAACCCGGTGAGTGAACCACACGCCTCAGGCACAGCGGCCGATGGTTTCGAGACAGGCGCTAGCGCGCCTTCCTCAACCAGCGGTGACCGAGGGGAAGGCGATCGCTGATGCCGAAGCGCGACGACATCCACAGCGTCCTGGTCATCGGGAGCGGGCCGATCGTGATCGGGCAGGCGTGCGAGTTCGACTACTCCGGGACCCAGGCGTGCCGGGTGCTGCGGGAGGAGGGGATCCGGGTCGTCCTGGTGAACTCCAACCCCGCCACGATCATGACCGACCCGGAGTTCGCCGACGCGACGTACGTCGAGCCGATCACCCCGGAGTTCGTCGAGCAGGTGATCGCGAAGGAACGCCCCGACGCACTGCTGGCGACGCTCGGCGGCCAGACCGCGCTCAACTGCGCGATGAGCCTGGCCGCTGCCGGCGTGCTCGAGCGGTACGGCGTGGAGCTGATCGGCGCGAGCATCGAGGCGATCGAGAAGGGCGAGAACCGCGAGTCCTTCAAGCGGATCGTCGAGGGCCTGCCGGCCGAGTGGGGCGCCGAGGTCGCGGCCTCGCGGATCTGCCACACGATGGACGACTGCCTGGCCTCGGCCGAGGAGCTCGGCTACCCGGTCGTCGTACGCCCCAGCTTCACGATGGGTGGCGCCGGTTCCGGCCTGGCGTACGACGAGGAGGACCTGCACCGCATCGCCGGCCTCGGCCTGTCGCTGAGCCCGACCACCGAGGTGCTCCTCGAGGAGTCGATCCTGGGCTGGAAGGAGTACGAGCTGGAGGTGATGCGCGACCGCAAGGACAACGTCGTCATCGTCTGCTCGATCGAGAACATCGACCCGATGGGCGTGCACACCGGCGACTCGATCACCGTCGCCCCCGCGCTGACCCTTACCGACCGCGAGTACCAGCGGCTGCGCGACATCTCGATCGGCGTGATCCGCGAGGTCGGCGTCGACACCGGCGGCTGCAACATCCAGTTCGCGGTCAACCCGGTCGACGGCCGGGTCGTGGTGATCGAGATGAACCCCCGCGTCTCCCGGTCCAGCGCCCTCGCCTCCAAGGCGACCGGCTTCCCGATCGCCAAGATCGCGGCCAAGGTCGCGATCGGCTACACCCTCGACGAGATCCCCAACGACATCACCACCCGCCCCGACGGACAGAGCACTCCGGCGAGCTTCGAGCCGACCCTCGACTACGTCGTGGTGAAGGTGCCGCGGTTCGCGTTCGAGAAGTTCCCGCACGCCGACCCGACGCTGACCACCCACATGAAGTCGGTCGGCGAGGCGATGGCGATCGGGCGCAACTTCACCGAGGCGCTGCAGAAGGCGCTGCGCTCCCTGGAGAGCCCGAACGCCGTCTTCGACTGGCACCAGGAGTACGTCGAGCTCGACAAGGATGAGCTGCTCGAGACGATCCGGGTGCCCACCGACGGCCGGCTGAAGCTGGTGATGGACGCGATCCGGGCCGGCGCGACGCCCGAGGAGATCTTCGAGGCGACCGCCATCGACCCGTGGTTCGTCGACCAGCTGGCCCTGATCAACGAGGTCGCGGCGGCCGTCACCGCGGCGCCCGAGCTCACCCCGGACCTGCTCCGGCTGGCCAAGCGGCACGGCTTCTCCGACGCCCAGCTCGGCAAGATCCGCGGGATGTCCGCCGACGTCGTCCGCGGCGTGCGCCACGCCCTGGGCATCCGGCCGGTCTACAAGACGGTCGACACCTGCGCCGCGGAGTTCGCCGCCGCCACGCCGTACCACTACTCGACGTACGACGAGGAGACCGAGGTCGAGCCGCGCGAGACCCCGGCCGTGATCATCCTCGGCTCCGGGCCGAACCGGATCGGGCAGGGCATCGAGTTCGACTACTCCTGCGTCCACGCCTCGATGGCGCTCGGCCAGGGCGAGGGCGGCGCCGGCTTCGAGACGATCATGGTCAACTGCAACC
Organism: uncultured Actinomycetota bacterium; assembly: GCA_963796975.1. Classification (GTDB taxonomy): domain Bacteria; phylum Actinomycetota; class Actinomycetes; order Propionibacteriales; family Nocardioidaceae; genus Nocardioides. The sequence goes on from CAWCNW010000007.1 coordinate 6,115, forward strand.
CCGAGACCGTCTCCACCGACTACGACACCTCCGACCGCCTCTACTTCGAGCCGCTGACTCTCGAGGACGTGCTCGAGGTCGTGCACGCCGAGCAGCAGGCCGGACCCGTGGCCGGCGTGATCTGCCAGCTGGGCGGCCAGACCCCGCTCGGGCTCGCGCAGGGGCTCGAGGACGCCGGCGTCCCGATCGTCGGCACCACCCCCGAGGCGATCCACCTCGCCGAGGAGCGCGGCGCCTTCGGGCGCGTGCTCCACGAGGCCGGGCTGACGGCACCCATGCACGGCATGGCCTCGTCGTACGACGAGGCGGCCGGCATCGCGAAGGAGATCGGCTACCCGGTGCTCGTCCGACCGTCGTACGTGCTCGGCGGCCGCGGCATGGAGATCGTGTACGACGACGGCGCGCTCGAGGGCTACATCGCCCGGGCGACCGCGATCAGCCCCGAGCACCCGGTGCTCGTCGACCGGTTCATCGACGACGCGGTCGAGATCGACGTGGACGCGATCTTCGACGGCGAGGAGCTCTTCCTCGGCGGGGTGATGGAGCACATCGAGGAGGCCGGCATCCACTCCGGCGACTCATCCTGCGCGCTCCCGCCGATCACCCTCGGCGACCGCGAGATCGACCGGATCCGCCAGGCGACCGAGGCGATCGCCCGCGGCGTCGGCGTGCTCGGGCTGATCAACATCCAGTTCGCGCTCGGCTCCGACGTGCTCTACGTCCTCGAGGCCAACCCGCGCGCCAGCCGGACCGTCCCGTTCGTCTCGAAGGCGACCGCGACGCCGCTGGCCAAGGCCGCGGCCCGGGTGATGCTGGGCGACTCGATCAAGCAGCTGCGCGCCGAGGGGCTGTTGCCGGCCTCCGGCGACGGCGGCAACCTGCCGGCCGACTCACCGATCGCGGTGAAGGAGGCGGTGATGCCGTTCAACCGGTTCCGCCAGCCCGACGGCCGCTACGTCGACACCGTGCTCGGCCCGGAGATGAAGTCGACCGGCGAGGTGATGGGCTTCGACGCCGACTTCGGCCGGGCGTTCGCCAAGGCGCAGGCCGCGGCGTTCGGCCCGCTGCCCACCTCGGGCAAGGTCTTCGTCTCGATGGCCAACCGCGACAAGCGGACCATGATCTTCCCGATCAAGGTGCTCTCCGACCTCGGCTTCGAGATCCTCGCCACCCAGGGCACCGCCGACGTCCTGCGACGCAACGGCGTGCCCTCGACCGTCGTACGCAAGCACTTCGACGGCCCCGGCCCGAACGGCGAGCCGACCACCGTGCAGCTGATCGCCGACGGCGACGTCGCCCTGGTCGTGAACACGCCCCACGGCTCGTCGGGCAGCGGGGGATCGGTCCGGGTCGACGGCTACGAGATCCGCACCGCCGCGGTCCGCGCCAACGTCCCCTGCATCACCACCGTCCAGGGGCTCGGTGCAGCAGTGCAGGGCATCGAGGCCCGGATCAAGGGCGACATCGGCGTGCGTTCGCTGCAGGACTGGGCCCGGCGGTGACATGGCGTTGACCTACGACGCCCTGTTCGACCGGGTCCTCACCAAGGTCGAGCCCGAGCGCGCCCACCGGCTCGGGTTCCGTGCCATCCGCGCCGGGGCGCCGCTGACCCGCCGCTGGTCGTCGCCGGCCTCGCCGGTGAGCGTGATGGGGCTGGAGTTCCCCAACCCGCTCGGCCTGGCCGCCGGCTTCGACAAGAACGCGGTCGGGATCGACGCGCTGGCCGCCCTCGGGTTCGGGTTCGTCGAGATCGGCACCGTGACGGCCCAGCCCCAGCCCGGTAACCCGCAGCCGCGGCTGTTCCGGCTGCCCGCGGACCACGCGATCGTGAACCGGATGGGCTTCAACAACGACGGCGCCGAGGCCGTCGCCGCGCGGCTCGCGCTGCGGGCGGCCCGCCGGGACCGACGCGACCGCCGAATGTCGGGCCGCATCGGCCAGCGCCCCGGCCGGCGCCCGGTCCTCGGGGTCAACATCGGCAAGACCAAGGTGGTGCCGGAAGACGACGAGCAGGCCGTGCTCGCCGACTACGCGACCAGCGCGCGGCTGCTCGCGCCGTACGCCGACTACCTGGTGGTCAACGTCTCCTCGCCCAACACCCCCGGCCTGCGCAGCCTGCAGTCCGTCGACCGGCTCGCCCCCCTCCTCGACGAGGTACGGCGAGTGGCCGACGAGGCGGCCGGGCAGCCGGTGCCGCTCTGCGTCAAGATCGCTCCCGACCTCGCCGACGACGACGTGGTCGCCGTCGCCGAGCTGGCCCGCAGCCAGGGCCTCGAGGGGATCATCGCGACCAACACCACGATCTCGCGCGACGGGCTCCGCACCGACCCCGCGCAGGTCGCGGCCCTGGGCGCCGGCGGCCTCTCCGGCCCGGTGCTGCGCAAGCGCTCGCTCGAGGTGCTCCGGATCCTGCGCGCCCACGATCCCCGGATCGCGATCATCTCCGTCGGCGGCGTCACCAGCGTCGACGACGCCCGCCACCTGCTCCGCTCCGGAGCCGACCTGGTGCAGGCCTACACCGGCTTCGTCTACGGCGGCCCGCGGTGGCCCGGCCGGATCGTGGCCGGGCTCGGCGGATGACCGACGGCGGGCAGGACGGGCCGCTGCACGTCCGTGGCGAGGTGCTCGCGGCCAAGACCGCGGGCGCGTTCCGGCACCTGACCCTCGTCGCCCCCGGCATCGGCGAGCGGTCACGGCCTGGCAGCTTCCTCGCGGTCTCGGTCGGCGAGGCGTCGCTGGCGCGTCGTGCGCTGTGGATCCACCGGGTCCGTGCGGTCGGCGGTCACCGGGCGGCGATCGAGGTGGTGGTCGAGCCGCGCGGCTCCGGCACCCGCTGGCTCGCCGCCCTGCCACCCGGCGCGCCGCTCGAGGTCACCGGCCCGCTCGGCCGCCCCTTCTCACTGCCCCGTGAGCAGGCACGCTGCCTGCTCGTCGGTGAGGGGTACGCCGCGGCACCGCTGCTCGCGCTCAGCGAACGGCTCCGGGAGCGCGGCTGCGCGGTCCGGCTGGTGCTCTGCGGGCCCGACGAGAGCCACCTGCTCGACGTGCTCGAGACGCGTCGTACGGTCGGCCGGGTCGAGGTCGTCACCGGTGACCCGACCGCTGCCGTCGTGGCCGCCCTGCCCGACACCGACGTGGTGTACGCCGCGGGCACCACCCACACCCTCCGGCTCTGCGCCGACGCGGCCGCGACGGCCGGCGTCTCCTGCCAGGTGGCGCTCGAGCAGCCGCTCACCTGCGCTACCGGGCTCTGCCACGGCTGCCCGGTGCCCGTGCTGGACGACGACGGCAGCACCCACGTGGTCCGTGACTGCGTCGACGGCCCGGTCTTCCGCGCCGGTCGCCTCGACTGGGACCTGCTCGACGGAGCGGTCCCGTGACCGACTGGCCGTTCGCGCACCCGGTGCTCACCGCCTCCGGCTGCGGCGGCACCGGCCGGGAGCTGGCGGCGTACGGCGCGCTGGGTGCGCTCGGCGCCTTCGTCACCCGCTCGTTCACCCTGCAAGAGCGGTCCGGCGCGCCGGCTCCGCGGCTCGTCGAGACCCCCAGCGGGCTGGTCAATGCGATCGGCCTCCAGAACCCCGGCGTCGCCGCGTTCGTCACCGACGAGCTGCCGGTGCTGCTCGGGCTCGGCGCGACGGTCGTGGCCAGCGTGGCCGGGCACACGCTGGGGGAGTACGCCGAGGTCGCACGCACCCTGGGCCGCACCCCGGGCGTCTCCGCGCTCGAGATCAACGTCTCGGCGCCCGATGCCGACCTCAGCGGCGTCTCGGACGTGCGGGAGCCGTTCCAGGCCGCCGGCATCGTCGCCGCCTGCGCCCGCGACCTGCCGCGCGGAGTGCTGCTCGTCGCCAAGCTCCGCACCGACGCGCTGCGCGTCGTCGAGACGGCCCGCGCGGTGGTCGACGCCGGTGCCGGGGCCGTCGTCGTCGGCAACGCGCTGCCGGCCGCCATGCCCGACGGCCGGCCGGGCGGCCTGAGCGGCCCCGCGGTCCGGCCGCTCGCGCTGCGGTGCGTCGAGGTGGTGGCGGCGGCCCTCCCCGAGACACCGGTGGTCGGCTGCGGCGGCATCATGGACGCCGACGACGCCCGGCTGTTCCTGGCCGCCGGCGCGCGCGCCGTACAGGTCGGCACCGCCCTGTTCCACGACCCCACGGCCGCGCACCGGATCGCGGCCGCCCTGGCAGGAGGAGACGAGAGATGACCAGCTTCGGCGCCCGGCTGCACGCGAAGGTGCAGGAGCGCGGGCCGCTCTGCGCCGGGATCGACCCCCACGCCTCGCTGCTGGCCGACTGGGGGCTCGCCGACGACCTCGCCGGCCTCGAGCACTTCGCCCTCACCGCGGCCGAGGCGCTGGCGCCGCGCGTCGCGGTCGTGAAGCCGCAGTCGGCGTTCTACGAGCGCTTCGGCAGCCGGGGGATCGAGGTACTCGAGCGGCTGGTGACCACCTGCCGCGACGCCGGCGCGCTGGTGCTGCTCGACGTCAAACGCGGCGACATCGGCTCGACCAGCCAGGCGTACGCCGACGCCTATCTCGACCCGTCCTCGCCGCTGGCCGTGGACGCGATCACCGCCAGCCCCTACCTCGGCTTCGGCTCGCTGACGCCGATGATCGACACCGCACGGCGGCACGGCCGCGGCGTCTTCGTGCTGGCGCTGACCTCCAACAAGGAGGGGCCGGAGGTGCAGGAGGCGCGCGTCGGCGACACCACCGTGGCCGACCGGGTGCTCGACCACCTACGCATGCTCAACGATGGCGCGCAGCCACTCGGTGACTTCGGCGCGGTCGTCGGCGCCACGATCGACCCCGGCGACCACCTCTTCGACATCAACGGCCCGATCCTCGCCCCCGGGTACGGCGCGCAGGGCGGCACCCTCGCGGACCTGCACCGGATCTTCGGAGCCTCCGCCCGCCACGTCCTGCCCAGCACCTCCCGGGAGCTCCTCGGCATCGGGCCGGACGGCCTCGCCGAGGCCGCCGACCGGCTCAACGATCGGCTCCGCGAGCTGCTCGGGTGACCCCTGCCCCGGCTGATGGCGTCGGAAACCCAACAGCCACTGGGCCGAAGTGCGAGGTCGGCATTGCCGCTCCGCAAGGTTGCTGACTAGATTGGCGGCCGACCCGCGGACTCTCCAGAACACGAAGGAAGTGCCTTGGCCCTCCCACCGCTCACACCAGAGCAGCGCCAGGCCGCACTCGACAAGGCCGCCGCCTCGCGCCGCGAGCGAGCCGAGGTGAAGAACCGCCTGAAGAACTCCGGCGCCTCGATCTCCGACGTGCTCCACGAGGGCCACGGCAACGAGGTCATCGGCAAGATGCGGGTCGTGGACCTGCTCTGCTCGATGCCCGGCGTCGGCAAGGTCCGCGCCCGCCAGCTGATGGAGCGGATCGGGATCGCCGAGAGCCGCCGGGTCCGCGGCCTGGGCACCAAGCAGGTCGCTGCGCTCGAGCGCGAGTTCGCGCCCGGCGAGTGACCCAGCCCGTTCACCACCAGCCCGGCGCCCGCCCGGCCCGCCTGACCGTCCTGGCCGGCCCGACCGCGGTCGGCAAGGGCTCGGTCTCGGCCGATATCCGTGCCCACCACCCCGAGATCTGGATCTCGGTCTCCGCCACCACCCGCGCACCGCGGCCCGGGGAGCAGCACGGGGTCCACTACTGGTTCGTCTCCGAGGCGGAGTTCGACACGATGGTCGAGCAGGACGCCCTCCTCGAGTGGGCCGTCGTACACGGCGTCGCCCGCTACGGCACGCCCCGGGCCCCGGTGGACGAGATGGTGGCAACCGGCCGTCCGGCCCTGCTCGAGATCGACCTGCAGGGCGCCCGGCAGGTGCGCGAACGGATGCCCGGTGCCTTCTTCGTCTTCCTCGCGCCGCCGTCGTGGGAGGAGCTGGTACGACGTCTGGTCGGTCGCGGCACCGAGACCGAGGAGGAGCGCGAGCGCCGCCTGGCGAGCGCGCGGCTCGAGCTGGCCGCGGAGCCGGAGTTCGACGCGGTCATCGTGAACCGCGAAATTCACGCTGCCGCCGAGGAGTTGGTAACCTTGATGACTGGACCTCTCGGTCCACCCACACCCGACGACTTGTGAGGCATCTGCGTGTCTGCACCCACCCCCGCCGCCGAGGGCGTCACCAACCCCTCGATCGACGACCTGCTGACCAAGACCGACAGCAAGTACAAGCTGGTCCTCTACAGCGCCAAGCGGGCGCGGCAGATCAACGCCTACTACTCCCAGCTCGGTGAGGGCCTCCTGGAGTACGTCGGCCCCCTCGTGGACACCCACGTGCAGGAGAAGCCGCTCTCGATCGCACTCCGCGAGATCAACGACGACCTGCTGACCTGCGAGGACGTCGACCCGGCCGAGCTCGCCGCCGAGGAGGAGGCCAAGAAGGCCGCCGCCCTCGAGGCCGGCTTCAACACCGACAGCTGATCCTCGCTCCGACCATGACGGACGCGGCCGTGACCGACGCCCCTACCGGGGCGGGGTCGCGGCCTTCCGTCGTCCTGGGGGTCTCTGGAGGGATCGCGGCGTACAAGGCCTGCGAGCTGCTCCGCCGCCTCACCGAGAGTGGCCACGACGTGACCGTCGTCCCGACCGCCGCGGCCTTGCAGTTCGTCGGTGCCGCGACCTGGGCGGCGCTGTCGGGCAAGCCGGTCGCCACCGACGTCTGGAGCAACGTCCACGAGGTGCCCCACGTCCGGATCGGCCAGTCGGCCGACCTCGTCGTGGTGGCCCCCGCGACCGCCGACCTACTCGCCCGCGCCGCACACGGCCGGGCCGACGACCTGCTCACCAACGTCCTGCTCACGGCCCGCTGCCCGGTCGTCTTCGCACCCGCCATGCACACCGAGATGTGGGAGCACGCCGCCACCCGCGCGAACGTCGCGACCCTGCGCGAGCGGGGCGCCCTGGTCATCGAGCCGGCCGTCGGCCGCCTCACCGGCGCCGACAGCGGCCAGGGCCGGCTGCCCGAGCCCGACGAGATCTTCGCCCTCTGCCAGGACGTCCTGGCGCGCGGTCTCGACAGGCTCGACGGTCTCGACGGTCTCGACAGGCTCGACCAACGAGGCAGGTTCGACCTGGCCGGCCGCACGGTCGTGGTCTCCGCCGGGGGCACCCGCGAGCCGATCGACCCGGTGCGCTTCCTCGGCAACCGCTCCTCGGGGCTGCAGGGCGTGGCCCTCGCCCGAGCCGCGGCCGCCCGCGGGGCCGAGGTCACCCTGGTCGCCGCGAACGTGTCGCTGCCCGACCCTGCGGGCGTCAAGGTCGTGCAGGTCGAGACCACCGAGGAGCTCCGCGACGCCGTCGTGTCCGCGGCCGGCTCCGCCGACGCCGTGGTGATGGCGGCGGCCCCAGCGGACTTCCGGCCGGTGACCACCAGCGAGGCCAAGATCAAGAAGTCGGCCGACGCCGCACCGACCCTCGAGCTGGTCCAGACCCCCGACATCCTGGCCGAGCTCAGCCACCACCGGGCCCGGCCCGGTCAGGTGGTGGTCGGGTTCGCCGCCGAGACCGGCGACCACACCGGCTCGGTCCTCGACCTGGCCCGCGCCAAGCTCGCCCGCAAGGGCTGCGACCTGCTCGTGGTCAACGACGTCGCCGGGGGAGCGGTGTTCGGGGCGAGCGACAACCAGGCCGTGATCCTCTCCGCCGACGGCGCCCAGCGCGACGTACCTCTCGGGTCCAAGGCCGCCCTGGCCCACGTCATTTGGGACGAAGTGGCTACCAGGCTGCAAGATTGACCCTCGACATCACCCTGTGACCCACTCAGCCGACCCCAGGAGCATCGACACCGTGACCGGACGCCTCTTCACTTCCGAATCCGTCACCGAGGGACACCCCGACAAGATCGCGGACCAGATCAGCGACTCGGTCCTCGACGCCATGCTCAGCCAGGACCCCCACAGCCGGGTCGCCGTGGAGACCCTGCTCACCACCGGTCTCGTGGTCGTCGCAGGTGAGGTCACCACGACCGGCTACGTCGACGTGAAGCAGATCGTCCGCGACCGGATCCTCACCATCGGCTACGACTCCTCCGAGAAGGGCTTCGACGGCCACTCCTGCGGCGTCATGGTCGCCATCGGTGGCCAGTCCGGCGACATCGCCCAGGGCGTCGACTCCGGGCACGAGTCGCGCACCGGCTCGGTCGACGCGATGGACAAGCAGGGCGCCGGCGACCAGGGCCTGATGTTCGGCTACGCCTGCGACGACACCGACGTCCTGATGCCGCTGCCGATCGTGATGGCCCAGCGCCTCGCCGAGCGGCTCACCGAGGTCCGCAACGACGGCACGCTGCCCTACCTGCGCCCCGACGGGAAGACCCAGGTCACCATCGAGTACGACGCGGAGAACCGCCCGGTGCGCGTCGACACCGTCGTGCTGTCCACCCAGCACGCCGAGGACACCGAGCTCGACACCCTCGAGGGCGACGTCAAGAAGCACGTCATCGACCCGGTCCTCGAGACCTTCGACATCCCGGCCGAGGGCTACCGCCTGCTGGTCAACCCGACCGGCCGCTTCGTGGTCGGCGGCCCGATGGGCGACGCCGGCCTGACCGGCCGCAAGATCATCGTCGACACCTACGGCGGCATGGCCCGCCACGGCGGCGGCGCGTTCTCCGGCAAGGACCCCTCGAAGGTCGACCGCTCCGCGGCGTACGCCATGCGCTGGGTCGCCAAGAATGTCGTCGCAGCCGGCCTCGCGCGGCGCTGCGAGGCCCAGGTCGCCTACGCGATCGGCAAGGCCCAGCCCGTCGGTGTCTTCATCGAGACCTTCGGCACCGGCGTGGTGCCCGACGAGGAGATCCAGAAGGCCGTGCTCGACGTCTTCGACCTGCGCCCGGCCGCGATCATCGAGGACCTCGACCTGCTCCGCCCGATCTACGCCAAGACCGCCGCCTACGGCCACTTCGGTCGCGAGCTCCCCGAGTTCACCTGGGAGCGCACCGACCGGGTCGAGGAGCTGCGCAAGGCAGCGGGCGTCGCCGGCTGAGCCGCACCCGTCACGCCGATCGTGACCACTTCTTGACCCCACGCCGTCCCCGCGCTGGCTAGATTGCCCGGAGACGGACGGCCGTGAGGCCAGACGGGGGCGATCCGGTGAGATCCCAGGCAGCAGCTCTCGGGGCCGTGCTGGCCCTCTCCGTGGCGACCCTGACCCAGGTCCCGGCCGGTAGCGCAGCCGCGCCGCGGACCGGCGGCCTGCGCGTCGCGCGCGGGCCGGACGGGTACGCCCGCTTCGTCGCGCCCACCGGGTCGACCCGCGAACCTGGGATCGGCGTGGCCACGCCCGCGGTGACCGCCGCCCGCACCCACCTCGAGCGGTACGGCGCGGTGCTGGGGCTGGGTCGTAGCCGCCTGCTGGGCGGCCGACTGACCCGGTCGGTCACCGGCGACGACGTGGTCCGCTTCAGGCAACGCAGGGGCGGGCTCCCTGTGGTCGGCGGCGCCGTCGCGGTCGACCTCCGATCCGACCGCCAGCTCGGCTCGCTGACGGCCTCGGTGTCGCACGCCACCGTGCCCGGCGCGTCGTACCCCTCGAGCGCCGCGGCGAGCACCGCCCTCGCGCTCGCGCGACGCGACGCCGGCCCCGCGTCAAGCGGCAGGTTGCACGCGAACCCACCGACCCGCTGGCTCTACGACCCGGCCGTGCTGGGGGTGCCGCGCACGCCCGACCCGACCACCCACGCGCGCGGCGTCTGGCGGGTCGTCGTGCACGGCGGTCCGACGTTCCGCCGGTTGGTCCTGGTCGACGACCGCACCGGAGCGGTCGTGCAGGACGCCGACCTGGTCGAGGCGGTCGACCGGGTGGTCTGCGACAACGCCAACGACATGACCCTGCTCGACGTGCCGTGCATCGAGGGCTTCGCCCGCACCGAGGCCGACCCGGCGAGCGCGGTCCCGGACGTCAACCAGGCCTTCGACCTGGCGGGCGTCGTCTCGACGTTCTACGCACAGGTCGGCGGGATCGACCTGACCCAGCTGCTCGGGGTGCCGTTCGGCGGGGCGAGGCACCTGTCCTCGACGGTGCGCTACTGCGACCCCTTCCAGCCGCCGGCCGCCTGCCCGTTGAGCAACGCCTTCTGGAACGGCGTCGGGATGTTCTACGGCGACGGGTTCGCCTCTGCCGACGACGTGGTCGGGCACGAGATGACCCACGGCGTGATCTCGCGCAACGCCGACCTCCTCTACTTCGGCCAGTCGGGTGCCATGAACGAGTCGCTGGCCGACGTGATGGGCGAGATCGTCGACCACCGCAACCCCGGCCCGGGCGACACCCCGACGAGCTGGACGATCGGCGAGGACCTGCCGATCGGTGCGATCCGCGACCTGTCCGACCCGCACGCCTTCGGGCAGCCGCAGAGCATGACGGACCGCCGCTACACGGGCGTGGAGGACGACAACGGCGGCGTCCACACCGACAGCGGGGTCGGCAACCGCACCTTCTACCTGATCTCCCAGGGTGGCGGCCAGGCCGGGCAGGTGCTGCAGGGGATCGACGCCGGTGACCCGACGCTCACCAAGACCGCCACGCTCGCGCTGGGCGTGATCCAGCACCTGGTCCCGGGCAGCGACTACGCCGATCTCGCGGCCGTCCTGGACCAGACGTGCGCGGACCTGGCGGGCCGGGGCGTGGCCGGGTTCACCGCCGCGGACTGCGACACCGTCCACCGAGCGACCCTGGCGACCCGGCTGCGGGAGACGCCCCACGGCGCCCCGCAGCCGAAGGACGCGCCGCTGACCTGCCCGCAGGGCGCTGGGCCGGTGCGGGTGCTGTTCGACTCCGAGCACGGCAAGCCGACTGCCAGGTTCCACGCCGACCGGACCTGGATGCGGGCGCCGAACCCTTCGGCGTTCCCGGCTGTCCCGGCGAACGCCGTCTCGGGGCACGACTCGTGGTTCTCCGTCGATGCCGACGGGATCGGGGTCAGCTCGCTGCGGATGCACGCCGTGCCGCTGCCGGTCGGCCGCCCGTCGTACCTCTGGTTCCAGCAGTGGCGGGTGCTCGACTTCGGGACCGCCGGCAGCACCTTCGACGCCGGCACCGTGGAGGTCGGCGACGCGACCGCGGGCGGCGCCCCGGTCGACGCCGCGGGGCTGCCCTGGCGCAACGGACCCCGCGACCGGATCTCGGACATCTCGGGCAACCCGGCGGCCGGCCGGCTGGGCTTCGGCAAGGACAGCTTCGGGTGGGTCGCGAGCCGCGCGTCGTTCCACCGGTACGCCGGGCACGCCGTGCAGCCGCAGTTCTCCATGAACACCGACAACAGCGTCGGCTTCAACGGGTGGTACCTCGACGACGTCCGCGTCTACACCTGCGGGTCCGGCGTGCTGCCGACCAAGCCGCCGCGCATCTCCGGGAAGGCCCGGGTCGGTCACCGGTTGACCGCCTCGCCCGGCACCTGGACGCGCGACGACGTCGACCTGTCCTACCAGTGGTTCGCGGACGGTCGGCCGCGTGCGGGCGCGACAGGGCGTGGCTACCACGTCGGCCGTGGCGACGACGGGATGCGGATCACGGTGCGGGTCACCGGCCGGTCACCGGGCCACGGTCACGCCGCGACGTTCTCGCCCGCGACCGCGCGGGTGAACGGGGGCTGAGCCGCCCGGGCGACCCGGCCCCCGTCGGCGGGCGCTGGTAGAACTGCGCGCATGGCCGACGCCGGGCAGCCGCCCCCCGAGGCTCTCCCGGGGCTGCGGGCGACCGTCCGCGCCTCGCGAGGGCGACAGCGGCCCACCCCGGCGACCGAGCCGCCCGCCGCGACCGACCCGGTCGCCCACGTGCTGGTCGAGACGCCCCTGGCCCACCTCGACCGGCCGTTCGACTATGCAGTGCCGGCCTCGATGGCGGAGTCTGCGGTGCCCGGATCGCGGGTCAAGGTGCGCTTCGCGGGCAAGGACCTCGACGGGTACGTCGTCTCACGGAGCGCGCACACCGAGCACACCGGCACGTTGACGCCGTTGCGGCGGGTGGTGAGTCCTGAGCCGGTGCTGAGCCCGGCGATCGCCGAGGTGGCCGGGCTGCTGGCCGAGCGTTACGCCGGGACACGCGCCGACGTCCTCCGGCTCGCCGTACCGCCCCGGCACGCGACCACCGAGAAGCAGCCTTCTCCGCCCGAGGAGCCGGTGCTGGCCGATCCCGCAGCGGCCGCCGAGGCCTGGCGCGCCTACCCGGCGGCCGGCGCGTTCCTGGCCCATCTCGCGGGCGACGGCTCGCCCCGGGCCGTCTGGTCGGCGCTGCCCGGGGAGGACTGGCCGCGGCTGCTCGCCGAGGCGGCGGCGGCCACGCTCGTGGGCGGCCGGGGCAGCGTGCTCTGTGTCCCCGACCAGCGGGACGTGGCCCGGCTCGACGCTGCCCTGACCGCGGTGCTGGGAGCCGGCCATCACGTGGTGCTCACCGCGGGAGCGGGGCCGGCGCGGCGCTACCGCGAGTTCCTGGCGGTCTCCCGCGGCACCCGGCGGATCGTGGTCGGCACCCGGGCGGCCGCGTTCGCGCCGGTCCACGACCTCGGGCTGGTGGCGATCTGGGACGACGGCGACGACCTGCACGCGGAGCCGCGCGCGCCGTACCCCCATGCGCGGGAGGTGCTGCTGACCCGGGCCACGGTCGAGGGCGCCGCCGTCCTGGTCGGCGGCTTCGCGCGCAGCGTGGAGGCGGAGCAGCTCCTCGCCACCGGCTGGGCCCACGAGCTCACTGCGCCGCGCGAGACCCTGCGCGCCGCCGTCACCGTCTCGGTCACCGGCGCCACGGACGTCCAGCTCGAACGCGACCCGCTCGCCCGTGCCGCGCGGATGCCCCAGCAGGTCACGCACGCGTTGTCGGCCGGGCTGGTCCGCGGGCCGGTGCTGGTGCACACGCCCCGGCGTGGGTACGCCGCGTCCCTGGCCTGTGAGCGCTGCCGGACACCCGCCCGCTGCGAGGTCTGCACCGGCCCGTTGGGGGTCTCCGGCCCGGCCGTGCCGCCGGCCTGCCGCTGGTGCGGCACCGTCGTGGACGCGTGGGCCTGCCCGGTGTGCGCCCACCGCGGGCTGCGTGCCCCGGTGGTGGGGGAGCGGCGTACGGCGGAGGAGCTGGGCCGGGCCTTCCCGGCAGTGCCGGTGGTGGCCTCGGGCGGCGACCACGTCGTGGCGTCGGTGCCGGCGCGTCCGGCGATCGTGGTGGCGACCCCGGGAGCCGAGCCGGTGGCCGAGGGCGGCTACGCCGCCGTGGTGGTGCTCGACACCTGGCTCGCCCTGGCCCGGCCCGACCTGCGCACCGACGAGGAGGCGCTGCGGCGCTGGTGCGGGGCGGCGGGCCTGGTCGCTCCTGGTGGGTCGGTGGTGGTCGTCGGCGACCCGGCACTCCCGGTGGTCCAGGCGTTCGTGCGATGGGACCCCGCCGGGTTCGCCCGCCGTGAGGCGACGACCCGGGCCGAGGCCCACCTGCCGCCGGCCAGTCGCCTCGCCACCGTCACCGGCGAGCCCGGGGCGGTCGACGACGCGCTCACCCTGCTCGACCGGCCGCCGGGCACGGAGGTGCTCGGCCCGGTCGAGGTCGACGACGGAGCCTCGCGGGTGGTGGTCCGGGTGCCGCGGGCCCAGGGGCAGGCGCTGTCGCGGGCGCTCGGCGAGGTGCAGCGGGTCCGCTCGGCCCGCAAGCTCGACGCCGTCCGGATCCAGGTGGACCCGGTCACGCTGTGACCGGGCCTCCTAGACTCGGCGGTGGTCTCGACAAGCTCGACCGACGAACCAGAGGCTCGACCGACGACCGCCACGAACCAGAGGCTCGACCGACGAGAGGAACCCGTGCCCATCCAGCCCATCCGCCTGTTCGGCGACCCGGTCCTGCGCACGGCCGCGCTCGAGGTCGTGGACTTCGACAAGGAGCTGCGGCGCCTGGTCGCGGACCTCACCGACACGATGCTCGACGCACCCGGCGCCGGCCTGGCGGCACCCCAGATCGGGGTCGGGCTGCGGGTGTTCACCTGGTACGTCGAGGGCGAGGTCGGCCACCTGGTGAACCCGGTGCTCGACCTGTCCGAGGAGCAGCAGGACGGCCCGGAGGGCTGCCTGTCGATCCCGGGCCTGTCGATCGACTGCAAGCGTGCGCTGTCGGTGGTGGCGAAGGGCTTCGACCAGTACGGCGAGCCGGTCGCGATCGAGGGCAGCGAGCTGCTCGCGCGGGCGATCCAGCACGAGACCGACCACCTCGACGGCGTGCTGTTCCTCGATCGGCTGGACCCGGCGAACCGCAAGCTGGCGATGAAGGAGATCCGCGAGTCGGAGTGGTTCGGGCTCGCCGGTGCGCCCACGATCAAGGTGTCGCCGCATCCGACTGGTGGCCTCGGCCTGTGAGGCGTCCCTGATGCGGGTGGTCTTCGCCGGCACGCCCGAGGTCGCGCTGCCCGCCCTGGCGGCCGTCGCCGACTCGGCCCACGACCTGGTCGGCGTGGTCACCCGCCCTGATGCGCCCACCGGGCGGGGTCGCCGGCTCACACCGTCGCCGGTCGCCGAGGCGGCCGCCGCGCTCGGCGTACCGGTGCTGAAGCCGGGCCACCCCCGCGAGCCGGAGTTCCAGGAGGCCCTGCGCGCCCTCGCGCCCGATGCATGCCCGGTGGTGGCGTACGGCGCGCTGCTGCCGCAGTCGGCGCTCGACATCCCGCCCCGCGGCTGGATCAACCTGCACTTCTCGCTGCTGCCGGCCTGGCGCGGCGCCGCCCCCGTGCAGCACGCGATCTGGGCCGGGGACGACGTCACCGGTGCGACCACGTTCCGGATCGTCAAGGAGCTGGATGCCGGCCCGACCTACGGGCTGATGACCGAGACGATCCGGCCCGACGACACCGCCGGAGCCCTGCTCGGACGGCTCGCCGAGGGCGGTGCCGGGCTGCTGGTCGCCACCCTCGACGGGCTCGCCGACGGTTCGCTCGAAGAGCGTCCGCAGGTCGGGGACGACGTCTCGTACGCCCCGAAGATCACCGTCGACGACGCCCGCGTCGACTGGACGCAGGCCGCGGCACTCATCGACCGCCACGTCCGTGCCTGCACCCCGGCCCCCGGCGCCTGGACGACGTACGCCGGCGAGCGGCTCAAGCTCGGCCCGGTCACGCTGGCCGAGGGCGCGCTGCCGCCGGGTGAGCTGGTGGCCGGCAAGAACGCCGTCGTGGTCGGCACCGGCACCCAGGCGCTGCGGCTGGGCGAGGTGCAGGCGGTCGGGAAGCGGCCGATGCCGGCCGCCGACTGGGCCCGCGGGCTGCGCCTCGGCGAGGGAGAGGTGCTCGCGTGAGCCGCCGCGCGAAAGTCTCCGACGTCGACGCGATCTGCCGGTCGCTGCCGGAGGTCGAGCTCGGTACGTCGTGGGGTGACCGCCCGACGTACCTCATCCGTCAGAAGCCGAAGCCGCGCGGTTTCGTCCTGGCCCGCGCGCCGCGACACGACGCCGTCGACCCCGAGACCGGTGAGGAGTACCAGGACCTGCTGGTGATCCGCACCGCCGACGCCGGCGACAAGGCGGCCCTGGTCGAGGCCGACGGCCCGTTCTTCACCATCGACCACTTCCGCAGCTACAACGCCGTGCTCGTGCAGCAGAGCCGGATCGGTGAGCTCGAGGTCGACGAGCTGCGCGAGGTGCTCACCGACGCCTGGCTCGCCGTGGCGCCGAAGTCGTTGGCGAAGAGGTTCCTGGCCGAGGGTCTCGACAAGCTCGACCGACGGGCTGGTCTCGACTCCGCTCGACGGGCGAAGACCTCCGCTGGACCGGCGAAGACCTCCGCTGGACCGGCGAAGACCTCCGCTCGACCGGCGGAGACCTCCGCTCGACCGACGAGTGACGCGTGAGCGCGCCGGATCCCGCGCGGCGCGCGGCGTTCGAGGTGCTCAAGGCGGTGCGGGTGAAGGAGGCCTACACGAACCTCGTGCTGCCCCACATGCTCGGCAAGTACCGCCTCTCCGGCCGCGACGCGGCCTTCGCCACCGAGCTCGCGTCCGGCACGATCCGCCGACAGGGCACCTACGACGCGATCCTGGCCGCCTGCACCGACCGGCCGCTGTCCAACACCGCGGCCAAGGTCCTCGACGTGCTCAGGCTCGGGTGCCACCAGCTGCTGGGGATGCGGGTTGCGCCGCACGCGGCGATCAGCACCAGCGTCGACCTGGTGAAGTCGGAGTCGGGGCCGGGTCCGGCCGGCTTCACCAACGCAGTGCTGCGCAAGGTGTCGGAGCACGACCTGGAGGCCTGGCTGACCCGGATCGACGCCGACCGCGCGACCCGGTACTCCCACCCGCAGTGGGTCGTCGACGCCCTCACCGAGGCGCTCTCGGCGGACTCGCGGGGGACCGAGATCGACGCGCTGCTCGAGGCCGACAACGTCGCCCCGTCGGTGACCCTGGTCGCGAGGCCCGGTCGCGCGACCGTCACCGAGCTGCCCGGCCGGCCCACGCCGTTCTCGCCGTACGGCGCTATCTCCAGCGGCGGTGACCCTGGGGCGATCGCGGCCGTGGCCGAGGGGCGAGCGGGTGTGCAGGACGAGGGGTCCCAGCTCGTGGCCCTCGCCCTGGCGTCGGCTCCACTGGACGGTCCCGACGTCCGCTGGCTCGACCTCTGCGCCGGTCCCGGCGGCAAGGCCGCGCTGCTGGCGGCCCTGGCCGACGAACGCGGCGCCCGCCTGGTGGCGAACGAGGTGCAGCCCCATCGCGCCGAGCTCGTGCGACGGGCGCTGGGTCTCGACTCCGCTCGACCGACGAGTGGCCCCGCTCGACCGACGAGTGGCCCCGCTCGACCGACGAATCCGGCGGGTCGACCGGCGACTGACTCTGGTCGACCGCCGAGTGGGACCGGGGTCGAGGAGGTCACCGTGGCGGACGGTACGGCACCACCTTGGGAGCCCGGGTCGTTCGACCGGGTGCTGGTGGACGCTCCCTGCACCGGCCTGGGGGCGCTGCGGCGCCGGCCGGAGGCGCGGTGGCGACGGCGGCCCGAGGACCTCGATGCGCTGCTGCCCCTCCAGCGGGCCCTGCTGGCGAGCGCCGTCTCCCTGGTCCGCCCCGGCGGCGTCGTGCTGTACGCGACCTGCTCACCGGTGCTGGCGGAGACCCGCGACGTCGTGGGGTCGCTGCTGGTCAAGCGCGACGACGTCAAGCTCGGCGATGCTGCCGCGCTGATGTCCACGGCCGCCGGCCTGCGCGCCGACGTCCCCGACTGTGCGGGTCCCCTGCACGGGACCGTCCAGCTCTGGCCGCACCGGCACGGCACCGACGCGATGTTCCTGGCCCTCCTCCGCCGCGCCTGAGTCGAAGTGGACCACCTCGTGCCCCTTCCCGGGCACCGGCATCGGCCGTTGTGGAACAGCCTGAGCCCCCACACAGACCCCGGCATCGGTCGTTGTGGAACGCCGTGTTCCAGAACCCCGCAGAAGGCCATCCCGGTGGTGGCCCAGCGTGTTCCACAACGCCGTCGGGGCCCCTTCCGGTGAGGGACCACCGCGTGTCATCTCCGGGTCGCTCGGCTCAGTCGGCGGTGAGGTGGCGCAGGTAGGCCTGTGGGGTGTCGAGGAAGCGTCGCCAGTGCCAGACCAGTTCCAGGTCTTGCCAGCTGCGTTCGCGCAGGCCCCAGTCACCCACCTCGAGAATGGTCGCGCCGGGCAGCGCCGCCAGGACCGGGGAGTGGGTCGCGCACAGCACCTGCCCGCCGTCCGCGGCCAGCGACAGCAGCGAGTGCATGAGGCTCAGGGTCGAGGTGAAGGAGAGCGCCGCCTCCGGCTCGTCGAGGCAGTAGAAGCCGGGGGAGTCGAAGCGGCGCTGGATCACCTCGAGGAACGACTCGCCGTGGCTCATCTCGTGGAAGCGCGGTTCGTGCCGCCCGGGGTTGTCCTCGAGGTAGGTGTAGAAGCCGTGCATGGTCTCGGCACGCAGGAAGAAGCCCCAGCGACCGGCGCCGAGCCCGCGCTGCAGCCTCAGGCTGCGGGAGAGGGGCGACTCCGAGCTTCGGGTGCCGTGCCGGCTGCCGGTCGAGCCGCCTTCGGACCCCAGTCCGTAGGCCATCGCAACCCCTTCGACGAGCGTCGACTTGCCGGAGCCGTTCTCGCCGACGAGGAACGTGACCCCCTTCGGCAGGGCGAGCCCGTCGCGCACGAGCTGCGCCACGGCCGGGATGTCGGCCGGCCAGCCGTCGGGAGCCAGCGGCCGCTCGGGATCGGCGTCGACCCGCACCACGGGCGGCTGGTCGAAGTCCACCGGCGGCACGGTACGCCGTACTCCCGCTAGCGTTGCCGTATGGCGAGCCCGTTCACCGAGATCGAGGTCGACAGCCGGGTCGTGAAGGTGACCAACCCCGACCGCGTGTACTTCCCCGAGAGCGGGGCGACCAAGCTCGACCTGGTCGAGTACTACCTGAGCATCGGCCCCGGCATCGTCAACGCGCTGTTCGAGCGCCCGTGCATGTTGCACCGCTTCCCGACCGGGCTGGCGGGCGAGAAGGTGCACCAGAAGCGGCTGCCCTCGGGCGCTCCCGACTGGGTCGAGACCGTGCGGCTGCACTTCCCCCGCTGGAACCGCACCGCCGACGAGCTCTGCGTCACCGAACTGGGGGCGGTGATCTGGGCGGTGCAGATGTCGACGGTCGAGTTCCATCCCTGGAACAGCCGCCGCGAGGACCCCGAGAAGCCGGACGAGTGGCGGATCGACCTCGACCCCGGTCCGCTGAGCGACTTCGCCCAGGTGCAGCGCGTCGCCGCAGTGACCCACGAGATCCTCGACGAGCTCGGCGCTGTCGGCTATCCGAAGACCAGCGGCGGCAAGGGACTGCACATCTACGTGCGCATCAAGCCGGACCACGGCCACAAGGAGGTACGGCGCGCCGCGCTCGCCTTCGCCCGCGAGGTCGAGAGGCGGATGCCCGACGACGTGACGACCCTGTGGTGGCGCAAGGACCGCGACCCCCACCACCTCTTCGTCGACTACAACCAGAACGCCCGCGACCACACGATCGCCGCGGCGTACTCCGTGCGCGGCTTCCCCGACGCCCGCGTCTCGACGCCCGTGCGCTGGGACGAGGTCGACGACTGCGACCCCCACGACTTCACGATCTTCACGGTGCCCGAGCGGTACGCCGCCCTGGGCGACCTGCACGAGGACATCGACGACCACGTCTTCGACCTCGCCCCTCTGCGCGAGTGGGCGGACCGCGACGAAGCCGCCGGCGAGGATCGTCGGTCGAGCGAAGAGGACCGTCGGTCGAGCGAGGAGGACCGTCGGTCGAGCGAGGAGGACCGTCGGTCGAGCGAGGAGGACCGTCGGTCGAGCGAGGAGGACCGTCGGTCGAGCGAAGTCGAGACCACGGAGGAGGACGGATGAACGACGTGGTGGACCTCGCCGACAAGCTGGGCCTCTTCTCCGACCACTGGGCACCCAAGGTGGTGGCCCGCCTCAACGACTACGAGATCAAGCTGGTCAAGCTCAAGGGCGAGTTCGTCTGGCACACCCACGACGACACCGACGAGCTCTTCCTGGTCCTCGAGGGGTCACTGGTGATCCAGCTGCGAGACGGCGACGTCTCGCTTCGTCCCGGTCAGCTGTACGTCGTACCCCGCGGCGTCGAGCACTGCCCGATCGCCGACGGGGACGTCAGCGCGATGCTGATCGAGCCCGCCGGGGTCGTGAACACCGGCAGCGCGGGCGGCGACCTCACCGCTGCGTACGACGACTCGTTGCTGGACTGACGAGGATCGTTGGTCGAGCGGGAGGGTTCGTCGGTCGAGCGGGAGGGTTCGTCGGTCGAGCGGGAGGGTTCGTCGGTCGAGCGGAGTCGAGACCTAGGATCGCCCCGTGCCTCCCGCCCCCCTCGACCCCGCGCCCGCGGCCGTCGCGACGTACGCCGCGGGCCACGACGACCTGGTCCTCGCCGGGGCCGAGGCGGTGGACCTGGTCACCACCCTCCTCGACGAGGCAGGTATCAACTACCTGACCGTCTCCGGCCGCACCAAGAGCGTCGCGTCATTCGCGGAGAAGGCGGTCCGGACCGTCGACGGGGCCAGGCTCTACACAGACCCGCTCCACGAGATCGGTGACCAGCTCGGCGTACGGGTCATCACCTACGTCCGCGACGACGTGGCCGCCGTGGCGGAGCTCCTCGCCGACCAGGTGGTCGTCAACGACGACCGCGACCTGGGTCGCGAGACGGCCAGCGAGGGGCGGTTCGGCTACGCCAGCCGTCACCTCCAGATCGCGCTCGACGCCGCCCGCGTCGGCCAGCCGGCGTACGCCCACCTGGCCGGCCGCAACGTCCAGGTGCAGATCCGGACGGTCCTGCAGCACGCGTGGGCGGAGTTCGAGCACGACATCCGCTACAAGGGCACGGTCCCCGCGGAGCACGCCCACGACTTCGACCGGCGGTTCACTCTCGCGGCCGGGCTGCTGGAGCTGGCAGATCTGGAGTTCGCCACGATCCGCGACCGGCTGCGCGGCCCGGTGGCCAGCGGCGAGCACCTCGAGCCGGTGACGCCCGACGACGACCCCCGCCTCGACGCCCGGGAGCTCGCGGCGTTCCTGGCCGGCCAGTACGCCGATGCGGGCTGGTCGCGCGCCGACCACTACGACTGGGTCTCGGGGCTGCTCCTCGAGCTGGGGATCACCTCGCTCGACGAGCTCGGCGACGTCCTGCGCGCCACCGACGAGGAGCGGATCCGCGAGCGGATGGACTACCGCTACCCGCCAGGCGCGGTACGCCGGCTCGACGACGCCCTGCTCGCGACGTATGGGCCGAGGTACGTCGACCTGCACGGCAACGCCCACCGGGTCGCCGCGCTGCGCACCCGACTGGACAGGCTGACCGCACCCTAGGATCGGCGCGTGGGCATCCAGATCACGCCGAGCATCCTCACCGCCGACTTCGCCGACCTCGGCGCCGAGCTGGCGCGGATCCCCGGCGCCGACATGGTCCACGTCGACGTGATGGACAACCACTTCGTGCCCAACCTGACGTTCGGCCCGACCATGGTGGAGGCGTTGGCACGCAGCACGCCGCTGCCGATCGACGCCCACCTGATGATCAGCGACGCCGACCGCAACGCCGCGGCGTACGTCGAGGCCGGCGCCGCCAGCGTGACCTTCCACGTCGAGGCGGCGGCGGCGCCGATCCGGCTCGCCCGCGAGATCCGCCGGCAGGGCGCCCGCGCCAGCATGGCGCTCAAGCCGGCCACGCCCATCGACCCCTACGAGGACCTGCTCGCCGAGCTCGACATGGTGCTGATCATGACCGTGGAGCCCGGTTTCGGCGGCCAGAAGTTCCTCGACCTCTGCCTGCCCAAGATCCGGCGGGCGCGGGAGCTGATGGACAAGCACGGCGTCGAGACCTGGCTGCAGGTCGACGGCGGCGTCAGCCTCGAGACGATCGAGCGCTGCGCCGAGGCGGGCGCCGACGTGTTCGTGGCCGGCTCGGCGGTCTTCGACGCGGCCGACCCCGACGCCATGGTGCGGTCCCTGCGTGAGGCGGCCGACGCCGCGCGTTAGACTCACCGACGTAAGAGCCAAGTGCTCGCGTGCTCTGGGGGCGGTGGAAATCCGCACCGGCGGTGACTGAGGGAAGCTCCCTCAGGAGTCCGCGACCCGATGACAGCCAGTCACCGGTTGACCAGGTGGAACTCCTGGACCGACGGTCAAAGTCCGGATGGGAAGCGCACGCAGGGTGACGGGTGGTGGGCCGAGCGCCCATCACGTCGGTCGAGCGAAGTCGAGACCACACCGTTGCCCGGTTGCCCCGGAGTCCGCGACCAGGACCGGAGGGGCGCAGATGGGCTTCAGCGAGAGTGAGCGGGCCGCGATGCGCCGCGCCCTCGCACTGGCGGCCAGCGACGGCGTACCGCTCGGGCCGAACCCGCGGGTCGGCTGTGTCCTGCTCGACGCCGACGGCCGCGCGATCGCCGAGGGACACCATCGCGGCGCAGGTACGCCGCACGCCGAGGTCGACGCGCTGGCCCAGGTCGGCGGGTCGGCCCCAGGCGCCACCGCTGTTGTCACCCTCGAGCCCTGCAACCACACCGGCCGCACCGGCCCCTGCTCCCGGGCGTTGGTGGCAGCCGGCGTACGGCGGGTGGTGATCGCCCAGCGCGACCTCAACCCGGTCGCGGTCGGTGGCGCGGACACTCTGCGCGCCGCCGGCGTCGAGGTCGAGACCGGGCTCTGCGCCGACGAGGCCCGCGCCCTCAACCGGGTGTGGACCTTCGCCGTCGAGCACGGCCGGCCCTTCGTCACCTGGAAGTTCGCCACCACCCTCGACGGACGCAGCGCCGCCGCCGACGGCACCAGTCGCTGGGTCTCCAGCCCGGCCGCCCGCCTCGACACGCACCGACTGCGGGCCCTGTGCGACACGATGCTGGTCGGCACCGGCACCGTCGAGATCGACGACCCGCACCTCACCGTCCGCGACGCGGAGGGCGTCCCACTGTCCGCGCCAGCCGCTGCGCGCGGTGATGGGGGAGCGCGACCTCGACCCCGGCCGCCGGATCCTCGACGACGCCGCCGAGACCGTGCACCTGCGCACCCGCGACCCGCGGACCGCCCTCGAGCGGCTCTACGCCCGCGACCAGCAGCACGTCTTCCTCGAGGGGGGACCCACGCTGGCCAGTGCGTTCCTGCGGGCCGGGCTCGTCGACGAGGTCGTGACCTACGTCGCCCCGATGCTGCTCGGCTCCGGCCGGAGCGCGGTCGATGACCTGGGAATCAGCACGATCGCCGAGGCGCTGCACCTCCGGGTCACCGACGTGACCGTCCTGCAGCCGTTCGCCGACGGCGACGACACCGACGTCCGCCTCACCATGGCCCCGACCCCGTCGGTCGAGCCGCAGTCGTCGTCGGTCGAGCCGCAGTCGTCGTCGGTCGAGCCGCAGTCTCGGGTCATCGTCGGTCGAGCCTGTCGAGACCACCAGAGAGGACTGAGCATGTTCACCGGGATCGTCGAGGAGCTCGGCACCGTCGAGGCGCTCGAGCGCCAGTCGGACGCCGTGCGGCTGAGCGTGCGCGCTACGACTGTGCTGGAGGACGTCGCACTCGGGGACTCGATCTCGGTCAACGGATGTTGTCTGACCGTGGTCTCGACAAGCTCGACCGACGAGCGTGGCAGCTCGACCGACGAGCGTGGCAGCTCGACCGACGAGGTCACCGACCTGTTCACCGCGGACGTGATGGCCGAGACCCTGGACAAGACCGGGCTCGGGGCGCTGGCGCCCGGCGACCGGGTCAACCTGGAGCGCGCGGTCACCGCCGGCACCCGACTCGGCGGTCATCTCGTACAGGGACACGTTGACGCCGTCGGGCGCGTCGTACGTCGTGACCCCGGCGACCACTGGGACGTGGTCACGATCTCGCTGCCGCCCGACCTCGCGCCGTACCTCGTCGACAAGGGCTCGATCACCGTCGACGGCGTCAGCCTGACCGTCGTCGAGGCGGGCGTCGAGACCTTCTCGGTCAGCCTGATCCCCGAGACGATGCGCCGTACGACGCTCGGCTTCCGCGAGCCGGGCGACCTCGTCAACCTCGAGGTCGACGTGATCGGCAAGTACGTCGCCCGCCAGCTCGACGCCCAGCTCGACGCCCGGCTGGCCCACCTCCGACCCTCCGAAGGGACCCGCTCGTGAACTTCCTCCAGTGGCTCTACGACGCCCAGGTGACCATCGCCGGCCATCCGATCACCTGGCGCGAGATCCTGGGCAACGGCTTCGGCTTCGCCTCCGCGGTCGGGGGGATGAGGCGCAAGATCTGGGCCTGGCCGGTCGGGATCATCGGCAACGTCCTGCTCCTGACGGTGTTCCTCGCCGTCACGCTGCAGCCGGGTTCACACGCGCCGTTGTTCGGGCAGGCCGGACGTCAGGTCTTCTTCATCGTGGTGAGCATCTACGGCTGGTGGCGTTGGCGGCAGAGCAAGTCCCACCGCGCGGAGTCGGCGCCGGCCATCACGCCTCGCTGGGCCACCGCGGGCGAGCGCCTCGGCTACCTCGGGGTCTGGGCCGTGGGCGTCGTGGTCTTGCAGTGGCTGTTCTCGGTCATCGGCGCCGGCTTCCCCGTGGAGCGGTGGTACTTCTGGTGCGACGCGTGGATCTTCGTGGGCTCCATCGTCGCGACCTTCGCGATGGCGCGCGGCTGGACCGACTTCTGGCTGGCCTGGATCGCCGTCGACATCGTCGGTGTGCCGCTGCTGTGGCACAGCAAGCTGTACCCGACGGCCATCCTCTTCGTCGTCTACGGCGCCCTGGTGATCTGGGGCTTCGTGGTGTGGCTGCGGGCCAGCCGCACCGAGACCCCGTCGTCGTTCGAGCGGAGCCGGGACCACGAGATCGCAGGGGGAGTCACATGAGCATCCGGTTGGACAGCGTCGAACAGGCCATCGCCGACATCGCCGCCGGCAAGGCTGTCGTGGTCGTCGACGACGTGGACCGCGAGAACGAGGGCGACCTGATCTTCGCAGCCGCCAAGGCGACGCCGGAGCTGATGGCCTTCACGATCCGGCACAGCAGCGGCGTGATCTGCGTGCCGATGCCCGCCGCCATGCTGGACCGGCTCGAGATCCCGCTGATGACGCCGCACAACCGCGATCGGATGCGTACGGCGTACACGATCTCGGTCGACGCCCGCGACGGCGTCTCGACCGGCATCAGCGCGGCCGACCGCTCTCACACAGCCCGGGTGCTGGCCGACTCGGCCACCGAGCCGTGGGAGCTGACAAGGCCTGGGCACGTGTTCCCGCTGCGCTACCGCGAGGGCGGCGTGCTGGTACGACGCGGCCACACCGAGGCGGCCGTCGACCTGGCTCGGCTGGCCGGCCTCACGCCGGCGGGCGTGCTGGTCGAGGTGGTCAATGACGACGGCACCATGAAGCGCTCACCCGAGCTGCGCGAGTTCGCCGACGAGCACGGGCTGACGATGATCTCGATCGACGACCTGGTGCGCTACCGACACCGCACCGAGACCCTGGTCAAGCGGGTCGCGGTGACCAGGCTGCCGACCCGGCACGGTGACTTCACGGCGTACGGCTACCACTCGACCATCGACGACTCCGAGCACATCGCCCTGGTGTACGGCGACCCGGCTGAGTTCGGTGGTCGAGCGGAGTCGAGACCCGACGTCGCCGCTGGTCGAGCGGAGTCGAGACCCGACGTCGCCGCTGGTCGAGCGGAGTCGAGACCCGACGTCGCCGCTGGTCGAGCGGAGTCGAGACCCGAGCCGGTGCTGACCCGGGTGCACTCGGAGTGCCTGACCGGTGACGTGTTCGGCTCGCAGCGCTGCGACTGCGGTCCGCAGCTCGACGAGGCGCTCGCCAGCATCGTGGCTGCCGGACGCGGCGTGGTGGTCTACCTGCGCGGGCACGAGGGCCGCGGGATCGGGCTGGTCGCCAAGCTCCAGGCGTACGCGCTCCAGGACGCAGGCCGCGACACCGTCGACGCCAACCTCGACCTCGGACTGCCGGCGGACGCGCGCCACTACGGCGCCGCGTCCCAGGTGCTCAAGGACCTCGGGGTGGCCCACGTGCGGCTGCTCACCAACAACCCGGAGAAGTCCGAGAGCCTCGAGGACTTCGGCATCCACGTCGTCGAGCAGGTGCCGCTCACGCCGCGGCCCAACAAGCACAACCTGGCCTACCTGCGCACCAAGCGTGACCGGATGGGCCACAGCCTCCCCGGCCTGCCCAGCGAACGGCCCGCGGAAGGATGAGCGGCCACGGTGCCCCGGCCGACGAGCCGGTCGACTGCAGCGACCTGCGGGTCGCCGTGGTCGCGGCCCTGTGGCACACCGAGGTGATGGACGGGCTGGTCGACGGCGCCCGCCGCGCCCTCACGGCGTACTCCGTCGCGGAGCCGACCGTGGTGCGCGTGCCGGGCACCTTCGAGCTGCCGGTCGTCGCCGCGGAGCTGGCCCGCACCCACGACGCGGTCGTGGCGCTCGGGGTCGTGGTCCGGGGCGGCACCCCGCACTTCGACTACGTCTGCTCGGCCGCGACCGACGGTCTGACCCGGGTCGCGCTCGACAGCGGTACGCCGGTCGGCTTCGGCGTGCTCACCTGTGACGACGACGCCCAGGCCCTCGACCGGGCCGGCCTCCCGGGTTCCGCGGAGGACAAGGGCTACGAGGCCACGGCCGCCGCCCTGGTCACGGCGCGCACGCTGCGGGCGCTCCGTGGCTGACTACGCCGTGCCCCGCCACTCGTCCGCGAGCAGCGCGTAGACCACGCCGTCGATCCAGCCGAGGTCGCGGTGCAG
Source organism: uncultured Actinomycetota bacterium (assembly GCA_963796975.1). GTDB lineage: Bacteria > Actinomycetota > Actinomycetes > Propionibacteriales > Nocardioidaceae > Nocardioides. The sequence continues at coordinate 32,335 of CAWCNW010000007.1, forward strand.
CGAGTCGCGGACGTTGTAGCTCTCGCGGCGCATGCCGAGCTTCTCCATGATCCGCAGCGAGGGGAGGTTGTCGGCGAACGCGGCGGCGGTGATCCGGCGCACGCCGAGGTCCTCGAAGCAGACCCGCACCAGCTCGGTGGCGGCCTCGCTGACGTAGCCCTGCCCCTGGTGGGCGGGGGAGAGGCACCAGCCCACCTCGGCCTCCTCGCCGGCACGGTCGGCGGTGTCGGTCTGGGCCCAGGACGGCGTGACATGGAGGTAGAGATCGCCGATCAGCACGCCGTCGAGCTCGATCGCGAGGGTGCGCGCGAGCACCCCGAACTGGCCGCAGCGCAGCACGAAATCGGCGTACGACGTCGGCCGGCCCGGCATCCACCGCGCCACCTCGACACGGGTGCGGTACTCGAAGATCGCGCGGAGGTCCGCGCTCGCCGCCGGCCGGATGCCGAGGCGGGGGGTACGGCGCGGCCAGGTGACCCGCTGGAGCGCCGGGGTGCTCATGCGTGCGCCCCGTCCGCGACGGCGCGCGCGCTGCGCCACTCGTCGGCCAGCAGGGCGTACTCGGTGCTGTCGACCCAGCCCCGCTCGCGATGGAGTGCGGTCCGCAGGCCGTACATCTCGCGGCGCATCCCGAGCCGCTCCATGATCCGCAGCGACGAGGCGTTGTCGGCGAAGGCGCTGGCGATGACCCGGCGGATGCCGAGCTCCTCGAAGCAGATCCCGACCAGCGCGGTGGCGGCCTCGGTGGCGTAGCCGTGGCCCTGGTGGTCCGGGTCAAGCCCCCAGCCGATCTCCGCCTGGGTGTCGGTGGCCCGCTCGGCGACCTCGGCCTGGGCCCAGCCGGCGGTCACGTGCAGGTAGAGCTCCCCGATCACGGCTCCGTCCAGCTCGAGCACCAGGGTCCGGGGCAGGAGCCCGTCGCTGCCCATCCGCAGCAGGTAGTCGGCCTGGGTGCCGGCGGCCGAGGGCAGCCAGTACGCCACGTCCGGCAGGTTCTGGATCCGGCCGAGTGCCTCGAGGTCGTCGTGCGTGGCGGGCCGGAACAGCAGCCGCTCGGTCCGACGTGGCCAGGAGATCCGGTCGAAGGTCACAGCGGTCACCCTCGCGGTGCTGCTCCTCGAGGTCAACGCGGTTTCGGTCGCCATCGGTCGAGCACCGGCCTCCGTCGGTCGAGCACCGGCCTCCGTCGGTCGAAGCCTCCGTCGGTCGAGCCTGTCGAGACCACAGTGAGGTCGGCGATCGGCGTACGGGTGGTTTCGAGACGGCGCGCCAGCGCGCCCCTCCTCAACCACCGGACACAAGGGCGCGCCGGCGGGAGGACTCGGTGGTGAGGAGCGAGCGCCAGCGAGCGTCCGAAACCACCGGCGGGAGGACTCTGGTGGTTGAGGAGCGAGCGCCAGCGAGCGTCTCGAAACCACCGCGCCGGAGCGCGCCACCTCAGGCGCGCGCGGCCCGCCATTCGTCGGCCAGGACGGCGGCGCTGACGCCATCGACCCAACCCAGCTCGCGGTGCAGCGAGCCGCGCCGCGTGCGCTCCTCGATCCGCATCCCGATCCTGGCCATCACCCGCAGCGAGGAGTCGTTGTCGGCGAAGGCACCCGCGACGACCCGCCGCAGCCCGAGCTCCTCGAAGCAGATCCTCAGTACCTCGGCCGCGGCCTCCGTCGCGTAGCCCTGACCGACGTACGCCGGGTCGAGCAGCCAGCCGATCGCGGCCTCGCTGTTCGTGGCCTGCTCCCGCACCTCGACCTGGGCGTACGGCGTGGCGAGGCCGACGAAGAGGTCGCCGATGATCGTCCCGTCCAGCTCGACCACCAGGGTCGAGGCGAGGCGCTCGGGCGTGCCGTAGCGCTCCACGTAGTCGTCGTACGACGTCGGCCGGCCGGTCAGCCAGTGCGTCACCTCGGGGATCGCCCGGATCTCGTACAGCCGCCCGAAGTCGTCGGGGGTGACCGGCCGCAGCAGCAGGCGGGCGGTGTGCACAGGCCAGGTCACGCGGTCGAAGGGGGCAGGGTCCTCCATGCCGCCACCCTGGACGGGGTGCCGAGCGCTGGTCAACCGAGAACTACCCTTCTCGCGTGAAGACGTTCGAGCAGCTGTGGGCCGAGCTCGCCGACAAGGCGGAGCGCCGCCCCGACGGCTCGGGCACGGTGGCCGAGCTCGACGCCGGCGTGCACGCGATCGGCAAGAAGCTGGTGGAGGAGGCGGCCGAGTCGTGGATGGCCGCCGAGCACGAGTCGCCCGCCCGCGCCGCCGAGGAGATCAGCCAGCTGCTCTACCACGCCCAGGTCCTGATGCTCGCCTGCGACCTGTCCCTCGACGACGTCTACGCCCACCTGTGAGGCCCCGATGACCCTGCTCCGCATCGCGGTCCCCAACAAGGGTGCGCTGTCCCAGTCTGCCGTGGAGATGCTGCGCGAGTCCGGCTACCGCCAGCGCCAGGACGCCAAGGAGCTGACGCTGGTCGACGTCGACAACGGCGTGGAGTTCTTCTACCTCCGCCCGCGCGACATCGCGCTGTACGTCGGCGAGGGCACCCTCGACGTCGGCATCACCGGGCGCGACCTGCTGCTCGACTCCGGCGCCAAGGCCGAGGAGGTGCTCGGGCTCGGCTTCGGCCGCAGCACGTTCCGGTTCGCCGGCCCGGTCGGGCGGTACGCCGACCCGGCCGAGCTCCAGGGCACCCGGATCGCCACGTCGTACGTCGGGATCGTGCGGCAGTACCTCGCCGAGCGCGGGATCGAGGCGACCGTGAACCGTCTCGACGGCGCTGTCGAGACCAGCGTCCAGCTCGGGGTCGCCGATGCGATCGCCGATGTCGTCGAGACCGGCACCACGCTCGCCAAGGCCGGGCTGGAGACCTTCGGCGAACCGATCCTCGAGTCCGAGGCGGTGCTGATCCGGCGGGGGAGCGAGACCCCGGCCGGCCTCGACGTCTTCCGGCGGCGGCTCGAGGGCGTGATGGTGGCCCGCAGCTACGTGATGATGGACTACGACATCCCCGCGGAGCAGGTGACCCAGGCGGTCGCACTCACGCCGGGCATCGAGAGCCCGACCGTGTCTCCGCTGCATCGCGAGGGCTGGGTGGCGGTCCGGGCGATGGTGCCCCGGGCCGGCGCGCACCGGGTGATGGACGAGCTCTGGACCATCGGCGCCCGGGGCATCCTGGTGACCGACATCCATGCCTGCCGTCTCTGAGCCGTCGCTGCCCCACACCTGGCGCCCCCTCGGTGTGCGGCTGGCGTTCACGTTCTTCGGGACCATGCTGCTCGTGGTCTGCGTCGCCGGGTGGTACGCCGTCGGGCCCGACGTGCGCGCCCGCGTCACGGTCTACCAGCAGGTCACCGTGCTGCTGTTGGCCGCGCTCGGGGGCGCACTCGCGTGGGGGCTGATGCGGTGCAAGGTCACCGCGAGTGCGGCCGGACTCGAGATCGTCAACGGCTACCGCACCCACACCTTCACCTGGCCCGAGGTGCTCGCGGTGCACCTGCCCACCGGAGCGCCGTTCGCGGTCCTCGACCTGGCCGACGGCACCAGCCGGCAGGCGCTGGCGATCCAGTCCGCTGACGGCGACCGGGCCAGGATCGCGGTGCGCCAGCTGCGGATCCTGCTGGCCCGCACCGCGGCCGAGTCACTCGAGCGCCCGGATCCCCCAGGAGACTGACACCTCGTCGCCCGGCTCCCCGGCGGCCGCGAGCGTCACCAGGTCGCGACCACTGCGGAACGCATCCGGCGGAGCGGTCATCGGCTCGACCGCGAGCGCCTGCCGGGGCGGGTCCCAGCCGTTGTCGGCGCTGAACACCATCAGCCAAGGGTGGTGCCGATCGACCCACAACGCGACGCCGCCGCCGGAGGCCGGGTCCCGGACCACGGCCGTCGCGATGCCGGTCTCGTCCCGCTCCAGGTCGCCGAACCCGTCGTCGACCCGTAGGTCGCGCAGCGGCCTGGCCACGCGGAAGTCGTACGCCGTGTCGGTCACGTCCTCGTCGCCCACCGGGATCTGCCGCTCGTCGGCGAGCAGCCGGCGGGACGCCGGCAGCGTGAGCTCCCAGCCGTCGACCGGCCCGGGCCCGGCGGTGAGGTACGGGTGGGCCCCCGAGGCGTACGGCGCCGGCCGGTCGCTGAGGTTGGTCGCGGTCTGGGTGACGGTGAGCCCGTCCGCGGACAGGTCGTAGACGACGTGGAGGTCGACGGTCCAGGGGTAGCCGCTCTGCGCCATCAGCCGATAGCTCAGCGACACCGACGAGGCACCGTGCTCCTCGGGCGACCAGGCAGCCCAGCGGACCAGGCCGTGGATGGCGTGGCCCAGGGCCGGCTCGGACAGGCCCAGCCGGTAGTCGCGGCCGTCGAAGGAGTAGGCGCCGTCCTGGATCCGGTTGGGCCACGGCATCAGCAGCTGACCACGGCCGGCCGACGACATCTGGTCCTCGTCGAAGCCGTGGAGCAGCGCTCGGCCGTCATGCTCCAGCACCCGGAGCGTGGCCCCGCTCTCGGTCACGACCGCGCGGTAACCCCCGGCCACGATCTCGAACTGGTCTCCCGACGGCGCCACCATGCCCCGGAGACTAGCCACCATTCGCCGGTCCGTGAGCCCCGTCCTCCTGGTGGTTGCGAGACGTCCCCGTCGGTCGAGCGCAGTCGAGACCACCCGCACCGCTCAGGGCAGCACCAGCTGTCCGATCTCACCGGGGTTGAAGGCGACCTCCCAGTGCACGCCGTCGAGGTCGGCGAAGTAGCCGGTGTAGCCGCCCCACTCACGCTCCTCGGGCCCGGTGACCGTAGCCCCGGCAGCACGTGCCTCGGCCAGCACCGCGTCGACCTCGGCGCGGGTCGCCACGTTGTGGGCGAGCGAGACCCCGTGGACGCCGTCGCCTCGGCGGACCGGGCCGACCTCCTGCTCGAACTCGCTCTCGGCCCACAACGAGAGCACGAGCAGCTCGCCGACGCGGATCATGACCACCTCCCCGGGCACGTCGAGCTCCGGGGTCCAGCCGAGCCCGTCGACGTAGAAGGCGCGGGTGGCCGCCAGGTCGTGGGCGGCGATGGTCACAAAGGAGATCCGAGGGTCCATCGCTCCACGCTGGCACACGCCGCCGACGGTCAGGCGTCGAGGGAGCCCACGCGGCCGTCGAAGACCAGGTCGGCCCGCTCGCGGGTCTGCTCGCGGGCGAAGATCTCCTGCTCACCGACTGCCCACTGCCTCCAGTGTTCGGCCACGCCGACCCCGCCCCGCTCCAGACCGCGTGCCATCCGTAGGTCGTAGGGCACCTCGACCCACGCCAGTACCGTGATCAGGGCGGCATGCTCGAGCGCGCCGGACCCGACCCCCTCGACCACCAGGAGCGGCGCCGGCGGTACGACGACGGTCTCGGCCCAGGCGTTCCCCGGCCAGTCCCAGCGTCGATAGCTGCCAGGCTGCCCCGAGGCCAGCGGGGGCAGCAGGGTGCCGAGCTGGTCGTTGACCCGCGGCAGCCCGTCCCAGCCCTCGAAGAGGTCGTCCATGTGGACCACCGGCGCCCCGCACAGCGAGGCGACCTCGTCGGCCAGCGTCGTCTTCCCCGATCCCGCGGGCCCGTCCACACAGACCAGCCGGCCGGTCCCGAGGGTCGGCGGCCGCGACATCGCCAGGGACAGGACGTCGGCGGCGTTGCTCACCAGGCGTTCCCGCAGCCGCGGTACGTCGGCACCTCGTCCACGAACGCGTCCCCGGCCAGCAGCCGCACGGTGTTGGTGTGCTCGAAGAGCTCACCGGACTTCGCGTGCCGGAACCACACCAGGTCGCCGATCCGCAGCATCGCCGCGGGGTGTCCGGTCAGCGGGGTCTGCACCTCGCCCGCCCCCTCGAGGCCGGTCAGGTGGAGTCCGGGTGGCGCCCACGGCACGGGCGCGCGGTCGTCCCCGACCGGTCCGGAGGCGACCAGCCCTCCGCCGTGGACCGTCGCCATCGTCGGCGACGGGTGCCGGGTCACCGGCAGGCCGTAGAACGCCGCGGGCCGCGGCTGGAAGGACTGGTAGTGGTCGAACAGCCCGGGCACGAGCAGCCCCGACCCGGCCGCGATCTCGGTGACGGCGCCGTCGGCGGCCGTCGCCTCGACCGAGCCCGAGCCGCCGCCGTTCCAGAACTCCAGGGCGACCAGGTCGGCCAGCCGGTCCGCGATCACGTGCCGGCGTTCGCCCAGCTGCGCCATCGACGCCGCCTTGAGCCGGCGTACGACGAGCGACTTGGCGCGCTGCGACGGTACGTCGTCCGGCACCCCGGCGACCTGTCCCTCGTAGGTCATCACGCCGACCAGCGCGAAGCCGGCCCGCTCGGTGATGTGACGGGCCAGCCGCAGCACGTCCTCGACGTCGTGCAGGGGTGACCGCTTCGGCCCGACGTGCTGGCCACCCATCCGCAGGCCGGCATCGATGTCGAGCGCCACCCGGACCCGTACGGCGCGGGAGGAGCGCACCGAGTCGACCACGTCCAGCTGGGCCACGTCGTCGACCATCAGCGTGATCCGGCTCGCCGCGCGGGGCGAGCCGACCAGCTCGGCCAGGGCGGCCCGGTCGACGGTCGGGTAGGCGATCACGACGTCGTCGGTGACCCCTTCGCGCTCGAGCCACAGGGCCTCGCGCAGGGTGTAGCCGAGCACGCCGTGGAAGCCGGGCTTGGCCAGCGCCCGCTCGAGAAGGGCGGGTACCCGCAAGGACTTGGAGGCGACCCGGATCGGCTTGCCACCCGCCCGACGGGCGAGGTCGGCCGCGTTGGCGTCGAACGCGTCCAGGTCGACGACCATCAGCGGGGTCGGCGGTGGCGGCTCGAGGGCGGCAACGGCACCGTTCAGGCGCGACCACAGCCGGTTGCGGGCGACGTGGGAGTCGCCCGGTGAGGTGCTGCGCATCAGGAGATGCCGCGCTTCTTCAAGATCGCTTGGATCTCCGCCATCTCGTCGTCGATGAGCGGGTCGTTGGCCTGGGTCGGCGCCACAGCCTTGGGTGACGAGGTACGTCGTACCGCCGCCTTGTCCGGCTTGTCGGGCTGTCCGCGACGCGTCACTGCCCGGGCGCCGCCGATCAGGACGATCGCGACGAAGCCGATCAGCATCCCCAGCCAGGTCGAGGGGTCGAACACCAGATGGGCCAGCCAGTTGCTCAACGAGTCGGTGATGTCACCGAAGACCTGCAGCAGGCCGGTGAGCCAGGCGGCGATCGGCAGCAGGGTCAGACCGGCGCCGCGGACGGCGGCCACCATCCCCCGGTGGCGCAGGGCCCACCACGTGTAGATACCGCCCAAGACGGACAGCGACAGGGCCAGCGCTCCCCAGGACACGTCGTTCACCCCTCCAGAGTAGGCCGTGCCGGGGCAGGTCCGAAGGGGCCCGGCCCAGCGATCGGCATGGCAGGATCCAGGGCATGCCGCACGAGCCCGATCCCGAGACCGGTGGCCGGATGATCCCGGACCCCGCCTTCGCCGGCGACGACGGCTCCGCCGACCCGGCCCTCGCAGCCGCACTCGGGAGGTACGCCGACGACCGGGAACGCCATCTCGAGGTGTTCTACACGCTGCAGGCGGCGCGCCTGCTCGTGCCCGTGCTCGCCGTCCCCGGTGACGTCGAGGTGGACGGCATGGGACGGACTCGCGAGAAGACCAGCGACATGGCCACGGTGCTCGTCACCGGCCGCGACGGCCGGCAGGCGCTGCTGGGCTTCAGCAGCGTCGAGACGCTGGCCGCCTGGCGGACCGATGCCCGCCCCGTGCCCGTCCCGGCGCCGCTGGTGGCGCAGTCGGCGCTGCAGGGCGGCGCGGCCGCGCTGCTGATCGACATCGCCGGGCCCACGACGTACATCGTGGAGGGCGAGCTGCTGGAGGGCCTGGCCCGCGGATGGGCCCTCGCCGACACCGGCCAGGGGCTCGCCTGGGTCGAGGAGGTCGACGACGACGAGGACGAGGACGAGACCTCGGAATAGGCACATGTACGCGTGAGTTGATAACCTTGTCACCGACCGATCGGGCTCACTCCCACCACTGGGAGAGAGGCCGGTCAGACAAGTGGAGGCTCACTCCCACCCGCATCGACCGCACCAGGTCGTCGGGTCCGGTCCGCACCGCAGGTGTGACGCATGTCGTCGCACCCTCGGAGCACCACGAGCCTCCGCGCGTCGCGCGGGGGCTCTCGTCTTTTCCGGAGCCCTGCGGCGGTCCCCAACCGTTCGACCCATGGAGGACACATCAGCACCGAGCTACGCATCAACGACCGGATCCGGGTACCCGAGGTCCGGCTCGTCGGACCCAACGGCGAGACCGTCGGCATCGTCCCCACGGGCGAGGCCCTCAAGCTCGCCCAGGAAGCCGACCTCGACCTCGTCGAGATCGCCCCGATGGGCAAGCCCCCGGTCTGCAAGCTCATGGACTACGGGAAGTTCAAGTACGAGAACGCCCAGAAGGCCCGTGAGGCCCGCCGGAACCAGACGAACGTGATCATCAAGGAGATGAAGCTTCGTCCCAAGATCGACGCGCACGACTACGCGACCAAGAAGGGTCACGTCGTGCGGTTCCTCAAGGCCGGCGACAAGGTCAAGATCACCATCATGTTCCGCGGTCGCGAGCAGCACCGCCCCGAGCTCGGGTTCCGGCTGCTGCAGCGTCTGGCCGAGGACGTCACGGAGCTCGGCTTCGTGGAGTCCGCGCCGAAGCAGGACGGCCGCAACATGATCATGGTCCTCGGGCCGCACAAGAAGAAGGCCGAGGCCAAGGTCGAGATGGAGGCCGCGAAGGCCGACCGGATGGCCGCCCGCGCCGCCGAGGTGGCCGAGGAGCGCGAGGAGCGCATCGCGCACAACGCCGGACAGGCCGTGGCCCAGAAGAAGGCCCACGGACGCTCCGAGAACCTGGATCCCGAGATCGAGGCCTGAGCGAAGCGAAGGGCTCGGTCGAGAAGAACGAGGTCTCACCCAGTTTTCGCAGGAGGAGCCCCACGAAGGTCCGCCTGCACCAGATCGACGTGTGACGCCCAGCCGCGACCACACGACGTACGAAGAGGAAAGAGAGAACGATGCCGAAGAACAAGACGCACTCCGGCGCGAGCAAGCGGTTCAAGGTGACCGGCTCGGGCAAGCTGCGACGGCTCCAGGCGGGTCGGAAGTCCGGTGCTGCCTTCGCCTCGGCCCCCACCACGGGTGGCCGGCGCAAGCACAACAAGAAGGGCGGTCAGGTCGACGTCGCCAAGGCCGATGTCAAGGCCGCCAAGAAGCTGATGGGCATCTGACCCTCCCGACCCTCACCAAGGAGTACCACCATGGCACGCGTCAAGCGGGCAGTGAACGCCCACAAGAAGCGTCGTACCACCCTCGAGCGCGCCAGCGGCTACCGCGGCCAGCGCTCGCGTCTCTACCGCAAGGCCAAGGAGCAGGTCACCCACTCGCTGGTCTACAGCTACCGTGACCGCAAGGCGCGCAAGGGCGACTTCCGTCGCCTGTGGATCCAGCGGATCAACGCTGCGGCCCGCGCCAACGGCATGACCTACAACCGCTTCATCCAGGGGCTCAACCTGGCCGGGGTCGAGGTCGACCGCAAGATCCTGGCCGACCTCGCCGTCAACGACGCACCCGCGTTCGCGGCGCTCGTCGAGACCGCGAAGGCGGCCCTCCCCGAGGACGTCAACGCACCCAAGGCCTCCTGACCACCGTCGGTCGAGCTTGTCGAGACCGCCGGTGACACCTCTGACCGCGGGTAACGCCCGGGTCAAGGACGCGCGCAGGCTCAGCCGCCGTTCGGATCGCTCCGAGCGGCGGCTTTTCCTCGCCGACGGCCCGAAGGCCGTCGAGGGCGCGCTCGAGGCGGGCTGCGTGGTCGAGGTCTTCGTGACCACCGACGCCGCCCAGCGGTACGACGTGCTGGTCGCGGCGGCGCCACGGGTCTCGCTGGTCGAGGACCGCGCCCTGGCCGGGCTCAGCGACAGCGTGACCCCGGCCGGGATCGTCGCGGTCTGCACCTTCCTCGACGTACCTCTGGAGTCCGCGCTCGCCGCGGCCCGCGCCGGCTCGTCGCTCGTCGCGATCTGTGCCGACGTCCGCGACCCCGGCAACGCCGGCACCCTGGTCCGCACCGCCGACGCGCTGGGCGCCGACGCGGCCGTGCTGGCCGGGCACTCGGTCGACCCTTACAACCCCAAGACGGTCCGGGCCAGCGTGGGCAGCCTGTTCCACCTACCGCTGGCGCTCGAGCCAGATCCCGCGCACGCGGTCCGCGCGGCCCAGGGGGCCGGCCTGGTGGTGCTGGCCGCCGACGGCGACGGCGAGCTCGCCCTCGGCGACGCCGGCGCCGTGCTCGCCGGACCTACTGCGTGGCTCTTCGGCAACGAGGCGTGGGGCCTGCCGGCCGAGCTGTCGGCGCTGGCCGACCACCGGGTGCGGATCCCGATCCGGGGCCGGGCCGAGAGCCTCAACCTCGCGACGGCCGCCGCGATCTGTCTCCACGAGAGTGCGCGGGCGCGCTGAGCTGCGCCGATCAGCCGGGACCTTCCAGCTGTCGCTGCGCGTCGTAGTGCTCGTGGCCCAGACGACGGAACAGGGCGAGGATCTCCCCGAAGATCGCCTCGCCGACCACCATGTCCTCCAGAGTGCCCTGGCGGTCCTTGGTCGCGTCGACGAGCGCGAGCTCGGCCCGGCACAGCTCATCGACGAGGTGCGCGTAGTGCCCGAGGATCTCCGGGTTGACCGTCAGCAGCTCGGCCCCACCCAGCTGGACCACGTCGGCCAGACGGCGGCGGGCGGCGGCGTCCGGGCGGACGTCGGTCCAGCCCACCGCCTCGATCGTCGCGTCGACGGCGCGGCTGAGCTCGGGATCCGAGGGGAAGTCGTCCTCCGGCAAGGGCGGGCTGAGCGCGTCGGAGATCTCGCACAGCACCTCGTGCATGGACCGCGAGTCGTCGTCGATGGCGTCGACGATCACCTGCAGGGCCGAGACCGGGGCACAGCCGACCTCGCGCAGCGCCCGGAGTACCCGGAGGCGCCGCAGATGGGACTCGTCGTACTCCGCACGACGCGGGCCGGTCACGTCACCGGGAGGCAGGAGGCCCTCGCGGAGGTAGTACTTCACGGTCGCGACCGGCACCTCGGCGCGGTCGGCCAACTCGGACACCAGCATCTTCGGGTCTCGTTTCCTGACGTTTCAAGGCAAAATTCGCGAACACCCTGCGAAATCAGTTGCTCTCCCGAGGATAGCGCCACTATCTTGCTACTCGTTCGCGTTCCCGAGAGGCGAACACCGGGCGGGTCCCACGGGGGAGGGGCCGCCCACACACGTTGCGGGCCGGCCCCACCGGGGGGAGGGGCCGCCCCGCGAACGTGTTTCTCATCTAGGCTGCCGCGCGTGGACGTGCCCGACCTGACCGCCCAGGGCGCCGTGGACCTGCTGCCCGACGGGGTGATCGTCGCGGACGGCGACGGCCTGGTGCGCCTGCTCAACCATCGCGCCGCCCTGATGCTCGGGACCAGCCCCGAGGCCGCGCGGGGGAAGCCGCTCGACGACGTGCTGGCGGTCACCAACCAGGAGGGCGCCGGCTGGTGCGCCTGCGTCGGCCCGTACGACGGACTCGTCATCCGCACCGGCGTCCCCGAGCAGTCCTGGGTGCTGCCCACCGGCGACGAGGTGCTGGTGGCCGCCAGGATCCACCGCGGCCCGGACCGCGGCCCGATCACCGAGGTCGCCGTGAGCCTGCGGTCCGGCCGAGCCCGCGCCCGGCTCGACCGCGAGCGATCCGACCTGGTCGCCACCGTGGCCCACGAGCTGCGCTCGCCGTTGACCGGCGTCAAGGGCTTCGTGCAGGCGCTGCTGAACCGGTGGGACCGGCTCAACGACGAGCAGAAGAAGCTGATGCTGACCACGGTCCACGCCGACTCCGATCGCCTCAGCCGGCTGATCACCGAGCTCCTCGACGTCGCCCGCCTCGACACCGGGCGGCTCTCGATGCACCGGCGGCCTTGTGACGTCGGCCAGCTCACCCATCGCGTGATCGACAGCGTCCGCGCCGGTGCTCCGCACCAGATCGAGTACGACGCGCCCGACGACCTGCCGGGGATCTGGGCCGACCCCGACAAGTTCACCCAGGTGCTGACCAACGTGCTCGAGAACGCGATCCGTCATGGCGCCGACCCGGTGAGCGTGACGGCGTGGCTCGACGGTGACCTCGTCGCCGTACAGGTGGACGACTGCGGCGACGGCATCGCCCCGGACATCCGGCAGCGCGCGTTCACCAAGTTCTGGACCACCGGCCAGCGCGGCGGCTCGGGTCTGGGGCTGTACCTGGTCAACGGCCTGGTGCGCGCGCACGGCGGCACCGTGACCATCGACGACTCCCCGTCGGGCGGTGCGCGGATCCGGATGACCTGGCCCGCGTTCGACACCGAACCGGACTGACGCCCGTCAGGGAAACCCCGTCGCAGCCGCCGGACCCGCCTTCCTAGACTGGTCCGGCGCAGCCGCGCCCCACGAGCACCGCGAAAGGCCACCATGTCGGGCCCGAACACCCAGTACGACCCGGTCGAGGTCACCCCGCTGCAGGCCGAGCAGGTCGCCGCGATGCGCGACGAGGCGCTGGCGGCCATCGCCGCCGCCACCGACCTCGATGCGCTCAAGCAGGCCCGGCTCGACCACGCCGGCGACCGCTCACCGCTCGCCCTGGCCAACCGCGAGATCGGCGCCCTCCCGCCCCAGGCGAAGAAGGAGGCCGGCCAGCGCGTCGGCCAGGCCCGCGGGGCTGTGAACCAGGCGATCGCCGAGCGCACCGCGACCCTCGAGGCCGAGGCCGAGGCGCGGATGCTCGTCGAGGAGACCGTCGACGTCACCCTGCCGACCGACCGGCGCCCGCGCGGCGCCCGGCACCCGATCACCTTGATGTCCGACTACATCGCCGACCTGTTCGTGGCGATGGGCTGGGAGGTCGCCGAGGGGCCGGTGCTCGAGGCCGAGTGGCTCAACTTCGACGCCCTCAACCTCGGCCCGGACCATCCGGCCCGCACCATGCAGGACACGTTCTGGACCGACCCGGCCTCCGACCACCTCGTGCTGCGCACCCACACCTCGCCGGTGCAGGCGCGCACCATGCTGAGCCGGACCCCGCCGATCTACGTGATCTGCCCTGGACGCGTCTTCCGCACCGACCCGTACGACGCGACGCACTCGCCGATGTTCCACCAGGTCGAAGGGCTCGTCGTCGACGAGGGCATCACCATGGCCCACCTCAAGGGCACCCTCGACCACTTCGCCCAGCAGCTGTTCGGCGAGGGGATCATCACCCGGTTCCGCCCGTCGTACTTCCCGTTCACCGAGCCGTCCGCCGAGGTCGACCTGGTCTGCTTCGTCTGCCGCGGCGTCCCCGGCCAGGTCGAGCAGTGCCGCACCTGCAAGGGCGAGGGCTGGATCGAGTGGGGCGGCTGCGGCGTGGTCAACCCGCGGGTGCTGGCCGCCTGCGGGATCGACTCCGAGCGCTACCGCGGCTTCGCCTTCGGGATGGGGATCGACCGCTCGCTGATGTTCCGCACCGGCGCGGAGGACCTCCGCGCGCTGTTCGAGGGCGACGTGCGCTTCAGCGCCGCCTTCGGGACGGAGTGGTGAGATGAGAGCGCCCGTCTCCTGGATCCGCGAGTACGCCGACCTGCCCGCCGACCTGTCCACCGAGGACCTCGCGCGACGCCTCACCGCGTTGGGCCTCAAGCTCGAGGCGCTCGAGCGCCCCGGAGCCGACATCAGCGGGCCGCTGGTGGTCGGCCGCGTGCTGACCGTCGAGCCCGAGCCGCAGAAGAACGGCAAGACCATCAACTGGTGCACCGTCGATGTCGGTGACGCCAACGGCAGCGGTGAACCCCAAGGCATCGTGTGCGGTGCCCACAACTTCGCGGCCGGCGACCTGGTGGTCGTCGTGCTGCCCGGAGGAGTGCTGCCCGGCGGCTTCGAGATCTCCGCCCGCAAGACCTACGGCCACGTCTCGGCCGGGATGATCTGCTCGGCCGCGGAGCTGGGTCTGGGCGACGACCACGACGGCATCATCGTGCTGCCGCCCGACGCCGGTGCACCCGGCGAGGACGCGCGGGGCGTGCTCGGGCTCGGCGAGGAGGTCATCGAGTTCGAGATCAACCCCGACCGTGCTTACGCACTCTCGCTGCGCGGCATCGCGCGCGAGGCGGCCATGGCGTTCGACACCGCCTACACCGACCCGGCCCTGCGCGAGGTGCCGGCCGCGAACGACGACGGCTATCCGGTGCGGGTCGAGGACCCGCTGGGGTGCCCGGTCTTCGTGGCCCGCACCGTCACTGGCTTCGACCCTTCGGCGCCGACCCCCGACTGGCTCGCCACCCGCGTCCGACTCGCCGGGATGCGGCCGATCTCGCTGGCCGTCGACGTCACCAACTACGTGATGCTCGAGCTCGGCCGGCCGATCCACGGCTACGACGGCGACCGGCTGCAGGGACCCCTCGTCGTACGACGTGCCCGCGAGGGCGAGCGGCTGACGACACTCGACGGTGCCGACCGAGCCCTGTCGACCGAGGACCTCGTGGTCACCGACGACTCCGGCGTGATCGGCCTGGGCGGCGTGATGGGCGGTGCGGCCACCGAGATGTCGGAGGCCACCACCACCGTCGTGATCGAAGCCGCTCACTGGGAGCCGGTCGCGATGTTCCGCACCGGCAAGCGGCAGCGGCTCACTTCCGAGGCCGGCAAGCGCAACGAGCGCGGAGTCGACCCGACGATCTGCGAGGCCGCGGCCGACCGGGTGGCAGAGCTGCTCACGACGTACGGCGGCGGCACCGTCGACCCCGGCGTCACCGTGGTGGGCACCCCGCCCAGGTCCCCTTCGATCGAGCTCGCCCGCGAGCTGCCCGGCCAGGTCGCCGGGCTCCCGATCGACGGCGACCGGGTGGAGGCCAACCTCCGCGCGATCGGTGCCGAGGTCAGCGGTGACTCGCCGCTCACCGTCACCCCGCCGCCGTGGCGGCCCGACCTGAACGACCCCTACGACCTGGTCGAGGAGGTCGTCCGGATCGTCGGCTACGACCAGGTGCCGTCGGTGCTGCCGACGCCGCCCGCCGGTCGCGGCCTGACGCGCGAGCAGCGGTTGCGACGCCGGATCGGGCGGACGCTCGCAAGCGTCGGCTGCGTCGAGGTGGTCAGCTTCCCGTTCGTCGGAGAGGACACCTTCGACGCCCTCGGCCTGCCGGACGACGACGTGCTGCGCCACGCCGTACGCCTGTCCAACCCGCTGTCGGCCGAGAAGCCGCTCTACACCACGACCCTGCTGCCCGGGCTGCTCGACTCGGCCGCGCGCAACCTGGGCCGTGGGGCACCGGGTGTCGCCGCTCTTCGAGACCGGCACCGTCGCGTTCCCGGTCGACCGCGGACCGGCGCCGGTGTACGGCGTCGAGTGGCGGCCCACCGAGGCCGAGCTGGGCAAGCTCTTCGAGGCCCTGCCCATGCAACCGCTGTTCCTGGCCGGCGTCCTCAGTGGCGAGCGCGACCCGTCGGGCTGGTGGGGCGCCGGCCGCTCGGCTGACTGGTCCGACGCGCTCGAGGTGGTCCGCGCCGTGGCCGCCGAGCTGGGCGTGGAGATCCGCGTCGAGGCCGCCGAGCGGATGCCCTGGCACCCCAGCCGTTGCGCGCGCGTGTTCGTCGGCGACCAGGAGATCGGCCACGCCGGCGAGCTGCACCCGCGCGTGTGCACGGCGTTCGGCCTGCCCCGTGGCACCTCCGCGCTCGAGGTCGACCTCGACTTCCTGATGAGCCGGGCCGTCGACGTGCCGCGCGCTCCGTCGTACTCCAACCAGCCGCTGGCCAAGGAGGACGTCAACGTCATCGTCGCCGACGCCGTACCGGCCGCCAGCGTGGAGGCCGCCCTGCGTGAGGGTGCCGGACCGTGGGTCGAGTCGATCCGGCTCCGGGACGTCTACACCGGCAGCCCGGTCGAGCCGGGCCACAAGGCGCTGACCTTCGCGCTCCGCTTCCGCGCCCCCGACCGGACCCTCACCGAGAGCGAGACCGGCGCCGCCCGCGACGCCGCCGTGGCCGCCGCCGCAGCAGCTGTCGGCGCCGTCCAGCGCTGACTCGGCGCAAAGAGGCAACGAAACAACGCCGAGTCGGCGCAAAGAGGCAACGAAACAACGCCGAGTCGTCACCTGACGACTCGGCGAGGTTCCGGGTAGTTTCGTGGCGTGACCGATCTCGCCCCGCTGACCCTGCCCGCTGCCGACGCCGGGACCGACGCGTGGTCCGCGTGGCTGACCACCCGCACCACCGACCAGCTCGCCACGGCGCGCGAGCTGATCGCCGCGCTCAAGGCCGAACGTCCGCGTGATGCCGCCGTGCTCCTCGAGCGCTGGAACGACGTCGGACTGGCCCTGAGCAACGCCTTCGCCGTCGCCGGGCTGGTGCAGCAGGTGCACCCCGATGCCGCCCTCCGCGAGCAGGCGGAGGCCGCCGAGGTCGAGGCCCACCGCCTGCAGACCGATCTCTCGCTCGACCGCGAGGTCTACGACCTCCTCGTCGTCGACGACGCCGAGCAGCGCACCTCCGGCCTCGACGACGACGGCGAGCGGGTGCGCAACCTGGCGCTCCGCGACTTCCGGCGTTCCGGGGTGGACCGCGACGAGTCCGTCCGCGACCGGATCCGCGCGATCAACGAGCGCGAGACCGAGCTGGGTCAGGCGTTCTCCCGCAACATCCGCGACGACCGTACGACGGTCCGGCTCCGCCCCGAGCAGCTCGCCGGGCTGCCGCAGGACTGGGTCGAGTCCCATCCGGCCGGCGACGACGGGCTGGTGGAGCTGACCCTGGACTACCCCGATGTCATCCCGCTGCTCACTTTCGGCTCCGACCGCGACGCCCGCGTTGCGATGGCCACGGCGTTCAACAACCAAGCGTGGCCGGCGAACGACGACGTCCTCGTGGAGCTGATGGCGCTGCGCCAGGAGCACGCCTCCCTCCTCGGGTACGACGGATGGCCGGCGTACGACGCCGAGGTCAAGATGATCGAGACCGGCGACGCGATCGCGATCTTCGTCGACAAGATCAGCAAGGCCGCCGAGTCGTCCGCGATCCGCGACCGCGACATCCTGCTCGCCCGGATCCGCCAGGACCGGCCCGACGCCGAGACCCTCGACGCCGCCGACCGGAGCTTCTACACCGAGACGATCAAGCGTGAGCAGCACAGCGTCGACGCCCAGGAGGTACGCCGCTACTTCTCCTTCGACCAGGTCCGCCAAGGGCTGCTCGACGTGACCGGTCGGCTGTTCGGGCTCGGCTACGAGCGGGTCGACGCCCCGACCTGGCACGAGGACGTCGCGGCGTACGACGTGCTGCTCGCCGGCGAGCGGATCGGCCGGATCTACCTCGATCTGCACCCGCGTGAGAACAAGTTCAACCACGCCGCCCAGTTCACGCTCACCGACGGAGTGACCGGTCGACAGCTGCCCGAGGGCGTCCTGGTCTGCAACTTCCCGCGCGGCCTGATGGAGCACAACGACGTCGTGACCCTCTTCCACGAGTTCGGCCACCTCGTCCACCACGTGCTCGGCGGTCACCAGCGCTGGGCCCGCTTCGCCGGCGTCGCCACCGAGTGGGACTTCGTCGAGGCCCCGTCACAGCTGCTGGAGGAATGGGCCTGGGACGCCGGTGTCCTCGAGGGCTTCGCCACCGACGAGGACGGCACGCCGATCCCCGCCGACCTGGTCGCTCGGATGCGCGCCGCGGAGGACTTCGCCAAGGGCCTGAACGCGCGGACCCAGATGTACTACGCAGCGCTGTCCTACCGGATCCACCAGGAGCCGCCGGCCGACGGCGCCGCGATCAGTGCCCTCTCGCAGCGGCTCCAGGAGTCGTACTCGATGGTGACGCCCCTGCCCGACACCCACTTCCACACCTCGTTCGGGCACCTCGAGGGCTACTCGTCGGGCTACTACACCTACATGTGGTCGCTGGTGATCGCCAAGGACCTCTTCTCAGCGTTCGACCGCTCGAACCTGTACGACGAGGAGATCGCGGGCCGTTACCGCGACCGGATCCTGGCCCAGGGCGGTCGGCGCGACGCCGCGGACCTGGTGGAGGACTTCCTCGGTCGGCCGTTCGGCTTCGAGGCCTTCGCCGCCTGGCTGGAGGAGTAGGCGGGACGCGTCAGCGGACCGCCTGATGGTGGTCGGGCGAGCCGCGCGACCGAGGAACGAGGTCGCGAGCGGGCGTGTCGAGACCCGGTGACGCCCGCGCCGACCTGCCAACTAGTTGATCGGCTGGTGGATCACCGACCGGAAGCGGTCGATGATCCCGAGGTCGCCGGCCAGGTGGATGTCCGCGCCGTCGCCGCGCCGCCAGATCCGGGCATCGAGCGCCTCGGCCGTGCCGCTGATCACGGCGTCCGGCTCGACGCCAGGGTCCGCGACGACGTGGATGTCGTCCTCGGCATGGTCGATGCCCTCGGGGTCGGTGCCGTGGAAGTGGCCGAGCTGCACCCAGACCCGGTCGCCGGTGTCGGTGAGGTCGACCCGGATGTAGTGGGGGAGCGGTGAGAACTCGCCCCAGGGCGGGCACCCGCCGTACATCACGTCGAGCACCTCGTCGACGCCGTCGGCGGCCAGGTCGGCCGGGAACGGCGAGATCGTGTGCGCCGCCAGCTCCGCGTCGCGGCGGTGGATCAGGGCCTCGTGGGCCTGGCGGCGCAGGATGAACCCGACGTTCTTGTGCTCGGGGTGCCAGGTGTAGGCCTCGTCGCCGGGATCGGCTGCGGCGAGTGCCTCGACCAGCGTGGCGTAGTGCTCGTCGAAGAAGGCCAGCAGCGTGGCCCGGTCGGCGGGACGTTCCGGCTCGGGGTAGCCGTCCGGACCCTTGGGGCGGTTCGTGACCATCCAGGTCCACCAGTGCTGCACCTCGGCGAGGTGCCACAGCAGGTCGTCAGCACGCCACTCGGGGCACGACGGCACGGCCGCCGCTGGGTCGCAGTCGGCGAGCACGTCGCGGAAGCGCTGGGACTCGTCGCGGATGTGCTGGAGGTACGTCGGGGGGTCGAGACGGCTCATGCAGCGAACCTAGCGACGCGTCCCGACATTCGCACCCGTCAGGGAGGGGCGAATCCCGGTTGCGAGTGATCATGCGTTTCTATGTATGATCATGCATATGAGCTCGATCAAGGTCGCTGTTGCCGGAGCCAGCGGGTACGCCGGCGGTGAGCTGCTGCGTCTGCTGCTGGGGCATCCCGAGGTGGAGATCGGCGCCCTGACCGCCGGCTCGAACGCCGGCGAGACACTCAGCTCGCTCCAGCCGCACCTCGCGCCTCTGGCCGACCGGGTGCTGGCCGAGACCACGGTCGAGGCCCTCGCCGGCCACGACGTGGTCTTCCTCGCGCTGCCGCACGGCCAGTCCGGTGCCCTCGCGGCCCGGCTCGGTGACGACACGTTGGTCGTGGACTGCGGCGCCGACTTCCGCCTCCGCGACGCCGCTCACTGGGAGCACTTCTACGGCGGCACCCATGCCGGCACCTGGCCCTACGGTCTGCCGGAGCTGGCCGGGCAGCGCGAGCTGCTGCGGAGCGCACGCCGGATCGCGGTGCCCGGCTGCTACCCGACAGTCTCCACGTTGGCGCTCGCCCCGGCGGTCGACCGCCGGCCTGGTCGAGCCCGACGTGGTGGTGGTCGCGGCTTCCGGCACCAGCGGGGCGGGCAAGGCCGCCAAGCCGCACCTGCTCGGCAGCGAGGTGATGGGCAACGCCTCGGCGTACGGCGTGGGTGGCACGCATCGCCACACTCCCGAGATCGTGCAGAACCTCTCCGCGCTCATCGACGGCGAGGTGCGGGTCAGCTTCACGCCGCTGCTCGTGCCGATGCCACGCGGCATCCTCGCCACCTGCTCGGCTCCGCTGACGCCCGGCACGACGGCGGACGACGTGCGCGAGACCTACCTCAAGGCCTACGACGCCGAGCCGTTCGTGCGGGTGCTGCCCGAGGGGGAGTGGCCGCAGACCAAGGCGGTCCACGGCAGCAACGCCTGCCACCTCCAGGTCACCGTCGACGCGACCGCCGGCCGGCTGGTCGTGATCGGTGCGATCGACAACCTCACCAAGGGCACCGCCGGCGGCGCGATCCAGTCCATGAACCTCGCCCTCGGCCTCGACGAGACCCTCGGACTGACCTCGGTGGGGGTGGCTCCGTGAGCGGGGAGTGCTGTCGGGATCGCCGGTCGACCGGCGATCCCGTCGCTTGTCGGCCGTTGCAACCCCTACTAAGTGACAGGAACGCGGCTGCGATGGGGCGGATGGGACGGGTGAGTACGACGTGAGCGT
The DNA here is from genome assembly GCA_963796975.1 of uncultured Actinomycetota bacterium. GTDB lineage: Bacteria > Actinomycetota > Actinomycetes > Propionibacteriales > Nocardioidaceae > Nocardioides. The sequence continues at coordinate 52,632 of CAWCNW010000007.1, forward strand.
CACCGCCCCCCGTGGCTTCCGGGCCTCCGGCGTGGCCGCCGGCCTCAAGTCCAGCGGCGCCGCGGACGTCGCCCTGGTCGTGAACGACGGACCGTCGTACGACTCGGCGAGCGTGTTCACCTCCAACCGCTGCCTGGCCAACCCGGTGCTCTGGAGCCAGGAGGTCGTCAAGGACGGCACCGTCCGCGCGGTCGTGCTGAACTCCGGCGGCGCCAACTGCTACACCGGCCCCGACGGCTTCCAGACCACCCACGCCGTCGCCGAGCGGGTCGCCCACCATCTCGGCGCGGGCGCCATCGACGTCGTCGTCTGCTCCACCGGGCTGATCGGCCTGGCCAACGACCGCGCGCAGGTGCTCGCCGGCGTCGACCAGGCGTACGACGTGCTGGGCACGCAGGGCGGCCCGGACGCGGCCCGCGCCATCATGACCACCGACTCGGTCCCCAAGCAGGTCGTGGTGGAGAGCCCCGGCTGGTCGGTCGGCGGGATGGCCAAGGGCGCCGGGATGCTCGCCCCCCAGCTCGCCACCATGCTCGTCGTACTCACCACCGACGCCGTCGCCTCCGCAGCGGACCTCGACACGGCGCTGCGCGCTGCCTCCCGGATCAGCTTCGACCGGCTCGACTCCGACGGCTGCATGTCGACCAACGACACCGTGACCGTGCTCGCCAGCGGCGCAAGCGGGATCACCCCGAGCCTGCCGGACCTGACCGACGCGCTGACCCGCGCCTGCACCGACCTCGCGATGCAGCTGCTCGCCGACGCCGAGGGCGCCGACCACGAGATCGCGATCACTGTCCTCCATGCGGCGAGCGAGGACGATGCCGTCGAGGTGGCCCGCTCGATCGCCCGCAGCAACCTGTTCAAGGCGGCCGTCTTCGGCAACGACCCCAACTGGGGCCGGGTGCTGGCCAGCATCGGCACCACCCAGGCTGCCTTCGACCCGGCCGACCTCGACGTCGCCATGAACGGCGTCTGGGTCTGCCGGCACTCGACGCCCGCCGCCGACCCCGCGACCGTCGACCTGAAGCCCCGCAACGTGACCGTCACCGTCGACCTCAAGGCGGGCGACGCCCGGGCGACCGTCTGGACCAACGACCTCACGCACGCCTACGTCCACGAGAACTCGGCGTACTCGTCATGAATGCCCCGGACCCCGCCAAGGCCGCCACCCTCGCGGCCGCCCTGCCCTGGCTGAAGCGGTACCACGGCCGGATCGTGGTGGTGAAGTACGGCGGCAACGCGATGACCGACGACACCCTCAAGCGGGCCTTCGCCGAAGACATCGCGTTCCTCCGCTTCGCCGGCTTCAAGCCGGTCGTCGTGCACGGCGGCGGACCGCAGATCTCGGCGATGCTCGACCGGCTCGGGATCGAGTCGGAGTTCCGCGGTGGGCTCCGGGTCACCACGCCCGACGCGATGGACGTCGTCCGGATGGTGCTGGTCGGACAGGTGCAGCGCGAGCTGGTCGGCCTGGTCAACGAGCACGGCCCGCTCGCGGTCGGCCTGTCCGGCGAGGACGCCGGGCTCTTCACCGCCAAGCGCACGAACACGATCGTGGACGGCGAGGAGGTCGACCTCGGGCTGGTCGGCGAGGTCGCCCACGTGCGTCCCGAGGCGGTGCTCGACCTGGTCGAGGCGGGCCGGATCCCCGTCATCTCCAGCGTCGCCCCCGACAAGGACGGCACCGTCCACAACGTCAACGCCGACACCGCCGCCGCGGCCTTGGCCGTCGCCCTGAAGGCCGAGAAGCTGCTGGTGCTCACCGACGTCGAGGGGCTCTACCGCGACTGGCCCGCCAGCGACGACGTGATCGGCGAGATCAGCCCCGAGTCGCTGGCCGAGCTGATGCCGTCGCTCGCCTCCGGGATGGTGCCGAAGATGGGCGCCTGTCTCCAGGCCGTGCAGGGCGGTGTCCCACGCGCGACCGTGGTCGACGGCCGCGAGCCGCACGCCGTACTCCTCGAGCTGTTCACCGACGAGGGCGTCGGCACCCAAGTGCTGCCGGGCGTCGCCACGAAGACCCGAAAGGCACGGTCATGAGCAGCCAGGAGCGGTACGCCGCCGCGCTGATGAACACCTTCGGCCCCCCGCAGCTGGTGCTCGTCCGCGGCAAGGGCGCCCACGTCTGGGACGAGGACGGTCACGAGTACGTCGATCTGCTCGGCGGGATCGCCGTCAACGCCCTCGGCCACGCCCACCCGGCCGTCGTCGAGGCCGTCACCCGGCAGCTGTCCACGCTCGGGCACGTCTCCAACTTCTTCGCCACCGAGCCCCAGATCTCCCTGGCCGAGCGCCTCCTCGACCTGGCGTCCCCCCCGCCGGTCGAGGAGGTCGCTCCCATCGATGGAGCGGAGACGAGACCCGGCAAGGTGTTCTTCACCAACTCCGGCACCGAGGCCAACGAGGCGGCGCTCAAGCTGACCCGGCGTACCGACCGCACCCACCTGGTCGCCGCCGAGGGCTCGTTCCACGGCCGCACCATGGGCGCGCTCGCGCTGACCGCCAAGGCGGCCTATCGCGAGCCGTTCGAGCCGCTCCCTGGCCACGTCACCTTCGTCCCGTACGGCGACTCCGCCGCACTGGCCGCGGCCGTCACCGACGAGACGGCCGCCGTGGTTCTCGAGCCGATCCAGGGCGAGGCCGGCGTCGTCGTACCCCCCGACGGCTACCTGGCCGACGCCCGCCGCACCACCCGCGAGCACGGCGCCCTGCTGTGGCTCGACGAGGTGCAGACCGGGATCGGGCGGACTGGAGAGTGGTTCGCGGCGGCGACCGACCCCGAGGTCGCTCCGGATGTCGTCACCCTCGCCAAGGGACTCGGCGGCGGCATCCCGATCGGTGCCTGCCTGGCGTTCGGGGCCGCGGCTGACCTGCTCCAGCCCGGCCACCACGGGACCACGTTCGGCGGCAACCCGGTCGCATGCGCCGCTGCGCTGGCCGTCCTCGACACCCTCGAGGACGAGGGCCTGCTGGCCCGGGTCACCGAGGTCGGACAGCGCCTCCGGGCCGGTCTCACCCTCGATCCGCGCGTCACGGGGGCGCGCGGCCGGGGCCTGTTGATCGGGATCGACGTGACCGTCGATGCGCCGGCTGTGGTGGTGGCGGCGCGGGCGCACGGGTTCATCGTCAACGCGACCGGTCCCCACACGGTGCGTCTCGCCCCGCCCCTGGTCCTCGGCGACGATGATGTCGACGCGTTCGCGGCCGCCTGGCCCGCGATCCTCGACGCCACCGCCCCGACCGGAGCCCACCCATGACCCGCCACTTCCTCCGCGACGACGACCTCAGCCCGGCGGAGAACCGCCGCCACGCCCAGGAGGCGATCATCACCTGGCAGCTCCATGCCTCGACGCAGTTCCCGGACGAGGAGGCACCGTGAACGGCACCGCCAAGCGGCCCACCACCAAGAGCTCGCGGCACCAGCTGATCGTCGACCTGCTCGGCGGCCACCAGGTGCGGTCGCAGCCGGAGCTGCTCGACCTGCTCGCCGAGCAGGGGATGCAGGTCACGCAGGCCACCTTGTCGCGCGACCTGGTGGAGCTCGACGCCATCCGGGTGCGGTCGACCTCGGGCGCGCTGGTGTACGCCGTACCCGCCGAGGGCGGCGACCGCCGTCCCGCCGCTCCCGGTGAGACAGCGGCCTCCGGGCACCGCCTCGGCCGGTTGCTCGCCGAGCTGCTCGTCAGCGCCGATGCCAGCGCCAACCTCGTCGTCCTGCGGACCCCGCCCGGCGCCGCGCAGTTCCTGGCCTCGGCGCTCGACAAGGCCGAGTACGCCGACGTGCTGGGCACCATCGCCGGCGACGACACTGTGCTGCTGATCGGTCGCGACGCCGCCGGGGGAGCCGAGCTCGCCCGACGACTCCTGGCGCAGGCCCAGCAGCCCGCGCCCTGACCCGCCCCTCGTCGGTCGACAGACCGCCTTGTCGGTCGAGCAGACCGCCTCGTCGGTCGAGCGAAGTCGAGACCACCCCCGCAACCCGAAGGAATCTCCGTGAGCAAGGTCCTCACCTCCCTGCCCGTCGGCCGCAGAGTCGGCATCGCGTTCTCCGGCGGCCTCGACACCTCGGTCGCCGTGGCCTGGATGCGTGACAAGGGCGCGATCCCGTGCACCTACACCGCCGACCTCGGCCAGTACGACGAGCCCGACATCGACACCGTGCCGAGCCGCGCGATGGAGTACGGCGCCGAGCTCGCCCGCGCCGTCGACTGCAAGGGGCCGCTGGTCGAGGAGGGCCTGGCCGCGCTGGCCTGCGGCGCCTTCCACGTGCGGTCCGCGGGGCGCGCCTACTTCAACACCACACCGCTCGGACGAGCCGTCACCGGCACCATGCTGGTACGGGCGATGCACGAGGACGGCGTCGACATCTGGGGCGACGGGTCGACGTTCAAGGGCAACGACATCGAGCGGTTCTACCGCTACGGGCTGCTCGCCAACCCCGACCTGCTCATCTACAAGCCCTGGCTCGACGCCGACTTCGTCGCCGAGCTCGGCGGCCGTCACGAGATGAGCCAGTGGCTGGCTGCGCACCACCTCCCGTACCGGGACAGCGCCGAGAAGGCCTACTCCACCGACGCCAACATCTGGGGCGCCACCCACGAGGCCAAGACCCTCGAGCACCTCGACGTCTCGCTGGAGACGGTCGAGCCGATCATGGGCGTGAAGTTCTGGGACCCCACCGTCGCGGTCGAGGCCGAGGACGTCACGGTCCGCTTCGAGCGCGGCCGACCGGTCGCCGTCAACGGCACGTCGTACGACGGGAGCGACGGGCCGGTGCGTCTCGTGCACGCGGTCAACGAGATCGGCGGCCGCCACGGCCTGGGGATGTGCGACCAGATCGAGAACCGGATCATCGAGGCCAAGTCGCGGGGCATCTACGAGGCGCCCGGGATGGCGCTGCTCTGGATCGCCTACGAGCGGCTGCTCAACGCCATCCACAACGAGGACACCTTGCAGACCTACCGCGACGAGGGCCGGCGCCTGGGCCGGCTGCTCTACGAGGGACGCTGGCTCGACCCGCAGGCGCTGATGCTGCGCGAGGGGATCCAGCGCTGGATCGGCTCGCTGGTGACCGGCGAGGTCACGGTGCGGCTCCGGCGTGGGGAGGACTACTCGATCCTGCGCACGTCCGGCCCGGCTTTCTCCTACCACCCGGACAAGCTGTCGATGGAGCGGGTGGAGTCGGCCGCGTTCGGCCCGACCGACCGGATCGGCCAGCTCACCCTCCGCAACCTCGACATCGCCGACTCGCGCAGCAAGCTCGAGCTCTACGCGACCCAGCCGCTGGACGAGGGCCAGGTGCTGGTCGAGCACGGCCACCTGCTCGGTGCCCTGCCTGCCGGCGGCGCGGCCCGGATCGCCAGCAACCCCGCGGCCGTCGGCGACGACGGCGAGGCCGCCCTCGACCACGCCGCCATGGAGGTCGGCACCGACTGACGCCGAGTCGGCGCAAAGAGGCACGCAGATGACGCCGAGTCGGCGCAAAGAGGACAAGCAAAGTACGCCGAGTCGTCACGTGACGACTCGGCGAGGAGCGACTGATAGGAAGACCTCGTGTCCCCGGACCTGCGCCTGACCGCCCGCGTGCTGCCCGTGAACCCGGCGGGCGAGGTGCTTCTGCTGCAGGACCAGGACCCGACGTACCCAGGGGTCCTGCGCTGGGGGAGCGTCGGCGGTGCGGTGGACCCCGGCGAGACGCTGGTCGAGGCAGCCCTGCGCGAGCTGCACGAGGAGACCGGGATCGAGGCCCGCCCCGAGGCGCTGACCGAGGCGATCCACCGCGGTGTCTATGAGTTCAGCTGGGCCGGTTGGTCGTTCGTCAGCGACGCGACATTCTTCGCGATGCCGCTCGCTCCCGATGTGGAGGTGACCTTCGACCACCTCGAGCGGCTCGAGGTGGGCAACGTGCTGGCCGCGGACTGGTGGACGCCTGAGGCCTTGGAGACGGACGGATCCGCCGTCGCGCCCGATCTGCCCGACATCATGAGGTTGGCCGTCCGTGCGGTTCTGGGCAGCGATGAGGAGGGACACGCGTGAGCAGCACCAACGAGGGCAAGCTGTGGGGCGGCCGGTTCGCCGGCGGTCCGTCGCCCGAGCTCGAAGCGCTGTCGCGGTCGACGCACTTCGACTGGCGGCTCGTGCCCTACGACCTCGCCGGCTCCCGCGCCCACGCCAATGCCCTGCATACAGCCGGCCTGCTCACCGACGACGACCACCGCAGGCTGCTCGACGGGCTGGCAGCGCTCGCCACGTCGTACGACGCGGGGTCGCTGCGCCCGGACCCCTCCGACGAGGACGTGCACGGCGCGCTCGAGCGGCTGCTGATCGAGGAGGTCGGTCCCGAGGTGGGTGGCCGCCTTCGCGCCGGCCGCTCGCGCAACGACCAGGTCGCGACCCTCTTCAAGTCCTATCTGCGCGACGAGGCGCGCGCGGTCGCCGCCCGGGTCCTCGACCTCGTCGACGCCCTCGTCGTGCAGGCTCGCGACCACCTCGACGTCGTGATGCCTGGCCGCACCCACCTCCAGCACGCCCAGCCGGTGCTCCTGTCCCACCACCTTCTCGCGCACGCCTGGCCGCTGCTCCGCGACGTCGACCGGATGCGCGACTGGGACTCCCGCGTGGCCGCTGACTCGCCGTACGGCTCGGGGGCCCTTGCGGGCTCCAGCCTCGGACTCGACCCCCAGGCGGTGGCGACCGAGCTCGGCTTCACCGACTCCAGTGCCAACTCGATCGACGGCACGGCCGCGCGCGACTTCGTCGCCGAGTTCGCGTTCGTCACCGCGATGACCGGGATCGACCTGAGCCGGCTGTCGGAGGAGATCGTGCTCTGGTCGACCGCCGAGTTCCGCTTCGTCCGCCTCGACGACGCCTGGTCGACCGGCTCGAGCATCATGCCGCAGAAGAAGAACCCCGACATCGCAGAGCTCGCCCGCGGCAAGTCCGGGCGGCTGATCGGCAACCTCACCGGCCTGCTCGCCACCCTCAAAGGGCTGCCGCTCGCCTACAACCGCGACCTGCAAGAGGACAAGGAGCCGGTCTTCGACTCGGTCGACACTCTCCTCGTCGTCCTCCCCGCGATGACCGGCCTGGTCGCGACGCTGACCTTCGACACCGCACGCCTGGCGGCGTTGGCACCCCAGGGCTTCTCGCTGGCCACCGACGTCGCCGAGTGGCTCGTGCGCCAGGGCGTGCCGTTCCGGGAGGCGCACGAGCTCGCCGGCGCCTGCGTACGGCGCTGCGAGGAGCTCGGCTGCGACCTGCCCGACCTCACCGACGACCAGCTCGCCGAGATCTCGCCGCACCTCACCCCGCAGCTGCGCGAGGTCCTCACCGTCGAGGGCTCGGTCGCGTCGCGCACCGGCCGTGGAGGTACGGCGCCGGTGCGGGTCCGCGAGCAGCTGGGCGAGGCGACCGACCGGGTCCGGGAGCTCCGTGCCGCCCTCGGCTGACCTGCGCGACCTGCTCGCCGGCCCGGTGCTCGACGTCGCCCCGCGGTTGTTGGGCTCGGTCCTGCGCCACGGCGAGGTCGCCTGCCGGGTCACCGAGGTCGAGGCGTACGACGGGCCGAACGACCCCGGCTCGCATGCCTACCGCGGTCAGACCAAGCGCAACACGGTCATGTTCGGACCGCCTGGACACCTGTACGTCTACTTCACCTACGGCATGCACTTCTGCTGCAACGTGGTGTGCGGACCCGAGGGGTCGCCGAGCGCGGTGCTGCTCCGCGCAGGCGAGGTGGTCGACGGCCTGGACGTCGCCCGGACCCGCCGTACGACTGCCCGTAGCGACCGCGACCTCGCTCGCGGCCCGGCCAACCTGTGCCAGGCGCTCGGCATCGCGGCACCGCAGAACGGTCACGACCTCACCCGGCCGCCGCTCACGCTGACCCTCGGCGAGCATCACGGCGCCGGCGTACTCACCGGCCCGCGAGTCGGCCTGCGCCTGGCCGCCGACCGGCCGTGGCGGTTCTGGCTCGCCGAGGAGCCGAGCGTGAGCGCGTACCGCCCTGCCGTGACCCGCCGGCGCGAGTCGTAGGGTCCTCACGTGCATCTCCGGGGGCTGTTCGCGGACACCCGACCGCTGTCCACCCCCGCCTTCCGCCGCCTCTGGTCGGCCAACATCATCACCGTCATCGGTGCCCAGCTGACCGTGGTCGCCGTCCCGGCGCAGATCTACTCGATCACCGGCTCCTCGGCGTACGTCGGCCTCACCGGCGTGTTCGGGCTGGTACCGCTCGTCGTCTTCGGTCTCTGGGGCGGCGCGCTGGCCGACGTGATGGACCGCCGGACGATCCTCCAGGTCACCACGGTCGGGCTGATCCTCACCAGCGCCGCCTTCTGGGCGCAGGCCGCCCTCCACGCGAACAACGTGTGGCTCCTGCTCGGTCTGTTCTCGGTGCAGCAGGCGTTCTTCGCGATCAACCAGCCCACTCGCAGCGCCGTCCTGCCCCGGCTGCTACCGCCGGCGCAGCTGCCGGCCGCCAACTCCCTCAACATGACCGTGATGGGGGCGGGGGCGATCGCAGGACCGTTGATCGGCGGCGCGCTCATCCCCGTGCTCGGGTTCTCCGTGCTCTACCTGGTCGACACGCTCACCCTGTTCGCGACCCTCTGGGCGGTGATCCGGCTGCCCCGGCTCCGGATCGAGGGCTCGAGCGGCAAGACTCCAGGGCTCTCCGCCGTCCTCGACGGGTTCAGCTACCTGCGCGGGCACCGGGTCCTCCTGATGAGCTTCGTCGTCGACATCATCGCGATGGTCTTCGGGCTGCCCCGGGCGCTCTTCCCGCAGGTCGCCCACCAGAGCTTCGGCGGGCCCACCGACGGGGGTCTCGCCTTCGCCTTGCTGTTCGCCGGCATCCCCGTCGGCGCGGTCCTGGGCGGCGTCCTGTCCGGTTGGGTGTCGCGGGTACGTGGTCAGGGTCGCGCAGTCGTCGGCGCGATCGCCGTCTGGGGACTCGCGATGACGGCGTTCGGTGTCGCCGTCGGCCTGGCGCCCCGGGCACAGGAGGCGATGCTGACCGCAGCGGTACTCATGCTGGTGGTGGGCGGCGCCGCGGACATGGCCTCCGCGGCGTTCCGCTCGAGCATGCTGCAGAGCGCCGCCTCGGACGCCGTGCGCGGCCGACTGCAGGGGGTGTTCATCGTGGTGGTGGCGGGCGGGCCCCGGATCGCCGACGTGCTGCACGGCGCCGCCGCCTCGGTGATCGGTACGGCGCTGACCGCGGCGCTGGGGGGCGTGCTGGTCCTGGTCGGGCTGGCGATCTCGGTCGCCCTTGCGCCGTCCTTCTACCGCTACCGCGTCGGCGACCCCGAACCCGTCTCCTGAGCCCACCCCGATGTGCCATCGCCTCGGGCCACGAGGTACTCTTCTGACGTTGCTCCACCAGGTGCCCGCCGGTCTTCGGCAGGGCCGAGGGAGCAGCACGGGGACGAAGCCGATCTGATTTGACGCCCACGTGGCAGGACCGGTAAGTTCTACAAGGTTGCCCCCGAGACACCTCGCGAGAGGTCTCTCGAGTGCGCGTCTGATTTTTGAGAACTCAACAGTGTGTTTGTCGATGAATTGGTTTGTATGAAACCTCTTTTGGTTTCTTTTTGAGTTGACGAACGATGATTCTGGCGATAGCTAGTTTTTCGTTTTTTGGCTTGGAGATGGTTTTTCATGAAACGGTTTTTACTGTTTTCGATGGAGAGTTTGATCCTGGCTCAGGACGAACGCTGGCGGCGTGCTTAACACATGCAAGTCGAGCGGAAAGGCTCCTTCGGGGGTACTCGAGCGGCGAACGGGTGAGTAACACGTGAGTAATCTGCCCTTCACTTTGGGATAACTGCCTGAAAGGGTGGCTAATACCGGGTATTCTCCTTGCACCGCATGGTGTGGGGTGGGAAGTTTTTTCGGTGGGGGATGTGCTCGCGGCCTATCAGCTTGTTGGTGGGGTAATGGCCTACCAAGGCTTTGACGGGTAGCCGGCCTGAGAGGGTGACCGGCCACACTGGGACTGAGACACGGCCCAGACTCCTACGGGAGGCAGCAGTGGGGAATATTGGACAATGGGCGGAAGCCTGATCCAGCAACGCCGCGTGAGGGATGACGGCCTTCGGGTTGTAAACCTCTTTCAGCACAGACGAAGCGCCTGTGAAGGTGGTGACGGTATGTGCAGAAGAAGCACCGGCCAACTACGTGCCAGCAGCCGCGGTAATACGTAGGGTGCGAGCGTTGTCCGGAATTATTGGGCGTAAAGGGCTCGTAGGCGGTTTGTCGCGTCGGGAGTGAAATCCACTGGCTTAACTGGTGGCTTGCTTTCGATACGGGCAGACTGGAGGTATGCAGGGGAGAACGGAATTCCTGGTGTAGCGGTGAAATGCGCAGATATCAGGAGGAACACCGGTGGCGAAGGCGGTTCTCTGGGCATGTCCTGACGCTGAGGAGCGAAAGTGTGGGGAGCGAACAGGATTAGATACCCTGGTAGTCCACACCGTAAACGTTGGGCGCTAGGTGTGGGATCCATTCCACGGGTTCCGTGCCG
>CAWCNW010000008.1:0-13246 GCA_963796975.1 uncultured Actinomycetota bacterium
CGCTCGGGCGGGAACCGGTCAGGCGCCGATCCCGGCCTCCGCGCGGCTCTCCGACTCCGCGCCGTCCGGAGCATGGCCCGGGCAGCGGTCGGTCACCGGCACCGCCGCCATCACCGCGTCGGCGTGGTCGCCGCATCCCGCCCAGGTCGACTTGCCACAGATCGGGCAGCTGACTTCTCGACACATACGTCGTCTCCCCACGGTTCCTCCGGCGCGAGCCGGGCGCTATGTCATGTGAGTTACTCGACTTTGATGCTACGCCGCGCTCAGAGCAGGTCGCGGAGACGGGCGACGAGGGAGTCCTGCACCGCCTGGGTGACCGCAGCGTTGATCTGCTGGTCGAGGTCGTCCGGGTTGTCGAGGTCGGCCAGGACGGCGCGGAGGTCGAGGCCGTCGATGGTGCGGGTGAGGACGTCGTCGGTCTTCAGCGCGGCGTCGACCACCGAGTCGGGGAGCGCCCGGATCGCGGCCTCGAGGAAGCTGTTGAGGTCGGCGGAGTCGAGGGCCTCGTCGACGAGCGCCGAGGCGGGGGGCAGCGACCCCTCGTCCTTCATCCGCTCGACCGCCGACAGCAGGCCGGCGTGCAGGGCATCGATCTGGGCGTCCGTGCGGGTGCTGGGCTGCGCCAGGTCCAGGGTGAGTGCTTCTCGGCTGACGTGCAGCCGGCAGGCGGCGCCGTCGATGCCGAGCAGCACCAGGCGCTCGGTGAGTCCGTCGATGCCACCAGCCGTCGAGGTGACCGCACGCGGGGCGCACGGGTCCGCGGGCCGGAGTGGCTCGAAGCTTCCTCCTCCGTGAGCGAGCTGGACTCCGAGCACGACCGCCACCAGGACCAGTGCGAGCGCCGGCAGACTGGCCGGGTGAGGGCGGCCGTTCACGGCGTCGCCCTTCTGCGGGGTGCGACCACCGCGAGCAGAGCCAGCAGCGCGAGGCCGGCGCCCACGAGGAACGAGTTGCGGAAGGCGCGGGTCGCGGCGCGTTCCAGCTGTGCCTGGAGCGCGCGCTCGAGGGTGGCCGCGGCTGGGCGTTCGCCCGCGTCCAGGCTCAGCGCCGCGAAGGCGGGATGCAGGTCGGGGACCTGACCCTGCTGCTCGGACAGCTGCCGGCCGAGTGCCTGCGCGACCGCGATCTTGTCCTGCGGCTGCAGCGGAGCGTCGAGCACCAGGGACGTGATCGCCTCCTGGGCCGGGACCTGGGCGTCCTGGAGGTCGGTGGTGAAGACCGGCGTCAGCAGCGCCAGCCCCACGACCACGCCGATGTGCCGCGCGCCGATGGTCCACCCCGCGTGCTGGACCCGCGGCAGCCGCATCTCCATCGCCTGGGCCGTCAGCCGGTCGATGGTGAGCCCGAGGCCGAGCCCGACCAGGGCCTGCGGTCCGATCGTCCACGCCAGGTCCGCCGACGGCAGCAGAGCGAGACCGACCAGTCCGGCAGCGATCAGGAAACAGCCCGTGGCGACCTCGACCTCGGCGGGGGGTCTGAGGAGGCGGGCGAGCGGTCGCGCCGCGACTGCCGCGAGCGGTACGACGGAGACGGTCACCGCGGCCGCGGCCGGCGAACGGTGCCAGCCCTCGACGATGAGCAGGACCAGCAGGAACAGCGCCGCCGTGAGCGCAGCCGAGAGCAGGGCCAGGGTGAGGTTGGGGCGTAGCGCCGGCCGATGGCGGTCCGGTGTCGGCGCGGGTACGGCGACGACGGCGAGCGCGGCCGGAGCGGCCAGCACGGCCATCGGCACCTGCACCACGAAGATCGCCTGCCAGGAGAACGCCTGCGTCAGCAGCCCACCCGCCACCGGTCCGGCCGCCGTTCCGATCACGCCGGCAGTCACCCAGGCAGCGACGCCGCGGCGCTCGCCGTACTCCGCGACCAGGAGCTCGAGGCAGCCGATCAGGGCCGCCGCGCCCCCGAACGCCTGCACACAGCGACCGGCCACCAGTGCCTCGATCGACCCCGCGGCCGCGCACCACGCGGAGGCGCCCGCGAACACCGCGATGCCGACGGCACAGAAGATCCGTGGCGACGATCGTGTGTAGAGCCCGGCCAGCGGCACCGCCACCAGCCCCAGCACGAGGTTGAACGAGATCAGCACCCAGGCGACCTGCCAGACCGAGGTGTGCAGGTTCCGCAGGATGTCAGGCAGGGCGAGGGTCACCACCGCGGAGTCCGCGAGCACCAGCGCCACCGTCACCGCGAGCAGAGGAGCCACGGCACGACGCACCGGGGCATCCTCGCACCGGGGGCACGCGGACCGATCGTCAGGCGGTGGAGACGACCTCGTCGTGCTCCAGGCGAGGCAGGCGGTCGAACCAGGCGTTCTCGCCGGGCTTGCCGATGTTCACCACCAGGAGGGACTTGAGGGGCTTGCCCTCGAAGAAGTCGTGGTCCAAGGAGTCGGCGTCGAAGCCGCCCATCGGCCCGGCGGTGAGACCGGCGGCGCGGACACCGAGGAGGAAGTACCCGATCTGCAGGGTGGCGTTGAACTTCGCAGACTGCTCGCGGGCGTCGTCGTCGGCGAACACGTCCTTGGCGCCCGGGAAGTGAGGGAACGTCCGCGGCAGGTTCTCGTGGAAGTCGGTGTCCGCGGCCAGGATCGCCACCAGCGGAGCGTCGGCGGTCTTGTCGCGGTTGCCGTCGGCCATGTGCTTGAGGAGGCGCTCGCGGGCCTCGCCCTGCCGGACCAGGACGATGCGCAGCGGCTGCGTGTTCATGGCGGTGGGCGCGTACTGGATGAGGTCGTAGATCGCGGCGATCTGCTCGTCGGTCACGACCTCGTCGGTGAAGGAGTTGGCGGTGCGGGCGTCGCGGAAGAGCAGGTCTTGCGCGTCGGGGGACAGGGCGAGGGGGGCGGAGGTCATGCCCGTCTCAACTCAGTTGAATGCTCAACTACTCCCGATCGGGCTGTGACCCTGCACACCAGCCGTCGGTGCGGGTTCACGCCTAGGTGGACACGGTACGAGCCGGTTGCTCGACCACCTCTTGCAGCCGGCGGGCGCTGTCCACGTGGTCGCTGGTCCACACCAGCCGCACCGTGTGCCCCCGGACCGAGGCGTGCGACGCCTCCGCGGCGGCCAGGTCACCCCCGAGTGCCTCGACCAGTCGCTGGCTGGTGGCGCCGTCCTTCGTGAGTGCCCTCGGTACGACACCGGAGCCCGTCATCGCCTGTGCCATCGCGGCGAACCAGTTGGTCACTCGCTCGGTCGCGACGATCACCTCGAGCTGCGCCCGCGGGAAGCCCGTGCGGGTCGGCTCGGTCCCGGACCAGAGGTCCGAGACGGCCTGGGCGGTCAGCCGCAGTCCCGCCACCCCCGTCATCAGCGAGGCGACCTCGGCGAGGCTCAGTCTCTTGTGGCCCCGCTCGGCCAGGTACTGCCGGAAGGCGTCGTCGAGACGGCGAGCCGCAGCGGCGGCCCGCGAGGAGGCCACCTCCGCCTCGGTCATGGGGGCGTCGGGGGCGGCGCCGCTCTCGACGGCGGCTCGCAGGTACGCCGCGCACTCGGCGTACGCCTCGGTGAGGGCCCGGCGCAGGAGACCGGTGGCGCCCCTCGGCCAGAAGAGGGTCCCGACCAACAGGCTGACAGCGCAGCCGATCGCCACGTCCTCGACGCGGACCAGACCGACCTGCCAGCCGGCCGGGCTGATGATGTTGAACAGGATCAGGAGGGCGACCGTGAACCCCGCCTGACCCGCCGCGAACGAGACCGCCGGCGCGATGCCGGCGGCCAGGATCGCGACAGGCAGCGCCACCCACAACAGCTGGGTGTTCGTGCCGAGCAGCAGCACCAAGACACCGCCGATGGCGAACCCGATCGTCGTACCGACCAGCCCGCGGACCGCGCTCTGGCCGGTGCTGAGCGCGTTGGACCGGAGGACCGAGAGGGTGCCGAGGACGATCCAGAAGCTGTGCTGCGCGCCGCTCAGGTTGGCGATGAGCACGGCCCCGGCGAGCGCCACGGCGCCACGGACGCTGTTGCGCAGCCACACCGAGTGCGGCTCCACGTGCGCCAGCGCTCGCTGCTGGGCCGAGGAGATCGGGCCTGCCAGGCCCCGCGGCGGTCGACCGAGCCACTTGCGCCACCAGGAGCGTTGTTCGGCCGCCGAGGTGATCGCGATGTTCTCGGCGATCCCCATCACCGCGAACGAGAGCTCCTGGGCCCGGTAGCTCGGACCGAGAAGCGCGACGATCCCTTCTGCAGAGGGGTTCTGATTCGGCGGCTGCACGAGGTCGAGGGCCGCCACCCCCATCGCCCGGCGAGCGCGGGCGAGGTCGTCGAGATGGTCCTGCAGACTGTCCTGAGGGGGCTCGTCGAGGCTGAGCTCCTTGCCCGCGTGGTCAAGAAGGACGGCCGCCGCCGACTTCACGTCACGCACGGTCGGGTCGGCCTGGTGGGGGCCCATGGTCGCGGTGGCGTCGAGGATCACGCTGAGCCAGACCAGCTCGTCGACCAGGCGGACGACCGCGCGGGTCGCCGTGGTCAGACCGGACGGACGGTACGGCGTGGCCAGGAACGTGGTGCGCAGCCGGGCGACCGCGGCGTCGGACCGAGCCACGGCGGTCTCGACGTCCTCACCCTCCTCGCCGTGCATGCGCGCGACCTCCGCGGTGAGGCGTGCCGACAGCTGCCGACAGGCGTCCGCCGCAGCGTCGCGCAAGGGCTCGCTGCGGGGTGCCGGCCACAGCAACGTGACGGCGGGCAGAGACACCACTCCGGCGAGGAGCCAGCCGAGCACCCGGTCCGGGATGACGGCCGGCCCGGCCGGTGTGGCGACGGGGAGGATGAAGCTCAGCAGGACGGAGGTGGTGGCAGCGGCGAAGGTCGAGCTGACCACGCCGGCGAACAGCACCAGGAAACCCACGACGAACATCGCGGACGTCGCCAGCCAGGCATTGCGCGAGACCAAGGTGGCGACCGGGATCAGGACGCAGCCGACGGCGACCAGTGACGCCTGCGCCGCCAGCCGCTCCCCCCGCGTCCCTCCGAAGTCGGCGAGCAGCAGCATCGCGAAGGAGCCGAAGGCCGCGAAGGTGGCCACGTCGGCGTTCCCGATGACCTGGGACCCGAACGCGAACATGACCGGCATCACGATCGCCGTCCGGGCAGCCCGCCTCGTCGCGCGCAGGCTCCCGTCGCGCGCGAGCCACCAGTCGAGGAGCTTGCGCACGACCTCACCACCCTGCCCAGACCGACCATGTTCGTCGGGAGCCGCGCCCGCGGCTCCCACTCGATCGCCGACCAGAGTCCTATCACGACAGCGTCCATCACTGGTCGCTGGAGGAGCAGCACTCTCATGGTGCGGACTCCGATCCGCGAAGGTGGATCGCGGCACCTCGAGCCGGTGCTAGAGTCCGCCGCGTGAACGCGCGGTGAGGGTGCAGTTTCTCGGTGTCCGCGGTTCCACACCAGCACCCGGCCCCGACTTCGTCCGCTACGGGGGCCACACGTCGTGCCTGGCGGTCACCGCAGTCGGCGGCTCCGTGCCGACGCTGGTCCTGGACGCCGGCACCGGCCTCCGCTCGCTCACGTCGCTACTCGACGGCGCGGCCTTCGACGGGTCGATCGTCCTCAGCCATCTCCACTGGGACCACGTGCAAGGACTGCCCTTCTTCGGCGCCGGTGACAGGGACGGCGCGAGGGTCGATCTGTACATACCCGCTCAGGACGACCGTTCCGGCCGCGACCTCCTGGCGCGCTCGTTCTCGCCGCCGTCGTTCCCGATCACTCCAGAGGGAATGCACGGCGCCTGGGCGTTCCACGCCCTGGCCGAGGGCCGGCACGAGGTCGAGGGGTTCACGGTCTCCACCGTCGACATCGAGCACAAGGGCGGCCGGACCTACGCCGTGCGCGTCGACGACGCGGCAGGCTCACTGGCGTACCTTCCCGACCACGCACCCGCCGCCGGAATCTCCCCGGAGCTGACGGACATGCTCGCTGGGGTCGATGTCCTCGTGCACGACGCGCAGTTCCTCGAGGGGGAACGCCCGGTGGCGGTCGACTACGGTCATGCCACCGTGCAGGACGCCGTGCGGCTCGCGCAGCAGTGCGGCGCGGGGACGCTCGTGCTCTTCCACCACTCTCCCGCGCGCACTGATCCCGCTCTGGACGAGATCGGCGCTTGGGCACCCACGCTGGCGGAGGATCTCGTCATCGTCGTCGCCGTTCAGGACGCCACCCTCGACGTCTGCCGTCCTTCGTAGGCGCCTCCCGGCACCGCCCTCGCGCTCAGGCTGACGGCGCGTTCTCGAGCGTGGCCACGGGTGTCATGGGGTCGCTCTCAGCCGGCGCTGGTGGCAGGCCGAGGGCGTCACCGGCCCGCTCGAGCAGCGCCCGGGCCGCGCTCCGGCCGGCAGCGATCATCCGGTCGAGCTCGTGGAACTCGAGCAGTCCCACCCCCAGCGTCGGAGGTGTCACGACCCACGCGCCTTCGGCACGAGCCGCCGCGACCGCGCCACCGCTCCCGATCATCATCGTGCGCAGGAGCGTTTCGCCGAGCGCGGGTGTGCGGGGACGCCCGGTGCGCACCGGCCCACCGCCACCACCCCCCATCGAGATGTTCACGGCCACGACGGGCCCCTCGTCCCGCTCGGTCAGGAGGTCGACCGGCAGGTTGTCCAGCACGCCTCCGTCGATGAGCAGCCGACCGGTGTCGTCGGGGATCGGCGCGAAGAGCACCGGCAGACGCGCCGAGGCGACCATCGCGCGATCCACCGCTCCCCGGCGATGCACCTGGCGGGTCCGGCTGAGCAGGTCGGTGGAGACGATGTGGAGCTGACGGGGCAGACCTTCGAACACGGTGTCGCCGAAGTTGCGCGAGGCCGCATCGTCCAAGCGCCGGCCCCGAGCCAGTGACGCGGTGGGGACGCCCCAGTCCGAGAACGGCCTGCGGCGTACGAACTCGGCGTAGCTGATCTCCTCGAGGCGCTGCCCGTCGTGCCCGTACGCATGCATCGCGGCGATGATCGCGCCGACGCTGCTGCCGGCGACCCGGTCGACATGCATCCCCCGGTCCTCCAGCTCACGCAGCACTCCGACGTGCGCGAAGGCTCGCGCGCCACCTCCCGCCAGCACGAGCCCGAGCGACCGTCCCGCCAGCCGGTCCGCCAGCGGTCGCACGCCAACCGCGAGGTCACCGTCCACGACCGTCAGCTGCCACGCGTCGGTCACCGCCGCCCAGCCCGCGAGGTCGGCTGCCGGCGGCGGCGCCCCCACCAGCACGACGTCGGGCTGGCGCCAGGGAGCCGGCGTCACGGGCACCTCCGGGACAGGGACCTCGCTGTGCGACACCAGTACGACGGCGTCGGCCTGCCGCAGGCAGTAGTCGTGCCACCCGGGGCGGTGAGGGTCGTCGGCGCTCTCGGCGACGAAGAGAACGCGGTCGAAGTCCTGCTCGGCACGGGCGAGGCCGTCCGGGCTGACGCTGCCTGGCATCGCGACCCGTAGGTGCGTCGAGAGCCGCCGCCCGAGGGCCTGCGCGACCTCAGCGGTCGGGGCGCCAGGGTGGAGGCCGACCACCGCGATCAACGTCGGCTGGGCCGGCCTCGCCTTCTGCGCCGGGCCGCCGGCCGTCCGCAGCTGCTCCGCGACCTGGGTCAGCACCAGCCGCGAGGCGGTCGAGTCGGTCTCCAGGACGGACTCGAAGGCGTCGCGGGGTAGCTCCAGCACGGTCGAGTCGCGGCGTGCCCGCACATCGGCCGAACGCTGCTCACCGGTCAGCAGGGCCAGCTCGCCGAGAATCGCTCCCGCGCCGAGCTCGCGGACCAGACGACCGTCGACCTCGACCTCCAGCCGCCCTGAACGAACGACGTACGCCGACCCCGCCGGGTCGCCGGCGCGGATCAGCTCCGTGCCGGCGGGGACCTCGACCAGGCGGGTGGCGGCCTCCAGCCGAGCACGCGCCTCGGGAGGCAGTGCCGCGAGGAGGGGCAGCTCGGACAGGTCGAAGCCGTCAGCTCCGGCGGCCACGCTCCCCGCTGGGTGCGGGTCACTCGTCGGCGCGTGGACCGTGGGTGGACGCTCGTCCTCGCCGCTGGAAACCTCGACGGCGCCGTTCAGCTTGCCGAGGGGCAGCGCCACTACGGCCACGCCCAGGAAGCAGCAGATCGCCAGCACCCAACCGTGGTGGAACGCGCTGACCGCCGTCAGTGGCGTCGGATCGCCCAGGATGACCACCAGGATCGCGATCCCCAGCACCCCTCCGAGCTGACGCACGCTCGACACCACGGCCGAGGCAGTGGCGTAGCGCCCCCCGGGTACGGCGACGAGTGCGGCACTCCCCAGCAAGGGGAGCGTCGCTCCGACACCGATGCCGCTGAGCACCTGTCCGGGGAGCCACTCGGTCCAGAAGGCGGGTTCCAGCCCCACCTGCTGGTGGTACCAGAAGTACGCGCCGGCCCAGATCAGGGCCCCCGGGACGACGAAGGGACGGTACCCGTACCGGTCGGCCCGGGGGCCGAGGACGGCGGCAACGACCGCGGCCACCAGCGCGCCCGGGACCAGCGCCAGGCCGGCCTGGAGCACGCTGTAGTGCCAGACGTACTGCAGCCACAAGATGTTGGTCAGCAGGTAGGAGTAGAAGCCGATCCCTGCCAGGAGGGTGGCCAGGGAGGCGACACTGAAGGACTTGATCCGCAGGAGCGCCGGGTCGAGGAGCGGCGAGGAGTGCTTGCGCGAGCTGAGCACGAACAGCGATGTCAGCACGCCCGCCGCCACGAAGGACACGACAACGGCCAGGCTGTCCCATCCCCAGTCGCTGCCCTTGACGATGCCGAGGTTGAGCGCACCCAGAGCGGCCGCCATGAGTGCGGCCCCACGCAGGTCGGGCAGCCGGCGACGGCCCGGTGCCCGGCTCTCGACGAGCTCGCGATGCGCGACCCAGGCGGCGGCCACGCCGAACGGGATGTTGACGAAGAAGGCCCAGCGCCAGCCGCCGAGCTCGACCAGGGCACCGCCCAACGGCGGCCCGAGGCCTGCAGCCACGGCGGCGGTAGCGCCCCACAGGCCGATGGCGTGCGCGCGGCGCTCCTCGGGGAATGCCTCCACCACGAGGGCGAGCGAAGCCGGCACCAGTAGCGCTGCACCGAGTGCCTGCACCACACGCGCTGCCACGAGGAACCCGACGGACGGTGCGGCACCACACAGCACGGAGGCAACCGTGAACACGACGACACCGGTGACGAAAGCACGACGCCGGCCCAGCAGGTCGGTGAGTCGGCCGCACACGATGAGGAACGCCGCGAACACGATGTTGTAGGCGTTGAGCACCCACGAGAGGTTCCCGATGGTCGTGCCGGGGAACGACGCCCGGATCGACGGGAACGCGACGTTGACGATCGTGGCGTCGAGGAAGGCCAGGAAGGCGCCGAAGGAAGCAACCAGGAGGACCCGGGATGCGGGGACCCGCGACTGTCGATTGCCCGTCATTGACCGCCCACCATGTGACCGCCCGTGACCGCGACACCTTGCCGCCCACGCAGTGTTGCGTACGGGTGGACCGCCTGCAAGCACCACGTCCGCCCGTCAGGTGGAGGTCGTCTCAGCGACGGAGCAGGTCGGCCGCACGCCGTCTCCGGGAACCGTGCGGACGACCCGACGGTCAACGCTTGCGCTCCATCTCGACGTCGGGGTCGAGCTCGAAGGCGACGTGGCCCTCCACGTCCTCCTCCGTCTCGACGCGGGGCGGGGTCACGACGACCCTGCCCTCCTCGTCGATCGGGAGGTAGTGCCCCTCGACGTCCTCCAGCCCGGTGTCAGGCCTGTGGACGGCTTGGTTGTCGTTGGTCGGTTCGGTCATGGTGTCCTCCTCGGTCGGTTTCATCCTCGGTTGTTGACGCGGCGGCGTCTTTCAGCGCGATGACACTCGCGCAGGTCGGCACGCTCCTGGGGTCGACGGTCATGCCCTCAGCCGCCTCGAGATGACGTCCTCCGCGAGCCGCCGGGCGTCTCCCTGTCCGGTGACCGCGTCCAGGAACTCGTCGCGGGTGAGGGCCAGCAGCACCGTGTACTCGAGAGCGGTGATGGTCGCCGTACGCGGGACATCACGCAACAGCCCGATCTCGCCGAAGTGATCGCCAGGCCCCTCGTGACGCAGCACGCGACCGTCCGCCGCAGTCACCTCGACCGACCCCGACTCGATCACGTAGAACCTGTCGGCCTGGTCGCCCACCCGCATGACGACCTCGCCGGCAGGCACGTCCACGCGGACCAGGCCGCGCGCGAGAGCCTCGACGACCACCGGGTTGAGCGGCCCGAACATCGGTATGCCGGTCAGCAGGGACAACCCCTCGGGCGCCACGAGCCGATGATCGAGGTGGCGCATGCGCGGGAGCCCGGCGACGGCGACAGCGCTGATGGCGAGCCCCAGGATGGCGAGTGTCGTCCGAAGCCCGAACCAGTGCAGCAGCAGGGGCGTGATGGCGGCGCCGATCGCCATCGTGGCGATCAGGCAGGCCTCCAGCGCGCCGAACACCCGGCCGAGCACCTCGTCCGGGGTGAGTCGCTGCACGATCGTGAACAGGTTGACGTCCACCAACGGGTTCGCGAAGCCGAGGACCGCCATCGCTGCGAAGGCAGCGATCGGTGAGGGCCAGATCGTCACCAGGAGCAGCGGCAGCGACCAGAGCACCACCCCGAGCGTCATGTCCTGCGCGAGCTTGTGCTTCGAGGCTCGCGAGATGGCCCAGATCCCGCCGACCACGGCCGCGATACCCGACGCCGAGTCCAACCACCCGACTCCCTTCGGGCCAACCTGCAGGATCTCGACAGCCATGACGAGGGGGAAGACCGCAGTGGCCCCTGCCACGACGGTCTGCGCGGAGCCCTCGACCACCGAGACCAGGAGGTCCTTGTCACGCCAGATCGTGCGGAACCCGGCCGACGTCTCGGCGAGGAACCCTTCCTGGGCGGTGTCCTGGGCTTCGCCTGTCTCCTGCTCCGACGCGGAAGGGTTGCGATCTGCGTCCGCACGGGAGACCTTGATGCCGGACACCATGAGCACGGACCACACGAACGACAGGGTGTTGAACAGGAAGACTGTCGGAACCGAGGCGAACGCCAGCATGGTGGCGGCGATCGCCGGCCCGACGAAGATCGCGAGACTCTCGAGTGTGCTGGCGGTGCCGTTGGATGCCGTCAGCTCCTCCGGGGTCCTCGCCAGCGAGGGCGTCAAGGCTGCCTGCGCCGCGCGGAACGGTGAGCCGCCGAGGGACGTCAGGGTCGCCAGCACGAAGACCGGCCATGCGGGTGTCCCGACGTAGAGACAGACAGCAGCAGCGGTGACGAGGGTTGCGCAGTAGATGTCCGCACCGATCATGACGAGCTTGCGGGAGTAGCGGTCGGCCAGAGTGGCCGCGAAGGGCGACGCCACGGCCATCAGTCCCAGCCGCACAGCGGTGTAGATGCCGACCGCCTTCGCGCCTCCGACGCCGTAGGCCCAGACCGCCACGGCAGTCGCGTAGGCCCAGTTCCCGACCAGGGAACCGGCGAAGCCCAGCTGCATGCGACGCAGGTTGGTGTTGCCGAACACCGAACGCATCGAGTGGCCGGTGTCGTGGACGAACGATCCGACCAGCCCCCTGCTGGGGGGTTGCGCGACAACGACTTCCTCGGTCATCCACTATCCCCAGTCCGGGCCGGCAGGCGTCCGAGTGCGCGCTCGAGCGAGCGACAATCTAGGGCCTGGACACGTGTCCTGTCATCCGCTTGTTCTGGGCCGCTTGACGCGGCGCACGGACCTGTCGCGCACTCGCCCGGACGGACTGGCTCACCCGGGGACGGAGTTGTCGCTCGCTGCGTGAAGGACTGCCTTGACCTGCAAGGGTGTCAGCCATGGATGCTTGGCGAGCATCTGGGCGATCATCCCCGTCACATGGGGAGCCGCGAAGCTGTTGCCGGTCGCCGTGAGGGAGCCACCCCCCAGCCAGGCGACGTCCACGTCGATACCACGTGCCCCGAACTCGACAGGAGGGTGTGCGTTGTAGGAGAGAGCATCCTCGGCCTCGCCGGATCGCGCGGCGACCGAGACGACGGAGGCGAACTGTGAGGGGTACGTCGGCCCGGGCAGGTTGTTGGCCGCGCAGACCAGCACGGTGCCGGCGAAGTAGGCCCGATCCGCCAGGTCGTGCAGGGGTGCGAACATCGTGTCCGACTTGCTCGACAGAGACAGGTTCACCACCTGCATGCCGTGCTCGAGGCTCCACTCGACACCCGCGTGGAGCAGGGCGCCTCTCCCCTTCAGGTTGGCGCCCAGCACGCGCACGCTGTGCAGCTCGACCTCCGGAGCCAGGGAGCGGATGATCGCCGCGCAGGCCGTCCCGTGGCCGACGAGATCCTCGTGCGGACCCGCGTGCGCGGCGTACCCGCGCTCCGCGGACGCGTCGAGCTCGAACGCCACGGCACTCGTGACTCCAGCGACGCGCGGATGGCCGGCCTCGACGCCGCTGTCGACCACCGCGACGCGGACCCCCGCACCGGTGCTGCCCCCGAAGGCCCATGAGCGTACGTCGTCGAGGGGCAGGCCGACGACGTCCTCGATGTCGTGACGGTCGAAAGCACCCGACCAGGCGGGAGCCTTGTTCACGCGCGGTCCGTGCCGGGATCGGCACGCCACGTCTCGACCAGGCTCAGGACGTCGGCCCCCAGCTTGTCCAAGGGGGTCGCCGGCCCCGACGCCTCCCGGGTCTGGACCACGAGGAGCGCCACCAGGCCCGCCATCGCACCCAAGACGTCCAACGCCCGGTCGGTCGACCCGCCCACCGCGGGGTCGAGCACCGACGCGACACCCAGCACCTCACCTCGGGGGTCCACCAACGGCGCGGCGAAGATGGTGTCAGGCACGTAGTGGGTCGACTCCGCTACGTCTCGGGCGAAGCGGGCATCTGCCCGTGCGTCGCCCACCGCGATCGGCTGTCCGGACATCGTCGCCCAGCCGGCGATGCCGCGACCGACCGGGATGGAGACGCCGACGATCTCCTCCGCCCCGGCACCGTCCGAGGCGACGAACTGCAGCATCTCACCGCTGTCGTCGACGAGGGCGACCGAGCAGGCGGCGGCCGCGAACAAGGCCCGCATGGTCTCCACTGCCGGGCCCAGGGCAGCCTCTCCGCGTGTCGGTGCTACTCATGGTCTGCCCTCCCGTGCAGCCGCCGGTGCCGGCCCACGGTAGTACGCGGAGATGGGTTCACTGACCGCCATGACGTATCGAAGGTCCAGAGGTCGTTCGATGCGCGGATGCGGAGCTCCTGCTGAAGAAAGGA
>CAWCNW010000009.1:0-123871 GCA_963796975.1 uncultured Actinomycetota bacterium
GTCGCCCGTTCCGTCGCTGGCGCTCCGGCCCGGGCCGACGCTCCTCAACCTTCGCTCGTCATCGCGCGCCCCGAGCAAGCTCGGGTCCCGCGCGAGCTCGAACTCCGGGAAGTGGACCTCGCCCAGGCCGAGGTCGGCGCGCGGGTCGAGGGCGCACCGGTCGGCCACCGTCCGGGTGTGGGCCAGCAGCCGGTGGGCCTCGCGCTCGGTGTCGCCGAGCCCGGCCAACCGGGCGATCTCCTCGGCCACCTCGTGCATCTGCTTGCCGGACTTGAGGAAGCCCTCGGCGTTGCCCCGGTCGACATGCCGCTTGTCGAGGGCGACCAGGCGCCGGGCGGCATCGAGGACGTCGACGACCGGGGCGTCGCGGCGGTCGGCGTAGCGCACCGCGTTGCTCAGCACCGCACCCAGACCGACGGTGCGGGCGAAGCCGGCCATCCGGGCGGCGTGAGGAGTGGTGCCCGGACCCCAACCGGAGCCGGACTGGTTGCTGGTCTGGGGCAGCCGGTGGGAGACCAGCTCGACCAGGAGGTTGGCCCGGGGGACGACCTCGAGCCACGGCTCCAGCGCGGCCCGGGCCAGGTCGTCGCGGCGACGGGCCAGCGCGGCCCCCACCTCGGAGGCCGGACCGAGCAGCACGGTCACGTCACCGCTCGCGAGCCAGGGTGCCACCACCGACAGGTCGACCACCGGCTTGCCGCGCTCCCCTGCAAGCTGCGTGGCCGAGACCAGCCGGCAGATCGCGGCCCATCCGGCGCGGCCTCCCGCAGCACCGGCGTCGGCCAGGAAGGTCACCCGGGGCAGCACCCGGTCGTCGCGGAAGGCGCCGCCGCGGACCGGGGTGCGGGGCCGCTGTCGGTCCGGCCGCGCGACCTCGCCGGTCAGCGGGCTCACCGCCAGGTCGACGCCGAGCACCGGCCGGAGCCCGGCCGTCCGGCAGGCCCGGGCGTGCTTGACCGCGCCGTAGGTGCCGTCGCGGTCGGTGAGGGCGAGGGTGTCCATCTCCTGCTCGGCAGCCCGCTCGACGAGGACGTGCGGGTGGGATGCGCCGTACTGCAGGGAGTAGCCCGACGCCACATGCAGGTGGACGAAGGGGTCCATCCGCCTCAGCCGGCCCGGGCGGCAGGGTGGGCCGGGGTGACGCACAGCTGCGGAGCGGAGCGGTGGGGCGCCAGCCCCAGCGCCTGCTCGACCACGCCCAGGAACCGGTCGGCGTCGCGGACCAGGTCGTCGGCCTCACGCTCGGTGACCGCGCGGGTGGACCCCGCCTCGGCGGCCGCGCGCTTGGCGGCGCCGGCGGCGAAGAAGCTCGCCCACTCGGCCAGCTCGGGGGCGACCTCGGTCAGCAGGACCCACGCGTTCTTCTGCGGGCGCCGACGGGCCGGCGCGGGCCGGGCCCGCGCGGCCAGCAGCGCGGCGGCCGCTCGGAGCGCGGCGACGTGGGCGCAGGCGTAGCGGGTCGGCACGTCGACGGCGGCCGTCGCCTCGCTCAGCGACGCGGCGGCCCGGGCGAGGTAGGAGTGGGTGGTCGCGGGCAGCGAGAACGGGGAGGAGTGAGATGACATCGGCCCGCCCTCAGTCCGCGCAGCCGACGAGCGCCCAGCGCCCGCTGCTCCAGTCGAAGGCGAGGTCGAAGACCCCACCACCGTCACCCGGACCCTCAGCCGACCCGTCCACCGAGTCGACGTGGGAGCCGGGCCCGCGGCCCGCCTCGACCCGCCACAGCTCGCGCTCCCCCAGCAGGTCGGGTCTCGACAGGCTCGACCCACGACCGTCCAGGCTCGACCCACGACCGTCCAGGCTCGACCCACGACCGTCCTCGTCGGAGCCGATCACCGCCCGGGCGGTGCCGGACTGCCACCACGGGCCGGTCTCCACCCAGTGCGCCAGCACCGCGCGCACCTTCCACAGCCGGCCTCGCCACAGGAACTGCTCGGGACCCTCGGTGCCCGACACCTGACCCATCCGAGTCTCGACGGGGTCGTCGTACCGCCTCATGCGCTCTCCCCAATGCTCGCCGACCCCACGGACCCGATCCGGTGAGGGCGGGGGTCGAGGTCGCCCTCACCGGAGTCGAGTGATCGAACAGGTGTTCGAACAACGCCAAGGTACACCGCCCCACCGACACCGCACCAGGGGTCAGGCGGTCGGGTGTGGAGAAACCTCAGACCGCGGAGTCGACCGGCCCGTCGACCGGCCCGTCCACCCAGGGCCCGGCCAGGTAGCGGAGCGTGTCGGGGTGCCACAGGCACACCAGGAGGATCCCCTCCAACACCAGGGAGACCACCGCAACCACCACGAAGATCGCCGGAGGGTCCAGCAGTAGCCCGAGCACCACGCTGGCGAAGACGCTGACGGCCACCAGCCCGGTCAGGCCGATCTGGCCCCACCGGTGACCCTCCCGGAAGAACACCGTGAGCACCCACACCAGCATCGCGGACACCACGAGCATCGTCGCCGCGACCGGCAGGAACGCCGGCGGCACGAACCCCGCCCGCTCCAGCCCCTCGCGGCCGCCCTGGGCGAAGGCCTCACGGGCGCCGTCGTGGCGCCGGGCCCACGAACCCACGACCTGGTCGTGGAAGACGGCCATCAGCGCCACGGTCACGGCGATCACCGCGATCAGCCCCCACGCCGCGCGAATGGCGAGCGCCACCGAGCCAGGCAGTCGCCGATCCACCGTCATCCCTTCCGGCTAAGGTCTGGCCCATGCCCGACCTCGAGCCCGCAGCTGTCATCCGGTTCAAGGAGGCCCACTCCGCCCGCGGAGGCGGGGGCCGCGTCGTCATCCTGCCAGACTCCGTGCACACCGCCGCGCTGGCCGCCGAGGCGCTGGGCTGTGAGGTCGGGGCGATCGCCAACAGCCTGCTCTTCGACGCCGAGGGCTCCCCGGTGCTGATCCTGACCTCCGGCGCCCACCGGGTCGACACCACCGCGACCGCCGCACGCGTCGGCGTACCCGCGTTGAAGCGGGCCACACCGGAGTTCGTCCGGCAGCACACCGGCCAGGTGATCGGCGGGGTCTCGCCACTCGGTCACCCCTCCCCCGTGCCGACCTGGATCGACGTCGACCTCCAGCAGTACGACGAGGTCTGGGCCGCCGCCGGCCATCCCGCCGCCGTCTTCTCCACGACGTACGACGAGCTGGTGGCGATGACCGGCGCGAGGCCCACCGAGGTCGGCTGAGACCGCGGGGGACGAGATGGAGATCTGGATCAACCCCGCCTGCACCAAGTGCCGGGTCGCGCTGGCCGACCTCGATGCCGCCGGGGTCGAGTACACCGTGCGCCGCTACCTCGACGACCCACCGACCCGCGCCGAGCTCGAGAAGGTGCTGGCCGCCCTCGCCCTCGAGCCGTGGGACATCGCGCGCCCGAAGGAGGCCACCGAGGAGGGGCTGACCTTCCCGCACGACGCGGGGCACCGCGACCAGTGGCTCGACGGCCTGGCCGCCCACCCGCGCGCCCTCCAGCGGCCGATCGTCACCGCGGCCGACGGCACCACCGTGATCGGCCGCGACCCCGACTCACTGGCCACGGCGATCGACCACGAGCGGGGCAGCACTCCCTAGACTCGCCCGCGTGTACCCACTGGCGCTGGTCTTCTCCAGCGGTTGGGCGAGCGGCCTGAACTGCTACCTCGTCGTCCTCGTCCTCGGCATCGCCGACGACCTCCACGACACCCCGCAGATCCCGAACGTGCTGGGCCGGTGGGACGTCCTCGCGGTGGCCGGGTTCTTCTACGCGATGGAGTTCGTGGCCGACAAGATCCCCTACATCGACTCGACGTGGGACGCGATCTCGACGTTCATCCGGCCGACGGCGGGTGCGGTGGTCGGCGTCCTCCTGGCCGGCCAGGCGGACTCCCTCAACGGCGCGGTCGCGGCCGTGGTCGGTGGCGGGACAGCGCTGCTCTCGCACTCGGTGAAGGCCGGCTCGCGGCTGGCGATCAACGCCTCCCCCGAGCCGTTGTCCAACATCGGCGCGAGTCTCACCGAGGACGCAGCCGTGCTCGGCGTCGTGTGGTTCGCGATCGACCACCCGCGGGCCGCTGCCGCCATCGCCGCCGTGTTCCTCGTCGGTGGCCTGGTGCTCCTCTATGCGCTGGGCAAGGTCGTACGCCGCGGCTGGCGGCGGTGGAAGGGCAAGACCCCGCTCAACGCCGCCCAGCCCGGCGCCTAACGCACGACCGGCGTACGACGACGCAGTGACGGGTCGGCGATCGCCGGCGGGACGTAGCCGGCGTCGGCGTCGTTGAGGGTCGTGCCCGGGGGCACGATCTCGTCGATCCGGTCGAGCACGTCGTGGCCCAGCGACACCTTGTCGGCGTCCAGCGCGGCCTCGAGGTGCTCGAAGGTGCGCGGCCCGATGATCGCCGAGGTGACCGCCGGGTGCTCGAGCACGAACGCCAGAGCAAGGTGGACCAGCGAGACCCCGGCTTCCTGGGCGACGTCGGTCAGCGCGAGCACCGCCTCCAGCTTGCGGGCGTTCTCGGGCAACGACGGGTCGTGCCGACCGGGCTGGCGCTCGGCGCGGGTCGAGGTCGGCAGCGAGGCGTCCCCGCGCCGGTACCGGCCCGACAGCCAGCCGCCGGCCAGCGGGCTCCACGGCAGGACCGCGACCGAGTGCTGCTCGGCGACGGGCAGCACCTCGCGCTCGACCGCGCGCGCCAAGATGGAGTACGGCGGCTGCTCGGCCACCGGCCGGACCAGCCCGCGCTCGCGCGCGACGTACTGCGCCTCCACGAGCTGCGACGGCAGGAAGGTGGAGGTGCCCACGTAGCGGATCTTCCCGGCGTGGACGAGGTCGCTCAGCGCACCGAGGGTCTCCTCGATGTCGGTGTCGGTCTCGGGTCGGTGCACCTGGTAGAGGTCGATCCAGTCGGTCCGGAGCCGGCGCAGGCTGTCCTCGACCTCGCGGACGATCCAGCGCCGCGAGTTGCCGAACCGGTTCACGTCCTCGCCCATCCGGCCGTGGAACTTGGTGGCCAGGACGACGTCGTCGCGGCGGCCCTGGAGCGCCTTGCCGACGATCGTCTCGGACTCGCCCTGGGAGTAGACGTCGGCGGTGTCGACGAGGTTGATGCCCGCGTCGAGGGCGCGGTGGATGATCCGGATGCTGTCGGCGTGGTCGGGGTTGCCGTAGCCGCCGAACATCATGGTGCCGAGGGTCAGCGGGCTGACCTTGAGGCCGGTCCGGCCGAAGGGGCGGTACTCCGTCATGCGGGGGTCCTCTCGCTGGTGGGGTGGGAGCCGGAGTAGAGGTTGGCCGGCCGCTCGAGCCCGTAGTGCTCGCGCAGGGTGGTGCCGGTGTACTCCTCACGGAACAGGCCGCGCCGTACGAGCAGGGGTACGACGTGGTCGACGAACGCCTCGAGGCCGGACGGGAGCACCGCGGGCATGATGTTGAAGCCGTCGGCCGCGCCCGCGTCGTACCACTCGGTGATCGCGTCGGCGACCTGCTCCGGCGTACCGGTGAAGGTGCGGTGGCCGCGACCGCCGCCGAGCCTGCCGACCAGCTCGCGCACGGTGAGCCGCTCGCGACGGGCCAGCGACACGATCAGCGTGTAGCGGCTCTTGGCACCCTCGATCTCGTCCTCGTCGGGGAGGTCGGCGGGCAGCTGCTGGTCCAGCGGCAGGTCCTCCGGCCGCACCTTGAGGGTGCGCGCGAGCTGGGCCACGGCGTACTCCGGGCGGATCAGGTCGTCGAGCTCGCGCTCGAGGCGCTGCGCCTCCTCCTCGGTGGCGCCGAGCACCGGCACGATCCCCGGCAGGATCTTGAGGCTGTCGGGGTGGCGTCCCATCGCGGCCGTGCGGAGCTTGAGGTCGCGGTAGAACGCCAGGGCGTCGTCGAGGGTCTGCTGCGCGGTGAAGACCGCCTCGGCGTGCCGCGAGGCCAGGACCTTGCCGTCCTCGGACGAGCCGGCCTGGACGATCACCGGCCGGCCCTGCGGAGAGCGCGGCAGGTTGAGCGGGCCGCGGACCCGGAAGTGCCGCCCGACGTGGTCGATGGCCCGGATCCGGGACTGCTCGCCCCAGACCCCGGAGGCCTTGTCGCCGAGCGGGGCGTCGTCGTCCCAGCTGTCCCAGAGCCGGTAGGCGACCTCGAGGAACTCGTCGGCGCGCTCGTACCGCTCGCTGTGGGCGGGCTGGTCCTCCAGGCCGAAGTTGCCGGCGGCGTCAGGCCCGGCGGTGGTCACGACGTTCCAGCCGGCGCGGCCACCGCTGACGACGTCGACCGAGGCGAAGCGACGGGCCAGGTTGTACGGGTCGTTGTACGTCGTGGACGCGGTCGCGACCAGCCCGATCCGGCTGGTCGCCATCGCGATCGCGGTGAGGAGCACGGTCGGCTCGATCGCGCCCGAGGGCCGCCGGCCGATGTCGCCCCAGAGCACCGGCGAGTCGGCGAAGAAGACCGAGTCGAGCTTGCCCCGCTCGGCGATCTGCGCCAGCCGCTGGAAGTGGGCGACGTCGAGGTGTGCGAAGGGGTCGCTCTCCGGGAGCCGCCACGAGGCCTCGTGGTGGCCGGTGCTCATCAGGAACGCGTTGAGGACCATGTGCCGTGGTGCCTGGGTCATGCGGATGCCCTGTCTCTCGTCGGTGTCTGTCGTGGAATCGGTGGTCTCGTCGGCGAACTCTCCGGTACGACGTACGCCGAGGGCGGCGAGCAGCTCGCGGCGCAGCCGCCCGAAGTCGGCGGCCGAGGGGTCGCGGTCGTCGGCGAGCTGGACCCGCCGTTCCAGGGAGATCCGGCCCTGGCTGAGCACGACGACCCGGTCGGCCAGCGTGATCGCCTCGTCGACGTCGTGGGTGACCAGCAGCACCGCGGGGCGGTGGACGCCGAGGAGCTTGCGCAGCAGGCCGTGCATCTTCAGCCGGGTCAGGGCGTCCAACGCCCCGAACGGCTCGTCGGCCAGCAGCAGCTCGGGCTCGCGGACCAGGGACCGGGCCAGGGCGCAGCGCTGCTGCTCCCCGCCGGAGAGCTGGTGCGGCCAGTCCTTCTCCCGGCCGCCCAGCCCGACCTCGGCCAGCGCCTCGCTGCCCCGGGTCCGCGCCGCCTTGCGCTGCCCGAGCGTGACGTTGGTGATCAGGTCGGCCCACGGCAGCAGCCGTGAGTCCTGGAAGACCACCGAGACGTTCTTCGGCACCCGGATCCGGCCGCTGCCGGAGACCGCGGCGTCCAGCCCGGCGAGGGCGCGGAGCAGGGTGCTCTTGCCGCAGCCGCTGGGCCCGAGGAGGGCGACGAACTCGCCGCGCTCGATCTGGAGGTCGATGCCGTTGAGCACGCCCTTGGGGCCGTAGCCGCGGATCAGGTGCTCGACGGTGACCAGGGGCTGCTCGGCCACCGATCCTTCGGCGGACGCGCGCGTCAGCCGGCCATCGTGGTCTGCCATGCCAGTGCCTTTCGCTGGAGGAGCCGGACAGCGAAGTCGGAGACCAGACCGAGCAGCCCGTAGACGACCAGCCCGACGATGATCACGTCGGTCTGTCCGTACTGACGGGCCAGCTCCATCATGTAGCCGATGCCGCTGGTGGCGTTGACCTGCTCGACGACCACCAGGGCGAGCCAGGCGGCGGTGACCGCGAAGCGCAGCCCGAGGAGGAAGTGCGGGAGGGTGCCGGGGATGACGACCCGCCGGAGGAACTCCCACCGGCTGAGGTCGACGGTCTGGGCGAGCTCGACGTACTTCGACTCGATCGCGCGCAGGCCGGCGTGGGTCTGCAGGTAGATCGGGACGAACACGCCGAGCGCGATCGTGATCACCTTCATCTCCTCACCGATCCCGAGCCACAGGATCAGCAGCGGGATGATGGCCAGGGCCGGGATCGCCCGCTTGATCTGGACCGGACCGTCGATGAGCGCCTCACCGAGCCGGCTCAGCCCGGAGAGCAGGGCCAGCACCACCCCGACGCTGACGCCGAGGACGAGGCCGAGCATCGCTCGCTTGGCCGACATCTCGAGGTTGGTCTGCAGGCGGCCCTCCTCGATCAGGCGTTGGGCGGTGTCGATCACGGTCCAGGGCGAGGACAGGGTCTGGGGCGAGAGGAACCCGCTCCACGAGCCGATCGCCCACGCCGCGAGCAGCACCAGCGGGCCGAGCAGCCCCGCGAACCGCCGCCGAGGGCCGGGCCCGAGCCGGCGTCGGCGGGGCCGCTCGTCGACGGTCAGGACGACGGCGTCGTCCTGAGCGATGGGCCGGTCGAGGGTGGCGCTCACTGGGAGCCCTCGGACGCGGCGTACGCGTCACCGGCGACGTGCTGGTAGCGCACGTCCCAGAGGTCCTGGGCCTTGGTGTCGGGCTGGTCCTCCTCCGCCGACAGCAGGTCGATGGTCTGCTGGTGGGCGGCGATGGCGCGCTTCCAGGTCTTGGGGACGACGGGCGTGCCGGCGTTCCTGATCAGCCACTTGCCGTCGGCCTCGTCCAGCCCCTGGTTCTCCTCGTAGTACGCCTTCAGCCACTCCGAGGGGTGGTCCTGGATCCAGCGCTGCGCCTGGGCCCAGTACTGCACGTAGACCTTGATCGCGGCCGCCTTGGCCGGGTCGGCGAGCACGGTGTCGGGCGCGTAGAGGAACGACGCGTCGTCGCGGATGCCGGTCTTGAGGACCGTGCCGCCCTTCGAGCCGAAGTCGGAGAGGTAGCGCTTGATGTAGACCCCGCCGAGCGGGGCGGCGTCCACCTGGTGCGCGGCGAGGGCGTTGTTGTACACGTCCTCGGTGCTCGGGATCTCGACCAGCGTGACGTCGTCCTGGGAGAGGCCCAGCTTCTTCAGCAGCCGGAGCACCAGTGCGCCCTGCGCCTGGCCGGGGCTGAAGGCGATCTTCTTGCCCTTGATGTCCGAGAGCTGGGTGATCCCCGAGCCCGGTGCGAGGCCGAGCTCGTAGATCGGGTGCTTGACCGGGTTCTGGCGGAACTTCGCCGCCACGATGTGGGTCTTCAGGCCGTTCCAGTTGGCGAAGATCGGCGGGATGTCGGCCACCGACCCGAGGTCGAGCGCGTGCCCGCGGAAGGCCTCCATCGTCTGGGGGCCACCGGAGAGGTTCGCGAACTTGATGTGGAACGGGATCTTCGCCAGCAGTCCCGAGGTCTCGAGCGCCACCTGGGTCACCGGGTCACCGACCGTGATCGTGGTGTCGCCCGGGACCGTCGACGACACCGGCTTGTCGAGGGCGACCGAGTCCGAGCCCGAGTTGCTGCCGCAGGCGGTCGCGAGAAGGGCGAGCGCGGCGAGCAGGGCGATCGCCATCGCGTGGCGCGGTGTCGACCGGCGGGCGCGGCCGGTGGAGGGAGGCGGTGGGGGGAGGTGCATGAGGGGCCTTTCCGAGTGGGCAGCCCGACGTCGCTCACGGTGGGAACGCGCCGTCGGTAGCGTGGGGGTCGGACGGTCTGGCGGGGAGTTCTCTCCCGGCCTTCTTCATTAGATACAAAGTCGATCAACTTTATCCAGTTTGAACCACGCTCGACGTGCACGGAACTTCCTGGCGGGTGCGCAAGCCTCCACCGAGCACCCCCTCTAGGGTGCGAGCCATGGCCCGGGTGGTGGTGATCGGTGGCGGGTTCGGCGGCCTGGCCTCGGCATTGCGTCTGGCCAAGCTCGGCCATCGGGTGAGCCTGGTCGAGGAGGGTGAGCTCGGCGGGGCCCTGGTCCCGGTGACCGCCGACGGCTTCGCCTGGGACACCGCGGGCCACACGTTGCTGCCCGCCGTGGTGCGCGACCTGTTCCGCAAGACCGGGCGTCCGCTGGAGCGGGAGCTCGAGCTGGTGCAGCTCGACTGCGTGCGCGAGCACTGGTTCGCGGACGGCTCCGCGCTGGTGCTTCCCGTGGGACGGGCCGCGCAGCGGCAGGCCTTCGAGGAGCTCGGGCCGGGACTCGGGCAGCCGTGGTTGCACCACGTGGAGGCGTACGCCGACGACTGGGAGGCCCTGCGCCGGGGCTACCTGGAGGTGCCGTGGGAACCCGACGACCTGCCGCGCGCCGTCGCGACGCGGCTCGACTCCCGGGAGAGCCTGCACAAGCGGCTGCGCCGAGCGCTCGGTGACCCGCGGGCCCGGCTGGTCGCGGCGTACCCGTTCGAGGCCGACGGCCACGACCTCCGCGACGTGCCCGCCTGGGCCGGGCTCACGTCGTACCTCGAGCAGCGCTTCGGGGTGTGGGCGCCGATGGGCGGGACCGGCGTGCTCCTGGAGGCACTGGTACGACGGCTGGGCACTCGCGGCGTCGAGGTCGTGACTTCACAGGTGACCGATCTCGTGGTCCGGGCTGGGCGCGTGACGGCGGTGAGCACCGACGCCGGGGAGCTCGACGCCGACGTCGTGGTGTGTGCCGTCGACCCGCGCCGGCTGCCTGCCTTGGCGGGGTTCGTCGCGCGCACGACTCCCGCCATCCCACCGACGCTGTGCCACCTCGGCCTAGGGGGTGAGGTGCGCGACCTGCCGCACGAGGTGGTCGTGCACGGCGAGGCGCTGCTGACGATCCGGACCGGTGGGCGCGCGCCGGCGGGGCACCGCGCGTGGAGCATCGCGGCCCGCGGTCGGGTCGTGGAGGACCCGCTGGCCATGCTCGCCGGGCTGGGGCTCGACGTACGCGATCAGGTGGTGACGCGTGTCGACCTGACGCCCCGCGAGCTGGTCGAGCGATGGGGCGGCACCCCGCTGGGCGTGCAGTGGCAGGGGCGCGGGACCGTCCGCCGCCGGCTCGGGCCGCGGACCCCCGTCGAAGGCGTGTACGCCGCGGGCAGCCACGCGACTCCCGGGTCCGGGCTGCCCTTCGTCGGCCTCTCCGCTGCACTGGTCGCCCAGGTGGTCGGCCCGGCCTAGCGCAGCTGGAAGGTCACCGTCACCGACGACCCGATCGAGGTCTCCCCCGGCTGGAACGACGCGGAGTCGCTCATCGCCTTGAGTGCGCGCACCGGGCCCCCGCCGACGCCGCCACCCTCCGTGACCTCCTGCACGTCACCCAGGGTCGCGCCGGCCAGGCCCGCCAGGTGGGTCGCGCGGTCGACGGCGTCGGCGTACGCCGCCTCGCGCGCGGCGGCGGTGGCGGCGGTCTGGTCGTCCACCTCGAGCGAGACGCCCTCGATCTCCAGCCGGTCGCCGACCGCCTCTGCGAGCGCGGTGAGCAGTCCTCCGGCCGCCTCGATGTCGGGGCAGCGGATCACCAGCGAGTGGCGGGCCTGGAAGCCGGAGGTCCTGTTCTTCTCGTCGTGCTCGCCCCAGATCTGGAGCGAGCGTCGAGCCGATCCGCTCATGGGTCGTGAACTCGCGAGCAGTGGCTGCGACCGCCTTCGCCGCGCTGTCGGCGCCGGCCAGTGCCTCGGCCACGCCGGCCGCCCGGTGGACGGCGGAGACGCGGACGACGGCCGAGTCGGGTGCGACCCGGGCCACGCCCTGGCCGGTGACGGTGACGGTGCGCATGCGAGCACCGTAGTCGGCGTTCTCAGACCGTGATCTTCAGTGCCTCGAAGATCTCCAGCGTCGCCCGCGAGCGGTTCAGAGTGAAGAAGTGCAGGCCCGGAGCGCCGCCGGCGAGGAGCTCCTCGCACAGCTCGGTGGCCACTCGCACACCCTCACGGCGAACGTCGGCGGGCTCGGTGAGGCCGTCGAAGCGGGCCAGGACCGAGGCCGGGACCTCGGCGCCGATCAGCTCGGCCATCCGGCGGACCGAGCCGAGGTTCGTGATGGGCATGATGCCGGGCAGGATCGGGATGTCGGACCCGGCGGCGCGCACCCGGTCGACCAGGGCGAAGTAGTCCTCCGCCCGGAAGAAGAGCTGGGTGACCGCGAAGTCCGCGCCGGCGTGCGCCTTGGCGGCCAGGACCCGGGCATCGGTGTCGCGCGACTCGGCGGCGGGGTGGCCCTCGGGGAACGCGGCCACGCCGATGCTGAAGCCGCCCAGGTCGCGGACCAGGTCGACGAGCTCGGAGGCGTAGGTGAGGCCGCCGGGGGTCGGCGTCCACGGCGCACTCGGGCCCTCACGCGGGTCGCCGCGCAGCGCCATGATGTTGCGGACCCCGGCCGCCCGGTAGGACTCCACGATCTCCGCCAGCTCCTCGCGGGTGTGGCCGACGCAGGTCAGGTGTCCCATCGCCCGCAGCGAGGTCTCGCGGGCGATCCGGCCGGTGATCTGCACCGTCGTGTCGCGCGTCGTGCCGCCCGCGCCGTACGTCACCGAGACGAACGTCGGCTGGTAGGGCTCCAGGTCGCGGATGGCCTTCCAGAGCTGGTCGACGCCCGCCTCGTCGCGCGGCGGCATGAACTCGAAGGAGATCGAGCGCTCGCCGTCGCGGATCAGCTGGCCGATGGTCGGGAGGTCGGTCATGGCGGCGAGTCTAAGGAAACCGGCCGCCGGACCCGGCATTCGCGTCCAGGTGGTGGGTGGCGGCGGCGCCGGCCCGGTGGGCGAGACCTAGGCTCGGGCCGTGACCAGCACCGTGCCGACCTGGGACCCGTCCCCGTTCCGGGCCCGGGTGCAGGCGGCGCTCGATGCCTTCCTCGACGAGCAGGGTGAGCGACTCGCTCCCCTCGGCGCCGACGCGGCCCGGCTGCTGGCCGAGGCGCGGGCGTCGGTCTCCGGGGGCAAGCGCTTCCGGGCGGCCTTCTGCTACTGGGGGTTCCACTCCGTCGCGGGCTCGAGTGGTGCGGCCCACGACGACGCTGCGCTGGTGCGCGCGTGTGCCTCGCTGGAGCTCCTCCATGCCAGCGCGCTGGTCCACGACGACTACATGGACGCCTCCGACACCCGCCGGGGCCGGCCGGCCACGCACCGCGGGTTCGAGGACGAGCACCGCACCGACGGCTGGCGCGGAGACCCGGCCCAGTACGGCGCCTCAGCGGCGATCCTGCTGGGCGACCTGCTGCTGAGCTGGTCCGACGAGCTGCTGCGCCGGTGCGGCCTGCCGCTGGACCGCGTCGTACCGGCCCTCGACGTCTTCGACCGGTGCCGCAGCGAGGTGATCACCGGCCAGTTCCTCGACGTGTCCGTGCAGGCCAGGGGCGCCGCCGACGTGGACGCCGCGATGACGGTGCTGCGCTACAAGTCGGCCAAGTACTCCGTCGAGCGGCCGCTCCACATCGGTGCCACGCTGGCCGGCGGCAGCGAGCGCCAGCTCGCGCAGCTCGGCGCCTTCGGGCTGCCGCTGGGCGAGGCCTTCCAGCTGCGCGACGACCTGCTCGGGGTCTTCGGTGACCCGGCCGTGACCGGCAAGCCGGCCGGCGACGACCTGATCGAGGGCAAGCGCACGGTGCTCGTGGCGCTGGCGCTCGACGCGGCGCCGCCGGAAGCCGGGGCCCGGCTCGACGCCGCGCTGGGCCGGCCGCTGGACGTCGAGCAGGTGGAGGAGCTGCGGCGGATCATCGACGAGTCCGGCGCGCACGCGCAGGTCGAAGATGTGATCGGCCACCTGGCCGACCGGGCCACGACCACGCTTCGCGAGGCCGACCTCGACGAGCAGGCGCGCGCCGTACTGCTCGAGCTGGCGACGGCCGTCACCGTCCGCAACGTCTGAGGTACGGAACCTCAGTCCAAGCTGGGGACGCCGGCGGGTTCGGGCCCGTCGCCGCGCAGGAGGACGGCGAAGCGGCCGCCCTTGTCGGCGTTGACCCGGCCGCCGAGCACCGAGAGCGCCACCGAGAAGGCGCGCTCGTCCTCGCGGGCCAGCGGTCCCCAGCCGTCCCAGAGCAGGACCCAGCCCTCGCTGTCGCCGGCGACGACGTCGGCGAGACAGTCGGCGAGCGCGTCGAAGTTCTGGCCGTAGTAGTCGGGGAAGTCCAGCGCCTTGCCGATGGCGGCCAGGAACT
Source organism: uncultured Actinomycetota bacterium (assembly GCA_963796975.1). Lineage (GTDB taxonomy): Bacteria > Actinomycetota > Actinomycetes > Propionibacteriales > Nocardioidaceae > Nocardioides. The sequence continues at coordinate 13,795 of CAWCNW010000009.1, forward strand.
CCGCCTTGGTCGGCGCGTGCCAGCCGTCGATCTCGGCGAACCGCCAGCCGGCGTGCTCGACGGTGTGGCGTACGTCGTCCACCTCGAAGGCGCCGTGCCACCGGTAGATACCCGGCTCGGCGTGGTGGGCCAGCAGCCCGGCCAGTCCGCTCATGGAACGATCCTCTCGAACGATCGGTAGTGGTCCTGGGTCCAGTACATCTCGGTCCCGCTGCCGGTGATGATCCTCCGCGCGCCACGGTCGGCGGAGCCCGGCGTCGGCACCGTGTACTCGTGGTAGTAGCCGCTCGGCTCCCTCGGGAGCAGCTTCTCGCGGTTGTCGAACACGGCGCCGTCGCGGTCGTACGGGAACGGGCCGCCGGCGTCGATCAGCACCACCGTGTGCCGGGCCTCGGTCGGCAGCGAGCTCAGTGCGACCGCCGGGAGCGTGCCGGGGTCCGCGTCGCCGTTGCGCCCGCCACCGGAGAAGCCGCCCTGGTTCAGCGCCCAGGTGAGCAGGGCGAGCGCGAGGACCCCGAGCATGGCCAGCCACAGGCGGCCCTTGGCCGGAGCGGGCTCAGAAGCCCATGGCCTGCGCACGTCGCTTGACCTCCGAGCCCCTGTTCTCCCGGAGCGCGTCGATCGGCCGGCCCGGCAGGTCGGCGTCGAGGAACAGCCAGGCGATGCACTCGCGGTCGTCGTACCCGTTGTCGTGCATGAGGGTGAGCAGGCCGCCGAGGCCCTTGACCACCAGGCCGTCGTCGTCGATGAACAGGGCGGGGACCTTGAGGCCCGCCTTCGGCTCGGGTACGGCGCCGGCCAGCTCGTGCTCCCGGATCATGGTGCGCACCTTGGCCGGTGTCACACCGAGGAGCTCCCCGGCCTGGACCCAGTCGAGCCACTCGTCCACCAGCTGCGAGAGGTCGGCATCAGCGAGCGATGTCATGGCCCAACTCTGTCACGGCGGGTCGCGCCGGTCCTACCCGGCGGCGCGGAGCCGGTCGGCGAGCCGGGTGTTCGCAGCCGCCCACTCCTCCACCATCGACACGCCACCGTGACCCTCCCCCTCGTCGACGACCAGCTCGCTCTCCGGCCAGGCCTGCGCGAGGCGCCAGGCCGTCACGACCGGGCCGCTCACGTCGAGGCGGCCGTGGATCAGGGTCGCCGGCAGGTGGGCGATCTCGGAGACCCGGTCGAGGATCGGCGGGTCCAGGAACGCATCCTGCGACCAGTAGTGCGTGACCAGGGTGGTGACGACCTCCGCGACCGTCGGGTCGTCCCAGCGCGGGGAGCGCCGGAAGCCGCCGGCGCCGATGGACACGTGGGTGTCCTCCCAGTCGGCCCACGCCGCTGCGGCCGCCGTACGGACCGCGGGGTCGGGGTCGCGCATCAGTCGCGCGTACGCCGCGATCAGCCGGCCGTCGTACCGCTGGTAGCCGATGCCCGCGCGCTCGGCGTGTGAGGCGAGCCGGTCCCAGGCCTCGGGGTAGATCGCGCCGACGGTCTCGGTGACCCAGTCGACCTCGGCGCGCGACGTCGTGGTCACCGCCATCAGCACGATCCCCAGCACCCGCTCGGGGTGCGCCTGCGCGTAGGCGAGCGCCAGCGTCGAGCCCCACGAGACGCCGTTGAGCACCCACGCCTCCACGCCCAGGTGCGACCGCAGTGCCTCGAGGTCGGCGATCAGCCGCTGGGTGGTGTTGCCGTCGAGGTCGTGGCGTGGGTCGTTGGCCAGTGGGACCGAGCGTCCGCAGCCGCGCTGGTCGAGGGCGATGATCCGGAACCGGTCCGGGTCGAGCTTGGTCCGGTAGCCGCCGTCGCGGAGACCGCTTCCCGGGCCGCCGTGCAGGTAGAGCGCGGGGATCCCGGCCGGGTCACCCGACTCCTCCCAGTAGACGCTCTGGCCGTCCAGGTCGAGCAGACCCGAGTGGTGGGGCGCCGAGTGGGGGAACACCTGCTCAGGCTAGCCAGGCCCCACCGCCGAGTCGTCATATGACGACTCGGCGCAGATCCAGTGCCTCTTTGCGCCGACTCGGCGTGTTCAGGACGTCATTTTGCGCCGACTCGGCGTGACGACGAGGGCCTCGATCCGGTCGGCGGCGCCGGGCGCCCCGGGGAGGGCGCGGATCTCCGCGCCCAGCCGCGCCGCGGCGGCCCGGTGCGGCCCGTCGCCCAGCATGGCGGCGATGACCGGTCGCAGGTCCTCGGCAGACGCCTTCTTCGGTACGACGCGCGCGGCACCGGCCCGGGCCACGGACGTGGCGACCATCGGCTGGTCGAGCATCGGGTGCATGGGCATCAGCACCAGCGGCAGGTCGTGCGCCAGCGCCTGCATCGTCGTACCGTGCCCGCCGTGCCCGACCACCAGCGAGGCCCTGGGCATCAGCTCGGCGTGCGGCACGTAGCGGTGGACCTCGGCGTTGGCCGGGGTGCGCAGGACCTCCGGGTCGACCACCGGGCCCGTGGTGACGACCACCCGCGCGTCGAGGCCGGCGCAGGCGTCGAGGATGGTCTGCAGACACTCGGCCATCCGTGGGAACCGAAAGGTGCTGAGGCTGACCAGCACCATCGGGTCGGTCTCGACCCGCGGCGCGACCGGGCACACCGGCCCCACGTAGGTCAGTCCCGGCCGCCCGCCCGCAGGGTCGAGCGACGGCACCGACGCCACCAGCCGGAGCTGCGCGGCGGCCAGCGCCCGGGTCGGGTGCAGCCGCTTGAGCCGCATGCCCAGACCCATCGGGCCCTTCATCCAGGCGCCGGTGAGGTAGGCGTCGTACAGGTGCTCGAGCACGACGTACGGCATTCCGGCTCGCTCGAGCTCGGCCATCACCCCGAAGAGCAGACAGTCGACCACGACGACGTCCGCCGGCCGGTCGGCCAGGGTGTCGAGGACGTCGCGGCCCAGGCCGCGGTCGCCGAACATCGCCACCAGGGCGAACGGCGAGTTCGTGTCGAGGGCGGAGAAGTCGCGAGCGCGAGGCGAGGGCGCGACCTCGAACCCCGCAGCCTCGAGCGACGCACGCTGGCGTGCGTGCCCGACGAAGCGGACCCCGTGGCCGCGCCCCATCAGCTCGGCGGCGATGCCGAGGGCGGGCGGCACGTTGCCGCCGCCGTCCCAGGTGACGAAGAGGATCTCGGCCATGGCTGGCTCCTTGCGGTGGTGGGTCAGAGGGTGGGCAGGTCGAGGATGCGTTCGACGAGGTGCCGCATCCGGCGCTCGGTGCGGTCGCGGCCCAGGCCGCGGTCACGCCGGAGCAGCTTCCAGGTGTAGACGTCGGTCGCCACCACGAGCAGGTCGGTGAGCTCGTCGGGGTCGGCGGCCGCCGCGACGTACGGCGCGAAGACCTCCTCGACCCAGGTCCGGTGCATCGCCTTGCCGAGCTCGGTGATCCGAGCCATCAGCTCCTGGTGGCCCTCCTGGGCGAGCATCAGCAGGGCCATGTCGCCGCGGCGCTCGTAGTGGTCGACGATCACGCGGACCGCGGCCGGCACGTCACCGACCGGCGTACGGCGTTCGTCGGCCACCGACTGCTGGGCGCGCTCGAACGACGCCTCCTCCAGGCCGCTCCTGCTGCCGAAGTGCCGGAGCACGGTCTGCACGCTCACGCTGGCCCGGCCGGCGATGTCGTCGAGCCCGATGTCGGTGACGGGACGCTCGCCGTGCAGGGCTACGCAGGCGTCGATGATCCGGGCCCGGGTCTCCTCGACGGCACGGGCCCGGGTGGTCATGGAGTACGGGCGGGTGGAGTTCATGTCAATGACACTTCACACCAATCTCGTTTTGATGTCAACACCTATTCACGCCAATAAGCGGCACGCGGCGCGCCGGGCGCGCCGTGACTCGGGCGGAGCGCCCGCTCTCCGTAGGATGGGCGCGCCGGTCACCTTCCCCGACCGGCGTTGGAGGGTCGACGTGGAGCAGGACACGCGCGCCCGCGCGGGCGGTGCCATGCTCGCCGACCCCTTGACAGGCCACCTGCTCGACGGCCGCTACCGGATCGGTCAGCGGATCGCCCGCGGCGGCATGGCTGCGGTCTACGAGGCCGTCGACGTCCGGCTCGACCGGGTGTGCGCGGTCAAGACCATGCACCGCAGCCTCGGCGACGACGTCGCCTTCGCCGAACGTTTCAAGCGTGAGGCCCGCGCCGCCGCCCGGCTCTCGCACCCGAACGTCGTCAACGTCTTCGACCAGGGCGAGGACCCCGACGTCGAGGGCGGCACCCTCTACCTGGTCATGGAGCTGGTCCCCGGCCACACCCTGCGCGACACGATCCGCGCCGAGGCGCCGATGACGCCGAACCGGGCGCTCACCCTCCTGGAGCCGGTGGTCTCGGCGCTCGCCGCCGCCCACCGAGCCGGCGTCATCCACCGCGACATCAAGCCCGAGAACGTCCTGATCGCCGATGACGGCCGGATCAAGGTCGCCGACTTCGGTCTGGCCAAGGCCGTCAGTGCCGACACCCAGAACACCGCCACGGGCGGGGTGATCATCGGCACCGTCTCCTACCTCGCCCCGGAGCTCGTCGTCGACGGCACCAGCGACGCCCGTGCGGACGTCTACGCCGTGGGCGTGGTGCTCTACGAGATGCTGACCGGCCACAAGCCCCACGAGGGCGAGTCGCCGATCGCCGTCGCGTACAAGCACGTCCACGAGGACGTGCCGCCGCCGTCCCGCGTCGTGCCCGGCATCCCGCCGTACGTCGACGCGCTCGTCGCCCGCGCCACAGCGAGGGACCGCGCCCAGCGCCCGGCCGACGCCGGCGTCCTGCTCCACCAGCTGCACCGGGTCGCCCAGGCCGTCGACGGCGGCGTGTGGGACGACGAGGAGCTCACCACCGACCTCGCGCCTCCGCCCCCGCCGACCGAGGACACGACGATGCTCGAGGTCGACCTGGTGCCGGTCGCGCCCGCCGAGTTCGTCGCGCCGCCCGCCCCGCCACCGGTCGTGGTCGCGAGCACCTCCCGTCCGCGGCGCCCCCGGCGACGCCGCGGGCCCGCCCTCCTGACGGTGGCACTGGTGGTCGCCCTGGCCGCAGGCGTCGGCGCCTACTGGTTCGGCTGGGCCCGCTACACCGCGACCCCCGGCGTGCTCGGGATGACGCGGGCGGCCGCCACCCACAAGCTCGACCGGGCCGGCTTCGACGTGACGGTTGGCCAGGCGGCGTTCTCCGAGAGCGTGCCGAAGGGCCGCGTGGTCGGTACCGACCCCGATCCCGGTGCCCGGGTCGTCGACCACGGCACGATCACGCTGAGCGTGTCGCTCGGCAAGGAGCGCTACGACGTACCGAAGGTCAAGGGGCTCGACGTCGACCACGCCCAGGACGCGCTGGCGTCCTCACACCTCACCTACGGCCGCGCGGTCCCGCGGTGGTCGGACACGGTGCCGGCCGGCACCGTGATGTTCAGCAACCCCGCCCAGGGCAGCCGGCAGCGCCCGGCCACGGTGGTCGACCTGACAGTCAGCCGCGGACCCCGCCCGGTCCACCTCACCGACTGGACCGGCAAGAGCGCCGCCCGCGCCGAGCGGGTCCTGGCCAAGCAGCACCTCGAGGTCCAGAAGACCGAGGAGTTCTCCGACCAGGTCGCCGCGGGCCAGGTCATCTCGCAGGACCCGCCGACCGGCGTGCTCCACCACGGCGACGCCGTGAAGCTCGTGGTGTCCAAGGGCCCCGAGCTGGTCGAGGTCCCCGGGAACCTGCGCGCCATGGGCATCGACGCGGCGACACAGACCCTCGAGGACCTCGGCTTCAAGGTCCGGGTCGACCACGCCGCGCTCTACCTCGGCCTGGGCTTCGTCGCGGGCTCCACCCCGAGCGGCGGCGACGAGGTGCCGAAGGGCAGCACCATCACCCTCCACATCGTCTGACCGATCCCTCGACCGACCATCGGGGCGGCTAGCGTGGTGCGGGTGCCCGCCGCCGAGACCTCCCCCGCCGAGCAACGTCGTACGACGTTGCTCGCCACGGGTGCGCTGCTGGCGGTCACGGCCTGCTGGGGCTCGACGTTCTTCCTGATCCACGACCTGCTCCAGCGGATGCCCACCCTCGACTTCCTGGCCCTGCGGTTCGCGATCGCCAGTGTCACTCTGATCCTCTTCGCGCCGCGTGCGCTCGGTCGGCTGAGCCGCGAGTCGCGCAAGCACGCGCTCGTCCTCGGCTGTCTCTACGGCGTCGCCCAGATCCTGCAGACCGCCGGACTGGCCCAGACCCCGGCGAGCGTGTCGGGCTTCATCACCGGGATGTACGTCGTCGCCACCCCGGTGTTCGCCGCCCTGATCCTGCACACCCGGATCGGCCCGATGACCTGGGCTGCGGTGGCGGTGGCGATGACCGGCTTGGGGGTGCTCACCCTGAGCGGCTTCTCGATCGGGTACGGCGAGGGGCTGATCTTCATCGCGGCCCTGGTGTACGCCCTCCACATCGTCGGCCTCGGCGCCTGGTCGCAGCCGCACGAGGTACTCGGGATGTCGATCGTGCAGCTGCTGGTGATCACCGCGATCTGCACCGTCTGCACGATCCCGAACGGGATCACGCTCCCCGCCACGACCGCCGACTGGGCGAGCGTCCTCTACATGGCGGTCTTCGCCGGCGCCGGCGCGATGATCGGCCAGACCTGGGCGCAGGCCCACCTGCCGCCCACCCGGGCCGCGATCATCATGAGCATGGAGCCGGTGTTCGCCGCCCTGTTCGCGGTGCTCTTCGGCGGTGAGAGCGCCACGATCCGGATGGTCGTCGGCGGCCTGCTGGTCCTCACAGCGATGCTGATGGCCGAGCTCGCGCCACGTCGTACCGCACCATCCGAGGTCCCGCACCTGGTCGTCTGAGGGTTCTCCGATCCGGACCGGGGCTTCCCTCCGACAGATGCTCCCCTAGATTGAGGCACCATGGACGGCCAGGTGACCCGGTGCGCGCAGTGCGGAGCACCCGCCAGCAGCGGGCGGTTCTGCACCAACTGCGGCGCCCCCCTCGAGTCGGCGACCGCGCCGCCGCCGCCCGCGGCAGACCTCGGCGACACCGCGTCGCGCAAGCCGGTCTACGTCCCGCCGGACGAGTCGGCGTACCCCGAGCCCGTGCCGGAGCGGCCGCTGTTCGCCGAGCCTCCGCACCCCCAGCCGCCCGCCGAACCGGTCGAACGGCCGCTGTTCTCCGACACGTCGTACGCCCGTCCGGTGTACGCCGAGCCGGAACCGCCGCACCGCGGCTCACCGGGGGCCGGCCTCTGGATCGGTGCGGCGGCGGGTCTGGTGCTGGTCCTCGTGCTCGGCGCCTTCCTGCTCCTCCGAGGGGGCGGCAGCGGGGACGACAGCCCGTCCACCACCCCGACCCCGCTCGTCCCGAAGCCCCAGCACACCAAGTCCCCGCCCCCGACGACGGCCACCACGACCCCGCCGACCACGGCACCGACGAGCGCGCCCACGGGTCTCATCAACGCGTCGCTGCTCGCCAAGGCGAGCGCACCGTCACACGCCCCGGCGGGCGTCGACTTCGCCGGACAGCCGGTGACGTTCGTGGCCCCCAACATGGTCGACGGCGACTCGGAGACCTGTTGGCGCACGCCCGGCGACGCGACGGGCACGGTGCTGACCTTCCAACTTCCCGAGCCCATCACGATCAGCCAGGTCGGCCTGATCAACGGTTATGCGAAGACGGCGTTCTCCGGCGGTCGTCGCTACGACTGGTACCAGGGCGACCGGCGGGTGCTGTCCGTCGACTGGGTCTTCGACGACGGCAGCACGGTGAGCCAGACGTTCGCCGAGAGCCGCGGCATGCAGGGGATCAGCGTCCCGCCGGTGAAGACCTCCACCGTCCAGGTGCGGATCACGTCGGTCTCGGCGCCCGGCACCGGGCCGGCGTCGCGCAACGACACCGCCGTCAGCGAGGTGTCGCTGGTCGCCGCGCGCTCCTGACGGTCACAGGCCTGCTAGCACGCCCGCCGCGGTCTTCGCGTCCTCGGCGCTGACGTCGAGGTGGGTGACCAGGCGTACGGCGCGAGGTCCCACCGGTGCGACCAGCACGCCCCCCGCCTTCGCGCCGGCCACGAACTCCGCGGCGTCGTCACGCTGAACCACCACGATGTTGGTGTCCACGGTCTCGGGGTCGACGCCGCAGGCCTCGGCCAGCAGTCGGGCGTTCGCATGGTCGTCGGCCAACCGGTCGACGTGGTGGTCGAGCGCATACAACCCGGCCGCGGCCAGGATCCCCACCTGGCGCATCCCGCCGCCCATCCGCTTCCGGCGTACCCGGGCCTGGGTCATCGCGTCCTTCGAGCCGACCACCAGTGAGCCCACCGGAGCACCCAGACCCTTGGACAGACAGACCGCCATCACGTCGACGCAGGCGCCGTACGCCGAGAGCGGGACGCCGGTGGCTACATGGGCGTTCCAGATGCGGGCGCCGTCGAGGTGGATCCCGACGCCGACCGTATCCGCCCACGAGCGCAGGGCCTGGAGGTCGGCGAGCGGGAGCACGGTGCCGCCGGCGAAGTTGTGGGTGTTCTCGACCGCGATCGCGGTGGTGCGGACGAAGAACGGCCCCATGTCGGGGGCGTACATCTCCTGGATCGCCCCGAGGTCGACCTGCCCGCGCGGGTCGCGCCAGGTGCGCATCGTCAGTCCGGTGAAGGCACCGTGCGCGCCGAGCTCGGCGCGGGCGATGTGGGCCGAGGCCTCGCACAGGACCTCCTGTCCCGGTGCGACCAGGGACGCGACGGCCAGCACGTTGGCCATCGAGCCAGTCGGGGTGAACAGCGCGTCCTCGTGCCCGAACAGCTCCGCGACCCGGCGTTCCAGCTCGAGCACCGTGGGGTCCTCGCCGTACACATCATCGCCGACCTCGGCCTCCGCCATCGCGCGCCGCATGGCGTCGGTGGGCCGGGTCAGGGTGTCGGAGCGCAGGTCGATCGTCACGGCCCCACGCTAGCGGCGGCTCAATCCAGGTGGTGCAGCCGCGGCCAGAGGTCGGCCCACGAGGCGGTCGGGCCGGTGCACACCGCGACCGGCAGGCCCTGTTCCTCGTTGTCGACGTCGACCCCGTTGTCGAGCCGGGCCCGGACCTCGCAGTGGTCGAAGAGCCGGCGGACGTCGGGGTACTGGCCGCCGACCACGACCAAGGTCGTGACGTCAACCGGCGGACGGGCCTGGTCGTAGAGGGCGTTCTGGGCGCTGTAGACCGGCAGGTCCGGCCGGTAGTGGTGCAGCGACCCGGCTTCGCCGTAGTTGGAGGTGAAGACAGCCGCGTGCGCTCGGTCCGGCAGCGCGTCGTACACGCCGGCGACCTGGCCGACGTACGCCGGCCAGCCGATGGAGTCCTGGGCCAGCAGGTTCACGTCGGGGATCGGCGTGGCGCCGACGGAGCCGACCGGGACGAGGGGCAGCCCCAGCAGGAGTGACACGGCGCCGTTGAGCGCGAAGAGGGCACCCCAGACCCTCCCGAGGTGCCGTTCCATGGCGACGATGCCGGCAGCGAACGGGATCGGCAGGATGAACACCGGGTAGTGCGGCTGCGCGCCCGACACGAAGGTGAAGAGCACCACGACCACGAACACCACGACGAAGAACCTCACCCGTCGGTCACGCCACAGCGCGCGCAGCCCGACTGCCCAGATCACCGCGAGCGGTGGCCCGAGCAGCACCAGCAGCAGCACCCACATGCTGGTCCGCACGTCGCCGGCGTTGTTCTCCGACAGCGCGCGGCCCATCCGGAGCTGCGGCAGGTCGTGAGTGAGCTGGTAGACGAGGTTAGGCAGGCCGAGGACGAGGGTGAGCGCCGCGCCGCCCCAGACGTACGGCGACCGCAGCCGCGAGCGCGGGCCGACCAGCGCCAGCCCCACCGCGATGCCCGCCAGCAGCAGGAGCACCAGGAGCTTGTTGTACGTCGCGAGCCCGGCCACCGCGCCGGCGGCCAGCCACCAGCGCGGCTCGTTGCGCAGCTCGGCCCGCATCACCAGCAGCGAGACCAGCGGCCAGACGACGAGGTCGAGCGACGAGGTGAGGAAGACGTGGCCGAAGACCAACACCGCCGACGTCGTCGCCATCCCCCACGCCGTCCAGGCCTGGGACTTCGCGCCGCCGCCGAGCTCGCGGGCGATCAGCGCGGTGAGCACGAGACAGGCGGCGGCCGACAGGGTCGCCGGGACCCGCAGCAGCCAGGGCCCACCGTCGTACAGGGACGTGAGGCCGTGCGCGATCAGCGGTGTGAGCGGCGGCTGGTCGACGTACCCCCAGGCCGGCTTGAGCATCGCGAAGTAGAGCTCGTCGCGGTCGTAGCCGTAGCCGTTGCTGAAGACGGTCAGCAGGACGACGACCAGCAGCGCCGGCGGCGCGATCCTCCGCCAGGCGACGGGTGGCGGCGCCCCGTCGGTCGAGCCTGTCGAGACCACGGCGACGGGCTCAGACGGTGCGGAGCATCTCGGCGACGAGGAACGCCAGCTCGAGGGACTGCACCCGGTTCAGGCGCGGGTCGCAGACCGACTCGTAGCGCGAGCCGAGGTCGATCTCGGCCACCTCCTCGCCACCGCCGACACACTCGGTCACGTCGTCGCCGGTGAGCTCGACGTGGATGCCGCCCGGCCACGTGCCGAGCGAGCGATGCACGTCGAAGAAGCCCTGCACCTCGGCGATGACGTCCTCGAAGCGCCGGGTCTTGTAGCCCGACGAGGCCTCGAAGGTGTTGCCGTGCATCGGATCGCACACCCAGGCCACGTCGAGCCCGGCCGCCGTCACCTTCTCGACGAGGGAGGGCAGCGCGTCGTGGATCCGGCCCGCGCCCATCCGGGTGATGAGGGTGAGCCGACCGGCCTCGTTGTCGGGGTTGAGCTTGGCCGCCAGGGCGATCACGTCGTCGGCCGTGGAGCGCGGGCCGACCTTGACCCCGATCGGGTTGCGGACGTGGCTGAGCAGCTCGGCGTGGGCGCCGTCGAGGGCGTTGGTGCGCTCGCCGATCCAGACGAAGTGGCCGGACACGTCGTACGGCGTGCCGGTGCGGCTGTCGATGCGGGTCATCGCGTGTTCGTACTCGAGCAGGAGCGCCTCGTGGCAGGTGTGGAAGTCGACCCGGTGGAACTCGTCGGGGTCGGCGCCGATCGCGGACATGAAGCTCATCGCGCGGTCGATCTCGTGCGCGATCTTCTCGTAGCGCCGGCCGACCGCGGAGCTGACCACGAAGTCGGTGTTCCAGGTGTGGACCTGGCGCAGGTCGGCGTAGCCGCCGGTGACGAACGCGCGCACGAGGTTCAGGGTCGAGGCACTGGAGTGGTAGGCCTCGATCAGCCGCTGCGGGTCTGGGATGCGGGCCTCGGCGGTGAAGTCGAAGCCGTTGACGGCGTCGCCGCGATAGGCCGGCAGGGTGACACCCTCGCGGGTCTCGAGGTCGGACGAGCGGGGCTTGGCGTACTGGCCGGCCAGCCGGCCGAGCTTCACCACCGGCACCGACGCGGCGTACGTCAGGACGACCGCCATCTGGAGCAGGACACGGAGCTTGTTGCGGACGTTGTCGGCCGTTGCACCCGCGAAGGTCTCGGCGCAGTCACCGCCCTGGAGCAGGAAGGCCTTCCCGTGGGCGACGTCCGCCAGCTTGCCCTTGAGGTCGTCGCACTCACCGGCGAAGACCAGCGGTGGCATCGTGCGGAGGCGGGCGACGGCGGCGTCGACGGCGTCGGCGTCGGGGTAGGCCGGCTGCTGCGCCGGGCGCATGGCGCGCAGCATCTCGAGGTCGGGGACGGCGCTCGCGCCGTCGTGGCTGGTCACGGGCCAAGGGTACGGCGTACGCCCTCCCGGCCCCGCGTCGGCGACGTCATCCGGACGGCTGGGCCTGAGATGGGCCGCCCGGGGCTGACCGGCCGGACGACCCATCGGTGATGACGCCCGTCCCCCCACAGGACGCCTCACCCAGGACAACGACCGATGTGCCGTCAGGTCACGTGGAATGCGCGTCGTACGGGCGGGGTTGCCCCGGCATGAGCATCGCGAGCCGACGTGTCGTGGCAGCCGCCTTCGGCGGACCGGAGTCTCTCGTCGTGGAGGAGGTCAGCCTGCCCGACCCGGGGCCGCACGAGGTGCACGTCCGGGTCCGTGCGGCGGGCGTGAACCCGACCGACGCCAAGTCCTACAAGCAGGCCGGCGACCCCTCCGCGCTGCCGCTACCTCTGGGCTACGAGGCCGCCGGGGTCGTGGCTGTTGTCGGCGAGGGCGCGGCCGACGACGTCGGCCCTCTCGCCGTGGGCGACGAGGTGATCGTGTTCCGCTACCGCGGTGCGTACGCCGCCGACCTGGTCGTGCCCGACTCGACCCTGACCCGCAAGCCGAGCGGCCTGGGGTGGCCGGAGGCCGCCGGACTGATGCTCGCGGGGGCGACCGCGTTCCACACCCTCGAGGCCACGGGCGTCCACGAGGGCGACACCGTGCTCGTGCACGGGGCGGCCGGGGGCGTCGGCCTGTACGCCGTGCAGCTCGCCCGCCTGCGCGGCGCCCGGGTGATCGCGACCGCCGGCGAGCGCAACCACGACCTGTTGCGCGAGCTCGGGGCGGAGCCGGTGGTCTACGGCGACGGACTTCTCGCGCGCGTGCAGGCGATGGCGCCCGACGGTGTCGACGCGGCCCTCGACCTGGTCGGGAGCGACGAGGCGATGGACGTGTCCCTGGCCTTGGTCGCCGACCGCGATCGGATCGCCAGCATCGCGAACTTCGCGCGCGGGCCGCAGGAAGGCATCAAGCTGCTCGGCGGCGGCCCCGGCGCGGACGCCGGCGATGCGCTGCGGATGGGTGTTCGCCCGGAGCTGGCCCGGCTGGCCGGCGAGGGAACCCTCCGCGTGGTGCTGGCCGCGACGTACCCCCTCGACGACGCCGCCGACGCCCACCGTCAGATCGCGACGGGCCACACCACCGGCAAGCTCGTGCTCATCCCCTGAGGTTCTGCTCGGCCCGCAGGGATCGTCAGCCGAAGAAGACCTCGGCCTCGGCGTACTCCGCGGGGCTGACCAGCTTCAGCTCGCCGGTGCCCTCGAGGAGGGGGACCCGGACGATGTCGGCGCCGCGGAGCGCGACCATGGTGCCGAAGGCCTTCTCGGCCACCGCGTCGACGGCGTGCAGCCCGAACCGGGTGGCGAGCCAGCGGTCGAACGCGGTCGGCGTGCCACCGCGCTGCACGTGCCCGAGGACCACGGCTCGCGCCTCGGCGCCGGTGCGCTGCTCGATCTCGCCGGCCAGACGGTCGCCGATACCGCCGAGGCGGACGTGCCCGAAGGCGTCCGTCTCCCCCGACACCAGCGTCATGTCGCCGCCCTCGCGCGGGGTCGCGCCCTCGGCCACCACGATGATCGGGGCGTAGTGGGTGTCGAACCGCTTGCGCACCAGGTCGCAGACCTCGTCGATGTCGAAGGGGATCTCGGGGATGAGGACGACGTTGGCGCCGCCGGACATCCCGCTGTGCAAGGCGATCCAGCCGGCGTGCCGGCCCATCACCTCCACCACGAGAACCCGGTGGTGGGACTCGGCGGTGGTGTGGAGCCGGTCGATCGCCTCGCTGGCGATGTTGACCGCGGTGTCGAAGCCGAAGGTGAAGTCGGTGCCGGACAGGTCGTTGTCGATCGTCTTGGGTACGCCGACGACGTCGACGCCGAGGTCGGCCAGCTTGGTCGCGACACCGAGCGTGTCCTCGCCGCCGATCGCGATCAGCGCATCGACGTCGTCGCTGGCGAGGTTCTCCTTGATCTGCTCGACCCCGCCGTCGATCTTGAACGGGTTGGTGCGGCTGGAGCCGAGGATGGTGCCGCCGCGGGGCAGGATGCCGCGCACCTGCGGCACGTCGAGCTCCATGGTCAACCCCTCGAGCGGGCCCTTCCAGCCGTCGCGGTAGCCCACGAAGTCGAAGCCGTGGACCGCCACGCCCTTGCGGACCACGGCCCGGATCACCGCGTTGAGTCCGGGACAGTCGCCGCCACCGGTGAGCACTCCCACGCGCATACTGACTCCTGATCGCTTGTTGGATCGTTACAAGGGCGACCGTCAGCCTAGGGCCACGACGTCGTACCCGCCACCGGGCCATCCGTCGGTGGTCTCGGGACCTGCGTCACTCGCCGGGCGGCGTCGTCACGTGGGTGGTCGGCGCTTCCAGGGTCGGCTCGACCACGGCGGGTTCCGCCCCCTCGGCGACGTTGGTGACCATCTCGCGCGCGAGCGGCATCCGCCCCGCCATCACCTGCACCGTCACCGCCCAGAGCAGGCACAGCACCACGGCGCCACCCCACAGCTGCAGCGCGCCAGAATGGAGCAGGAAGGTGAAGAGCAGCGGCCCGACTGCACCCGAGGCACCCCAGGCGAGCTGGGTCGCGGCCATGAACCGGCCGCGCTGGTCCGGTGGCGGAGCCTCGGCGGACAGGGCTGCCACCACCGGGCCGGCCGTCATCTCGCCGAGGGTGTAGACGACGGCACCGAGCAGGACGACGAGCACGCCGCTCGCGACCGAGAGCGCGTCGGCGGCGTAGAGCATCACGAACGAGACCGATGTGAACACGATCGCGGCCTGCAGCACGCGGCGGCGGGCCTTCCCTGTCATGGCCCGCACCACCAGACCCTGGCCGACCCCGATCATCACGGTGTTGATCACGAAGACCGTCCCCGGCACCCAGCCGGGCAGGTCGAGGGTGTCGACGAAGTACACCGGCATCGCGACGTTGAGGGTCGTCTCGGCCAGGGCGTAGAAGAAGATCACCACGATCAGCCACCGGTAGCCACGATCGGCGAAGGCGACCCACCACCCGCGGTTGCTGCCGCCCTCCCGGGTCTCGTCGGCGGCGACAGCGCGACCTCCCGCGACGCCCAGCATCAGCAAGAAGGCCAGCACGTACGACGCCGCGTTGAGCAGGACGACCGACTGGAAGGCCACGTCCGAGCCGACCGTCAGCGCGACCGCGGCCAGCACCCCACCGACGCCGTACCCGGCGTTGCGCATCGCCTGGAGGAACCCGAACCACAGCTCGCGCTCGCCCTTCTCGGTGATCTGGGTGACCATCGGCCCGAGCGCGCCCCAGAACGCGAAGCGGGTGGCCGCGGCGGCGAAGACCAGCGCTGCGATGGCGGCGATCGAGTGGGCGAACGGGTAGAGCAGGAAGGCCACGGCAGCACCGGCGTTGCCGGCCTGCATCATCACCTTCGGACCGAACCGATCGACCAGCGAGCCGATCACCGGCACCACCGGCATCACGACCAGGTTGGCGATCGTCATCGCGGCCCCGAGCTGGACCAGGCTCAGCGAGGTCTGGTGCAGGAAGTACAGCAACGACAGGGGCATCCAGATGCCGCTGCCCACGGCGTCGATCGCCAGCGCGCCGACGAACCGTCGGTGCGGACCGACGTCCGGGAAGCCGAGTCGCTGCAGCACGCACCCATCCTCCGACTTCAAGCCCCCTTGAGGGCAAACGGTTATGGCTAGGCTCCGCCCATGACGTTCTCCATCGTGGCGCGCTCCACCGACGGTGAGTCGTGGGGCGTGGCCGTCGCCTCGAAGTTCCTGGCCGTCGGCGCTGTCGTACCGGCGGCCGTGGCCCAGGTCGGTGCCATCGCCACCCAGGCCGACGCCAACGTCGCCTTCAAGGGACAGGCCCTCGCCCACCTCGATGACGGCGCCACCGCGTCGGTCGCGCTCCAGCGGCTGATCGAGGAGGACGACGGGCGCGACGAGCGCCAGGTCGGGATCGTCGACTCCGACGGCGGCTCGGCCACCCACACCGGCCACGCCTGCCTGGACTGGGCGGGTGGCGTGACCGGCGCCGGCTACGCGATCCAGGGCAACATCCTGGCCGGGGAGTTCGTGGTCGCCGCCATGCAGGATGCCTTCGAGGCCAGCGACACCGACGAGCCGCTCGCCCGGCGCCTGCTGGCCGCTCTGTCCGCCGGCGACGACGCGGGCGGTGACCGGCGCGGCCGCCAGTCGGCGGCGCTGCTGGTGGTCCGGGACGGCGCGGGGTACGGCGGTGGCGACGACATCGTGGCCGACCTGCGGGTCGACGACCACACCGACCCGGTCACCGAGCTGGCGCGGCTGCTCGACCTCAACGACCTCTATCTCACCGCCTCCACCGAGACCGAGCGGGTCACGATCACCCCGGAGCTGGGCTCCGAGATCGAGCACCTCGTGCACGAACGCGGCTTCCCCGATCTGAGCTCCTGGGTCGGCACCGAGAACTACGAGATGCGCGTGGACCCCCACGGCGAGTGGATCGACGAGAAGGTGCTCGAGATCCTGCGGGGCACGGGCGAGCGATGAGCGTCCTCGCCATCGATGCCGGCACGACCGGGGTCACCGCTGTCGTGGTCACCTCCGACGGCCGGATCGCGGCCAAGGGCTATCAGGAGTTCGCCCAGCACTTCCCCCAGCCCGGGTGGGTCGAGCACGCCCCGGAGGAGATCTGGCAGGCGACCCTCGAGGCCACCCGCGAGGTGCTCACGTCGTACGACGCCTCCCAGCTGCAGGCGGTCGGGATCACCAACCAGCGCGAGACGGTCCTGCTCTGGGACCGCGAGACCCTCGGCTCTCCCCGGCGCGCGATCGTGTGGCAGGACCGTCGTACCGCCGCGATCTGCGAACGGCTGCGCGACGAGGGCCACGAGGAGCGGGTCACCGAGCTGACCGGGCTGCGGCTCGACCCCTACTTCTCCGGCACCAAGCTCACCTGGCTCGCCGAGCACGAGCCGCACACCTGGGCGCTCGTCGAGTCCGGCCGGTACGCCGTCGGAACCGTCGACTCCTACCTCGTCGCCAGGATGACCCGCGGCACCTGGCACGTCACCGACGTCTCCAACGCCTCGCGAACCCTGCTGATGGACCTGTCGACCGGGGAGTGGTCCGAGGAGCTGTGTGCGCTTTTCGGGGTGCCCCGCGACGCGCTGCCCGACCTGGTGCCGAACTGGGGCGAGATCGCGACCACCGACCCGGCGACGTTCTGCGGGCTCGAGCTGCCGATCGCGGGGATGGCCGGCGACCAGCAGTCGGCGCTGTTCGGGCAGACCTGCTTCGAGCCCGGCGACGCCAAGTGCACCTACGGCACCGGCTCGTTCATCCTCACCAACACCGGCTCCTCGCTCGAGCGGTCCGACGCGGGGCTGCTGTCGACCGCGGCCTGGCGCTCGCCCGACGGCTCGCTGACCTACGCACTCGAGGGCGCGATCTTCGTGACCGGCGCTGCTGTGCAGTGGCTGCGCGACGGTCTGCAGATCGTCGGCTCGGCGGCCGAGAGCGAGGCGATCGCCGCCACGGTCGACTCGTCGGACGGCGTGGTGTTCGTGCCGGCCCTGACCGGGCTCGGTGCCCCCCACTGGGACCCCCACGCGCGGGGCACGATCCTCGGCCTGACCCGCGGCACGACCCGCGCTCACCTGGTGCGGGCGACCCTCGAGGCGATCGCCTTCGAGGTGCGCGACGTCCTGGCGACGATGCCGGGCGCCGACTCCTCGCCACTGCGGGTCGACGGCGGCGCCAGCGCGAACGACCTGCTGTGCCGGATCCAGGCCGACCAGCTCGGCGTACCCGTGGAGCGGCCGCGGATCGTCGAGACCACGGCGCTCGGCGCGGCGTTCCTGGCCGGCCTCGGCGTCGGCGTCTGGGACTCCACCGACGACCTGCGCGAGACCTGGCAGCTCGACCAGCGCTTCGAGCCCTCCGGTGACCGCGCCGCCGCCGACGCGTCGTACGCCCGCTGGCAGGACGCGGTGGAGCGCTCGAAGGGCTGGGCCTCGGACTAGAGGTCGTCCAGCGCCTTCCGGGCGGCGTCGCGGGCGCGGGCGGCCTCCGCGTGTGCCTGTTCCGCCTCCCCCTGTGTCTCCTCGGCGTCGGCCAGCTCGTCGTCGGTCTCCTCGGCCCGCGACTCGAGGTCGGAGAGACGCCGCCGCAGCTCGTCGATCTCCGACTGGAGCTGCAGGCTGCGTGCCTGCAGCTTCTCGACGGCCTTGCGGGCCTTCCCCAGCTGCTTCTCGGTCTCGCGGGCGGATTTCTCCGCCTCGGCGAGGCTGGACTCCGCCTCCTCGCGTCGTCGCTCCGTGTCGTCCCCCGGTACGACGTGCAGCTCCGGCGGCGAGGGCGCCTCGGCTGCCGTGGGCGACGCCTCGAAGCCCAGCGCGTCCGGCATCGCGACGGCGGCCGCGACGTCGACCGCGTCGACCCCGGTCGTCCGCAGCGACCGCACCAGCAGGCCGCTCCGCACAGCGCGCGCGGCCTCGGGGTCGACCAGGCCCGCCGTCAGTGTCGCCTCCACCTCGTCGGCGACCGAGGGGGTGACCCGCACGCCCTCGTCCGCGGCCAGCGCTCGTGCCTGTGCGGTCACCGCGGAGGTGAGCTGTCGTCGCTGCTTGGTCAGGGTCCGGAGCTCGGCGCCGTCCATGCCCTCCTGCGCCTCACGCAGTGCAGCACCGACCGCCAGCACCTGCTCGACCTGCGCGGCCTCGCGCCGTACCAGCAGGTTGACGACCCACGCCGCGAGCGACGGCTTGCGCAGCGCCTTGAGCGCCGCGACCAGATCGTGGTCGCCCTTGGCGGCCTTGGCGCGGGCGTCGCGCTCGGGTGTGAAGCGGTCGAGCGGCAAGGCGTAGAGCGCGTCGGCAACCTCGAGCAACCCTTCCGTCATCGGGCGTACTCCATCTCCCGAGGGTACGGCGGCCACACGGCGCTCTGCTCACGCCCGGTCGGGTGCCAGCCGAGGTGCTCGTAGAGCCCCCGCGCCCGGTGGTTGTCGACCAGGCACCACAGACGCGTGACACCGGCAGCCCGGTCGATCGCGGCTCGGGCCAGGCCGGTGCCCCAGCGTTCCGGCCGAACCGCGAGATGCCGCAGGGTCACCGGATCCCAGCACACGTAGACATCCAGGCATCCGCACGGCCCGGAGACCTCGACCCGTACCTCCGGATCGGCGAGCGTCCGCGTCCACCGCTCCTGCACCTCGTCCCAGGGGTACGGCGTGTCCTGGAAGACGTGCGCCAACGCGACCAGGTTGGCGTCGCGCTCGAGATCGGTGAGCCCGACCGCGTCCTCGGGGGTCGCTGCTCGGAAGGCCGTCTGCTCCGCCACGGTCACTCGTCGTCGCCCTCGTCGCCACCGAGGCCGCGCTCGAGGGCGTAGCGGGTGAGCTCGACGCGGTTGTGCAGCTGGAGCTTGCGCAGGGTGTTCTGCACGTGGTTCTGCACGGTCCGGTGGGACAGCACGAGCCGGTCGGCGATCTGCCGGTAGCTCAGTCCCTTGGCGACCATGGTGAGGATCTCGGTCTCGCGCGGGGTGAGCTCGTTCTCCGGCTCCGGCTCGGGCCCGGCCTCGGCCATCTGCCGGAACTCGCCGAGCACGAGCCCGGCGAGCCCCGGCGTGAACACGGCATCGCCGGCGGCTACCCGTCGTACCGCGTCGATGAGCTCGGCGCGCGACGCGGACTTGACGAGGTACCCGGTGGCGCCCGCCTTGACCGCCTCGAGCACGTCGCTGTGCTCACCGGAGGCCGACAGGATCAGCACGCGGGCGGAGGGGTCGCGGCCCAGTACGTCGGCGGTCACCTCGACCCCGCCTGGCCCGGGGAGCTGGAGGTCGAGGACGACGACCTGCGGCCGCGCCGCCGGGAACCGTGCGATCGCCTGGTGACCGTCGGCCGCGACGGCGACGACATCGAAGCCGGCCTCGACCAGGTCGCGCTCGACGGCCTCGCGCCACATCGGGTGGTCGTCCACGACCATCACCCGGACCGCCGGCCGGTCCTCCCCCTCGGACATGCCGCCGACCCTAACGTCCGAACCGACCCCGGTGATGCCTCAAGGGCTCCTCGTCGTCACCGACCTCGAGGTGTTCTACGACGGTGGTGACGAGCGTCGACCAGCCGACGTCCCGCTCGTCCTCGAGCCGTACGCCGGCCCACGACGGTGCGGTCGCGAGGTGAGGTCCCCACTCGGTCTGCTCGAACGCCGCGTGGCTGAACATCCCGCCGGGCGCCGGCGCCGTGCCCGCGAACATCTCGGCCAGGTCGCGGTGCTCCCAACCGAGCAGCTGCACCACTCCCGTGCCGGTCGCCCGCAGTGCGGCTGCCAGGTCGGAGTCGGGGTCGAGCAGAGCCAGCAGCCGTGCCTGCTCCCCCGCCGCGACCAGGAACGAGGTCACGGTCAGCCCGGCGCGCATGCTCTCGTCGCCCGACGTCCAGAGACTCACCGTCCCCCCGACCCGCCCACGGAACCGGCGCACCGGGTCGGGCTCGGGATCGGCGAACGGGTGCGTGGCGTGGATCGTCACGCTTGGAGCCTACGGGCCCGGGCGACCCCACACCGCGGGAGCGGCCCCTCGGACTTTCTCGCGAAGTCGCCATGCGGAGAACAGGATGCGGCCAGAATGTCCCCATGCCCAGCACCCCGACCGTGGTTGCCGGTGGCGCTCGGAGACCTTCCTGGGCGATCCCCAGCGCCGTGTTTCTGATCTCGTTCGCCGTCTATGCCTTCACGATCTCGCGCAACCTGTGGACCACCGACGTCTTCGGTGCTGACTGGACCTCGTGGCACATCATCAGGTCCGGGTCGCCGTGGATCGACGGCACACGGATCCCCGAACTCGGTCACCGCTCGGCTGGCTTGCTTGCGATCGCCCAGACGCACAATGGGCACACGGCCTTCGGCAGGTTTCCGGGGGTCGTAGCGGTGAGCCTGCCGGCATACCTCCTGTCTGGCTCCGCGCACTTCAGCACCGTGCCCGCAAGCTTGACGGCAGCCTTCCTGACGGCGTGTGCATTGGTCCTGATGTGTCAGGCCCTGCGTCGGTACCTGGCGGACGGACCGGCCTTGATCGCGACGGCGCTGTTCGGATTCACGACCCCCGTCTGGACGATCTCGGCGAACCAGATGTGGCCACACACCATCACGGTGTTCGCGATAGCCGGGATGGCGTGGGCAGCGGCGACCAACCGATGGTGGTCGGCTGGGGTATTCGGCGGCATCGGTCTGTGGGGCCGTACCCACGTCGCCCTCATCATCGCTGTGCTGGGCCTAGGGGTGGCCATCAAGCGGCGCGCATGGGGACCGGCGGTGCGCATGGGTATCGCCAGCGGCGCCTTCCTGTTGGCCACCTGTTGGTGGGTCCATTGGATGTACGGCACCTGGAACCCCTTGGGAGCGTACGGCGGCGTCGGGTCGATCGGGCAGTCCACAAGCCAGTACCAGTTCGACATCGTCAACCAGCTCGGCATGTGGGTCTCCCCCGACCGGGGGATCCTGGTCTGGACACCCGTGGTGCTCCTCCTGCTGCCGGCGCTGGTGAGGTCGTGGCGGGATCTTCCCGACTGGTCGAGGTCCCTGCTGGCCGGCGGTCTGCTGTACACCCTCGCGAGCTGCGCCATGAACACCTTCACCGGAGGCGACGGCTTCTATGGCTATCGCTACGGCCTCGAGTTCCTGGCCTGCGCCACGCCCGCCCTCGCTCTGTCGTACGAGCGGATGGGGCGGCTCGCCCGAACCTGTCTGGGTCCGTTGATCGGCGTCCAGTTCTTCGCGTTTCTGCTCGGGGCCGTCGAGGACAACGCCTACCTCCCCCAGACCGCGGCATGGCACCAGAACGTGTTCGTGCACACAGTGGACCGGGTCGGTCCCTACGGCTGGCTGGTCGTGGGTTTCGCCGCAGTGCTCGGGTGGCTGGCGGCTCGACGACTCGCCCGTTCCCCCCAGCCGCCGGCCACGCCACACGAGTCCGAGCTCCCCGCGAGCCGGGTGCCCGCCTGACGGGGCCTTCGCCCGGGCGCCACGTCAGCGCGGGAAGCTGAGCTCCCACTCGGTGCCGTCGGAGCCGGTGGTCAGCGTCGCCGTACCGCCCAGCTCGGCGACCCGGCCACGCACCGACGAGGCGACGCCCAACCGGCCGGCAAGCGCGGCCTCCTCCAGGCGTCCCGGAGGGATGCCCGGGCCCTCGTCGCGGACCGTGACCACGATCGCGTCGGGCGTCGCCTCCAGGAGCACCCATGCGGGCGCCGAGGGTCCGACGTGCGCCACCACGTTGTCGAGACAGGCCGAGACCGCGCCCACGATCTCGTCGGCGACCACCCGGTCCAGGAGTACGCCGCCCGAGGGGGCCGCGACGGAGACGCCACCACGGAGCTCGAGCGCCGACAGCTCGCCGACCAGGTCGACGACGCCGGGCGCCGGGGTCACCGCGTCCTGCCGGCGGATCAGTGCCCGGAGCACGTGTTCCTGCTCGCCGGCGAGGCGTCCGAGCTCTGCCCCGTCCGGCCCGAGGTCGGGGCCTCGGCGCTGCACCAGGGCGAGTACCTGCAGGACGCCGTCGTGGACGGCGCGGGCCAGGCGACCCGTTCGGCCGCCGCTGCTGCCGGCCGTTCGGCCGCTGCAGTGCGCGTCGCCGAGCGCAGCAGCGAGTCGACCATCAGGCCGACAATGGGTCCGCCGACGAGGAGCAGGAACACGTTGCCGTACACGCTCTCCGACACGTAGTGGCGGGTCGCGAAGTCGTCGACCGAGAGGAGGACGGCAGCGGCCAGTCCGCCGAGCGCGCGCCAGTGGATGGCCCACGCCAGCATCGCGGCCATCACCCAGTAGCCCGGAAGCGTGGAGGTGTAGCCGGGGTCCTTCACGGCCGCGGTCAGGGCCACGGCGACGAGCGCGACCGCCAGGTCGGCCACCACCCAGCCCGTCGTACGACGTGCGTAGGAGCGGTAGGCCCAGCCGACCACGACGCTCCACACCGCCATGCCGGCCAGGACTCCCGCGGCACCCACCGGGTGGGAGAAGCCGCCGCGGTAGATGTTGAGGGCGATCGCGTTGGCGAGGAGGACGAAACGCAGCACCGCCAGCCAGCGGTACAGGCGATCCTCGACCGCGATCGCGGCCGGCTCCGTCGGGCGGGCCGGGAGCCGCAGGGCCGGGGTCAGGATGCCTGCTTCTGCTCGCCGGACTCGGCGAGCTCCTCGCGGGCCTCTCGCTCGGCGCGCTTGGCGTCGGCGGCCGACTTCTGCGACAGCTCCTTGGCCTTGCTCGCGTACAGGTCGACGTACTCCTGGCCCGACAGCTGCATGATCTCGTACATGATCTCGTCGGTGATCGCGCGCAGGATGTAGCGGTCGTTCTCCATCCCCTCGTAGCGAGAGAAGTCGAGCGGCTTCCCGAAGCGGACGCCAGGCCGGGTGAAGGTGCCGAAGGTCTTGCCCGGCGGGGCCACGACGTCGGTGCCGAGCACGGCCACCGGGATCACGGGCGCGCCGGTCTCGAGGGCGAGTCGGGCGACGCCGGTCTTGCCACGGTAGAGCCGGCCGTCGTGCGAGCGGGTGCCCTCGGGGTAGATCCCGAAGAGGTCACCGCCCTCGAGGATCTTGCGCGCCGAGGACAGCGCTCCCTCGGCGGCGGAGGCACCGGAGCGATCGATCGGCACCTGCCCTGCGCCGGAGAAGAACTTCTTCTGGAACCAGCCCTTGAGACCCGGACTGTTGAAGTACTCAGCCTTCGCCACGAACGTCACCCGCCGCGGCAGGGTGAGCGGCATGAACATCCAGTCGGTGTACGACAGATGGTTGCTGGCCAGGATGGCGGGGCCGGACGCGGGCACGTTCTCGGTGCCCTCGACGTGGGGACGGAAGACGATCTTGAGCCACGGACCCAGTGCGATCCACTTCATGAACCAGTAGAGCAACCCGACCCCCTCCCGACCCGAACCCGACCGGCTTCGCGCACTGCGGCGAGCCTGCGGCACACCCTAGTCCCACCCGCCGAGGCCGCTCCTGACAACGCGCGCCGGCGTACGGCAGGATGCGCCCATGCCCGACGCCACCGCTGCCGACGTTCCCACGCACCCGCTGTCCCTGCCCGCCACGCCGGAGCGCACCGGCGGCCGCGCGATCGGCGTCCTGCTCGTGCACGGCTTCACCGGGTCGCCCGCCTCGATGAAGCCATGGGCGCGTCACCTCGCCGAGCAGGGGTACGCCGTCGAGGTGCCGCGCCTCCCCGGTCACGGCACCACCTGGAAGGACCTCAACCAGGTCGCCTGGACCGACTGGTACGCCGAGGCCGAGCGCGCTTTCGACGCACTGCGCGCCACCTGCGAGGCCGTCGTGGTCTGCGGGCTGTCGATGGGTGGCTCCGTGTCACTGCGTCTCGCCGAGGAGCGCGGCGACCAGGTGTCCGGGATCGTGCTGGTGAACCCGTTCGTGTCGAGCGCCCGCAAGGAGCTCAAGGTGCTGCCGCTGCTCAAGCACGTCGTACCGTCGCTGAGCGGGGTCGTCAACGACATCAAGAAGCCCGGCCAGGACGAGGTGGGCTACGCCCGGCTCCCCCTCAAAGGTCTGTCGGCGGTCATGGACATGTGGAAGGTGGTGGTGCCCGACCTCGGCCGGGTCACCCAGCCGCTGCTGTACTTCCGCTCCGCCACCGATCACGTCATCGACGAGTCGTCCTCACCGACGGTGCTGAGCGCGGTCGGCTCGACCGACGTGGAGGAGCGGATCCTCGACAACAGCTACCACGTCGCCACCCTCGACCACGACGCCGAGCGCATCTTCGAGGAGTCCGCGGCTTTCATCGCTCGTGTGACGGCCTAACCTTGGTCCGGTGAGCACGCGCGACGACGACGCTGCCTGGCAGCAGATCGTCGAGAACTACGGGGAGGTGCCCGACCTGCCCGACGCTCCAGCACCCGAGGTCCCCCGCGCCGAGACCCCCGAGGTCTTCCACGTCGAGCTGTACGACGAGGAGTTCGTGCCCCCGCCGCTTCCGCCGCCTGCGGTGATCAAGCCCGAGCGCCGGCTCGCCTGGATCGGCCTGGTCGGCTCGCCGGTGCTGCTGGTTGTCTTCGCCCTCACCGACTTCTGGCTGCCGTCGGTGCTCACCGGTGGCCTCGTGGTCGCCTTCCTCGTCTCGTTCGGCTACCTGGTCGCGACCATGGAGCCGCACGACCCGGACGACGACGGGGCGCGGGTCTAGGCAGGACGCTGCAGCAGCGCGTAGCCGTCGTCGGTGGCGGCGGTGACCCAGCCCCGTGCAGTGAGTCCCGCGGCCAGGGCCGAGTCCTGGGCGACCAGAGCGACGCCGACGTCGGAGCCCCGCACCACGTCGTACCAGCCCGGATCTTGGCTGACCACGCGGTCGTAGCCCTGCACGTGCGCCACCGAGTACGGCGTGATCAGCCCGTCGACGTACTGCTCCAGGTCCGGGTGGCGCCACGCCAGCCAGCCACCCAGCTCGTAGGCATTGAGGACCCCGGTCCCGGACGGCACCCGGTCCAGCGCGGCGTCGAGCCCGGTGGGGACGTCCCCCGGACGGTCCGCCACGTGGGGTGCTACGACCGCGACCACCAGCGTGCAGAGGACTGCCCAGGTGCCGATGGCCCGCCACTCCATGCGTTGCGGCAACGGCTCGGTGTCGCTCCCGGAACGGGAGACGAACCCCTCGAGCGTCGCGGCGAAGAGCGGGCCGGCGACCAGCGCGCCCACCGCGACCAGGCGCGCGCTGTACCAGACGAGCACGGTCGCGACCACGAGCAGCAGCACCCGTGCCCAGGTCACCCCGCGCCGGGTAGCTGCCCAGACCCCAGCCGTCACCGCGATCATCAGCAGGGCGCCGAGCGGCCCCCAGCCGAGCAGGTCGGTGCGCTGCCACTCCGCGATGAAGCGCGCAGTGCTGCGCACGGCGAACGGCGCCTCCAGAACGCCAAGGCCGACCGGGTTGAGGGCCACGACGGCCAGTGAGCCCAGGGCGACGGCAGCGATGCGGGCCAGCGCACGGCCGTCCGCGCGATGCGACAGGGCGATGCCGACGGCGACCACGCAGCCGAGCCCGGCCCCGAGGAACCAGAAGCCGTGGCACAACGACCACGCCCACACCATCGGGACCAGCCACCACCGGGGCTTCAGGTCGCGCTCGGTCTGCAGCCAGGCGCCAAGGATCACCGGGATCAGCACGAACGAGATCAACTGCGGCCGGGACGTGAGAGAAGCGGCCGCGGCCAGCACGGTCACGACGGTGGCGACGGATGCCGCGAGCGGACCGGCCTCTCGTCGGTTGCCCGCATGGATGGAGACCGCCACCGCCAGCCCGGCCACACAGAACAGGACGGCGAGACCGGGCAGGCCGAGCCACCGTTCGACGTACGACGAGACCACCTCGGGCAGCGGCTCGGTCGGCACCCACGGGACCGTCGCGAAGCTCGACCAGTGCGCGGGTGTGGCGAGGGAGCGCTGGGCGATCAGGTCGTTGCCGAGCCGGAGGTGCCACCAGTCGTCGGGGTCGCTGATCGGGGCTGCTGCGCGCCGGGCGATCATGGCGATCACGCCGCAGACCAGGGTGACCGGGAGCCACCGGACCAGACGATCGGACATGCCGGGATCGTGCCAGCAAACCCGGCACACCGCGGACGATCCGGCCATCGGGTCGGCGCCGGTCGGAGCCTCTCAGTGGCGGGTGAGGTCCGCAGCGCCGATCAGACCCGCCTGGTTGCCGAGCCTGGCCTTGCGGATCTCGAGCATCGGCCGATGCCCACGGCCGGTCAGCTGGGCGGCGAACGCCCGGCGCACGGGGTCGAGCAGCAGCTCGTCGGCCGCGCTGACGCCGCCACCGACCACGACGACGGCCGGGTCGAGGACGGCCGTCAGGGACGCGATGCCTTCACCGAGCCAGCGGCCGATCCCGGCCAGCTGCTCGAGGGCGAACGGGTCGCCTCGGCGCGCTGCCTCGGTGATCAGGGGACCGGTGATCGCGTCGACGTCACCACCGGCCCGGTCGAGCAGGTCCGCGGCGAGCAGGGAGCCAGCACGTGCCGCCGCCCGCGCCTCGCGCACCAGCGCCGAGCCGCTGGCGTACTTCTCGAAGCACCCACGGTTGCCGCAGCCGCAGCGGATGCCGTCGGGCACGACGCGCATGTGTCCGATCTCGGCTCCCACGCCGAACGCGCCGCGGTAGAGCGACCCGTCAAGGACCACTCCGCCCCCGACGCCCGTGCCGACCGTGACCAGCAGCAGGTCGTCGACGTCGTGTCCGGCGCCGAACTGGAACTCGCCCCAGGCCGCTGCGTTCGCGTCGTTCTCGACGACCACCGGTAGTCCCAGGGTGGCCTCCAGGTCGGCCTTGAGGTCGAGGTCGCGCCACGCCAGGTTGGGCGCGAAGAGCACGACCGAGCGGGACTTGTCGATGTAGCCGGCCGCGCCCACGCCGACCGCCTCGATTTCGTGCCGGGTGCGCAGCTCGGCGACGAGCTCGTTCGATCGCCGCTTCGATGGCGTGCGCGTCGGTCGCCGGCGACTCGACGCGCAGCTCCTCCAGCACCTTGCCCGTGTCGTCGACCACCCCGCCCGCGATCTTGGTGCCGCCGACGTCGATGCCGCACGCGAGCGTCATCCGTCGTCCTCCGGCCAGTCCTCGTCGAGCGGGATGCGCTCGACTCCCCCGTCTCTGCCGGGCGGGTTCGCAGCCATCATCCCGGAGACGGCGAGCATCAGCGACGAGGCGGCACTGGTGAGGTGCGCCAGCACCTCGGGGCTGGTCTGCCGGACGGCTGCGACGGTGCGGCAGACCGGGCACCAGGTGCACTCGGCGGATCCCGTCGGGACGTGCTCGTGGAGCCCATCGGTGAACGACGACAGGCCGTCGCCGTGCTCCTTGGCCCACCCCGAGAAGGCCCCGAGCAGCTTCGCGGCCTCCTCGGCCACGCTCCCGACCGGCTCTTCGCCGTCCGTCTGCCCCGACACGTCAGTCCTCACCTCGTTCTGCGAACCGCACCTGCAGCTCGCCCCCGTCCACACGGGCACCGGCGACCCGATGGCGGGCCAGCCCGGCAGGCAGGGTGAGGAGACGACGATACGACCCCACTGTCACCACCAGATCGTCGCCGTCCCTGGCGAGGTCGACGTCTGCCCGGTCGACGAACGGCAGCCGGAGGTGGAGCACCGCGCCGCTGCTCGTTCTGGTGACCCGGAACGGCCCCGGCCCCTCCGGTACGGCGAGCGGGTCGCGGTCGCCGTATACCTGCTGGCCGAGGTCCGCGAGCGCCGCGAGCCCGACTGGTTCGGAGGGGCGGTACTCCGATCGCCAGACCTCGACATCGGCGAAGGAGTCCGCAACTTGCTCCAGGACGGCGGCCTGGGCGGCGACCCAGCCGGCGCGCCACGGGTCGGCGTCGCTGCCCGGGAAGACCCGGTTGGCCACGACCCCGTCCACGCGGTACCCGAACAGCGACAGCGTCGTGTAGCTGCGCCGCGCCTCCGCCAGCACGACCTCCTCCGGCGTCAGCACCAGCCGCACGCTGGCGTCCCTGCCCGTCAGCAGCGTGCGCACCTGATCGATCTCCGCATGCAGCCGCTCCACCGCGGCGAACACGTCGTCCTCGGGCATCGGCACCCCGGCGGCTCGGGACAGCACGGGCTTCAGGGCTCTGACCATCCGGCGCTCGACCGGGAAGACGCGCGTCATGTACCAGCCGAGCGCCTCCGGCAGCGCCAACAGCCGCAGGGTCTCGGCGGTGGGCGCGCAGTCGACGACGATGACGTCCCAGTCGTCGGACAGCGCGTGCTGGCGCAGCTCGAGGAGCGCCAGCACCTCCTCGGCGCCGGGGATCACGGTCAGCTCCTCGGCGGCGACCGAGTCCACGCCGGCGACCTCGAGGACCCGCAGGAGGTAGCCCTGGATCTCCGCCCAGGACTGCTCGAACCGCAGCTGGGCGTCGACCTGGTGGACGTAGAGATCGGGGGCCACCTGCTCGGGCTCGGCACCGACGGTCACCCCGAAGGCGTCGGCGAGCGAATGCGCCGCGTCCGTGGAGAGCACCAGCGTCCGCTTCCCCGACGCGGCCGCGAGGGTCGCCGTACCGGCCGCGACGGTTGACTTGCCGACGCCGCCCTTGCCGGTGAAGAGGAGGATCCGCACGAGCCCGTCAGGCGAGGGACTCGACGCGCTTCTTCAACCCCTTCAGCGCCGCGTCGATCAGGATCTTCTCGCCCTTGCGCTTGAGCATCCCGATCAGCGGGATCGACACGTCGAGCGCCAGCCGGTAGGTCACGTCGGTCGAGCCGTTGCCGAGATCGCTGAGCACGTAGGCACCGTCGAGGGCCTTGAGCATCTTGCCGGAGTCGAGCTGCCAGGTGACCTGCTCGTCGCCGGACCACACGTAGACCAGGGTGTACTCGTCCTTGATCGGTGACACGTCGAGCTTGAAGAACACCTTCTCCGCACGCCCGTCGGGGAACTCCGAGACGACGTCGGCGGTGGTCACTCCCTTGGCCCAGCTCGGGTAGGCCGGGAAGTCTGCGATCACATCCATGACCTGGTTCGGCGGCGCGTCGATCACGATCGACGACGTCGTCTGGTCTGCCATCGGCACCTCCTCGGGCTGGGCCCGACACGCGCGGTTGTCGAGCGCATCGAGGGCGCGGCGAGCCTACCGGATCGCCTCGGGCCTCCTCGGCGGTAACCTCCCCGGGAACCGTCCCCCGTCCCGTGCTGGAGGCAGCGTTGCGTGAGTACTCCTCCCCACTGACCGTCGAGATCCCCGCGACGGGGAACCTGACCGACGACGTCGTGCACAACGCAGACGAGGCGCCGAACGACGTCGCCTTCTCGCGCCGCCGCGACGACGACTGGGAGGACGTGACCGCCGAGCAGTTCCTGGCCGAGGTGCGCGCCGTGGCCAAGGGGCTGGTGGCCGCGGGCATCCAGACGGGTGACCGGGTCGCGCTGATCTCCAAGACGCGCTACGAGTGGACCCTGGTCGACTACGCGATCTGGTTCGCGGGAGCCGTCACGGTGCCGGTCTACGAGACCTCGTCGGCGGAGCAGATCGAGTGGATCCTGGGCGACTCCGGAGCCACCGCCGTGGTCGCCGAGGGCCCGGTGCACACCGCGCGGATCGCCGAGCGGCGATCGTCCTTGGAGTCCCTCAACCACGTGTGGTCGCTGGCGGACAACGCGATCGAGGTGCTGCGGCGACTCGGCGAGGACATCTCCGACGCCGACCTCGAGGTCCGTCGTACGACGGCGACACCGCTCGACCTGGCGACCATCATCTACACGTCCGGCACGACCGGTCGGCCCAAGGGGTGCCTGCTCACCCACGGCAACTTCATGTTCGAGCTCGGGGTCGCTGTGCCCGAGCTGCACGAGCTGTTCGAGGCCGACGACGCCTCGACGTTGCTGTTCCTGCCGCTGGCCCACGTCTTCGCCCGGATCATCCAGGTGGGCGCTGTCAAGGCGCGCGTCCGGCTGGGCCACAGTGCCGACATCAAGCACCTGCTGCCCGACCTCGACCGTTTCCAGCCGACGTTCATCCTCGCCGTGCCTCGAGTGTTCGAGAAGGTCTTCAACACCGCCTCCCAGCGAGCGACGTCCGAGGGGCGAGGCGGCATCTTCGAACGCGCGGCTGACACGGCGATCGCCTACTCCAGGGCGCTGGATCGCGGCCGGGTGCCGCTCGCCCTCCGCGCCCGGCACGCCCTGTTCTCCCGGCTCGTCTACGGACGTCTCCGCGCCGCACTCGGCGGGCGCTGCCGGTACGCCGTCTCCGGTGGCGCGCCGCTGGGCGAACGGCTCGGGCACTTCTACCGCGGCATCGGGCTGGTCGTGCTCGAGGGCTACGGGCTCACGGAGACGACCGCGGCCCTGACCGCCAATCGTCCCGACGCCCTCAAGATCGGCTCGGTCGGCCAGCCACTCCCCGGCACGGAGGTGCGGGTCGCCGAGGACGGCGAGCTGCTGTTCCGGGGCGGCCAGGTGTTCGCCGGCTACTGGGAGAACGAGCCGGCTACCGCCGAGGTGCTGCACCGCGACGGCTGGTTCCAGACCGGCGACGTCGGCGAGATCGACGAGGAGGGCTTCGTCAAGATCACTGGTCGCAAGAAGGAGATCCTGGTCACGGCAGGCGGCAAGAACGTCGCGCCCGCCGTGCTCGAGGACCGGGTACGCGGCCATGCGCTGGTCAGCCAGTGCCTCGTCGTCGGCGACGGCCAGCCGTTCATCGCGGCCCTGGTCACGATCGACCAGGAGTCCTTCGGGGACTGGGCGGACGCCCACGCGAAGTCCGGCGACGTTCGGTCCCTGGTGGACGATCCCGACCTCCGCGAGGAGGTCCAACACGCCGTCGACGACGCGAACGCGGCCGTGTCACGCGCGGAGTCGATCCGGAAGTTCGTGATCCTGCCGGAGGACTGGACCGAGGAGGGCGGGCAGCTCACGCCCAGCCTCAAGCTGAAACGCAACGTCGTCGTGCGCGAGTGCAAGGACGAGATCGCCGCACTCTTCGCCTGAGCGCGGTCGCCGGTCCGGTGGCACCTTGGGCCCTCTTTTGCCATTCCGCCACGCGGCCGGGTTCCCCGCTCATACGATCTGTCTCGCGTGTTTCGAGACCGGATGGGGCTCTCGCCCCCTCGATCCTCGGGGCCGTGAAGACTGCCCGTCCGCTCCCGACGGACGGCAGGTGTCCGAGTGAAAGGGACCCCCCGAATGGACCGCCGCCGACTGCTGTTGATCCTCGCCGTGTTCGTGGCCGTGATCGGCACGGCCCTTGTCTTCCTCTACGTCAAGGGCGCCAATGGTCGCGCCCAGGACTCCGTGGCCAGCACCCCGGTGCTCGTGGCCACCCAGAACATCGCGGCCGGAGCGACGTACGACGACTCCCTGGCCGCGGGCACGATCACCACCAAGGACATCTCACAGACCGTGGTCACTGCCAACGCAGGCGCCGTCGTCGACCCCGCGCAGCTCAAGGGCAAGGTCGTGGCCGTCCCGATCCTCGCGGGCCAGGTGATCGTTGCCAGCCAGTTCGGCACCAGCGTCGCCCCGGGCGCCGCACCTACCACGCTGGCCATCCCGAAGGGGATGATCGCGATCTCGGTCAACCTGACCGACCCAGACCGCGTGGCCGGCAACATCCAGAACGGTTCTGAGGTCGCGATCTTCGTGACAGGTCAGCTGTCGGCCCTGCCGGCCGGCGCCGGCGGTGCCGCCGCCGGAGCTGCTCAGAGCACCCAGAGCACCCGACTGCTGCTGCCCAAGGTCACCGTGCTGAACGTCGGGTCGCCCCAGCCGCCGACGACCTCCACGAAGACGGCCGAGGACGGCACGCAGACGACCGAGCAGCTCCCCCGCACCCTGCTGACCCTCGCGGTCACGCAGAAGGAGGCGCAGAAGGTGATCGTGGCCTCCAAGGCTCTCGACCTGACCTTCGGGTTGCTGACCACCAACAGCCAGGTCAAGCCCGGACCCGGGACCTCGACCCTCGTCGCTTCTCTCTTCCAGTGAGCTGACATGCCAGTCATCGTCGATCCCGACAGCACCACAGCCCGCAGGCTCCTGGGCGCTCTGCCGCCTGGTTGCCAGTCGGTGGACACCACGGAGCGCCTCCTGCCGTGGCTGGCCCAGCATCCCGAGGAGTACGTCGTGGTGCTGGGACCGAACATCTCGTTCGGTGACGGCGTCACCGTCTGCGAGGGTCTGCGGACCACCCGGCCCGCCACCAGCGTGGTGTTCGTGCGCCCCGCTCTCGACACCGCACTCCTGGCTCGCGCCATGCAGGCTGGAGCACGCGAGGTGGTCGCGATGGACGACCTCCACCTCGTAGCCGGCGCCGTCTCGCGGGCGCACTCCTTCTCCCAGGCGCTGCGCGGTCCGGAGGCGTCGCGACACCAGGGTCACGTGATCTCGATCTTCTCGCCCAAGGGTGGTGTCGGGAAGACCACCGTGGCGGTCAACCTCGCCCTAGCCCTGACCGACAAGGGCGCCCGCCAGGTCTGTCTGGTCGACTTCGACCTGGCGTTCGGTGACGTCGCTATCACCTTGCAGCTGTTCCCGTCGCACACCATCGAGCACGCGATCGGCTCCGAGGAGGACCTCGACACGCCGATGCTCAACTCGCTGCTCACCCGCTATCAGGACTCCCTCAAGGTGCTCGCGGCTCCGAGCCACCCCGACGTCAGAGAGCGGATCAGCCCGCTGCTCATCTCGAAGGTGCTGCGCACGCTGCGGACCATGTACGACTTCGTCGTGGTCGACACCGCGCCGGCGTTCGACGAGCAGACCCTGACCGCTCTGGACGAGACGGACGAGTGCATCATCGTCGCGACGCTGGACGTGCCGACGCTCAAGAACGTCAAGGTCGCCCTTGACACCCTCGAGATGCTCAACATCGGCCGCGGCCACCGTTATCTGCTGCTGAACCGGGCCGACGACGCGGTGGGGATCGGAGCGGAGAAGGTCGAGACGATCCTCGGGATGCACGTCGCGTCCCAGATCTCGACGTCCATCGACATCGCCGCCGCGACGAACGCCGGCACGCCGATCATCGCCGCGAGCCCCCATCACCCCTCGAGCACCGCGTTCCGCAACCTGTCCTCCCTGCTGGTCGGTGAGCCGGAGACCTCGGCCGGCGCGGACCCGGGACGCCACTCGGACCCTGAGAACAACGACCGCTTCGCCAAGCTCTTCCGGATCAAGAGGTGACCACGTGAGCAGTCTGGCCGAACGACTCGCCGCCGCCCGCAAGCAGACCGAGGGCGGCGGAACGACGGCGCCCCCGCCGCCTCCCAAGGGGCCGGAGCCCGCGCCGGAGCCGTCCGAGATCCCACCGCCGCGCAACAGTGGTGAGGAGAGCGGGGCCCGATCACGGAGCGCCACTCCCGCCACCCCCACGCCGTCCCGGGTCACCAACCGCCGCGGCGGCGCTGAGCACGAGCGTCTCGAGGAGCTCAAGCACGGCGTGCACAGCGAGCTGCTCAAGCAGCTCGGCCCTCAGCTGTACGACGCGAACCTCGACCAGGCCGACCTCGACCACCGCGTCCGGGCGGTCCTCGCTCAGCTGATGAGCTCCCAGGAGCGGCCGATCAGCAACGCCGACCGCAACCGCCTCACCCAGGAGATCAGCGACGACATCCTCGGCTACGGCCCGATCGAGCCGTTCCTGCGCGACGTCGACGTCTCCGAGGTCATGGTCAACGCGCCGGACCAGATCTTCCTCGAGCGCAACGGCAAGCTGGTGCAGGCCAACGCGGCGTTCAGCGACGAGGCCCACGTACGGCGCACGATCGACAAGATCGTGTCGCGCATCGGCCGACGAGTCGACGAGTCCAGCCCGATGGTCGACGCCCGCCTCCCCGACGGCAGCCGTGTCAACGCGATCATCCCGCCGCTGGCCGTGGACGGATCGTCACTGACGATCCGTAAGTTCGCCGCCGACCCGTTGACCTCCGACGACCTGATCGCCTTCGGCACCCTCAGTGAGCGTTCCGTCGAGTTCCTCGACGCCTGCGTGCGCGGGCCGCCTCAACATCATCGTGTCCGGGAGCACCGGCGCCGGGAAGACCACGACGCTCAACGTGCTGTCGTCGTTCATCCCGCGCGACGAGCGCATCGTCACCATCGAGGACGCAGCGGAGCTCCAGCTCAAGCAGGACCACGTCGTACGTCTGGAGTCCCGCCCGGCCAACATCGAGGGTCGGGGCATGGTCACGATCCGCGACCTGGTCAAGAACAGTCTGCGTATGCGCCCCGACCGCATCATCGTCGGCGAGGTCCGCGACGCCTCCGCGCTCGACATGCTCCAGGCCATGAACACCGGCCACGACGGCTCGATCTGCACCCTGCACTCCAACGGCCCGCGCGACACCCTGGCCCGCATGGAGACCATGGTGCTGATGGCCGGCATGGACCTGCCGATCCGCGCCATCCGTGAGCAGGTGGCCTCCGCGGTCGACCTGATCGTCCACCAGACCAGGTTCAAGGACGGATCTCGCCGCATCACCAGCCTCACCGAGGTGGAGCGGATGGAGGGCGACATCATCACCCTCCAGGACATCTTCACCTACGACCACTCCGCGGGCTTCGATGCCGAGGGCAGAGCCCTCGGCGCTCTGCGGGCCACGGGTCTGCGCCCGAGCTTCCTCTCCAAGATGGAGTACTCCAACGTGCACGTCGACCCGAGGCTCTTCGCGATGGACGCACTGCGGTGAGTACCGAGCTGCTGACTCCGCTGGCGATCGCCACTCCGTCCTGGTTGATGTACGCCGGGCTGGCGGCCCTCGGCGTGGGCCTGCTGATCCTGCTGGTCCTGTCCGTGCCGTACGAGCGCACGCTGTCCACCGAGGAGCGCGTCCAGCAGTACGCCGAGCGCGCCGGTCGCGGCGCCGCGGCCAATGGCGTCATCGCACAGCCGAGCAGACCCGAGGAGTCGGCGCTCGAGTCGGCCAAAACGGCTGCCGGAGCCGTGCTGAAGCGCAACCACGGGCTGGAGGTCCGGATCGGCCAGCGACTCGAGGGCGCAGGCAGCGCCTGGCGTCCGGCCGAGTGGCTCCTCTTCCACACCGCTCTCTTTCTCGGTATCTCGATCCTCGGCCTGCTGATCGGAGGCGGCAGCCTCGTGGTCGGGCTCGTCTTCATGGTGGTCGGCGCCATCGGGCCGTGGTGGTACCTCGGCTTCAAGCGCAAGCGACGGAAGAAGAAGTTCGAGGCCGCCCTGCCCGAGACCCTCCAGCTGATGTCGGGCTCGCTGGCGGCGGGCCTCTCCCTGGCGCAGTCTGTCGACACCATCGTCCGCGAGGGCACTGAGCCGATCGCCGGCGAGTTCCGCAAGGTCCTCGTCGAGACCCGCCTCGGTCTGTCGCTCGAGACTGCGCTTCAGGGGATCGCAGACCGTTTCCAGAGCAAGGACTTCGACTGGGTGGTGATGGCCATCAACATCCAGCGGCAGGTCGGCGGCAACCTCGCCGAGCTGCTCAACACCGTGGCCGCCACGATGCGCGAGCGCGAGTACATCCGCCGCCAGGTCGCCGCCCTCGCTGCTGAGGGGAAGCTCTCGGCGATGGTGCTCGGAGGGCTCCCCCCCGCGTTCTTGCTGTACCTGCTGCTCGCGAACCACAGCTACGTGATGGTGCTCTTCACCACCCCGATGGGCATCGCGATGCTCGTCGGCGCCGCGATGATCCTCTCGGTCGGCATCTTCTGGATGTCACGCATCGTCAAGGTCGAGGTGTGACATGACTATCCTCCTGATCCTCGGCGGTGCCCTCGTCGTGCTCGCCCTCGTCCTGGTCTCAGCCGCCGTGAGCACCACCGCCTCCGGGCACTCTGTGTCCGGGGTCGAGCGCTCGGTCGCCCTGGTGCAAGCCCTGAGCAACGCACCGGTCGAGCTGACCAAGGAGTACGACGAGTCCTTCGCCGACCGGGTGATGGCGCCGTTCCAGGCCCGGGCCCTGCTGATCTCTCGACGCCTGTCGGGCTCCGACGCGTCGGAGCGCATCCGCCGCCGCCTCGACGTCGCCGGTAACCCGGTGGGCTGGACCGTCGAGCGGGTCCAGGCCGGCAAGGTGATCGGTGCCATTGCACTGTTCTTCATCTCGCTTGCGCTCACCACGGTGCTGGGAACCTCGCTCACCCTGCGGATCGTGGTCATCCTGGCCGCGACCGCCGTCGGCTGGTTCGGCCCCAACTTCTACCTCTACCAGCGGGTCTACGAGCGTTCCAAGCTGATCCAGCGCTCGCTTCCCGACGCGATCGACCTGATGACCATCAGCGTGGAGTCCGGCCTGGCCTTCGATGCCGCCGTGCAGCAGGTCGCTCGGAACACCGAGGGTCCACTGGCCGACGAGTTCTCCCGGGTGCTGCGCGAGATGCAGATCGGTCAGGGCCGTGCTGACGCGCTGCGCGGCGCTGGCGGAGCGCACCGAGGTCGACGACCTCAAGGGGTTCGTGACCTCGATGGTGCAGGCCGACAGCTTCGGCATCCCGATCGCCAACGTCCTGCGGATCCAGTCCTCCGAGATCCGGACGAAGCGTCGTCAGCGCGCGGAGGAGCAGGCTCAGAAGGTGCCGGTGAAGATCACGGTCCCGCTCATCTTCTGCATCCTGCCGTGCCTGTTCATCGCGGTGATGGGCCCCGCGGTCATCCACATCATGAACTCCTTCGGGGGACAGTGATCCGACAAGGTGCAGGCCGATGATCTGGGGTAGTCCCCGCCGCCAGTACACCTGGCTGGCCCTAGGAGCGCGAACGTTCGCACTCCTGACCCTGGCGATGCCCCTGATGTTGTCGCACAACCAGCTGATGCTGCTTGCGCTGCTGGCGATCGGCGCCATCTGGGCCGCGGTCACCGCCGGCGAGCTGCTCGAGATCCCCGCCACCCTCCTTCTCGTCCTCGACTCCGCTCTCGTCGGCGCGGTCGCCGGGCTGTCGTCGGTGTCGACCGCTGCCGTGCTCGGCGCGCTCGCCGTACCGCCCTTCACGGCGGGTCTGCGGCGGGGCACGCGCGGCGTCGCACTCTCGCTCTCGGCCGAGCTCACCACCTTCGTGGCGATCAGCCTGTTCAGCCACACGCTCACCCAGGCGCAGGGCAGCGCGGCGTTCACGTGGGCGGTCACCGGACTCGGGCTCGGCCTGATCGCGTCGTTCGTCCGTACCAACTTCCTCGACGCCTCGGACCCCCAGCGGGCCTACCGTGACGCCCAGGCCCTGATCCGTGAGCTGATCGGACTGTCCGGGCGACTGAGCTCCGGGCTGGACCCCGTGGCACTCGGCGGCCAGATCGAGAGCGCTGTCCGCGACGAGCTCCCGGTGTCCGCTCTGACTGTCCACGTCCCGCGGGGCGAGGTCCTCACTCCCCTGGTCGGCGACACCGGGCTCGCCGACCACGACCTCGCGGTCAGCGAGGAGCTGGCGCAGTACTGCCTCGCCACCGGCAACGTCCGGGTGGTCGGGCACAGCTTCGCCTTCCCGCTGAACAGCGGCGGCGGCGTGGCCGCCGTCGTGTCCGGCGTGCTCTCCCCCGGGCTCGACCCGCAGGCGATGGACCTGCCGCGACGTCTCTCTGCCCTGGACCGGAAGCTCAGCCCCGCCACGGTGCGCCTCGACACCGCCGTGCTCTTCCTGGCGTTCCGCGACTCCGCGACCGTCGAGGAACGACGCCGGCTCGCGCGCGAGATGCACGACGGGGTGGCGCAGGAGATGGCCTCGCTCGGTTACTACGTCGACTCGCTGGTCGGCCAGGAACCCGCCGAGTCGGAGCGCGCGCGGCAGCTGACTCTGCTCCGCGAGCGCCTGACCATGGTGGTCGGCGAGGTACGTCGGTCGGTGCAGACCCTCCGCACGAGCATCGGCGAGAACGACTCGCTCGGCACCGCGATCGGATCGCTGGCACGACATCTCGGCGCCAGCAGCGGAACGCCCATCCACGTCACCCTCGACGAGTCGACCACTCGGCTGCGGCCGGAGGTCGAGAGCGAGCTGCTGCGGATCGCCCAGGAGGCCATGACCAACGCGGTCCGCCACGCCGGCGCCATGTCCATCACCGTGATGTGCCGCGTCGCTCCGCCGACCGCCGAGATCGTGGTGACTGACGACGGCAGCGGGCTCGGTACCGGCCGCGACGACTCGCACGGGCTCGAGATCATGCGCGAGCGGGCCGCCCTCATCGGTGCCCACCTCGAGGTGGCCGACACGATCCCCCACGGCACGACCGTGACGGTACGTCTGAGCGCGATCGGCGTGTCGGTGCCCGAGCCGGCGCGCGTACCGGACACCCTGCTCGCATGACCACCGACCACGACGCCCTCCGGGTGCTCATCGTCGACGACCACGAGCTGATCCGCGAGGGGCTGGCCGGCGCCTTCTCCCGCGAGGACGCCACCGAGGTCGTGGGTTCAGTGGGCACGGTGGCCGAGGCCGTCGCGATGTACGACGCGGACCGGCCGGACGTGATCGTCACCGACCTTCAGCTCGAGGACGGCACCGGGCTGGACATCATCCGCCACGTGCGTGTGCACGACGAGACGATCGGCCTCGTCGTGGTCACGATGCACTCCGGCGACGACCAGATCTTCGCAGCCATGGAGGCCGGTGCCTCGGCGTTCGTCGGCAAGGACGCCCCGTCCACCGAAGTGGTGCGCGCCGCTCGGCACGCCGCGGTCTCCCCCCGTTCGTTCCTGTGCACCGGTCTGGCCGGCGCGATGATGCGCCGGATGAGCGCCGAGTCGACCCGGCTCTCGACGCGCGAGCACGACGTGCTCCTGCTCCTCGCGGACGGCGCGAACGCCGCAGCGATCGGACAGCAGCTCTACATGAGCGAGTCCACGGTGAAGTCCCACATCGCCCGGATCTACCAGAAGCTCGGCGCCAGCAACCGGGCGCAGGCTCTGGTCACCGCCATGCGCATCGGCCTCCTCTCGAGCGTGAAGCGCAAAGAGTCCTGAGAGCACAGGTTCCCTGTGGTTGTTGGCTTTTCGCCCGATTTCCCCCGAGGACATGAGTGCGAATGGTCCGAAGTGACTACCCCGCTCGAATCGAAAGCGTGATCCGCTCAGGCGCCGAAAAGGGGATCCTTGAGTACGGAGGCCTTCCGCCTTCTCGGCTCTCAAATCGCCTGAGTCATCCCACCTGTAGGAGAAACGAAATGCTGGACTACCTCCGCATCATGCTGAACGCCCGCCTGGCCAAGATGGACGAGCGCGGCGCATCCGCCGTCGAGTACGGCCTGCTCATCGCCGGCATCGCCGCCCTCATCGTCGTCGTCGTCTTCGCCTTCGGCAACGTCATCAAGAACATCTTCACGACCACCTGCAACAAGGTCGGCGCGAGCGGTGGCGGCACCTGCCCGTGACCCCGGCGCCATAGCAGCGGCCGCGGACCCGACAGGGTCTGCGGCCGCTTCGATTTGCAGGGTCTCCGGTCAGCAGGGCGAGGCGACGAGCAGCCCGGTCTAGTGCCGATGCACCGTTCTGTCCGGTTCGCCGGACGCGTGCCCGGCGGATGGCGAGACTGACGACGTTGAACTCGCCGCGTGACCCTCGAAAGGACCCCCACCATGCTCGACTACCTCCGCATCATGCTGAACGCCCGCCTGGCCAAGATGGACGAGCGCGGCGCATCGGCCGTCGAGTACGGCCTGCTCATCGCCGGCATCGCCGCCCTCATCGTCGTCGTCGTGTTCGCCTTCGGCGGCGTCATCAAGAACATCTTCTCCAGCACCTGCAACAGCGTCGGCAGGAGCGGAGGCGGCACCTGCCCGTGACCCCAGTGTCGAGCTGGAGGCCGCGGACCCGAGGGGTCCGCGGCCTCCTGGCGTAGGGGGTAGGTACACCCGTACACCGAGCCACTGCCGGAGAGCAACTGGTCTAGTGCGGATGCACCGTACGCACCCATTCGCCGGACTTAGGCCCACCACTATCCCCACACTGGGCGGGTTGGACCCGCTGCATCATCTTTCTGAAAGGAACCACTCCTCATGCTCGACTACCTGCACATCCTGCTGAAGGGCCACCTCGCCAAGATGGACGAGCGCGGCGCATCGGCCGTCGAGTACGGCCTGCTCATCGCCGGCATCGCCGCCCTCATCGTCGTCGTCGTCTTCGCCTTCGGCGGCGTCATCAAGAACATCTTCTCCAACACCTGCAACAGCCGTCGGCCAGAGCGGCGGCGGCACCTGCCCCTGACCAATCCAGCGGGAGGCCGCGGATCTCGCCGGTCCGCGGCCTCACGCATGTCCGATCGGGTAGGAATCCACACCAGACCGGGTCATGCGCCCGCGACGACCGGACATCCAGGGTCGTCCGGCGAAGCGCGACGGCTAGTCAGTTAGGACCACGTCACCTCAGGCGATCGCATCTATCACGGAGCGACCCGCACGTCGCACACTGATCTCATCACCTCCCCGGCACTCCAAGGAGCCACTGCCATGTTCGACTACCTGCGCATCCTGCTCGATGCCCGCTTGGCCAAGATGGATGAGCGCGGCGCCTCCGCGGTCGAGTACGGCCTGCTCATCGCCGGCATCGCCGCCCTCATCGTCGTCGTCGTCTTCGCCTTCGGCGGCGTACTCAAGAACATCTTCAGCAACACCTGCACCAAGGTCGGCTCGTCGGCCGGCGCCGGCACCTGCCCCTGACCCCGTGTCGTGACACGCGATGGC
Organism: uncultured Actinomycetota bacterium; assembly: GCA_963796975.1. Classification (GTDB taxonomy): domain Bacteria; phylum Actinomycetota; class Actinomycetes; order Propionibacteriales; family Nocardioidaceae; genus Nocardioides. The sequence goes on from CAWCNW010000009.1 coordinate 54,643, forward strand.
CGCGGACCCACGGGGACCGCGGCCATCCTGGTTTCTACCCCTGAGCAGCCCCGGGTGCTGGCACACCCATCCGCCGGCCCAGCTGCTCGGCGATCGCGATCCGCTCCAACGTTGTCGGGTGCGAGCCGAACCAGAACTGCGACCAGGCCGGCGGCTGGTCGCTCAACGCGTGCAGCGCCAGCTGCCGCTGCATCGCGATGAAGGCGGTCGGGGCGCGCGTCGTCTGCAGCGAGTCGACGTCGGCCCTGGTCTCGATCAGCCGTGACAGGCCGTTGTTGACCGGGCTGGACAGCAACGTGCCGATCGCGACGAGTGCCAGTACCAACGGGACGACGGTCGGGTCGCGCAGAGCACCGGGACGACGTCGTACCAGCGGCAGCACGAGCGCGAGCAGGGCGATGCCGAGGGTGGTGCCGAGTGCCGCCAGCAGCGACCCGGTCAGCACGTCGTCGTGGCGAGCATGGCCCAGCTCGTGAGCCACGATCGACAGCACCTGGTCGCGGGGGAGGTCGCTGACGACGTTGTCGTAGAGCACCACCCGTCGGGTGCTCCCGTAGCCCGAGACGTAGGCGTTGAGGGTCGTCGTACGTCGTGACGCGTCGGCGACGAGCACGTCGTCGAGGTGGACGTGCTCGGCGGCGGCGACCTGGAGGATCTGCGTGCGCAGCGGGCCGTCGGGCAGCGGCGTGAAGTGGTTGAAGGCCGGCTCGACCAGCACCGGATAGACGAACGAGCCCAGCATCACCAGACCACCGAGGAGCGTGCCTGCGACGGCCGGCCAGGCCCGCTGCCAGCGGCGTGCACAGCCGATGAGGACCAGCAGCAGCAGCCCGGAGATCACCACCGCGAGCAGGGTGCCCTTCACCTGGTCGACGGCCCAGGGCCCCCACGCCTCGTCGCTCAGTCCGTACTGCACGGACCGGTGGTGCCCGATGATCGCGAACGGCAGCGTGGCGAGCCGCCCGATGACGGCCAGCAGCAGGACAGCCAGCAGCACCCGCACCCACCACCATCCGCGTAGCCGCCCGACGAGGCGCGCGCCGAGCGGCGTGAGGCCGAGGACCAGCGTGACGGTCAGTGAGACGGCGAGGGAGGCCCACGCGAGATGGCGGGCCGGGTCGGTGTAGGCGTTGGCGCGGGCGACCTGCTCGGGGGTGAACACCGTGTCGGCCGGCACCGGGGGCGGCGTACCGCCGGGTACCGGGTGCCACGGGATCCGCCAGGCCGCGACTGCCACGAAGCCCACTGTGGCCACCAGGAACGTGGCCAGGGCCCAGCGGCGTTCACTCACGCCGGCAAGTGTGCCAGCAGGGTCCGCCACCGCTCGGTCAGGCCAGGGAGCCCGAAACCGGCGTACGTCCTCAGAGCCGCCCCGATCTGCTGTCCGCCGTCGACGGCACGGTAGAACGCCACCAGGGCGCCCTGGCCGCGGCGATCGGCGAGCAGGCGGCAGGCCAGCCACGCGCTCTCGTAGCGAGCCTCCAGATGGGGCGCCCCGGTCGCGAACGCCTGGTCACCGGGGAGATGGGTGGGGACGCCGGCGGTCCGCACCAGCGCGATGATGCGTGCGGCCGTGGTGCGCAGCGGGAGCCGCTGGGAGTGCAGCGCGACGTAGTCGGCGAAGCCCTCGACGAGCCAGGTCGGCGCGCGACTCGTGGCCGCTGAGGTCGCCACGTGCGTGGCCTCGTGGGTGAGTACCACCTGGGCGCCCGCCGGGCTCAGCGGCAGGAGCGCCTGCGGGTTGACGAACACGTGCACCGGAGCGCGCCGCGAGTGGGAGCCGTCGACCGTGGTGGTCACGGCCGCGATCCCGGCGTACTGCCCCGGGTCGGCGTGCAGGGCGGCCTCCAGTCGCTGCTGGGTTGCCGGCACCTCCACGACGAGGTGCCCGGGCCACCGCGGCAACACCCGACGCACCTGGGGGACAGCCATGCGGGCCAGCCTGGACACCCGAGCAGCTTCGGACGGAGCACCCTGGACGAGCACGAGCGTGTCAGGGGAACGACGTACCCGGACGGGGCCGGACAGCCACAGCGGCGACGCCGGTCGCCGCCCCGATGCCGGTGATGGTAGGTGGTGTGCGCTGGGTGATGCATCTATCACGTAGCGACGCGCACGTCGCACACTGATCTCATCACCCCCCGGCACTCCAAGGAGCCACTGACATGCTCGACTACCTGCGCATCATGCTGATGGGCGCTTGGCCAAGATGGACGAGCGCGGCGCTCCGCGGTCGAGTACGGGCTGCTCATCGCAGGCATCGCCGCCCTCATCGTCGTCGTCGTCTACGCGTTCGGTGGTGTACTCAAGAACATCTTCAGCGACACCTGCGACAAGGTCGGCACGTAGGCGGGCGCCGGCACCTGCCCCTGACCCCGTGTCGTGACAGGCGATGGCCGCGGACCCACGGGGACCGCGGCCATCCTGGTTTCTACCCCTGAGCAGCCCGGGTGCTGGCACACCCATCCGCCGGCCCAGCTGCTCGGCGATCGCGATCCGCTCCAACGTTGTCGGGTGCGAGCCGAACCAGAACTGCGACCAGGCCGGCGGCTGGTCGCTCAACGCGTGCAGCGCCAGCTGCCGCTGCATGGCGATGAAGGCGGTCGGGGCGCGCGTCGTCTGCAGCGAGTCGACGTCGGCCCTGGTCTCGATCAGCCGTGACAGGCCGTTGTTGACCGGGCTGGACAGCAACGTGCCGATCGCGACGAGTGCCAGTACCAACGGGACGACGGTCGGGTCGCGCAGAGCACCGGGACGACGTCGTACCAGCGGCAGCACGAGCGCGAGCAGGGCGATGCCGAGGGTGGTGCCGAGTGCCGCCAGCAGCGACCCGGTCAGCACGTCGTCGTGGCGAGCATGGCCCAGCTCGTGAGCCACGATCGACAGCACCTGGTCGCGGGGGAGGTCGCTGACGACGTTGTCGTAGAGCACGACCCGTCGGGTGCTCCCGTAGCCCGAGACGTAGGCGTTGAGGGTCGTCGTACGTCGTGACGCGTCGGCGACGAGCACGTCGTCGAGGTGGACGTGCTCGGCGGCGGCGACCTGGAGGATCTGCGTGCGCAGCGGGCCGTCGGGCAGCGGCGTGAAGTGGTTGAAGGCCGGCTCGACCAGCACCGGATAGACGAACGAGCCCAGCATCACCAGACCACCGAGGAGCGTGCCTGCGACGGCCGGCCAGGCCCGCTGCCAGCGGCGTGCACAGCCGATGAGGACCAGCAGCAGCAGCCCGGAGATCACCACCGCGAGCAGGGTGCCCTTCACCTGGTCGACGGCCCAGGGCCCCCACGCCTCGTCGCTCAGTCCGTACTGCACGGACCGGTGGTGCCCGATGATCGCGAACGGCAGCGTGGCGAGCCGCCCGATGACGGCCAGCAGCAGGACAGCCAGCAGCACCCGCACCCACCACCATCCGCGTAGCCGCCCGACGAGGCGCGCGCCGAGCGGCGTGAGGCCGAGGACCAGCGTGACGGTCAGTGAGACGGCGAGGGACGCCCACGCGAGATGGCGGGCCGGGTCGGTGTAGGCGTTGGCGCGGGCGACCTGCTCGGGGGTGAACACCGTGCCGGCCGGCACCGGGGGCGGCGTACCGCCGGGCACCGGGTGCCACGGGATCCGCCAGGCCGCGACTGCCACGAAGCCCACTGTGGCCACCAGGAACGTGGCCAGGGCCCAGCGGCGTTCACTCACGCCGGCAAGTGTGCCAGCAGGGTCCGCCACCGCTCGGTCAGGCCAGGGAGCCCGAAACCGGCGTACGTCCTCAGAGCCGCCCCGATCTGCTGTCCGCCGTCGACGGCACGGTAGAACGCCACCAGGGCGCCCTGGCCGCGGCGATCGGCGAGCAGGCGGCAGGCCAGCCACGCGCTCTCGTAGCGAGCCTCCAGATGGGGCGCCCCGGTCGCGAACGCCTGGTCACCGGGGAGATGGGTGGGGACGCCGGCGGTCCGCACCAGCGCGATGATGCGTGCGGCCGTGGTGCGCAGCGGGAGCCGCTGGGAGTGCAGCGCGACGTAGTCGGCGAAGCCCTCGACGAGCCAGGTCGGCGCGCGACTCGTGGCCGCCGAGGTCGCCACGTGCGTGGCCTCGTGGGTGAGTACCACCTGGGCGCCCGCCGGGCTCAGCGGCAGGAGCGCCTGCGGGTTGACGAACACGTGCACCGGGGCGCGCCGCGAGTGGGAGCCGTCGACCGTGGTGGTCACGGCCGCGATCCCGGCGTACTGCCCCGGGTCGGCGTGCAGGGCGGCCTCCAGTCGCTGCTGGGTTGCCGGCACCTCCACGACGAGGTGCCCGGGCCACCGCGGCAACACCCGACGCACCTGGGGGACAGCCATGCGGGCCAGCCTGGACACCCGAGCAGCTTCGGACGGAGCACCCTGGACGAGCACGAGCGTGTCAGGGGAACGACGTACCCGGACGGGGCCGGACAGCCACAGCGGCGACCGCCGGTCGCCGCCCCCGATGCCAGCAATGCGCAGGTGGCCGTCGCGCTGGCCGAAGTGGACCCGCACCTCCATGGTCTCGGGGCGCCGGTCGAAGCCGGCGAATCGCCACGACGCCTTGACGTAGGCCGAGAAGGCTCCCTCGGTGCTCACTCCCCCGGCCTCGTCGACGTACCGCAGCGAGAACCCCGCCACGTGCAGCGCCTGGCCGTTGCGCACGATCCCGGCGAGGGCCGCGGCCGACCGGGTGGAGGTCCCGAGCCGTCGGGCCGCGGACGGGTCGTCCTGGCGCACTGCGGCCTCCAGGGCGCGCAGGAGCGGCGCGGCCTGTGCAGGGGTCGTCTGGGTTCCTTCGGGGCCGCTCAGCGGAGCGTGGTACGTCGAGTCACGCTGCGTCAGCCACACGACACCGACAGCCAGGACCAGGAACAGCGAGAGGCCGGCCACCCACCAACGTGGGCGACCGGCCACTCCATGCCTGTTCGGGGGCCCGCTCGAGGGCGCTGGGTCAGCCAGGGCGGACCGCGCCGACGTACGGCATCATGTAGAGCGGAGCCACGCGGATCCCGGCCGACGGGTTCTCGGCGTTCACGATCATGCCGTTGCCGATGTACATGCCGACGTGGCTGATCGGCGAGTAGTAGAACACCAGGTCACCGGGCTGCAGCTGGCTCGCCGAGATGTGGGTGCCGGAGCCGTACTGGGCGCTCGAGGAGTGCGGGAGTCCGACGCCCGCGGAGCCCCAAGCGGCCATCATGAGGCCGGAGCAGTCGAACGAGTTCGGGCCGGCAGCGCCGTAGACGTAGGGCTTGCCGATCTGGGCCATCGCGTAGCGCACGGCGGCGGCCGCACGGCCCGAGACCGGGATGTCGGCCGTCGAGATCCGGGTGGTGTCACCGCGGGACGCCTCGACCACGCGGGCGCGCTCGTCGGCCTTCAGCTTGTCGAGGACGCTCTTGGCCTCGGCCAGGTTGTGCGCGATGGTCGCCTTGTTCTGCGCGGCCTCCTTCTCGAGGCTGGCGACCTTGGCCAGCTGGTTGCCGGTGGCGTCCTGACGGATGCTCAGCGCCTTGGCCTGGGTGAGGTAGCTGGAGTACTGGCCGGCCTGCATCGAGTTGAACGCCGACATCGTGCTCAGCTGCGAGACGAACGCGCTCGGGTCGCTGGAGACCACGGCCTGACCGACGGCCGAGAGCGAGTCGCCCTCGTACTGCTGGACGATGGAGTCGGCGACAACGCGTCTGGCCTGCTCGGTGCGCGTCTGCTGGCGTGCCTGGTCGGCGCGCAGAGCCTTCACGTCGCCGCGCATCTGCGTCAGCTGGACGTGGATCTGGTTGTACCGCTCGGAGGCCTGTTCAGCGGCGTGGTAGAGCCGGTCGACCCGGTGCTGTACGTCGTCGATGGAAGGCTGCGCCTGCGCCGAGCCGCCCGGGATGGCTCCCATGGTGGCGACGAGTGCGGATGCGGCAATGACGGTGATGAGGCTTTTCCGGCCGTTGAGCACGCGCGGAAGGTCTCCCTTGCATGTCGTACGCCTACCAGGTGAGCTGACGGGTTCGGGCACGACAGGCCCTACCTCATCTCCTCGGAAGACCTGGGCCTTCCGCCTTGAAGAGGATTCACCCCAGATGGGTTGGTTCCCCGGCTCTTCGTCGTGGCCCGAGCTGCCACGATTTGGGACTCGGCGCGACCCCCGCATGAACCTCGGACTGGTTCATCGGCACGGGCGTCTGAGGCGTCACCCTAACCACAGCGCGGCCCGCCCGCCAAACTTTCAACCAGCTTGTCGTGACTATTTCGTGACCTGGTACGGCAAGCGGCCCGAATGTGTCACACAGGTCACATCCGCCACCTCCGTCACGGTGTGTCCACAGGCTCACGCCGACTCGATCACCGGGCCGGCCACGGGCGTGACCAGCCGGAGCGGCGGCACCAGCCCACCCGCCGCCAGGGTGTCGAGCGCCCGGCACTCGTCGTCGGCCAGGGTCAGCTCGGGCGGCGGTCCGAGCAGCACGGTCACCACGCAGTCGTGGCAGGCCTGCCCGCGGACCAGGCAGGTGTCGCAGTCGATTCTCGTCGTCATGCTCCGCACCCTCACAGGCACCACCGACATCGGACCCGGTCGTGCGTGTCGCGCCGCTTTGTCGGCGGGCAGCCCTAGCGTCGGGAACGTGACCACCACCGCGTCCCGACCGACCTCCGGCGGCCCCGCCGGTGCTCTCGGCGCGGACGTCCGGAGCCGGCTCGGCCGGCGGTGGGAGGCGCAGCGCACCTTCGACGAGCTGGGGCGGCCGCTGCGCAACCTCACCTTCTGCGTGGTCGACCTCGAGACGACGGGCGGCTCCGCCGAGGGCGGATCGATGATCACCGAGGTCGGCGCCGTCAAGGTGCGGGGCGGCGAGGTGCTCGGCGAGTTCCAGACCCTGGTCAACCCCCACACCCAGATCCCGCCGTTCATCGCGGTGCTGACCGGCATCACCAACTCCATGGTCAGCGACGCACCGCCGATCGAGTCCGTGCTTCCCGCCTTCCTGGAGTTCGCGGCCGGCTGTGTCCTGGTCGCCCACAACGCGCCGTTCGACGTCGGGTTCCTCCAGTGGTTCGCGGCCCGCCAGGAGCTGCGCTGGCCGGCGTTCGAGGTGCTCGACACCGCCAAGATCGCGCGGCGGGTGATCACCCGCGACGACGCCCCCAACTGCAAGCTGTCCTCCCTCGCCAAGGCCTTCCACGCCACCACCACGCCCAACCACCGAGCCCTGTCCGACGCGCGCGCGACCGTCGACGTCCTGCACGGTCTGATGGAGAGGCTCGGCGGCCTCGGCGTGCACACCCTGGAGGAGCTCCAGACCTTCAGCGCCAAGGTCTCGACCGCGCAGCGCCGCAAGCGGCATCTCGCCGAAGGCCTCCCCCACGCTCCGGGCGTCTACCTCTTCCGCGACGAATGCGCCCGGGTCCTCTACGTCGGCACCTCCCGCGATCTGCGCACCCGCGTCCGCTCCTACTTCACCGCCTCCGAGACCCGCTCGCGGATGGGCGAGATGGTCGGCCTCGCCGAGTCCGTCACCGGCATCGAGTGCGCGACTCCGTTGGAGGCCGAGGTCCGCGAGCTGCGCCTGATCGCCGAGCACAAGCCCCGCTACAACCGTCGCTCGCGCTTCCCCGAGAAGGCCCACTTCCTCAAGCTGACCCGCGAGGCCTGGCCGCGGCTGTCCCTCGTCCGCCGGGTGGCCGACGACGGCGCCGACTACGTCGGTCCGTTCTCCAGCAAGCGCACCGCCGAGAAGTGCCTGGCCGCCCTCCACGAGACCTTCCCCCTGCGCCAGTGCAGCCAGCGGCTCGCTCGACAACCGTCGGTGTCTCCCTGTGTTCTCGCCGAGATGGGGCGCTGTCTGTCCCCGTGCGACGGCAGCGTCGACCTCACGACGTACGCCGCGGTGGTGCGGCAGCTGCGCGACAATCTCCTCAGCCGGCCCGATGACGTCGTCGAGCTGATCACGCGGCGGATGGCCCTGCTTGCCGATGGCGAACGCTTCGAGGAGGCCGGTGTCCATCGCGACCGACTCGCGGCGTTCGTGCGCGCGGTCGCCCGCACCCAACGACTCACGGCCTTGACCCGGATCCCCCAGCTGGTGGCCGCCCGCCGCGAAGCAGACCCACGTGGCGGGATCCGCTGGGCGGTCCACGTGGTGCGCCACGGGCGGCTGGCCGCCGCCGGAGTCATCCCTCCGGGCGCAGACGCCCACCACTACGTCGCCGACCTGGTCGCCAGCGGCGAGTCGGTCCGCGGCGGCCCGGGCCCGGCGCCGGCTGCCACGGCCGAGGAGACCGAGCGCATCCTGCGCTGGCTCGAGGCGCCGGGGCTCCGGCTGATCGAGGTCGACGGCGAGTGGACCTGCCCGGTCGGTGGCGCGGTCCGCCACCTGGCTCTCCACGACGCCGTCACCCAGTCGCGCCTCGACCTGGTGCCCTTCGACGACCGCCGCGACCTGCCGGTGGTGACCCGTCCCGCTCGCTAGAGTCGGGACATGATCACCGCCATCGTCTTCGTGAAGGCCGACGTCGCCCGGATCCCCGAGGTCGCCGAGGAGATCGCCGACCTCGAGGGCGTCAGCGAGGTCTACTCCGTCACCGGCCAGATCGACCTGATCGCCCTGGTCCGCGTGCGCAACCACGACGACGTGGCGAGCGTCGTCGCCGACCGGCTCAACAAGGTGGCCGGCGTGACCGCCACCGAAACCCACATCGCGTTCCGCGCCTACTCCCGCCACGACCTCGAGTCGGCGTTCGCGGTCGGGGTCGACTGACCCGACGGTTGCTTTTCAAAATTTCTCCGTTCCCTGAACGCTGGCCCCCGCGCGGTTCTAGTCTGCGTCGACCTGTCGTCTTGGGAAGGCCTGCCCGTGCCCGGAGTCCGTCGTTCACTGCGCCCCGTCGCGTTTCTCGCAGCAGTTGTCATCGTGGGTGCCTCATTGGCGGTCAACGCCCCGGCCCAGGCAGCGGCGCCTTCGGCCCCCTTGAACCTGGCTCCCAACGGATCGAGCGGCACGTCGTCGATCCCCACTCTGTCCTGGGATCGCGTAGCAGACGCCTCGTTCTACGACGTGCAGATCTCCAAGGACCCCAACTTCAACACCCTGGTCTGGACGTCAGGACGGCACCTGGAACAACCAGGCGACGCCGTGGCTCCAGATGCCCAAGGGTCAGCTCTACTGGCGGGTCCGCGCCGACTCGAGCGGCGGCAGCAGCGGTTGGAGCACGGCGACGTTCGTGCGGTCGGCCAACAGCCCGCCGACCCTTCAGTCGCCCAGCAACGGTGGTCGCCCCGCTCGCCCAACCGAGCCAGACACCGGCCTTCCAGTGGTCACCGGTCCAGGGGGCCCAGGACTATGTGGTTCGGGTGGGGCAGGACCCCTCCTTCACCGACCCGGTTCGCACGGTATTCCAGACCACGGTGCAGGCGAACGCCGCGACCCTGTCCGGTCTGTTGGCGCCGGGCACGTACTACTGGGAGGTCCAGGCGGAGTTCTCCAACGGACTGTTCAACACCGACTTCTCTCCTCCTTCGTCGTTCACGATCGGCGCACTGGCGCCGGCCGTGCTGCAGTCACCCGCCAACGACGTCACGGTCGCCGTGCAGGATGTCGTCCTCGACTGGGCACCGGTGCTGGGAGCGAGCACCTACGACCTCCAGGTCAGCACCGACCAGAACTTCAACACCACGGTGATAGACCAAGCCGGCGTCGCCGGTACCCGTTACTCCCCAGCGGTCACGCTCAACAATGACCAGTACTTCTGGCGGGTGCGCGCGGTCGACGCGGCCGGTCACCGAGGTTCCTGGAACCTCGTCCCCACGTGGCGGTTCAAGCGCAACTACCCCGACCAGCCCACCCTGCAGTACCCCGCGGACGGCGCCACGGTCGGCGACCCGTTCTTCTACCAGTGGAGTGGGGTGCCGCGCGCCAGCCGATACGTCGTGCAGGTGAGCACCGACGCAGCGTTCACGGACCGGCCGAACAATCCCGTCAGTTGCTTCACCTCGCAGACAACCCTCACCCCCGGCAGCCCCGGGCAGGGCTGCATGCCCCTACCGGGCGGCACGTACTACTGGCGCGTGTACGCCGTCGACGACCCCGCCAACGCGAAGACCGACTCCATCTCGGCGACGGTGCACTCCTTCACGTATCAGCCCGACGTCCCGCAGCCGCTGTTGCCGGCGAACGGCGCCACCACGTCGGTGCCGACCATGACCTGGGCTCCGGTGGCGGGTGCCGTTCGCTACAACGTGTCCTGGACGGACCTCGCCGGTGGCGGCACCGGCAGCGACTTCACCGACACCACGTCGTACACGCCTCGATCCCGGCTGGCCGTGGGCCACACCTACCGCTGGACGGTGCAGACCATCGCCTTGGACGGCACGTTCGGGACGCTGCCCGAGGTGCCGTTCCAGCCGACGTTCACGGTGGGTGGCCAGCCGACCCCCACAGCGACGGCCCCGAACCCCGTCGGTGCGGAGCCGCACACCACGCGCTTCCCGACGCTCACCTGGCAGCCGGTGGTGGGCGCCGATCACTACGTCGTCTCCGTGCGCGCGGCGGGCTCGACGGCCTGGACCCCGCTGCTGAACGGGGCGTCGTACTCCTACCCGTCCGCCCAGGACGTCGGTGACCAGTTCTCGACCGCCGGTCCGAACGCCACCTCCCAACGCTACGACTGGAAGGTGGACGCTTTCGACCCGAACAACGCCTTCCTGTCCACCGGCAGCGTCGGCCACTACACCATCGAACCCCCGGCGACGATCACGCGGCTTCCGGGCGGCCCTGACGGGCCAGGACACCTCGGGCCCTGAAGGCATCAGCTGTGGAGCCCAGCTGCCCAACGAGTGCCAGAACCTCCGGCAGACCCCGGTGCTGCGCTGGGACGCGAACCCGGACGTGGGCTTCTACAAGGTGTACCTGACCTTCGACGGCGTCAACAACGCTGTGCCCAACCTCTTCGGCTTCGTCGTTGCGAACACGACGTGGATCGACCCCGCCGCACTGCCGGACAGCCAGGCGGGCTCCGCCTACTACTGGACCGTGGTGCCCTGCACCTCGCCGAACGTCTGTGCCCAGCTCGACCATGCCACGCACGCGTTCAACAAGCTGAGCAACCAGGTGGTGCTCACCAGTCCGGTCACCACCGACCCGAACAATCCGAAGGTGCAGTCCAACGACATCACCTTCACCTGGCAGGACCTGCTCGACAGCGAGGCGAACGCCGCCACGACCGACACCGCGCTGACGCCCCCGGCCCGCACGGAGGCGTGGATGTATCGCATCCAGGTGTCGGCCACGCCCGACTTCACGCAGGTGCTCGACCAGGCCGACATCGACCAGACGACGTACACGGCACCCGCGATCGCCTACCCCGAGGGCCCGCTCTGGTGGCGGGTCCGGGCCATCGACGCCTCCGGGAACCTCCTCAACTGGAGCGATCCCGGATCCTTCGAGAAGCGCTCACCGGCACCGACCCTGACCTACCCGGTCGCGGCCGGCGGGCAGGTGCCCCAGGTCAACGGCACCAACCCCTTCACCTGGGACCCGTTGCCCTTCGCCGCGTCGTACGAGCTCGAGGCCTACAAGAACGACGACCAGATCGGGCAGCTCGGCAACCGGGTGCTGGATGCGATCACCCCGGTGGTCGCCTACGCGCCCTCCAACCTGCTGCCGGCGAGCGATGTCCCGTACACCTGGCGGGTGCGTCGTCTGGACGTCTCCGGCCACCCGGGTCCTTGGTCGCCGTTCCAGAGGTTCATCTCCCGCGGCGACTCGCCGACCCTGGTCTCACCGACCAACGGCTCGGCGCAGTCTCCCAACGGGGCTCTCTTCACCTGGCTCCCCGCGTTCAGGGCCACCAGCTACCGCTTCGAGCGGCGGCTCGCCGGCTCCAGCAGCGTCGCCGAGTCGATCATCACGGTGAACACGTCGTGGGCCGAGCCGCTGCTGATCGGCACCGGCACCTGGCAGTGGCGGGTGACGGCGCTCGACGCCAACGGCAACCCTCTGGGCAACCCCGGCACCTGGTCGGACATGCAGTTCACCGTGGACGGCGGCATCTCCCCGGCGAACAACGTGTCGATCACCGGCACGGGAGCGGTGGACCAGATCCTGACGCTGGCGGCGCCGACCTGGAACCTCCCGGACGTCACTACGACGTATCAGTGGCTGCGTGACGGCCAAGCGCTCGACAAACAGACCGCGACCAGCTACACGGTCACGGCGGGAGACGTGGGCCACCGGATGACGGTCCGCGCAACCGGCACGAAGCCGGGGTATGCCAACGGCGTCTCGGACAGCAACGTAGTCATCGGCGGATCCGGCGTCGCACCGTCGCCCACGGTCGGGCCGACGATCTCCGGTGGGCACAAGGTGGGCGACACCGTGACTGCCAACCCCGGGACCTGGCCCGCGCCCGCCGTCTACACCTACCAGTGGCTGCGCGACGGCCAGCCGATCCAGGGCGCGACAGGTGCCAACTACCAGCTCGCTCCGGCCGACGCGACCCGGTCGGTGTCGGTCCATGTCACCGCGACCATGGTGGGCTATACCGCCGCGATGGCCGCGACCAACGCCATCACGGTCGGCAAGATGACGTCTACGACGGCGTTCTCGTTCCCGGCGAACCCGGTGCTGGTCCGCAAGCACGCAAAGCTGACCGCTCGGTGGCCATGCCGAACTTCCTCGAGCCACCGCCAAGTTCAGGGTTTCTGACGGCAAGAAGAAGGTTCTGCTGACGACGAGCCTCACCAACAAGAACAATGGGATCAAGACGATCAAGCTGCCGGTGTCTTCCTGTACACCTCCAGGCTGACGAGGAAGGTGTCGCAGGTGACGCAAGAGGTCAGCCCGACCGAGCGCGCGGCGGTCATCGACGACCCGCCGGCTCCTCGACGACCCTCGGGCTTCCTGCGCGAGCGCGCGCTGCCTGCATTGATCCTCGTCGGTCTGGTGACGGCTCTGGTCCGGGCGGCCGCGCTGCCCCTGTCCAACACCGACACCTACTTCCACCTGCGCTTCGGACACGAGTTCCTGTCCGACTGGTCTCTGCGGGACCCGGGATCGGTCAGCACATTCGCGACCGCGCACTGGGTGCCGACCCAATGGCTGCCGGAGATCGTGATGGCCAAGGTGGAGGACTGGTTCGGACTGGCGGGCATCGCGTGGCTGTCCGGTCTCCAGATCCTGGCACTGGCCGTCACGCTCTACCTGGTCTCCCGTCGCTGGGGCAGCCGCCTGCTCGTGTCCCTGCTCGTGACCGGCGCCCTGAGTGCGTCGTACCTGAGTCTCTCGATGCGCCCGCAGGTGCTGAGCTACGTGCTGCTCGTGATCACCCTCGGTGCATGGCTGCGGACCCGGGACGACGGCCGCCTGCGGTGGTGGCTGATCCCGCTCACCTGGGTCTGGGCCATGGTGCACGGGATGTGGCCGGTCGGTGTCGCTCTCGGCGGGCTCGCCCTGGTCGGCATGGCCCTCGACCGCGACCTACCACGTCGCGACCTCGCCCGCGGCTGGGCGATCCCGGCCCTCAGCGCGGTGGCCGCGGCCTGTACGCCGGTGGGGCCCGAGCTGTACGCCCAGATCATCCGGGTGCAGGGGCGTGCTCGCTTCTTCTCCGAGTGGGACCGGCCGAATCCCATTTCCTTCTCCTGGATCTTGTTGGCCGTGCTGCTGGTGGTGGCGATCGTCGCTCTGCTCCGTGCCCGCCCCGTGCGCCGGCTCGACGCGCTGCTGGTCGGCCTCTGCATCGTGTGCAGCCTCTGGTCCTGGCGCACTGTCCCCGTCTCCGCCTGCTTGCTGGTGCCGACGATCGCGGTGCTGGTGGGACGACGTTCGGCCCACTCGGCTCCGAGCCGCGCTGAACGGATGTGGATCCTGGGCGGCGCCGCCGTCGCGCTGGGCGTGCTGGCGGTCGCCGTACCCTTCACCTCCGACCAGCCGCCGGCCCAGCCCTCCTGGGTCGACCCCGCCCTCTCGTCGCTGCCCGCCGGCACCAAGGTGGTCTCCGCCTGGGACCAGGGCGGGTACCTGATGTGGCGCCACCCGCAGCTGGACCTGCTCATGCACGGCTACGGCGACACGTTCACCATCGCCGAGCTCCAGCGCAACACCGACATCGAGGGCGTCAAGTCCGGGTGGGACGAGCAGCTACGGAGAACGGGCTGCACGATCGCCGTCCTCCCGCCCAAGGGTGCACTCGCCAAGGCTCTGATCGGGGAGCACTGGACCGTGGTCCATCGCTCCGCCTCGATCGAGGAGCTCCAGGCGCCGCCCGGCTGGGCGACCGGATCGGGCTGACCGTCAGGGCAGCAGGTCACGCACGACGGCGTCGGCGAGGAGGCGGCCCTCGCGGGTGAGGACCAGGCGCTCGGCGGCTAGTTCGACCAACCCCCGCTGCACCAGCTCCGCCACCGCGGCGCGGCCGCCCTGGTCGAGGGCGAGGACGGGTAGGCCGTCGCGGAGCCGGATCTCGAGGAGCACCCGTTCGACGCGGCGGGTCTCGGTGTCGAGGATCTCGCGGGCGGCGGCGGGACTGGCGTCGGCGGCCAGGCGACCGGCGTACGCCGCAGGGTGCTTGACGTTCCACCACCGCACTCCACCGATGTGGCTGTGCGCGCCCGGGCCGATGCCCCACCAGTGCCCGCCGGTCCAGTAGAGCTCGTTGTGCCGGCAGCGGCTCTCCCGGTCGCGCGCCCAGTTCGACACCTCGTACCACTCCAGCCCGGCGCTGCCCAGCTGCTCGTCGGCGTGGAGGTACTTGTCGGCGAGGTCGTCGTCGTCCGGCATCGGGAGCTCGCCGCGGGCGACGCGGCGCGCCAGGGCGGTGCCGGGCTCCACGATCAGTGAGTACGCCGAGACGTGGTCGGGCGCGCAGGCCAGGGCGGCCTCGACCGAGATCTCCCAGTCCGCGAGCGTCTCACCCGGGGTCCCGTAGATGAGGTCGAGGCTGACCTGGTCGAAGCCGGCGTCGCGTGACCAGTCGACGACGGCGGGCACGCGCAGCGGGTCGTGCGTGCGGTCCAAGGTCGCGAGCACCGAGCCGACCGCCGACTGCATCCCGAAGCTGACCCGTGTGAAGCCGGCCTCGCGGAGTGCCGCGAGGTCCCAGGCGGCAACGCTGTCGGGGTTGGCCTCGGTGGTGACCTCGACGTCGGGGGCCAGCCCGAACTCCGCCGCGATCGCCGCCAGCACCGAGGCCAGGTCGCCCGGGCCGAGCAGGGTCGGCGTGCCCCCACCGAAGAACACCGTGTCCACCGGCAGATCCCGGTCGCCGAGCACCCGCCGCGCCTGCCGCACCTCGGCGATCGCGGCCTCGGCGTACGTCGCGCGCGAGGCGCCGGGCTGGTCGCCGAGCTCCTCGGCGGTGTAGGTGTTGAAGTCGCAGTACCCGCACCGCACCGTGCAGAACGGCACGTGCACATAGAACCCGAACGGCCGGCTGCCCAGCTCGTCGAGCGCGGAGTCAGGCAGCGTCCCGTCGGCGGGAGCCGGGTCGCCCGGGGGAAGCGAGGACGGCATCCCGCCATCCAACCACCCGCCCCCGGAGGGGTCAGGCGTAGAAGGAGTCGATCAGCTGGTGGTAGTTGTCCTCGACGACGTTGCGCTTGACCTTCATCGAGGGGGTGAGCTCACCGGACTCGACGGAGAGGTCGTGGTCGAGGAGCTCCCACTTCTTGATCGTCTCCCAGCGGTTGAGGCGGCCGTTGAGCTCGTCGACGTACCCCTGCACCATCGTCCGGCAGGCGTCGGACTTCACGATCTCGGAGTAGTCGCCGCTGACGTCGTTCTCCTTGGCCCATTCGCCCAGCGCGTCGGGGTCGAGGGTCACCAGCGCGACAACGAAGTTCCGCTCGTTGCCGAACACCACGAACTGGCTGGCGTAGGGGCAGATCGCCTTGAACTTCGCCTCGATCGCCGGGGGGGCGATGTACTTGCCGCCGGAGGTCTTGAAGAGCTCCTTGATCCGGCCGGTGATGGTCAGGAAGCCCTCGGCGTCGATCGCGCCCTTGTCACCGGTGCGCAGCCAGCCGTCCTGGGTGAAGCTGCTGGCGCTCTCCTCGGGGAGGTTGTGGTAGCCCTCCATGACGCCGGGACCCTTGATCTGGATCTCGTCGCCGTCGCCGAGACGCACCTCGCTGCCGGGGAAGACCAGGCCGACCGACCCCATCTTGTGGTGGTCTGGCAGGTTCACGAACGACCCCGCCGACGACTCCGTGAGCCCATAGCCCTCGAGGATCAGGATGCCGGCGGCGTGGAACCACTCCGCGATCTCCTGGTTCAGTGCGGCGGCGCCGGAGATGAAGAAGCGCACCCGGCCGCCGAAGCGCTGGCGGACCTTGCCGAAGACGAGGATGTTGAACAGCTCGCGCTGGGCGGTCAGCAGAGGCCCAGGGTTCCGGCCCTCGCGCTTGGCCGCGTTGTAGGCCAGGCCGACCTTGAAGGCCCGCTTGAAGATCGCCTCCTGTACGCCGCCCTCGGCGGCCT
The DNA here is from genome assembly GCA_963796975.1 of uncultured Actinomycetota bacterium. Classification (GTDB taxonomy): domain Bacteria; phylum Actinomycetota; class Actinomycetes; order Propionibacteriales; family Nocardioidaceae; genus Nocardioides. The sequence continues at coordinate 71,099 of CAWCNW010000009.1, forward strand.
GCATGGTGACGATGCGTGCGTGGGCCTTCTCGAAGATGCGCGGCGCGGCGCCCATGAACGTCGGCCGGACGATGCCGAGGTTCTCGACGATCTTGTCGACGCGTCCGTCGATGGCCGCGGGGTACCCGATCGCGAGCTGGGTGGAGAGCAGCACCTTGCCGAAGGAGTGGGCCATCGGCAGCCAGCGGAACTCGAGGTCCTCCTCGCTGAGGATGTCCTGCGCCTGGATCGCCGAGCCCTCGTAGACCCACGACCGGTGCCGCAGCCGCACGCCCTTCGGCCGGCCGGTGGTGCCCGACGTGTAGATGAGGGTGGCGAGCTGGTCGGGCCCGATCGCCTGCGCGGTCTTGTCGATCACGCCGGGGTTCTCGGCGAGGTAGGTGTCGCCCAGCGTGCCGAGGTCGTCGATCCCGATCACCCAGTCGCCGTCGGTGGCGCCGTCGAAGGTCACGATCTTGGCCAGGTGGGGAAGCTCCGCCTTGTTGTCGCGCAGCTTGGCGATCTGTTCGTCGTCCTCGGCGAAGACGACCCGGCACGCCGAGTCGCTGAGGATGTACGCCGTGTCCTCGGCGTTGGTGGACGGGTAGACGGTCGTGGTCGCGCCACCGGCGCACATCACCGCGAGGTCGGCCAGGATCCACTCGTACCGGGTGCCGGAGGCGATGCCGACCCGCTGCTCCGGCTCGAGCCCCAGAGACAGCAGACCTGCGGCGAGCCGCGAGACCTGCTCGCCGGACTCGGCCCAGGTCACCGACACCCACTCCTCGCCCTCGGGGTACCGGAAGGCCTCGGCCCGAGGGCTCTGCGAGACCCGGTCGAGGAACTGGAGAGCGACGTTGGCGACCATGTCGTCGACGAAGCTGGAGTCGGTGCTGACAGGCATGTCTCTCCTGGAGAACGGGACGGCTGGGACGTGGGCGGCCCGAGGCCGAGGCTCAATCTAGTTCACGTGGTTACCTTCGGGTAGCCAACCAGCCAAGCCCACGTCGTTCACTCGACCACCTGCGCCGGCAGGCGTCCGAGCACCCGCAACCGACCCTCGCTGTCGAGCACCCCGGCATCGCCGGACCGCCACCAGCCTTCCCTGATCGCGGCATGAGTGTCGGCTCGACGCCGGTGGTAGCCCTCCATCACGCCGGGTCCCGACACCAGGATCTCCCCGTCCTCGGCGATCCGGACCTCGGTCCCCGGCAGCGGCCGGCCCGCCGTACCGCTCCCCTTGTCGCCGGGCATCGCGAGGCATGCCGCGCCGCCGGTCTCGGGGTGCCCGTACGCCTCCAGCACGGTCACGCCCGCCTGCTCGAAGAACTCGACCAGCCCCGCGTCGAGGCCGGCGCCCGCAGCGACCACGAACCGGAGCCGCTCCCCGAACACCTGGCGGACGGCGGACTGGACGCGCCGCTCGCTGCGCCGGCGCAGCAGCCGGGACTGGTGGTCGTCCTCCACCCGCGTCCGCACCTCGGCCAGCATCGGCGGGGTCAGCCCGGCCACGGTCGGCCGGACCAGGGCCAGCGACTCGAGCGCGCGGTCGGGCCGGCCCTCGAGGGCGACCGGGAAGCCGCAGGCGAGGTGGGTCGCGAAGAGTGCCCACCCGAAGGTCTGGGCCGGTGGGAGGCACAGGTAGAGGAGGTCGGGCTCGCCGACGACCCCGAGCGAGGCCACCGCGGCGGGCTGGTAGGTCAGCGCGGAGTGGGTGAGCTCGACACCACGCAGCGAACCGTCGTCCGACGGCTCGTAGAGGATCGCGGCCAGACCCTGTCGTCGTACGGCGTAGAGGCGCTGGGCGATCACCCGGGGCTCCGCCTCCAGCTGCTCCGCCCCCAGCCCCAACAGACCTTCGAGCGACAGCACCCGGGCGTCGGGGAAGTCTCCGTCGATCTGGACGACCTTGGTGACGTCTCGGATCCGCGCCCGGATCCGCCACAGGGTGCGCACCGCGGCGTCGTCCTCGGCGATCACGGCCCGGGCGCCGGAGTCGCGCAGGACGAAGGCGACCTCGGCGTCACCGGCGGCCGGGTCGACGAGCGTGACCGCCGCCCCGCAGGACTGGACGGCCAGGAACGCCAGCACCCACTCGAAGCGGGTCGTCGCCATCACCGCGACCCGTTCCTCGGGCTGGATCCCCAGCGCGACCAGGCCGGCGGCCAACCCCTCGACCAGATCGTGGGTCTGCTCCCAGGTCGACTCCTGCCAGCCGCCGTCGACCGGGTAGTAGTAGGCCTCGGCGTCGGGGGTCGTCTCGAACCGCTCCCGGAACATGTGGGCGAGGGAACGTGGGCGCTTGTCGATCACCACGGGGTCGAAGGCCACCCGCACGCTCCTCCTCTGGGGGTCGGACCCAGTATCCCAGCGGAGGACTCCGCGGGGTCGACGGCGCGGCGGGCGTCAGTCCTGGACCGCTTTGGTGATGGCGATGCACTGCGTGATCCACTCGCGCTCCTCGGCGTCGAGCGGACGACTCGCGCGCTCGGCGTCCTCGATCGACCAGTTCGCGTTGATCACCATCCGGACCACGACCCAGTCGCGCGCCCGCTCCTCGTCGAGCCCTGCCGCGTCGACCAGGGCGTGGAAGCGACGACGTACTCCCCCGCGCACGTCACCGGCGTACTCACTGAAGCGGTTCCACAGCATCGGTGCCGGCTCGTAGTGCGGGTCGCCCGACATCGGCTTCGGGTCGATCACCAGCCAGGGGTCTCGACTCCGCTCGACCGACGAGGGGCTCCGCTCGACCGACGAGGGGGCGGCCAGGACGTTCTCGTAGTGCAGGTCGCCGTGCACGATCCGTCCGACGCTGGCCGGGTCCGCGACGAAGTCACGACCGAGGGACAGCGCCTGCTCGACCATCCGGCGCGGGACCGGCGCGTCGCCGGGCAGCCGGGCCAGCGAGTCGAGCCAGCGGTCGAGGTACGACGTGACCGTGCGCAGCTGCGGCAGGGCGGGCCGGTGGATCCGCGGGTACAGCCCCGCCACGATCTCGCACGCCTCGAGGTCCCACACATCGGTGAGGTCGCGCCGGTCCAGGCGCTCCAGGAGGAGCGCGCGGCGTCGCGGGTCGGCCCGGAGCAGGCGGACGACCCCGTCGCCGTGCCAGTGCTGCAGCGCCAGCGCCTCGTGCTCGGACTCGGTGTCCCCGTCGAAGCTGACCTTGAGCACCGCCGGGGCGCCGTCGGCGGTGCGGACGGGAGCGACCAGGGAGCAGAAGCCGTGCCACAGGTCGTCGCCCTCGCGGGTCAGCTCCCATTCGTCGAGGAGGTCGGCGAAGAGGGCTGGCAGCCGGTCGAGCCAGGCCGCCCAGTCCGGGCCGAGCCCCCGCTGCTCGTCGAGACCCCGAGGAAGGACGATCGGCATGCCGGTCATCGTGGCACGAGGCCCGGTGCCGGCTCAGGTGGCCGGTTCAGCCAGTGGCCGCGTGACAGGCCGGGCAGCGCAGGTCCTCGCCGAACCGCTCGAACGGCCAACGACTGCGTCCGAACTCCAAGAGACTCTCGAGCGGGAGGCCGCACAGGGAGCGGTCGCCCTGGAGCTCCGCGGCATGGACCCGCCTCGCGGGCACCAGGCGCTGCCGGCTGCGCTTCGGTACGGGGAGGGACACCTGGTCGTCGGCGTGAAGAGCGTGTCGGCCGGTCATGACGTGATCGAGACAGGACCACCGTCCGCGCTCCGGGAAACCGGCGACGTCGGTCCGAGCGGTGGTCAGGGATAGCCCGCGCGGGTCATGCCGGCGGGCGCGTGCGGACGTTCCCGGGAAGGCGGCGGGGATGTCGGTGCCCGGCCCTAGCCTGGAGGCGTGACGGCGTACGACCTCGAGGAGCTGCGCGGGCTCAGTCTCGCGCGGCAGTTCCCGGACATAGCGGGTCGCGACGCCGGCGCGGTCGCGGCGGCCGTGGAACGGATCGGCCCGATCCAGTCCCAGACCGCACGCTCGCCGTACGTCGGGCTGGGCGCGCGGCTGCCCGACCTCAGCCACGACGCCGTGACCGAGGCCTACGAGTCCTGGCTGATCGTCCGCGGCAGCAACATCCGCGGCACCGTCCACACCTCCACCCCCGAGCACCAGGCCGCCCTGGACGCGACCACCCGCACCGCCCAGCGCACCCTGTGGCGCCGGTTCCTGCGCCTCGACCACACCGAGCTCGAGGACGTCTGGACGGCGATCGAGGCGTACGCCGCGGACGAATGGCGGTCGCCGGCCGAGCTGACGACGTTCCTCACCTCCTGGCTCGACCACCACGGCGAGTCCGAGTCGGTGGCCCGGATGGACAACCAGGCCGGTCGGTACTTCTCCTTCGGTCACGGCGGCCTGCTGCGCCGCCCGCTCAAGGGCGCGTGGTCCGGTCAGGGCGCTCCCGGCTACCGCACGGCCACCATGGTGCTGCCCGACCGGAGCGTCCCCGACGACCCCGTGCTCGAGGCGGTGCGGGTGCAGGTGACGTCCTACGGGCCGTCGAGCCGCCACGACATCGCGTGGTGGTCGGGGCTCGGGCTGCGGCAGGTCGACACGCTGCTCGAGCGGCTCGACGTCACCTGGCGCGACGGTCCCGACGGCCGCTCCTACGCCGACCTCCCCGGCCCCCCGACGGCGCGGGACGTGCCCGGCGTACGCCTGCTGCCGGAGTTCGACGCGCTGCTCTGCGGCTACGACCCCAAGGCCCGCGGCCGGTTCGTCTCCGAGGCCGACAACGACGTGCTCTGGCACCGCGAGAACGGTCTGATGCTGGCACCCGTGCTGGTCGACGGGCGGATCGGAGGCTACTGGCGGCTCGAGGGCTCGGGACGCGCCCGCACCCTCGCGGTGTCGTCGTTCCCGGGCTCGCGGCGCCTCCGCAGGGCCGAGGTGGACGACGCCGCAGCCGCCCTCGCGACGGCCCTCTACGTGACCCTGTCAGGAGTCACCACCGCCCGGCTGTGAGGTGGAGACTGGGCGGATGGGCCACACGCTGATCCTGCTGCGGCACGCGAAGTCGGACTGGTCCACCGGTGCGGCCGACCACGAGCGTCCGCTCGCGGCCCGCGGTCTCCGCCAGGCTCCGGAGGCCGGCCGTTGGCTGGCCGGCCACGTCGAGCAGATCGAGCTCGCCGTCGTCTCGGACGCCGAGCGGGCACGTCGTACCTGGTCCCTCGCCGCAGCCGAGCTCACCGATCCACCGCCCGTGCGGCTCGACGAACAGGTCTACGCCGCCTCGGGCGCTGCGCTCCTGCGCGTCGTCCGCGACCTGCCGGAGGACCTGTGCACGGTGGTGCTGGTCGGCCACAACCCCGGTCTCGAAGACCTCGCGACCATGCTCGCCGCGACCTCCATGCCGATGCCGACCTCCGCCGTGGCCGTGCTCGACCTGGTCGGCGCCTGGGCCGAGGCCGGGCCCGCGTCGGCGGAGCTCAGGACGTCCGGTCGCCCACCGGCCTAGCGCCGTGTCCCGCGACGGTGCCCGAGAGCCAGACATCGGGCGGGAGGTGGGCCTTGCCGGGCACCGGGATCGTCCGCTCTGAGACGTCGGTCATCGTCGTGGTGGCGAATCGACGCCAGAATGCGGCAGCGCGTGGGTTCTCGTCCTGGAACGGGATCTCCCAACGGCCCGGGTGCGCGGTGACGACGCGTCGCGCAAGCTCGGCGCCCACGCCGCGGCCGCGCGCCGACCGGGTCACGAAGAACTCGCCCATCCGACGGACGCGTCCGTCGGCGAGGCCGCGGTCGAGGGCGAAGCCGCACGGGACGTCGCCGAGCCACGCGAGGTGGGCGAGGCGGTCGGGCCGCGCGGCGTACGAGGCGAGCCGGTCGTGCCGGAACAGACCATCGGGCCCGGGAGCCGAGTGCCGGAACTCCGAGAGGTCGTGCTGGTAGAGCTGCCAGAGCGCCTCGAGGACGGGCCACTCCTCCTCCCCCGCGACGTCCACCCGCAGCGGCCACACCGCGTCCACGACCAGATCACCCACGCCCTCGGGCAGGAGGGGCAGCATCGGCAGCTCCCCCGCGGTGACCCACAGCGGGAGGGAGGTGTTCTCGGGGTCCTGCTCCTGGGCCTCGGGTCCGCCGAGCGCCGGCTCGCCCTCGGGCACGTCGACCAGGAAGTACGACGCGGAGCGGCCGCCGTGGTCACCGTCGAAGAGGTGCCGGCTCATTGTCCCGCCCAGGGAGCACTCCTCGGCCAGCTCCCGGACCGCCGCCTCGGCCGCGGACTCCCCCGGCTCGATCCCGCCGCCCGGCAGCACGGCGTACTCCTGGCCGTCGAGGCGCCGGGCGATCACCAGCACCTTGGGGCCGCGCACCACCACCGCGACCGCGCGCGGCACCGGGCTCCCGAGCGGGGTGCGAGGCACTACTTCTTGCCGGTCTTCTCACCGCTGGGCGCGTTGGAGAGCGCGGCGATGAAGGCCTCCTGGGGCACCTCGACCCGGCCGACCATCTTCATCCGCTTCTTGCCCTCCTTCTGCTTCTCCAGCAGCTTCCGCTTACGGGTGATGTCGCCGCCGTAGCACTTGGCGAGCACATCCTTGCGGAGCGCGCGGATGTTCTCACGCGCGATCACCCGGGCGCCGATGGCTGCCTGGATCGGCACCTCGAACTGCTGCCTCGGGATCAGCTCCTTGAGCTTGCCGGCCAGCATCACGCCGTAGGAGTACGCCGCCTCGCGGTGCACGATCGCGGAGAACGCGTCGACCGGCTCGCCCTGAAGCAGGATGTCGACCTTCACCAGGTCGGCGGCCTGGTCTCCGGAGCGCTCGTAGTCGAGCGAGGCGTAGCCCTTGGTGCGCGACTTCAGCTGGTCGAAGAAGTCGAAGACGATCTCGCCCATCGGCAGCGTGTAGCGCATCTCGACGCGGTCCTCGGACAGGTAGTCCATGCCCTGGAGGTTGCCGCGCTTGGTCTGGCAGAGCTCCATGATCGTGCCGATGAAGTCCGACGGCGACAGGATCGTGGCGCGGACCACGGGCTCGCGGACCTCGGCGATCTTGCCGTCGGGGTACTCGCTCGGGTTGGTGACGGTGTGGGTGGTGCCGTCCTCCATCACGACCTCGTAGACCACATTGGGCGCGGTCGAGATCAGGTCCAGGTCGAACTCGCGCTCGAGCCGGTCGCGGGTGATCTCCATGTGGAGCAGGCCGAGGAAGCCGCACCGGAAGCCGAACCCGAGTGCCCCGGAGGTCTCGGGCTCGAAGGCCAGCGCTGCGTCGTTGAGCTGGAGCCGCTCGAGCGCGTCGCGCAGGGTCGGGTAGTCGTCGCCGTCGATCGGGTAGAGCCCGGAGTAGACCATCGGGTTGGGATGCTTGTACCCACCGAGCGCCTGCGTGGCGCCATGGTGCTGGCTGGTGACCGTGTCACCCACCCGCGACTGGCGCACGTCCTTGACCCCGGTGATCAGGTAGCCGACCTCGCCGACGCCGAGGTCGCCGGCCTTCACCGGCTCCGGGCTGATCACACCGACCTCGAGCATCTCGTGCACCGCTCCGGTCGACATCATCTTGATCCGGTCGCGGTGGCTGAGCCGGCCGTCGATCACGCGGACGTAGGTGACCACGCCGCGGTAGGTGTCGTAGACCGAGTCGAAGATCAGTGCGCGCGGCGGGGCGTCTGCGTTGCCCGTGGGTGCCGGTGTCTGCTTGACGATCTCGTTGAGCAGCACCTCCACGCCGAGACCCGTCTTGGCCGAGGTCTGCAGGACGTCGCTCGGGTCGCAGCCGATGATGCCGGCGAGCTCCGCGGCGTACTTCTCGGGCTGCGCAGAGGGCAGGTCGATCTTGTTGAGCACCGGGATGATGGTGAGGTCCGCGGCGAGCGCGAGGTACAGGTTCGCCAGGGTCTGCGCCTCGATGCCCTGCGCCGCATCCACGAGCAGTACGGCGGCCTCGCACGCCTCGAGGGAGCGCGACACCTCGTAGGTGAAGTCGACGTGTCCCGGGGTGTCGATCATGTTGAGCACGTAGGTGCCGGGCTCGGCGCCCTGCTCGTTGTCGGCCGGCACCGTCCATGGCATCCGTACGGCTTGGCTCTTGATGGTGATCCCACGTTCGCGCTCGATGTCCATCCGGTCGAGGTACTGCGCGCGCGCGTTGCGCTCGTCGACCACACCGGTCAGCCTCAGCATCTGGTCGGCCAGCGTCGACTTGCCGTGGTCGATGTGGGCGATGATGCAGAAGTTGCGGAGGACCGCGGGGTCGGTGCGTCCGGGCGTCGGCGCGTTCGGGGTGGTGGGCACGGCGTGGTCTCGGCTGCTTTCGGCGGTCTTCGGCGTGGGCGGAGGCGAACCCCAATCCTCCCACGCGGGCTCGGACCGCCCGAAATCTCTGTGGACCGGCCGGAACCGCCGGGCCAAGGAACAGGGCGGGAGCGCGAGCCGCACCACGCTCCGTGCTCCCAGAGGCGAGGACGACGACGATCCTGACGGCCCGGTCGACCCCGACCGTTGAGTGGCAGACTCCCGGCATGATCGATCACTTCGGGATCAACTGCGCCGACCTCGACGCGGCCAAGACCTTCTATGACAAGGTGCTCGGCACCCTCGGGCACCGACGCGTGATGGACTTCGACGTGGCCGTCGGTTACGGCACGACCTCGCCGGACTTCTGGCTGTCCCGGTTCGACGGGATGGGACCCAACCGCGAGGTTCACATCGCGTTCGCCGCCGAGTCGGTGGACCAGGTGAAGGCCTTCCACGCCGCGGCCACCGCGCTGGGTGCCGAGACCCTGCACGGGCCCCGGCTGTGGCCGGAGTACCACGCGCACTACTACGGCGCCTTCGTACGCGACCCCGACGGCAACAACGTCGAAGCCGTCTGCCACACCGCACCAGGCGCCTGAGCCCCCTAGACCGCGGGGCGCCGTCGCGGTACCCGGCGGACCGCCAGCAGGAGCAGCGGCCAATGGCTGAGGACCGGGCACAGCAGCATCAGCACGAGGGCGAGCGCGAAGGCCGTCGCAGCAACCAGGGACGGCAGGACGACGATGGTCAGCGTCCAGAGCAGCAGCAGCCTGGTCACCCGCTGATCGGCCGCCACCACGTGCCGCAGTGTCTGGTGCTGGGCCAGCCAGAGGTTGGAGATCACCGCGAAGCTGAGGAAGAACGCCCCGATGTGCGGCGCGTGTTCGTGCAGCAGGCTCGTGACCGACTCACCCTGACTCACGTGGCCGGCGACGTCGACGAGTGGCAGCACCAACAAGGTGATCGCGATCGCCACGATCGCGTCCACGAACGTGAGGAAGCGCTCGAGATCACGCTCACGCTGGCCGGCCTCGGGCCCGGAGACGGCATCGCTCATGGCACGAGGTGTGGGCTGCGCCACGCCTCGGCTCGCCTCGCGGAGGGCCGTGGGTGAGGATGGCGCGGTGAGCGCCGCCATCCCCAACCCGATCCCGTACGGGCGTACGGCGCGCCGACTGGAGTGGCCGCACCTGCCACCGGCTGTGCGCAGCGAGATCGAGCAGCGCTGCGGATCACCCGTCGTCACGGCAGTGTCGCAGGGCGGCGGCTTCACTCCCGGCTTCGCCTCGGTGCTCACCTGCGAGGACGGGTCGCGTCACTTCGTGAAGGCTGCCTCGACGGCGGCCCAACGCTCCTTCGCTGCGTCGTACCGGGAGGAGGCCCGCAAGCTGCGGGCCCTGCCCGACACCATCCCGGCGCCTCGCCTGCTGTGGACCATGGACGGCGACTGGGTCGTGCTCGGTTTGGAGTACGTCGAGGCCCGCTCGCCGAAGCGGCCGTGGCGGATCGCCGAGCTGGACGCCTGCCTCGACACCCTGGAGACGGTCGCGGACCTCCTCACCCCCTCTCCCCCGACCTCGAGCTGGACCCGATCACCGACGAGATCGCGCCCTGGCCGGCCTTCTGGGAGCACATCAACGCCACCCGCGACCTGCCCCACGGCGACGAGGCGGCCGCGCTGGCGGCCGACTTCGCCGACGCGGTCGCCGGGGAGACCCTGGTCCACACAGACGTCCGTGACGACAACGTGCTGCTGACCACGGACGGGCGCACCCTGTTCTGCGACTGGAACTGGCCGACCGTCGGGGCGGACTGGCTCGACTCCCTCTTCATGCTGATCGGGCCGCGCGGGGACGGGCTCGACGTCGAGGCGGTCATGGCCGAGCGGCGACTCCTGCGCGAGGTGCCGGCGGACCGCATCGACCGGGTCCTGGCCGTGGTCTGCGGCTACTTCCTGCGCTCCGCCGACGAGCCGGTGCCGCCGACGTCGCCCCACATCCGCGACGCCCAGCGCTGGCAGGGCGAGGTCGTGTGGGACTGGCTGTGCGAACGCCGGGGCTGGGACGCATGACCGCACCCCGCGCGGTCGGGGTGCGCACGCCGTACCCGGCGATCCCGGGGGCTGTTCGCGCCTGGGTGTCGGACACCCTCGGCTCCCCCGTCGTGTCGTGGAGCGAGCAGACCGGCGGGATGTCGCCCGGCTGCGCGACGCGTCTGGTGACCGAGGACGGCGGGCGGGCGTTCGTGAAGGCCGTCGGGCCGGAGCTGAACCCGGACTCGCCGTCGTTGTTCCGTCGTGAGGTCGAGGCGCTGACGCTGATCGGTCAGGACCCGCTGTGGGCGGGGCTGCGCGCGTCGTACGACGACGGCGCCTGGGTCGCGCTGCTGCTCGAGGACGTCGCGGGTCGCCACGCCGACCTCCGCGACGACCGTGTGATGAACACGCTGCTCGCGGCCACCGACCGGCTCGGCGAGCGGCTCGCCGGTATCCCGGTGCCGACGCGCCTAGCCTCGACGTTCGCCGGGCCCGGCTTCGTCGACGTGTCGGCGGTCTTCGCCCGGTGGGCCGAGACGGCCGATCTCATCGCCGACCTGCCCGCCGATCTCGTGCCGCCGCTCGTACGTGGTCAGGCGGATCGCTGCCGCGACCTCGTCCGAGGCCTGCTCACCCCCCAGCCCGCGCACCTCGCGCACTGGGACATCCGCAACGACAACCTGCTGGTGCGTCCCGACGGGTCGATCGTGTTCGTCGACTGGGGCGCGTGTGCCGTCGGTCCGCGGTGGCTCGACCCCTTGCTGGCCCGTCTCGAGCGGGTCGACTCCGCGTGGTTCGACGACTCGGTCGCGTCCTCGGAGGCGCTGGTCGACGCCGGTGAGGACCTGGTGACCGGCTGGCTGCTCGGCTTCGGCTGCCACTTGGCCTGGCGCTCGACCGACGCTGTGGACATCGGGATGCCGACCCTCAACGACTTCCGGCGTACCGAGTCGCGCCGTATCCTCGCGGGAGCGGCACGACGCCTCGCCTCGTGACGGGTCGTGATTTGGGGCGCGGAACGGCCCGCTGGTATCTTTTTCCCTCGTGTGTGTGGCCCGGTGGCGCACGCCCACCGACTCCGTTCCACACCCGTACACACCCCAGACGAAGGTTCATCAGTGGCGAACATCAAGTCCCAGATCAAGCGGAACAAGCAGAACGAGAAGCGTCATCAGCGCAACAAGGCTGTGAAGTCCGAGCTGAAGACCCTCATCCGCAAGTTCCGTGAGGCCGCCGAGGCCGGCGACAAGGACACCGCGGTGGAGGCGAGCCGCGTAGCGAGCCGCAAGCTCGACAAGGCCGTGTCCAAGGGCGTGATCCACAAGAACCAGGCGGCGAACCGCAAGTCCGCCATCATGAAGAAGGCCGCCTCTCTCTGAGGCGACCTGCCCGCGAGGCGTCGATCCCGGTGTGGGTCGGCGCCTTCTGCGATTTCGGGGGCTGTCAGGTGCGGTCGCGGAGCCCGGTCACGGTGAGCACCATCCGCTCGAGCGTGTACGACGCGTCTCCGGCCGCGCCCTTGATGTCGGCATCGGCCTGCGCGACGACCCTGATCGCGCGGGCGATCGCCGCATCCGACCAGCCGCGGGACTGGTCGCGGATCGTGCGCACCTTCCACGGGGGCACGCCGACCTCGCGGGCCAGGTCGACGTCGCGCATGCCACGCGGGGACGAGAGATAGCGGGCGATGCCACGGGCCGACCCGGCGAACGCCGAGGTGACCAGCACCGGCGCCGTACCGCCGTCCATCGCCCAGCGCAGCTCCTCCAGCGCGGGTCGGCGTCGCCCCCAGAACGCGGCGTCGGCGACGGCGAACGACTTCGCCTCGGCCCGTCCACCGAAGTACCGCTTCACCTTCTCCTCGGTCAACGTGTCGCCCGGGAAGTCGTTGACGAGCTGGTCGGCAGCGGCCGCCAGCGAGCGGAGGTCCTGACCGACGGCCTGAACCAGCACGCCGGCCGCCTCGGCCTCGATCGTGCCGCCCTTCAGGCGCACCTCGGCGGTGACGAAACCGGGGTACTCCGAGGCCCGCAGCTCCTCGGACTTCACCTCGGTGACGCCGGCCAGCTTGCGCAGCCGGGTGAGTACGCCGGAGCCCCGCTGGCCTCCCCCGTGCACGAGCACGAGAGCCACGTCCTCGGCCGGATCCGCGGCGTAGGCGAGCAGGCCGTCGACGGACTCCTCCGGCAGGTTCTCCAGGCCGCGGACCACGACGCACCGGGTCGTGGAGAAGAGCGACGGGGCGGCCAGCTCGCCGAGCTGGGCCAGGCTCAGGCCGGAGGCCTGGGTCTCGGAGACCTCGGCCTCGTGGTCATGACGACGTACGGCCTCGCGGACTCCCACCACCGTGCGCTCGGAGAGGAACTCCTCCTTGCCGGTCACCAGGGTGACGTGCCCCAGCACGTCCTGGGGTGTCGGGCCTCGCATGCCGGCAGCCTGTCACACGCCTCCGACGCTCCTGGGCAGGCATCGGCTGGCCGTAGCCTGGCCCGGTGGTGACGACGCGGGCTCACCGGGGCGGAGAACCCTCAAGCGCAGCCTGGTGCAGGGTGCCCTGGGTGCCGCGGCGCCGGTCACGCTCGGGGGCTGTGCCGGTGAGGAGTCATCGCGCCCCGGGCGCGCGCCGTCCGGGTCGTCCCTACCCGCGATGTCGGGCGGGTCGCCTTAGATCGCGGTCGTCGGCGCCTGGCTCGCCGGGGCTGACCTGCGCCTATGAGCTGGCACGGCACCAGGTCGCCAGCACGGGTCTATGAGGCGAACCCGGATCGGGTCCGCGGACGCTGCTGGACCTCGCGGGACTGGGCGAACGGCCAGACCGCGGAGCACGGCGGCGAGTTCATCGACACCGTGCACAGCGCGCTCTCGGATACCTCGACGGCGCCGTCGAGAGCGGTCGGCGGGCCGCTCACGAGGTCCTCGCCGGACTCTGAGTTCCATCTACCGAGAGGTCGTGACCGAGGCCAGTCGGCCGTGGTCCTCGACGACCGCGATGCTGCCGTCCCGGTCGGTGCGCAGCACGCTGGCTCCGGTGGACTCGAGGGCCGCGACGGTCGCGGGCGCGGGATGGCCGTAGTCGTTGTCCGCCCCGACCGAGATCACCGCGAGCCGGGCACCGAGCGACTGGAGGAACGGGACATCCTGGTAGCGCGAGCCGTGGTGCGGCACCTTGAGGACGTCGACGTGGAGCCCCGGCAGCATCGCGGCCAGCGTGGCCTGTCCCTCCGGCTCCACGTCCCCGCCGAGGAAGAAAGAGACTCCCCGGATCCGGGCCAGCAGGACGACGCTGGCGTTGTTGGCTGTGCTGCCGTCTCCCGGGCCGACCGTCGGCGAGGCAGGCAGCGGCCAGACGGGTTCGAGAGAGATGTCGCCGATCCGTCGGGTGACGGCGTAGGGCGCCACCAGCGGCGTGAGCCCCGCTCCGCGAGCCGCGCCCCGCACCAGCGCGACCCCCTCCGGGGGATCTGCGAGCCGGCTCACCTCGATGGCGGCCACGTCGCGGCCGCCGAGCACCCCCGGCAGGCCGTCGACGTGGTCGGCGTGGAAGTGGCTGAGCACGACGAGCGGGACCCGGGTGATGCCGAGCCCGGACAGGCACGCATCCATCGGGCGCGGGTCGGGACCCGCGTCCACCACCACCGCGGTGTGGGGTGCTCCCGTGTTGAGGACCAGACCGTCGCCCTGCCCGACGTCGCACACCACCATCAACCAGCCGTCGGGCGGCCAGCCGGGTGTCGGCACCCGGACCAGGACGGCCGCCACCAGCACCCCGCAGCAGGCCAGACCGGTGGTACGGCGACGCACCAGCCGCGGCCCGAGCACCGCCACGCTCACGCTCAACCCGGCCAGCACGGCGATGGCCAGCGGACCGCTCCCCCAGCCGACCGCGGGGGTGGGCAGGGCGGACGCGTGCCGGGCGACCGCGATGATCCAGGCGACGAACCAGCCGGCTGCTGTCGCCGCCAGCCCTCCGATCACCGGCGCGACGAGCGTCAGCAGCCCGCCGACCAGGCCCAGGACCGTCGCCGGCCCGACCGCAGGAGCCGCGAGCAGGTTGGCCAGGACCGCGACCAGGCTGACCTGCCCCGAGATCGCGGCGATCAGCGGGGTGCACGCCAGCTGCGCCGCCGCCGGGACTGCGATGGCCTCGGCCAGCCACCGCGGCAGCCAGCGGGCCAGAGCGTCGCGCCAGCCCGGCGCCAGCAGCAGGATGCCGGCGGTGGCGAGCACCGACAGCCCGAACCCGATCGCCGAAGCCAGCGCGGGGTCGAACAGCAGCAGCACCACGGTGGCGACACCGAGGCCTCGGGTGCCGCGGTCGCGGCCGTTCGCGCCCATCCCGACCAGGGCCACAGCTCCCATCACTGCCGCCCGCAGCACGCTCGGCTCCGCCCGGGCGACCAGCACGAACCCGGCGATCCCGGCCGCGCCCACGACATAGAGCCAGCGACCACGCACCCGTACCCAGCGCGCCACCACCAGCGCGAACCCGACCACGAGCGTGAGGTTGGTGCCGGAGACGGCCAGCAGATGGGTCAGCCCGGTGGTGCGGAAGTCGTTCTGCAGGTCCGGGTCGAGACCCGCGTCGTCTCCGTCCACGAGGGCCGGCACGAGGGCCCGTCGGTCTGGTGGCAGCCCGGAGACCGATCGACGCAGGGCGCTGCGGATCTGGGCCGAGACCCGCCACCACGGGTCCGGACCCGCCGTCACCTCCGGGGCGTCGTGCGTGGACAGGGTCGCGGCCACGTCGCCCTCGGTGCTCGCCGAGAGGTGGCCGTCCACCCGGACCGACGAGCCCAACTGCACCCGGAGCCAGGTGGTCGGGGCGAAGACGACCACCGGCTGTCGCAGCCGCACGACCGCACCCGCTGTCGCGACCCGGGTGACCGCCAGCCGCACCAGCGCCTCGTCCCCGAACCGCCCCGTCAGCCGCCGCGGGTCCACGGTCACCGTGCCGTCGAGCGTCGCCTGCGACCGAGCCTCCGCCAGCCGGGTGAGCGGGTTGTCGGCGGCGCGCTCGGCGCGAACCCCCGCCGCGGTGGCGACGGCTGCCAACACCAGCACGGCGGCGACCGCGGTCAGGCCCACCCGCCGGCCCCGCCACCACCACAGCAGTGCAGCGGTCGCGGCGCATCCGCCGACCGCGGCGACGGTCACGACCGGCGCCCAGGCCGTCGCCGCCAGCGCACCGAGCCAGCCCACTCCCGCCAGCAGGACCATCCGGAGGTCCGGCGGTGCCCGCACCGTCACAGCGTCACGAAGGGGGTGAGCTTGGCGAGCGTCGCGTCGCCGATGCCGTCGACGTCGAGCAGCTGGCTGACGGCGCTGAAGCCGCCGTGCTCGGTACGCCAGGCGATGATCGCCTGGGCGGTGACCGGCCCGACCTCGGGCAGCGACTCCAGTGCGGTCTGGTCCGCCGTGTTCAGGTCCACCATCGTGGCAGCGGGCGGCGCCCCCGAGGCCGCGGCGGCCACCCCGGTGGGAGGTACGACGGGGGTGCCGACCACGATCTGCTCCCCGTCGGTGACCACCTGGGCCAGGTTGAGGGAGCCCAGGTCCACTCCTGGACGTGCTCCCCCGGCCGCGCGGATTGCGTCGACCACGCGCGCGCCGGAGCGCAGCACCGCGATGCCCGGACGGCGTACCTTGCCGGCGACGTCGACCACGACCTTCGACCCGGACGCCGTCGGCGCGGCATCGCCCGCTGCCTGGTCGACGGGGGCGGTCGAGCCCTGCGGTCGGGCCAGCGCCTCGGCCGGCGTGCGGACGGCGACAGGAGCACCCACCGCATGCCCTCCGCTGCGGACCAGGAACCAGCAGGTCGCGACGAGCCCCAGCACCGACACCACTGCGATCACGGCCAGCTGCCCTGGCCCGAAGCCGACCCGCCCTCGCAGCGGGTCGGGGACGAGCCCGGCCCACCCGCCCGGCGGCGCGACGGTACGGCGCGACGCGTGACGGCCCGGCATCTGGGCCACCGGCGGCAGCGCCACCGGCTCGGCCGGGCCGTTCTCGAGAAAGGGATCGGGCACCTCTCTGATGCGGGTATGGCCGTACGGCGTCCACGCGTCGGGGCGCTCCCCGGGATCGTCTCGGACCGACGCGAGCTCGCTGGTCAGCAGCTCGAGCCGTCTGGCAACGGCGGCGTCGTGGTCCAGGTCGTGGGATCGGCTGCGCATGCCCAGGACGCTAGGAGGGCGCGACGACCGTGCCCGCGACCTCGGCCGGCGGCTGTGGAGACGGGGTGCGACGCGGGTCGCTGTGCAGAGAAAGTGGCCGGGTCAGAGGAGCGGTGCCACGCAGGCAGCGACCATGCCCGGTCCGACATGCGCCCCTAGCACCGCGCCCAGCTCGCCGCACCAGACCTCACGACCGTCGAGGTTCGCCGCGAGCCGGTCACCCAGCCGGGCGGCGAGCGCGGTCGCCCGCTCCGGGTTGGCCAGGTGGGAGACGCACACCTCGACGTCCTGGTCGCCCGCCGCCTCGACGATCAGGTCCTCCAGGCGGCTCAGGGCCCGGGCGGAGGTGCGCACCCGCTCGAGGTTCGCCACCCGTCCGTCATCGATCCGTAGCAGCGGCTTCACCGCGAGCGCGCCGCCGAGGAGGGCTGCGGCCGCGCCGATGCGGCCGCCGCGACGCAGGTACTCCAGGGTGTCGACGTAGAACAGGGCGGTGGCCCGGTCGGCGCGCGTCCGCGCGGCCTCGGCGGCCTCCGCGACCGAGCCACCGGCGTCGAGAACGTCGGCCGCGCTCAGCACCGCGTACCCGGTGGCGACGCCGACCTGACGTGAGTCGACCACGGTGACCGGGACGGAGGCGTCGCGGGCTGCGAGGAGCGCCGACTCGTGGGTCCCGCTCATCTCGCCGGACAGGTGGATCGACAGCACCTGCTCGGCGCCGTCGGAAGCCGCCTTCTCGTACACCTCGAGCAGCGCCGCCGGCGCAGGTCGCGAGGTACTGACCGGCCGGAAGTCCTTGAGCGCCTGCGCCACCAGCTCGGGCGTCGCGCCCTCCGCGCCCTCGTCGTAGACCGTCGCGCCGATCACGACCTGCAGGGGTACGACGACGATGCCGCGCTCCAGCGCCACCTCGGGCGGCACCATGGCCGTCGAGTCGGTGACGACCACGGTCCTCCCCGCCATGCGCGGAAGGCTAGCCGACCACGATGTTGACCAGCTTGGGCGCACGCACGATGACCCGGCGCACGGTGGCGCCCTCGATCGCGCGGACCACGGCCGGGTCGGCCATCGCGGCTGCCTCCAGCTCGGTGTCGGTGATCGTCGGCGGCACGTCCAGCCTGGCGCGGACCTTGCCCTGCACCTGGACGACCGCGGTCACGGAGTCCTCCACCAGCAGCGCTTCGTCGACGGTCGGCCAGCCGGCTCGCGCCACCGTGGGCTGGTGGCCCAGCCGCTCCCACATCTCCTCAGCGGTGTACGGCGCGACCAGCGACAGCATGATCGCCACCGCCTCCGTGGCCTCGCGGACCGCCGGGTCGGCCGGACCGCAGCCGCTGTCGATGGCCTTGCGGGTGGCGTTCACCAGCTCCATGGTCCGGGCCACCATCACGTTGAAGCGATGGCTCTCGACCAGCTGCTCGGCCTCGCGCACCGTGCGGTGGGTGACCTTGCGCAGCGCCAGGTCGCCGTGGTCTCGACTTCGCTCGACCGACGAGGAGCTCCGCTCGACCGACGAGGAGCTCCGCTCGACCGACGAGGAGCTCCGCTCGACCGGCTCAGACGTCACGTCGCCGCTCAGCCGCCAGGCCCGCTGCAGGAACCGCACGGACCCGCTCGGGGACATGTCCGCCCAGTCGATGTCGTCCTCGGGAGGGCCCGCGAAGACCAGGGTCAGCCGCACCGCGTCCACGCCGTACGCCGATAGTTGCTCCCCCAATCTGACGCCGTTGCCCTTGGACTTCGACATCTTGGCGCCCTCGTTGATGACGATTCCCTGGTTCAGCTGGGCGGAGAACGGCTCGCCGAACTCCAGCAGACCCATGTCGCGCAGCACCATCGTGAAGAACCGCGCGTACAGCAGGTGCAGGACGGCGTGCTCGACGCCGCCGATGTAGATGTCGCACGGCCCCCACAGGTTGGCCAGCTTCGGGTCGAACGCCTGGGTGTCGTCGTGCGGCGAGCAGTAGCGCAGGAAGTACCACGACGAGTCCACGAAGGTGTCCATCGTGTCGCTGTCGCGCGTGGCCGGCCCCCCGCACACCGGGCATTCGACGTTCACCCAGTCGGTCGCCGCGGCCAGCGGCGAGACGCCCTTCGGGGTCAGGTCTGCGCCGCGCAGCTCGGGCAGTACGACGGGCAGCTGGTCCTCGGGGACCGGCACCTCGCCGTGCTCGGGGCAGTGGATGATCGGGATCGGGGCGCCCCAGTAGCGCTGGCGCGACAGCAGCCAGTCGCGCAGCCGGAAGTTCACCGCACCGCGGCCGACGCCGTGGGCCTCCAGCCAGTCGATCATCGCGCGCTTGGCCTCGGCGATGGCCAGGCCGTCCAGGTCCAGCGAGTCGTTGCGCGAGTTCACGGCCGCCCCGTCGCCGGTGAACGCCTTCCCCTCCCAGCCTTCGGGCGGCTGGACGGTGCGGATGATCGGCAGGTCGAAGGCCTCCGCGAAGTCCCAGTCGCGCTGGTCCTGGCCCGGCACGGCCATGATCGCGCCGGTGCCGTAGTCGGCCAGCACGTAGTCGGCGGCGTACACCGGGATGGCCGTGCCGGTCACCGGGTTGGTCGCGTGGACGCCCAGGAACACCCCGGTCTTCGGGCGGTCGGTGGACAGCCGCTCGATGTCGTTGGCCTTGCGCACCTCGGCCAGGTAGGCGTCGTACGCCGGTCGCTGCTCGTCGGTGACCAGCTCGCCGGCCAGCGCGGCATCGGCCGCCACGACCATGAACGTCGCTCCGAACAGCGTGTCGGGCCTAGTCGTGTACACCTCGATGGGGTCGTGCCCGTCGACCGGGAAGCTGACGTGGGCGCCCTCGGAGCGGCCGATCCAGTTCCGCTGCGCGTTGATGACGCGCTCGGGCCAGGTCGGCTCCAGGTCGTCCAGGTCGTCCAGCAGCTCCTGGGCGTACTCGGTGATCTTGAAGTACCACTGGGTCAGCTCGCGCTTGGTCACCTCGTTGCCACAGCGCTCGCAGCGGCCGTCGATGACCTGCTCGTTGGCCAGCACCGTCTGGTCGAAGGGGCACCAGTTGACCGGGCTGTTCTTGCGGTAAGCCAGGCCGCGCTCTCGCAGCTTCAGGAACAGCCACTGGGTCCAGCGGTAGTACGCGGGGTCGGAGGTGTTCAGGGTGCGGCTCCAGTCGAAGCTGACGCCGAACTTCTTGCAGGACTCGGTCGAGACCGCGATGTTCTCGTAGGTGAACGTCGCCGGGTGCGCGTTGTCGCGGATCGCGGCGTTCTCGGCATTCAGCCCGAAGGAGTCGAAGCCCATCGGGTTCAGGACCTCGTAGCCGCGCTGCCACCAGTAGCGGGCGATCACGTCGTGCAGCGCGAACACCTCGGCGTGGCCCATGTGCAGGTCGCCGGAGGGGTAGGGGAACATCGTCAGGGCGTAGCGCTTCTCGCGCGTGCCGCTGCGCACCACGTCGTCGTCGGCTCGGAAGGGCTGCAGCTCCTCCCACACCGGCTGCCACTTCGCCTGCACCGCGGCCGCGTCGTACGTCGCGGCCTCCGTGGCGACCTTTTCCTCACTCATGCGATCCAGCCTTCGTTCGTTGGTCGAGCGTCCCGACTCGTTGGTCGAGCGTCCCGACTCGTTGGTCGAGCCTGTCGAGACCCGCTTCCGGACATGAAAAAACCCCTCGCAGGGAGGGGTTGCCGCGCGATCAGAGAACTGATCAGCGCGGCTGGCCAAGGAGCAGGGACGACGTGTGCATGGCACCCATCCTACCGGACGATGCTGCCGGCCACCGTCAGCGCCCGGGCGCGCAGGTCGTCGAGGGCGACGGGGTCGCCGCACAGGTAGGAGAGCAGCGCCTTCTCGAACAGCCCGTCGAACAGGGCGTAGGTGGTGGGCGAGGAGAACGCGGGCTCGCCACCGCTCAGGTCGGCGTAGCGGCGCACGATCCGCCAGATCATCAGCTCCAGGGTGTGGTCGATCTCGAGCACGGCCTCGCGGAGCTCGGGCTCGAACATGCTCTGCGTGCGCAGGTCGTACCAGAGGCGGTGCATCGGGGCCTCGTCGGTGATCGTCTCGACCAGCTTGTCGGCGAAGCCGGTGGCGAGCTCCTCGGCCGTGGTCGCGGTGGCGACGCAGATCGTCGTACCGGGTCACGCAGGTGGCCTTGTAGTAGCGCACGCAGTAGGTGATCAGCTCGATCTTGTTGGCGAAGTAGTAGTGGACGACGCCGTGGCTGAACTCGGAGTTCTGGGCGATCTCGCGCAGGCTGGTGCGGGCGTAGCCGAGCTCGCCCAGGGTGGCCAGCGCGGACTCGGCGAGCTGGTTGCGGCGCTCGTCGTACTTCTCCTCGCGGGTGCGCACGGGTGCGGGAGCGCCGGGAGCTCGGGGGGTCACGCCCGTCATCCTAGGCGATATCGGGTATTTTCTTGACATCTGCCCAGAGAAAGTCTTGACACCTGTCAAGGACGGCAGCCAGGGTGGTGACGCACGCCACACCACCCGAGGAGCCCGCATGAGTGTGTTCGAACTGTCCGGTCGCAAGGCACTCGTCACCGGCGGGGCGCAGGGCCTCGGCGAGGGGATGGCCAGGGCACTGGCGAACGCCGGGGCGCAGGTGATGGTCGCCGACATCCAGGACGGCAGCGCCGTGGCGAAGGGTCTGGGCGAGGGCCATGCCGCGACCACTCTCGACGTCAGCAGCGACGAGGCCTGGGAGGCCGCCGTCGCGCACACGGTCGAGACGCTCGGCGGGCTCGACATCCTCGTCAACAACGCCGGCATCGAGATCACCAGCCTGCTCACCGAGGTCGAGGCCGACGACGTACGCCGGATGCTCGAGGTCAACATCCTCGGCACCACGCTGGGCCTCAAGCACGGCCTGCGGGCGATGCGACCCGGCGGTGCGGCCGGCCAGGGCGGCGCGATCATCAACGTCGCCTCGGTCGCGGCCACCATCGCCTTTCCCGGGATCGCGGTCTACTCCGCGACGAAGTCGGCAGTCGACCGCCTCACCCGCGTCGCCGCGATGGAGAGCGGCAAGCTCGGGTACGGCGTGCGCGTCAACTGCATCTACCCCGGTCTGGTCCCCACCGCGATGGGCGCCGGACTGGCCAACGACGTGGCCGCCCTCGGCCTCTTCCCTTCCCCCGAGGAAGCGGTCGGGGCGGTCATCGAGCTCACCCCGTCGGGGCGGCTCGGAGCCGTGGAGGACATGGCGGACGCGGTCGTCTTCCTCGCCTCCGACGCGGCCAGGTTCGTCAACGGCGCGGGCCTGCCGGTCGACGGCGGGATGGGGATGTGACCATGAGCGAGAAGCCCGTCGTCGTCTACGGCGCCTCCGGCTACACCGGTCGCCTGGTGTGCGAGTACCTCCGCCAGTACCACCTGCCCTTCGTCGCGGCCGGCCGCGACAAGGACAAGCTCAACGAGTCGATGACCTCCCACGTGCCCGGCATCGAGACGGCCGACCACGAGGTCGTCACGGTCGAGCACGACGTCGCCTCCCTCACCGAGCTGTTCCAGGGCGCGTCGGTGGTCTGCAACACGGTTGGGCCGTTCAGCGAGCTCGGTCCTGCGGTCGTCGAGGCCTGCCTCGCGGCCGGTGTCCACTACACCGACACCACCGGCGAGCAGGACTGGCTGATCACCTGCGACGAGACGTACGGCGCAGACTTCGCCGCTGCGGGCCTGCTGCTCGCCCCCGGCCTCGCGCAGATGTACACCACCGGCGAGATCGCCGCGCAGCTGTGTCTCGAGCAGCCCGGCCTCGACACCCTCGACATCGCGGTGTTCTGGGGCGGCAGCCCCACCATCGCCTCGACCCGCACCATCCTCGTCAACGCCGCGACCTCGGCGGCCCACTACCTCGAGCAGAACGCCTACGTGCCCTGGGATCCCGAGCAGGGGCTCACCTCGCTCGTCGTACCCGGCCAGCACGAGCTCGCGCTCTCCCTTCCGTGGGGCGGCACGTCCCATCCGGTGTGGTTCAAGCGCGACCCGCGGGTGGCCAACGTCAAGGCGCAGGGCGGGGTGTTCAACGCGGCGCTCATGCACGGCGTACCCCAGATCGTGGCCGCCGCGCTGGAGGCGACCAAGGACATGAGCCCGGAGGACCGCGACGCTGCTCTGACCGCCACGGCTCAGCAGGTGATGAACACGATGCCGCCGCGCGAGAACCCCCGGGTCAACAAGTCGCTCGACTCGGTCCACGCCTCCGGCCCGCTGGGCCGGGCCCACTGCGTGATCCACGGCCACAGCAACTACCAGCAGACCGGGCTGCTCCAGGCCTACGCCGCGTACTCGCTGCTGCAGCAGCCCCCGCACCGCGTCGGCTTCGCCTCGGGCTGCCAGGCGTTCGGCCACCGCGAGCTGCTCGGCGTACTGCGGAGCTTCGGTCTGGTCAGCGAGCCCCAGCTCACCGTCCAGTCATGACTCACGGGGCCTGAGCGGTGCGGCTGGCCGACTACCTCGACAAGGGCGCATCCCTCGGCGCGGACGCCCCGTGCCTGACCACCCCCGACGATGGCACGGGTGAGTCGCGCACGTACGCCGAGGTCCAGGACACGTCCCGGCGGGTGGCGATCGCGCTCGCCCGCCGGGGCGTCCAACCCGGCGACAAGGTCGCGATCCTCTCGGCGAACGACCCCACGGCGTTCACCTGCGTCTTCGGGATCTCGCGCGCCGCCGCGGTGTGGTGCCCGGTCAACCCGCGCAACGAGGCCGCCGAGAACCGCGAGCTGCTCGACCTCTTCGACTGCTCGGCGCTCCTCTTCTCGGCCGCGTTCGCCCCGCTGGTCGACAAGATCCGCGGTGACCTGCCCGCGATCCACACGCTGGTGTGCCTCGACGACGAGCTCGGCTGGGCGCTGTCGTGGGACGACTTCCTGGGCGCGGACGAGGTCTTCACCGAGCCGGAGCCGGTCGACGACGTCGCCATGATCGTCGGCACCGGTGGCACCACCGGGCGACCCAAGGGGGTCATGCTCACCCACGCCAACCTCGAGACGATGACGGCGCTCACGCTGATGGGCTACCCGTTCCACGGCCGGCCGGTCTACCTCGCTCTCGCCCCCCTCACCCATGCCGCGGGCGTGCTGTGCTTCCCGGTGCTCGCCCTCGGCGGCGAGGTGGTGATCATGCGGGCGCCCGACGTGGGTGGGTTCCTCGACCTCGTCGGCCGGCACTCCGTGACCCACACCTTCCTGCCGCCGACCCTGATCTACATGCTGCTCGGCCACCCCGGTGTGGACGCCGCGGACGTCTCGAGCCTCCAGTGCTTCTGGTACGGCGCGGCCCCGATGTCGGTGGCCCGGCTGACGGAGGCGCTCGAGCGGGGCTGGCCGATGGCCCAGCTGTTCGGGCAGACCGAGGCGCCGATGATGATCTCGATGATGTCGCCCGCCGACCACCGGCGCGCCGACGGCACCATCGCCACCGAGCGGCTCGCGTCCGCCGGCCGCCCCGCTCCCCTGGTGCAGGTCGCGATCCTCGCCCCCGACGGGCAGGAGGTGCCGCGCGGCGAGCGCGGCGAGATCGGCATCCGCGGCTCGCTGGTGATGGCCGGCTACTACAAGAACCCCGAGGCCACCGCCGAGGTCTCCGCCCACGGGTGGCACCACACCGGTGACATCGGCTACCTCGACGACGACGGCTTCCTCTTCATCGTCGACCGGGCCAAGGACATGATCATCACCGGCGGCTTCAACGTCTATTCCACCGAGGTCGAGCAGGCCCTGATGGCCCACCCCGACATCCAGGACTGCGCCGTGATCGGCCAGCCGGACGAGAAGTGGGGCGAGCGCGTGGTCGCGGTGATCCAGCCGGTCGCTGGTCACGTCGTCGACGTCGACGAGGTGCGGGCCTTCGTCAAGGAGCGGATCGGGGCGGTGAAGACCCCCAAGGTCGTCCTCTCCTGGGACGACCTGCCGCGGTCGAAGGTCGGCAAGGTGCTCAAGACCGACATCAAGGCTCGGCTCGCGGACGAGTCACACGGCTGACCCCACCGGTCACAGTAGCCACACGCCGTACCCACTCCTGGCGCTTAGTAGGAGTTGCAACCCCTACTAAGCGCAGGGATCGCCGGTCGACCGGCGATCCCGCCAGCCGCCGCACACAGCAGAACCGGCTGGCCGGACGGGCGAGCGCGTCCTAGCGTTCGCACCGTGACCGATCTGAGCAGGTACGACGACTGGCTGACCTGGCTGCGCGAGCAGGGCGAGAGTGATCCCGACCTCCGGGTCGTGTTCGTCGGCGGCTCCGCGGTGACCGGCGGGTACGACGACCACTCCGACCTCGACGTCGAGGTGCTGGCCACACCCGGCGCGTCCACCGCGGCGTACCAACGGCTGCTGGCCGCAGCGCAGCGCGACTTCACGGTGCACCAGGTCTGGGAGCTCCCCGAGGCGACCTGGCCGGACGGGCGGCAGGCGTTCCTCAACCTGACCACCGACGCCGGCGACATGACCCGACCCACCCGGATCATCGACCTCCACGTCTCGGACCTCGCCGACGAGCACCGCCTTGTCGACGTACGACGGCACGGGGAGCCGATGGTGCTGCACGACCCCGAGGGGCTGGTCGAGCTACGCCCCGACGACGAGGAGGAGATGGCCGAGGCGCGCGCCGAGGCCGTCGCTCAGATCGCGGCCCGTCGCCAGACCGCCGCCTGGCTGGTCAACCGAGCCATCGCCCGCGCCCAGCTGGCCGAGGCGGTCACCTTCCACCTGTCCTTCGCGGTCAACCCGGTCGTCCGGCTGCTGCGGATCGTGCACTGCCCGGCGCGCCACGACTTCGGCCTCCGCTACCTCGACACCGACCTGCCCCCGGGGTACGCCGAGCGGGTCGCCGCCCTGCTGGAGGGCGACACTCTCCAGGCGCGCGCCGACGCGGCGTTCACCTGGCAGGACGAGCTGCTGGCCGAGCTCGCCCGCACCCACGCCTGAGGTCAGGTGGTGGTCGAATCGCCCCCGAGGCGCCGGTGGGCCTCCTCGTCGACCTCTCGCTTGTCCTTCTCGAGCTGCTCCTCGTCGACCACGATCGGGCGCAGGTAGGCCCAGATCGAGAAGAAGAGCGCGAAGAGCAGCAGGCCGATGCCGACCCACAGGTTGGCGTTGACGCCGGACACCTTCGCCAGATCGGAGTCCGAGGTGGTGAACGACATGATCACGAGCACCACGCCGTAGATGCCGAGCAGGGCAGCAATGATGTTGCGGATGTCGAAGAGGTTCGCCTTCGAGGTTCGACTGCTGCTGTTCTCGCTCATGTGACCCAGACTCCTAGCGGAAGATGATGTTGAGGACGATGACCAGGAACAGCGAGACGCCCGCCAGCTTCGGTGCCGACAGCCACCAGTGGTCGGCGTGCTCGTCGAGCAGGTCCTCCTTGGGTGTCAGCGAGTAGACCAGGCCGCGCAGCTCCGACTCCTTCCTCGGCTGGGTCACGTAGGTGACGCCCACGCTGACCACGAGGTCGACGACGAAGGCGGCGCCGGCGGCCGCGAAGCTGGCCCCCTGGCCCCCGATGTGGAGCACCCCGACGCTGGCCGACCCGAACGCATCCTCGGAGAGGAACGCGACGAGGACAGCAGCCAAGGTGCCGGAGACCAGACCCATCCAGGCTGCGGTGGCGGTCATGCGCTTCCAGAACATGCCGAGGATGAACGTCGCGAACAGCGGCGCGTTGAAGAACCCGAACAGGGTCTGCAGATAGGTCATCATGTTCGGGAACTGGCTGGCGAAGTACGACGTGCCGATCGCTATCACCGCCGCGGCCACCGTCGCGATCCTGCCGAACGTCGTGTAGTAGTGGTCGGGCTTGTCCTTCTTGACGTACGTCTGCCACAGGTCGTAGGTCGTCACCGTGTTGAACGCCGAGATGTTGGCCGCCATCCCTGCCATGAACGCCGCTAGCAGGCCCGCGATCGCGACCCCGAGCAGGCCGTTGGGCAGCAGCTGTTTCATCAACAGCAGCAGGGAGTCGTTGTAGGTGATGCCGTCGGTGCCGGTGTCCTTCCCGGCGCCCTTCATCGAGGCGAGCGGGCTGACCAGGACCGCGGCCAGCATGCCCGGGATGATGATGATGAACGGGATGAACATCTTCGGGAAGGTGCCGATGATCGGGGCGCGCTTGGCGGAGTTCATGTCCTTGGAGGCCATCGCCCGCTGCACCTCGACGAAGTTCGTCGTCCAGTAGCCGAAGGACAGCACGAACCCGAGACCGAAGACGATGCCGACGACCGACCAGAAGCCCGAGCTGTACGTCGTGATCGTCGTACCGGGCCAGGAGTCGAGCTGGTTGCTGGTGCCGGCGCTGGACATCTTGTCCTTGAGGCCGTTCCAGCCGCCGATCTCGTGCAGGGCCAGGAGCGTCAGCGGCAGCAGCGCGGCGACGATCACGAAGAACTGGAGCACCTCGTTGTAGATCGCGGCCGAGAGCCCGCCCAGCGTGATGTACGACAGCACGATGACGGCGGCCACGACGGTGGAGACCCAGATGTTCCAGCCCAGCAGGGCGTTCACGATCGTCGCGAGCAGGTACAGGTTCACGCCCGCGATCAGCAGCTGGGCGAGTGCGAAGCTGATGGAGTTCACCAGGTGAGCAGTCGGCCCGAAGCGCCGGAGCATGAACTCCGGCACCGAGCGGACCTTGGAGCCGTAGTAGAACGGCATCATCACGACGCCGAGGAACAGCATCGCCGGGATCGCGCCGATCCAGTAGTAGTGGAACGTCGCCATGCCGTACTGGGCACCGTTGGCAGACATGCCCATGATCTCGACCGCGCCGAGGTTGGCGGAGATGAACGCCAGCCCGGTGACCCATGCCGGCAGCGAGCGGCCGGAGAGGAAGAAGTCGATGCTGCTCGACACCGAGGCTCGGGCCGAGAGCCCGATCCCGAGGACGAACACGAAGTACAGCGCGATCAACATGTAGTCGACCCAGTTCGCATCCATGCGAAGGATCGACGACGCCAGCACGTCCATTCAGACCTCCCGAGTCGAGGTGACCGGGGGGCACCTTACTCCCGGGCGGCGGTCACGCCAGTCGACGCCGGAGGTCGTACCCAGATGTGGCCGAACGATGCATGGGAGGGGTCAGCGAACGAAACGGATGGTCAACGGCGGGCGCCACCACTCGCCGCGGTTGGCCTTGAGGGCACCGATCAGGTGGAGCACGAAGGCCACCACGATCGCGATGCCGTAGGTCAGGAACCCGACCAGGATCAGCATCAGCGGCAGCGACACCAGCAGCACGATGCCGGTGGTGATCTGGATGTTGAGGGAGTTCGCGGCGTTCTCCCGCGCGAACGGACCGCGGTCTTTGTAGAGCAGGTAGAGGACGAGCGAGGCGGCGAAGCCGAGCACGCCGGCACTCACCACCATCGCGACGAGGGGGATCGCGTGGGCGATGGTGCCCATGGTGCGCTCCTCGGCCGGCGAGATGGCACCTGGCTGGCCGGCGCTGGGCTGGACGGCGTACGGGTCGGGACTCTGCGACATGACTCCACTTCAGCACATGGAGCCCGCGTTCTCACGTTCTCCGGGGGAGGTCCGGGGTCGCGCCAGGGAGGACCCCTACGATGCGGCCATGACCTCCCTCGACCTCTTCCGACTCGACGGCCGCGTGGCGATCGTGACCGGTGCATCCTCCGGACTCGGCGTCGCCTTTGCGCAAGGCCTGGCAGAGGCCGGGGCCGACGTCGTGCTCGGCGCTCGCCGGGCCGACCGGCTCGAGTCGACGGCCGACCTGGTGCGAGCCGCCGGGCGCCGCGCCCTGGCGGTCGCCACCGACGTGTCCGACCCCGACGCCTGTACGGCGCTCGTGCAGGCCGCCATGGACGAGTTCGGCCGGGTCGACATCCTCGTCAACAACGCCGGCATCGGCACCGCCGTGCCAGCGACCCGGGAGACGCCCGAGCAGTTCCGCGCCGTCGTCGACGTCAACCTCAACGGCTGCTACTGGATGGCCCAGGCCTGCGGTCGGGTCATGAAGCCCGGGTCGTCCATCATCAACATCTCCTCAGTGCTCGGCCTGACCACCGGCGGCCTGCCCCAGGCGGCGTACTCGGCGACCAAGGCCGGTCTGATCGGCCTGACCCGCGACCTGGCCCAGCAGTGGACCGGCCGGAAGGGCATCCGCGTGAATGCGGTCGCGCCCGGGTTCTTCGAGTCGGAGATGACCGAGTCCTACCCCGAGGGCTACCTCGACCTGATGAGCTTCCGGATCCTCTCCGGCCGCAAGGGCGACCCCGCCGAGCTCGCCGCCACCGTCGTCTTCCTCGCCTCCGACGCCGCCGGCTACGTCACCGGTCAGACCCTCCCCGTCGACGGCGGGATGACCGTCACCTGAGCCTCACGGCAGCCCGTGGCGGGTCCAGTACGCCGCCATCGCGTCGTCTACCTCGGTCGGCCAGACGCCGCCGCAACGCTCGAGGGCGGCTCGGCCGTCGGTGCGGAGGGCGGCGCGGGTGGCGACCATCGCCGCGATCACGCGCTCCCTGCTGGCGGTGGGTACCGGGAGACCGGCGAGCAGGTCGCGCTGGTCGGGCGTCAGCCGGCTGCTCCACTGCTTCACGCCCATGACCGGGAGCGGCTGGTTCGACTCGACGAGCAGGTCGTAGAGGATCCTCCGGTAGAACTGCACGGCCTCCTGCCCGAGCAGCCAGTCCTGACGCGCCACGACCGCGGCGGGGAAGATCGCCGCCTGTCGCAGGAACTCCGTCACCAGCGACTGCATGCGCGCGACGTCAGGCCCTGCGGACTCGGCGCTCGCAGCGGGCGGCTCCAGCCCGTCCCGGTCGAAGACGCACACCCTCGCGAGGTACGGCGATGAGGTCACCGCCGCGGCCTCCTCGAGCACGAGGTCGACGCGCAGACCCTGCCGGGTGGTGAACGCGAAGCTGCTCGGGACGCCAGGGATCGGGATCGTGATCACAGGGTCGACCACCGCCGCCCACCGCGAAGGGTCCGCGAAGGCATCCACGCCGACCACCGTCACCACCAGGTCAAGGTCGCTCCCGGCGTCCGCCACGCCGCGGCCGACCGAGCCGCTCAGCCACAGGGCACGCACCCGCTCGTCGCACCTGGCGACCTCGGTGAGCCGCTCGAGCAAGGCAGAGTAGCCAGGCTCCAGCGAAGCGATCGCCTCGGTGACGTCCACACCGACAACCTAGCCAGGGCCGCGGTGAGGTCCGAGGGAGTCTGGGAGGTCACCGCTGCCCGCTATGCTTGCCTCACTGCGATCGTCAGCTCCTCCTCACCATGGCCCCGGACCCCGGCTCGACCGGTGCCGCGCGAGCCTGAGGGAGGCAGCCAGCAAAGGCGGTGGCCCATGGCCACGCAAGCCCACCCCACGCGGTTCGCCCTCGGACCCGTTCTCGACCGCACCGTCCCCGCGGGCGCCTGGTGGCCCGAGAGCCGCAGCCTCGACGAGGAGCTCGGGGCGCTCGTCGCCCTCTGGCCGGCCGAGCAGGGCCGGATCGTCCGGGTGCTCTACTCGCCCCCGGACTGGGACGACCACCCTCGCTCCGTCGCCGTTCCCGGGCGCCGGATCAAGACCGGCTCCTTCCCGCACGACGACACCCATCAGCTGACCCTGACCACGCTCAGCGGGCAGCGCCACGCCATCACCGTGATCCCCTCCGACACCACGGCCGCCGAGGCGGCCGGGCTCCTGGACGGCATCGCGGCGGGGCAACCGACCCAGGAAGACCCAGATGCTCGAACAGACGCCCCGCGCCACCAGCCCTGACCAACGCGGGGGCTACGGCCAGCTGACCGCCCAGATCCGTGGGCTCGGGCTGCTGCGCAGCCGGCCGTGGTCGTACGCCGGGCACTTCGCCCTGGTCTTCGCGGCCCTCGCCGCCATCGTCGCGGTGATGGTGACCTTCCAGGACTCGTGGTGGCTGCTGCTGCTCGCCCCCGTCTTCGGCGTGGTTGCCACCCAGATGGGCTTCCTGGGTCACGACGTCGGGCATCTCCAGGTCACCCGCAACGCCACCCGGATGCGCCTCCTGGGCCTGGTGGACGGCAACCTGATGGGCGGGATGAGCTTCGGCTGGTGGGTCGCCAAGCACAACGCGCACCACGCCCACCCCAACGACCTGGAGGGCGACCCCGACGTCCGGGCCGGGGTGTTTATCTTCGACGCCGACCAGGCCACCGCGCGGCGCGGGCTCGCCGCCTGGACGACCAAGCACCAGGCCGCGCTCTTCTTCCCGTTCCTGCTCGGCGAAGCCGTGAACCTCCACATCGCCAGCGCGCGCGAGCTGATCACCAGTGATCTGAAGCACAAGATCCCCGAGGCCCTGCTGATGATCGCCCACTACGTCCTCTACGTCGGGCTGCTCCTGCTGACGATGACCTGGCTGCAGGCGCTGCTCTTCGTGGCGATCCACAAGGGCGTCCAGGGCCTCTACCTGGGTTGCTCCTTCGCCCCCAACCACAAGGGCATGCCGATCCTCGACGCCGCGCAGGCCGCCGACCCGCTGCTGCGACAGGTGCTGACCTCGCGCAACATCCGCGGTGGCCCCTTCACCGACGCCGCCCTCGGTGGGCTCAACTACCAGATCGAGCACCACCTGTTCCCGAGCATGCCCCGCGCGAACCTGCGGCGGGCCCAGCCGGTGGTCCAGCAGTTCTGCGCCGAACGCGGGATCCCCTACCTGGAGTGCTCGGCCTACGCGTCGTACGCCGCGGCCGTCGGCCACCTGCACGCGGTCGGCGCCGAGCTCCGCGCCTCCTGACCGGCTCAGGGACCGGCCGCGGCGAGGACCTCCACCAGGCTGAGCGGCGCCCGCCCGGTGACCCGGCGTACGTCGTCGGTCACCTCCGCCACCTCGCCCACCCGGATCGCGGTGTAGGTCGAGACCCACGCGTCGTACTGCCACTGCGGCGCCTCCCAGCGCCGCCGCGACTCGTAGGCCTCCTCGAGCGTCTCGTCGTGGAAGCTGACGGCGCGGCCGGTCACCTCGCCGACCACCGCGGCTGCCTCGGCGAGGGTGAAGGCCTCCGGTCCGGTCAGTGTGTACGTCGCACCGGCGTGCGCCGCCGGATCGGTGAGCACCTCCACCGCGACCGCGGCGATGTCGGCCCGCGCGACAGCAGACACCCGGCCGTCCCCGGCTGGGCCGCGGATCACGCCGTCCTCCCCCACCATCAGCGGCACGAAGTCGAGGTAGAAGTTGTCGCGCAGGAACGTGTGCCGCATCCCGCTGGCATGCAGGTGCTCCTCGGTGGCCCAGTGGTCGCGACCGAGGGTGAACGTGCAGTCCGCCGAGGCGCCGGCGAACGACGTGTAGACGACCTGCTCGACGCCCGCCTCGGCCGCCGCGTCCACGAATGCGCGATGCTGGTCGAGCCGGTCCGCCGACTCCGAGGCCGACACCATCAGCAGGGTCGACACCCCCTCGAGTGCGGCCAGCGCCTGGTCGCGGTCGCCGTAGCTGCACGGCGCCACGACCGCGCCGTCGAGGGACGGCGCGTTGGCCGGGGTCCGCACCAACAGCCGCTGCGGTACGGCGCGCGCGGCGAGGCCGCGGGCCACCAGCCCACCGAGCGCGCCGGTCGATCCGGTGACCGCCAGCGCCGGCCCGGTCATCAGGTGTCGGGGCCGAGCAGCAGGTAACCGAGCCACCCGAAGAACAGCACGAGGGCGCCCACGAACAGCCAGGCCAGCTCGAACTCGAAACCCGCGGTGATGGCCAACGCCAGGACCACACCGATGACCATCCGCCCGTGGTTGCTCTCCACGGCGCTCAATGTATCGGCAGGCGGGGGGCGGCGCACGCTGGTCTCAGGTGCGCCGTCCCTCAGCCTTGCGGGATCACGACGGGCGCTGGGTGGTGAGCGCCGAGGTGGGAGAAGGCGCCGACGCCGGGAAGATCCGCGCCCCCGATGCCGATCATGGTCGCTGCCAGGACGGCAGTGAGCGCGATGGCCAGACCGTACGACGACCAGGGTGCGGCAGAAGGCCTGCGTCGGAGCAGCACCACCGCGAGCGTCAGGGTCATCAGCTCGAGTGCGAGGCAGAGGACGTCGGACACCCCGATCGCTTTCGGCGCCCACCCGTCGGGTCGGAAGGGGAGCGAAGCGGCGCGTGCCACGGTCCACGCGATCAGCGCACCGGCGGAGACGACGACGGCGGCCACCAGTCCGGGCAGGCGCAATGCACGCTTCCCGGAGAAGACGGCGGCCGCTGCGGCCAGCTGGGCCAGGGCGAGCGCCACGAGGAAGACGCCGGCAGCCGTCCACTCGTCCAGACGCTCGGGGATCAGCGCTACGTGGATCACCGCGGCCCCGAGCAGACCGGCCGCGACGACGAGTCGGGCGCCCTCGCGACGACGTGGACCCGCCAGACGGGCCGGCTTGGCCAGCACGACGTCGCCGCCCCGGAACGCCACCAGCAGCGCGACGAGCACGAGGTCGGTCACCAGCATGGCCAGCAGCCCGATCCAGACGCCCTTGATCTCGAGGTTCAGCGTCGCCTGGACCCGAGCGGCCGCGCAGGTCGGGTCACAGCCTGGGTGAACGGCGCCCATGTGATGGAGGTCGATGCGCTGCAGCCGGAAGTCGAACCAGGAGCTCGCGATGAGCAGCATCGTCCCGGCCGTCGCGGTAGCAACCGTCACCATCCCGATCGTGGCCGCGACCGGACCCAGACCACGGGGCCGGGGTCCGAACCGTCGCTGCGCCAGCAGGAAGGCGCCGAGGACAGCGACGACGTACACCGGCCCCAGCAGCGTGGACTCGTGCCACCACGAGGAGAACGGCGCGGAGGTGCGCTCGATGGCTCCGATGGCACCGCGCAGCGCGATGATCCAGAACCCGTTCGCGAACGCGAGGACGACCGCCAGCGGCAGCACGTGCGACCACGAGACGGACCCTCCTCGCCGGTCCCATCGGGCGGCTCGCGAGCTGGTGTGTTCGGGAGCGGAGACCGGTCCGACGCCCGAGCGGGCGTCGTACCGGGTCTCCAGGTCGGTCTTCGGCGTCATGACCGTGCGCCTCCCCCGGCCCCGGGCATCACGTGATCGACCAGCCGAACATCATGGCGTGGTCCTCGTGCGCCAGGTTGTGGCAGTGCGCGACGTAGGGCCCGAGGAAGTCGCGGAAGCCTCGGTAGATGATCACCGACTCAGACGGATCGAGAGCCACGAGGTCCTCGCGCGAGATGTCGTCCGGGTGGCCCGGATCGGCTCTGGTCGTGACGTCCTTCCCGTTGCGCATCACGGTGCGGTGCTCCTCCATGTGCAGGTGGAACGGGTGCACCCATCCACCGCCGCCGTTCCTGATCTCCCACAGCGCGAAGCTGCCCTTGGGCTGCGCCGCCGGCAGTGTCTTGCCGGCAGGGTTCTTCAGGCTCTTGAGGTCGTGGGTGGGGTCGAAAGCCTCGCCGTTGATCAGCCACTCGATCTCACCGCCGAGCTGGCCACGCTTGACCTCGAAGATCAGACGGTTGTCGAGACCCTTGGCCCAGTCCTTGGGCAGCGGCGGCAGCGGGCGCATCTGCTGCGGAATCTGGCTGTGGTCCTCGGCGGTCTTGCCGATCCGGAACGCCAGCACCGGGACCTTGTACGCCGGGTCCGGGCTGAAGCGCGTGGAGCTGTCCCACATCCGGCCGCTGCTCATCTTCATCACGTCGGTGAGGTAGATCATGTCGCCCTCGGTGGTGGACGACCCGTCCATGTACTTGGTGAAGTCGACGATCACCTCGCGGCGCTTGGCCGGCCACAGCTCGAAGTTGTCGCGGGTGATCGGAGCCGGCAGCAGGCCGCCGTCGGTGGCGATCTCGGTGAACTTCATGCACTGCTGGCCGTCGGGGATGCGCCACTGACCGTCCAGCTCGTCCCCGGAGTAGCCGAGGTCCTTGGCGGCCTGTGGGCCCTTGGTGGAGGTCATCAGCTTGAAGTCGTAGATCCGCGACACCGAGCAGTCCAGGAACCGGAACCGGTACTTGCGGCGCTTCACGTCGAGCACCGGGTACGCCGTGCCGTTGACGGTGAAGATGTCCCCTACGAAGCCGTGGTTGGGGAAGTGCCGGAAGAACGTCTTGCCCCACCACTCCGGGTGCACGCGAGGGTTGCCCGCTTCCGGGTACTCGGCGTCGTGGAAGTCGTGGTGCACGGTGACACCGTCGTCGAGACGGCAGTCGAAGAACGCGAGCGGGATGTCGTAGTCGACGTCGAAGCTGCCGTCCGGGTTGTCCGTGCGGACGCCGGGCAGTTTGAGTCCCTTGGTCTCGTCGCCCGAGTCGAGGACCGGGTCGTAGATCGGGTAGAGGCCGACCAGGCCCTTGTAGACGTTGGCGCCGGTGAAGTCCATCCGGTGGTCGTGGAACCAGAAGAAGCTCTGCTTCTCGGTCTCGTCGTTGCCGGCCGGCCAGTTGAGGTACAGCTGGTCCACCCACATCTTCGGCTCCCACCCGGACGTGCTCTTGGGCCCGTTCAGGAAGGCCCAGTGCGGGTTGCCGTCGCTCTCGGGCGCGGTGTGACCGTTGTGCAGGTGGGTCAGGAACGAGTAGTCGGGCGCTCCGAAGTCCTGCCGGTCCAGGTTGTACGGGTTCTCGTCGAGACGGTTCCTGAACCGGACCAGCGACGGCTTGCCGTACTCGGCGTTGATCATCGGGCCGGGGAACACCCCGTTGAAGCCGTAGATGGTGCTCGGGGGCAGCGTCCGGACGACACCCTTCGCCATCGGCTTCCCGGCCTCGTCGAACGACACCGTGGGCTTGCCCTTCGCATCGATCGGCAGCACCTGAGAGGTGGTGAAGGAGTGCGGCGCGACCTCGAGGTCGATCTCGTAGACCAACGGGTCCGGCGAACCGACGTCCGACGACCACTTCTGGTGGCGCACGTTGCGCAGGGAGTTCTGCTGCCCTTCACCCGGACCGGGAGGGTTCGACCAGTCCGAGTAGTCCACGGTCGCGGTCGGCGCCAGCGCCTTCGGCACCTTGAGCGGATCGGTGAACGGCGAGAGGATCAGCGGGCTGGTCGGAAAGACCTCGGTGAAGAAGACAGCGTCGCCGAGGGCCGTGGAGGTGGCCGCGAAGGCACCGTCCGCGGACAGGAGCCCGCGGCGTGCCATCGAGGGGACCCAGAGGTCGCGGGCGGCGATCGCTGCCGCGCCGGTCGCGCCCACGGCGCCGACCCGGAGGAGGGTACGGCGAGGAAGGTTAGACCGGGCGTCGTCGGGAGCGTTCGGCTCCTCGATCTCGGGCAGTTGGGTCGGGTTGTCCATCTGATCTGTCATGGGCGCATCTCTCGAGCGGGGGGGCCACCGCGACCTCGAAACCGTCGTACTCCGAGTTCGCGTCCGGCCCCGTCAACCGGTGTGTGGCTCCACTAGGCCACCCGAACCTTGCGTGAACCTTGCGATTTCGGCGCTCTCGAGTGACCTACCTTGATCGGGACAGATGACTCCCACGGCTCGACCGTCGCCCGAGAGGACCCACTGTGCCGGACCCGTCGAGACCCCTTCGGCAGCTGGGCTTCCTGACCATCGGCCTGTTCGACGGCAGCGACCCGCGCCCGGGTCACGAGTCCACGCTGGCGGTGATCGAGCTCGGTGAGCAGCTGGGCTTCGACAGCGCCTGGGTGCGACACCGGCACCTGCAGTACGGCATCTCCTCCCCCGTCGCGATCCTTGCCGCGGCCTCGCAGCGCACCAGCCGGGTGCGGGCGTCACCCTGGTCTCGACAAGCTCGACCGACGGCGTCGGACGGTCGCCCTGGCGCGCCGTCCCTCCCGGTGGTTGAGGAGGGGCGCGCTGGCGCGCCGTCTCGAAACCACCCGCACGCAGCCGCGGCCGTCACCGTGGTTGCGAGACGCTCGCTGACGCTCGCTCCTCAACCACCGGAGGTCGCGAGGTGGCCCGCCAGCTGGTCGACCACCTCGCGGGCGTCGTCCTCGATGCCGTGGATGAACGTCGACTTGCGCCGCCGGAGCACCGGCAGCCCGAGCGCGTACAACCCCGGGCTGTCGACCACTCCCCCGTCGTGGCGCAACGACCCCTTGGCGTCGAGCACCGGCACGTCGAGCCAGCTGTAGTCCGGCCGGAAGCCGGTCGCCCACACCACGCTGCGGATCTCGCCGCTGTGCAGGTCGAGCTGGAGTCGTTTCGTCTCCGGCACCCGGGTCGGCACGAGCTCCTCGGGCGCCTCGAACGCGGCGGCGTCGCCCTGCGCCCACGCCCAGGTGTCGAAGGTGCCCAGCAGCCGTCGCATCTTGAGATCCGCCAGCGAGAACGTGTTGCGCAGCCCACCGGAGAATGCCGCCCGTCCGTCGCGGATCGTGCCCAGCCGACCCACCAGCTCGACGCCGAGGTCCTGGAGGGCGTTGAGGTCGAGGGTGGCCCGCTCCGGGGTGCCGACGAGCTGCGGCGACGGCAGCCGCCGGGCCCGGGTGAGGTCGTCGACCTGGTCGTAGCGCTCGTCCCACACCCCGGAGGCGTCCATCCACCACAGCACGTCGTGTCCGCGGTAGGTGCGCGGCAGCCGCACATGCTCGCCGACCGAGAGAGTCACCGGGCGCCCCGACCGGCGCAGCTCGGCGGCCAGCTGGACGCCGGTCGCCGAAGCGCCCACCACCAGCACGCCGCCCTCGGGGAGCTGGCCGGGGTTGCGGTAGTCGAACGGCGTCACCTGCTCGACGGCATGCGGCACCGCGGCACCGAGCGCCGGCACCGTCGGCAGGTTGCAGGCGCCGGTCGCGATGACGACGGTCCGGCAGCCGATCTCGCCCTGGCTCGTGGTCACGGTGTA
Organism: uncultured Actinomycetota bacterium; assembly: GCA_963796975.1. Lineage (GTDB taxonomy): Bacteria > Actinomycetota > Actinomycetes > Propionibacteriales > Nocardioidaceae > Nocardioides. Next base: position 108,212 of record CAWCNW010000009.1, read on the forward strand.
CCCGTCGTCGGTACGTCGTACCGAGGTGACGTCGACGTCGGTCCGGATCGGCGCCCTCGCCGCCGAGGCGAACCCCTCGATGAGCTCGACCACCTGACCCATCGTCAGGTAGCCGTCGGGGTCCGTCCCGTCGTAGGGACGACCGGGAAGGTTCGCCAGCCGGTTGGGGGTGAGCAGACGCAGCGAGTCCCAGCGCTCATGCCGCCAGGAGTTCGCCACCTGCCCGCGCTCGAGCACCACATGGTCGATCGACCGCTCGCTGAGGAAGTGGCTGGCAGCCAGGCCCGCATGGCCGGCCCCGAGGACGACCGTGCTGACCCGCTCGCCGGCCGAGCCCCGAGACGAGGCCTCAGACAACCTCGACAGTCACGTCGGTGGGGTTCGTCAGCGCGTCGAAGACCGCGGACCGCTTCTGCGACTGCGCCACGAGCGCCTCGATGTCCTCCGGAGAGGCGTCGGCATCGATCTTGAACTTCACGGTGATGTCGTTGAAGCCGTTGCGGACGTCGCTGTCGGCCCCGAGGATGCCGCGGATGTCGTGGCTGCCCTCGACGGTCGACTCGACCGAGTGGAGCTGGATGCCGCGGTTCTGCGCCACCGAGGCGACCCCGGCGGACAGGCAGGAGGCCAGCCCGACCAGGAGGTACTCGATCGGCGTGATGCCGTTGTCCTCGGCCGCGAAGACGGCCGGGTGGTCGGCGTCGAAGAGGCGCTCGACCTTGTGGTTCTGCTCCTCGCCGAGACCGAAGAAGTTCTGGACCTTGATCTGGCTGTGGACGCCGTTCTGCCACGACGAGGTGGCCCGCCACTTGAACTGGGCCGCCTCCGGTGCGCCGATCAGCACCTCGCGCGCGTCGAGCAACGCCTGGACGTTCACTCCGTTGTCCGCCACCGGGTTCTCGGTCGTGGTCATCTCGGGTACCTCTCTCGGGTCGCGTCTTGTCGAGCGGGATTGTGGACAATGAAACCAGGGGCCACGGCTAGCATCGCCACCATGTCGCCAGTCGAGACACGGCCGACCGGCTCGGTCGGCACCGTGGAGACCCGTTTCCTCGACCTGGCGGTGCCGGTGCGTCTGGACTGCGGACGCGACCTGCACCCGGTCCGGGTCGCCTACGAGACGTACGGCGAGCTCTCCCCCGCGCGCGACAACGTGATCCTGGTCTGCCACGCGCTCAGCGGCGACGCCCACGCGGCCGGCTTCTCCCCGACCCCGCCCGACGAGAGCACCCGCGACGGGTTCGGGGCCGAGGAGCGCGACGGTACGTCGGGGAAGGGGCTCGGCTGGTGGGACGGGATGATCGGGCCCGGCAAGGCCTTCGACACCGACCGGTTCTTCGTGGTCTCGACCAACCTGCTCGGTGGCTGCCGCGGGTCGACCGGGCCGTCCTCGATCGACCCGGCGACCGGCTCGGCGTACGGCTCGGACTTCCCGGTGATCACCGTCGCCGACATGGTGCGCACCCAGCGCGCCTTCCTCGACGCCCTCGGCATCGAGCGACTGGCTGCCGTGGCCGGCGGCTCGCTCGGCGGGATGCAGGCGATGGAGTGGGCCATCCTCTACCCCGACCAGGTCGACAGCGTGGTCGCGATCGCCAGCACCCACGCCCTGCACCCGCAGGGCCTGGCCTGGAACGCGATCGCGCGCGAGTCGATCCTGCGCGACCCCGCCTGGCAGGGCGGCCACTACTACGACACCGACAGACGGCCCGACGCCGGCATGGGCGTGGCCCGGATGGTCGGCCACGTCACCTACCTCTCCGGACCGGCGCTGGACGACAAGTTCGGCCGGCGGCTGCAGTCCTCCGACGACATCCGCTACACGGTGACCGAGCCGGAGTTCGAGGTCGAGAGCTACCTCGACCACCAGGCCGAGAGCTTCGTCAAGCGGTTCGACGCCAACACCTACCTCTACACCTCGCGCGCGCTCACCTACTTCGACCTCGCCCGCCAGTACGGCGAGGGGTCGCTGTCGCGAGCCCTCGAGGGCGTCTCGGCCCGCACCCTGCTGATCGCGTTCAGCTCCGACTGGCTCTACCCACCGGCGGCCTCGCACGAGATCGACGACGCACTGCGCGGTCTCGGCAAGCCGGTCGAGCTGCACGTGATCGACGCGCCGTACGGCCACGACTGCTTCCTGCTCGAGGAGGCACGACAGACGCCGCTGATCCAGCGTTTCCTCGCGGCAGGCACGACGTCCGCATGACAGACCGGAAGAGGCCCCTGTGACCGACCAGCCCGCTCGCGCCGAGGACGACCACGCCTTCGGCTTCGAGACCCGCCAGCTGCACGCCGGCCAGCGACCGGACCCGAACACCGGAGCCCGGGCGGTGCCGATCTTCCAGACCACCAGCTACGTCTTCGAGGACCCCGAGTCGGCGGCGGCGTACTTCAACCTCCAGGAGTACGGCAACACCTACTCGCGGATCATGAACCCGACCGTCGCGGTGTTCGAGGAGCGGGTCGCGAACCTCGAGGGCGGCGCCGGCGCCGTGGCCTTCGCCAGCGGGCTCGCCGCGCAGGCCGCTGCGCTCTTCACGCTGCTGGAGCCCGGCGACCACATCGTCTCCTCCTCGGCGCTCTACGGCGGCACGGTGAACCAGTTCAAGCACCTGCTGCGCAAGCTGGGCATCGAGGTGACGCTGGGTCGACCCCGACGACGCGGACGCCTGGCGCGGGGCGGTGAAGGCGAACACCAAGGCGTTCTTCGGCGAGACGATCGGCAACCCGGGCGGCAACGTGCTCGACCTCGAGACCGTGTCCTCGATCGCCCACGAGCACGAGCTGCCACTGGTCGTCGACAACACCTTCGCCACGCCGTACCTGTGCCGCCCGATCGAGTGGGGCGCCGACATCGTGATCCACTCGGCGACCAAGTTCCTCGGCGGGCACGGGACGACGATGGGCGGCGTCGTGGTCGAGGCCGGCACGTTCAACTGGTCGAACGGCCGGTTCCCCGTCGTCGCCGATCCGTCCCCGGCGTACCACGGGCTGCAGTTCCACGAGACGTTCGGCACCTACGGCTACCTGATGAAGCTGCGGGCCGAGACCCTGCGCGACCTCGGCGCGGCACTCTCGCCGTTCAACGCCTTCCTGCTGCTCCAGGGGATCGAGACGCTGTCGCTGCGGATGGACCGGCACGTCGCCAACGCGCGGGAGGTGGCGGCGCTTCCTCGACGCGCACGAGCTGGCCTCGCACGTCACCTACCCCGACCTGCCCGGCAGCGCCTACCGGCCGCTGGTGGAGAAGTACCTACCGCGCGGAGCCGGTGCGGTGTTCTCCTTCGACTGCGCCGGTGGCCGCACCGGCGGGCTTGGTCTGATCGGCGGCGTGACGCTGTGGTCCCACCTGGCCAACGTCGGCGACGCCAAGAGCCTGATCATCCACCCCGCGACCACCACCCACCGCCAGCTCAGCGACGAGGAGCTGCGCGCGGCCGGCGTCGGGCCGGGCACCGTGCGTCTATCGGTCGGCACGGAGTCGGTCGACGACCTGGTGTGGGACCTCGGTCAGGGCTTCGAACGCGTGGCCGCCGGCCTGGCGGAGAAGGTGGCGACGTCATGACCGACCTCGCGAGGTACCAGGACCCGCTGACGATCCAGCGCGTGCTCCACGCGACCCGCACGATCGCGGTCGTCGGGCTGTCCAACAACCCGCTGCGGGCCAGCTACTTCGTCGGCTACTACCTCAAGCGGCACGGCTACCACGTGATCCCGGTGAACCCGCGCGAGACCGAGATCCTCGGCGAGACCTGCTACCCGAGCCTCGGCGACATCCCCGAGCACGTCGACCTCGTCAACGTCTTCCGGGCCCCAGACGCCCTGCCGGAGATCGCCCGGGAGACCGTGGCGATCGGCGCCGACGCGCTGTGGTGCCAGTTCGGGGTGATCAACGCCGAGGGCGCGCGGATCGCGGAGGAGGGCGGGGTCACGGTGATCATGGACCGCTGCCTGAAGGTCGAGCACGCCCGCTACATCGGCCGGATGCACTGGCTCGGCTTCAACACCCAGCGGATCACCTCGGTGCGCGCAGGGCTCCAGTAGCCCCGGCTTCGCGCAGCCGCGACGGGCGAGCCTGACGCCGTACGACGATGAGGCCGGTCGTCGCGAGGGCCAGGAGGACGGGCACCACGGTGAGTGCCGACTTCAGCGACCCGGCATCCGCCAGGGTGCCGACCAGCAGCGGGGCGACCAGGACGGCCAGCGACGCCACGGCCACCGCCCGCCCGCTCGCGGCGCCCGCCTGGTCGGGGGCGAGGGTCACGGCGAGCGACACCCCGAGCGGGAACAGGTTGCCGAGCCCGACGCCCAGGAGGGCGAGCCCCACCAGCGCCTGGGCCGGCGCCACCGACGGCCACATCACGACGAAGCCGAGGGCGGCCACCGCCAGTGCCCAGCCGAGCAGCCGGGTGGGGTCGAACCGGCGGGCCAACCGGCTGCCGGCGACCCGGCCCACCAGCACCCCGCCGAAGTAGCCCGCCATCAGCGAGACGGCGGTGTCGGTCGACACGTCGAGGACGTCCTCGACGAAGCTGGCTCCCCACGCGGTGACGCACCACTCGGCGGCCGTCGTACAGAGCAGGACCAGGGCTGCCACCCAGAACGCCCGCGGGAGCCGGCGGCCCCCGGTCGCCTCCTTCGGCGCTGCCGTGTCGAAGGTGGACCCACGGTGGGTCCATCGGACCGCGACGGGGACCAGCAGCGAGGCCAGGAGCGCGGCCCGCCAGCCCGCGTGGAGGGCGGCCATCAGCGCGAACATGCCGATGAGGACGAGGTAGGCGATGCTGGCCGCCACGTTCGCCTCGGTCAGCGCGACCGTGCGTTGGTCGCCGTGGTGGTCGGCCAGCCCGGCCTGGGCCGTCGCCAGCACCAGTCCGCCCCCGATCCCCATCAGCAGGGTGGCCGCGATCGTCTCCTCGACGGTGCGGCCGGCGGTCAGCGCGATCGTGCCGGCCGCCAGCACGACGGCTCCCGACCACACCACCCGCTGGCGTCCGACCCTGCCTTCCAGCCAGGACGACCCGGTGCCCGCGAGCACGGCCCCCGCGGCGAACGCGGCGACATGCAGCCCACCGACCAGGTAGCTGAGCCCGAGCTCGTCGCGCAGGTGCGGTACGACGAGCCCCGGCGCCGCCTGCAGGTAGGCGAACCAGGCGATCATCAGGTAGCCGACCCGGGTCAGGGAGTCGCGGACGAAAACCGGCACTGTGTAACGATACACAACTATGCTCGCGACCATGGAGTCCGACGCCACCAAGCGGGTGACCCTGGCGCAGGTGGCGCAGCGGGCCGGGGTCTCGGTGATGACCGCGTCCTACACCTACAGCCAGCCGGACCGGGTCTCTGCCCCGACCCGCGAGCGGGTGCTCGCCGCCGCCGCCGAGCTGGAGTACGCCGGACCCGACCCGCGGGCCCGGTCTCTCCGGCGCGGAAGCACCCTGACTCTCGGCGTAGTGATGGGCGAACGCCTCCGCTACGCCTTCGAGGACCCGGGGGCGGTCGCCTTCCTGGCCGGGGTCGCCGACGTGTGCACCGATCGCGGCTACGGGATGACGATCCTGCCGATCACCGGCTCCCCGGAGGACGTCTCCCGGGTCACCGACGCCGCGGTCGACGGGTTCATCGTCTGGACCACCTCCGACGACGACCCGGTGCTGGGCGCCATCGCGGCGACCAAGCGACCGGCCGTCATCCACGGCGGCCCCAGCCTGGAGGGCCTGCGACTGGTGAGCATCGACAACCGGTCTGCCGCGCGAGCGGTCGGCGCGATCGCCTTCGCCGGCGCCCGCCGCCCGGCCGTCGTGAGCCTGCCGGTGGACCGGGACCGGGTCGGCCGGATCCAGCCCGCCGCTGAGATCGGCGACGTGGCGTTCCCGGTGACGCGGGACCGGTTGGCCGGCTACCGCGAGGCAGCCTCGGACGCCGGGATCGCCTGGGACGACGTGCTGGTCGCCGTCTGCGGGCGCAACGACGTGGAGGAGGCGCAACGGCTGGCGTCACAGCTGCTGGCCTCGCCCGATCGTCCCGACGCGATCGCGGCCATGAGCGACCAGCAGGCGGTCGGCGTCGTCCGGGCGGCCCGCGCGGCCGGCTGCGAGATCCCCGCCGCGCTCGCGCTGACCGGCTGGGACGACGTACCGGCGGCAGCGGAGCTCGGCCTCACCACGGTCGCCCAGTCGTTGCGCGACCAGGGCACGGCCTGCGCCCTCGCCGCCCTCGGCGAGGAGCCCGAGGAGTTCTCCACGGCCTGGACGGTGGTACGCAGAGGCAGCACGCGCTCGGGCGACAGATGAGGCATCTTCCCGATGAGCTGACCGCGTCTTAGACGCACAGTGGTGGTCGAGGGGGCTTTCGCGCCGCCGTCGGATCTGGAGTCGTCATGATGAGAACTGCCGGGCTGCTGGGACTGGTCGCCACTGTCGTGCTCCTGGCGGGCTGCTCCAGCACCACCTCGTCCGGCTCGGCGGCAGGTCCCGGTACGCCCACGTCCACCGCGCCGGCGAGCCTGAGCCTGGTCGTCCTGGGTGACTCGATCCCCTACAACAGTCCCGACGACTGCCCGGGGTGTACCGGGTTCGTGGATCAGTACGCGAAGGCCGTCGAGCGGGCGACCTCGAAGCAGGTGACCGTGTCGAACCTGTCGGAGCACACGGGTCTCACCCTCCCGCAGCTGCTCGACGAGCTCGGCTCCTTCAAGCAGGCACTGTCGGCGGCCGACGTCGTCCTGGTCGGTATCGCTCACAACAGCTTCGAGCTCAACGCCGATGCGCCCTGCGGGCGCCCCGTCGTCGACGAGACCCCGGTGTGGTCCGTGGTCGACGCCAGGTGCGCGCATCGGTCCGCCGCGAAGTACCGACCGATGTACCAGCGGCTCTACTCCCGGATCGCCGCCTGGCGCGACGGCAGACCCACGATCCTGCGCACCATCAACCGGTACAACGACTGGATCGGCTTTGCCGGCGCACACCTGACCCACACCCAGGACCTGAAGACCAAGACCATGCTGGATGCCTGGGACACGATGCTCTGCCGCACAGCGAGAGCGAACGGCTTCGCCTGCGCGGACGTGTATCACGCCATCAACGGACCGCAGGGGACCACAGCCGCAGCGGGACTCCTCGGGCCCGACTACACGCACCCGTCCCAACGCGGGAACGACACGATCGAGAAGGTGCTCGAGGCACTCGGGTACGCACCGCTGGCGTGAGCGTCGGACGCTCAGCGGAGGCCGGCACCCTCGGGGGTGCTCTCGGCGGGCGTCGTGTCGGTGGGGACCGACCGGTCGGGGCGACGCCACTCGACGACCAGTACCACCGCGCCCGGAAGGGTGGCCACGAACACCATCACGCCGTACACCACGGTGGCGGAGACGCCGGCGGCCGCGCCGAGGCCGGCTGCTCCGAACGCCCAGGCCGCCACTCCCTCGCGGGGACCCCAGCCGGCGATGCTCAGCGGGACGCTCATCGCCAGCAGCACGAGCAGTCCCAGCGGCACCAGCTGCGACAGGGGTGCCGTCGTCCCGGAGGTGCGGGCGGCCAGGACGAAGGTGGCGGTGTTGCCGACCACGACCAGGGTGGAGGCAACCAGAACGCCGGGCCACACCGACCGAGCCATCAGCACCTCTCGCACGTCGGCGAGCGTCGTACGCAGGGCGCGCGCCCCGAGGGTGGGGCCCGCGTGCGGCAGAGCTCGGGCGAGCAGCACCACGACGACGACCACGACCAGCGCGATGCCGGCGACCAGCGGCATCGAGGAGCGGTACGGCGAGGGCGCCACCAGCAGCACGGTGCCGGCGACCACGATCTGCACCACCTGCCCGGAGATCCGGTCCCAGACCACGGCCCGCGCGCCGCGTCCGACGTCGCCCGCCTCGCGGCCGTGCCGTACGGCGCGGTGCACGTCGCCGAGGATCCCCATCGGCAGGGCGAGGTTGAGAAACAGGGCTCGGTAGTACGACGCGACTGCGGTCCGCAGGGGTATCCCGACACCCAGGCGGTGGGCGATCAACCGCCAGCGCCAGGCGCAGCACATCGTCGTCGGCAGCACGATCAAGGCGGCCAGCACCAGCGAGCGGAGGTCGACGGTGCGCAGCCCGTCGATGAACGGGCCGGTGCCGACCTGCCAGACGACCACGGCGAGGATCAGCAGCCCGCCGGCCAGGCGCGCCCACGCGGCGCGGCTCACCGGCTGGGCGGCGGTGAGACTCGCCGACATCGCCTCAGCGGCGCTGACTGGTGGCGGACTCGCGCACCTGCGGCTGGACTGCCGTACGGGCCGCACGCTCCTGGACGGTGGCGATCGCGCCGGCCACGATGGCGACCACTTCGGCGATGAACGCCGTCCACACCGACCAACCGACCCAGTGCTCGTGCACGCCGTACATACCCGCGGTCGCGGAGATCGTGAAGGCGGTGATGGTGCAGATCCCGAAGCCGATGGCCAGCAACGGCGGCACCCAGTGCTTCCAGAACACCAGCAGCAGGGCGATGACCACGCCGCCGACCGCGTTCAGCATGAAGGCTGGGCCGATCTTGTCGTTGTCGCGGACGACGGGCCACAGGTAGAGATGGACAGCTGCGGACACGAGCACAGCAGCGGCGGCCAGGATTCGCATGCGCATCAGCGTTCTCCATTCGTCGAGGGTTCCGCCGAACCGGAGCCACTCTGGGGAGTTACGGGACAACCCGGCCGACGGTTCAATGGCCCGTCTCGGGCTCACTCCGAGTCCACACGGACGAAGCGCAGGAGTCGGTACTCGAGAAGCCCGGCCCGGTGGCAGCGCTGCAGCGCGTCGCCGCCCACCAGCGACTCGGCCCAGACCGACCGACTCCGGGCTCGCCGGAGCACCGGTTGCGCAACGCGGATCAGGCGGTCGCGTGGCCGCCCCAGCTTCTGGTACGGCGTGAGGTCACGGGACTCGACCAGGCTCAGCCCCGCGGCGCCGGCCAGCGACTCGGCCTCGTCCACCGAGACCAGGGTCGCCGCGTGCCACCCGGTCCTGACGTCGTCGTACCGGGGATCGGCCGGGTCGCCGACGCGGACGTCGTCGATCACCACCAGCGACCCGCCCGGACGCAGGGCGTGCGCGGCCTCGGCGAAGAACGCCGACGTCGGGTCGGCGTGCACGAAGGACTCGATCGCGAAGGCCAGGTCGAACTCGGTGAGGTCATCCGGCAGAGCGGTGAAGTCGCCGGTGACGAACCGCACGCTGCCACGGAGGGGCTCGCCCCGAGCTGCGAACTCGTCGGCACGTCGTACCTGCGTGGCGCTGATGGACACCCCGACCACCTCGACGGCCCGTCGCTGAGCCAGGTAGAACGCAGCCGTCCCGACCCCGCAGCCGAGGTCGAGCACCCGCCGGGTGTCCGCCTGGAGCTCGTCGAGCACCAGGTCGTGGGCGTGGTGGACCGCCTCCGCAAGAGTGGTGACCCCAGGACCCCACAGCTCACGATGGATCGCGCGCTGGCTCCCGGAGATCAGGAACTTCCAGGTGTTCGCGTCGTAGTAGTCGCGCACCCGATCACCGGTCGTGGTCACCACGCCCCTCGCATCCGCACCACCGGCTGCCCCCTCGTCGACCGCGGCGGACACTTCCGCGCACTGCGTGCGAGTCTCCTGCACCACACCGGTTGGTGGTCGGGTCTGCACACCTGTCGAACGAGATTCAACACCATTCTGAGGCATTTACAAGACATCAATTCTGGCCATGACGCTCACTCCCAGGTGCTCGGCGCACGGGAGGTGTACACGCTGGTGCCGGAGGCTCCAGTTGGGACGTCCCCTGCTGCAGATGGGCCGATGGACGCAGGGATCGTCAGTCGCGGCGAGGTGTCGTTCGGCGCCGATGGAGGCGTCGTCGGCGACGTCGAAGACCATCGGCGCAGTGGTGGCACTGGTGCGTGCTGATCTCAACCAGCGATCCGCGTCCCCTCCAGCTGCTGTGGGAGGGCGCACTTGCAGGTCGAGGAGAGGACACGAGTACGTTCATCGGATGACGACGCCGGAGCCCGAGCTGCCACCCGGCGACCTGCCCGAACCGACGATCAACCGCAACTGGACCGAGCTGGTGCAGGAGCTTCGCGCGATCCAGGTCGGAGTGCAGGTCCTCATCGGATTCCTGCTCGCCCTGCCGTTCACCGACAGGTTCGCCACGCTCGACCACTTCGCGAAAGCGGCCTACGTGGCCGTGCTGAGCCTCGCCGTGGCCGCCACCGCCGCGGTCCTCGCCCCGATTGCCTATCACCGCATCCTGTTCAGACGCGCCTTGCGCCCGTGGTTGGTGGAGACCGCGAACACGATCGCACGAGCCGGTCTCGTGCTGGCTGCGCTGTCCATGTGCGGCGTCGTCTTCCTGGCGATCGACCTCGCGGTCGGTACCGCGGCGGGCGTGGCGGCGTCACTCGTGGCCGTCGTCGGCTACGTCGTGCTCTGGCTCGTCGTTCCGATCCGGGCCCATCCGCCTGTGCGGTCGCGCTGACGATGCCCTGGGGCTCGGCGCGCGGCCGCCGGGTCTAGTCGTCGTTCGTGGTCGGTCTGTCGTGCGCCAGCCAGGGGGCTGCTGCGCGGTTCCGGGCACCTCGCAGAGCCATCGCGTATCCGATTGCCCAGCGGGCATGATGGCCACACCACCACCCGGTGGTGGAGGGTGACCGTTGAAGGAGACCCATGGACAAGGCGGCTCGCCAGAAGACCCCGAACGACCCGATCGCGGAGACACCTGCCCCCTCCCTCAGTGGGGCGCAGTTGGGCGAGATCCTGAGTCTTCTGCCGGGATCGGACACGGTGGAGCTGAAGGTGACCGTTCCTGCCGTCCGCCGACGATCGGTGATCGAGCGACTGGGGATGGATCCGATGAAGGCGGAGCTCCGGCAGATCGCCTACTTCGACACTGCGGACCTGCGGCTGAACCAGCAGGGCCTCGTGGTCCGAGCACGACGCGTGCAGCGGAAGGCGGGCGACTCCGTGGTCAAGCTCCGTCCCGTGGTCCCTTCCGAGCTTGCAGCCGGCGTACGGCGCCTGTCCGGCTTCGGCGTGGAGGTCGACGCCATGCCCGGCGGTTTCGTGTGTTCTGGCCGGCTGAGGGCCAAGGCCAGCGACGGGGTGCTTCACAAGGTGTTCAGCGGACACAAGCCGGTACGACAGCTCTTCACCAAGCAGCAGCGGGCACTGTTCGACGACCACGCTCCGGACGGAGTGACGCTGGACGACCTCGAGGTTCTCGGTCCGCTCAACATCCTCAAGCTCAAGTTCGAACCCAAGGGCTACTCACGCCCCCTGGTCGCGGAGCTCTGGTTCTATCCCGATGGCTCCCAGATCCTCGAGCTCTCGGCCAAGTGCTTGACGCAGGAGGCCTTCGCAGCGGCGGCGGAGACCAAGGCCTTCCTTGCCTCGCGAGGGGTGGACCTTTCTGCCCCGCAACAGACGAAGACCCGTACGGCGCTGGATCTCCTCACGTCGGTCGAGGCAGGATCGAGCTAGGAGTCGAACCTCTCCGCGAGGACACCGTGCCTCAGACCGCGGTCACTGACGGTCGCGGCGTCTTGTCGGGTGCTCGTGAGGATCGTGCGGACGATGCAGGCCCCGGCCAGGATCACTTCGGCACGCGCCGCCTGCAGACCGGCGATCGCGCGTCGTTCGTCCGCAGACCGTCGCCGGTAGACCTCGATCTGTCGATCTATCTCAGCCATGTCCACGACCGTGCCGTGCACGACCTCCGGGTCGTAGCGGACGAGACCGTGTTTGACCGCCGCCAGGTTCGTGGACGTACCACCGACCGCGATCACCTTGAGAGGGCGGGGTCGGCCCCCCAGGGCGCCGAGGTCGGCCACGATCGCGCCGAGCGCGGCGTCGACGACCTCGCGGGGTACGGCGTCGGCGAGACCGAACCGCTCGGTGAAGCGCACCGCGCCCACGTCGAGACTGAACTGCTCCTCGATCCGCATCCCAGTTCCGAAGGTGAACTGGCTGCTGCCGCCACCGGAGTCGAACACCAACAACCGGTCACCGGTCAGCGGAAGGGCCGACACGGCAGCCAGATAGGCCAGTCTGGCCTCCTCCTGGCCCGAGATGACCTCCACCGTGACTCCGCAGCGCGCATGAACGGCCTCGACGAACTCGTCGCGGTTGGAAGCCTGCCGCAGACCCGCGGTACCCACGGCGACGCGGACGCCCGGCCGCAATCTCGTCACCGCGCAAAGCTGTCCGCTTATGCTCAAAGTGGCGGTCGAATGGGAGCGGCAGAGCGAGACCATCGATCCGACGGACATGCCGCTGACGCGGCTCCTCAATTCCGCGATCGACGGCGTCGCGCATACGATGGCCGCAACACGGGCCGACATTCTGCGCTACGCCGGCTCCGACCTCCTGTGCTACCGCGCCGAAGAACCGGACACGCTAGTTGACGCCAGGCCACGCCTTCGATCCGGTTCTTGAGCTGGGCCGCGGAGTGAGCTTGGTGCGCGCTTTCGCGTGACGACGGGGGTGATGCATGTCGCGCAGCGGCCTGAGGCGCTGGCGGCGATCGGCGCCGGCCTCGACGCCTACGATGATCCGGTTCAACTCGCCGCGCTCAGCGTGATGACGACGCTGACCGGATCGGCGGTGCTCGCGCTCGCCGTCGCGCACGGCTTTCTGTCGCCGGAGGCCGCGTGGCGCGCGGCGCACGTCGACGAGGATTTTCAGGCCGAGCGCTGGGGCGCGGACGCGGAGGCAATGGCCCAGCGGGAGGCGCGCTGCGCGACTTCGAGGCGGCCGCGACTGCGGTCGCGCTCATGCGCGATCCGAGCGGCTGGACGGAGGGGGTCGGCGACAAAGAGAGCTAGATCTCACCGGTGCTCGCCAAAGTCGCCACGAAGCGGGGAAGTTGCGCCGGCCGGTGAGATCCTTGGCGCGCGCAAACTTGTGCGCGGCGTTTCCGATCCCGAGGGCGCCCTTGTGCGAGCGTATCCTATCGGGCGGCGGGGGCGTCTCGGAGGCGCGCGTCAGCCTCGATCTCGACCTTCATTTCGGGCTTGGAGCAGCGCTGAAACGACCTTAACGATCGTCGCCGCGGGGCAGACCTCGCCGAACACCTGGCCCTGGACCTCGAGCACCGGCTTCGCAATAAAGCGGCGTCGGTGACGAAGGTGCGAAGCCGCACGATGTCCGCGAGCGCCCCGCCGGCTTCCCTCATGACCTCCTGCAAGCGTCCCATAAATGTTTTGGGTCTGGGCGAGCGACGTCCGCCGGCATGGTCATTGTCGCATAGTCGTATCCGGTCGTGCCGGAGACATGGGCTCCGTCCCCCGAAGACGACCGCGCGCGAATAGCCGTATGTCTTCTCGAACGGGGAGCCCGAGGAAATCAACCGCCGTCGCTCAGGCGAATTCCATGATCACCGCGTCGACCGCGAGGAATCCCCTCCTTGGCGAGGATCCCTTGACCGTCGCGTCGCGCTCGGCGAGAAGCACGTTCTCCATCTTCATCGCCTCGACCATGCAGAGCGCCTCGCCCGCCTTCACCTCCTGCCCGCCGTGACGGGGATCGGCTTGAGAGTCCCGGCATCGGGCAAGCAGGGCAGCGCGGCCGTCCGCGCCTTGCCTCCAGCATCAGCGCCGCGAGTTCGCCTCGCGGCCGTGTAGACGCGGGCGTCGACCGCGACTCCGCCATGGGAGAGCGATAGCCGTTGAGGATCGGGCGGGCCTGACGGCGACATCGCGCCGCCGATCTGCCGCGCCACAGCGGCTCGCCCGGCTCCAGTCCGAGCGAACCTCGACCTGCGGCCGTCCGCGAAGCGGACGCGGCGCCTCGCGCCGGCCGACCTCGAATCGAAGCGCCTCGCCGATCGTGACCACGCGCTTGAGCTCGAAACGAACTGCTCGGGCGCCCGCAACTGGCCGGAAATCCGGCGCTTGCGCTTGTTCAGCTATGGTCGATCAGCGCGGCGGCCGCGGCCAGGCGCACTCGATCTCGCCCGTCGGCGCCGACGGCGGAAAGCCGTCCGGAAACTCCTCAGCGATGAAGCCGGTCGAGAGCGCCCTCCCGCCAGCGCGGATGCTGCATCAGCGCCGAGAGAAACGGGATGTTGTGGCGGATGCCGTCGATGGCGAAGGCGTCGAGCGCTTCGCCTGCGCGTCGATCGCGCCCAGCCGGTCGGCCGCATGGGTGACGAGCTTGGCGATCATCGGGTCGTAGTAGATCGAGATCTCGCCGCCCTCGAAGACGCCGGTGTCGTTGCGCACGTCACGCCGTCACGCGTCCCTTCGGCCGGCGGCCGATAGCGCGTGAGCCGGCCGGTCGAGGGCAGGAAGCCGCGCGACGGATCCTCGGCGTAGATGCGGCTCTCGACCGCCCAGCCGTCGAGCCGCACGTCCTCCTGCTTGAGGCGCAGCTGCTCGCCGGCGGCGACGCGGATCATCTGCTCGACGAGGTCGATCCCGGTGACGAGCTCGGTCACCGGATGCTCGACCTGCAGGCGGGTGTTCATCTCGAGGAAGTAGAAGCTGCGGTCCTGGCTCGGCGATGAACTCGACCGTGCCGGCGGAATCGTAGTCGACCGCCTTGGCCAGCGCGACCGCCTGCTCGCCCATCGCGCTGCGCGTCGCCGCGTCGAGCAGCGGCGAGGGCGCCTCCTCGATCACCTTCTGGTTGCGGCGCTGGATCGAGCACTCGCGCTCGCTGAGATAGATGACGTTGCCGTGCTTGTCGCCGAGCACCTGGATCTCGATGTGGCGCGGATTGTCGATGAACTTCTCGATGAAGACCCGGTCGTCGCCGAACGAGGACTTCGCCTCCGAGCGCGCGCGCGCGAAGCCTTCGCGCGACCTCCTCGCGGTCGAGGGCGATGCGCATGCCCTTGCCGCCGCCGCCGGCCGAGGCCTTGATCATCACCGGATAGCCGATCTCGTCGGCGATCTTGGCCGCGTGCTCCGGCGTCTCGATCACGCCGAGATGGCCCGGGACGGTCGAGACCCCGGCCGCGGCGGCGAACTTCTTCGACTTGATCTTGTCGCCCATCGCCTCGATGGCTTGCGGGTTGGGGCCGATGAAGACGATCCCCGCCTCCGCCAGCGCCTCGGCGAAAGCCGCGCGCTCCGAGAGAAAGCCGTAGCCCGGATGCACCGCCTCGGCGCCGGTCTTGCAGGCAGGCGTCGACGATCTTGTCGATCACGAGATAGGATTGCGCCGCCGGCGGCGGCGCCGATGGCGACCGCCTCGTCCGCCATCTCGACATGCAGCGCGCCCCGTCGGCGTCGGAATAGACCGCGACCGTCGTGATCCCCATGCGGCGCGCCGTCTTGATGACCCGGCAGGCGATCTCGCCGCGGTTGGCGATCAGGATTTTCTTGAACATCGCGCCCCTGCCAGGAAAACGCTGAGCTTTCCTTCAAAGGCCGTTTCTATTGGAAGGAATAAAGCGCGTAAATAAGCGCGCCTTGCCGCTTGCCCGGTCGCGCCCGGCTCGCTTCATTCGCAGACTTCGACCTCGCGCCACGCGTTCTGCAGCCTCGCGCGGGTGAAGTAGCAGCCGTAGGTCGGCTTCAGGATCTGGAGAGGCGAATGGCGGTCCAGGCCACGGATAACCGCTGAAGCCAAAGAAGCCCGGGCCGACCCTCCACCCCGTCCGTTCATGTGGGTAAGTGTATATTTGAGCTGTCGCCGCGCTTGGTTGGCAGACGACGC
>CAWCNW010000010.1:0-818247 GCA_963796975.1 uncultured Actinomycetota bacterium
AGCCCTTGTCGAAGTAGTGGAACGGCTTCTGCGGAGGCTTGCCGGCCAACCGCCGCTTGATCTCCTTGGCTGCGTACTTCGCACCCTGGATCGCCACCTGCGCGACACCGGGCAGGTGGTCGAGGTCGATCATGTCGCCGACCACGAAGACCTCGGGGTAGCCGGGCAGCGTGAGGTCGGGGTTCACGCCGATCCGGCCGGCCCGGTCGAGCGAGGCGCCGGACTGCTCGGCCAGCGTGCGCCCCAGCGACGAGGCCTGCACGCCGGCGGCCCAGATCTTGGTGACGGCCGCGATCTTGTCGGTGCGACCGTCCTTGTACTGCACCTCGATGCCGCGCTCGTCGACGTTGGTGACCATGGCGCCGAGCAGGACCTCCACTCCCCGGCGCTCCAGCTCGGACTTCGCCTTCGCCCCGAGCTTCTCCCCGAACGGCGGCAGCACCTGGCCGGCGGCGTCCACGAGGACGACGCGCGCGTGCTTGGTGTTGATGGCCCGGAAGTCGCGCTGCAGGGTGCGGTGCGCGAGCTCGGCGATCTGGCCCGCCATCTCGACCCCGGTCGGCCCGGCCCCCACCACCACGAAGGTGAGCAGGTGGTCGACCTCGTCGCCACGCGAGGCGCCGAGCTCGGCCATCTCGAAGGCGCCGAAGATCCGCCCGCGCAGCTCCAGCGCGTCGTCGATGCTCTTCATCCCGGGCGCGAACTCGGCGAACTGGTCGTTGCCGAAGTACGACTGGCCGGCGCCAGCCGCCACGATCAGCGAGTCGTACGGCGTGACGGTCTCGCGGCCGAGCACCTGGGAGACGACCGTCCGCGAGGCCAGGTCGATCCCGGTCACCTGGCCCAGCAGGACCCGGGCGTTGCGCTGCTTGGCGAGGACCTCGCGGGTCGCCGGCGCGATCTCGCCCTCGCTCAGGATCCCGGTCGCGACCTGGTAGAGCAGCGGCTGGAAGAGGTGGTGGCTGGTCTGCGCGATGACCGTGACGTCCACGTCCGCGCGCTTGAGTGCCTTGGTGCCGAACAGGCCCCCGAAGCCGGAGCCGATCACCACCACCTGGTGCCGCTTGCTGCGTGTGACCTCACCCATGGCTCAACGATGCCTCCCAGGCCGGGTCGTGCGACAATCGGGGTCCGCGTCTCGTTCCTCACAGATCTTCCGTGAGGCGGATGCGAACTCGTGTGCGAGGTGAGGTTTCAAACGCTCGCGACCTGGGTACACGAGCCGGGACTGGCGCGGCTAGCGCGCCTGGACGCGTGGAGACACAGTGCCACTGAACCGGCCTGCGGAGGCGCTCGCACCCGGCCCCCGTGGGGCCATGCAGGCGCGCCGCTGGGTGGCGGGGGTGTGTGCCGAGATCGGCCGCCCCGAGCTGCGCGAGAACGCCGAGCTGGCACTGTCCGAGGTCGTCACCAACGCCATCCTGCACGGCAGCCCGCCGGTGAAGGTCCGGCTGCGAGGCACCCGCACGCACCCGCGGGTCGAGACGTGGGACGCGTCCTCCGATCCGCCCGCCTTCCCGGCACTGGAGGTGGGCCAGGAGTTCCTCGACGAGCTCCCGACCTTCGGTCGCGGGCTCGGCATCGTGGCCAGCTCCAGCGAGGCCTGGGGCGCCGAGCTCGACGGCGACGGGAAGCTGGTGTGGTTCGTCCCGACCTCGAGCCCGCCGGCGGCACCGGTGCCCGGGGTCCTCGTCGGCTGGGGCGACGAGGCGGATGAGCCGTCCTTCGCCGACGGCGAGCAGATCGTCGTACACCTGCTGCATGTGCCGGCAGACCTGCTGCAGGGCACGCTCGCCCACGGAGCCGAGCTGCGTCGTGAGCTGCGCCTGCTGGCGCTCGCCCACCAGGACACCTACCCCATCGCCTCCGACCTCTCCTTCTTCTTCTCCGAGGTCGCACGCGACTTCCGCGGCCAGCTCGGTGGCGAGGCGCTGCTCCAGGCACTGCACACCGGCCGCACCCACCTCGACCTCGACGTCAAGGCACCGATCGACGCCGACCTGAGGTTCGGGCGTCTGCTCGAGCTGCTCGACCTCGCCGACGCTTTCTGCCGCGGCGAGCGGCTGCTCACGCTCGCCCGCTCACCCGAGCAGGTCGGGTTCCAGCGGTGGCTCTTCGGGGAGTTCGTGCATCAGGCCACCGGCAGCGAGCCGCAGCCGTGGGCGGACGACGACCAGGCGTCGCTGTCGCGCGCTCAGCCGTAGCCGAGGTCGTGGAGCCGGTCGTCGTCGATCCCGAAGTGGTGGGCGATCTCGTGCACCACGGTGATCCGCACCTCCCGTACCAGCTCCTCCGGCGTCTCGCAGAGCTCCAGCAGCGGGTTGCGGAAAACCGTGATCCGGTCGGGCAGACCCGTGTGGTCCGCGGTGCGCTCGGTGAGGGAGACGCCCTCGTAGACGCCGAGCAGGTCGGGGTCGTCGGCCGGCGGCTCGTCCTCGACCAGGACGACCACGTTGTGCACGGCCGACGCGATCTCGGGTGGGATCTCGTCGAGGGCCTGCTCCACCAGGGCTTCGAACGCCGCCCGGTCGAGCTCCATGCCGTGACCTTAGCCGCGCGCTCACGCCGTACGTCGCGGCGTGGGCGAGGATGAGCGGGTGAGCGACCATCACCGGCTGCCGTACGTCGACGAGCACGCGACCACGGTCGAGGCCGGACCGGACCGCGTCTGGGACGCACTGACCACGGTCCTCGATCGCACGTTCTCGCGGCGGGGAGCGGCGGCGTACGCACGCGCGGTCGGCTGCGTCCCAGCCGATGCGTCCGGCGCCCGCCCGCTCACCGTCGGCTCCACGGTGCCGGGCTTCGCGGTCATGGCGGCCGAGCCGGGTCGCGAGCTGGTCATCGAGGGGCGGCACCACTTCTCGACGTACGCCCTCGTCCTGCGGCTCGAGCCCGACGGTCCGGGACGCACAAGCCTGCGCGGCGAGACACGGGCCGCGTTCCCGGGGCTGGCCGGCGGCGCCTACCGGTTGCTGGTCATCGGCTCCCGCGGTCACGTCGTCGGCATGCGGCGCCTGCTCACCGCCGTACGCCGGAAGGCCGAGGCGGGCGCGGCGTAGAGACACGACAGCCGGCCCGGACGATGTCCGAACCGGCTGGGTGAGCGACCCCGACGGGACTCGAACCCGCGGCCTCCGCCGTGACAGGGCGGCGCGCTAACCAACTGCGCTACGGGGCCTGGCGTGCTCTGGAGTGTGCCTCATGAGCGCTGGAACTCTAACCCATCGCCTCGGACGCCTCACAATCGGCAGATCTGCACGTCCCGCTCGTTCCCGCCTGCGACACTCACCGGCGTGAACGAAGTCCTCCCTTGGAGCTCGCGGGCCCGTGAGTCGATGGTGTCCATCGCACGCCGGGTGGGCCGGAGCATCGCGTTGCTGTGGGCTCGCTTCACCGACCTCGGCCTCGGTGCGGTCCTCCTCGTGGCCGGTGTCGTGGTGGTGGCCGGGATCGGCGTCGCGGTGGTCCAAGGCAGGAGCGGCCCGGACCCGGTGGCGTGCGAGCAGGCGGCACCCTACGTGCAGACCATCCAGCGGATGGACGGCAGCAAGGCCCTGCACCACGTCGACGTCACCCAGCTCCATCAGACCTCCGCCCAGCTCGCCACGCTGGCCGGTACCGCTCGCGGCGACGATGCCAAGGCGATCACCGACGCGGCAGCGCTCGCGGACAGCGCGGCGACGGGGCACGCGTTCGACGTGGGCAAGGTGCTCATCGAGTTCGACGCTGCCTGCTTGGGCGAAGGGGCCGGCGGTGGCGGCGCGGGCCGCTTCTGAACGTCGGGCAGGCAACACGAGCCTGCTGGTGTAATGGCCGCGAACCCCATCGACACCCCGGGGCGCAGCGGTCCACGGGTGTCGCGTCCGACGTAGCCCGAGGGAGCACCCCTTGTTCTTGACGTTCTCCACCGTGTGGTTGGCACTCCTGCTGTTCGTCGTCATCACGGGATCGGCTCTGGCCGGTCTCGGGGTGGGTCGGTGGCTGCAGCAGCGCCATGACAAGGAGTCCGCGAGCACCACGGTGCCCCCGGGCGCCAGGAGGCCCTCGAGCGTCAGGGAGTCCTCCGGCGTCCTGCAGGGCGCGCTGCTCGGTTTCATGGGCCTGGTGCTCGCTTTCGGCCTCTCCCTCGCGCTGGGGAGGTACGAGTCGCGCCGCGACGCCGTCGTGAACGACGCCAACACCATCGGCACCACCTACCTGCGTGCTCAGACGTTGGCCGAGCCGATGCGCAGTCGTTCGTTGTCGCTGTTGAAGAAGTACACCGATGTCGAGATCCAGCTGACCAGCGAGAAGCCGGGCAGCGCGTCCGCAGCTCGCACCATCGCCGAGGCATCCGCCCTGCAGCGGCCGCTCTGGTCGATGGCTGCTCGGGCCGTGCAGGAAGCACCGATCGCCACCGCGCCGCGGCTCTACGAGGACAGCCTCAACGCCATGATCGACCAACAGACTGTTCGCGTCTCCGGGTTGGGCAACCGAGTGCCGACCGAGGTCCTGCTGCTCGAGCTGGTCGGGGCGGCGCTCGCGATGTTCCTACTCGGCCTTCACGTGGGTGCGCTCGGCCGCGGCCTGATGCCCATCGTGCTCGCATCAGGTCTGGTTGCCGGCCTGCTTTACGTCACGTTCGACCTCGACCGGCCGACTCGTGGACTCATCGAGGTTCCGGCCACCCCGTTGACCGTGTTGCGCGCCAGCATGGAACTGCCACCGGCCGCGGGTACACCTCGCTGATCGGACGTTGCCCCACGGGACTCGAAACCGCGGCGTCCGCCGTGACAGGGCGGCGCGCTCACCAACTGCGCTACGGAGCCTGGCGTGCTCCGGTTCGACACCCCCTGGGGGTGTCGCCGAAGCTGCGGTACAGTCCCGGCGGGGGCTCGAGGACTCCTTCCGTCGCGAACTGGGAGGAACCATGAAACGCACCCTTGCGGTGTTCTGTGCGGCTGCGATGATCGCTTTGGTCACGACCCCGCAAGTCTTCGCCGATTCCGGCACCATCGGCGGCGGAACCGCCGTGACGACGACCTTGACCGGGCCCACGAACGGCGGGTCGTACGTCGCCGGCACCGGGATCCCGGTCAGTGGCACGGTCGATCTCGGCCAGGGCGCCGCGGTCAAGAACACCGACCTCGCCTTCGTTCTCGACACGTCCGGAAGCACCGCCGACGCATCGGGCCTCTCCTGTGGGAGCGTCCTCAGCTGCGAGAAGGCAACGACGCTGGGCGTGATCAGCTCGGTGACGGGTGTCCGTTCGCCCATCGCGACCGTGGGTGTCGTCGCGTTCCCCGGCACGGCGTCCGTCCCGCTGGTCTCTCCCGCGGCCTTCACCAACGACCTCAGCGCCTTCACGTCATCGGGCGGGACAGAGTTCAACGTGGGCATCACCCGTGGGCGCGACATGCTGACTGCGCCTGGCACGGCGCCTCAGGACGTCATGGTGCTGGTCACCGACGGTGACGGCACCACGGTCCCGGTCTCGGGGGTGGGCTCCATTGTGATCAAGGCGTTCGCCATCGCCGGCGCAGGGTGCAGCGCCACCCTCCAGCAGGCGGTCAGCCAGGGCGCACCCGGTAGCGGGTGTGTGGTCGTCTCCTCCCTCGGTGCCCTGCCGGACGTCGTGGGCAACACCATCGACTCGACGCTGGACAGCGTCGACATCACCGTCAACGGCTCCGTCGTGCAGACCCTGCCGGTCACGGCGCACGGCCAGAGCTCGACACCCTTCTCCACGACCCTCAGCGGACTCGCCGTCGGCAACGGCCAGAGCGTCTGCGCGGTCGCGCACGCGACGGACGCCGGCGGTTCGGGAACCGTGGGCGACTGCCACACGATCAACGTCCTCCCCGCAGGCACCGTCGTGGTCGACTGCAACGGGACGGCCACCTGCACCGCGACCGCGACCGATCCGGGCAAGTCGTCGCTGGTCTTCAGCGCACCGGGTGAGTTCAACGAGATCGTGAACATCGCTCCGGCCGCCACCGGCACCACCGAGTGTGGCGGTTCGCCCTGCAGGACCGGCTACAACATCGGCTTCCCGACCAACAGCCCCGGCGGGCCGGTCGTGAGTGCCGAGGTGACGACCGCACAGAAGGTGTCCGTCGCGGACCGCGTCAAGGCGGCCGTCTTCCTGGACAACACCCGGGTCACCGCCCAGTGCAACAACCGCCTCCTGATCGCCAAGGTGCGAGGCATCCTCGGCGTGGCGGAGCCGATTCCGTGCATCACGATCACGTACACCTCCGACGGTCGCGTCGACTACTTCCTCAAGTTCAACGGCGACCCGAAGGTCACCTTCCGCTGAGACCGAGGCAGGTGTCGGACTGAGGCGGTTGCCCCGGGCTACCCCGCGGCTTCGACCGCCAAGCCCGGGGTCACCGGCTCCGGGCGAGCGCCCAGTCCCAAGCGCGCCTCGATGGCCCTGCCCTCGGTGACGAGGGCAGGGTCGACCGGATGTCCCCTCCAACCCGAGACGAGCTCGAGGGCGCGGATGGCCAGCGCGATCTCGTGCTCGGCCTCGTGGTCCCGGCCGAGCTCGAGTGCGTGTGAGATGTCCGCGATGCCGTCGTCGTCCGCCAGGACCACCCGGGCTGTCCCGCGCAGCCGGTAGATCGCGGGCAGCAGATGATCCAAGCCGGCGTGGGAGGGGTCGCCGGCCATGATCGTGTCCAGAAGATCGACCGACTCCGCCGCCCGTCCGCTGAGGACCAGGAGCTCGGCGATCGCGACATCGGTCTCGGCGACATCGGCCGGAGCCCGGAGCGTCGTGAACTCGTCCCGGGCCCTGCCCAACAGCTGCTCCGCCTGCACGAAAGCACCCGAGCGGCATCGACACAGCCCTCGCAGCCGGTCGGCGAACGCCACGCTCCACTGGTCGTCCGACGCCGCCCACACCGACCGCGCCGAGGCGAGGAGGCCGTCGGCCTCGTCCAGCGACCCCTGCTCGAGCAATACCTCCGCGAGATTGGCGTTGGCGGTCGCGACCCCGGCCGGGTCGCCGGTGCGTTCCCGGGCGAGCCGGGAGCGGCGGTAGAAGGAGACCGCATCGTCCCACCGACCCGCGAAGAAGGCGTACGCACCCAGGATGTTCGCCGCCGTCGCCTCGCCGGGAATGTCGCCCAGCTCACTGTAGATCTCCAGGGCGCGCTCGGTCCCGGCATGGTCGAGGCCGTCCTGCAACCGACTCCGCGCGAAGTCCAGGGTCATCAGTGCCCGGGCCAGGGTCGGCGAGTCACCGGACGGACCCGCACGACGTACGGCTTCTGCAGCCGCTTCCGCACCCGACGCGAACTGACCCTGGCGGACCCGGATCGCGGCCAGCCAGGCCCAGAGCTCGGCGCGCACCTCGTCACCCGCACCGTCGAGCGGCTCCAGGACGCGCAGTCCGCGACGTACCGAGCGAACCGCCGTGACGTAGTGGCCGAGCCGCTCGTCGATGAAGGCGCTCTTCAAGAGCATCCTGGCAACGACGATCGGGGTGTCACTCGAGAGCTGACGCGCTGAGACGTAGGCCGCCCGTGCCCCGACCAGGTTGCCGGTCAGCTCCTCGACGTCGCCCAGGGACTCCAGGGCCTGGACGTGCAGTCGCCCGTCGACGTCGATCCTTGTCGCCGACTGCAACGCTCGCCGGTAGAGATGGGTGGCCTCGACGTTCGCATAGACCCCCTTGGCCTGGTCCCCGGCCACGGTCGAGAAGCGCCACGCCTCGCGATGCCGGTCGGCCCGGTAGAAGTGCAGCGACAAGAGCGGTGCGACGTCGTCGACGTCCTCACCGGCGCGGGCCAGGATGGACTCGCCGACGCGCTCGTGCAGCTCGCGCCTCGTGCGGAACGGCAGTCCCTCGTAGGCCACGTCGCGGACCAGGCCGTGCCTGAACCAGACCCACCCCTGCTCGTCGGTCCGGAGGAACTCCGTCAACCGAGCGAGCTGGTCGGCGCCGAGACTCGGCCCTTGGGTCGCCACGTCCGCGATATAGGCCCGGTCGAAACCTGCGCCGAGCACCGAGAGCTGACGCAGGAGGGTCCGCTCGGAGGTTGCGAGCCGGTCGATGCGAGCCGTCAGCAGGCCTTCGACCGACGTGGGCAGTGACTCGTCGTCGCCACCTGCCTGCACGGCGTTCAGCAGCTCGAGGAGGAACAGCGGGTTGCCTCCCGAACGTTCCACGAGCGTCGCGATCCGGTGCTCCGGCAGCGGCGCGGAGACGGTCAGCTCCGCGACGAGCGCCTGGAGCTCAGCGGTGTTCAGCTGGTGCAGCTCCATCAGCACGTCGGGGGTGCGGATCTGCTCGGTCGGCCCTCCCGGATCGGGACGTTGGGCCACGATCACGACCCAAGGACGCGCAGCGAGGTCGGTCACCAACGCATCGACGAGCTGACACGAGGCGTCGTCCATCCATTGCGCATCCTCGATGCACAGCACGACGGGGTCGGTCAGGACGCACTCCAGCAGCGTGAGGACCGCCGCCTCCAGCTGCTCCCTCCGGAACTCCGGCTCCAGCGCCAGCACCTCGGCGGAGGGCTCGATCGGCACGCCGCTGGCGGTGCCGATCAGCGACAGCCAGGGCAACAGCTGCGGCGAACGCTCGGTGATGATCCGCCGTAGGTCACGCTCGCCGTCGGTCTCCGACAGGGAGAGCAGACTTCCCAGCAGACCGAAGAACGGAAAGTAGGGAGTGGATGACTGGTAGAGCCGGCAACCCACGCGGTGGAAGTCCGACGACCGGGCCGCCGCCTCGAACTCGTTGAGCAACCGGCTCTTACCCGCCCCCGGGTCCGCGAGCAGCTGCAGGTAGGAACCCGACCGCTCTCCCGCCGAGGCACACGCCTCCCGGAACGCTGCGAGCTCGGAGTCGCGTCCCACCAGCGGCACGTCGGCGGACGCCACCTCCGTGCGTACGTTGCGCGCCCCGCCGACCTCGAACGCCGTGACCGGCTTTGCCTTGCCCTTGACGTGGAAGGGCTCGACCGGCGTGAGGTCGAACAGCGTCCGCGACCTGTCGAGGACCGGCATCGTGGCGTAGACCGTCCCCGGGGCTGCCTTGGACATCACGCGTGCAGCCAGGTTCACCGGGTCGCCCATCGTGATGAACGTGGCCCGCGATCCGCTGCGGATCTCCCCGGTGAACACCGAACCGCTGTTGACGCCGGCGCGCAGCACCAGTCCCACGTCGCGCGAGACGATCTCGGCCAGGGCCAGCAGCATGTTCTCCTCGTCCTGACCCGTGCTGAGAGGCGCTCCGGCACTCAGGTAGAACTTGCCGCCGTCGACCGCGAGGTCCGCGGACTGGAAGCAGATCTCGCGTGGGTCGAGGGCCTCCTGCGTGGCCGTCATCAGCGCGTCGAGTCGCCGAGCTGCCTCGTCTCCCCCCGACTGCTCGATGATCTCGTCCAGGCCGGAGTACTGGACGAACGCGACTGTCGCGGTGCGGTGCTCGGAGTCGATCCGGCCCTCCGCAACGGTGCGGTGGAGCCCGGCCGCGACGAAGCGCGCCATGCCCTCGGGCGGCGGCAGTGCGGGGCGCTCGTACGCCGGGGGCTCCACGGTTCCGACAAGTCGTGGTGCCGTGCCTCCGCGGACGGTCAGGTTCCGAACGTCCAGTGCCCCCGCCGTGGCGGGGCCGACGAGGATCTGACCCCGCTGGGCGGCACTCTCGAGCCTCACGAGCTGCGAGGCGGCGGCACCTCCCAGCACCAGCTGGCGATGCGACCGCCCCACCAGGAACCAGTCGAAGTCTCCGCTGTGGACACCCACTGTCAGTGAGAGCTGCACGCCCGCGACGGCGCGCGTCATGTCTCCGAGCGACCGGATCGTCGTTCGCATCTCCAACGCCGCGGCGGCCGCGCGCACCTGGTGACCCTCACCCCGGAAGAAGAGCAGCACGGCGTCGCCGCCGAACTGGATCAGCGTGCCGCCGTACGAGCTGGAGACCTCCAGGAGACGGGTGAAGCAGGACTCGATGACCTCGACGATCGTCTCGGCCCCGACCTTCCCCCGCTTCGAGAGCCTCTCGGAGATCTTGGTGAAGCCGGAGACGTCGGCGAAGACGAGCGTCCCGGGAAGAGACCGGTGCAGGCCCGTGGACTCGACGTCGACGGCGGCCAGCTCACCCACCAGCTCGGGCACGTAGGCCCCGAAGGGGTCCACCCCGTTGCCCATCGCGTCACCACCGTCGTTGGATGTCTCGGCCTGCCCCATCCGCCCGATCAGTGAGAGACGTTCTTGCCCGCGGCGAATCTACCGGGCCGGGGATGGCGACGACCAGGGGAGCGTGGACGAGCGGACCAACGAGACCGTGGGTCGAGCTGGCACCCCCAACGGGATTCGAACCCGTGCTACCGCCGTGAAAGGGCGACGTCCTAGGCCGCTAGACGATGGGGGCCGGGGCGCTTGAGCGCGGCCAGCATACGGCGCGGGCCGCCGGCGTACCGACTCGGCGGTCCGGACGCGGTCGATCAGGTCAGGGTGTGCCGGCGCGAGAGGTCCACGAGGTCGTACGCCGTGAGCGGGCCGGCCGGCCCGCGCTCGAGCCGCGAGACCACCGCCAGGAAGACTTCCGCGGTCGTCAGGGCATCGCCCAGGGCGTGGTGCGGCGTGTGGACGCAGAGGCCGAGCTTCTCCGCCATGGTCTCGACGTCCGGCTCGAACCCGGTCCCCGATCTGGCCAGGCCCGCTGCCCTGAGAAGGGCGGCCGTGTCGACGACCGGGCCGTCGAACCGGCGGCCATGACTGCGCAGCGCTCGAGTCAGGAACGCGGGTCCGGCAGCCGGAGGCACAACGAGTCCTCGAGCGCCCTCACCGACAGGGCCGGTGCGAGGCCGGTCAGCACCGAGATGTGCCCGAACGTGTCACCCGGCCCCAGGTGGTCGACCACCCGACCCCGGTCCACCACTTCGACGGCCCCGGTACGGAGCACCCACAGGTGGTCCAGCGGCGGACCGTCGGCCTGCACGATGGTGGCGCCGGCCGCGACGTACTCCACCTCCAGCCGGCGGACCAGACGGAGCAGCTCCTCGGCGCTCAGCGCGTCGTAAGGCGGCTGGCTGCCCAGGAAGTCGGCGTACTCCTTCACGACCTCATCCTCGCGCGTCCCAGCTCCCGGCAGCGGGACACTGCCGGTTTCAGGGAGCGGGAAACGCTCCGGTAAGGTGCTCTCGCGCTCCGCGGAAGCGGGGTGCGACCACGGCCAGGTAGCTCAGTTGGTACGAGCGTCCGACTGAAAATCGGAAGGTCGGCGGTTCGACCCCGCCCCTGGCCACCCCTCCCTCGCTCAGTCCCCGACCGCGTCGCGTCCGCGCTGAACCAGCTTCTCGTCGGGCCGGAGCACGACCTGCTCGTCCTTGCCGTCGTAGTCCACGTGGCTGAGGAAGACCCGCAGCGCGTTGATCCGCGCGCGCTTCTTGTCGTTGCTCTTCACCGTGTACCACGGCGCCTGGTCGGTGTCGGTGCGCAGGAACATCTCCTCCTTCGCCTCGGTGTACGCCTCCCACTTGTCCAGGCTCTCGAGGTCCATCGGCGACAGCTTCCAGCGCCGCACCGGGTCGATCTGGCGTACGGCGAAACGGGTCCGCTGCTCCTGCTGGGTCACCGAGAACCACAGCTTCGTCACGTGCACACCCGACTCCAGCAGCATCTCCTCGAAGGCCGGCGCCTGGCGCATGAAGGTGCGGTACTCCTCCTCGCTGCAGAAGCCCATCACCCGCTCGACCCCGGCGCGGTTGTACCAGGAGCGGTCGAACAGGACGATGTCCCCGGCCGTCGGCAGGTGGGCGACGTACCGCTGGAAGTACCACTGGCCGAGCTCGGTCGAGGTCGGCTT
Organism: uncultured Actinomycetota bacterium; assembly: GCA_963796975.1. Taxonomy (GTDB): domain Bacteria; phylum Actinomycetota; class Actinomycetes; order Propionibacteriales; family Nocardioidaceae; genus Nocardioides. Next base: position 11,813 of record CAWCNW010000010.1, read on the forward strand.
GGTCAGCGCGACGATCCGCGCGCCGCGGGGGTTCAGGTGCTCGGTGAACCGCTTGATCGTGCCGCCCTTCCCGGCCGCGTCGCGCCCCTCGAAGACGATGACGTGTCTCCTGCCGGAGTCCTGGGCCCAGTACTGGAACTTGAGCAGCTCGATCTGGAGCAGGTACTTCTCCACCTCGTAGTCGTTGCGGCTCATCAGGTGGTCGTACGGGTAGTCCTCGCGCCAGGTCTCGACCGCGCGGCCGTCCGGTCGGATCAGCATGGGATCGTCGCCGTGGTCGTCGCGGACGGTGTAGCCGTCGCGCTCCAGGCTGTCGATGTACTCGCGCAGGCTCATCTGTTGCATGGCCCGACTCTGACGCACGCCGGGCCGTGCCGACAGGGGTCGAGTGTCACTTCTCACGGACGGCGCTGAGCGTGAAGTGAGTAGGGATACTCAGGAGGGTTGAGTCTTTCGGCGGTGCGCACGGGTACTCAGGAGATGAGGTACTCGGACTCATGACAACGTACGCCGATCCGTCACAATGCCCCGACTGCCGCGCATCCCTTCCGGTGGCGCCCCAGACCTGCCCGCGCTGCGCCCTTCCGCTGACCGGGCCCGACGCAGTCGACCTCTTCACCACCCTGCAGCGGGCCGACCGGATCCTCGCCAGCCTGCGGCGGCAGACGGCACCGGCGCCCACGTCGGCAGCCGTCGCCGTCGGTGCCGGTACGGCGCCCGGCTCGCTGCTGGGCGACGTCACGCCGTACCCCGCCCCGGGTCGGACAGCTGCCGGCGACGCACCCCGGCCCGCCGCCGGTGGCGCGCGGCTGAGCGGGGCCTCGGTCCCCAGGATCCTGCTCACCCTCGGCGCGCTCTGCCTGCTGGTGGCCGCCGTGACCTTCCTCGCGGTGGCGTGGAGCTGGCTCGGCGTCGGCGGTCGCACCGTCGTCCTGCTCGTGCTGACCGCGGCCGCACTGGGCGGCGCAGGTGCCGCCGCCCGGCGCGGCCTGCGGATGGCCGGCGAGGCCCTCACTGTCGTCGGCCTGGGGCTCGTGGCCCTCGACGTCATCGGCGCCCGTCATGCCGGCTGGCTGGGCGACCTCGGGGACGCCGGCCTGGTCACGACCGTCGGGTCCGTGGTCGCCACCGTCGCCCTGTCGATGCTCCTGGTGAGCATGCACCGGCCACTGGTCGCCCCCGCTCTGGTCGCGCCGTTCGCCGTCCTGGTCGCGGGCATCGGCGCGCAGGTGCCGGTGGGCGGCCCGCTCCCCATGCTCCTCGCGACGATCGTGCTGATCGGGCTCGGCCGGGTCGGCACCACCGTGCCCAGCACACCGCTGCGGATCTCCTCGTTGGTCGCCGCGGCGGTGGGCTGGCTCTACGTCCTGATCTCCGGGATCGGCCGGGTCGTCTCGGAGCCGACGGTCGCCCACCTCTGGGGTCACGGCGCGATGTGGCCGCTGTTGGCCGCCGCAGCCCTCGCGGCCGCCGCCGCCCCTGCCATCGGGCTGGGCCGCAGCGCCGCTCTCGTCGGGTACGCCGTCGCAGCCCTGGTCGGTACCTTCGTCGTGGTTGCCCCGGCGCTGGACAACTCGGTCACCGACGCCACGCTGAGCCTGCTGCCGTGCGTGGTGGCGTGGGCGGCCGTCATGACCTTCGCTGCGGAGGGGCTGCGCCGTGCGGCGCTGCTGCCGCTGGCAGGGGCGTCGGTACTGCCCGTCGCGGTTTTCCTGGACCTGGCCGGCTCGGCCCTGAACGCGACTCTCGACGTGGGTGCCCCGTTCACCGCACCGTTCGGGGTCCACGTGGCCGGGTCCACGCCCGTCGTCGCCCCCTGGCTCGCGGCACCGACGCTCGTCGTCCTGACCGCGGCCGGCTGTGCCGTGGTCGGCCTGGGGTCACCGCTTCGTCGTACGGCGTGGCTCGTCGCCCTCGCGGCCGCCGCCGGTGTCGGTGCCCTGGTCACTCTCCCGCTGTACGACGTGCCGCTCGCCGCCGTCGTCGCCGTCCTGCTGGTCGTCTCCTGCGTCGGGTTCGTCGCTGCCGAGCGGCCGGCCGGCAGCACCGCCGCGGCGCTGCGAGTCGCCGCCGGCGGCGCCGGTCTCCTCGCCGTGGTCGCTGCCCTGCCGAGCAACGTGATGACCACCATCGTGCTAGCCGCCGCCACCGCGCTCTGCCTGCACCTGATGCGTCGGCAGGACGTCACCGGCGAGGTCGCCACGGCAGCCTTCGCGGTCGCCTTCGGTGGTCTGGTCTGGGCGGCCGCCGACGTCGCGTCTGTTCCGCAGGTCGACCGGGCCATCCCGATCCTGCTGGTGCTCGGTGGGCTGGCGATCTGGCGGCCGGAGCCGGTGCTCGAGGTCTCGGCGGCCGCGGTCGGAGCAGTCGCGTCGGTCGGTGCTGTCGCGGCGGCCGCCGACACCGCCGAGGCTCTCGCCGTCCATCTCACCGTGGCGGGTGTGCTCGTGACGGCCACTGCCCTGATCCACCCCAGCCGCCGGCCGTTCGCCTGGCCGGGAGGCCTGCTGCTCGCGATGGCGACCTGGGTGCGGCTCTCGGAGCTCGGGGTGACCGTGCCGGAGGCGTACACGCTGCCGTCGGCTGTCGTGCTCGTCGCGGTCGGCGTCTGGCGCCTGCTCCACGACGACCAGGCCGCGACGACGCGTGTGCTCGCACCGGGCCTGACCCTCGCCACCGTTCCGTCACTCCTGGTCGCCCTCGACGACCCGACCTCGCTGCGCGCTCTGCTCCTCGGCCTGGGATGTCTGGCCCTGGTCCTCGCCGGCGTTGCTCTGCGCTGGAGCGCGCCGCTGGTCGTCGGTGCTGTCGTCGGCGCCGTGCTCGTCCTGCGCGAGCTCGCGCCGTACGCCGCCGACCTGCCGCCGTGGCTCACGATCGGCCTGTCCGGCGCCCTGCTGCTGGTCGTCGGGGTGACCTGGGAGAGCCGGATGCGCGACGCCCGCACCGCGACCCGGTACGTCGCAGCCCTGCGCTGACCTCAGCGGGTCAGCAGGGGCTGGACGAACTGGCGCGCGGAGTGGATGCGCGACTTCACGGTGCCGACCGGGATCTCGAGCAGGGTCGCGATGTCGGCGTACTCCAGCTCCTGCAGGTCGCGCAGCACCAGCGGCTCGACCAACGCGGGGTGGTCGAGCGAGAGCACCTCGAGTGCCTCGAGGAAGTCGAGCCGGCTGCCGGCGATCACGCTCGTGGTCCGCGGGTCGGCGGCGGTCGGGAGGTCGTCGGTCGGCAGCTCGACGGAGCGGCGCTTGAGACTGCGGTACGTCGAGCGGGCGCTGTTGGAGGCCACGGCGTGCAGCCAGGTGGTGAAGCGGCTCCGTCCGGCGAAGGTGTGGATCCGGGTGGACACCAGCAGCAGCGCGTCCTGCGCGGCCTCCTCGGCGTCCTCGGGGTAGAGCAGCATCCGGCCGCAGATGCGGCGTACGCGCGGCTGGATCTCGACGAGCAACGACTCGAGGGCCTGCTGGTCTCCGTGGGCCGCGCGTGCCGCCAGGGACTCGAGGTCCTCGATCTCAGCCGTGTCGTCCACCCTGTCTGTCCTCCGAGCCCGGTCGCTGGTCCGGCACAATACCCACCGTGTCCCTCCCTGCTCGGCTCGGTCGCCTGCGACAGGTGACCCGGCTGGGGGTCGGCGGCTTCGCGTCGGTGTGGCTCTACCACGACGACGAGCTCGAGTCCGAGGTCGCAGTGAAGGCACTCGCCGACAACTGGGCGCAGCGGCTCGACATCCGCGACCGGTTCCTGCAGGAGGCGCGGATCCTGCGGCGTGCCGACTCCGACCACGTCGTCCGCGTCTACGACGTCGGCGAGGTCGACGGCACGCCGTACTTCGTGATGACCTACGCCGACCTGGGCACGGTCGCGGACCTGCTCCAGCGCGAGCCCCGGCTGTCGCTGGACCGCACCCTCGACCTGGTCACCCAGGCCGGGGCCGGTCTGGCCGTGCTGCACCAGCACGGGTCGATCCATCGCGACATCAAGCCGGCGAACCTGCTGCTGCGCAGCGAGGCTGACGGCGTACGGCTGATGGTGTCCGACCTCGGGGTGGCCAAGGCGATGATGCACGCCAGCGGGCTCACCCACGTGGTGGGGACGCCGGCGTACATGGCGCCCGAGCAGGCCGTCGGTCTCGGCGTCGACGAGCGGGCGGACGTGTACGCCCTCGCGGCCGTCACCTACCAGCTGCTCACCGGCCGGGTCGCGCACGCCGGCTCCATCGCCGACCTCGCCACCCTCCAGCCGCCCGCGCCGCCCACGGAGCTGGCGGACCTTCCGGCCGCCGTCGACGACATCGTGCTCAAGGGGCTGGCGCCCGACCCCGACGACCGCTGGCCGAACGTGCGCGCGTACGTCAACGCCCTGCAGACGCTGGCACCGAGCGCCGACCGGACCCTGCTGGTCAGCCCTCCGGAACCGACACCGGTCGGGCCGCCGGCGCCGCGGTCCGCCTCCCGGCTGCTGCTCGTGCTGGGCTGCGTCGCAGTGTTCCTGGCGTGCTTCGGCGGGGCCCTGGTGATCACCCAGCAGCTGCGCTGAGCGCTCGGTCGATTCCCGGCCCGGCCGGTCGGAGCACTATCGTGCGAAGTGGGTCACACCACCCCTCGTGGCCCGCCGTACGCCACCCACCCGCGTGGCGCGACCCGAAAGAGGCATCAGCATGACCGCGGAACCCCCTGTCACCGGCCCTGCCACCGGCCCCGACGGCGTGGACGTCTTCGAGCTCGGCGCCGAGCACGAGCAGGTCGTCTTCTGCAACGACCACGCGACCGGGCTGCGGGCCATCGTCGCGATCCACTCGACGGCGCTCGGACCCGGACTCGGCGGCACCCGCTTCTACCCCTACGCGACGACCGCGGACGCGATCCGCGACGTGCTCAACCTCTCCCGCGGGATGTCCTACAAGGCGGCGCTGGCCGGCCTCGACCTCGGCGGCGGCAAGGCCGTCATCATCGGTGACCCGATGAAGGACAAGACCGAGGCGCTGCTGCGTGCCTACGGCCGGTTCGTGCAGGCCATCGGTGGTCGCTACTTCACCGCTTGCGACGTCGGCACCTACTCCGAGGACATGGACGTGGTGGCGCGTGAGTGCCGGTTCGTCACCGGCCGCACCGTCGCCCATGGCGGCGCCGGCGACTCGTCGGTGCTCACGGCGTACGGCGTCTATCAAGGGATGCGCGCCAGCGCCGAGGCGCTCTGGGGCTCGCCGAGCCTCGCCGACCGCACGGTCGGCATCGCGGGTGTCGGCAAGGTCGGGCACCACCTGGTCAAGCACCTCGTCGACGAGGGCGCGCGGGTCGTGGTGACCGACGTCTACCAGCCGGCGGTGGACCGGATGGTGAAGGAGTACGGCGCGACCGCGGTCCCCGACGCCGACGCACTCGTCCGCGCCGAGATCGACGTCTACGCGCCATGCGCGATGGGGGACGCGCTCACCGACGAGGTGGTCGACGTCCTCACCGCGAAGATCGTCTGCGGGGCGGCCAACAACCAGCTGTCCCACCCGGGCATCGAGAAGGCACTGTCCGACCGCGGGATCCTGTACGCGCCGGACTACTGCGTGAACTCCGGCGGCCTGATCCAGGTGGCCGACGAGCTCGAGGGGTTCAGCTTCGAGCGCGCCGAGCAGCGCGCCTCGAAGATCTACGACACCACCAAGGCGGTCTTCGAGCTCGCCCGCACCGATGCGGTCACGCCCGCAGAGGCCGCCGACCGGCTCGCCGAGCGTCGGATGCGCGACGTAGGTCGCCTGCGGGGTCTCTACCTGCCCCGCTGACGTTGAGTTGGCCCTCCGGGCCAATTCAACAGGTCAGTCAGTCAGTCGCGAGATGGCTCGGCGTAGTCGGACCACTCGTCGGTGGGGTCGTCCACCGCCTCGTCGGTCGCGTCGCTGTCGGTCTCGCCGTGCAGCTCTCGCGCCAGTGCGCCGAAGTCCGCGTCGTGAGTGCGGTACTTCAGGTCTCGGGCGACTTTCGTCTGCTTGGCTTTAGCTCGGCCGCGCCCCATAGGGTCGACCCCCTCGCACTCTGGGCCGGGCCAGGGAAAAAGTCACCGTGGCACCGGTCTGATCGGTCATATCGTCGTGGGGCCAACGCTACCCAATGGGTGGCTGTTCCCGCACACCCCATCCCGATTTGGATGACATTTCGGTCAAACCGACGCTCAACCGGGCCGAAAAGGGCGTCCCGAGGCCCTTCAGATGCCCCAACCGGCGAACCGGCCCGTCAGCCGGACCTCGCCGCCGCGGGCCTCGTCGAGGCCGACCTCGCCCGCCACCCACGCGTGGACGCCGAACCGGTCGAGGGTCGCGACCGCCCGGTCGACGTCGTGGGCGGGCAGCAAGGCGACCATGCCGACTCCGCAGTTGAGGGTCGACTCCAGGTCGTCCTGGGAGACCGCACCCACCCGGCGTACGACGTCGAAGATCGGCGCCGGCACCCAGGTGCTGCGGTCGACCGTGGCCGAGAGCTCCTCCGGCATCACCCGGGCGAGGTTGTCGGCGAGGCCGCCGCCGGTGATGTGGGCCATCGCGTGGACGCTGGTCTCGGCCGCGAGGGCGAGGCAGGCCTTGGTGTAGATCCGGGTCGGCTCGAGCAGCTCCTCGCCCAGGGTGCGGCCGAGCTCGTCGACATGCCGGTCCAGCGCCCAGCCGGCCTGCTCGAGCAGGACGTGGCGGACCAGGGAGTAGCCGTTGGAGTGCAGCCCGCTCGACGCCATCGCGAGTACGACGTCGCCGGGGCGGACCCGGCCGGGTCCGAGCAGGTGTGCGGCCTCGACCACGCCGGTCGCGGCGCCCGCGATGTCGTAGGCGTCGGGCTCCATCAGGCCGGGATGCTCGGCCGTCTCGCCACCGATGAGGGAGCAGCCTGCCTCGACACAGGCCTCGGCGATGCCCTTGACGATCGCGGCGATCCGCTCGGGCTCGACCCGGCCGCAGGCGATGTAGTCGGTCATGAAGAGCGGCTCGGCACCACAGACGACGAGGTCGTCGACCACCATCCCGACCAGGTCGAAGCCGATCGTGTCGTGGACGTCCATCGCCTGCGCGATCGCGACCTTGGTGCCTGCCCCGTCGGTCGAGGTCGCGAGGATCGGCTGGGAGTAGCGGGTCAGCGCGGAGGCGTCGTACAGCCCGGCGAAGCCGCCCAGCGAGCCGATCACCTGCGGGCTGGAGGTCTTCTCGACCCAGCCCCGCATCAGGGTGATCGCCTTGTCGGCGGCTTCGAGATCGACGCCGGCCGCGGCGTACGCGTGAGATCCCGAGGACGGGGTCTGCTCGGTCACGGGCGGGCTCCCTCGGTCAGGGGTTGTTGAGCACGGGAAGTTCGCGGGCGGCGTGCGGCGAGGTCAGCGACGCCTCCAGGAGGTGCTTGCCGAGGAGGCTCTCGTCGGGCAGCTCGAGCGGGTAGCTGCCGGTGAAGCAGGCCAGGCACAGGTTGCCGGGCTCCTGGCCCGTGGCCTGGGTCATCCCCTCCAGCGAGATGTAGCCGAGGCTGTCGGCGCCGACGCTCGAGGCGATCTCGTCGACGTCGAGGCCGTTGGCGATCAGCTCGGCGCGGGTCGCGAAGTCGATGCCGTAGAAGCAGGGCCACTTGACCGGCGGGCTGCTGATCCGCACGTGCACCTCGGCGGCGCCGGCCTCGCGGAGCATCCGGATCTGGGCCCGTTGGGTGTTGCCGCGCACGATCGAGTCGTCGACCACCACCAGCCGCTTGCCGCGCACCATGTGCTCGAGCGCGTTGAGCTTGAGCCGGATGCCGAGCTGGCGCAGGGTCTGGCTCGGCTGGATGAAGGTGCGGCCGACGTAGGCGTTCTTGACGAAGCCCTGGCCGAACGGGATGCCGCTCTCCTCGGCGTACCCCGCGGCGGCCGGCGTCCCGGACTCCGGCACCGGCATCACCAGGTCGGCGTCGACCGGGAACTCGCGGGCCAGCTGCCGGCCCATCTCGACCCGAGCCTGGTGGACGCTGCGGCCGGCGATGGTGGCGTCGGGGCGGGCGAGGTAGACGTACTCGAACACGCAGCCCTTGGGCTCGGGCTCGGCGAAGTGGTGGGAGCGGAGGCCGTTCTCGTCGATGACCAGCAGCTCGCCGGGCTCGACCTCGCGCACCCGGCTGGCGCCGATGGTGGCCAGGGCGGCGTCCTCGCTGGCGACCACCCAGCCGCGGTCGAGGCGGCCGAGGACGAGGGGCCGGATGCCTTGCGGGTCACGCGCGGCGTACAGCGTCGACTCGTTCATCCAGACGAACGAGTAGGCGCCGCGGAGCAGGGGCAGCACCTCGAGGGCCCGCTGCTCGAGCGAGGTGTCGGGGTGGTGGGCGAGGAGGGCGGTGACCAGGGCGGTGTCGCTGGTGGAGGCCGTCTCGAGGGTGCGGTTGAGCTCGAGCTCGCCGGGCAGTCCGGGCAGCTCGGCGACCATCGCCTGGAGCTCGTGGGTGTTGATCAGGTTGCCGTTGTGGCCGAGCGCGATCGAGCCGTCGTCGGTGGGGCGGAAGGTCGGCTGGGCGTTCTGCCAGGTGCTGGCGCCGGTGGTGGAGTAGCGGGCGTGGCCGATCGCGAGGTGGCCCTTGAGCGACTCGAGCGTGGAGTCGTCGAAGACCTGCGAGACCAGGCCCATGTCCTTGTAGACCAGGATCTGGCGGCCGTTGCTGACCGCGATGCCGGCCGACTCCTGGCCGCGGTGCTGCAGCGCGTAGAGCCCGAAGTAGCAGAGCTTGGAGACCTCTTCGCCGGGAGCCCAGACCCCGAACACCCCGCAGGCGTCCTGTGGACCCTGGTCCATAGGGTCGAGTGCTGCGGTGAGCCGACCGTCGCCGCCGCGGCGGCTGGTGGGTGAGGGCACGGCCCGAGTCTAGGTGAGGGGGTACGACGCCACGGCATCGCCGCGGCGGGTCACGCCGGCTGGTTGCCGAGCTTCTCCAGCAGCAGCGCCTCGGCGAGGACGACCCGCTCGAACTCGGCGAGGTGGAGCCCCTCGTTGGCGCCGTGGGCGCGGGTGTCGGGGTCCTCGACGCCGGTGACGAGCACGCTGGCCTCGGGGAACGCATCGAGGAACTCCGCGATGAACGGGATCGAGCCGCCGACGCCCATGTCGATCGGCTCGGTGCCGTCCCAGGCCTCGGCGAACGCCGCGCGCGCTGCGTCGTACGCCGGGCCGGTGGCGTCGATCGCGGTCGGCTCGCCGACGTCGATCGGGGTGATGGTGAGCTCGGCGCCCCAGGGGATGTGGGTCTCGAGGTGGCGCTCGAGTGCCGCCTTGGCGTTGGCGACGGTGTCGCCGGGTGCGATCCGCAGGCTGAGGCGGGCCTTGGCGACGGGGACGAGGGTGTTGCTGGAGCCGGCGACCTTGGGGGCGTCGAGGCCGATGATCGACAACGAGGGCTTGGTCCAGAGTCGCTCGACGGTCGAGCCGCTGCCGATCCAGCCGATGCTCGCGACGGCACCGGACTCGGCGCGCAGGCGCTCCTCGGGGTAGTCGACGTCGGCCGCCGGCCCGGAGACCAGGCCCTCGACGGCGACGCTGCCGGCGTCGTCGTACAGGCTGGAGACGAGGCGGCTGAGCGCCATCAGCGCGTCGGGGACGAGACCCCCCCACATGCCGGAGTGGACGCCGTGGGTGAGGGTGCGGACCTCGACGTCGAGGCGCACCAGGCCGCGGAGGCTGGTGGTGAGGGCGGGAACGCCGATGTCCCAGTTGCCACTGTCGGCGATCACGATGACGTCGGCCCGGAGCTCCTCGAGGTGCTGCTTCAGGAGGGCGGGCAGGCTGTCGGAGCCGACCTCCTCCTCGCCCTCGACGAACATCACGACATTGATCGGCAGGTCGTCGCCGTGCGCCCTCAGGGCACCGAGGTGGGCGACGATGCCGGCCTTGTCGTCGGCCGCGCCGCGGGCGTAGAGCCGCCCGTCGCGCTCGGTCGGCTGGAACGGCGGGGAGTCCCAGTCGGCGTGATCGTTCTCGGGCTGGACGTCGTGGTGGGCGTAGAGCAGGACGGTCGGCGCGCCCTCTCTCGTCGCCTTCTTGTGGGCGATGACCGCCGGTCGACCGCCGTCGGCGCTGGTGATCTGGACGTCGAAGCCCTCGGCGGCGAACAGGTCGCGCACCGCCTCGGCGCTGCGCTGGACCTCTCCGGCCCGCTCCGGATCGGCGCTGACCGACTCGATCCGGACCAGCGCCTCGAGGTCACGTCGTACGCCGGGCAGGACGTCGCGCACCCGCGCGCGCAGGTCGTTCTCAGTCATGCCCGCCACCTTAGAACCTCCATTTCGCACGGCCACGTCCGGATAGTCCCCGACGAGTTGGCTGCTGTTCGACGGCTCTTTTCGACCATCTCGTCGGGGACTATCCCGACACGGCCCAGAATTGTCTGACAATCATTTGGCGTGGGGGGTGGTGGTGAGAGACGATGAGGGCACGTCGCGTGCCCGCGATCCGACGTCGAAGAAAGCAGCGCCCATGAACCACGCCACGCCCGCCACTGCCCACCACATCGAGCTCACCGAGACCTACGCCGCGCACAACTACCACCCGCTGCACGTCGTGCTGGCGTCCGGCGACGGCGCCTGGGTCACCGACGTCGACGGCAAGCGCTATCTCGACTGTCTGGCGGGCTACTCCGCGCTCAACTTCGGGCACGGTCACCCACGTCTCGTCGAGGTCGCGCGCGAGCAGATCGGCAAGCTGACGCTGACCAGCCGGGCGTTCTACAACGACCAGCTCGGGCCGTTCGCGGAGGCGCTGGCCGACCTGACCGGCAAGGAGATGATCCTGCCGATGAACTCCGGGGCCGAGGCCGTGGAGACCGCGATCAAGGTCAGCCGCAAGTGGGGCTACCAGGTCAAGGGCGTGCCGGAGAACCAGGCGACGATCGTGGCGATGGAGGGCAACTTCCACGGTCGCACCACGACGATCGTCTCGTTCTCGACCGACCCCGACGCGACGCACGACTACGCGCCGTACACCCCGGGCTTCCGGCTGGTGCCGTACGGCGACATCGAGGCGCTGCGGGCGGCCATCGACGACACCACGGTGGCCGTGCTGCTCGAGCCGGTGCAGGGCGAGGCGGGCGTGGTCATCCCGCCCGAGGGCTATCTCCAGGGCGTCCGCGCGCTGTGCCGCCAGGAGCAGGTGCTGATGGTCGCCGACGAGATCCAGTCGGGCCTGGCCCGCACCGGCCGCACGTTCGCGTGCGACCACGAGGACGTCGTGCCCGACATGTACATCCTCGGCAAGGCGCTCGGCGGCGGGCTCTACCCCGTCTCGGCGGTGGCGGCGGACCGCGACGTGCTCGGCGTGATCACGCCCGGCACCCACGGCTCGACGTTCGGCGGCAACCCGCTGGCCGCGGCGATCGGTCGCGAGGTGGTGGCGATGCTGGAGACCGGTGAGTTCCAGGAGCGTGCCGCCAAGCTCGGCGAGCAGCTGTACGTCGGCCTGTCCGACCTGGTCGGCTTCGGCATCGACGCCGTGCGCGCCCGAGGACTGTGGGCCGGCATCGACATCGCTCCGGACAAGATGACCGGCCGCGAGTTCACCGAGGCCCTGCTGGCCAAGGGGATCCTGGCCAAGGAGGCGCACGGCCAGACCGTCCGTCTCGCCCCGCCGATCGTGGCCAGCGAGGCCGACATCGACCTGCTCATCACCGCCTTCCGCGAGGTCATCACCGCCTGATCCTTCGCCGAGTCGTCATATGACGACTCGGCGCATTTTGCTTGCCTCTTTGCGCCGACTCGGCGCGTTCCGGCTGTCTCTTTGCGCCGAGTCAGCGGACGAGGTTGAGCAGGGGGCGGTCGTCGCGGAGGCGCTCGAGCTGGTCGCGTACCAGCGCGGCGATCCGCGGGAGCATCGCCGTCGTACCGCCTGCGATGTGCGGGAGTGACGAGTACGCCGGGGGCGGTCCAGAGGGGATGACCCTCGGGCAGCGGCTCCGGGTCGGTGACATCGAGAGCGAAGTGCAGCCGGCCGGCCTCGGCCAGCACCGCATCGGTGTCGAGCAAGGGGCCTCGCCCGACGTTGACCACGAGCGCGCCGTCGGAGAGCCGGGCCAGGAACGCCGCGTCCACCACGTGCCGGGTGGCGTCGCTGAGCGGGAGTACGACGACCACGACGTGCTGGGCGCCCCAGTCCACGTCGTCGGCCGTCACCACCCGGCCCACCAGGTCGTCGTCCCGAGCCGTCGACGCGACCCCGGTGACTACCGCCTTGCAGGCGACCATCCGCTCGGCGACCGCGCGCCCGATCGCGCCGTACCCGAGGACCGCTACCCGGCTGTCGGCCAGGCTGCGCCGGCGGGTCTCCTGGTGCCAGGTGCCGGCCTCACGGACCGCGACGTCGATACCGCGCAACGACGCGATGGTCAGCCCCAGCGCCAGCTCGGCCGTCGCGTCGTCGTGCACTCCGCGTGCACTGGCGAGCAGTACGCCGTCCGGCACCAGCTCGGGGACGCCGTCGTACCCCGCCGTCTGCAGCTGTACGACGCGCAGCCGCGGCAGGGCGTCGAGCGCCGCCAGCGCTGCGCGACCGCGGGCGTAGTCGGGCACCACCAGGTCGACGTCGTCGCGCGGCGGCGGCTCGTCGCCGTTCCACACCACCAGCTCGACGCCATCGACCGGCCCGACCGCGTCGGCCAGCAGCTGGGTCGGCAGCAGGGCGACGATCACGAGACCTCCAGGGGCAGCAGGGGGGACAGGTCGGCGCGCTCGCCACTGGCCCGCACCCGACCCGCGGACTCGGCGTCGGCCCACGAGAGTGCACCGGTCGCGAGCTCGATCCAGGTGTCGGCGTCGAGCTCGACGACCGCGGGCGGCGTACCGCGGGTGTGGCGCACGCCCGCGACGGCCTGCACCGCGGCGTACGGCGGCACCCGGACCTCGACCGAGGCACCCGGCGAGCGCTCGGCCAGCACAGCAAGGAAGTGCTTCACCAGGAGCCGGGTCTGCTCCCGGCTGCGAGGGTCGCCCGCCAATGCCTCACTCACGTCGGCGGGCGACGCGGGGCGGAGTCGGGCGGGCACGGGCCCATCGAATCACGCGTCTTTGCCGTCCTCGGGATAGGGCTGGACGATGGAGTAGAAGACGTAGGTACGTCGTTCGGGCGAACGACCGCGGGTCCGGTCGGACCACGTCTGGAGCACGGCGTCGATCTCTCCCATGAACTCGGCGGCCTCGTCCTTGGACAGCTTCATGGTCTGGTCGACGATGGCGCTGAAGGTCTCCTTGTCCTGCTTGAACGAGAACACCTCGTCGACCAGCCGATGTGCCCACGCCGCCTTGTTGCGCTGGAAGACCGACAGGGCCGCCTTGCCGCCGGGCTCTGCCTCGATGTCCTTCACGTCGAGACGGAAGCCGCGCTCCTCTACGGCGCGCCAGACGCGGTCGCGCTTGTCGCGAGCGGCCTCCGGGGCCGGCTCGATCATTCCGTACTTCGCCAGCTGACGCAGGTGAAAGCTCGCCTGGTTGGCCGGAATGCCGAGTGCCTCACCGATGTCGGCGGCGCGCAAGGGACCGGCGGCTTGGAGCTCGTCGAGGATCCGGCCACGGGTGGGGTGGGCGATGGCGCGCAGCACGCGCGGGTCGGACATCGGCCGGGGTTCGTACGCCATACCGGAACCCTACCAAATTCCGCACGCACTCTTGCGCAACAATTATTGCGCAATGTATGGTGCGGGATATGACCAGCTATCGGGAGCTCAGCCGCAACCGCGACTTCACCATCCTCTGGACCGGCGAGACGATCAGCGAGCTCGGCTCGGCGATGTCGCTCTTCGTGTTCCCCCTCATCGGCTACCACCTGACCGGGTCGACGGCCGTCTCGGCACTGTTGGAGGCCGCCGGGCTCCTCGGCATCTGCGCGACCCTGCTGCCGGCCGGGATCCTCGCCGACCGTTACGACCGCCGCGCCCTGATGCTGATGGCCAGCGCGAGCGGCTGCCTGCTGTACGGGAGCCTTGCGGTCGCGGGCTGGCTCGGCGCGCTCACCGTCCCCCACCTCGCCGTCGTCGCGCTGCTCACCGGCGTGGCCCAGGGCATCTTCCAGCCGGCGCAGATCGCCGCGATCCGTGGGGTCGTCCGCGACGAGGACCTGTCCACGGCGTACAGCCAGAACCAGGCCCGCCAGCACATCGGCTCCCTGCTCGGCGGACCACTGGGCGGCCTTCTGTACTCCGTCCGCACCTGGGCGCCGTTCCTCTTCGACGCGCTGACGTACGCCGTGTCGTGCTTCACGCTGAGCCGGCTACGCACCGACCTGCACCCGAAGCCGCGCGAGGGTGCTGCGGTCTCCCCGACCGAGCAAGTGAAGGAGGGGTTCCGGTTCGTGTGGCACCAGCCCTTCTTCCGGACCCTGCTGGTGTGGTCGGGGACGAGCAACCTCTTGGTGAACGCCTGCTTCTTCGTGGTGACGATGCGGCTGATCCGCGAGGGCTTCCCTGCCGCGCAGATCGGTCTGGTATCGACGGCGGCCGGGATAGGCGGCATCCTCGGCGCCCTCGCCGCACCGGCGATCATCGACCGCAGCCGGACCGGCGTCCTCACCGTCGCCGTCGCGTGGATGTGCGTGCTGCCACTGCTCCCGCTGGTGTGGTGGTCGACCCCGCTCGCGGCCTGCACATCGGTCTTCTTCCTGCTACTGCTCAACCCGGCGGGCAACGCGGGCATCGGCGCCTACCGCGCGGCGATGACCCCCGACGACCTGCAGGGTCGCGTCGGCTCGGCGATGACCTTCGTCTCCATGGGCGTGATGCCGTTCGCACCGATCCTCGGCGGCTGGATGCTCACCCACCTCGGCGGCAGCGAGGCGATCGCGCTGCTGATCGTCGGGACCGCCTTTGGCGCACTGATCCCGACCCTGAGCCACACCATCCGGTCGGTCCCCCGGCCCAGCCAGTGGCACGCCGAGCTCGAGTCGGCCACCCTCGAACCCGTGCAGGATGACGTGAAGGAGCGGCCGTGCGTCTGACCAGCACCTTGACGGCGTACCTCGCCCTCGCCGGGATCAAGGACGACGCGACCCGCGAGGCGGCCTGGACCACGGAGTACGAGGCGTCGCACCCGGAGGTCTTCGCGACCTACCACCGGGCGTGGGGTCTCCACGAGCGGTGCCTGGCTGCGTCGCGTGACGTGCCGTCGCTGGCACCGACGATGGCGGAGGTCGAGGAGCGCGCTCGCGCCCTGGCCGCGGAGACCGAGCAGTTCCTCGTCACCGAGGGACTCATCCACGACGACCTCGACGTCGTACTCCTGGTCGGCGGTCACACCTCGAACGGCTGGGTCACCGAGCTCGACGGCCGCTCGACGTTGTTCCTCGCCCTGGAGTTCCTGGGGGAACCGCCGTACGACGCCGTCCTCCTCACCCACGAGGCGTTCCACGTCGCGCACTCCCGCCACGGCGCGGGCAGCTGGCCGGAGGACTGCGCGTCGGACCTCTTCCAGGAGGGCCTCGCCGTCGCCGTCTCGAGGGAGCTGCACCCCGGGCTCCCGGAGAGCGCCTACCTCTGGTTCGACGACGGCCACGACGACTGGGCCGCGGCTTGCGCGGCGGTCGGTCCGGCGATCGCGGCGCGTGCGCTGGCCGAGCTCGACACAACGGACGACGAACCGCGGGTGCGCGCGCTCTTCACCATCCAGGCCGACGAGCAGGGGTTCCCACCGCGGGCGGGGTACTGGCTCGGCGATCACATCTGCCGTCAGCTCCGCGAGCAGCACCCCCTGCGCGACCTGCTCCGCTGGGACCACGCGACCACCCGCGCGGCCGTCGCCGACCAGCTCTCGTCGGTGGTCGAGCCGGGATAGTCCGTGACGAAGAGCAGGTCATCTCACCCTTTCCACGTGCGGATCGTCACGGACTACCCCTTCCGTCCACAGGCCCGCGGTCAGTCCCAGTTGCCGGAGCGGCCCTTCTTGGTCTGCCCACGTCGCTTCTTCTCGTCGAGGCGGCGCTGCTTGGCTCGGCGCGAGGGTTGGGTGGGGCGGCGCTTGCGGGGCGGCGGGGCGGCCGCCTCGGTGAGGAGGGCGGCCAGCCGGTCGCGAGCGGCGCGGCGGTTGGCGAGCTGGTTGCGGTGCTCCGACGCAGCCACCGTCACGACTCCGTCGACGAGGCGGCCCTCCAGGCGGGCCAGCATCCGGGACCGCGTGGCCGCGGGGAGCGACGGCGAGCGCGCGACGTCGTACGACAGCTCGACCCGCGAGTCGGCGGTGTTGACCCCTTGGCCACCCGGGCCGGACGAGCGGGAGAAGCGCTCGGCCAGCTCGCGCTCCGGTACGACGACCGTCCGGCCGATCCGCAGGCCGTCAGAGTCCATCGAGGATCTCCAGGGTCCGAGTCCACACCGACGATGAGGGGTCGATGACCACGAAGTGGTCGCCCTCGACCTCGGTGAGGTCCGCCTCCGCACCCGCCGCTCGGGCCGCGGCCACGTAGTCGGCCGACTGGCCGATCGGCACGATGTCGTCGTCGCGCCCGTGGATGCAGTGCACCGGTACGTCGAGCGGGATCTGCAGGCGTGGGTCGAGCGGCGCATGGTGGAGTCCCGGCGCGCGGCCGAGCAGACCGACGACCGCCCCGTCGCCGAGGTCGTCCTCGTAGGCCGACGTCAGGTCGAGGACACCGGCCTGGGAGACGACCCCGGTGAGGTCGAC
This sequence comes from uncultured Actinomycetota bacterium, assembly GCA_963796975.1. Classification (GTDB taxonomy): domain Bacteria; phylum Actinomycetota; class Actinomycetes; order Propionibacteriales; family Nocardioidaceae; genus Nocardioides. The sequence goes on from CAWCNW010000010.1 coordinate 28,448, forward strand.
CTCGGTGCGCCAGGGCCGAAAGCGCCCCCGCGACGCGGCCCAGGTCGCGAGGTGGCCCCCGGCGGAGTGGCCGAGAGCGAGGACGCGGTCGAGCGGCAGGCCCTGGTCGCGGAGGGCGTCGATCGCCGCGGCGACGTCATCGAAGGTGGCAGGGTCACCGCCACCGTTGCCGACCCGGCGGTACTCGATGTTCCACGCCGCCCACCCGTGCTCGGCGAGGCTCGCGGCGAGCGGCCGGCCGAGCGACACGTCGTACGCCGCCTTCCAGAAGCCCCCGTGGATGACGACCACCACGCCCTTGGGCTGACCGGTGGGGAGGGTGAGCTCGACGAACTGCGACGGGTCGTCGCCGTACGCAATGGTGCGGAACGCCGACGCGGGCGAGGTGCTCACGAGTCGCGCCGGTCGTCAGCCGCCGAGAGCGGCGGGGAGGGTGCTGCGCCAGGCGGCACCCAGCTCGTCGAGCGGGAGCTCGAACCGGTCGGTGACCACGAGCGACGAGCCGCCGGTGCGGCCGACCTCGCCGGCGGGTACGCCGAGGCTCGCGGCCATGGCGAGGAACGCGTCGAGCCGGTCGGGCGAGACGGTGACGATCGCGCGCGCCGCCGACTCCGAGAACAGCCCGACGAACGGGTCGCCCAGCAGCGAGACCGTCGCACCGATGCCGTGGCGCAGGCACGACTCGACGAGCGCCTGGGCGAGGCCGCCGTCGCTCATGTCGTGGGCGCTGGTCAGGTAGCCGGCCCGCCCGGCCTCGACGAGCAGCCGACCGAGGTTCGCCTCGTCGAGGAGGTCGACCTGCGGCGGCCGGCCGCCGAGGTGGCCGTGGACGACGTGGGCCCACTCCGATCCGGAGAGCTCCTCGCGGGTCTGGCCGAGATGGACGATCACCTCGCCCTCGGCGACGAACCCGGTCGGGGTACGGCGGCGTACGTCGTCCACCACGCCGAGCACGGCCACGACCGGCGTCGGCAGGATCGCGGTGGTGCCGGTCTGGTTGTAGAGCGACACGTTGCCGCCGGTGACCGGGATGCCGAGCGTGACGCAGGCGTCCTTGAGGCCCCGGCAGGCCTCGGCGAACTGCCACATCACGTCGGGGTCCTCCGGCGAGCCGAAGTTGAGGCAGTCGGAGATCGCCAACGGGGTGGCGCCGGAGCACGAGACGTTGCGGTAGGCCTCGGCGAGCGCGAGCTGGGCGCCGACGTACGGGTCGAGCTTGCAGAAGCGGCCGTTGCCGTCGGTCGCGACGGACACCCCGAGATGGGTGTCCTCGTCGACGCGCACCATGCCGGCGTCGGACGGCTGGGCAAGCACGGTGTTGCCCTGCACGTAGCGGTCGTACTGGTCGGTGATCCAGGACTTGTCGCAGAGGTTCGGCGACGACGCCAGCCGGAGCACCGTCTCGCGGAGCTCGTCGCCGGACGACGGTCGCGCCAACGCCTCGGCGGCGTCGGCCTGGAGACCGTCCTGCCAGTCGGGGCGGGCGAAGGGGCGTTCGTACGTCGGGCCGTCGTGCGCCACCGACCGCGGCGGTACGTCGACCACGGTCTCGCCGTGCCAGTCGATGACGAGGCGACCGGTCTCGGTGACCTCGCCGATCGCGACGGCCTCGACGTCCCACTTCGAGCAGATCGCCATGAACCGCTCGACGTCGCCGGGTTCGACGACCGCCATCATCCGCTCCTGCGACTCGCTCATCAGGATCTCCTCCGGTGCGAGCGAGGAGTCGCGGAGCGGGACCAGGTCGAGCGAGACCCGCATCCCGCCGTCCCCGGCGCTGGCGAGCTCGGAGGTGGCGCAGGACAGGCCGGCGCCGCCGAGGTCCTGGATGCCGGCGACCACGCCGGCGGCGAACAGCTCGAGAGTGCACTCGATCAGCAGCTTCTCCATGAACGGGTCGCCGACCTGCACGCTCGGCCGTTTGGTCGGGCCGGTGTCGGTGAACGTCTCGGAGGCCAGCACGCTGACCCCGCCGATGCCGTCGCCGCCGGTGCGCGCGCCGTACAGGATCACCTGGTTGCCGTCGCCGGAGGCCTTGGCGAGGTGGAGGTCCTCGTGTCGGAGGACGCCGACGCAGAGCGCGTTCACGAGCGGGTTGCCGGCGTACGACGCGTCGAAGACCGCCTCGCCGCCGATGTTGGGCAGGCCGAGGCAGTTGCCGTAACCGCCGACGCCCGCCACGATCCCCGGCAGCACCCGGTGGGTGTCGTCGGCCTCGAGTGGTCCGAACCGCAGCGGGTCCATCACCGCGACCGGGCGGGCGCCCATCGCGAGGATGTCGCGGACGATGCCGCCGACGCCGGTCGCGGCGCCCTGGTAGGGCTCGACGTACGACGGGTGGTTGTGCGACTCGATCTTGAAGGTGACGGCGTACCCCTGGCCGATGTCGAGGACGCCGGCGTTCTCACCGATGCCGGCCAGCATCTTGCCGACCGCCCCGGCTTCGCCGGAGTAGGAAAGGGCCTCCTGCGGGATCTCGCCGAACTGCTTGAGGTGCACCTTGGAGGACTTGTAGGAGCAGTGCTCGCTCCACATCACCGAGTACATCGCCAGCTCCGAGGAGGTCGGGCGGCGACCGAGGATCTCGCGGATCCGGAGGTACTCGTCCTCCTTCAGCCCGAGCTCGGCCCACGGCTGTGGGTGGTCGGGGTCCGAGGCGGCGACGGCGACGGTGTCGAGACGCACGCTCGTCGGCGCTTCTGACGGGGCGGCGACACGGGTCTCGGACACGACAGCAATCTACCGGTCGAGGAGCAGCCTCCTGACCTCCGCGACACGCTCCAAGACGGCGGCTCGGTCGGGGCCAGGGCAGATCAGGTTGAGGTCGCGAGCGCCGGCGTCGAGGTACGGCGCGAGGAAGGCCGCCACCTCCTCAGCCGAGCCGTACGGCGACCAGCGCTCGAAGGTCTCGAACGGGAGCCCGTACATGGCACTCATCCCGGCTGCCACGTACCCGCGGGCCTCGGCCCGGTCGGCGCCCAGACCGCACCACACGTTGAGCCCGTGCCTCCACCCGACGTCGGAGCGCCCGGCCTCGGTCAGCGATCTCGGCGACCCGCGACACGACCTCGGCGTACCGCCGGGCGGAGACCCAGATGCCGAGCCAGCCGTCCCCCAGGCGGCCGGTACGGTCCAGCGCGGCGTCCGACCGCCCACCCACCACGATCGGCACCGCGGGCGACGGCGCCGGGAGCACCAGCGCTTCGTCGAGGTCGAAGAAGTCGCCACGGTGCGTGACCGGGCCACCCGCGAGGAGGGCTCGGAGCACCGTGAGGCACTCGTCCATCCGCCGTCCTCGCGTGCGCGGGTCGACCCCGCACACCTCGACCTCGTGCCGGTCCTCGCCACCCAGACCCACGCCCAGCACGAGCCGCCCCGGGGCGGTCTCGGCCAGCGTCGACAGCTGACGGGCGACCAGGACCGGGTGGCGGAGCGCGAGCAGGTAGAGGCCGACGTACACCGGGAGCCGACCGGAGCCGAGGAGCCCGGCCGCGTCGATGAGGCCGTCGCGACCGGAGCCGTTGCGGAAGCTCACGTGGTCGGCGGTCGCCACATGGTCGATCCCGGCGGCGGCGAGGGCGCCGAGGTCCTCCGAGCGAGACCACGTCGGCTCGCCGAGCTCGACCATCAGGCCGATGCTGGGGCTGGTCATGCGGTGGCCACCCCGGCGATCTGGGTGTTGAACGGCAGGAACGGCGACCGCAGCCGGTAGCTGTCGATGTCGACCCGCTCGAAGCCCGCGGCCCGTACGGCGCCGGCAAGATCGCGCTCGCAGGAGCAGCCCTCGAAGCACCACGCCCAGGGCCGCCGGACCAGCCGCTGGAGCCGGCGCAGCGTCGTACCGTCGGCGGCGCCCACGTGCTCGACGAACACGAAGCGGCCGCCCGGCCGCAGCACGCGTCGTACCTCGGCGAGCACCTGCGCGGGGTCGGCCACGCTGCACATCACCAGGCTGCTGAGCACCACCTCGGCGCTGGCGTCGGGCAGGTGGGTGCGCTCGGCGGTGACCTCGCGCAGATCGAGCCGTACGCCGCGGCGTTCGGCGGCGCGTCGCAGACGCCGGTGCATGGCGGGGTTGGGCTCGACCGCGACCAGGGTCGATCCGGGGGCGAGGTAGCGAAGGTTGGCGCCCACCCCGGCACCGAGCTCGACCACGGTGGCCGGGAGGTCGTCGTAGACCCGGCGCTTGTGCGGCCGCAGCAGCCGGTCGAACATTCCGCCGGCCAGCCAGAAGAAGGTGGCGTTGAGAGGCCCCCGGACCGGGTGGGCGCGGAAGACGGTGTCGGTCATCCCAGCAGGGTGCCGGACGGACCTTTCAGGTCGCTGTCGCGGCACCACTCCACGATCGTGCGCGCGACCAACGCGGCATCTCGCGCGGGCGGCAGGTGGTAGGCGCCGTCGAGGATCTGCAGCCGTGCCCCGGCGATCCCCTCGGCCACCTGCCGGCCGCCGGCGAGCGGGACGGCCGGGTCGTCGGCGTAGTGCAGGACGAGGGTGGGCTGCCGGACCAGAGCGAGCTGGTCGGTGACGTCGGCGTCGTACATCTGCTCCAGGAAGCCGGCCGCGACCCGGGCGTCGGCCACCTGGAGCTGGAAGCGGGCGAACCCCTTCTCGTCGTACCGGTCGGGCATCACCAGGTTGGCCAGCACCCGCGACCCGGCGCCCCAGCTGGAGCGGACCAGGCCGAGCATCGCCTCGCGGACACCCGGGTTGTCGAAGACGCCGGGGCCGTCGGCGTAGCCGCCGAGCAGGACCAGCCGCTCGACTCGGGGATCGCGCGCGGCGACCGCGATCGCGATCGGGCTGGCCGCGCTGGAGCCGAAGAGGACGACGTGCGGTTCGGCGAGGGCGTCCAGCACGGCGACCAGCTCGGCGATGCTGGTCTCGAGGTCGAAAGACGCGACCCGTCCGGGCGACAGCCCGGTGCCGTAGCGGTCGTAGGTGACCACCCGCAGGTCGGTGGCGAGCCCGGCCAGCACCCGGCCGCGGGGGTCGAACCCGCTGGCGACCGCGTCGAGCCGCGACACCCAGCCGGGCACGAACACCAGGGTCGGCCCGGCGCCGGCCTCGCCGAACGTCACCGTCTCGCCCGGCGCGCGGAGGAACTGGCGGCACACCAGCCGCAACGGCGAGCCGGTCACCGTGGCCTCGCCGTCGGGCCCGAGGTCGCCGGTCAGCACCCGCTGCTGGAGCACTTCGATCGCTTGCGACGGGTCGAGCCCGGCCTCTCGCAGCGCGGACCTGAGATCGGCCACCCGTCCCAGCGCCTCGGCGCTGCGGCCGGAGCGGGCGAGCGCGGTGACCAGCTCAGCCACGGCCGTCTCGCGCAGGGGCTCGGCCAGGACGACGCCCTCCAGGTCGGCGACGGCGTCGTCGTACCTCCCGAGCTCGAAGAGCGCCCGGGCGCCGCGCTCGCGGGCGGACAGGCGCAGCGCGGTGAGCCGGGCCGCGGGCTCGCGTACGCCGGGGAGGTCGTCGTACGGCGCAAAGGCGGCGCCGCGCCACAGCCGCTCGGCGGCGCCAAGCAGGTCGACCGCCCGCTCGGGCGCCACCAGGGAGGCCTCGTCGACCAGCGCCTCGAACCGGACGGAGTCGACCTCACCGGGCGGTACGGCGAGCCGGTAGCCGCCGGCGCTGGTCTCGATCAGACCCGCGCCTGCTCGGGCACGCAGCCGGGAGACCAGGATCTGGAGGGCGTTGACCGGGTCGCGAGGTGCATTCTCGGGCCACAGCGCGTCCGCGAGCCGGTCGACCGGGACGGTGGCGCCTGCCTCAGCAGCGAGGAGAGCCAGCAGGGCCGCCTGCCGACCCCTCGGCGTCACCGGCTCCCCGGCGACCAGCACCTCGAGCGGGCCGAGCACGCGTACGCGGCAGTCGGTCACGACTCATCCTCGCCGAGCGGCGGGTGACCGACAACCGGGTGGGCGGGCCTGTCGGGATCACCGGCCGACCGGCGATCCCGTCGCTTGTCGGTCGTTGCAACCCCTACGAAGCGACGGGAGTGCCTCGGCCCTGTGACGAGTGGGGCGGATGGTCAGACGAGCATGCCGTCGGCGATGACCTCGAGCAGGGGGCGGACGGCGGCCTCGTCGAGGTTCGCGTTGTCCGCGACGGTGGCGACTCCACCGACCAGGCGGGCCATCTGCACGGCCTCGACGTGCTCACGCAGCGCGTGCTCGGCCTCGAGCCGCTCCACGATCCGGTTGGTCGCGGCGGTGAGGGTCTGGCACTTGGTGACGATCGGCGACTTCTCGTCGCCCATGGCCTGGGTGATCTTGGCCGGGCCGCCCTTGTGGAGGCTGATCAGCGCGACGTAGGACTCGAACCACGCCAGCAGCAGGTCGCGCGGCGAGCCCTCGTGGGTCAGCACCTTGTCGACGGAGTCGTTCACCCGGTCGACCCAGCTCTGCATGATCGCGTCGAGCAGGACCTCGCGGCTGGGGAAGTGGCGGTAGAGGGTGCCGGCGCCGACGCCGGCACGCTTGGCCACCTCGTCGAGCGAGGCGTCGTACCCCTGCTCACGGAAGACCACCCTGGCGACCTCGATGAGTCGCTCCCGGTTGCGCTGCGCATCGGCGCGCATGTCCCACCTCACTTGCCAAACGGAGACACTCTCCGTATTGTGTTCTCCAAGCGGAGAACTTCTCCGCTACAGAGTACCTCGGCCCGGCCTTCCGGGCCAGAACAGGATCGATCTCGTGTCTTCCTCCGAGAACACCACCCGCTCCACCGCCACCCGTGACCTTCCCACCGACCTGCCCGCGAACGCGGGCCGCGTCGCGACGGGGATCGCGATCGTGCTCGTGGCCCAGCTCATGCTCGTGCTCGACGCGACCGTCGTGAACGTCGCGCTCCCCCGCATCGACACCGACCTCGGCTTCGGACCCGCGTCGCTGTCGTGGGTGCTCAACGCCTACACGCTCGCCTTCGGCGGGCTGCTCCTGCTCGGCGGCCGCCTCGGCGACGTGCGCGGTCGGCTCCGGATGTTCGAGATCGGGCTGAGCATGTTCACGCTCTTCTCGCTGCTGGGCGGCTTCGCGCAGACCCCCGGCCAGCTCGTCATCGCCCGGGCGCTGCAGGGCGCCGGCGCCGCCTTGGCCGCTCCGAGCGTCCTGGCCCTGCTCACCACCAGCGCACCCGACGAGGCCGCGCGGAACCGGGCCCTGGCCCTGTTCGGTGCCGTCTCCTCGGCCGGCGCCTCCATCGGCCTGCTGCTCGGTGGCGTCGTGACCGACCTCGGCTCGTGGCGCTGGACGCTGTGGATCAACGTGCCGATCGGCATCGCCGTCCTCGTCCTCGCCCGTCGCTTCGTCACCGAGACCCCGCGCCGCCCGGGTCGCTTCGACGTCGTCGGGGCCCTCACCGCCACCTTGGGCGCGGTCGCCATCGTCTGGTCGCTGATCGGTACGCCGGAGCACGGCTGGCTGTCGGTGCGCACCATCACCGGCTTCGTGGTCGGCATCGCGCTCCTACTGGTGCTCGGCCGCACCGAGCAGCGTCACCCGCACCCGCTCGTGCAGCCCCACCTGGTCCGCAACCGGCGCCGGGTCGGCGCGCTGCTCGCGATGGCGCTGGTGATCGGGGCGAACTTCTCGATGTTCTTCCTGGTCGTGCAGTTCGACGAGCGAGTGCTCGGGTTCGGGCCCTTCGAGAGCGGCGCCGCGTTCCTGCCCTTCAGCCTCGGTGTCTTCGCGATGTCACGGATCACGCCGCGGCTGATCTCGGTGCTCGGCGCCCGGACCATGGTGATGATCGGGTCGTCCTCGATGGTCGTGGGCTACCTGTGGCTGAGCCAGCTCGACACGTCCTCGACGTACTTCGGCTCGGTCTTCGGGCCGGTCCTGATCGCGGGCCTGGCGACCGGCTTCATCTTCATGCCGATCACCGCGACCGTGCTCAGTGGCGTGGAGCCCGAGCACGCCGGATCCGCGTCCGGCCTGCTGCAGACCACGCAGCAGCTCGGCGGTGCCGTGGGCGTGGCCGCGATCGTCTCGGTGTACGCCACCGGTGCGGTCCCCGGCCAGTTCGTCCCCGGCGTCGAGCCGGCGTTCCTCACCTCGGCCGCGTTCTCGCTGGCGGCGTTCCTGGTCGCCGCGACGCTGCTGCGCGAGCGTCGTACGCCGGAGGTCGCCGCCGTCGAGCTCGAGCCGGAGCTCGCCGAGGCCGCCTGAGCACGATCGGCTCCACCACGACGTCCGCCCGGCTGGGTGCTCCGGCACCCGGCCGGGCGGAGGCAATTACAGACTTGTAGTTCTCCCGAACCCCTGTGACTGATGTGACAGTTGTGTTTATGGTGTCGGGTCCCCGTGGAGCTCAGTGACGACCGAGACCCGATCACGGCGACGCTGCCGACCCGACCGGGAGACCCGATGCTGCTCCGCCCGCTGCTCGCGGCCGCCGCCCTGACCCTGCTGGGCGGCACCACGGTGGCCGTGGTCGCCCCGGCCGGTCCAGCCGACTCGGTGACCGCCAACGTCGCCACCCCCGGCGCCTTCCACGGCTACGGCTTCGACCAGTGCCTGGCACCCACCCAGCAGTCGATGAACGCCTGGCTGCGGCAGTCGCCGTACCTGGCCATCGGCATCTACATCTCCGGCGCCTCGCGTGCCTGCAAGGTGCAGCCCAACCTCACGCCGACCTGGGTGACCAAGCAGCTGCACAACGGCTGGAAGCTGATCCCGATCTCGCTCGGGCCCCAGGCCTCGTGCAACCCGCGGTTCCCCCGCTACGGCGCGGACGCCCGGATCAACGGCGACCCCGGCACCGACGGCAGCTATGCGAAGGCTCGCCAGCAGGGGCTGGTGGAGGCCGACAAGACCGTGGTCGCAGCCCAGGCCCTGGGCCTCTCGCCGGGCAGCACCATGTACTACGACCTCGAGGGGTTCGACGCCAAGCAGAAGCGCTGCCGGGAGTCCGCACTGGCGTTCCTCAGCGCCTGGACCACCGAGCTCCACGCGCAGCACTACGTCTCCGGCGTCTACTCCAGCGCGGGCTCCGGGATGATGGTGCTCGACCAGGCCCGCGTGACGATGCCGACCACCTACGTCATGCCCGACCAGATCTGGATCGCCCGCTGGGACGGGCTGGCCAACACGTCCACGACGTACATCCGCAGCGACGGCTGGCAGCCCGGCGGCCGGCTGAAGCAGTACCTCGGCGGTCACAACGAGACGTGGGGCCACGTCACCATCAACATCGACCGCGACTACCTCTCCCTCGGCAGCCCGACGGCACCGGCCGAGAGTCACTGCGGCGGCGTGCCGGTGGACTTCCCGAACTATCGCCGCGTCACCGCCACCTCGAACCCGGCGCTGACCAAGGCGCTGCAGTGCCTGCTCACCGAGCAGCAGGCGTACGCCGGTCCGCTCACCGGCACCCTGGACCCCGGCACGCTGACCGCGATGAACACCTGGAAGCGCGCCCACGGCCTGCACGCGTCGTCCTCGTGGAGCCGCCGCGCCTGGATGACGCTGCTCGCGACCGGGGTGCAGCCGGTGCTCAAGTACGGCTCGACCGGCTCGGCCGTCCGCGACCTGCAGCGCACCCTCAACGCGGCGGTCCCAGGGACCAACCTGCCCGTCGACGGGATCTTCGGGCCGCTGACCGACATCGCGTTGCGTGGCTGGCAGATCGGCACGCACCGGACCGCGTTCGGGGTCGCCAACCCCACCACGTGGGCAGCCCTGGCGAGCGGACTGCGACCGTAGCGGCTCCGCAGGTCAGCGAGCGGCCAGCGTCGCCAGCCCGGCGAAGAAGCCGAGGCCGTCGGTGCCGGCGCCGGTGAGCCCCTCGACGGCGTGCTCGGGATGCGGCATCAGGCCGACCACGTTGCCCAGCTCGTTGGTGATGCCGGCGATGTCGTGCAGCGAACCGTTCGGGTTGTCGCCGAGGTAGCGGGCCACCACCCGACCCTCGCCCTCGAGCCGCTCGAGGGTCGGCTCGTCGGCGACGTAGCCGCCCTCGCCGTTCTTGAGCACGATGGTGACCTCGGCGTTCTCGGCGTACGACCAGGTCCAGGGCGTGCGGTTGTTCTCGATCCGGAGCCGCTGGTCGCGGCAGACGAACTTCCGGTGGTCGTTGCGGATCAGGGCGCCCGGCAGCAAATGGGACTCGCAGAGGATCTGGAAGCCGTTGCAGATGCCCAGCACCGGCATCCCCCGGCCCGCCCAGGCGACCACCTCGGTCATCACCGGCGCGAAGCGCGAGATGGCGCCGCAGCGCAGGTAGTCGCCGTAGGAGAAGCCGCCGGGCAGGACGACGGCGTCGACGGCCTGCAGGTCGGTGTCGCCGTGCCACAGCGCGACCGCCTCGCCGCCCGCGAGCCGTACGGCGCGCGCGGCGTCGGCGTCGTCGAGCGACCCGGGGAAGGTGACGACGCCGATCCTCACTGCTGGTCCTCTGGCTCCGTGGTCTCGACAGGCTCGACCGACGAGGGCGTGGTCTCGACAGGCTCGACCGACGGATCAGGCTCGACCGACGGATCAGGCTCGACCGACGGATCAGGCTCGGCCGACGGACTCTGCTCGACCGGCGCTTCCGCGTGGACGGTGAAGTCCTCGATCACCGGGTTGGCGAGCAGGGTCTCGGCCATCCGGCGTACCTCAGCGAGCCGGTCGTCGTCGGCGTCACCATCGACCTCGACCTCGAACCGCTTGCCCTGGCGGACCTCGACCACCCCGCCGAACCCGAGCCGCGGGAGGGCCCCGAGGACGGCCTTGCCCTGAGGGTCGAGGATCTCGCGCTTGGGCATCACGTCGACGACGTATCGGGCCACAGGTCGCGCCTTTCGCAACGGCGGTCGCGCCGGAGCGCGGGTACGCCGTCAGTCTAGGGACGGCGACGTCCCACATCGCGCACCGCCACCACCCGGTCATGAGGCCGCGTTCGGCACACTGGTGCCATGGCAACCAACAACCCCCTCGGCGGTCAGGGCGCGGGGCTCCAGAGCTCCCGGCTCCTGCAGCTCGAGTTCCCCCAGTCGCTGGCCGTCTACGACGAGTACGCCGCAGCGCAGAAGGCCGTGGACTTCCTGTCCGACAAGGAGTTCCCGGTCCAGAACTGCATGATCGTGGGCACCGACCTCAAGCAGGTCGAGCGGATCACCGGCCGGCTCACCACCAACAAGGTGGGCCTCGGCGGCGCCCTGTCCGGCCTGTGGCTGGGCATCTTCGTGGGCATCCTGTTCACGATCTTCGACAGCAACAGTGGCTTCCTCACGATCGTCACGACCGCCCTGTTCGGCGTGGTCTTCGGGATCGTGTGGGCTCTGGTGGGCTACGCCGCGACCCGCGGCCAGCGCGACTTCTCCTCGGTGCGGGTCGTCGTGGCGACGCGCTACGAGGTGCTGGTCGAGCACAAGCTGCTCGCGCAGGCCCAGACGCTGCTGGCCGAGCTGCCGGGCGGTCGTCCGAACCCGTTCGCTTGAGCGCCCCTCCGGCGCTGCACGCCCTCGCTACGTCGTACCTCGACGCCGGCGACGGGCTCAGCGCCGACCGGCGGGAGACGTTCGCGCTCCGGCTCGACCGGTTCTGGGGCGACCTCCACGACGCGGTCGTCGGCGTGCATCCCGACCCGGCCGTCTCCGGCCCGCTGCTCGAGCGGCTGGTCGGGCTGGCGGCCGCGGCGTACGTCGCACGGCCCGACGACCTGCACCGCCTCGACCTCCAGCGGCTGCTCCAGCCCGACTGGCTTCAGCAGCCACGGATGTTCGGCTACGCCTGCTACACCGAGCGGTTCGCCGGCGACCTGGCCGGCGTCGCCGAGCACCTGGACCACCTCGACGACCTCGGGGTCACCTATCTCCACCTGATGCCTCTGCTGCAGCCGCGTGAGGGCGACAACGACGGTGGCTACGCGGTGCAGGACTACCGCGCCGTACGGTCCGACCTCGGCACCGTCGACGACCTGCGCGACCTGGCGACCCTGCTACGCGGGCACGGGATCAGCCTGGTGATGGACCTGGTGCTCAACCACGTCGCCCGCGAGCACGACTGGGCGGTGCGGGCCAGGGCCGGCGACCCTGCGTACCGCGACTACTTCCTGCTCTTCCCTGATCGCCACCTGCCCGACGCCTACGAGCGCACCCTGCCGGAGGTCTTCCCAGACTTCGCGCCCGGCAGCTTCACCCACGACCCCGAGGTGGACGCCTGGGTGTGGACGACGTTCAACCAGTGGCAGTGGGACCTCGACTGGTCGAACCCGTCGGTGCTCGCGGAGTTCGCCGAGATCATCCTGTGGCTGGCCAACCTCGGCGTCGAGGTGCTGCGGCTCGACGCGATCGCGTTCCTGTGGAAGCGGATGGGCACCTCCTGCCAGAACCAGCCGGAGGTCCACGCGATCACCCAGGCCCTGCACACGGTGACTCGGATCGCCGCGCCGGCGGTGGCGTTCAAGGCCGAGGCGATCGTCGGCCCACGCGACCTGGTGCAGTACCTCGGCTCGGGTATCCACGCCGGGCGAGTGAGCGACCTGGCCTACCACAACAGCCTGATGGTGCAGATCTGGTCGATGCTCGCCACGCGCGACGTCGTGCTCGCCCGCGAGGCGCTGTCCTCGCTGCCGCCCGCGCCCGCGACCGGGACCTGGATCACCTACGTCCGCTGCCACGACGACATCGGCTGGGCCGTCGACGACGGCGACGCGTGGGCGGTCGGGGTGACCGGCGAGGGGCACCGGCGCTTCCTCTCCGACTGGTACGCCGGGGAGGCGCCGGGCTCGTGGGCCGACGGCCTGGTCTTCCAGGCCAACCCAGCGACCGGCGACCGGCGGGTCAGCGGCTCGGCCGCGTCGCTGGCCGGGCTCCGGCCGGACTCCTCACCGCCCGAGGTCGATGCGGCACTGGCGCGGATCTTCCTGGCTCACGCGATCGCCGCCGGCTGGGGCGGCGTGCCGGTGGTGTGGAGCGGTGACGAGCTGGCCCAGACCAACGACCCCTGGTGGGCCGACGAGGAGGGCCACGAGGACGACAACCGCTGGGCGCACCGGCCCCGCCTGGACTGGTCGCTCGCGGCCCAGCGTCACGACCTCCGCACCGTGCCGGGCCGGGTGTTCAGCGGGCTGGCCCATCTCGCCCGGGTGCGGGCTGGGCTGCCCCAGCTGCACGCGTCCGCGTCCTCGCACGTCGTACCGGACAGCGACGACGGCATCCTCGCCACCGTGCGGCGGCACCCGAGCGGGGTCTTCGTCGGGCTCTACAACGTGACCCCGGAGGTGCGGACCTTCCGGCTCGACCAGCTGCACCACCTCGGCGTCACCCGCCCGTACGACGCGCTCTCCGGCCACCGCGTGACCGTCGGCACCGACGGCATCCTGCGGCTCCCGCCGTACGCCGCCTGGTGGGTGGTCGAGGCCCCGGCCTGACGCGCAGCGTCATACGAAGCGTGCGTCATGGGCCACGTTTCGTATGACGTCCGGGGTCAGGCGCGGCTGCGTTCGGACAGGACGTCGGACGCGCGGAGGAGGTCCTTGCGGATCGTCTCGGGTGCCCACCGACTGACAAGTGCGGCCAGGGCGAACAGGCCGTGCCCGATCACCCGGCCCTCGGCCGTGAGCCGGGTGCCCTGCTGGATCTTGAGGAAGCGCAGGGTGAGCAGGCCGTCGACGCCGCGCCAGGTGCCGGTCTCGCTGATCACGCGGTACGGCGTCAGCTCGGTCAGCTGCATCTGCGGCCGGACCCCGACCTTGGTGACGTCGCGCCAGTGCTGGCCGGGGTGCGGCTCTCCTTCGTCGACGTCGACGACCGTGCGCAGCGACGACTGCCAGAGCGGCCGGTTGCGCGGCTCGGCCAGGAAGTGGAAGAGGTCGGCCGGCGGGTGCGGCAGGTCGATGGTGACGGTGAACGTGCTCAACGGGTCACCAGGTCTCGCCGGTCAGCGTCTCGTAGGCCTCGAGGTAGCGAGCCCGGGTCAGCGCGGCGACCTCGTCGGGCAGCGGCGGCGGGGCCTCGCCGGAGGTGCGGTCCCAGCCGGACTCCGGCGACAGCAGCCAGTTGCGCACGACCTGCTTGTCGTACGACGGCTGGGCGCGGCCGGGGTGCCAGTCGGCGGCCGGCCAGAAGCGCGACGAGTCGGGGGTGAGCACCTCGTCGGCGAGCACGATCGTGCCGTCGGCGCGTCGTCCGAACTCCAGCTTGGTGTCGGCCAGCAGGATCCCGCGGTCGCGGGCGATCTCCTCGGCCCGGGCGTAGACGGCGAGGGTGAGCATCCGCAGCTCGGCTGCCACGTCGTCGCCCACGGTCCGGACGACCGCGTCGTACGAGACGTTCTCGTCGTGATCGCCGAAGTCGGCCTTGGCGGCCGGGGTGAAGATCGGCTCGGGCAGCCGGCTGCCGTCCTCGAGCCCGTCGGGCAACGCGATCCCGCAGACCTCGCCGGTGGCGCGGTAGTCGAGCAGGCCGGTGCCGGTCAGGTAGCCGCGCGCGACGCACTCCACGGGGAACATCTCGAGCCGCTCGCAGATCACCGCGCGGCCGCGCACCTCGGCGGGTACGTCGGTCGACAGCACGTGGTGTGGCACCAGGCCGGAGAGCCGGTCGAACCACCACAGCGACATCCGGGTCAGGATCTCGCCCTTGTCGGGGATGGGAGTGTCGAGGACGAAGTCGAACGCCGAGATCCGGTCGCTCGCCACCATCAGGAGGCGTCCGTCGGGCAGTTCGTAGAGGTCGCGGACCTTGCCGGAGTGGAGATGCGTGGCGCCGTCGATGGCGGGAGCAACGGCGGGAAGCGGCATGGTCAGAGGTTACCGACCGGGTCTCGACTTCGCTCGACCAGCGAGGACCGGGTCTCGACTTCGCTCGACCACCGAGGACCGGCGCTCGACCACCGAGGACCGGGGCTCGACCAGCGGATCGTCAGTACCGGATGTCGAAGGCGGTCGCGCCCGTCGGACGCGCCTCCCTCACCGCGACGTCGCGGACCACGGCGGAGCGCGGGCCGTGGCGGCACCACTCCACCATCGCCTCGACGGCCTGCTCGTCGCCCTCGAGATGAGCAGCCACCGACTCGTCGGGCTCGTTGCGCACCCACCCGCGTACGCCGAGTCGCTCGGCCTCCTGCACGGCGTACCAACGGAAGGCGACGCCCTGCACGCGCCCCGTGACCCTGACCGTCACCGCCGTGGACATGCGGCCAGCCTAAGGAGCATGGCCCGGTCCAACGACGATCATGAGCGCCATGTGGACCGACCTCACGCACCTCGACATCTCGGTGCTGGACAAGATCATCCGGACCGTCGTCGTCTACTGGGCGCTCATCGTGCTGCTGCGGCTGGCCGGCAAGCGCGACCTGGCGCAGCTCAACTCCTTCGACCTGATCGTGATGCTGCTGCTGTCGAACGTGGTGCAGAACGCGATCATCGGACCCGACAACTCCCTGCTCGGCGGGCTGATCGGCGCCGCGACCCTGATCGCGGCCAACGCCTTCCTGGTGCGGGTGGTGCGGCCGAACCGGCACGTGACGGCGTTCCTGGAGGGCACGAACACGGTGCTCGCCCGCAACGGCCACTGGATCCCCGAGGCACTCCGCAAGGTCGGGGTGCGGGAGAGCGAGATGGACGGCGCGCTGCGCCGGCAGAACGTCTACAAGATCGCCGACGCCGACCAGGTGAAGCTCGAGCCGGGCGGCACGATCGTCGTCGACCTCCGCCCCGAGCTGGAGTCGGCGACCAAGGCCGACGTCGAGCGGATCGAGCGGAAGCTGGACCGGCTCCTGGGGATCTAGAGGATCGCGCCTGGGGTGTACGACGCAGCGTCGGGGTGGCGGGCCACGACCTGCTCGACGCGGCGTACGACGGCGGCGGTCTGGGAGCGGGCGGCGCCGGTGAACTCGATCGGGTCGCGCACCAGGGCGTCGATCGCGGCGCGGTCGAGCCCGAGCCTCGGGTCGGCGGCGAGCCGGTCGAAGAGGTCGTTGTCGGTGCGCCCCTGCCGCATCTCCAGCGCCACCGCGACGGCGTGCTCCTTGATCGCCTCGTGGGCGGCCTCGCGGCCCACGCCGGCTCGGACCGCGGCGATCAGCACCTTGGTGGTGACCAGGAACGGCAGGTAGCGGTCGAGCTCGCGCTGGATGACCGCAGGAAAGGCACCGAACTCGTCGAGCACGGTGAGGAAGGTCTGGAAGAGCCCGTCGGTGGCGAAGAACGCGTCGGGCAGCGCGACCCGGCGTACGACGGAGCAGGAGACATCGCCCTCGTTCCACTGGTCGCCCGCCAGCTCGCTCACCATCGAGAGGTGGCCGCGGAGCACGACGGCGAGGCCGTTGACGCGCTCGCAGGAGCGGGTGTTCATCTTGTGGGGCATCGCGCTGGAGCCGACCTGACCCTCGGCGAAGCCCTCGGTGACCAGCTCGAGGCCGGCCATCAGCCGGATCGTGGTCGCGAGGTTGGACGGCGCGGAGACCAGCTGCACCAGTGCGGAGACGACGTCGAAGTCGAGGGAGCGCGGGTAGACCTGGCCGACGCTGTCGAGGACCCGCTCGAAGCCGAGGTGGCCGGCGACGCGCTGCTCGAGGTCGGCGAGCTTGTCCTCGTCGCCGTCCAGCAGGTCGAGCATGTCCTGCGAGGTGCCCATCGGGCCCTTGATCCCGCGCAACGGGTAGCGGGCGAGCAGCTCCTCGACCCGCTCCAGGCCGACCATCAGCTCGTCGGCGACGGTCGCGAACCGCTTGCCGAGCGTGGTCGCCTGGGCCGCGACGTTGTGCGAGCGACCCGCCATCACGGTCTCGTCGTACTCCGCAGCGAGCCGCGCCAGCCGTGCCAGCGCCGCGACGGTGCGGTCGCGGACCAGCTCGAGCGACTGCCGTACCTGGAGCTGCTCGACGTTCTCGGTCAGGTCGCGGCTGGTCATGCCCTTGTGGATGTGCTCGTGCCCGGCGAGCGCGGCGAACTCCTCGATCCGCGCCTTCACGTCGTGCCGCGTCACCCGCTCGCGGGCCGCGATCGACTCGAGGTCGACGTCGTCGACGACCTTCTCGTAGGCCTCGACCACACCGTCGGGTACGTCGACGCCCAGGTCGCGCTGGGCGCGCAGCACCGCGATCCAGAGCCGGCGCTCGAGCACGATCTTGTGCTCGGGCGACCAGATCGCGGCGAGGTCGGGCGCGGCGTACCGCGTCGCCAGCACGTTGGGGACGGTCACGGACCCAGCCTAGTGAGCGCGGTCAGCGGCGGTGGTGCTCGGCCAGGGCCGGCGCGAGCACGTCGGCGGGCGCGGTGTGCCAGTCGCCCTCGAGTACGACGAACCGGCCGTCCGGCGCTGCCAGCGCGGAGGCCTCCGCGCCGGCGCGGAGCCAGTCCGGGCTGCCGGTGCTGCCCAGGCACAGCATCGGGACGGTGATCGAGCCGAGCAGGTCGGTCGGCAGCGGCGCGTGGCTGCTACCCAGGCAGAGGGCGTCGTAGAGGACGGTGCGGCCGATCGGGACGAGCGACGCCCAGAAGGGCGACTGCTTCATCTGGTCGACGGACTCCTGGGGCTGGCCGACCCCGGCGGTCAGGAAGTACTCCACCATCGCCTCGGGGTCGTCGGCGTCGTAGAGCGCCTGGAGGTGCTCGACGTAGTCCTCGGGCGGCCTCGGGACGTCACCCACGCGGTACGGCGTCTCGAAGGTCGAGAGGCTGGGAACGGGCAGTCCGGCCGCGGTCGCACGGTTGGCGAGGGCGCCGCCGGACGACTGGCCGTGCAGGCCCGCCGTACCGCCGTGCGCAGCGATCACCGCGGCGATGTCCTCGATCTCCCGCTCGACGGCGTACGGCGTCGTGTCGCCGCTGTCGCCGCGGCCGCGGCGGTCGTAGGTGACGGCTGCGAACCCGTGCCCGGCCATCGCCTCGAGCAGCTCGGCCCAGTCCTCCTTGCGCTGGGTCGCGCCGCCGACGAACACGACGGCCGGCCCCTCGCCGTACGTCTGGAAGGCGATCGTCGTGCCGTCGGCCGACCGGGTGGTCTGTGTCTCGCTCATCGACTCGCTCCTTCGACGCGGCTGCGCACGTCGGGTGGCAGCGACAGCGGCTGGTCCCACTTCTCCGGCGGGCGCCAGGTCTCCCAGCCCTCGTCGAGCGGCCAGGCGCGGGGCTCGATCAGCTCGGCGCGGGCCTGCTCGGCGATGTCGAGGACCAGGGCCCTCTGTTGATCGGTGTAGCGACCCGCCCGCACTGCCGCCGCGAGCTCGTCCGCGTCCTTCAGCCAGGTCTCACCATCCTCGAGCCACAGGTCGAGGATCAGGTCGCGGGAGTGGACCCGACGGGCGGTCGCCGGACGTCGATGGACCAGCTCGAGGTTGACGTAGTGGCCCTCGAAGGAGCCTTCCGTCTCGTCGGTGAAGTACCAGATCGACCAGGGGCGGCCGGTCGGCGCGATCCGGAGGATGCCCGGCCCCTTCCATAGCCGCGGCTGCATCCGGCGCGGGCCCGAGAAGCGTTGGTCGAGCGGCAGGTCGCGCAGGGAGCCGCCGCCTGCCGGGACGCTGGCGAGCGACTCCGAGCCGGTGGGCAGCCACGCGACCAGACCGCGCTCGTCGTCACGTACCACTCGGAGGGCGTCGGCCGACAGGCCGTAGTGCCAGGTGACGATGTCTCCGGGCTCGAAGAACGGCGGGACTCCCGCGGCGCGAAGCGGCTCGTCGTACGCCGAGCGGTACTCGCTGTCGAGCAGCGTCAGGTCCGGCGTCACCTCGCGCGGCGGATCGGTCAGCCGCGTCATCGTGCCGCCGCTGTCGGTGATCGCCTGGTCCTCCCGAGAGGGTTCGGTCATCGCTCCGGTACCCAACCGTCCCAGGGCGCCCACCAACGGTCGTCGCGCTCGAGCAGATCGACGACCTCGGCCGCGGCGTCGAGCACCGCGCGCAGCTGGTCACCGTCGATCCGGCCGGATGCCAAGGAAGGCGCGAGGTCCTCGACGTCCTTCCAGTGCCAGGCGCCGTCCGGCTCGATGACGAGGTCGAGCTGGTGGTCGTCGACGTCGACGCCGTCCTTGCGGCGTACGACGGGCTGCTCGAAGTTGACGTACCAGTGGCGGAAGGCATCGCCGTCGAAGAACTTCCAGACCGAGTACGCGTCGCCGGTGCGTCGGAGCTTGAGAACGGTGGGGCCCCGCCAGGCGGTCAGGTGCGACCACGGGTGTGGGCCGAACGGATGGTCGGGGAAGGTGAACGGGCATCCGTCGTCCTGGACGGTCGCCAGCACCTCGCCGTCGTCGGTGATGACCGTCTCGGGGAAGTGGAGCCAGGCCTGGCCGTGCAGGACCTCGCGGACGGTCACGGTTGTGCCGGGGGCGAAGACGGGTCCGGTCATCGGCCCGCTGCGATGTCGCGGCGCCACTGGGCGCCGGGGAAGGAGATCATCGCGACGCCCTCGTAGGCCTGGGCGCGGGCGTCGGCGACGTCGCTGCCGGTCGCGGTGACGGCGAGGACCCGGCCGCCGGCGGTGACGAGGTGGCCGTCGACGGTGGCGGTGCCGGCATGGATGACGTGCACATGCGGGTCGGGGGCGAGGGTCTCGGTGCCGACGATGACGTCGCCCGTCGAGGAGGTCTCCGGGTAGCCCTTGCTGGCCATCACGACGGTCACGGCGGCGCCGGACTTCCAGGCGGGTGGGGGGACGTCGGCGAGGGTGCCGGTCGCGGCGCCGAGCAGGAGGGGCGAGAGGGGCGATTCGAGGAGCGCGAGGATCGGCTGGGTCTCGGGATCACCGAAGCGGGCGTTGAACTCCACCACCCGCAGCCCGCGCGAGGTCAGTGCCAGCCCGGCATACAGAAGGCCCTGGAACGGCGTACCTCGGCGCGCCATCTCGTCGACGGTCGGCTGCAGGACCGTGCGGGTGATCTCGTCGACCAGATCGTCGGAGGTCCAGGGCAGCGGGGTGTAGGCGCCCATGCCGCCGGTGTTGGGGCCCTCGTCGCCGTCGAAGATGCGCTTGAAGTCCTGGGCGGGCAGGAGCGGGTAGACCGTGGTGCCGTCGGTGATCCCGAAGAGGCTGACCTCGGGGCCGTCGAGGTACTCCTCCACGATCACCCGACCGCAGGTAGCGGCGTGGTCGAGCGCCTGCTGGCGGTCGTCGGTCACGACCACGCCCTTGCCGGCGGCGAGACCGTCGTCCTTCACGACGTACGGCGGGCCGAACTCGTCGAGCGCGGCTGCGACCTCGTCGGGCGTCGTACAGGCGTGGGCGGCGGCGGTCGGTACGCCTGCCGCGGCCATGACCTCCTTGGCGAACGCCTTCGAGCCCTCGAGCCGCGCCGCCTCGCCGGACGGCCCGAAGCACGGGATCCCGACGGCCGTCACGGCGTCGGCCACGCCGGCCACGAGCGGCGCCTCGGGGCCGACGATCACCAGCCCGGCCTCGAGCTCGCGCGCCAGGGCGGCGACCGCGGCTCCGTCCATCGGGTCGACGGGGTGCAGGGTCGCGACCTCGGCCATGCCGGGGTTGCCGGGCGCCGCATGCACCTCGGTGACGCCGGGGTCGCGGGCCAGGGCGAGGACCAGCGCGTGCTCCCGCCCGCCGGTCCCGATCACGAGGACGTCCACGGCCGCCACCTTAGTAGTGGGTGGTGGCCGGGCGTCTCTCGTCCCGGCTTCATCATGTGATGCAGGCGAACCTCCGCTTCACATGGCGAGTTCACCGTGTGAAGTGGAGGTTCGACACCTTCACATGATGAAACGGTGACGCAGCCGCCAGGCCCGCAGCGCGATGCCCACTGCGAAGACCGCGAGGCCGGTGACGACGGCCTGCCACGGCAGGGTGGCGACGAGGACGAGGCAGCCGGTGCAGCCGAGCAGCTGCAGCCAGCGGGGGAAACGGCGGGCGGCGCGGCCCTGGGAGTACGCCGCGGCGTTGGCGACGAAGTAGTAGAGGAGCACGCCGAACGACGAGAACCCGATCGCCCCCCGCAGGTCGGTGGTCAGCACCAGGACCACGACGATGAAAGCCACACTCAGCTCGGCGCGGTGGGGCACCCGGAAGCGCGGGTGTACGGCGTCCAGCCAGCGCGGCAGGTCCCCCTCGCGCGCCATCGCCAGACCTGTCCGGCCGAGACCCGCGATCAGCGCCAGCAGCGCACCGGCTGAGGCCAGCGCCGCCCCGACCCGGACCACCCCGACGGCCCACGGGTCGGCCACCACGCGCACCGCGTCGGCGACCGGGGCGCTCGACGCGGCTGTCCCCGACGCCCCCAGCACCGACAGCACGGCGACGGCCACGACGGCGTACACCACGACGGCGCCGGCCAGGGCCGTCACGATCGCCCGCGGGATCACCCGCTCCGGCTCGCGCACCTCCTCGCCGAGGGTCGCGATCCGGGCGTAGCCGGCGAACGCGAAGAAGAGCAGGCCGGCCGACTGCAGCACGCCGTACACACCGTGGTCGGGCGACCCCCAGCCGGACAGCCCGGACGAGGATCCACCCGAGAAGCACGCGACGCAGGCGACCACGAGCGAGACCAGGACCAACGAGACCAGCACCCGGGTCAGCAGAGCGGTCCGGGTCACCCCGGCACAGTTGACCAGTGCCAGCACGACGACCACAGCAGCGGCGACCGCCCGCTGCCAGCCGGACGGCGCGACGTACGCCGCGAAGGTCAACGCCATCGCGGCGCAGCTCGCGGTCTTGCCGACCATGAAGCCCCAGCCGGCGAGGTAGCCCCACCAGTCCCCGAGCACCTCGCGGCCGTAGAGATAGGTGCCGCCCGCATAGGGGTACGACGCAGCGAGCTGCGCCGACGACGTCGCGTTGCAGTAGGCGACCAACGCCGCCACGGCGAGACCGACGAGCAGGCCGGTGCCGGCGGCGCCCGCGGCCGGACCGTACGCCGCGAACACGCCCGCGCCGATCATCGAGCCGAGCCCGATGAACACCGCGTCGCCCAGTCCGAGCCGGCGGTCGAGGCTCTGGGCGGCTGTCACGGAGGCCATCGAACTACACCATCGCAGCGGCGATGCGGCGGCCCGCCTCGCTGATCTGCTCCTCGGTCGCGGGAGGCTGCACGTCCTCCCACGCCATCAGCTGCGGGCCGCTCATGTCGAGCCGGCCGAGCGGCCGCGGGACGAACCAGACGTGGAAGTGCGCGCCGCCGTCCCCCCAGCGGTAGAGGTGCACCCGGCCGACATCACCGAGCGCGAGCACGGCGCGCTCCACCCGGCCGCAGACGCCCGCGAAGGTGGCGGCGACGTCGGCCGGCATGTCGGCGAACGAGTCGAAGTGCGCGCGCGAGGCGAGCCACACCGACCCCGGCAGCCCGGTCTGGCCGGGGTTGTGGAGGGTCCAGGTCTCGTCCGACCAGATCAGGTTGCCGTCGGAGTCCGCGCTGCACGGGAAGCACGGCGCGCCGCCCGGCTCGCCCCGCCGAGGCGGCTCGGGGATCACCAGGTCGGCGGGGTCGATCGGGGTCAGGGGTTCGGCGTACGGAAGAGTCATGCGCCCAGCCTGGGCTGGGGATCCGGGCCGCGCTTGACCCGGTTTGCCGGGCCGCGATCAAGCGGCCGTCAGCCGCCGCGTACGACGCCCTGGCGCCGCTTGACCGACTCCGCATACGCCAGCGGGCGGTAGTGCAGGATCGGGTCGTCCGAGAGCTCGAGGCCGTCGATGATCCGGGTCGGGTCGAAGACCACGACCTCGTCACCCTGCTCGGGATCGGCGACCGGCGCCGTCACCGTGACCCGACCGGCCACGAAGTCGCGCGGCTTGTCCCACACCGAGACCGAGGAGTGAGGGTCGTCACCGGCTCCGGCCACCTGCACGTGCAGGTCGAACGCGACAGGTCCACGCGCCAGGCGAGCGACGATCTCGTCGCGGAGACGATCGGGCCCCGTGAACTCCTCGTCCAGCCGGTCGGCCTCGGTCGCGACCGGATGCATCTCGTAGCGCACCCAGGTACGCCGGTCGTCCGCGTCGAGCCAGCCGTACGCGTGGATCGGGTAGTAGGGGATCTCGGCATAGCTGACCGGCTTCGGCAGGGCGTCGCGCCGCATCCCCTCCAGCAGCGGGCCGATGGTGCGGGGATGTCGTGCCATGAACAGCGGGAGCTTCCACTGGTGCACAGCCGGCTCGGCCATCTGCACGAAGACCGCGGGGTCGTCGGTCGGGAACCGCGGCGACGTCTGGCAGAGCAGGTCGGTGTCACCCGCGGCCGTCCGGAACTTCAGCGCCATGCCACGGATGTCGGGCTTGCCATCCGGCCAGACGGACGTCCCGGCGCCGTTGGACCAACGGACCAGCACGGAGGTCGCCGTACCGTCGAGGTGCTGGGCGCGGCACAGGGCCGTCGCTTCAGGCGTCGCGGTGAAGGTGCCTTCGTAGAACGCGCCCTTGGCGTGGGCCGCGCGGTAGCCCGGCGGCGGCTTGAACGGAGCACTCAGCGTGTCGATGGCCTGCTCCGGATCCAACATGGATCGGACAGTACCGCCGCGGCCTACTGCTCGGGAACGACCAAGGTCTGCTCGCGCCCCGGACCGACCCCGACGCCCCAGATCCGGCAGCCCGACATCTCCTCGAGCGCGCGCACGTAGGCCTGCGCGTTGACCGGGAGATCGGAGAACGACCGGCACGCAGAGATGTCCTCCCACCAGCCGTCGAGGTACTCATACACCGGCTTCGCGTGGTGGAACTCGGTCTGGGTCATCGGCATCTCGTCCTGCCGCTCGCCGTCCACGTCGTACGCGACGCAGACCGGCACCCGCTCCCAGCTCGAGAGCACATCGAGCTTGGTCAGGAAGAGGTCGGTCAGACCGTTCACCCTGGTCGCGTAGCGGGCGATGACGGCGTCGTACCAGCCGCACCTGCGGTCACGGCCGGTCGAGACGCCGACCTCGCCGCCGATCTTCCAGAGCTTCTCGCCGTCCTCGTCGAAGAGCTCGGTCGGGAACGGCCCGGACCCGACCCGCGTCGTGTAGGCCTTGATCACGCCGATCACCCGGTCGATCCGGGTCGGCCCGACACCCGCGCCGGTGCAGACGCCCCCCGCCACCGGCGAGGACGAGGTCACGAACGGGTAGGTGCCGTGGTCGACGTCGAGCATCGTCGCCTGGGCACCCTCGAAGAGCACGGTCTCGCCGCGGTCGAGCGCCTGGTTGAGCAGCAGCGAGGTGTCGGCGACCATCGGCCGCAACCGCTCGACGTACGCCAGGAGCTCCTCGACGACCGTGTCGATGTCGACGGCGCGGCGGTTGTAGACCTTGGCGAGCAGCTGGTTCTTCACGTCGAGGCTCGCCTCGACCTTGTCGTGCAGGATCTTCTCGTCGAAGAGGTCGGCGATCCGGATGCCGACCCGGGCGACCTTGTCGGCGTACGCCGGGCCGATGCCGCGGCCGGTCGTGCCGATGTTGTTCTTGCCGAGGAAGCGCTCGGTGACCTTGTCGATCGTCGAGTGGTACGACGCGATCACGTGGGCGTTGGCGCTCACGACCAGCCGCGACACGTCGACCCCGCGCTCGGCCAGCGCGTCGACCTCGCGGAACAGCGCCTCGGGCGAGACGACGACGCCGTTGCCGATCACCGAGGTGGTGCCGGGCGTGAGGATGCCGCTGGGCAGCAGATGGGTGGCGAACTTCTCGCCGTTCACCACGATCGTGTGACCGGCGTTGTGGCCACCCGAGGTGCGCACGACGTAGTCGATCGACTCGGTCGTGGCCAGCAGGTCGGTGGCCTTGCCCTTGCCCTCGTCGCCCCACTGCGCGCCGAGGACGACGATCGCGGGCATCGGACCTCCGACGGCTCTGGAAACGTAGCGCCCCGCTCGCGCCATCGGCGCCGGGCAGGGCCTCGTGCGGACGCGACCCTACCCCACGGGGGGACCCCTGCCGCTCCGTACGTGGGCTAGGGTCCGGCCCGTGGACCCCCTGCTCGTGATCACCAACGGCGACGCCGGGACGGCGGACGACGAGGCCATCAAGCCCGCCTTGGCCCTGATGCGTGAGCGGTGCTCGGTGGAGGTGCAGTCGACCTCCAAGCCGGGTGAGCTCGACGGCGTCCTGCAACGGGCCGGGTCCCGCCGGATCGTGGTCGCCGGCGGCGACGGCAGCCTGCACGCCGTGATCGCCGCCCTGTACCGCCGCCACGACCTCAAGGACGCCGTGATCGGGCTGCTGCCCATGGGCACCGGGAACGACTTCGCGCGCACCCTCGACATTCCGCTGGACCTCGCGGAGGCGGCGCGGATCATCGTCGACGGCGAGGTGCGGCCGATGGACCTGATCGTCGACGAGCTCGGCGAGATCGTGGTCAACAACGTGCACGTGGGCGCCGGCGCGCAAGCCAGCCGCCGCGGTGCCCGCTGGAAGGACCGGCTCGGCTCGGTCGGCGTGGGCAAGGCCAACCTCGGCAAGCTCGGCTACCCGATCGGCGCCGCGCTCGCAGCGTTCCACCCCCCGAGCGTGCACATGCACGTCGAGGTGGACGGCGAGGTGGTCACCGACCTCGACCGCCCGGTGCTGATGGTCGCGATCGGCAACGGCGCGAACGTCGGCGGCGGCACCGAGCTCACCCCGGAGGCCGACCCGGAGGACGGTCGGATCGACGTGATGATCTCGCACTCGACGGGGGTCTTCGCAAAACTCGGCTACGCCGTTCGTCTGAGCCGTGGCGAGCACCATCACCGCGACGACGTGCAGTACTTCCGTGCCTCCCAGGTCGCCGTCTCCGGCGACGAGTTCTACCTCTCCGCCGACGGCGAGATCTCCGGTCCCGAGCGGCAGCGCAGCTGGCGGGTCGAGCCGGGCGCCTACTCGTTCATTCTTCCCCGATGACCTCGTAGGTCGAGCGGTGCTCTTCGTCGGTCGAGCGAAGTCGAGACCACGGTCGGCGTCGTAGGCACCGTCACCGGGTCTCGACACGCGGTCACGACCTCGCAAGCTCGGTCGCGCGCTTGCTCGACCTGCCCGAGCCCACACAGCCCGTTCGTTCCTCACGGGCTATGTCTCGGTCACAGCCACCCGCGCCGTGCTGCCTCGGCACCGGCCTGGAAGCGAGTGTCGACGCCCAGCTCGATCATCAGGTCGGCGACCCGGCGCCGTACCGTGCGCAGGCTGAGGCCCAGGGTGCGGGCGATCTGCTCGTCCTTGGCCCCGGACGCCAGCTGGCGCAGCAGGAACGCGCGCTCGTCGAGGCGCGCCTCGCCCCGTGCCGGCACCGCGACCGCGCGCTCCCAGTAGAGCTCGAAGAGCAGGGTCAGGGCCGCCACCAGCGCCCCCTGCCGCACCAGCAGCCGGGGCTCGTCGGCGTACCCCAACGGCTCGGGGAGTACGGCGTGCGTGCCGCCGATCACCAACAGCCGGGTCGGCATGGCGTCGATGACGCGCACCTCCTCGCCCTCGGCCGTCCGCGTGCGCAGCACCTCGGGGACCTCGGTGAGGGCTCGGAGCGGGTAGATGGCGCGGGAGCGGCGACCCGACGCGACCGCTCGTCCGACCACCTGGGAGATCGCGGCCTCGCGGGGCATCGCCCAGGCGTCGGGTCGCAGGAACAGCAGGTCTCCCTTGCTCGACTCGATCAGCGCGGTCAGCAGGGCCAGTGCGTTGCCGCCGGTGCTGACCTCGCCGTCGATGCCACCGAGGTCCTCGACCTCCCCCGGTCCCGGCCTGCTGCCGGCGGCGCTGAGGAACTCGATCGAGCGGGCCAGGTCGTCCAGGCGGTCGCGCGAGCGCGCAGCAGCCGCCGCCTCGCGTCCGATCGCCGCAGAGACGACCTGGCCCAGCGGCAGCACGTGGAGGTGGCCGCCGTCGAGGCTGACGATGCCGTCGGAGAGGAGGCCGCCCAGGGGGTCGGTGACGCGGTCGACCGGCACTCCCAACGCCGCGGCCACGGCCGCCAGCGGAGCCCCCGACAGCGGGAGGACCTGCTGGTAGCGACGCTCGTCCTCCTCGCCCACCCCGAGGGCGGACAGCACGGACTCCGAGCGTCGCGGCACCCTGGCATCTTAGTGACAGCGGCAGTCAGGACCCCGGGTGGCACGGAGCGGTCAGGACACACTGTCCGGCGGGACGCCCACCCGCCACGGGGGAATGGGTGGACCACCAGCAGAAAGGGCGCTCGGGCCTGGATCCGGCGCCCTTTCTCGCGCCCGGGGCCGGGCCCACGACTCGGAGGCGGGTCCCGGCTCCGGTAGCGTTCGGGCCTCCCGCTGATCCACCCAGCCGACGCATCCAGGAGCCCGCCCCGTCATGGCCACGCAGGACCCCGTCGACTGGGTGACCCGCGCCGCGGACGACGCCGTCCGCCACCACGAGCGCACCGGTGCCGAGGGTCCGGTGACCTGTTCGTCCGGCATCTCGCCGTCCGGCCCCGTGCACCTGGGGAACCTGCGGGAGTTCCTGATGCCGCACTTCGTCGCCGACGAGCTGCGCCGCCGCGGCGTACCCGTGCGGCACCTGCACGTGTGGGACGACTACGACCGGTTCCGCAAGGTGCCGTACGGCGTCGACCCGTCGTTCGCCGAGCACATCGGCCGGCCGCTGGTCGCCGTACCGGACCCGTGGGGATGCCACGACTCCTGGTCGACCCACTACAAGGAGCCGGTGCTCGCGGCGTTCGCCGCGCTGGGTGCCGAGGTGGAGACGATCTCCCAGGCCGAGCGCTACCGGTCGGGCGCCTACCGCGAGGAGGTGCTGCGCGCCGTGCGACACCGCGCGGAGATCGACGCCGTGCTGGAGAAGCACCGCACCAAGAAGGTGCAGGCCGCCGGGTCCGCGGACGACGAGCACGCCGCCCAGGAGGCGGAGGCGATGGCCGACTCGGTCGCGAACGACGAGGACGACAGCGAGAGCGGCGTCGGCTACTTCCCGTTCAAGCCCTACTGCCACGACTGCGGCCGCGACACGACGACGGTCACGGCGTACGACGACGACACCACCGACCTCGCCTACACCTGCTCGGTGTGCGACTACCACGGCACGACCAACCTGGCGACGCAGGACGAGGGCAAGCTGGTCTGGAAGGCCGACTGGCCGATGCGCTGGGCCTTCGAGCACGTCGACTTCGAACCGGCCGGCATGGACCATGCGACGCCGGGCTCGTCGTTCACCGTCGGCCACGAGCTGGTCGAGTCGGTGTGGGACTACCCGCGCCCGGCATGGTTCGGTTACGGCTTCGTGGGCTTCGCCGGGGTGCAGAAGATGTCGTCGTCGGCCGGTGGTGCGCCGACCGCCGAGGACGCCCTCCGGGTGCTGGAGCCGGGCATCCTGCGCTGGCTCTACGTGCGGCGGCAGCCCAAGCAGACCTTCGACATCGACTTCGGCCAGGAGGTCGTGCGGCTGTACGACGAGTGGGACGCGCTGGCGCGCAAGGCCGCCGACCCCGCCAAGCGCGACACCCAGGTGCTTGCCTACGAGCGCGCCTCCGCGACGCAGACCTACGGCCCGCTGCCGAGCCCGCGGGTCGTCGTACCGTTCCGGATGCTGGCGTCGGTGGCCGACGTCACCGCCGGCTCGGCAGAGCAGATCAGCCGGATCGTCGCCCACCTGGGCCATGCCCACGACTCGGTCGACGACCTCGAGCCGCGGCTGTCGCGGGCGATGGCGTGGACCGCCGAGTTCGTACCCGCCTCGGAACGGACGACGGTGCGGTCGGAGCCCGATGCGGTCGCGATCGAGGCCCTGTCACCGCAGGAGCGGGAGTGGCTCGCGCTGCTCCTCCAGGGGCTGCAGGGTGACCTCGAGCTCGACGCGGTGACCTCGCTGGTCTACGGCGTACCGAAGCTGGCGCGTGGGATGTCGCTCGACGAGAAGCCCACCGACGAGGTGAAGGCCGACCAGAAGGAGTTCTTCCGGTTGCTCTACCACCTGTTGGTCGACGCCGAGCGTGGCCCGCGCTTGCCGACCCTCATCGTGGCGCTCGGCACCGACCGGGTCCGCAGCCTCCTCGGCGCCTAGCTTCGTCAGGCCAGCAGGGCGTCGTACGCCGACGGGCTGGAGTCGCGCAGGAACGACGAGCAGCGGTCCCACTCGGCGTCCTCACCGATCGCACGCGCGCTGAGGGCAAGGAGCGCCAGGCTGCGCAGGAAACCGCGGTTGGGCTCGTGCTCCCACGGCACCGGGCCGTTGCCCTTCCAGCCGTTGCGGCGGAGCAGGTCGAGGCTGCGGTGGTAGCCGACGCGGGCGTAGGCGTAGACCGTCACGTCGTCGGCGCCCTCGTCGCGGGCCTGCCCGGCGAAGGCGGCCCAGGCGGCCGGCGAGTCCGGGTGGCGTCGTACGACGGCGGCGGGCGCCTCGCCCGCGTCCAGCTCGGCCGTGGCGGGATCCACGGGCAGATGGGTGGGGGGCGGACCGGCCATCAGGTCGACGTGACTCATGTGGCCACCCTGCCAGACGCTCCGCGCACGAAAACCGGTGGAATCAATGTCGGTGCTTCGGTGTTCACTGCTGTTATGGCCCAGACGACCGTCACGCGTGACCCCGTTCCCGACGTGAGGCCGTGGCCGGCGCTGTTCGCGCTGTGCCTCGGGTTCTTCATGATCCTGGTCGACACCACGATCGTGACCGTCGCGACACCGGCGATCATCTCCGACCTCCATGCCGACGTGAACAGCGTGGTCTGGGTGACCAGCGCCTACCTTCTGGCGTACGCCGTTCTCGTGCTGATCACCGGGCGGCTGGGTGACCGCTACGGCCCCAAGAACCTCTACCTGCTCGGTCTGACCGTCTTCACGCTCGCCTCACTGTGGTGCGGCTTCACGACCACCATCGAGATGCTGATCATCGCCCGGGTGATGCAGGGCGTGGGCGCGGCGCTGCTCACCCCCCAGACGATGTCGGTGATCACCCGGATCTTCCCGTCCGACCGACGCGGTCAGGCGATGGCGCTCTGGGGAGCGACGGCCGGTGTCGCCACCCTGGTCGGACCGATCCTGGGCGGGATCCTGGTCGCCGCCTTCGGCTGGGAGTGGATCTTCTTCATCAACATCCCGGTCGGCATCATCGGCTTCGTGCTGGCCGTCCGCTGGGTGCCCAAGCTCGAGATCCGGATGCACAAGTTCGACTGGCTCGGCGTCGCCCTCAGCGGGATCGGCATGTTCCTGCTGGTGTTCGGCATCCAGCAGGGCCACAAGTACCACTGGAACGCCTGGGTGATGACCTCGATCATCGGCGGTCTCGTCGTGTTCGCGATCTTCATCCTGTGGCAGCACCTCAACAAGCAGGAGCCCCTGGTGCCGCTGAGCCTGTTCCACGACCGCAACTTCTCGATCTCCAACTTCGCGATCTCCACGATGTCGTTCACCGCCACCGCGATGGGCTTCCCGACCATGCTCTACGCGCAGCTGGTCCGGGGGTACTCCCCGCTCCAGTCGGCTCTGCTCTTCGTGCCGATGGCGCTGCTGTCGATCATCCTGGCCCCGATCGTGGGCCGGTTCACCGACCGCGTGCACCCGCGGATCCTGACCGCCACCGGCTTCGCGATCACCGCGGTCGCGATCTACCTGCTCTCCCGCACGCTGACCGCCGACGGACCGGTGTGGCCGATCCTGGCGTCCTTCGCGCTGCTGGGCATCGGGATGGCCGGCATCTGGGCACCGTTGGCGGCCACCGCCACCCGCAACCTGCCGATGAGCATGGCCGGTGCCGGATCCGGGGTCTACAACGCCACGCGCCAGGTCGGAGCCGTCCTCGGGTCGGCCGCGATCGCCGTACTGCTCGACAGTCGGATCGCGGCCCACGGGCTGTCCGGCGGCGCCGAGCCCGACGGTGCCCTGCAGCAGCTGCCGGCGGTCGTGCGTGCGCCGTTCAGCGCGGCGATGTCCGACACCCTGCTGCTGCCGGTCGGCGTCCTGGCCCTGGGCTTCGTGGCCGTGCTGTTCTTCGAGCTCCCGCGCCACCTGGTGGCGCAGCGCGAGCAGGCGCTGGCCACCACCGCCCAGGAGCCGACCCCGGCCGGCGCCGTCCTCGACTGACTCTCCCCACCCACCCCCGCCGCTTCTGCCTGCGCGCGTTTTCGGTTGTAACGCGGGGTTATCACCGCCGAAGTAGCCGCACAGCAAGCACTCAGTGGCCACAGCACCGCACCAGTTGCCGTCCCGGAGAGCGGGTCCCGCCACCCCTCTCCACAGCGGCGATCCGCTCGGCCGCGGGCGGAGCGCGCTCCGCCACAGGCTCGACCCATGAAGCCACTCCTCGTTGCCATCGCCGCGGACCAGCGCGGCCTCGTCACCCGCGCTCAGGCCAGGGACGCCGGCTATCGAGGCCCCGAGCTCCGCGGTCTCACCGCCGTCGGAGGCGCGTGGGTCGTCGTACGCCGGGGTGTCTACATCGAGCGGTCATCTTGGACCGCTCTGTCCGAGCTCGACCAGTGGAAGCTGCGCGATCGCGCGGCTCTGCTCACGCTTCGACGGCCTGTCGAGCTCAGCCACGACTCGGCCGCACGTCTGCACGGGCTCCCACTGGCGATGACCAGGCGTGAGTTGACCCACGTGATGCGCGCCGACGTCCAGGGCTCGCGCACCGAGCACGGTGTCAAGCACCATCGCGGCGCACTCCCGTCCAGCGGCCACGTCACCCGCGAGGGGCTGCCCATCACCGGCCTGGCTCGCACCGCGCTCGACGTCGCCCGTGAGCACGGGTTCGCGACCGGCCTCGCCGCCTGCGACGCCGCCGCACGCCAGGGTGTGCGGCCGAAGGACTTCGCGCTGGAGCTCAGCCGGATGACCCACTGGCCGGGCATCGTCGCCGCCCGTGAGGCCGCGCACCTGGCCGACCCGCGAGCCGAGAACGCCGCCGAGTCCCTGGCCCGCCTCCTCGTCCTCGAGCTCGGGGTCGGTGAGCCGGAGCCCCAGTTCGCGCTGCTCCTGCACGACCGGGTCGTGTGGTGCGACCTCCGCGTCGGCAACCACGTCTTCGAGTTCGACGGACGCATCAAGTACGTCGGGCGCGACGCGGGCGGAGTGGCGATTCGGCCGGCCGAGGAGGTCGTGTGGGCCGAGAAGGAGCGCGAGCGGCTGATCTGCGCCGAGGGACTCGGGGTCTCCCGGATCATCTGGAGCGACTTCTTCGGGGCGGCCCGGGCGCGCGCCGTACGACGCCTCCGCGCGGAGTACGCCGTCACCGCCGCCCGCTTCGGAGACCGCCTTCCCACCCACCTCGCCGAGTTCTCGGCACGCCACACGTTCGACCGGGTCCCACGGGCCGCCCGGGCGTCGTAGGCCGGACTTCGGCGGTGCTGTTGCTACTGAGTGAGGGCTGTGCGGGCACTTCGGCGGTGATAACCCCGCGTTACAACTCCGCCCCTCAGCCGATGGTGTGGCCGGTGGCGCTGAGGTTGGAGCAGGCCTCGACGACGCGGGCGGACATGCCGGCCTCGCCGGCCTTGCCCCAGGCGCGGGGGTCGTACTCCTTCTTGTTGCCGACCTCGCCGTCGATCTTCAGCACGCCGTCGTAGTGGCGCAGCATGTGGTCGGCCACCGGGCGGGTGAAGGCGTACTGGGTGTCGGTGTCGACGTTCATCTTCACGACGCCGTAGGTCACCGCGGCCGCGATGTCCTCCTCCGACGAGCCGGAGCCGCCGTGGAAGACCAGGTCGAGCGGGAGGGAGCCGGGCCCGAAGCCGGCGTCGGTCCCGAACTTCTCGATGATCGCGTCCTGGGCGGACTTGAGGATCTCGGGACGCAGCTTGACGTTGCCCGGCTTGTAGACGCCGTGCACGTTGCCGAAGGTGAGGGCGGTCAGGTAGCGGCCCTTGTCGCCGAGACCGAGCGCCGCGACGGTGTCGAGCGCGTCCTGAGGGGTCGTGTAGAGCTTCTCGTCGATGGCGCCCTCGACGCCGTCCTCCTCGCCGCCGACCACACCGATCTCGACCTCGAGGATGATGTGGGCCGCCGCGCACTTGGCGAGCAGGTCCTGGGCGATCTCGAGGTTCTCGTCGAGCGGTACGGCGGAGCCGTCCCACATGTGCGACTGGAACAGCGGGGCCTCGCCGCGGGCGACCCGCTCGGCGCTGATGTCGATGAGCGGCCGGACGAAGCCGTCCAGCTTGTCCTTGGGGCAGTGGTCGGTGTGCAGCGCGACGTGGATCGGGTAGTTCTTGGCCACCTCCACGGCGTACGCCGCGAACGCCACGGAGCCGCTCACCATGTTCTTGACCGCCGGGCCGGAGAGGTACTCCGCGCCGCCGGTCGAGATCTGGATGATCCCGTCGGACTCCGCGTCGGCGAAGCCCTTGAGGGCGGCGTTGAGGGTCTGCGACGACGACACGTTGATCGCCGGGAACGCGAACCCCTTCTCCTTGGCGGTGTCGAGCATCTGCGCGTAGATCTCGGGTGTGGCGACGGGCATCAAGGGCTCCTCAGTGGCCTACGGGTTCCGGCACTCCACAGTAGTGGCACCGCCACGCTGACCTGATGGGCCGTTCGTCCCCTCGGAGGGGGTCGAACTCCGGGCTCAGCCGCGCCAGGCGTCGTCGCCGAGGTCGGCGTGCGCGCGGACCCAGGTGTGCATGGCGATCGCGGCGGCCGCTGAGGCGTTGATGGACCGGGTGGAGCCGAACTGCGCGATCGAGAAGGTGCCGTCGCAGGCCTCCCGCGCGCCCTCCGAGAGCCCCGGACCCTCCTGCCCGAACAGGAAGCACACCCGGCGCGGCATCTCCATCGTCTCGAGGTGCGCCGAGCCGGGCAGGTTGTCGATGCCGAGCAGCGGCACCCCGCGCTCATGGAGGTACGACGCGAGGTCGGCCGCCGTGGCGTGGTGCCGGAGGTGCTGGTAGCGGTCGGTGACCATCGCCCCGCGCCGGTTCCAGCGCCGGTTGCCGACGATGTGCACCTCCGCGGCCAGGAACGCGTTGGCGGTGCGGACGACAGTGCCGATGTTGAAGTCGTGCTGCCAGTTCTCGATCGCGACATGGAAGTCGTGGCGTCGCAGGTCGAGGTCGGCGACGATCGCATCGAGCCGCCAGTAGCGGTAGCGGTCCACCACGTTGCGGCGGTCGCCCTCGGCGAGCAGCTGCTCGTCGTACTGCTCGCCGGTCGGCCACTCCCCCGGCCACGGACCGACGCCCACCTCGGCCGGCCCGTGGGGCATCGGGTCGTACGGCGCGCGCTCCTCTGTCATCAGGGGCGCGCCATCAGAACGCGGCGACCGTGGCCGGAGCACGCTGCGGCCGAGCCAGCGTCCGCACCAGCGCGGTGGCACCGTGTCGCCGTACGGCGAGGCCGGTCAGCAGGTCGAAGACCGGCGCCACCACCTCGTCCGGAAACGACGGCGTCTCGAGCCCGACACTGGCGGCGAGGTCGTCGGAGTGGACGACGGTCTCCATCAGGCGCGTCACCAGGAAGTCGTGAGCGGTCAGGGCCCAGCCCTGCCAGGGGATGAGCACGGCGACACCGGGGTCTACGCCGTCGAGGACCTCCGGCAGCTCGGCGAGCCGGCCTTCGAGCAGAGTCGCCAGCGCGTCGGGACCGGCGGCAGCCTGGGCGTCGCTCCCCTCTCGGATGCCGACGTTGGCCTCGTCGTCCGGGCCGGTGTGCACCCACGCGGCCCGGGCGTAGTGCTCGGCCAGCGGGATCGGCGTCAGATCAGCCGGGCCGGCCCGCAGGAGGCGTACGACGAGGTCCGTCTGCGACCCGAGGTGGCAGGCGAGGCCGCCCACGCTCATCCCCGCACAGGCGCTCTCGGCGGCCCAGTGCCGGGTGACCTCGGGGCCGAGGACGAGGTCGGCCGCGATCCGCGCGGCCGCGGCGAACGGCGGGGTCTGCTGAGGGTGCACGGGGATCAGGCTACGGACAGGGTGCGCCTATAGGCTCGTGACGTGACCGGCCTGCAGACGATGCTCCTGGGTATCCCCTGGATGGACCCCAACTGGCTGCTCGACCACTTCCACACCGAGTTCGTCTGGGTCAGCCTCGTCATCGTCTTCATCGAGTGCGGGCTGCTGTTCCCCTTCCTTCCCGGCGACACTCTCCTCTTCGCCTTCGGCCTGTTCCTCGCCACCGACAAGCTCAACTTGACCAACGGGCCCAACTGGCTGGAGCTCGTGATCGGGATCACCGCCTTCGTGGTCGCCGCGTTCCTCGGCAACGTCGTCGGCTACGAGATAGGCCGGGCGATCGGGAACCCGGTCAGACGCCACGACGGCCGGATCGTGAAGAAGGCCTACATCGACCGCACCGTGGAGTTCTTCGAGAAGCACGGCAGCTCGGCCCTCGTGATCGGGCGCTTCGTGCCGTTCGTCCGCACCTACGTGACCCTGGTCGCCGGTGTCAGCGAGATGCCGCGCCCGAAGTTCTGGCTGTGGAGCCTCGTGGGGGCTGCGCTCTGGGTGACGCTGCTGGTCTGTGCGGGCTTCTTCCTGGGCAGCGCGTTCCCCAGCCTCGGCTCGAAGCTGGACATCGTCATCCTCGGCCTGCTCGCCGTCTCCGTCATCCCGGTCGCCTACGAGTGGTGGAAGCACCGCCGTCAGCAGGCCGAGGCCACGAGCTAGTCAGCCGCG
This sequence comes from uncultured Actinomycetota bacterium, assembly GCA_963796975.1. GTDB lineage: Bacteria > Actinomycetota > Actinomycetes > Propionibacteriales > Nocardioidaceae > Nocardioides. Next base: position 63,830 of record CAWCNW010000010.1, read on the forward strand.
TACGGCGTCCAGGTCGGCCTTGGTGAGGACCGACCGGATCTCGAGCCCGACGTCGGCCAGCGGGTTGTCGTCGCCCGGCGACCGGTCGATCGCGCAGATCACCGTTTCGACGACGGCCCCCGCCTCACGCAGGGCTCTGGTCGCGTCGCGGACCGCGCCGCCGGTGGTGATGACGTCCTCGATGAGCGTCACCCGGCGCCCGTCGACCGGCGGACCCTCCGCGAGCTTGCAGGTGCCGTAGGTCTTCGCCTGCTTGCGCACGAACAGCGCCGGTGTGCGCGACTGGGCGCTGACCACGGTCGCGATCGGGATGCCGCCCATCTCCAGGCCACCGAGCAGGTCGGTGTCGCCGGGCAGCAACGGCACCATCGCGGCGGCGACCCGGGCCAGCAGGTCGGGGTCGGTCTCGAAGAGGTACTTGTCGAAGTACTCGCTCGCCACCTGCCCGGACCTCAGCGTGAACTCGCCGGTCAGACGGCAGCGCTCGTCGATGTCACGCGCCAGGGCTGGATCAACCTCTCGGTCCATATGGCTACTCTCCCAGCATGCGGATCCTGATCATCGGAGGCACCCACTTCGTCGGCCACGGCATGGCCCAGGCGGCGCTCGACGCCGGTCACGACGTCACCCTGTTGCACCGCAACGCGACCGACGAGCTACCGGGGGCGACGCACCTGCTGGCCGACCGGAACGGCGACCTCTCCCTGCTCGCCGACCTGTCGTGGGACGCGACCATCGACGTCTGCGCCTACCTGCCGGGCCAGGTCCGCCACCTGCACGAGGCTCTGGGTGACCGCGGCGGCCACCACGTCTTCATCTCGACCGTCTCGGTCTACGCGGAGCCCGCCACGGCCGGCGCCGACGAGGACTCCCCGCTCTTCGACCCGGCGGCGGACGACGTCGACGAGGTCACCGGCGAGACCTACGGTCCGCTCAAGGTGTCCTGCGAGATCGCAGCACGTGAGGCGTACGGCGACGCCGGTCTGGCGATCGTGCGGCCGACGTACGTCGTCGGGCCCCGCGACGCCACTGCGCGCTACCCCTACTGGGTGCTGCGGGCCGCCCGCGGCGGCACCGTCCTGCTACCCGGCCCCGCGGAGGCGCCGATGCAGTGCATCGACGCCCGCGACATGGGCGCGTGGACGGTCCGGCTCGCCGAGGGTCGCGTCTCCGGGGCGTTCACCGCAGCGCGCCCGGCGACGACGTTCGCGGCGATGGTGGAGGAGACGGTCGCCGCGCTCGACAGCGACGCCGAGCTGGTCCAGGTCGACGGCGACTGGTTGGTCGAGCAGGGCGTGGACGGCGCGCAGCTGCCGCTCTGGTCCGAGGGCACCCCCGAGCTCGCGCTCGCCATGAGTACGGCGCGCGCGGAGGCCACCGGGCTGACGCACCGGCCGTTCGCGGACGTCGTACGCGACACCCTGGCCTGGGCCGAGGCCTCCCCCGACCAGGCCACGAACCCGCACGTGGGACTCGCTCCCGAGCGGGAGCAGGAGCTGCTGGCCACCTGGTCCGCCACGCAGGCCTAGCCCGATGTCGACCGCCCACCGCCTCGACGGCATCCCGCCGACCATCTTCACCACCATGTCCGCGCTCGCGATCCGCACCGGCGCGGTCAACCTCGGCCAGGGCTTCCCGGACGCCGACGGTCCTGCCTCCGTGCTCAACTCTGCTCGCGACGCCATCGCGTCGGGGGCCAACCAGTACGCGCCCGGTCCCGGCGTACCCGCCCTGCGGCAGGCGATCGCGCGGCACCAGCAGCGCCACTACGGCCTCGACCTGGACCCCGACACCCAGGTGCTGGTGACCACGGGTTGCACCGAGGGGATCGCCGCCGCCCTGCTGGGGCTGGTCGACCCGGGCGACGAGGTCGTGGTGCTCGAGCCCTACTACGACTCCTACGTGGCGATGATCCAGATGGCCGGCGGCGTACGTCGTCCGGTCACGCTCCGGGCTCCCGACTTCCGGCTCGATGTCGACGAGCTCCGGTCGGCCGTCACCCCTCGCAGCCGCTTCATGCTCCTCAACTCCCCGCACAACCCGACCGGCACCGTGCTGACCCGCGCCGAGCTGCAGGCTGTCGCCGACCTGGCGGTCGAGCACGACCTGGTGGTGATCACCGACGAGGTCTACGAGCACCTCACCTTCGACGATCGCGAGCACGTGCCGCTCGCCACCTTGCCCGGCATGTTCGATCGCACCCTGACCCTGTCGAGCGCCGGCAAGAGCTACAGCGTCACCGGCTGGAAGGTCGGCTGGGCGACGGGTCCCGCGCCGCTGGTCTCGGCGGCTCTGGCCGCCAAGCAGTGGCTGACCTTCACCTCCGGCGCGCCGCTGCAGCCGGCGATCGCGTACGCCCTCGACCACGAGCCGGACTGGCCTCGGGAGCTGGCGGCCAGCCTGGAGAAGCGCCGCGACCTGCTCTGCGACGGGCTCGCCGCGCTCGGCCTCGACGTACGCCGTCCGGAGGGCACCTACTTCGCGCTGACCGACATCTCGGGCCTGGGCTGGGCCGACGGCATGGAGTTCTGCCTGGCCCTGCCGGAGCGAGCCGGCGTGGTCGCGATCCCGACACAGCCGTTCCACGACAGCGACGCCGGCGACCAGCTGGTGCGGTGGGCCTTCTGCAAGGAGGTCGACGTGATCGAGGAGGGCCTACGACGGCTCGCCGCCGCGGACCTCACCCGCTGACCTGTCGAACCAGGCACGCACCTCCGGCCGCACCAAGCAGACGATCGTCATCACGGCGGCGCCGAGCGGCACCACCACGATCAGCGAGCCCAGCACGCCGAGCAGGCAGAACACGGCCGCACAGGCGGTCGACACCAGCAGGGCGTAGAAGGCCAGTCGCTTGCGTCGGAACGCGAGGACGGCGAGCAGCGCGGCGCCCGCAGACCAGACGACCAGCAGGGCGCAGGTGACGTAGCAGACCACCAGGATCAGGTGGTCGCTCACACCCTGCGAGGCCAGGTCGGGGTTCTGCTGGTGCATCTTGTCGAGCACCACGTGGGGGCTGTGGGCGAGCACGACGATCGAGGTGGCGAACACCGTCGCTGCCAGCGAGGTGAAGATCCAGGTGAGCACGCAGGCCCAGACCAGGGCGGTCGGCCGGGCGGCCAGGCCGGCCGTCGGGCCGGCGCTCCGCGCTGCGGCCGCGGGCGCGCCGTACTGAGAGGTGGGGGGCGGTGCCCACGCCGGCGGCGGGCCGTCCGGCCAGTGGGGCTGCGGTCGCGGCTGCTCGGGCTGTGGGGGGCCGGGCTGTGTGGGGCCGGGCTGTGTGGGGCCGGGCTGTGTGGGGCCGGGCTGTGTGGGGCCGGGCTGCGCCGACGGGCCGGGGTCGTACGGCGGCGGCCACACGGGTCGGGTCGCGGGGTGGGTGGCGGTCTGGGCTCCAGAGGCGGCGACCTTGCCGTCGAACCAGAGTCGTGCCGGACCCAGCCACAGGGTCCCGACTGCGGCGGCGACGGCGGACGAGACGTAGCCGCCGGTTGCCAGGCCGGAGACGAACAGGGGTACGGCGAGCACGGTCAGGGCCAGGCGTGCACCGCGGCTGCGCTGCAGGGTCTGGTACCCGAGGACCACCATCGCCGCGGCGCAGCCGGCCGCGACCATCGAGACCACCCGGATCATCACCAGCAGGTCGTTCATCTGGATGCCGGCGTCCTTCAGCCGCTGGTCGTCGAGGAGCGGCTCGAGCGCCTTGCGGGTGTCGAGCGAGTGCAGCCCCGCGATCCGGTCCCACACCAGCAGGACGACGAAGATGGAGCCGACCATGATCATCCACGCGGCCACCGTCACCTGCGTGGGGCGCGCGGGGGTCTTCTTCGACGGCTCACTCACGCCCTCCATTGCACCACGCTCGCCGAGGCGCCGGTGCATCTCGGAAGACGACTGCCCCCCGAGGTGTCGGGCATCACGTCGCCTGGGCAGGATGGGCACATGAGCTACCAGGCAGCCGAGAACCGGTACGACGACACCGACTACCGCCACTGCGGGCGCAGCGGACTGCAGCTCCCCCCGTTGTCGCTGGGGCTGTGGCAGAACTTCGGTGACGACCGGGCCGAGGAGTCGCAGCGGGCGATCCTGCGGCGCGCCTTCGACCGTGGGGTGACGCACTTCGACCTGGCCAACAACTACGGCCCGCCGTACGGCCGCGCCGAGGAGAACTTCGGGCGCTGGATGCGCGAGGACTTCGCGCCGTACCGCGACGAGCTGGTGATCTCCACCAAGGCCGGCTACGACATGTGGCCGGGTCCGTACGGCCAGGGCGGCGGATCGCGGAAGTACATGCTCGCCTCCCTCGACCAGTCGCTGGAGCGGCTGGGGCTGGAGTACGTCGACATCTTCTACAGCCACCGCTTCGACCCGGACACCCCGCTGGAGGAGACGATGGGGGCGCTCGACACCGCGGTGCGCTCGGGTCGTGCGCTCTACGCGGGCATCTCGTCGTACTCCCCGGACAAGACCCGGGAGGCGGCCACGATCGCCCGCTCGCTCGGCACTCCGCTGCTGATCCACCAGCCGTCGTACTCGATGCTGAACCGCTGGATCGAAGGCGGGCTGCTCGACGAGCTCGAGGGTCAGGGGATGGGCTGCATCGTGTTCACCGCGCTCGCGCAGGGGCTGCTCACCGACCGCTACCTCGACGGCGTACCGGGTGACTCACGGGCCGCGCGCGACGACTCGACCATCGCCGGGCTGGACGACGACGTGCTCCGCCGGGTGCGCGCGCTGAACGAGATCGCGCAGCGGCGCGGCCAGAAGCTGGCCCAGCTCGCCCTGCAGTGGGCGCTTCGCGACCCGCGGGTGACCTCGGCCGTGATCGGCGCCTCGAGCGTCGAGCAGCTCGACACCAACCTCGACGCCCTGGACGGCCCGCCCCTCACCGACGAGGAGCTCACCGAGATCGACCAGTACGCCGTCGACTCCGGCGTCAACCTCTGGGCCGAGTCCGCCGAGGAGTAACGCCGAGTCGGCGCAAAGAGGCATCCGGAGCGCGCCGAGTCGTCACAAAGAGGCGCTGAAATCACGCCGAGTCGTCATATGACGACTCGGTGATCAGAGCGCCCAGGGCGGCGTACCGATCTCGGTGCCGTCCTCCGCCGTCGCGCGGAAGCCGGCCGAGATCGCGACGATCACCTCCGCCGGGTCGTCGCCCACGGTGCTGAGCTGGATCGGGGTCCCCGCAGGTACGACGGCCGCTCCGCCGGTCTCGATGGGGGCGTCGTCGGGGCTCAACCGAATCGTGCCCGCCACGACCATGAACACCTCGTCGCGGTCGAGCGTGTGAGCGTCCGGCGAGGCGAACCCGGGCTCGACCTCGAGCCGCCAGGTGCAGAGGTCGGCCGAACCGCGGCTCGGCGACGCGAGACCGGTGAAGACCAGCCCGGGAAGTTCGAAGCGTGGAGCACTGGGAGTGAGAAGGATCGTCATATCGACAAGGTAACTTGTCCAAGTTGGATTGTCTATCCTGATGGCATGACGACGCCAGACCTCGGCATCCTGATCGCACTCGGCTACCAGGGATTTGTGCGCCGTCTGCACGAGGACCTGGCGACGCGCGGGTACGACGACCTCGCGCGGTCCGATGGCTACGTCTTCCGCGCTTTGGCCGAGGCTCCGCTCACCACGAGTGCACTCGCCGCCCGCCTCGGTGTCACCAAGCAGGGGGCTGCGCAGATCGTCGACGACATGACCCGTCGCGGATACCTCACCAGCCGGCCCCACCCCGACGATGCGCGGGCCAGGCTGCTCGAGCTGTCCGAGCGCGGCCGCGGAGCGCTGGCTTCCGCCCGCGCCTTCCACCGCCGGTTCGAGCGTGCGCTGGTGCGCGAGCACGGCGCCGAGGCCGTGGCCGGCCTGCGGAATCTGCTCACCGACATGGCCGGGCCGGGCGCCGACGGCGAGGTCGACCCCCGGCTACGAGCCATGTATCTGTGACCACGCCGAGTCGTCATATGACGACTCGGCGCGATTCCAGTGTCTCTTTGCGCCGACTCGGCGTGATTCCAGCGTCTCTTTGCGCCGACTCGGCGAGATCTGAGCGCCTCTTTGCGCCGACTCGGCGTCAGACGGCTTGGAGGGCGAGCTCGCCGTCATGGACGTCGACGGTGACCTTTCCGCCGTCGGTGACCTCGCCGCCGATCAGCATCCGGGCGAGGCGGTCGCCGATCGCGCTTTGGATCAGCCGACGCAGCGGGCGGGCGCCGTACGCCGGGTCGTAGCCGGTCTCGGCCAGCCAGGCCCGCGCGGCCTCGGTGACGTCGATGCTGATCCGGCGTACGGCGAGCCGCTGCTCGAGCAGCGCCAGCTGCAGGTCGACGATGTGGGTCAGCTCGGCCGGGGTCAGCGCCTCGAAGACCACGATCTCGTCGAGCCGGTTGAGGAACTCCGGCTTGAAGCTCGACCGCACCACCGACATCACCGAGCTCTTCTTCGTCGCTGCGTCGAGCGCCGGGTCGACCAGGAAGTTCGAGCCCAGGTTGGAGGTCAGGATCAGGAGGGTGTTGCGGAAGTCGACCGTGCGGCCCTGGCCGTCGGTGAGCCGCCCGTCGTCGAGCACCTGCAGCAGGATGTCGAAGACCTCGGGGTGCGCCTTCTCGACCTCGTCGAGGAGTACGACGGAGTAGGGCCGGCGCCGCACGGCCTCGGTGAGCTGGCCGCCCTCGTCGTAGCCGACGTAGCCCGGAGGCGCGCCGACCAGCCGCGAGACCGAGTGCTTCTCGGAGTACTCGCTCATGTCGATCCGGACGATCGCCCGCTCGTCGTCGAAGAGGAACTCCGCCAGCGACTTGGCCAGCTCGGTCTTGCCGGTGCCGGTCGGCCCGAGGAACAGGAACGAGCCGGTGGGCCGGTTCGGGTCGGAGATGCCCGCCCGCGAACGTCGTACGGCGTCACTCACCGCGCGCACGGCGTCCTGCTGCCCGATCAGCCGCTGCCCGATCACCGACTCCATCTCCAGCAGCTTGGCGGTCTCGCCCTGCAGGAGCTTGCCGGTCGGGATCCCGGTCCAGGCCTCGACCACCTCGGCCACCTGCTCGGCGCCGACCTCCTCGCCGACCAGCGGCTCGGTGTCGTCCGCCTCGGCGGTCTCGACCGCGGCGAGCTTCTTCTCCAGCTCGGGGATCGACTCGTACTGGATCTTGGACGCCGCCTCGAGGTTGCCCTCACGCAGCAGCTTGTCGGCCTCCATCCGCAGCTGGTCGAGCGCACGCCGGATCTCGCCCTCGCCCTCCAGCGAGGCCTTCTCGCGCTCCCACCTCGCCTCGAGCCCACGCAGCTCCTCCTCGTGGTCAGCAAGGTCGGCGCGCAGCTTGGCCAGCCGATCGACGGACGCGGCGTCGGTCTCCTTGGCGAGCGCGAACTCCTCCATCTTCAACCGGTCGACGTTGCGCCGGAGCTGGTCGATCTCCTCCGGCGAGGACTCGATCTCCATCCGCAGCCGCGACGCGGACTCGTCGATCAGGTCGATCGCCTTGTCGGGCAGCTGACGTCCGGTGATGTAGCGGTCACTGAGCGTCGCGGCGGCGACGAGCGCGGCGTCGGTGATCCGGACGCCGTGGTGCGCCTCGTACTTCTCCTGGATGCCGCGCAGGATCTGGATGGTGTCCTCGACGCTGGGCTCGCCGACGAAGACCTGCTGGAACCGGCGCTCGAGCGCGGGGTCCTTCTCGATCCGCTCGCGGTACTCGTCGAGCGTGGTCGCGCCGATCATCCGCAGCTCGCCGCGGGCCAGCATCGGCTTCAGCATGTTGCCGGCGTCCATCGCCGAGTCGCCGCCGGCGCCCGCGCCGACGACCGTGTGCAGCTCGTCGATGAAGGTGATCACCTGGCCGCCGGAGTCCTTGATCTCCTCCAGCACCGCCTTGAGCCGCTCCTCGAACTCACCGCGGTACTTCGCCCCTGCCACCATCGCCGCAAGGTCCAGCGAGAGCAGGCGCCGGCCCTTGAGGGAGTCGGGCACGTCGCCGGCGATGATCCGCTGGGCGAGGCCCTCGACGACGGCGGTCTTGCCGACGCCGGGGTCGCCGATCAGCACCGGGTTGTTCTTGGTACGACGCGACAGCACCTGGACCACCCGGCGGATCTCGGCGTCCCGCCCGATCACCGGGTCGAGCTTGCCGTCCTCGGCGGCCTTGGTGAGGTCGACGGAGTACTTCTCCAGGCTCTCGTACGTCGACTCCGCCTCGGGACTCGTCACCCGGCGGTTGCCACGGAGCGCCGTCAGCCCCTCACGGAGCCCGGCTGCGGTGAGCCCGGCGTCGGTGAGCAGCTTCTGAGCACTGGACTCGACGGTGGCCAGGCTGACGAGCAGGTGTTCGGTCGCGACGTAGTCGTCCTTCATCGAGGCGGCCAGGTCGAGCGCCCCCGCCAGCACGCGCGTCAGCGCCGGCGAGGCGGCCGGCTGCTGGACGGTCGCGCCGCTGGCCTTCGGCAGCGCCTGGAGGGCTCCTTCGGCCTGGGCCGCGAGGGACGCGGCGTCGGCGCCGGCCTTCGCCACCAGCTGGCGCGCCGTACCGTCGGCGTCGCGCAGCAGGGCCGCGAGCAGGTGGACGGGCTCGGTCTGGGTGTTGCCCGCGGTCGTCGCCGCGAGCTGGGCGGTCTCGATCGCCTCACGGCTGCGCGTGGTGAACTTCTCGGCCCCGAACTGACTCATCTGTGCGTACGTCTCCTACGACTCGTGGCGGCGCCACCCAGTGTGGCGGCCTACTGGTGCAACGAACCAGAAGTTGAGTCGATTCCCCTCAACTCTGGGTGATTTCGCACGACACCCTGTCCGGACCGTGTGATCGCCCGGGGCGGCGTTCTAGCGTGCTGTCATCCAGGACCCGAGGAGGCAGCGATGTCCGACACCGCACCCGCAGCAGACCCGGCCGTGACCCCGAAGCAGCGCCGAGGAGGTGGGGCACGCGTGGTTGGCCTGGTCGCGATGATCGCCGGGGCGATCTTCGCCGTGGCCGGCGTGGTCGCCTACGTCGCCGTGCAGCAGACCCTGTCCGACCAGAAGATCGTGGTGTCCGATGACGCCGACATGTTCGCCGGCAAGGCCGTGAACGGCCCGTTCACGGCGTACTCGCAGGCCATGGTCATCGGCAAGCACGCCGAGGACATCGCCGGCGGCAAGACCTACGCCGAGCTCCCCCAGGACGACCCCAACCGCGACACCGTGATGACCGCGTCGTTCCTCCAGGCGAGCCTCTTCACGTCGGTGGTGGCGTTCGGAGTCTCGGCCATGGCCACTGTCCTGGGGATCCTGCTGATGCTCGTCGGCTGGGCGCTGCGGCGGCTCGACCCGCGCACGACGTGACGCGCGGGTCCGCTGGCACGATGACGGGGTGAGCATCCCGGAGGCACCGTCGCTGGTGGCGGACTGCGAGCAGTGCTTCGCGCTGTGCTGCGTGCTGCTGCCGTTCCAGGCGGTGTCCGGCTTCGGCATGGACAAGCCCGGCGGTACTCCGTGCCCGAACCTCGCCGACGACGATCGGTGCCGCATCCACGCGACGCTGCGCCAGGACGGCTGGTCGGGCTGCGTGACGTTCGACTGCTTCGGCGCGGGGCAGCAGGTGTCGCAAGTGACGTACCGCGGTGTCTCGTGGCGCGAGCACGACAACCTCGGCGAGATGGCGGCGGTGCTGTCGGTGATGCGGCTGCTCCACGAGATGCTCGCGCACCTCACCGAGGTCGGCCGGCGCAGCCCCGACCCGGCCGCGGCCGCGCTCACCGACCAGGTCGTCGTCCTGACCGGTGCCACCCCGACCGAGCTGCTCGCCCTCGACCTCGAGGGGCTGCAGGAGCGGGTCGGAGCGGCCCTGGAGTCGGCGAGTGAACGGCTCCGCGGCGGCCCGTCGTACCGGCGCCACGATCTGGCCGGAAACGACCTCCGGTCGGTGCCGCTGCGCGACGCTGACCTGCGCGGCGCACTGCTGATCCGGGCCGACCTGCGAGACCAGGACCTCGGCCGCGCCGACCTGCTCGGCGCCGACCTGCGGGACGCCGACCTGCGCGGCACCCGGCTCGCAGCCACGCTGTTTCTCAGCCAGAGCCAGGTCAACGCGGCCCGAGGTGACGCTGGTACGACGATCCCCGAGCAGCTCGCCCGTCCCGCCCACTGGGGCTCGGCCTAGTCGCAGCCTGCTCACCAGCCGAGAAGCTCGCCGAGCGCCTTGACCATCGGCCACGCACCGTCGGTCCAGTTGGACACGACCGTGCAGGTGAGCGAGCTGGACGGCTGGTGGAGGCTGAGGAACGACACGCCGGCGTCGTACCCCTCAAGCCACACCGCGTCGCCGGTCGCGTGGAGGTGGAACCCGAGTCCGAAGCGCTCGGACTCCTCGGGCCAGTCGCTGCGCGGCCGGACCATCTCGGCGACGCGGTCGACGGACACGATCCGGCCGCCGAAGAGCGCGTCCCAGAAGGTGTGGAAGTCGGCCGCGGTCGAGTAGATGCCACCGTCGCCGGTGCCGAGCACGGGCAGGTGGAGGACGTTGGTCCGCGGGCCGTCTGCCGTGAGGTAGCCGAGCGCGGCGCGGCCGGGTAGCTCGTCGGAACGCAGGAACGCGGTGTCGACCATGCCGGCGGGCTCGGTCACCAGCGCGCGGACCAGGTCCGGGAAGTCCTCGCCCGTGGCGCGCTCGGCGAGCAGCGCGAGCAGGACGTACCCGCCGTTGTTGTAGGCGAAGCCCTGGTCGGCCGCGAACGCGGTCGGGTGGCCCGCGAGCAGCGGCAGGTACGACGCTGTCGTGGTGAGCGTGTGGACAGGCACCGACAGCACGTAGTCGGTGACGCCGAGCCCGTGCTCGTCCAGGTAGTCGCCGATCCCGGAGCGATGCGCGAGCAGGTGCTCGACCGTCACGTCGTCGGCCACCAGCGGCAGATCCTCGCCCAGCAGCGACCGGGCGGTGGTGTCGAGCGTCAGCGCACCGAGCTCGACCGACCTCATCACCACCAGGGCGGTCAGGCCCTTGGCGCCGCTCGCGGTCGCGAACAGGGTGTCGACGGTGTTCGGGACCTCGTGTGCGCGGTCGGCGAGCCCGTACGCCGTCATGAGCTCGGTCTGCGCAGCGCGGTCGACCCGCACCACTCCGGAGAACCCGGTGAGCCGGGCGACCTCGTCCACGCTGTCCTGGAGAGGGTCCATCCGGCGAACCTACGCCCGTACGTCGTGCGGCCGTCAGTGGCGGGAGCGACGCCAGACGACGAGTGAGGCGCCGGGATCCGGGCCGCGGAGCACCGGCAGCTTCCCCGGGTCGCTCGGACGCTGGGCCAAGGCCTGACGCAGGGCCTCGCGGGTGGCCACGAGCTCGGCGGCGAGCTCCTCGCTGCGAGCCCGGAGCGCGAGGACCTGGTTCTCCAGCTCGAGGATCCGGCGTACCCCCTCGATGCCGACACCACCGGCGGTGAGCGAGGCGATCTCGCGCAGCAGCTCGATGTCGCGGTGGCTGTAGCGGCGACCGCCGCCACCGGTGCGGCCCGGCATGATCAGGCCCATCCGCTCGTAGGCGCGCAACGTCTGCGGGTGCAGCCCGGAGAGCTCGGCCGCCACGCTGATCACGTAGACAGCGGCGTCGGGCGGAAGTCCGGCGCGGTCCGGCCCGCTCATCACTGCGACTCGAAGAGGTTCGCGCGGAGCGTGCTGTCCGCGCCCGCCGCGCGGTACGCCGTGAGGGCCTCGCGGCCGGCGTCGTTGAGCCGCCCCGGTACCTGTACCTGGACCGTGGCGAGCAGGTCGCCCCGGGTGCCGTCCTTCTTCTTGGCCCCGCGGCCGCGGACCCGGAAGGTGCGGCCGTTCGGGGTGCCGGCGGGGACCTTGAGGGTCACCGCGCCGCCCTCGAGCGTCGGGACCTTGATCTCGGCGCCGAGCGCGACCTCGTCGAACGACACGGGCACGTCGAGGGTGAGGTTGTCGCCGGTGCGACCGAAGAGCCGGTGGGGCGTCACCTTGACGCTGACGAACAGGTCGCCGGCGGCACCGCCGTTCTCGCCCGCGCCACCCTTGCCGCGCAGCCGGATCCGCTGGCCGTCCTTGACGCCGGCGGGGATACGGGCCTGGATCGAGCGCGAGGACGTGCCGCGGCCGGAGCCGTGGCAGGTCGGGCACGCCTCGTCGTACACGAGCTGCCGGCCGTGGCAGCGGGGGCAGGTCTCGTTGATCGAGAACGCGCCACCCATGGAGTTCACGATGAAGCCTGCGCCCTCACACTCCGGGCAGATGTGCGGGGTCGTGCCCGGCTTGCCGCCGGTGCCGTGGCACTCCGGGCAGGCCGAGTCGGAGGTCAGCCGCAGGCTGATCGTGACGCCTTCCATGGCGTCCATGAAGCTGATCGTGGCGTTGGACTCGACGTCGGCGCCGCGCACCGCACGGGTCCGGGTCTGCTGCTGCCGTCCGCCGCGGCCGCCGCCGAAGAGGTCTCCGAAGAGGTCTCCGAAGCCACCGCCGCCGCCCGCGCCGGCCCGGTCGCGGAGCAGGTCGTTGAGGTCGAAGCCACCGGCCCCCGCACCACCGCCGCCGAAGCCGCCGCCGGCGTAGAGGTCGCGGACCTCGTCGTACTTCTTGCGCTTCTCCTCGTCGCCGACCACGTCATAGGCCTCGGCGACCGCCTTGAACTTGTCGTGCTTGGCGGTGTCACCGGGGTTGGAGTCGGGGTGGTTGGCGCGCGCCAACTTGCGGTAGGCCTTCTTGATCTCGGCCTGGGTGGCGCCCTTGGTCACGCCGAGCTCGGCGTAGAAGTCCTTGTTCGCCCAGTCGGTACGGATGCCGTCGGTGCTCATCTCCCCTCCTCCTCTCCGGTGTCGTCAGTTGTACGTAGTTCTGCGTTCGTCGGTCGAGCCTTCTTCTCGGTGGTCGAGCCTGTCGAGACTCACTCGCCCGCCGGGTCGACGACCAGCACCTGCGCGGCGCGTACGACGCGGTCGCCGAACCGGTAGCCGGCCTTGGCGACCACCTTGGCGGTGGTCACCTCCACCTCGGGATCCTCCCCGATGTGGCTGAGTGCCTCGTGGATCTGCGGGTCGAACGCGTCGCCCGCCTCGCCGAACTTGACCAGCCCGGCCTGCGCCACGACCCGCTCGAGCTGCTCGGCGACCGCCTGGAAGCCGGGATCCAGGTCGCCGTGCTCGCGCGCCCGGTCGACGGTGTCGAGCACCTCGACGATCGGCGCCAGGGCGGCGTACGTCGCGTTCTCACGCACGAGCTCCCGGTCACGGTCGACCCGGCGCTTGTAGTTGAGGTACTCCGCCTGCAGGCGTTGCAGGTCGGCGGTGCGCTCGGCGAGCGCCTGCTGCACCTCGGCCATCTGATCGGCTGCCGGCTCCGCTTCCGCGGTGCCCTCGTCGTCAGGCCCGAGGTCCACGGGCTCCAGGGGAGCCCCCTCCTCGAGCCAGTTGTCGATGCCGGAGATGTCGGAGACGTCGGCGTCCGAGGAGCCGGCCGCCGGGGGAGCCGTCTCCGGCTCCCCCGCGGCCTGCTTCTTGGTCACTTGGCTTCGCCCTCGCCGCCCTCGCCGGCCTCGTCAGCCGGCTCGTCGACGATCTCGGCGTCGACGACGTCGTCGTCGGCCGCTCCGGTCGAGGTGTCGGACCCACCGGCCGCGGCCTGCTCGGCCTCGGCGGCGGCGTACATCGCGGCGCCCATCTTCTGGCTGGACTCACCGAGCTTGGTGACCCCCGCCTGGATCGCGTCCGAGCTCGCCTCGGCGTCCTCGAGGGTCGCCTTGAGGGTGTCGAGGTCGGTGCGGACCTCGGTCTTGACGTCGTCCGGGATCTTCTCGGAGTTGTCGGTCAGGAACTTCTCGGTGGTGTAGACCAGCGAGTCGGCCTGGTTGCGGGTCTCGACGGCCTCTCGGCGCGCGGCGTCCTCCGCGGCGTACTGCTCGGCCTCCTTGACCATCCGGTCGATGTCGTTCTTCGACAGCGCACTGCCGCCGGAGATCGTCATCGACTGCTCGCGGCCGGACGCCTGGTCCTTGGCGGAGACGTGGACGATGCCGTTGGCGTCGATGTCGAAGGTGACCTCGATCTTCGGGATGCCTCGGGGAGCGGGCGGCAGACCGGTCAGCTCGAAGTTGCCGAGCGGCTGGTTCTGTCCCCACATCTGACGCTCTCCCTGGGCGACCTTGATCTCCACGCTCGGCTGGTTGTCGTCGGCCGTGGTGAAGATCTCCGACCGCTTGGTCGGGATCGTGGTGTTGCGCTCGATGAGGGAGGTCATGACGCCGCCCTTGGTCTCGATGCCGAGGCTGAGCGGGGTGACGTCGAGGAGCAGCACGTCCTTGACCTCGCCCTTCAGGACACCGGCCTGGAGCGCCGCGCCCACCGCGACGACCTCGTCGGGGTTGACGCCCTTGTTGGGCTCCTTGCCGCCGAGCAGCTGGGTGACCAGCTCGCTCACCGCCGGCATCCGGGTGGAGCCACCGACGAGCACGACGTGGTCGATCTTGCTGACGTCGACGCCGCCGTCCTTGAGCACCGACTGGAACGGCGCCTTGGTGCGGTCGAGCAGGTCGGAGGTCAGCTTCTGGAACTCCGCCCGGGTCAGCTTCTCCTCGAGGTGGAGCGGGCCGGACTCACCGTGGGTGATGTAGGGCAGGTGGATCGTCGTCTCGCTGGACGCCGAGAGCTCGATCTTCGCCTTCTCCGCAGCCTCCTGGAGGCGCTGCATGGCGATCTTGTCCTGGGCCAGGTCGACGCCGTTGTTGTCCTTGAACTTCTTGACCATCCACTCCACGACGCGGGAGTCCCAGTCGTCACCACCGAGGTGGTTGTCACCGCTGGTGGCCTTGACCTCGACGACGCCCTCGCCGATCTCGAGCAGGGACACGTCGAACGTGCCGCCACCGAGGTCGAAGACGAGGATCGTCTGGTCGTCTCCCTTGTCGAGCCCGTAGGCCAGCGCGGCCGCGGTCGGCTCGTTGACGATCCGGCTCACGGTCAGGCCCGCGATCTCGCCGGCCTCCTTGGTGGCCTGGCGCTGGGCGTCGGAGAAGTACGCCGGCACGGTGATCACCGCGTCGGTGACCGTCTCGCCGAGGTAGGCCTCCGCGTCGCGCTTGAGCTTCTGGAGCACGAACGCGCTGATCTGCTGCGGCGTGAAGTCCTTGTCGTCGATCTTCTGGGACCAGTCGGTGCCCATGTGACGCTTGACCGACCGGATGGTGCGGTCGATGTTGGTGACGGCCTGCCGCTTGGCGACCTCACCGACGAGGACCTCGCCGGACTTGGCGAACGCAACCACCGACGGCGTGGTGCGGGCCCCTTCTGCGTTGGGGATGACGGTGGGTTCTCCACCTTCGAGGACGGCGACGACGCTGTTCGTCGTACCGAGGTCGATGCCGACGGCACGAGCCATGTTGGGTTACCTCCGGGTCGTCCGACTGGTGTCCAGCCGGTCTGGGTTCTGGATCTGACACCATCCTGACGGTCAGTGTCTCGGTGACAAAATCCTTGAGTCCGATCGACTCAAGTTCTATCACTCAGCCCAACGCAAGCCGACGTAGGAGTGTTCCCGAGCGAGCACACTTTCTTCGGGCGAAGCACGAAGGAAGTGAGCGCAGCGAGCGGCGAAGCGAGCTTGCTCGCGAGCCGCCCTGTTCAGCCGCGCAGGATCTGCAGCTCGTCGCCCCACTCATCGACCAGGTCGCCGCAGACCGTGGTGTCGTGGGCGGTGTCCCAGGCGCGGACCTCGCGGTCGACGACGGCGAAGGTACGACGCAGCGCCGCCGGGTCACCGGCCAGGATCAGCCTCGATCTCGGGCAGGAACGCCTCGGCCGACCACTCCGGCACGGCGAGCGGGTGCTCGCGGAGCTCCCACGGCAGGTACTTGTTGTAGGGCCGGAGCCGACCGGCCAGTGTGAACACCACGTTCAGCAGCCACGGCAGCGACTCCGCCGCGTCGAGCCGCGCCTCGAGCAGCCGGCCGTCCCGGTGGTTCTTCAGGGCCCGGTAGGCGAAGTTCACGAAGCCGTCCAGCCGGTCCTGGTCGACCAGGACCCACCGCTGCTCGTCGTCGTCGACGGTGGCCTGGCGGCGTACCGCCTCGGTCACCCGGCCCCCGGTCTTGTCGCGCAGGACCTCGGCGTAGGCGAAGGACCATCGGAAGTACCAGCCTCCCTCGCCGTGGCGGTCGACCTGCTCGAGATCGGCGACGGACCAGTAGATCTCGTCGATCGCCGCGCTGTGGCTGGTCTCCCGCTCCACGTCGTCGTCACGGACGACGTACACGTCGACGTCGGAGTGCTCGGTCGCCATCCCGCGCGCCGCGGAGCCGCTCAGCACCAGCCCCAGGATCGTCGGGTCGTCGCGCGCCACCAGCTCGTCCAGGGCTGCCTGCGCAGCGGGGTTGATCATGGTCTGATCACGCCCGGCGACGCTAGCGTCTGCTCTCGTGGTCCGCCATCGAGTTCTGATCTCCGCCCACCGCTGCGGCTTCACCGAGCTGGGCCTGGTCGGCGGCACCGAGGATCCGCTGGCCGGCATCGCCCACTCGGCCGAGGTCGGCGCCGACTACTGCGAGTTCGACGTACGCCGGTGCACCGACGGGGTGTTCGTGATCGCGCACGACCCCGACATCGACGGCGACCCGATCCGGACCCTGGACTGGCCTGCCGTGCAGAGCCGGGCGCCCGAGGTGCTGCGGCTCGAGCAGCTGATCGGCGCGCTGGCGGTGTCCGGCATGGGCGCGCACGTCGACGTGAAGTTCGAGACCTCAGGCAGCGCACGCAAGAACGGCGAGTCGTGGGAGGCCGACCTGCTCGCGGCCCTCGTCGACGCCCTGCCGGCCGACAAGATCGTGATGACCACCGGCCGTCGCGAGGCCACCCGGGCGATGCGGTCGTGGGCGGTGGATCGCCGCTCCGCGCTGCTGGTCGGGATGAGCCTCGGCTCGAGCGTCCGGGGTCTGCCGTGGACCGAGGCCCTCCGACGACTGTGGGGCGAGGTGTTCCCCCACCAGCGCTTCGCCGACTCGCACGCGGACGCCGTCGCGGCGCACTACGCCCTGGCGATGATCCGGCTGTCGCGCTGGACCAGGAAGATCGGGGTCCCGCTGCTGGTCTGGACCGTCGACAGCCCGCGGCTCCAGCGCCGGCTCCTGCACGACCCACGGATCTGGATGATCACCACGAACCATCCGGCTCAGGCGTACCGGATCCGTGAGGGCCGCTCTCGCTAGCGTGGCGCCATGCCCTCGGACGAAGAGATCACCCGCTTCCACGACGACGGTCGGCCCGACTCGGACGCCTGGGTCGAGGGACAGGTGCAGACGCCGTACCGGATCGAGGTCGTCGAGTACGACGAGCAGTGGCCGGCCGCATTCGAGAGGGTCGCCGGGGTCATCCGCAGTGCGCTCGGCGACCGCGTGCTCGAGCTCCACCACGTCGGCTCGACCTCGGTGGTGGGGCTCCCGGCCAAGCCCGTGATCGACGTCGACCTGGTCGTCGTCGACCCGGCCGACGAGCCGTCGTACATCCCCGATCTGACTGCCGCCGGCCTCGTCCACACGATCCGTGAGCCGTGGTGGCACGAGCATCGGCTGCTGAAGTCCGCCGACCCGCTCGCCCACGTACACGTCTTCGGACCGGACTGCCCGGAGGTGGTGCGGCACCTGATGTTCCAGGCCTGGCTGCGTGAGCACCCCGATGACCTCACGACGTACGCCGAGGCCAAGCGCACGGCGGCCGCCGAGATGAACGCCCGGCCGGGTGGCGGCACCGGGATGGACTACAACCGGCACAAGGAACCGGTGGTGCGCGAGATCTACGACCGGATGTTCCGCGCGCACGGCCTGCTGCCGTGACCGTCCGCCCCGCAACCGACGCCGATCTCCCGGCCGTCGCGGCGATCTACGACGAGCAGGTGCTGACCGGGATCTCGACCTTCGACCTCGTGCCGCCGCCCCCGTCGTACTGGGAGCGGCGCCTCGCGAGCCGGGAGCCGGGCCACCACCTGCTGGTCGCCGACGACGCCGGCGACGTGGTGGGGTTCGCCTATGCCTCGGACTACCGCCCGCGGCCCGGCTACCGGCTGACCCGAGAGACCTCGGTCTATCTCGCCGAGCAGGCCCGGGGCCGCGGCCTCGGCCGCCGCCTGTACGACGATCTCCTCGCCCGCCTCGCGGCCGACGGGATGCACGTGGCGCTGGCCCTGGTCGCCCTGCCCAACCCGGCGAGCGTGGCGCTCCACGAGGCCTGCGGTTTCGAGCACCTCGGCACCATGCGCGAGGTGGGGCGCAAGTTCGACCGGTGGCTCGACACGGCGTGGTACCAGCGGATCCTCTGACCATCGGACGCTGAGACGGAGTCGAGCGGGGGGAGCCATCGGCTCCCCCCGCTCGTGACGTCCAGCCGGTCCGGATCCGAGGTCAGGGGCCGACGACGGTGTGACCGCCACTGGTGGTCGGCTGGAAGTCGCTCCCGCCGATCTTCTGACCGTTGTAGTAGTGCTGGTACTGCGCGTAGCCGTTCGGCACCTGCCCGCGCTCGGCGACGGTGGCGTTCTCGTCGGCTCCTGGCCGCGGCTGGGCCTGTGCCGGCGCGGCCTTGGCGTGCGTACCCGAGGTGGTGGAGTCGTGGATCGCGACACCGACGACGCCGGCCGCGGCGATGACGCCGACGACCGAGAGTGACGCGAGAAGCGGCAGCCGATGGTGGTGCTGGGTGCTGATCGTGGTGGACATGGTGACCTCTCTTCCGGCCGGTGAGTCCGGCTCGACACCCACCCTCGGCGTAAGGCCCCGGCTGCCACATCGGGCAAATCCCTCAACCATGCCGTACGGCGATCGCCTCGTCCTGGAGCGGCGGGACGGGCAGACTGGAGCGGGGGGAGCCACTGGCTCCCCCCGCTCCCCACCCCCCGCAGTGGTCCCCCCGGAGTCACTGGCCGATCATGACCTTCCCGCCGCTGCTGGAGTACTCGAAGTGCCCGCCGTGATGGGGCGCCGCGACGACCTGGTGCACGGGATCGGTGGGCGCCACCGTGCTGCCCGAGTCGTGCGCGATCGACACCCCCACCACGGCGAGTGCGACGGCGATCACGGCGGCGGCCCCCGCGGCGATCGGAGCCGGGTGGTGGGTGATGGTGGAGGTGCTCATGACTGTCTCCTGGCGTGTGGGTGGCCGGCGGCTCCGGCCGTTCCTCACCCACCACGCTCGACCTAAGACGGGCCTACGACATCGGGCAGATTCCTCATCTTCGGCCGCCGGCGAGCGCTCCGGCCTTACAGGGCGATCAGGCCTCGGCGGTGAGCGAGGGTCGCCACCTCGGTCCGGTTGGCGGCGCCGAGCTTCTGCAGGATGTGGGACACGTGCACGCTCGCGGTCTTGGGCGACATGAACAACGCCGCCCCGATCTGGTCGTTGGTCCGCCCGTCGACCAGCAGCTGCAGCACGTCCAGCTCCCGAGCGGTCAGCGCGCCGGTCTGCGCACCCGCCGCAGGCTCGCTCCCCGGCAGTGGCAGGCGTGCCCGAGCCGCCAGCGCACGGATCTCGTCCGCCAACGGCCGGGCTCCCAGCGACTCTGCCGTTGTGAGCCCGTCGGCCAGGGCCGTGGCTGCCGCGCCCCTGTCACCCTCGGCGAGAAGCGCCTCGCTCAGCCGAAGGCGGCACCGAGCCGCCTGGAACACCACCCCGAGCTCGTCCCAGCCGGCGACGGCAGCCCGCCAGCCTGAGCCGGTCTCGGACCCTGCGGCCCGAGCCAGGTGAGCCTCCACCTCGACCCTCCAGACGGCCCCCAGAGGGTCCCGAGCCAGAGACCGCGCGGCTGCCTCGCGCAGCGCCTCGGTGCAGGTGGCCGAGGATGAAGGGTCACGCCAAGCGAGCTCCGCGGCCAGCGACCAGGCACGGCCGAACCACCCACCCTCGGTGTGGTTGTAGACCCCGACGTCGGAGCACACGTGCTGAGCCAGGAGCTGGCCCGCGGCCGCCGGGTCCTGCTCGGCGAGCAAGGCGGCGCGGATCGTGTCGATGAATCCCTGTGGGTGGAAGGTGGCCGTGGCCCGAAGAGCGGAACGCTCGATGTCGGCGAGCAAGGAGGCCACCTCCTCGTGGCGACCTCGATCGAGCAGCAGCTGAGCCAGCATGAAGAAGGCCTCGAGCCTCATCACGGTGCTGGGATGGCCCACCCGGGCCTGCCTTGCCTCCTCCTCTGCCCGGTCCCACTCACCCAGTGCCGAGCTGGCGAGCGCGACGTATGCGGTCACCGAGTTCCACAAGAAGTGGGCGTCGGGTCCGCGCAGCAGTTGTTGCGCCTCCCGCGCCCACATCTGGGCAGCTCGGAAGTCTCCGGCATGGATGCGCTCGAGCGACGCCTGGGCCAGGACGCGGCAGCGGGAGAGGTGGTCGAGCCCGCCGGTCAGCTCCACCGCCTCGCGGTAGAACGCCGCCCGCTCCTCCGGAGTCGTCACGGTCAGCGCTCGCCAGACGATGAGCACCGCCGTGGCGTTCGTGCAGCGGTCGGGTAGGTCCGGCACCGCCCGCTCCACGAGGTCGACGCAGCGCTCGAACTCTGCGTCGAACCGATCGACGAACCAGCAGGCGCGGAGAAGAAGGGTGCAGGCCTCGAAGAGCAGAGGGGTCGGAGGGTGCCTCTCGAGCCGCAGTCGATGGTGGGCGACCTGCTGGATGACCAGGTCCGGATCGTCCCAGCCGCCCACAGCCCATTCCGCCACCGCGGCGCGGAGGTCAAGGAAGTCGCGGCGGACGCTGGGCTCGGGACCGGTGAAGGACTCCTCGACCGCCATCAGAGAGTGCAGCTGTTCCGGTGGCGTGTCGGCGAGCATGCACACCGCCGCCAAGGTCAGGTCATGCTCCTCCTCGGTGGCGAGCGTCGAGTCCAGGTGGATCAGCATCAGGGCGAGTTGCCACTGCACCGCGGCTTCGTGCGAGCTGGACACCCCCCAGATCTCGTCGGCTGCGGCCATCCGCGCCAGGAACCCCGCTCGAGACGGGCCGAGTCCCGCCAGGTGGTCCGCAGCAGCCGTGCGGTCACCCGGCGTGCCGAAGTCGTCCACGAGCACGCGCGCCCACCTCTGGTGGCCTTCCCGTCGCAGCGACTGCGGCGCCTTCTCGACAGCCGCGACCCGCAGCAGCTCATGCCGGAACCCGTATCGACCGTCGTCCGCGCCGACCAGCAAGCCTGCCGCAACAGCATCGGTCAGCGCCGCCTCAGCCCTGGAGATGCTCACGTCCCCCACGACTGCCAGCTGACTCGGATCGACGGGTCTCGACTCCAACGAGGCGAGGTACAGGAGCCGCGCATCCTCGGCTCCCAGATCACGAACCCGGGCGAGCAGGTCGACCCGAAGCAGGTCCGAGACGTTGCCCTGCGCCTCGGCGACCAGCTCCTCGACGTACAGCGGGACGCCCTCACTGAGCCGGGCCACCTCTGCCAGACGCACCTCGCCGATCGTGTCGTCCAGAGATGCCGCCTGACGGGCCACCTCGTTCGCACTCAGGTGTCGCAGCACCGATGCCGAGGCTCCTAGGACGTGACGCAGTCCGTTCAGGTGCTCCAGGACCGCCTCATCGGTTCCCACATCGCGAGCGGTCAGGACGAGGAGGATCCGGCTGCGCTGCATGGTCCGGGACCAGAACGTCAGCAGATCGAACGAGGACTCATCGGCCCAGTGGGCGTCCTCGACGACCAGGACGACCGGCCCGTCCTCTGCCAGGTCCGCGAGCAGGTCCTGGGTCGCAGCGAACAGCGCCAGGCGGTCCACCGCTTCACCCACACCGGCTGCGAGTCGAGGCACCAGGGGCGCGAGGAAAGACGTGCGGGAGCCCAGCGAGTCGGCGACCGCGTCGTGGCCGACCTCGTGCACCACCGAGC
The DNA here is from genome assembly GCA_963796975.1 of uncultured Actinomycetota bacterium. Classification (GTDB taxonomy): domain Bacteria; phylum Actinomycetota; class Actinomycetes; order Propionibacteriales; family Nocardioidaceae; genus Nocardioides. Next base: position 85,647 of record CAWCNW010000010.1, read on the forward strand.
GTAGGAGGTCCGAGACCACGCCGTACGGGATCGCTCCGGCCGACAGCGGTACGGCGTGTCCGACGGCCACCGTCGTCCCCTGTGGGAGACGTTCCAGGAACTCGCGCACCAGCCGGGTCTTGCCGATCCCGGCCTCGCCCAGCACCAGTGCCACTTGCGCCTCACCGGCCTCGGCCGCTGCGAATGCCTCGAGCAGGGCGGTCAGCTCGGCCTCACGACCGACCATCACGCCCCCGCGCGTTGCCATGGGACCCATGGTGAACCCGCGACCCGGTCCTTGTCGCCTGGCATATCGCTGCGATCTGAGGCCCGATCTACGCCATTTGCCCGATCCGGAGACGACGTCTTAGAGGCAGATTCGAGGTCATCACCAGCGACACCGACCCGAGGAGCAGACCATGAACACCTTCGTCGCCAGCCCGAACCTGGCCCAGAGCATCGCCCGACAGACCATCGACGACCGCGTCGCGCTGGCCGAGCAGCGCGCCCAGGCGCGTGCCGCCCGGAGCTACCAACGCGCCCGACGCGAGACCGCGCGGCTGAGCGGCCGGCCGACCCAGCAGTACCGGCTGCCCTGGTGGGCGTTCCGCTTCGTCCACCCCGCGCACTGACAGACCGCGGCGGGCGGGGCCGCAGAGACTCCCTGCTCCTCGCGCCGCGCCCGTCGTACCGGCTCGCGCCGGCACCCCACCACCCGGGTGCCGGCGCGCGTCACGTCTCCATCAGTTCCCCCACCGCCCGGGTTCACCGACTCCCCTCCCGCTCCCGGCGATCCTCTGGGAGGATCAGAGGATGGTCGCGATGCAGGGCCAGCCGGAACCCACCCCCCGCCCGGCCTGGAACGAACAGGCCGCCGCTGTGCTGCGCCATGCCCAGCGGGTCGCGGAGGAGCTCCAGAGCCAGGCGGAGGAGGAGTCGCGCTCCCTGACCGAGCAGGCCCAGCGACTCCACGTCGAGGCCGAGCGAGCTCCACGCCGAGGCGGCGCACGCGCGCGAGCTCGCCCAGCACACCCTCGAGAACAGCTCGGCCGACGCCCAGCAGGTCGTCTCCGACGCGGGCGACCAGGCCCGGCTCCTGATGGAGGCCGCGCAGACCCACCACGACCAGATCGTCGCCGAGGCCGAGAGCAGCGCCGCCCAGCGCCTCCGGGCCGCGGAGGAGCACGAGCACGACGCCCACGCGAGTGCCGAGCGACTGCGGACCGAGGCCCGGCAGCAGGCCGACTCATGGCTGGCGGCGGCGCAGGCGAGAGCCGACCAGCAGGACTCCGAGACCCGCGACCTGGTCGCGATCCGGGTCGAGGAGGCCGAGGCCCGCAGCGAGACACTGCTGGCGGCAGCGGAGGCCGAGGCGGCCGCCCTCCTCGAGAAGGCCGAGCAGGAGGCCATCGCTGCCCGCGAGTCGGCCATCGCCGACGCCGAGGAGATGCGCCAGGCGGCCGAGCAGGTCCTGGCCGACGCTCGGGCCCAGGCCGAGGAGGTCGTGGCCACCGCCCAGGCCGAGGCCCGGCGCGAGCTCGACGCGGCCGCGGAGCAGACCACGTGGACCCAGCAGACGGTCCGCTCCCTGCTGGCGACGGCTGACCTCGAGACCGACCGGCTCCGGCAGGTCGGGCACCGCGAGGCCGCCGACCGGGTACGGCGTGCGCGGCTGGCCGTGGGCGAGGTCTCGACCCGGCTCCGCACCCGGCTCGCCGACGAGCGCGACGCCTCCCAGGCCGAGGCCGACGCCGTACGACGTGCCGCGGCCGAGGCACACACGCTGGCCGAGCAGGACGCGACTGCGGCGCGCGAAGCAGCCGAGTCCGACGCCGCCCGGATCCGCGAGGACGCGGAGGAGGCCGCCGCCGAGGCCGAGGAGCGGGCCCGGCACCGTCTCGACGAGGCCGAGCACGGAGCCCGGACCCTCCGCGAGCAGGTCGCCCGGGAGATCCTCGAGAAGCAGCACGCGGCCGACGACGAGCTACGGCGCGCCAGGGCCGAGGGCGCCGGCCTGGTCGCCTCGGCCCGAGAGGAAGCCGACGAGCTGCGCGCACAGGCACGTCGTACGCTCGAGGACGCACGAGCCGAGATCGCTCTGCTCGCCCGTCGGCGCGACGGCATCACCGCGGAGCTCGGACAGCTCTCCGGCGTCATCCAGGCACTCGCGGTGCCGCACCCCCACACCTCCACCCCTGAGGAACCAGAGCAGTGACCGACGACAGCACCTTCAAGACCGTCATGCGTGGCTACGACCCGGCGGAGGTGGACCGGCGGCTCGGTGAGCTCACCGAGACGGTCACGCTGCTGACGCAGCAACGCGACGGGCTCTCGGCCCGGGTCGAGGAGCTCCACCACGCGACCACCGCGCCGGCGGAGCCGGCCAGCTACGAGCACCTCGGCACCCGGGTCGGCCAGATCCTCGGGCTCGCCGAGAGCGAGGCTCTCGAGCTGCGGACCCAGGCGCAGGAGGAGGCCGACGAGCACCGCACCAGCGCGGAGCAGGACTCCAGCCGGGTCCGTGAGGAGGCCGACCGCTACTCCGCACGCACCCACAGCGAGGCGGACGCGCTGGCGGCCCGGATCGTCGAGGACGCCCGCAAGGCGGCCGACGAGCACCGCGACAGCGCCGAGCGCGACGCCTCGGTCCGGCTGCAGGAGGCGGAGGCCGTCTACGAGGAGCAGCGGGCCCGGGCCGCGAAGGCGGCCGCCGACTTCGAGACCACGCTGGCCGGTCGTCGTACCGCGGCCGAGGAGGAGTTCACCCAGAAGATGGGCGAGGCGCAGGCCCGGCTCGACGAGATGAGCGAGCTCGCCGAGCGCACCCGCCTCGACGCCGAGACCACCCGCGCCCAGGCGGCCAAGGACGCCGGGCGGCTCGCCGAGGACGCCCGCGAGTCGGCCGCCCAGATCATCAGCGGGGCCAAGGCGACGGCCGAGCGGATCCGCAGCGACTCCGAGCGCGAGCTCGCTGCCGCCACCCAGCGCCGCGACAGCATCAACTCCCAGCTGGCCAACGTCCGCCAGATGCTCGCCACCCTCACCGGCACCGCTCCCTTCTCCCTGACCGGTCTGGCCGACGCGCCCGACTCCGCCTGGGTCGGCGCCGACGAAGCCGCCGCAGACGAGGTCGTGGACGGCGAGAGCCAGCCGGAGACCGACGAGCAGGTCGAGGCCGAGGCCGCAGTCGCCCCCGAGGAGTCGCTCGCGCACGGCCACAGCTGAGGCGTCACACGTCGTACGACGCGGTTCCCTTTCCCGGCTTCGGGGGGCAGGCTGGTCCCATGCCGCTCAAGCCCACGACCGTCGTCCTCTTCGGTGCCACCGGCGACCTGTCGCGCCGCAAGCTCCTGCCCGGGATGCTCCACCTGTTCCAGACCGGTCTGATGCGCGACATCCTGGTCGTCGGCACCTCGTTGGACGACCACGACCGCGACTCGTTCCTGGAGTTCGCCCACGAGGCGGTCCTCGAGTTCGGCGGCGACGACGGCGGCGACACCGACGGCTGGTCGGAGTTCGCCAAGCTCCTCTACTGGGCACCCGGCGACTCCGGACCCGACGGGCTCCGCCGCGCCGTCGAGGAGGCCGAGGGCGAGCGGGCCGGCGAGTTCGACCGCCTGCACTACCTCTCGGTGCCGCCCAAGGCCGCGCTCGCGGTGGTCGCCGAGCTCAAGGAGGCGGGCCTGGTCGAGCGCAGCCGGATCATCATGGAGAAGCCGTTCGGCACCGACCTGGAGAGCGCCAAGAAGCTGAACGACGAGCTCCACCAGGTCTTCGACGAGGACCAGATCTTCCGGATCGACCACTTCCTCGGCAAGGAGGCCGCCCAGAACATCCTGGCCTTCCGCTTCGCCAACGGGCTGTTCGAGCCGATCTGGCACCGCAACCACATCGACCACGTGCAGATCGACGTGCCCGAGGAGCTCGGGCTCGAGCAGCGCGCGTCGTTCTACGAGGGCACCGGCGCCTACCGCGACATGGTGGTCACGCACCTGTTCCAGGTGCTGGCCTTCACCGCGATGGAGCCGCCGACCACGCTGGACCCGGAGGCGATCGGGGAGGAGAAGAACAAGGTCTTCCGCTCGATGCTCCCGATCGAGCCACACGACGTCGTACGTGGTCAGTACGTCGGTTACCGCGACATCGAGGGCGTCCGCCACGACTCCGACACCGAGACCTTCGTCGCCCTCAAGTGCTACATCGACAACTGGCGCTGGGCCGGCGTGCCGTTCTACCTGCGCACCGGCAAGCGGCTGGCGGAGGGCGCCCGGATCATCTCGATCGCCTTCCGGGAGCCGCCGCGGTCGATGTTCCCGCCGGGTTCGGGCGTCGGTGACCACGGCCCCGACCACCTGACCTTCGACCTCGCCGACCAGGCCAAGATGTCGCTGTCGTTCTACGGCAAGAGGCCCGGACCGGGGATGAAGCTCGACAAGCTGTCGATGCAGTTCGCGATGCACGACACCGGTTGGGCGGGCGCGGTGCTCGAGGCCTACGAGCGACTGATCTACGACGCAGCGCGCGGTGACCGCACCCTTTTCACCACCGCTAGTGGCATCGAGCGGCTCTGGGAGATCTCCTCACCGATCTTGGAGAACCCTCCGATCGTGCGCCCCTACACCCAGGGCTCGTGGGGCCCCAACCAGATCCACCAGCTGATCGCGCCGTTCGCCTGGCGGCTGCCGTTCGAGCGGCAGTGGCGCAACCCCAACGAGATCGGGGGCTAGGAAGCCGACAGGCGTTGGGCGAGCTTCGTCGCCTGCGCCTGGTCGAAGTTGCCGGTCACCACCAGCTGACCGTTCGCCATCGAGGAGTCGACGATCGGCGCGCTCAGGACGTGGTCCTCGAGCACGACCGCGAGCTCGGTGCCGGCCATCGACTGGGTGGCCTGCGACAGCGCCGCCGTTGCCTGGTCGTCGAACGCGAGCTTGAGGTACCAGTCCTTCTGGTTCCTGATGTGCTTGGGCGTCGCCGATGCCACGCCGCCGGCGACCAGCGGGTCCTTGAGCAGGTAGACGGTCTTGTCGGGGCCGCAGACCAGGAGCATCCCCTGGAGCTCGGAGGGCGCGGAGGCGCAGTCATGGTTCTGCATCGCCGACAGCAGGTCCTTGGGCACCGTGGGGCCCAGCTGGATGTCGCCGATCGGGACACCCTTGGCGTAGCGCGCGTAGACCGGCCGCAGCTCCAGGGACCCGGACGGCGCGGGCGCCGCCGTACTGTCGCCGCCCGTGGAGGCGCCGGACGAGGCACCGTCGTTCGAGCTGGAGCCGGACCCGCACCCTGCTGCGACGACGGCGGTCAGGGCGAGGACGGCGAACAGGCGGGGCGCGGACACGGCCCCCATCTAACAGGGCAGGGACAAGAGATCCAGGCGTAGCCGTCGCCGGAGCGGAATAAGTTGCGCAATCGTGTTGTCGGCCTTGGCATGACCGACTCCCACGTCCCGACCGTGACCCTCAACGACGACCGCCGGATCCCCCAGCTGGGGTTCGGTGTCTTCAAGGTGCCGCCCGAGCAGACGCAGGAGACCGTCGAGCAGGCCTTCGCGACCGGCTACCGCCACATCGACACCGCACAGATGTACGGCAACGAGGAGGGCGTCGGCGCCGCGATCAAGGCGTCCGGGATCCCCCGCGAGGAGCTCTGGATCACCACCAAGCTCAACAACGGTTTCCACCGGCCGGACGACGCCCGGCGCGAGTTCGCCGCGTCGCTGGACCGGCTCGGCCTCGACCAGGTCGACCTCTTCCTCATCCACTGGCCGCTGCCCACGCGGTACGACGGCGACTACGCCACCACCTGGCGCACCCTCACCGAGCTCCACGAGGACGGTCGGGCCCGCTCGATCGGCGTCTCCAACTTCGAGCCGACCCACCTCCAGACGATCATCGACGCCACCGGCGTCGTCCCCGCGGTCAACCAGATCGAGGTGCACCCGTTCTTCGGTAACCAGGCGGCCCGCGCCGCCGACGCCGAGCACGGCATCGCCACCGAGGCCTGGGCGCCGATCGCCCGCGGCCAGGTGAACGACGACCCGACGATCAAGGAGATCGCCGACCGTGTCGAGCGGACCCCCGCACAGGTGGCGCTGCGCTGGCACATCCAGCGCGGCGACATCGTCTTCCCGAAGTCGATGCGCGCCGAGCGGATGGCCGAGAACTTCGCGATCTTCGACTTCGAGCTCACCGACGACGACGTCGCGGCCATCGCGGCGCTGGACCGCGGAGAGGACGGCCGCGGCGGCCCCAACCCGAACACGATGGACTGGCTCGGCTAGCCAGCCTCGCTCTCGAGGGCCAGCCCCCACCGGCGCAGCAGCCCGGCGAGCTGGGTGCGCTCGCGCTCGGTGAGGCCGGACACGAGCCGCCGCTCGTTGGCGACGTGCCGGCCCATCAGCCCGTCGACCAGCGCCAGACCGGCCTCGGTGAGACGGACCCGGCGTGAGCGGGCGTCGGAGTCGCTGACCGTCCGGGTCACCAGACCTCCCGCCTCGAGCCGGTCGATCCGCTTGGTCACCGCCGAGGAGGTCACCATCGTCGAGGCTCCGAGCTCGCTCGGCGTCAGCTCGTACGGCGTACCGTGCCGGCGCAGCGTGACCAGGACGTCGAAGTCACCGTCACCGAGCCCCTCCTCGGCGAAGACCCTGCGCAGCTCGACGTTGAGCACGTCGGCGAGCCGGTGCAGCCGCCCGATCAGGCCGATCGGTGAGGCGTCCAGGTCCGGTCGTTCGGTGGCCCACTGCTCGAGAATCTCGTCCACCCGATCGCGCTCCATGCCTTCACAATACCTTCCCCGGAAGATATATTAGTTTCCATGGAAACTACCTCCTGGCGCGCCGCCCTCCTCACCGCCCTCGCGCCCGCCGCCTGGGGTACGACGTACCTGGTCACCGAGCGGCTGCTCCCGCCCGACCGTCCGCTGCTCTCGGCCACCCTGCGGGCACTCCCGACCGGGCTGGTGCTGCTGGCCGTGACCCGGAAGCTCCCTCGGGGCGACTGGTGGTGGAAGGCCGCGCTGCTCGGGCTGTGCAACATCGGGCTGTTCTTCCCCCTGCTCTTCCTGGCGGCCTACCGGCTCCCGGGTGGCCTGGCGTCGACGCTGCAGGCGACCTCGCCGCTGGCGGTGATGGCGCTCGCCGCGGTGGTCATCGGTGAGCGCGCCGGCACCGCGCGGATCGTCGCCGCGGGGGTCGGCATGGTCGGTGTGGCATTGCTCGTCCTGCGCTCCCCCGGCCGCCTCGACGCGCTCGGACTGGTCGGCGCGTTCGGCTCCGTGGTGGTCTCGGCCCTCGGCTTCGTGCTGATCAAGCGCTGGACGCCGCCGGTCGACCTGCTCACCCTTGTCTCCTGGCAGCTGGTCGTGGGCGGCCTCGCGCTGCTCCCCGTTGCCTGGCTCGTCGAGGGCCCGCCGCCGCACCTGGACGGCCCTGCCGTGGGCGGCTACCTGTGGCTCATGGTGGCCGGCACCGGCCTTGCTTACTGGTGCTGGTTCACCGGCCTCCGCGCGATGCCCGCTGGGGTCGTCTCGCTGATCGGCCTGGTCAACCCGGTGGTCGGCACCACCCTCGGGGTCGCGATCGCCGGCGAGGCCTTCGGGCCGCTCCAGGCCCTCGGGGTGCTGCTGGTGCTCGGCGGGGTGCTCGCCGGCCAGCCCGGCACCCTCGCCCGGGTACGGCGCGCGGTGACGGTCCGTCGTACCGCTGCCGTCGAGCCGCGCCGCGAGCAGGTGACCTGCTAGCGGACGGTGACCTTGACCTCGTTGGAGGTCAGCGTGCTGTCGGAGTCGACCATCCGGAACCGGTTCACGCCGGGCGTGCCGGTCTGGACGTAGGTCTTGAAGGAACCGTTGGTGACCGAGGCGGAGATCCCGACGAAGTCACCCCATGCGCCGTTGCTGAACTTCTGGACGTTCAGCACGGCGCCCTCACCGCCGGGGTAGGTGCCGGTGAGGTCGATCCGCGCCATCGGCGAGACCGTGATCTCACCCGACTGGAGCGAGATCTTCTTCTTGGGCTTGTGGATGGTGGGGTTCGAGGACTGGCTGGACCCTGCGGTCGACTCGGTGCCGAGCGTGATCGAGGGCCCGTCGGAGGCCTTCGTCTTCTGCGGCCGGGGCAGGTCCAGCGTCGCGCCGGCGTCACCGGCCACCGCCGCGTGACCTCCGCCGAGGCCGAGCACGTGAGCGCCAGCCATCACCGCAACACCCGCGACCAGGCCGACGGCCACCGCCACACCCACCAGGGCCAGCAGCCCGTAGAGCACCGGGTGGTCCTCGTCCGCACTCACCTCGCGCCACTCCCCTCTCAGCAGGGTCTGTTCGGTTCATTGTCCCGGAACGGCCAAACCTGCACGTCCACCGGGCCGCGACTGCAGTCTGGTCACCGTGGTGCTCAGGGTGAAATCGGCAGGTGAGTCAGTGGGGCTCCACCATGTTCACATGGTGGAGCGTGGCTCCTCGTGGCGAACTCACCATGAGAACCCGTGGCTCGCCACGTTCACATGATGAGCCGAGGCAGGAGTGACCCAGCCACCTACGATCCCGGTTCGGCCACCGGCGCCGCGGCGTGCTGGCGCGCCTCGCGCTCGGTGACGGCGTACGGGTCGGTGCGCTCGTCGTAGGACCAGAAGCCGCGCAGCCAGGCCGCGGTGATCCCGACCCCCGCGACACAGCTCACCCCGCCGCTCACGATCGCCCCGCGGACGCTCCAGCGGTCGGCCACCAGGCCGGCGCGCACCTGGCCGGCGATGGGGCCGATGGAGTAGCTGAGCATCTCGATCCCGGCGAGCCGGCCGCGCAGGTTGTCGGGGATCGTCTGGTTCCAGATCGTGCCCCGGAAGACCGCCGAGATCATGTCGGCGGCGCCGGCCAGGGTGAAGAAGAGCAGGGCGATCCAGATGCTGTGCGACAGGCCCGCCATCGCGACGAACCCGCCGTAGAACATCGCGGCGATCACGATCGCCCGGCCGTGCCGGTGGATGCGGGAGGTCCAACCCGAGGTCGCGGTCGCCAGCAGCGCGCCCACGGTCTCCGCCGAGTAGAGGAAGCCGAGGAGATGGGGGTTGCCGAAGACGTTCTGGGCCAGCGCTGGGAAGAGCACCACCGGCATCGCCAGCAGCATCGCGATCAGGTCGATGACGTAGGTGCCGAGCAGGTCCTTGCGGCTCACGGCGTAGCTGAGGCCCTTGCGGATCCCGGCCAGGCTGGGCGGCTCGGTCTCGCCGACGTGGGGGTAGCGGCGCATCGCGGCGTACAGCATCGAGGCGACGAACAGTCCGACGATGTCGACCAGGAAGCACCAGCCCGGCCCGAAGGCCGCGACCAGCACGCCACCGATCGCCGGGCCGACCAGGACCCCGCCTTGCATGCCGAAGCTGCTCAGCGCGTTCGCGGCGACGATCTCGTCGTGGCGGACGGTGCGCGGCAGCAGCGCCTCGCGGGACGGTCGCTGAAGCGCCGAGGCGGACGCGAGCAGCCCAGAGACCAGGAAGATCTCCCACAGCCGGGGGTGGGCGGAGAAGGCGTTGATCGCCAGCCAGGCCGTGAACGCCGCCTGCGCGATGCCGGTCCAGATCAGCAGCAGCCGGCGGTCGACGTGGTCGGCGAGCGCCCCGCCGTACAGCCCGAAGACGATGAGCGGGACCAGCTCCACGAGGCCGACGGCGCCGACCGCGAGGTTGGAGCCGGTCATCGTGTAGATCTGGTACGGGATGGCGACGTAGGTCATCATCCCGCCGAGGTAGAAGATCGTCCCGGCGATCAGGAGCAGACGGAAGTCCCGATGCTCACGGAACGGACCGATGTCCATCCGGAGCGCGCGAAGACGCGACCCCCACCCCATCGGGTCATTGTGACCGCCCCTCGCAGCCGACGCCTCCCAATTGGCCAAGTCGTGACTCAGCCCACGCGCAGCCGGGCTCCTCGACGGGGGACACTCGTGATGTTGCGTACCTTCGGTCGGTCGTGGCCGGTCGCCGTCACGTCGTACGTCGTGAGGATCTCGCGCAGCACGGCGACGCCCTCCATCAGCGAGAACCCGGCGCCGATGCAGCGACGCACCCCGCCTCCGAACGGGATCCAGCTGTTCACCGGCGGGCTCTGCCCGAGGAAGCGCTGCGGGTCGAAGCGCTCGGGCTCGGGGTGGCTGTCGGAGCGGGCGTGGTTGAGCAGGATCGACGGCCCGACCGTGGCACCGGCCGGGAGGTCCCAGCCGGCCAGCGTCACCGGCTTCATCAGGGTCCGGACCACCATCGGGATCACCGGGTGCAGGCGCATCGACTCCTTGAGCACCGCCTCGAGGTAGTCGTCGTCGCCCGCGCGGGCTGCCTCGCGGGCACGCGCGAGCTGAGTGGGGTCGCTGCCCAGCTCGTAGAGCGACCAGGAGAGCGCGGTGGCCGTGGTCTCGTGGCCGGCCAGCAGCAGCGTGACGAGCTGGTCGCGGAGCTCCTCGTCGGTCAGATGGTCGTCGTCGCCCCCGGCCAGGATCAGCCGGGACAGGACGTCGGGGCGCTCGGCCAGGTCGGGCGCCTGGCGGCGCTCACGGATCTCGGCGTAGATCAGCTCGTCGAGGCGGTAGGCGTTCTCGACCGTCCGCTTCCACAGCCCGAAGCGCTGGAGCTGGGGGTAGCCCCAGCCGAGCAGGACGGCCGGGCTGATGTCGACGGTCCGGTTGACGCACGGGCGCAGCAGGGCCAGGCGCGACTCGTCGGTGACGCCGAAGACCACCCGCAGGATCACCTCGAGGGTCAGGGCGTTCATCCGGTCCAGGCTGCGGAACTCCTCACCGCGCCGCCAGCGCGCGACCTCGGTGCGGGCGACCTCCTCGACCAGGGAGCGGTAGCCGCGCAGTGCCTGGCCGTTGAAGGCCGGCATCAGCAGCGCCCGGGCCCGCTTGTGCTCGGCGCCGTCCTGGAGGAGCAGCGAGTGCTCGCCCATGATCGGCCCGAGGATGGCGTTGCCCTTGCCGGCGTGGAAGACCGCCGGGTCACCGGCGAAGATCTCCTTGGCGTGCTCCGGCCGGGTGAACAGCACCAGCGGGCGCCCGCCGGGGACGATGCGGAGGGTGAACACGTCGCCGTACCGCTTCCACATGTGCGGCACGAACTGGTGCCGGAACCGCAGCAACCCGACACTCTGCAGCCACACAGGCCAGCGCGGGCCCGGCGGGAGGCCGGTCGTGTCGACGGCCGGAGCGGTGCCGCCGCCGAACGGGCGCATCCGCTCGAAACGGCGTGCGGTCAGGTCCGCGGCCTTGGCGGGGTGCAGCGTGGTCATGGCGGCTCCGATCTGCCGGCCATACTACGAGTACGGCGGAGCCCGGCGCCCCCGCTCAGCCGAGCAGGCCGTCGCGGCGCGCGATGGCGGCGGCCTCGGTGCGACCGGACGCGTCGAGCTTGCCGAGGATGTTGGAGACGTGGACCGAGACGGTCTTGGTGCTGATGAACAGCTGGCGGCCGATCTCTCCGTTGCTGCGACCCTCGGCGACCAGGGCCAGGATCTCGGCCTCCCGTGGCGTGAGCCCGGCACGCGGACCGGGTGCCGCGGCCCGGGGCGCCGGGCCTCCGAGGCGGTTCAGCAGGGGGGTCGCACCCAGCCTTCGCGCCGTGGCGGCGGCGGCGTCCAGCTGCACCCGCGCGCCGTCGGTGTCTCCGGTGGCGGCCAGGACCTCGGCCAGGTGGGACCGGGCCACGGCCGTCTCGTACGGCGCGCCGTACGCCGCGAACTGGTCGACTGCCTCGCGCCAGGCCGCGACCAACTCGTCCTGGGCGGGCGGGTCGACGTCGGCGGCCCACCGCCAGCGCAGGAGCTCGGCGACCATCCGCGCCTCCCAGGCCCGGCTCTCGGGACCCCACTGCACACCTGAGTCGCCGCGGCGGTCCAACACGCTCTGGGCGTCGACGACCAGGCCCTGGACCACGGCGTCGTCGTCGGCCCGCTCGGCCGCGCTGCGGTGGCTCGCCGCGGTGGCGAAGGTGGCCAGGACGGTGGTCGCCAGCCGCACCCGGGTCGGGAAGAGCGGGTGCCAGATGCCGGTCAGGGTCTCGACGATCAGGCCGTACGTCGCGAGGGCGGCCTCGTGGTCGCCGGCCTGCTCGTCGGACTCCAGCTCGGCAGAGCCGCCGGTGATCGCGATCAGCCCCTCCTGCCGCCAGAACGGGTGCAGCCCACGAGCGAGGCCCACGGCGGCCGGCTCGCCGCGCGCGACCAGGATCTGCGCGCGCGTCGCGGTCAGCAGCGCGGCATAGATCGGGGGCACGACCTCGCCGGTGATGTCGAGCACCCGCAGCGACTCGTCCCAGCGGCCTTGCAGCTTCAGCGAGACACCGTGCAGCCAGCGCGCCTCGGCGGCGTACGGCACCCACGGCGTGCCCACCGCCCGAGCGCGGGTGGCGGCCCGCTCGAAGGTCTGGTCGGCGGCGGCGAACTCACCGCGGTCGACGTAGTGGCTGCCCAGGAGGAGGAGGCCGCGGAGCTCGGAGATGGAGGCGCCGGCGTCGGCGGCCTGGTCGATCGCGGAGAGCAGGGACTCGGCCATCGACTCGGGTGAGGCGCCCTTGCCCTCCAGGCCCACCAGGGTGGTGCGGATGTCGCTGGCCATGCGCGGCATGTCGAGCCGCTCGGCCAGAGCGAGCGCGGTCATCGCGACCTCGCGCCCCTCGACGTACCGACCGGCTCGGCCGAGCAACCGGGCGTGGATCGCCAGCACCTTCGCCCGGGCGTTGGAGGGCTTGTCGGGGACCAGCTCGACTGCCTGCCTGGTGAGCGCGAGCGGGTCCTCGGAGGTCTCGGTCATGGTCAGCGCTCCGGCGAGCACGCCGAGGAGCTGGCCGCGCACGGAGTCGTCGGCGTCGGGCGGGAGGTGGTCGAGCTGCTCGCGGGTGACCCCGAGAGCGCGGGCCGGGTGACCGGCCGTGATCAGGGCGTCGGAGACCAGGCCGACCAGCCGCGGCAGGTCGAGGTCGGTGTCGTCGGGGAGCCGGGTGTCGTGCCAGAGGTCGAGCGCCTGGAGGTAGTGCTGCGCGGCCTCCTCGGCGCCGCCGACGCCGCGCGCGTCGTCGCCCGCCCGCAGGCTCGCGGTGAGGGCGGTGGCGTAGTCCTTGGCCAGGCGCGAGTGCCGCGCCAGCTCGGCGGCGGTCCCGGTGGCGCGGCCGTCCTGCAGGGCGTGGGCGTAGGCCGCGTGCAGCGACGTGCGCTCGCCCGGCAACAGGTCGTCGTACACCGCCTCGGCCAGCAGGGCGTGCCGGAACTCGTAGAAGTCGTCGCGGCTCGGCACCAGCACGTGGCCCTCGACCGCGTCGCGCACCGCGCTGTCGAGGTCGGCGGGCGGCAGGTCGACGACCGCGCTGAGCGCGGCGTGCGAGACGCGGCGTCCGGCCACGGCGGCAGCGCGGACCACGTTGACGCCCGCGTCGTCCAGTCCTTCGAGGCGGACCAGGAGCACGTCGGCGAGGTCCTCGGGGATGCCGCCGGTGCGGGCCCACGAGGCGCCCACGAGCTCCTCGACGAAGAACGCGTTGCCCTCGGCGCGGGTGACGATGTCGCGTACCCGCTCCTCGGGCAGGGGGTCGGGGTGGAGGCGCTCGACCAGGCGGCGTACGTCGTCGGCCTCGAGGGGCTCGAGCTGCACGCGCTCGACACCGGTCATCCGGGCCCACACCGCCACCTGCCGGCGCAGCGGGTGGCGGCGGTGGATGTCGTCGGAGCGGTAGGAGCAGATCAGCGAGACCGGCGACTCGAAACCGCGGCCGAACAGGAAGCTGATCAGGTCACGCGTCGACTGGTCGGCCCAGTGGAGGTCCTCCACGACCAGGAGCAGCGGCTGGTGGGCGCCGGCGGCCTCGGCAAGCGCGTGGACGCCGTCGAGCAGCGCGGCCTGGTCGGCGGGAATCGACTCGGGGTCGGTGGCCTGGCTCAACATCCGCTGGCCGGGCAGCAGACGGAGCAGGGCGGGGTGGCGGGTCGCGACGTCGTCGAAGAGGTCGGGCAGGTCGCGGGCGATCCGGCCGGTGATCTCGGAGAAGGGGAGGTAGGGCAGGGCGGAGTCGGCGAAGTCGAGGCAGTGGCCGGCGAGCACCTGCCAGCCGTTGAGGACGGCGTTGTCGCGGAGCTCGGTGAGGAGGCGGGTCTTGCCGACGCCGGCGTCACCGGCGAGGAGCACGGAGGAGCGCTGTTCGGGGGCGGCGGGACCGGACGCCGAGATGCCGAGCGTGGAGCTCAGGTGCTCCAGCTCGGCATCTCGTCCGATCAGCTCCGACGCCATGCGGTCCATGATGTCGTGGACCACCGTCGAGGACACCTCAGCTGATCCAGTTCTGGTCGTGCTTCGCGGCCGTCTGGCCCTCTCGGAGCCGGCGCCGCCAGCGACGGTTGCGGGCGGGCTGCAAGGAGTTGCGGGCCCGCTCGGCGTGGTAGCGGAACTCCGGCTCGAGGAGGAAAAGGTCGTTCATGGTTCTCATCCCTTCAGTGCTGCTCTGGGCTGCTTTCGCTGACATGACGAGACTCGTCCCCTGAGGTAGGCCGGGACATCGGCACCGTGCCCTATCCCTGTCCGGCGCCTACCTCAGATCGACCCGTCGTACCGCTGCTGCTACCTCAGACGTGGCAAAACCGCAGGTCAAAGGGGACCTCATCCGGTGGGACGGCCGCCGAGCCAGGTGCCGGTGACGAGGGGTACGCCGGGGCGGTAGGCGAGGTGCACGTGGCTCGGGGCGTCCAGCACGACGAGGTCGGCCCGCCGGCCGGGTGCGAGGACGCCGACGTCGTCGCGGTCGAGGGCGGCCGCGCCGGTCGCGGTGGCGGCATGCACCGCCTCGGCGGGAGTCATCCCCATCTCCCGCACGGCCAGCGCGATGCACAGCGGCATCGAGCTGGTGAAGCAGGAGCCGGGGTTGCAGTCGGTGGCCAGGGCGACCCGGACGCCGGCGTCGAGCAGCCGGCGCGCGTCGGGATAGGGCTGGCGGGTCGAGAACTCGACCCCGGGGAGGAGCGTCGCGATGGTGCCGGCGTCGCGGAGCGCGTCCACGTCGTCGTCGGTGAGGTAGGTGCAGTGGTCGACGGCGGTGAGGCCCAGCTCTGCGGCCAGCCGTACGCCGGGCCCGGCGCCGAGCTGGTTGGCATGCAGCCGACCGCGCAGCCCGACGGCGGCGCCCGCCTCGAGGACGGCGCGCGCCTGGTCGGCGTCGAACGCGCCCCGCTCGCAGAACGCGTCCACCCAGCGGGCGTGCGGCGCACAGGCCTCGAGCATCGGGCCGGTGACGAGGGCGACGTACTCCTCGGGAGTCGTCCCCTCGGGTATGACGTGCGCGCCGAGGAACGTGGTCTCCTCGGTGAACTGCCGGGCGACGGCGAGGCTGCGGGCCTCGTCGTGGACGGTCAGGCCGTAGCCGCTCTTGATCTCGACGGTCGTCGTCCCTTGCCGGCGCATCTCCTGCACCAGGCGGCCGACGTGGCTGGTCAGCTGCTCGTCGGTGGCCGCGCGGGTGGCCGCGACCGTCGTCCGGATCCCGCCGGCGGCGTAGGGCTCGCCGGCCATCCGGGCGGCGAACTCCGCGGACCGGTCGCCGGCGAAGACCAGGTGGGAGTGGGAGTCGACGAACCCGGGGAGTACGGCGCGGCCGCCGACGTCGACCTGCTCGTCGGCCGGCGGCGCGTCGGCGGCGGGGCCGACCCAGGAGACGGTCGAGCCCTCCACCACCACGGCGGCGTCCTCGATCGTGCCGAGGAGGTCGCGGCCGCCGGGGGCGTTCGTGACCAGCTCGCCGATGCCGGTGATGACGGTGGCGCTCACGTCCAGATCCCCTCGACGACCTCGGCCAGGTCGCGGCCGAGCTGCTCGCGGTCGCTGTGCTGGAAGACCACCGTGCCGTCGACGACGACGTGGGTCACGTCCTCGGCGACAGCCGCGAAGACCGCGGTGTGCTCGTCGGCGCCGGTGCCCGCCGTCCGCACGTGGTCGGTGGCGATCGTGACCAGGTCGGCGCGGCAGCCGACGTCGATCCGGCCGGCGTCGTCCCAGCCGAGGGAGTCGTGGCGGGTGCCGGCGGTGAGGAGGTCGGCGGCGGTCCAGTGGCCGCGCTGCTGGGTGGCGAGGCGCTCGTCGAGCTCGACGGCGCGCATCTCCTCGAACAGGTCGATGACCGCGTGGCTGTCGGAGCCGAGCGTGAGCCGGGCACCGGCATCGTGGAGCCGCCGGCTCGGCCCGATGCCGTCGCCGAGGTCGCGCTCGGTGGTGGGGCAGAAGTCGACGTACGACCGCGCCCCGCCGATCAGTGCGATGTCGTCGTCGGTGAGGTGGGTGGCGTGCACGAGGGTGTTGTGCTCGGTGAGGTGGCCGGCCTCGGCGAAGACCTGGGTAGGAGTCAGCCCGTAGGCCGCGAGGCACTCCTCGTTCTCCGCCACCTGCTCGGAGAGGTGGATGTGCAACGGCGACGTGGTGCGGGTGCCCATCTGGTCGCGCGGCACGGCCCGCACGGAGTGGTAGGCGCCGGCGATCCTCGCCCTCTCGTGTCCTTGGAGGCCCGCCAGTCGCTCACCCCAGCCGTCGACGTCGCCGTCGCTGAAGCGGCGCTGCACGCCCTCGACCGGCCGCCCGATGCCGGCCGTGAGGTAGCAGGTGTCGAGCAGGGTGATCCGGAGCCCGGCCGTGCGGGCCGCCTCGAGCAGGGCGTGGCCCATCGCGTTCGGGTCGTCGTACGGCGTGCCGTCGGGCTGGTGGTGCAGGTAGTGGAACTCCCCCACGCAGGTGATCCCCGCCGCGACCATCTCCCGGAAGGTGACCGTCGCGAGGGCCAGGTAGGACTCCGGGTCCAGCCGCGCCGCCACGTCGTACATCTGCTCGCGCCAGGTCCAGAACGTCCCCCGCGACCGCTGCGTCCGCCCCCGCAGCGCGCGGTGGAAGGCGTGGCTGTGGCAGTTCGCCAGCCCCGGAATCGTCAGGCCGTGGAGGGGGAGGGGGTCGACGTGGGGATCGCTGTCGGGATCGCCGGTCGACCGGCGATCCCGTCGCTTGGTGGGGGTTGCAACCCCTACGAAGCGACGGGATCCCGTGTCCGGTGTGACGGATGTGAAGCGCCCGTCCTCGATCTCCACCAGCACGTCGTCGTGGACGGCGCCGTCGACCCACGCCCGCTCGAGCAGGTACGACGAGGGGTCGCTCATCGCGCGAGCCGCTCGAGGGTCTCGGCGAGCGCGTCGACCCCGGCGAGACAGTCCGCGATCTCGGCATGCTCGGCCGGCGAGTGCGAGACGCCGGTGGGGTTACGGACGAAGAGCATCGCGCTCGGGATCCCCTGCGCCGACAGCACTCCCGCGTCGTGGCCCGCCTGTGTCGCGATGACCGGCCAGTCGCCGCCCTCGTGGTCCTCCGCGATCGAGCCCGCGAGCCGCACGTCGAAGTCGACGGCACCGGAGACGGACTCCGGGGTCACCGTGACTCTCGTCCCGTCACGCTGCGACCGCTCGTCGGCCTGCCGCCAGATCGTGTCGACCAGCGTGGTCAGGGCCCGGTCCGAGTCGCAGCGGGCGTCGAGCCAGGCCGTCACCGCGGACGGCACCGAGTTGGTGGAGTTGGGGGTCGTCTCGACCCGGCCGAACGTCGCTCGCTGGCCGGCCAGCCGCGCCTGCTTGTTCGCGGCCAGGGCGGTCATCGCGTAGGTCGCCATCGGATCGTGCCGGTCCTCCATCCGGGTCGTGCCGGCATGGTTGGCCTCTCCGGAGAACTCGAAGCGGTAGCGGCCGTGCGGCCAGATCCGGCTCGCGACCCCCACCGCCTGGCCGCGGTCGACCAGGTCGCGGCCCTGCTCGACGTGCAGCTCCACGAAGCAGCGGATCGCGTCAGATCCCAACCAGGGTTGGGGATCGTCGTCGTCCAGGCCCGCGTCGGCCATCGCGTCGGCGAGCCGGACGCCGTCCCGGTCGCACAGCTCCCGGGCCTTCGACCAGGAGGTCGCTCCGGTCGCCAGCCGCGACCCCAGACAGGCCAGACCGAAGCGCGACCCCTCCTCCTCGACGAAGACCGAGACCCCGATCGGCCGCGCCGGCGTGAACCCTCGTTCCCGCAGCCGGTCCACGGCCGCCAACGCGGACACCACCCCCAGCGGCCCGTCGTACGCCCCGCCGTCGAGCACGGAGTCGAGGTGCGACCCCGTCAGCACGCCCGCGCCGCTGCCGGCGTTCCACCATGCGACCGTGTTGCCGAAGCCGTCGACCTGCAGCCGCAGCCCTCGGGCGGCGGCCTGCTCGGCGAACCAGGAGGAGAGCTCGCGCTCGGGGGTGGTGAAGGGCTGCCGGAAGTAGCCGCCCGACGCCGAGGACCGGCCGACGGGCGCGAGATCGGCCCACATCTGCTCGAAGTGGTCAGGCACACTCGGCTCCATGGAGTTCCAGGACGTCGTACGCCGCCGCCGCATGATCCGTGACTACGCCGACACCCCGGTCGACCCGGCCTTCGTCGACCGCGCGCTGGCCAACGCGGTCCGGGCGCCCAGTGCCGGTTTCAGCCAGGGCTGGGCCTTCCTGGTCCTCGACCAGCGGCCCGACATCGACCGCTTCTGGGAGGTCACGACGACCCCCGGCGAGCTCCCGGACAGCTGGCTGGCCGGCATGCAGACCGCTCCGGTGGTGGTCATCCCGTGCTCGAGCAAGGCGGCCTACCTGAGCCGGTACGCCGAGGAGGACAAGGGCTGGACCGACGAGGACGAGGCCCGCTGGCCGGTGCCGTTCTGGCACATGGACGCCGCGATGGCGAGCCTGCTGATCCTGCTGACCGCGGTCGACGAGGGGCTCGGCGCGTGCTTCTTCGGGATCCCGCCCGAGCACGAGGCGGCCACCCGCGACGCGTTCGGCATCCCCGACGACTTCGACCCGGTCGGTGCGATCACGCTCGGCCACCGTGCGAAGCGAGGAGCACCCTTCCGGCTCGCCCACCGCGCGCCAGCGCAAGCCCCAGGCTGACGTCGTACACCGCGGCTCCTGGGGCTGATCCGACCGCTGGCACGCCCCCAGTCCAGCGGTCCGCGGTCACCGGGTCAACGCGCCACCCTGGCCGCACCATCTCGGATCCGAGAGCCATCCCGACCGCCGTCCACCTAGGCTCCACGCATGGACCTCAAGCGGCTGACCTTCGCCGTCGCCCCCGTCGCCGCCGCCGCCGTCCTGGGCGGGCTCGCCTCGCGCGACGCCCCCGAGGTCTACGCCCGCCTCCGCAAGCCCGACTGGGCGCCGCCGGCGACGGCGTTCGGTCCGGTCTGGACCGGCCTCTACGCCGGTACGGCGCTCGCCGGCTGGCTGATGTATCCCCGCGCATCCCGCGGCACCAAGGCCCTCCACCTCACCCAGCTCGCCCTCAACGGCGCCTGGTCGGCGGCGTTCTTCGGGGTCCGCGACAAGCGCGCCTCGCTCGCGATCATCGGCGCCCTCGATGCCACGCTCGCCGCCGAGATCGCCCGGCTGCGCACCGAGGACCCCCGTGCGGCGGCCCTCCTCACGCCGTACCTCGCCTGGACCGGCTTCGCGACGGCGCTCAATGCCGCGGTCTCCGAGCCCGAGAAGGCCTGACCCGGCTACCTTGCAGCCATGACCGACCGCGCGGTGGCGAAGCTGCAGGCGCTGGTCCGCATCCCGACCGTCTCCGACCGCGACTGGTCGCGCGTCGACACCGACGCCTTCGACCGGTTGCTCGCCGAGCTGCGCACGCAGTTCCCGCTGCTGCACGAGCGGCTCGAGCTGACCCGGGTCGGCAGCCACGGCCTGCTGTTCCACTGGCCGGGTGCGAGCAGCAGGAAGCCGGTCGTCCTGATGGCGCACCTCGACGTCGTACCGGTCGACGAGTCGGCACCCTGGCAGCACCCGCCCTTCTCCGCCGACATCGTCGACGGCGCGGTCTGGGGTCGCGGCACCCTCGACGACAAGGGCTGCGTCGCGGCGATCTGCGAGGCGGTCGAGCTGCTGCTCGAGGACGGCCACCGTCCGGCACAGGACGTCTGGCTGTCCTTCGGCTGCGACGAGGAGGTCTCCGGTCCGACCGCCCCGGCCGCCGTCGACGAGCTGGTACGACGCAGCGTGCGGCCGTGGCTCGTGCTCGACGAGGGCGGCGCCGTCGCGTACGACGCGTTCCCCGGGGTGAAGCGGCCCGTCGCCGCCATCGGCGTGGCCGAGAAGGGGACCACCAGCGTCGAGCTCCGGGTCGAGGGACGCGGCGGCCACGCCTCGACCCCGGCCCGCAACGGACCGACCGCCCGTCTCGCACAGGCGATCGTGAAGGTCGACCGGTCCCCGATGGCCGCTCGGCTCCCGGACACCACCGTCGACCTGATCCGCACCCTCGCTCCGCACCTCCCCCGTCCCTTGCGACCGGTGCTCGGACGAGCCGATCGGATCCGGCCACGTGCTCACCCGCGCGCTGGCCGCCGCCGGACCCGAGGCCGCCGCGCTCGCGCGCACGACGTTCGCGGTCACCACGCTCGAGGGGAGCCCGGCGCTCAATGTGATCGCCTCCTCGGCGACGGCCGGCGTCAACATCCGGGTGATGCCCGGCGACACCGTCGCCGACGCGATCGCCCATCTCCGCAAGGTCATCGACGACGACGGCGTCGAGATCAGCGTCGTCGAGCGCGGTGAGGCCAGCCCGGTCTCGGTGGTCGGCGAGGCGTTCGACCTGGTCGCCGCGACCGTCGCCGAGCTGTTCCCCGAGGCCGTGACCGCGCCGTACGTGATGACCGGCGCCACCGACTCGCGTCACTTCACCCGGATCTGCGAGCACGTCTACCGGTTCGCGCCGTTCGAGATGACCACCGCGCAGCGCCAGGCGATCCACTCCTACGACGAGCACCTCGGCGTCGACGCGTTCCTGGCAGGGATCGGGTGGTACCGGCGTCTCATCGAGCGGCTGCCCGTTGGCGACGACTGACGCAGCCTCGACGACACGCCACCCCGCTCAGGGGCTGGCGAAGATCGTCGGTTTCCTGGTCTGCGTCGAGCTCGCGAGCGGCGTGCTCCAGGGCTACTACACCCCGATCTACAAGGACATCGCCCACCACCTCTCCATCCAGGACGCCAGCGTCAACTGGTTCGAGGCCGCCCAGCTGGTCGTCTCCGCGCTCGCCGTACCGCTCCTCGCCCGGCTCGGCGACCTGGTCGGTGCGCGCAACGTGCTCCTCCTCTCCACGGCGGTCACCGCGCTCGGGTCGTGGATCCTCGCCTTCGCGCCCGGCTTCACGACCTTCCTGATCGGGTTCGCGATCCAGGGCGCGTACGTCGTGTGGCTGCCGATGGAGGTGGCCATCGTCTATCGGCGTACGTCGGTCGGCGCCCTGATCACGCGCCGCGACCGGCTCACCCGGCGCGCGGCCGGGATTCTGGTCGGTGCCCTCGAGCTGGCCGTGATCGTCGGCGCGGTGACGTCCGGCGCACTCGTCGGTGCCACGTCGTTCACCGTGGTGCTGATGATCCCGGCGATCGTGGTCACCGCTGTGCTGGCGGTGATCTGGTTCGGGATCGAGCGCGACCCACCGGGCGCCGGCGGCCGGATCGACCTGGGCGGGCTGGCCCTGGTCAGCCTCTCGATCGGCCTGGTCATGGGCGGTCTGATCGCGATCCGCCTGCAGGGCGTCAGCCATCCGCTCGGCTGGGTGCTGATCGTCGCCGGGCTCCTCACGCTCCTGCCTTTCACCCGCTACGAGCTCCGCCAGGCCGAGCCGCTCGTCGACGTCCGGCTCCTCGCCAGTCCGCTCCAGTGGCCGGTGCAGGTCACGGCGTTCCTGTTCGGGATGTCGGTGCTCGGCGCCCAGATCCCGCTCTCGACGTTCGCGCGCACCGACCCCGACGTCGCCGGCTACGGTCTCGGCGCGACCGCCGGGTTCGTCTCGACCCTGATCGGCGTCTACGTGGTCTTCCTGGCGATCGGCGCCTTCACCCTGCCGCTCACCACCCGATGGCTGGGCCCACGCAACGCCCTGGTGCTGTCCGCGCTGCTGGTGTCCCTGGGCTACGCCCTGTGGCTGCCCTTCCACGACACGACCACCCAGGCCCTCGTCAACATGGCGATCGCCGGGCTCGGCTCGGGCGCGCTCGTCGCGGCGCTGCCGGCGAGCGCAGCCGCCGGAGCCCCACCCGACCGCACCGCGTTCGCCACCGGGATGACCAACGCGACCAAGACCATCGGCGGCGCCATCGCCTCCGCCGTCTTCGCGATCGCGCTGTCGAGCACCGGCTCGATCAAGGACCCCGTCAAGGGCCACGCCCCACTCCAGGGCTACCTCGTGGTCTGGTCGGTCTGCGCCGCCGCCGCTCTCCTCGCCGCGCTCGGGCTGCTGCTGATGCCCCGTCCGGCGCGAGCGGTCGACGAGGTCCCTGCGGGCTGACTTCCGCTGCATGGCAAAATGGCGCCATGGGTGGCTCGGAATCCCCAGACCGTACGCCGGAGCGCGACGAGCGCACCGGCCGTGCCGCCGCGGCCCAGCGGATGCAGAACAAGAACCAGTGGGTCGACCTCCAGATCCAGGAGGCCATGAAGCGCGGCGACTTCGACAACCTTCCCGGCGCCGGCAAGCCGATCGAGGGCCTCGGTGGCCAGCACGACCCCGACTGGTGGCTCAAGAAGCTCATCGAGCGCGAGAAGATCAGCGTGCTCCCGCCGGCCCTCCAGCTCCGCAAGGACGACGCCGAGCTGGATGCGAAGCTCGACCGCCACACCGCCGAGTCCGAGGTACGCCGTGAGCTCGAGGACTTCAACGCCCGGGTGATGCGGGCTCGCTATACGCCGGTCGACGGCCCGCCGCTGATCACCATGCCGCGTGACCTCGAGGCCGAGGTCGATGCCTGGCGCGAGCGCCGCCTCGCCCGCCGCCGCGCCGCTGAGGCGCGCAAAGCCGCTTCGGCCACGTCGTCGGTCGAGCGGGACTCCTCGTCGTCGAGCGGGACTCCTCGTCGGTCGAGCGGGACTCCTCGTCGGTCGAGCGAAGTCGAGACCAGAAGCCCAAGCGTCGCTGGTTCCGCCGCAACGCTTAGGGCTTCTCCCAGACCGACACGTGCTGCTCGCTCTCGCCGGTGAACGGGCTGCGGTCCCAGTCCGCCCACCGTTCGCGCAGCCGCAGGCCCGCGACCTTCGCCATCAGGTCGAGCTCGCCGGGCCACACGTAGCGGTACGGCGCCGCCGAGTGCCGGTACGTCCCGTCCTCGCGCAGCCGCACGTGGTGCGACCACTCGATCTGCGCGGCGATGTCGTAGACGTCGTACCCGAGGTAGCCGGGCTCGTCGGTGAAGATGTGCCGGGTCGTGCCCGGCGGGAGCAGCCGCAGGATCGGCACGAACACCTCGATGACGAAGCACCCGCCCGGTGCCAGATGGCGCGCCGCGTTCTCGAAGCAGGCGACCTGCTCGTCCTGCGATGTCAGGTTCGTGATCGTGTTGTAGACGAGGTAGACGAGGGAGAACTCGCCGTCCACGCGCGTCGTGGCCATGTCGCCCTCGGTGACCTCGATGCCGGCGGCCCCGGGCTTCGCGCGCAGGCGCTCGAGCATGTACGGCGAGAGCTCGATGCCGGAGACCGACACCCCTCGCTGGGCCAGCGGCACAGCGACCCGGCCCGTTCCGATCGCCAGCTCCAGGGCCTGGCCCTCGCCCGCGAGGTCGGCCAGGAACTCGGTGGTCCGGGCCAGCACCTCCGGGTCGAAGCGCTCGTCGGAGTCGTCGTCGTACGACGCGGCGATCTCCTCGTCGAAGTGGATGTCCGGCATGCCGCGACCCTTGCAGCCATCCCGCGCCGGACGCCAGCGGATTAGGGCTGGTACGGCGGCGCGACGCCCCAGCCCCAACGCGGCAGCGGAGCGTGCTCCACGACCTCGGCGTCCGGCTGGGAGTTGTGCTGGGCGATCCGGGTGCCCCACTCGAGGTAGCCGACCAGAGCGCGGCGCGGAACTCCGGGTCCGCCGGGAGCTCCGCATCGTCGGCAGCGAGGCTCATCAGCGAGGCGAAGCGGAAGCGTTGCTCCGAGGTGATCCCCAGCCCGCGGTGATGGGCCAGCATCGCCTCGTAGCCGCCGTGCTCGTCGGTGTACGTCGTCGGGCCGCCGAAGACCTCGGCCCACCAGGCAGCGACGTGGGCGCGGTGCTCCTCGCCCACGCCACCCGGGAAGAATCCGGCCAGCAGGTCGTCGCGCTCGACCCGGTCGTAGAACGCATCGACCATGCGCCGGAAGGCCGGCTCACCGCCGGCCCACTCGAACAGCGATGGCACCGAGTCGACCATGCCGCCAACCCTAGCCACCGGTTCCGTCGGTCGAGGGTGTCGAGACCACGGCCCCGCGCTCACGTCACGGTGGTTTCGAGACGCTCGCTGGCGCTCGCTCCTCAACCACCGGTGGCGCTCGACCGACGGACCCGGTGGTTGAGGAGGGGCGCGCTGGCGCGCCGTCTCGAAACCACCCCACCGCCCGCGCCGATCGCCACCGTGGTCTCGACCAGCTCGACCGACGACCGGTGGTTGAGGAGGGGCGCGCTGGCGCGCCGTCTCGAAACCACGCCAGCGTCCGCGCCCGCCTCTCCGATGGTTTCGAGACGCTCGCTGGCGCTCGCTCCTCAACCACCGGTGGCGCTCGATCGAAGTACCTCGGTGGTTGAGGAGGGGCGCGCTGGCGCGCCGTCTCGAAACCACCCCACCGCCCGCGCCCGCCTCACCGATGGTTTCGAGACGCTCGCTGGCGCTCGCTCCTCAACCATCGGGCGTGCTCGCACCTCAACCGACTGCGTGCGTTGCTTACGATGACGAGCATGTACGCCGTGCAGCTCACCTTCTCCGACGACCCCGCCCGCCTCGACCACCGGCCGGCCCACCGCGAGCGACTCGCAGCGCTGGTCGGTGAGGGTCGGGTGCTGGCCGCCGGCCCCTGGAGCGACGAGTCGGGAGCGCTGCTCGTCTTCCTCGTCGACAGCCGAGACGAGCTCGACGAGATCCTGGCGGCGGATGCCTACTACACGGCGCCCGGCGTGACCGTCGCCGGCGTGCACGAGTGGAACCCGGTGACCCGCCACCCCGCCCTGGCCGACCTTTAACCGCCCGGGCGGTGCATAACCGCCGTCGGAGTGGGTAAGAGACACGGCAACTCTCGGAGGTGTGCCATGTCCCAGGACTCACCAGCCCCCGCCCGACGGCCGTCAACCGGCCTCTGGGCGCTGATCATCGTCATCCTGCTACCGGCGGTGGTGCTCCCGCTGTGGGTGCCGCTGTACGACAAGACCGATCCGACCCTGTTCGGCTTCCCGTTCTTCTTCTGGTTCCAGTTCGCGCTGATCCTGTTGTCGGCGGTGTTGACCTCGGTCGCGTTCGTCCTGTCCCAGCGAACCGTGCGCCGGCGTGCGGGGTCCGTCCGATGAGCGCCGTCGCGGTCAGCGTCTTCGTCTTCCTCTTCCTGGTGGTCACCGTCCTCGGCTTCGCCGCGGCGCGGTGGCGCAAGGCGGACCTCAACAGCCTCGACGAGTGGGGCCTGGGTGGTCGCGGGTTCGGCACGTTCATCGCCTGGTTCCTGATCGGCGGCGACCTCTACACGGCGTACACGTTCATCGCGGTGCCGGCGACGCTCTATGCCGGCAGCAGCGTCGGGTTCTTCGCGGTGCCCTACACGATCGTCGTATACCCGCTGATCTTCCTGTTCCTGCCGAGGCTCTGGTCGGTCTCCCACCGCCACGGCTACGTCACGCCCGCCGACTTCGTCCAGGGGCGCTACGGCTCCAAGACCCTGGCGCTCGCCGTCGCCCTGACCGGCATCCTGGCCACGGCCCCCTACATCGCCCTGCAGCTGGTCGGCATCCAGTCGGTGCTCGAGGTGGCCGGCTTCGGTGGCAGCGGTGGCTGGTTCGTCAAGGACCTGCCCCTGTTCATCGCCTTCGCCGTGCTCGCGGCCTACACCTACTCCTCGGGCCTGCGGGCACCGGCACTGATCGCGTTCGTCAAGGACGTCCTGATCTACGTCGTGATCATCGTCGCGGTGATCTACCTGCCCAGCCAGCTCGGCGGCTGGGGCCACATCTTCAGCGCGACCAACGACTCCTTCACCCAGTTCAACACCGACAACGCCGACGCGATCGCGGCCGGTCAGGCGACGCCCAAAGGGCATGATCCCCCCGCCCACGCTGCAGTGGGCCTACGCGTCTCTGGCGCTGGGATCGGCCCTGGCGCTGTTCATGTACCCGCACTCCATCACCGGCGTGCTCTCCACCCGCAACCGCGGAGTGATCCGTCGCAACGCCGCCCTGCTGCCGGCGTACTCCTTCCTGCTCGGCCTGCTCGCCCTCCTGGGATTCGTGGCGGTCGCCGCCGGTGTCAAGGTCGCCGGCAACCCGCCGAACCCACAGCTCGCGGTGCCGCAGCTGTTCGAGAACGAGTTCCCGCCGTGGTTCGCCGGCGTCGGCTACGCCGCGATCGCGATCGGCGCGCTCGTGCCGGCGGCGATCATGTCGATCGCGGCAGCGAACCTCTTCACGCGCAACATCTACAAGGCCTACTTCCGACCTGACGCGACCCCGAGCGAGGAGGCGCAGGTCAGCAAGATCGCGTCACTGTTGGTGAAAGTGGGCGCGCTGGTCTTCGTGCTGGCGCTCTCGCGGTCGTTCGCGATCAACCTCCAGCTGCTCGGCGGCGTCTGGATCCTGCAGACGTTCCCGGCGATCGTGGTCGGCCTCTACACGCGGTGGTTCCACCGCTGGGCGGTGCTGGCCGGCTGGGCCGCGGGCATGGCCTACGGGACGTGGACGGCGTACGGCGTCTCCTCGCCGGCCCAGAGGCACTTCGGCGGCCCGCTCGCGAACTTCCCCGGCACCGAGACCAAGGTCTACATCGCAGCCACGGCGTTCGCCCTCAACGTGATCGTCACCCTCGTGCTGACGCTGGTGTTCCGGGCCATGAAGGTCGACCCGGGCGTGGACGAGACCCGGTGGGGCGACTACGAGGCGGATGTCGGCGACGAGGACGTGGAGGCCGAGCTCGACCCCCACGCCCCCGCACACGCCTAGCGGAGGTCGGCCACGACCACCGCGTAGTTGTCCGGTGCGCCGGCCTCCTCGACCGCGGCCGCGACCGCGTCCACGGACTCCCGCGGGGTGCCGGTCGCGAGGAGGTCGTGCAGGAGATCCGGCTCGAGCACGGCATGCACGCCGTCGGTGGTCAGCACGATCCGGTCGCGCCCCTGCACCGGCACGACGAACACGTCCGCCTCGGCCGGGAACCCGTCGGCCAGCGCCCGGTTGAGCAGGTTGCGGCGCGGGTCGCTACGGGCCTCCTCCTCGGTCAGCGAGCCGTCGTCGATCAGGCTCTGCACCTCGGTGTGGTCGGTGGTGAGGCGGCTCAGCTCGCCGTCGCGCATCAGCCACGCCCGCGAGTCGCCGATGTGGGCCACCGCGAGCCGGTCGTCGAGCAGCCAGGCGGCCGTCAGCGTCGAGGAGGTCGTCTTCCCGCCGCCCAGCGCCTCGACGGCACGCTGTGCTCGCGCCACGGCCGCGTCGAGGGCCGCCACCGGCTCACCCTCCAGGTCGCTCGCCAGGAACCCGGTCACCGCCGCCGTCGCGGCGGGTCCACCGTCGCCGTTCCCGTCGGCGACCACCCACCACGACCGGCCCAGGTCGATCGCGTCCCGCTGCTCGGCGCGACTGCCCTGCTCGATGCGGCCGGCCACCTCGCTGCGCTTCGTCGAGATCCCGCTCATCTGCGTCTCCTTCGCTCTCATCTCCTCGACGAGGGCGTGGACACGGGTACGACGGGTCCGGGTGTCGGCCTCGACCTGCCGCCAGTACGACGTCACCGCCGCCGCTGCCGCCTCCCGCGGAAGATCCGCGACGTCGCGGATCCGGGCCAGCGGCATCCCCACCAGCCGCAGGCTCGCCACGAGGCGCGCCCGCTCCAGCTGGCCTGGTGCGTAGTAGCGGTAGCCGGTGGCCGGGTCGACCTCGGCGGGCTCGATCAGCCCCATCTCGTCGTACAGGCGCAGCGCCTTGGCGGTCAGCCCGGCCTCCCGGGCGAACTCGCCGATGGTCATCCGCTCCATGTCTCACATCCTCGTCCACCGGCGACCACCGCCGGCCCGGTGAGCCTGTGGGTTGCCGCAGGGTGAGGGTCAAGTGGAGTGCGTCATATCGGCGCGGTGCGCGTCGGCGGTAGGTTCCGCGCATGCGCTCCGCCAAGGACTTCTTCCGGCCGCTCGCGGTCGGCGCCCCCGAGCCGCTCCGCGAGATCCCGGCCCGCCCGAGCCGGGCGATCCACTTCTTCGACCCGTCGAACGCCAAGATGGCGGCCAAGGTGCCGCAGATGGTGGGCACGGTCGATGTCCTCCTCGGCAACCTCGAGGACGCGATCAAGGCCGACAACAAGGAAGCCGCGCGTCAGGGTCTCGTCACGATCGCGCAGGAGACCGACTTCGGGTCGACCCAGCTCTGGACCCGCGTCAACTCCCTCGACAGCCCCTGGGTGCTCGACGACCTGACCACCCTGGTCTCCGAGGTCGGCGACAAGCTCGACGTGATCATGGTGCCGAAGGTGCAGGGCGCCGAGGACATCGCGTACGTCGACCGGTTGCTCGCCCAGCTCGAGGCCCGGGCCGGCCTGCAGAAGCCACTGCTGCTCCACGCGATCCTCGAGACCGCCCGCGGCGTGGCCAACGTCGAGGAGATCTGCGGCGCCAGCCCGCGGATGCAGGGGCTCAGCCTCGGCCCGGCCGACCTGGCCGCCGACCGGCGGATGAAGACGACGCGGGTGGGCGGCGGCCATCCTGGCTACCTGGTCCGGCAGGACCCGACGAAGACCGCCGACGGTGTCGACGTCGAGGGTGAGCGCGCGACGTACCAGCAGGACCTGTGGCACTACACGATCGCGCGGATGGTCGACGCCTGCGCGGCGCACGGGATCTTCCCCTACTACGGCCCCTTCGGGGACATCGCCGACACGGTCGCCTGCGAGGACCAGTTCCGCAACGCCTACCTGCTCGGCTGCGTCGGTGCGTGGAGCCTGCACCCCACCCAGATCGCCATCGCCAACCGGGTGTTCTCCCCGAGCGTCGGCGACATCGCGCACGCCCGTCGGGTCGTCGCGGCCATGGGTGACGGCACCGGAGCGGTCATGCTCGACGGCAAGATGGAGGACGACGCCTCGCTCAAGCAGTGCCTCGTCCTCGTCGACCTCGCCGAGCAGCTGGCCGAACGCGACCCCGCGCTCAAGGAGCTCTATGCCGGGATCGACGCATGAGTCTCGACGACGCCTTCCGCCCCCGTCGCTCGGTGCTCTACATGCCGTCGTCCAACGAGCGGGCCCTCGAGAAGGCGAAGACGATCCCCTGCGACGCCTTGATCCTCGACCTCGAGGACGCCGTCGCGCCCGACGCCAAGCCGGGCGCGCGCGATGCTGCCTGCGCGGCTGCCGCGAGCGGTGAGTACGGCGAGCGAGAGGTGACGATCCGGGTCAACGGCATCGGCACCGAGTGGCACGCCGCCGACATGGTCGCGGTCTGCGCCGCCGGCCCCGACGCCGTCGTCGTCCCCAAGGTCAACACCGCCGACGAGGTGCGAGGCCTGGCCACGGTGCTCGAATGGGGCGGTGCCCCGGAGCACACCAAGCTCTGGGCGATGATCGAGACCCCGGAGGCCATCTTCAACGTGCGCGAGATCGCGGCCGCTAGCGACCGTCTCGGCGTCCTCGTGATGGGGACCAACGACCTGGTCAAGGAGCTGTACGCCGAGCACGTGCCCGGCCGAGCGCCTCTGCAGACCTCGTTGTCCCTCGCGGTGCTGGCCGCGCGGGCCTCCGGGACCGCGATCCTCGACGGCGTCTACAACGACGTGCAGGACGTCGACGGCTTCCTGGCCGAGTGCCGGCAGGGACGCGAGCTGGGGTTCGACGGCAAGACGCTCATCCACCCCGGCCAGGTCGAGGGCGCCAACACCGCTTTCGCCCCGAGCGACGAGTCCGTCGAGGACGCCCGCGGCATCCTCCAGGCATGGGAGGACGGCGCCGGCACGGGCGTGGTCACCTACCGCGGCCGGATGATCGAGAACCTCCACGTCGACAGCGCTCGCCGTACCCTCGCGATCCACGAGGCGATCGCCGGCCGCTAGGCCATCACGGCTGCTCGAAGCGCGGCCTCTGCGGGTCGGTGTTGTCGATGACCACGTCGGCCCGTTCGCGCGGGTGGCAGGCGGCCAGGTAGATGGCCTGCGCGTCGAGGTAGCGGCGCTGGTCCGGGTGGTCGGGGTCGTCCGGTACGCCGTCGCGCGCCGCCATTCGTGCCATCCGCACGTCGTCGGGCGCATCGACGTACACGACGAGGTCCCAGACGCCTGCGAGCTCGGGTCGCTGGGCGAACACGCCGTCCACCACCAGGACGCCCCGCTCCGGAACCACCTCTCGTGGCTCGTCGAGCTGGGCGTCGGTGGCGAGGTCGTGCCAGCGCCGGCGGTACGACGTACCGGCGCCGCGTCGCCAGGGGTCGAGCAGCTCGCGGCGTACAGCCTCGTAGTCGAAGCTGCGACCCCAGACCGTCTCCCCGGTGCGACCCGCGGCGTGGCGGTGGGCCCGCGAGTGGTGGAAGTCGTCGAGCGAGGCGCGATCGGCGGGCCGCCCCGGTGTGGCAGCAGCCAGCGCGTCGGCGAAGGTCGTCTTGCCGGCGCCGTCGGGTCCGTCGACCGCCACCAGCACCGGCCGCCCAGGCGCGGGCACGAGCGCCCAGACCGCGGAGAAGACCCTCTGCCGAGCCTCGGTCACCCGCGCATCGGCACGCGGACGCCGCGCTCGTCGGCCACCTCGACGGCCCGGTCGTAGCCGGCGTCGACGTGTCGGATCACGCCCATGCCTGGGTCGTTGGTGAGGACCCGCTCGATCTTCTGCGCGGCGAGGTCGGTGCCGTCGGCGACGCAGACCTGGCCGGCGTGCAGCGACCGGCCCATCCCGACGCCCCCGCCGTGGTGGAACGACACCCAGGTCGCGCCCGACGCGGTGTTGACCAGGGCGTTGAGGATCGCCCAGTCGGCGATGGCGTCCGAGCCGTCCAGCATGGCCTCCGTCTCGCGGTACGGCGAGGCGACCGAGCCGCAGTCGAGGTGGTCGCGTCCGATCACCAGCGGTGCTTTCAGCTCACCGGAGGCCACCATCTCGTTGAACTTCAGGCCGGCCAGATGCCGCTCGCCGTACCCCAGCCAGCAGATCCGCGCGGGCAGGCCCTGGAACTGCACCCGCTCACCCGCCATCGTGATCCACTTCCGCAGCCGCTCGTTGTCGGGGAAGAGCTCGAGGATCGCGCGGTCGGTCGCCGCGATGTCGGCCGGGTCGCCCGACAGCGCCGCCCAGCGGAACGGCCCCTTGCCCTCACAGAACAACGGCCGGATGTACGCCGGCACGAAGCCGGGGAACTCGAACGCTCGGTCGTAGCCGCCCTTGCGTGCCTCGTCGCGGATCGAGTTGCCGTAGTCGAAGACCTCGGCCCCGGCGTCCTGGAACTCCACCATCGCCCGCACATGCGCGGCCATCGAGGCCTGCGCGTCCTTGGTGAAGCCCTCGGGGTCGCGAGCGGCGGCGTCGTGCCAGTCCTCGAAGGCGACGCCCACCGGCAGGTAGGACAGCGGGTCGTGCGCGGAGGTCTGGTCGGTGACGATGTCGATCGGTGCCTTCAGCTCGAGCAGCTGCGGCACGAGCTCCGCGGCGTTGCCGAGCACGCCGATCGAGAGCGGCCGGCGTTCGTCACGGGCCGCGACGGCCCGCGCCACAGCGTCCTCCAGCGAGTCGGCCTGCTCGTCGAGGTAGCGGTGCTCGATCCGGCGGGTGATCCGCGACTGGTCGACGTCGATGCAGATCGCGACGCCGTCGTTCATCGTGACCGCGAGCGGCTGCGCGCCACCCATCCCGCCGAGACCGGCGGTGAGGGTGATGGTGCCGGCGAGGGTGCCGCCGTACCGCTTGTCGGCGACGGCCGCGAAGGTCTCGAAGGTGCCCTGCAGGATGCCCTGGGTGCCGATGTAGATCCAGGAGCCGGCCGTCATCTGGCCGTACATGATCAGGCCCAGCTCCTCGAGCCTGCGGAACTCCTCCCAGTTGGCCCAGTCGCCGACCAGGTTGGAGTTCGCGATCAGCACGCGCGGGGCCCACGTGTGGGTGCGCATCACGCCGACCGGCTTGCCCGACTGCACGAGCAGCGTCTCGTCGTCCTCGAGGTCGCGGAGGCTCGCCAGGATCGCGTCGTACGCCGGCCAGCTGCGCGCGGCCTTGCCCGTGCCGCCGTACACGACGAGGTCCTCTGGGCGCTCGGCGACCTCGGGGTCGAGGTTGTTCATCAGCATCCGCAGCGGTGCCTCGGTCTGCCAGCTCTTCGCCGACAGCTCGGTGCCGTGCGGTGCGTGGATGGGGAGTCTCTCGTTGGTCGAGCTTCCTTCGTTGGTCGAGCTTCCTTCGTTGGTCGAGCTTGTCGAGACCATCAGCTCAGCTCTCCGATCACTTCTTCGACGGTGGACAGAACGGCGCCCGACGCGACCAGTGCGACGGAGGCCTCGATCTCGGGCGAGAGGAACCGGTCCGGCCCGGGTGCCCCGACCCCGTGCTCACGCAGCAGGCGTACGACGGCGCCGGTCGCCGGCGCCGGCGAGGTGCCGGCGGTGTCGCCGGTCGTCGTACGCAGGTCGAGCCCACGGGCGGCGGTCATCAGCTCGATCGCGACGACGCGGGTCAGTCCGTCGACCGAGCGCCTCAGCTTGCGCGCCGCGGACCAGCCCATCGACACGTGGTCCTCCTGCATCGCGCTCGACGGGATCGAGTCGACGCTGGCCGGGACCGCAAGCCGCTTCAGCTCCGAGACGATCGCGGCCTGGGTGTACTGCGCGATCATCAGACCGCTGTCGACACCGGGGTCGTCGGCGAGGAACGGCGGCAGGTCATGGTTGCGCGACCGGTCCAGGAAGCGGTCGCTGCGTCGTTCCGAGATCGAGGCGACGTCGGCGGCCACGATCGCCAGGAAGTCGAGGACGTAGGCGACCGGAGCGCCGTGGAAGTTGCCGTTCGACTCGACCCGTCCGGTCCCGTCGGCCGAGACCAGCACCACCGGGTTGTCGACGGCACTCGCGAGCTCCCGCTCGGCGATCGTCGCGGCGTGCTCGACGGTGTCGCGGGCGGCGCCGTGCACCTGCGGCGAGCAGCGCAGGGAGTAGGCGTCCTGCACCCGGTGGAAGCGGTCGTCGCGGTGGGCGGCCATCACCCCCGAGCCGGCCAGCACCCTGGTCAGGTTGCCAGCCGAGAGTGCCTGGCCGGCCTGCGGTCGCAGCGCCTGCAGGTCGGCGGCGAAGACCCGGTCGGTCCCCATCTGCGCCTCGACGCTCATCGCAGCCGCGATGTCGGCGGTCCGCAGCAGCATCCGCAGGTCCGCGATGGCGAGCACCAGCATCCCGAGCATCCCGTCGGTGCCGTTGATCAGAGCCAGCCCTTCCTTGGCCCGCAGCTGGACGGGCGTCAGGCCGGCGGCAGCGAGGGCGTCGGCGGCCGGCATCAGCGTTCCGGACGCGTCACGGACGTCGCCCTCCCCCATCAGGGCCAGCGCGCAGTGGGCGAGCGGCGCGAGGTCGCCGGAGCAGCCGAGCGAGCCGTACTCCCGGACCACGGGCGTGATGCCCGCGGACAGCAGCGACGCGAGCAGCTGCGCCGTCTCACGTCGTACGCCGGTGTGGCCGGTCGCCAGGGTCGACAGCCGCAGCAGCATCAGGCCGCGGACCACCTCGCGCTCGACCTCGGGGCCGGAGCCGGCGGCGTGCGAGCGGACCAGCGAGCGCTGGAGCTGCTCGCGCAGCTCGCTGGGGATGTGCCGCGTCGCCAGGGCACCGAACCCGGTGGAGATCCCGTACGCCGGGGTGGGTGCGGCCGCCAGGTCCTCGACCACCGCGCGGGCCCGGTCGATCGCCACCAGCGCGTCCCCGGTCAGCTCAACTGCGGCGCCGTCGCGGGTCACCGCGACCACGTCGTCCAACGACACCGGACCCACGCCCACCTGCACGCTCTGCATACCGCCATCCAACTCCGAGCTCCGAGCGCGGCGCCACCACAGACGCCGTCCGACTGTCTGGGATCCGAGACACGCGGGGTCGGGGACAGGTCACCCTTTCGGGGGGTTGGAGGTGCGCACCGCCGGTCTAGGGTCGAACGGTCCCGGGCCGTCCGGGCGCGCACGGAGGGAGCTCCCCATGCCGACCTGGCTGATCTGGGTCATCGTGATCGTCGTCGTGCTGGTCGTCGTCGGCGCTGTGGTGTCGATGATGAACAAGCGCCGTACCGAGCAACACCGTGCTCGCGCGGAGGAGCTGCGGGCCGAGGCCTCGGCGAAGGCCGGCGGCCTCACCGAGTCGCAGCGCCAGGCGGAGGACGCCCGCGCCAAGGCCGAGCTCGCCCGCAGCGAGGCGGAGCGTGCCCAGGAGCAGGCCGCCCAGGCCGAGCAGGGGCACCAGGTCGAGCAGGCCAGCTACGAGGACAAGCTGCGCGAGGCCGACCGTCTCGACCCGGGCGTGAACACCAAGTCCGCGGACTACGAGCCGAGCGTCTGGAACGACGAGAGCAGTACGTCGCAGTCGAGCACGTCCGAGCCCACGACGTCCGAGCCGACCCGGGCGGAGCCGACCCGGGCGGAGCCGACCCGGGCGGAGCCGACCCGGGCGGAGCCGACCACCGACGGCCGCCACGTCGAGACCGACACCACCACCGACACCACCACCGACGCCTCGACGGACGGCACGCGCACCCGGCCCGCCGAATGAGCTGACCCGGGATCGTCCCTCGGGACACGTGGGACGATCCCGGGCATGGGTCAGGTGCCGGCGGCGACGAGGGCGCTGCGGGTGCTCCGCTTCCTGGCCAGCCAGCCCGACCCGGTCCCGCTCGACCGGATCACCCGGGCCTGCGCCCTGCCACGCTCCACGGCGTACCACCTCCTGACCGCGATGGTCGAGGAGGGCTTCGTCGTTCACCTGCCCGACGAGCACCGCTACGGGCTGGGCGTCGCGGCGTTCGAGGTCGGCAGCGGGTACAGCCGCCAGGAGCCGCTGCAGCGGATCAGTCGGAGGCTGCTCGCCGACCTGGTCGACCGCACCGGCCACACCGCGCACCTCGCGGTCCTGCACGGCCGCGACGTGCTGTACGTCGTGGAGGAGCGCGCGCCGGGCCGGCCGCCCCTGGTCACCGATGTCGGCGTCCGGCTCCCGGCCCACCTCACGGCCAGCGGGCGCGCCATCCTCTCGGCGCTGCCTGCTGCGCAGGTGCGCGCGCTCTACCCCGACCCGTCGGCGTTCGTGGACCGGCACGGCACGGGTCCCCGCACCCTCAGCGCCCTCCGCGCCGTCCTGTCCGAGACCCGCCAGCGCGGCTACGCGACCGAGCAGGGGGAGGTGACGCCCGGCCTGGCGAGCGTCGCCGCGCCCGTCCTCGACCACAACCAGCACCCGGTCGCCGGCCTCGCGGTCACCTTCGCGGAAGGTGATCCGGAGGCACTCGCCGACGAGGTACGACGTGCTGCCGCAACGCTCACCCAGCGGCTCGGCGGGCCGGTCTGAGAGGTACGACACGGGGCCGACCAACCGAAGTTACCAGTGGGTAGGATCGCGGGGTCGACCGCCGATGATCGTGGCCCTCGCCGCCCCGTAATGTCAGCGCCGACCCGTCCGTGACCACCCGACCACTCGGAGTGACTGTGACCGCCGTACTCATCCTCGGGCTGCTCCTCAACGTGATCGCGCTGCCGATCGCCGGGCGCCGGGTCTGGTTCCTCAACCGGTTGATCAGGAGCGGGCAGCCGGCCCCCGACCGCGTCGAGGGCGTCACCGGGCGGCTCGGCCTGGCGGTGAAGACGCAGCTGGTGGAGGTCTTCGGGCAGAAGAAGCTGCTCAAGTGGAGCGTCCCGGGCGCCGCGCACTTCTTCGTGTTCTGGGCGTTCCTGATCCTGGCCACGGTCTACCTCGAGGCGTACGGCGCGCTCATCGCGCTGGCGTTCGGGGCCGACCAGCTCGCCTGGTCGATCCCGCTGGTCGGCCACTGGCCGGTGCTCGGCTTCCTGCAGGACTTCATCGCGATGATGGCGTTCTTCGGGATCCTCACCTTCGTCGTGATCCGGCTGCGCAACGCACCCAAGGACCTCGGTCGGCGCTCCCGCTTCTTCGGCTCCCACCTGCGCGGCGCGTGGATCACGCTGTTCATGATCTTCAACGTCATCTGGACGATGTTCCTGTTCCGCGGCGCCTCGTCCGCGTTGGGCAACCTCCCCTACACCAGCGGCGCGTTCATCTCGATCGGCGTCGGGAACCTGCTCGGACGGGCTGTCGCACAGTGCCCTGGAGGTCCTCGAGGGGATCGGCCTGCTCCTCCACATCGGGGTGATGCTGGCGTTCTTGATCTTCGTGCTGAACTCCAAGCACCTGCACATCTTCGTGGCACCGCTCAACGTGCTGTTCGGGCGCCGCCCGGTCGCGCTGGGCGCGGTCAAGCCGCTGATCTCGGCCGGCAAGCCGGTCACCCTCGACGACATCGAGGACCTCGACGAGGACGCCCGGCTCGGCGTCGGCTCGATCTCGGACTTCACCTGGAAGGGCCTGCTCGACTTCACCACCTGCACCGAGTGCGGCCGCTGCCAGTCGCAGTGCCCGGCCTGGAACACCGAGAAGCCACTGTCTCCCAAGCTGCTGATCATGAATCTCCGCGACCACGCGATGGCCGCCGCGCCCGCGATGATCGCCGGCGACAAGGGCGGGGCCCCGGAGGCCGCGGTCAAGGAGCTGGAGCGGCCGCTGATCGGCGACGAGTCGATGTACGGCGTGATCGACCCCGACGTCCTGTGGTCCTGTACGTCGTGCGGCGCCTGCGTCAACCAGTGCCCCGTCGACATCGAGCACGTCGACCACATCGTCGACATGCGCCGCTACCAGGTGCTGGTCGAGAACAACTTCCCCGCCGAGCTCAACCAGCTCTTCAAGGGCCTCGAGGGCCGCGGCAACCCCTGGAACATGTCGGCCTCTGCGCGCATGGACTGGGCCAAGGGTCTCGACTTCGAGGTGCCTGTGGTGGGCGAGGACCTCGAGTCGATGGACTCCGTGGACTGGCTGTTCTGGATCGGCTGCGCCGGCGCCTACGAGGACCGCGCGAAGAAGACTGTCCGCGCCGTCGCCGAGCTGCTCCACCTGGCCGACGTCTCCTTCGGCGTCCTCGGCAACGGAGAGACCTGCACCGGAGACCCGGCCCGTCGTGCCGGCAACGAGTTCGTCTACCAGGGCCTGGCCCAGCAGAACATCGAGACGCTCGGTGGGATGTGGCCAGAGCACAAGGTCAAGCAGGTCGTCACCACCTGCCCGCACTGCCTGAACACCCTCAAGAACGAGTACCGCGACCTCGGCCTCGAGCTCGACGTCGTCCACCACACCCAGCTGCTGAACCGGCTCGTGCGTGAAGGGAAGCTGACCCCCGTCACCGACGGGGCCGGCGCCGGCAAGCGGTCGATCACCTACCACGACCCCTGCTTCCTGGGTCGCCACAACCAGGTCTACGCCCCGCCCCGCGAGCTCCTGCAGGTGCTGCCGGGCGCGTCGTACGTCGAGATGGAGCGGTCGCAGGAGCGCTCCTTCTGCTGCGGTGCCGGCGGGGCCCGGATGTGGATGGAGGAGAACATCGGGGAGCGGATCAACGTGAACCGCACCAAGGAGGCCGTGGCGACCGGCGCCGACCAGATCGCGGTCGGCTGCCCGTTCTGCCGGGTGATGCTCTCCGACGGGCTCACCTCCGAGCAGGCCGACGGCCACGCCCGCGAGGAGGTCGAGGTCCTCGACGTCGCGCAGATGCTGCTGGCGTCGATCAAGGGCGAGTCCGCCACTCGCGCCCCTTCGCCCCTCGTCGCGCCCTCTTCGTCGGTCGAGCCCTCTTCGTCGGTCGAGCCTGTCGAGACCCGCAGCGAGGAGACCCGCGCCGAGCCGGAGCCCGGCGACGACACCCAGACCGCCGAGACGGTCACCGACACTGCCGACGTCGGCCCGGCCGCGAAGGCGTCCGTGGCAGCCGGTGGCTCGTCGCTCTTCGACCTCGAAGCCGACGACGAGCCAGAGGACGAGGGCGAGCCGGAGCCCTCGTTGGTCGAGCCGCAGGCTTCGTCGGTCGAGCCTGTCGAGACCAAGGGCTCCCTCTTCGACCTCGGGGCCGACGACGAACCGGCCTCCTCGTCGGTCGAGCCTGTCGAGACCACGCCCACGGACGACACCGACCTCGGCAGCGGCTCCCTCTTCGACCTCGGCGGCGATCACGAAGCACCGGCCAAGCCAGAGCCCGAGACGAAGGAGCCGGAGCCATCGTCGGTCGAGCCTGTCGAGACCACCAAGCCCAGCGCCGAGATCCCGGAGGGCGGCTCCCTGTTCGACCTGGCGGCACCCGAGGCCGAGCCCGAGCCCGAGGCGGAGCAGCCGACCGCGTCGGAGGAGCCGGAGGCGTCGTCGGTCGAGCCTGTCGAGACCACGGAGTCCACCGCCGGGATCCCCGAGGGGGGCTCCCTGTTCGACCTCGCCGCCCCCGAGCCCGAGGAGCCCGAGGAGCCCGTGGCCGAGAACGAACCGGAGCCGGAGCCCGAGTCCCAGCCAGAGCCCGAGAAGAAGGCATCGGCGGAGCCTGCTCCGCCGCCCCGCACCGACGTCGACATCAACGAGAGCGGCTCACTTTTCGACCTCTGACCGGCCCCTGACCTGCGACGATGTCATCGTGACACCATTTGATGTCAGTTGATGCTTGACATGACATCACAGTGATGTCAGGATGATGCACATGGACATCACGCCGTACGTCGACAGCCTCCGCCAGGCTCTCGTCTCCGCCGCCGACTCGGCGGGTGACGAGACCCGCCAGGCCGCCGAGCGCCTCAGCTTCGCCCTCGACTCCAGCTCCCGGCTGGCGATCATGGAGGCGGTCTCCCAGGCCGCCGCCGAGATCACCGCCGAGATGCCGAACGGCGGCGTCGACGTCCGGCTCAACGGTCGCGACCTCGACTTCCTGGTCCACGTCGCTACCCCGACCCCGCCCGCACCGCCGCCGCCCCCGGCTCCCGAGGACGTCGACGACGGCAACCTGGCCCGGATCACCCTCCGCATCCCGGAGTCGGTGAAGGCCAAGGCCGAGGAGCGGGCCAACGAGGCCGGCCAGTCGCTGAACACCTGGCTCGTCAACGTCGTCCGCGCAGCCAGCCGCGACGGCGCCATCAACATCGACGTCGACCTCTCCAGCATCCCGTTCTTCGGAAGCGGAGATCCCTTCGGCGGCTCGAAGGGACGCGGCAACAAGCGCATGACCGGCTGGCTCTGACGCCGGCTCAACACCACTCACAGCCCGACAGGGGACGGCACCCAGGCCGCTCCCCCGGCAGACCACACCCTCACCCAGGAGGAACCATGCAGCGCGAGTTCGACACCCCGGAGTCCATCGGCCTGATCGTCGAGATCGGCAAGGGCGGGGTCACCATCCACGCCACCAGCACCGCCACGACGAGCGTCGAGATCACTGGGCGGGAAGCGGACGAGGTCGAGGTGACCTTCGAGGGCAACGACCTGAGGATCATCGGCCCCAAGCGTGGGGGCGGGTTCTTCGGTCAGGACCACGACCTCGACGTCGAGGTGACCCTGCCGACCGACAGCCAGCTCTCGGTGAAGACCGGCAGCGCCGACATCACGATCGAAGGACAGGTCGCCGAGACCAGGGTCAAGACGGGGTCCGGCGACGTCAGCTGCGACACCTTCTCCGGTGCCGCGTCGATCGACACCGGCTCCGGTGACATCGACGTCTCCGAGGCCCTCGCCGAGCTGCGGGTCAAGAGCGGCTCGGGCGACGTCTCGGTCGGCACCTGCGTCAAGGAGCTCAGCGTCTCCACCGGCTCCGGCGACGTCGAGATCGGCACCGCCAACGCCCGCACCGTGGTCAAGACCGGCTCCGGTGACCTCGACGTCGTCACCGCCAACGACGACGTCTCGCTGTCCACGGGCAGCGGCGACCTCACGATCCGCTCCGCCCGTCGCGGCCGGGTCAGCGCCAAGGGGGCCAGCAGTGACGTCCACATCGGGATCCCGGCCGGCACCCCGGTCTGGGCCGACCTCAACACCGTCACCGGCAAGGTCCGCTCCAACATCGAGAGCGTCGGGGCCCCTCAGGAGGGGCAGGACCACATCGAGCTCGAGGCCCGGACCGTCAGCGGCGACATCGTCCTGACCCAGGTCTGACCACACCACCCATCACCGAAAGGAGCACGACCATGAACACCACCGTGATCGAGGCACAGGCTCGCTACCTGATCGAGGACCGGATCCACCAGACCCACCGTCAGCAGCAGGCCAGCGGCGTCCGCCGTCGCACCCGGAAGGTCCGCAAGCTGAGCT
This sequence comes from uncultured Actinomycetota bacterium, assembly GCA_963796975.1. Classification (GTDB taxonomy): domain Bacteria; phylum Actinomycetota; class Actinomycetes; order Propionibacteriales; family Nocardioidaceae; genus Nocardioides. Next base: position 126,005 of record CAWCNW010000010.1, read on the forward strand.
GGCTGTGACCCCTTTCCGGCAGCCGGCCCGAGGGAAGCCGATCGCAGAGACTCTGCGGTCGGCTTCCTGCTGTTCGAGCCTGCTTTCCGGTGGTCGAGCCTGTCGAGACTCAGATGTCGGTGACGCGGATCCCGGCGTGGGCCTTGTAGCGGCGGTTCACGCTGATCAGGTTGGCGGTGAACGCCTCGACCTGGCGCGCGTTGCGCAACCGCCCGCCGTACACCCCACGCATCCCGGGTACGGCGTCCGCCAGCGAGGCCACCAGGTCGGTGGCGTCGCGGTCGTCGCCGAGCACGAGCACGTCGGTGTCGAGGGAGGACACCTCAGGATCCTCGAGCAGGGATGCGCTGACGTGGTGGAAGGCGGCGACCACGGTCGACCCCGTCAGGATCGCCGCAGCCTGTTGGGCCGCGGACCCCTGCGGGACGTCGAGGGCGAAGGCACCCTGGCCGTCGAAGCCGAGCGGGTTGACGCAGTCGACCACGATCTTGCCGGCCAGCACCTCCGTCAGCGAGCTGAGCAGGTCCGCGTGGCCGTCGTACGGTACGGCGACGACGACCACGTCGGCGGCCGCAGCGGCGTCCTCGTTCGACAGCCCGCGTACGTCGCCGCCGGTCGCCTCCGCCAGAGCAGTCGCGGTCTCGACTGCCCGCTCGGCGGACCGGCTGCCCACCAGGACCGGCACACCGGCCTCGGCCCAACGCCGTACCAGGCCACGGCCCTGCGGGCCGGTCCCCCCGAGGACGGCGACCGTGACGTCGGGGGCCATCAGATCGACGTCCGGTGGAAGTTCTGGAACGACCGCGACGGCGTGGGGCCGCGCTGGCCCTGGTAGCGCGAGCCGTACTTCTCAGAGCCGTAGGGATGCTCCGACGGCGAGGACAGCCGGAAGAAGCAGAACTGGCCGATCTTCATCCCCGGGTAGAGCTTGATCGGCAGCGTGGCGACGTTGGCCAGCTCCAGGGTGACGTGCCCGGAGAAGCCGGGGTCCACGAAGCCGGCCGTCGCGTGGGTGAGCAGGCCGAGCCGGCCCAGTGACGACTTGCCCTCGACCCGGGCGGCGACGTCGTCGGGCAGCGTGACCCCCTCGTACGTCGAGCCGAGCACGAACTCGCCGGGGTGCAGGATGAACGGCTCGTCGCCCTCCGGCTCGACCAGGCGGGTCAGGTCGGACTGGTCGGCGGCCGGGTCGATGTGGGGGTAGCGGTGGTTCTCGAAGACCCGGAAGTAGCGGTCCAGCCGCACGTCGATCGACGACGGCTGCAGCATCGCTGGATCCCAGGGCTCCATCACGATCCGCCCGGCGTCGATCTCGGCCAGGACGTCGCGGTCGCTCAACAGCACGCCCGCAGGCTACCGGCCCCCTCCGGCGGTCGAGGAGGTCGCCCTGCGACCGTCTCGAAACAGCCCTCTGACACCATGCCGGTCGTGAACGCTCCCGTCTTCCACCGGTACGTCGCCCTCGGCGACTCCTTCACCGAGGGCGTCGGCGACCCCGACCCCACGCGCCCCAACGGGCTGCGCGGCTGGGCGGACCGGGTCGCCGAGGTGCTGGCGGCCCGCACCGACGACTTCGGCTACGCCAACCTCGCGATCCGCGGCCGCACCCTGCGCCCCATCCTCGACCAGCAGCTGGAGCCGGCCCTCGCACTGAAACCGGACCTGGTCACCATCTACGCCGGCGGCAACGACCTGATCCGGCCGCGCTGCGACGTCGACGCGCTCGGCGAGGTGTACGACGAGGCGGTCGGCACGCTCGCGGCCAGCGGCGCCCGCGTCGGCGTCTTCACCGCCTTCGACCCCGGTGGCGGCGGGCCCTTCACCCGGCTGCGGGGACGGTTCGCGGTCTACAACGAGCAGGTCCGTGAGATCGCCGAGCGGCACGGTGCTGTGGTCCTCGACTCCTGGCGGATGCGGCCGGAGCGGCCGGACCTGATGTGGTCCGAGGACCGGCTGCACCTCGGCCCGCTCGGTCACCGGGCGATCGCGATCGAGGTGCTCGACACCCTGGGCGTCCCCCACGACCTCGACCTCTCCGACCCGACCGGGGCGCTGGGTGACACGCCGTTCCGCGCGGGACGCCGGGCCGACCTCGAGTGGGCCGTGCGCCACGCCGCTCCCTGGATCAAGCGGCGCCTCACCGGCCGCTCGTCGGGTGACGGCATCGAGCCGAAACGCCCCGCGCTCGAGCCCATCTGAGGGGTTGCCGGACAGCCCGCGCCCGTCGGGTACGATCCCTGCCGTCGGTCTCGCACCGGCAGGCGGATGTAGCTCAGTTGGTAGAGCGCGACCTTCCCAAGGTCGATGTCGCGAGTTCGAATCTCGTCATCCGCTCCGAGTCTTTCCGCGAAGCGGAGCTTCGCGGAAAGACGAGCGAAGCAAGACAAACCGACGCTGCGCGGAAACGGCCGCCGAAGTACCTCCGCTCGACGGAGCGAAGCGAGGGCGAGCGGAGGTCACAGTCCCGGCTTGGTCGCGCTCCGCGCGACACTCTGCCCATCGTCGATGTCGCGAGTTCGAATCTCGTCATCCGCTCGACGGAGCGAAGCGGGGGCGAGCGGAGGTCACAGTCCGGGCGACTGATCCCCTCATACCCGCCCCGGCTTGACGTTCCTGTGACCGTTGTGGACAGTGGTGTGGATGTGACTCCTGAAGTCGTGAGGTCTTCCCCATGTCGCGCCCCCGCTGGATCAGTCTCGGAGCCCTGGCCCTGGTGCTCGCCCTGCTGCCGTTCGTCCCGCGCGGAGGTGGCGGCGACGAGGGCACGATCCAGCGAGCCGCCGGACCGGACCGGCACGCGCCACTGACCGCGGGCTACGGCCGACTGACCCCGGCGTACCAGCGCGAGATCAACCGGGTCGTGACGGCGGGCACGAAGGAGCCGATCTCGAGCCGTACGCCGGTCCGCGCCCTGGCCGGCGACCTGGTGCGCTGCGCGGTCTTCGAGGGCCAGCGCTACTGCCTCGGCTCGGGCTGGACCGACCGCACCCAGGCCCAGGTGCAGCGCAGTACCGCCGCCGTGGCCGCTCGCCAGGCCGCCCGGGCGACGACCACCACCGCCCCCAGCACCGGCGACCTGTCGATGATCGCGGCGCTGCGCCAGGCCGCACGGCTCACCCCCCAGCAGCGCGCCGCCGCGCAGACCGCCGAGCTCACCGAGGCGGCTCGCTCGGTCGCCAAGGTCTGGCTGCTGCGCCACCAGGTGCAGGGCGTGCCACTCCCGGCGCACTTCTTCGCCCGCCACCCGGAGGTCCGCGCGGCGACGCCCGACACTCGCGCCGGTGCGTCGTCCCCCACCGCGACTGCGACAGCCGACCGCCACAGCCACTGCGACACCCACCGCCACCGCGTCCGCCCGGCCGGTCAAGCACTGGCGCGCCTACCCCAGCGCCGGTTCGGTCCTCGACTCCTCCGACGTGCGGCAGCAGCACCGCACCTACTGGTGCGGACCGACCTCGATGCAGATGATCGCCTGGGGCTGGTCGGGGCATCGGCGGAGCCAGCAGCACTGGGCCTCCAAGCTCGGCACGACCACCAGTGGCTCGGCCATCACGTCCATGGTCGACGTCGTGAACCGGTACACCGGCTGGGACAAGCGGTCGTACGCCGGCCCCTACGTCACCCTCGACATCAGCGACTGGTCGTTCCGGCAGTGGATGGTGCTGATGGCGCGGCACATCGTCGACTACCGCGCGCCGGTGATCCTGCACCCGGTGCTGCTCACGCAGTTCTACCCCTATCTCGACCACAACGGCTCGGGCCACTTCCAGGTCGGGCGCGGCTACCAGAAGCGCGACGGGAAGACCCCGCTGCTCGGCTATTTCGAGCCCTGGAACCAGCAGCGCTTCCACCCCGACGAGCCGTTCATCGACCGAGTGCAGTGGCAGCCGGCGTACCGGTCCTACCGGGCGAACCAGGCGCACTTCCAGCACAACCTCGGCGTCTGATGCCGGTACGCCGAGCGCTGGCGGCGGTCGCGGCGGCCGCGCTCCTCACGTCCTGCGGCAGCGGCTCGTCCGCCCCGACGAGCACGCCGTCCGGGCCGATAGGGCCGGTGGCCTCCCCGCCACACACGTTCGTCTCGAGCCTCCCGACCGACCCGACCTCGGGCCCGAGCTCGGCCGGCAGCAGCGACCATCCGGCCGCCCTGACCCCGACGACCGACCTGATGACCTGGCAGCCGCTGCCCGGGTCGACCCGTGACGTGGTGACGGTGGGCGGCGATTGGAAGCTCACGGTCGACCAAGCAGGCAAGGCCGCCCGCCTGGACGGGCCCCACCCGCGCACGATCCCGGCCGGCCAAGGCGCGCGGATCTCCGACGCCCTTCTCACCGGCACCCACGCTCTCGTGGTGAGTGAGGACAAGCAGGCGCAGACGCCCGACGTCGCCACGCTCGTCGACCTCGGCTCGGGGAGGGCCACGACGCTCGACCGCACCTCGACTCCACCGACCAGCGTCGGCGGCACCTGGGCCCTCGGTCCCGACTCGCTCGTCCACGCCACCGCGGGCAAGGCCGGCAGCTACTGCGCGGCCCTCGTGGCGCTGGCCTCCGGCACCGAGCAGACCCGGGTCTGCGTCCCGCCCCGCAACGGGATCAGTCGCGCCGCCCTCACCGCCGACGGGGCGACCATGATGCGCTTCGACGCCCAGCGCCCGTCCTGTCGCACCCTGGTCGGCCTCGACGGGAGCACGGCCGAGCCCCTTCCCGGCGTGACCGCCTGCAAGGGCTGGGACTCCGCCCCGCTGGCCGGCGGGGCGATCTGGTCGACCATCCCGAACGAGCGCCGGATCCAGGCCGCGCACTTCTATGCGCACGCCGCGAGCGGGTGGTACGACCTCGGACCTGGTACGTCGGGATCGCTCACCGCCTGCGGCGGCGCGGCGTACTTCGCCCGAGACCCCGAGACCAAGCAGGACCCGGCGACCCTGCTCCGCTGGGACCCCGCCGACGCAACGCTCGCGACCGTCTTCGCCTCGAAGGGCCGCGGCAACGCCTTCCTCTCGTCGCCCCGCTGCGGCGGCGACCACCTCACGGTGACGGCGTTCTCGTCGTCCGGCGACCAACAGGTCACCACAGCGGTCGGCGGGCCGTAGGCTCGACGTATGCCTGCCGACTTCACCGGGTTCCCGCCCCAGGCCCTCGACTTCTACGACGACCTCGAGGTCGACAACACGCGATCGTTCTGGGACAAGCACAAGGGCACCTACGACTACTCCGTCCGCCGCCCGATGGTGGCCCTGTGCGCAGCGCTGGCGCCGGAGTTCGGCGAGGCCAAGGTGTTCCGGCCGTTCCGTGACGTGCGCTTCGCGAAGGACAAGACGCCGTACAAGACCGCGCAGGGAGCGTTCGTCGGCGTCGGCCCGGCGACGGGGTGGTACGTCGAGATCTCGGCGCGCGGCATCCGCACCGGCGCCGGCTTCTACGACGCCAGCGGTCCGCGGATCGCGTCGATCCGCGCCGCCGTCGACGACGACCGCACCGGCCGCGAGCTCGAGTCGATGATCCAGAAGTTCGAGGGGGGTGGCTGGGTGATCGGCGGCCACACCCTCAAGACCGCGCCACGTGGGTACGACGTGGACCATCCGCGCATCGCGCTGCTGCGGCACAAGTCACTCACCATCGGCCACGACTACGGATTCGAGCCGATCATCCACACCACCGAACTGCTCGAGGCGGTCCGCGACGACTGGCGCACGCTGCGCCCGTTCGTCGAGTGGGTCACCGCCGTCGAGTAGGTCTCGACTCCGCTCGACCAACGAAAGCCGTGGCTCGACCGACGAAAGCCGTGGCTCGACCGACGAAAGCCGTGGCTCGACCGACGAACCTCAGTGGGGCTGCCAGGCGTCGTCGTCCTCGGTGAGGGCCGCGACGGGTGGCGGCAGGGCACCGGAGGCGAGGTCGGCCACGGAGACCTGCTCGAAGACGTCGCGCAGTGAGTGCCGCGCGGCGATCCACACCCGCTGGAGCGCGTCGGCGCGCTCGTTGTAGGACACGGCCTCCGGTCGCAGCCCGTACACCGACACCAGCGGCCCGTCGACGGCCCGGATCACGTCGGCGACCGTGACGTCGGCGGCCGGCTTGGCCAGCCGCCAGCCACCCGCCTGCCCGCGCTGGGCGAGCACGATGCCGGCCTTGCGCAGGTCGGCCAGGATGGCCTGGAGGAAGTTGTGGGGGATGTCCTGGAGCTTGCCGAGCTCCTCGGCGCTGACCGGGCGGCCGTTCTGGTCGCCGTCGCCCCGCGCGGCCATCTCGATCAGGGCGCGGAGGGCGTAGTCGGCCTTGGCGGAGACTCGCATGCGAGCAGTCTCCCAGAACCATGCCCGGAACTGCGTAACCGCGCGTGGTCTGCATCACATCCGCGGCGGAAGGGCGGGCCCGCGTCCGGGTCCGACGGTTGCCTATGAGTAGCCTCCGGGGCAGAATAATGTTACTGATGAGTAGCCATACTCTCGACAGGGCTCCGGCGATCGTGACGGACCCGTACGACGACGCGAACAGGTAGGGACATGGGCCACTACAAGAGCAACCTCCGCGACATCGAGTTCAACCTCTTCGAGGTCCTCGGCACCGACCAGGTGCTCGGCACCGGGCCGTTCGCCGACGTCGACGCCGCGACCGCGCGCGAGATCCTCTCCGAGGTCGACCGCCTGGCCCGCGAGGACCTCGCCGCGTCGTTCGAGGAGTCCGACCGCACCCCGCCGGTCTTCGACCCCGAGACCCACACCGCCCCCGTCCCCGAGGCGTTCAAGAAGAGCTACCGGGCGTGGATGGACGCCGAGTACTGGCGCCTCGGCACCCTCGCCGACCTCGGCGGTACGCCGGCCCCTTCGTCGTTCTCGTGGGCCGTCGGCGAGATGGTGCTCGGCGCCAACCCGGCGATCTGGATGTACGGCGCAGGCCCGATGTTCGCGGGCGTGATCCACCGCAACGGCAACGAGCGCGACAAGAAGATCGCCCAGCACATCGTCGACGGCGGCTGGCTGACCACGATGGTGCTCACCGAGCCGGACGCCGGCTCCGACGTCGGCGCCGGCCGCACCAAGGCCACCCCCAACGACGACGGGACCTGGAACATCGAGGGCGTCAAGCGCTTCATCACCTCGGCCGAGGGCGACCTCTCCGACAACATCATCCACATGGTGCTCGCCCGCCCGCAGGGCGTCGAGGGCGCCGGCGGCCCCGGCACCAAGGGCCTCAGCCTGTTCATCGTCCCGAAGTTCCACTTCGACCCCGAGACCGGTGAGTCGACCGGCGAGCGCAACGGCGTCTACGTCACCGGCGTCGAGCACAAGATGGGGATCAAGGTCTCCAACACCTGCGAGCTCACCTTCGGCGACCCGGGCGTCGGCGGCGGCGAGCCCGCCAAGGGCTGGCTGCTCGGTGAGGTGCACAACGGCATCGCGCAGATGTTCCAGGTGATCGAGAACGCCCGGATGATGGTGGGCACCAAGGCCATCGCCACGCTGTCCACCGGCTACCTCAACGCCCTCGACTTCGCCAAGGAGCGGGTGCAGGGCGCCGACCTCACGCAGGCGGCCGACAAGACCGCGCCGCGGGTGACGATCACCCACCACCCCGACGTACGACGTTCGCTGATGACGCAGAAGTCGTTCGCCGAGGCGATGCGCTCGCTGGTCCTCTACACCGCCTCCTGGCAGGACCGGGTGATGGTCGCCGAGCACAACGGCGAGAAGGACGAGCTGGCGATGGCGGTCAACGACCTGCTGCTGCCGATCGTCAAGGGCTACGGCTCGGAGCGGTCGTGGGTACTGCTGGGCACCGAGTCGCTGCAGACCTTCGGCGGGTCCGGCTTCCTGCAGGACTACCCGATCGAGCAGTACGTCCGCGACGCCAAGATCGACACCCTCTACGAGGGCACCACCGCGATCCAGGGCCAGGACTTCTTCTTCCGCAAGATCGTCAAGGACCAGGGCCAGGCCCTCGGACACCTGGCGAAGGAGATCTCGACCTTCGTGGCGAGTGAGGCCGGCAACGGCCGGCTCAAGGTGGAGCGCGAGCTGCTGGCGACCGCGCTCGAGGACGCGCAGGCGATCGTCGGCGTGATGATCAACGACCTGATGAGCGCGGACGCCTCGGCTGAGGGCGGCGACATCCGCAACATCTACAAGGTCGGACTCAACACCAGCCGGCTGCTGATGGCGCTCGGCGACGTGGTGTGCGCTTGGCTGCTGCTGCGCGGCGCCGATGTCGCGCTCGGCAAGCTGTCGGGTGACCTGCCGGCCAAGGAGAAGGCGTTCTACGAGGGCAAGGTCGCGGCCGCCCAGTTCTTCGCCCAGACCAACCTGCCCCGGATCTCGGCCGAGCGGGCGATCGCCGAGCACACCGACCTCGCGCTGATGGACCTCGACGAGTCCGCCTTCTGACCCTCCCTCCGGGGACGCAGACGACAGAGCCGGTGGTGTCCGCGAGGACACCACCGGCTCTCGTCGTCGTGCTGACCGATCAGCGGGGCGGCAGCGGGATGCTGCCGTTCGGCGAGCCGAGGCCGGTCGGCCCGTCGTAGCCCGGGACCGCGGTGCACATGTAGCTGCCCTGGCAGAACCCGTTCGAGCCCCCGACCACGTCGTGGAAGGCGCCCGGCTCGGCGTACAGGTCGGACGGCCGGATGCCGGCCGAGCCCGAGGCGCCGATGACGCCGGCGATGAACGGCGACGACGCGCTGGTGCCGTCGACCTCGAGCCAGCCCTTGAACGCGCGCGGCAGGGAGGTGTTGAAGATCGCCAGACCCCGCGCCACCGCGGAGAGGTCGCCCTCGGTGCGGCCGTGGCAGGCCGGGTCGGTCTGCCCGCCCACCTTCTCGAAGTACGCCGAGCAGCCCGAGCCGGCGAAGTTCCAGGCCCGCTCGGTCCAGCCCCGGGGGTCGGTGACGGAGCGGGCCAGCGTCGTACCGCCGGCCGCGATGACCGCCGGCGAGCTGGCCGGGAAGCTGGCCGGGCCGTAGCCCTCGTCACCGGTCGAGGCGACTGCGGTGACGCCCGGGTGGTCGTAGGCCGCGGCCTGGGTCTCGGAGCCGGTCAGCTCGATCCGCCCGAAGGAGTGGTTGGTCACCTTCGCCCCGGCGTTCACGGCCGCGGTCTCGGCGCGAGCCAGCGCACCGTCGGTCGGCTGCTTGGCCTCGACCAGCACGATGTGACACGTCGGGCAGGCTGCCGAGATCATCTGCAGGTCGAGCGAGGCCTCGACGCCCCAGCCGAAGTCCTGCTGGGGGTACGGGCCCTGCTGGCCCTGCTGGTTGAGCTTGGTGAAGCAGCCGCTGGCACTCGTGCAGGCCGGCAGCCCGAACTGCGCCCGGTAGCGGTTCATGTCCGCCTCGGCCGTGGGGTAGTCGAAGGCGACGATCACCGCGACCGTCGTGCTCGCCGAGGGACCGGACAGGCCGTAGGCCTGGCGCAGGGCGGGGGCACCCCAGCCGGCCGGGTCGGGCTGCGAGCGGCCGACCGACCTGGTCGCGGGGTTCAGCTTCACGAAGCAGCGGTACTGGGTGGCCTTGGCCCGGCACAGCTTGCCCGGGTCGAAGCGGCGGGCGGGTGTCGGGCGGGAAGCGGCGGCTCGCGCGCTGCCGTGCGGCAGCAGGTAGGCGTTCTCGACCTGCTCGGAGATCGTGCGGCCGACCTTGTCCTTCGCCGTGATCCGCAGGCTCAGGGCACGGTGCGACCCGGTGGCGCGAGGGTTGGGGTAGGACACCCGGAAGGTGTTGCGGTTCGTGCGCGACACGGACGCGGGATGCCAGGTCCGGCCGTCGGCCGACCACTTCACGCTGGCCGACACGACCCGCGCGTCCACCGGGCCGAGGTTGTCGAAGGTGATCGGGAACGACTCCCGGCCGAGACGACCGTGGCTGCCGAGGTCCGTCGGCGGCACGTAGTCGGCCCGCAGCAGCGGCACCGGCGCGTTCGAGCCCGGCACCCTGAACGTCCACGCGTCGCTGACGTGGGAGGACAGCCGGACGTGGCTGTCGACCGGCTTCGTCTCGGCCACCAGCCGCATCCGCTGCCCGGGCTTCACGCCCTTGACGAAGGGCGTGACCGCGGACTCACCGCGCTGCAGCCGGTTGTGGCCGCGGAACAGGGACCAGGAGCCGTGGTCGTCGATGCCGAGCTGCCGGGTGCCGGCGCTCGTCATCATCGAGAGGAAACCGTGAAGCACGCCGTTCCTGACACACAACGCACAGGCGGGTCCGGCGCCGGCCGACTCGCTGCCGGAGTCGGCGACCGGGGTCACCGGGCCGCGGAAGAAGGGGATGGTGGCCTGCTGCCCCGGACGGTACGACGCCCGCTGGTCCAGCTGGGCGAAACTGCGGAACCCGTCGTTGACCGTGGTCAGGCTGTCCCAGGCGATCTTCTTGCTGCCCTGGAACATGCCGTGGATGACGCCGGGGCGGGCCGACGGGAAGAGCTCGGTGAAGGCGAAGAAGTCGAACTTGCTGAAGCCGACCCAGCCGTCCAGGGCCTGGACCTTCGGGCCGGTGGCGTAGTGCTGGATGTCGACCTGGGCGAAGTCTCTCGGCCGGTAGTGGAAGGTGAGGTGGCGCGGGATGCCCTTCACGACCTCCTTGCTGACGGCCATCTCCTCGATCGGGTGGGTGATCGAGGTGTGCCCGTGGGAGGTGAACTCCTGGTAGCCCTTGGCGGACCAGAGCCCCGCGACCTCGGTGTGCAGGGTGCCGGACGGCAGGGCGGCGAGCGGGCTGACCTTGGGCAGGATGCCGCCGAAGCCGAAGTCGACCGACGAGCGGCCGGCGGCGTCGTTGACCAGGACGTCGAGCGACGGGTTGAGGGACTTGTGGTCGGGGAGGGTCAGCCGGGGCTTGACGGTGGCGTCGGCCATCGAGAACGAGGTGGTGGTGTCACCGACCACCGAGACCGGCTTGACGACCACGTGGCTGAAGTCGTCGCTGATGATCGCGTAGTTGCCGGTCGGCACCGAGACCTTCCACTGCCCGTCCACGATCTCGCCGAACGCGCCGAACAGCGAGCCGTCGTCGGTGTTGAGGACGAACACGTCGCCGCCCGGCAGCGGCCGGTTGCGCGCATCGGTGGCATCGAGGGTCAGGGTGTGCAGCTGGTAGGCAGGCGCAGGCGAGGCGGCGACGCCGGTGGCGCCCTGCACGCCGATCGACTCGACGCCGGAGAGGGCAGAGGCGAGGCGGGCCGGCAACGGCTTGGCGGAGTCGTACGACGCGGTGGTGGTGGTGCGGCCCCCTGCAGCGCGGCGCGCGGACGACGTACGGACGTCGAGGCCGGGCAGGGCGCGGGGGCTGGTGCCGGGGGCGAAGGTCACCGTGAGCGCGACCCGGCCCGCCAAGGCACCCACGTCGAAGACCGACGGGTCGAAACGCGCCCGCTCGGCGGGCGGGAGCTTCGGCACCACCCAGGTGTGCGCGCCGGCGTCGACGTACTCGATCGGACGCCCGGCGTGGGGGGAGTCCGGCGTGATCGACGCGGCGGTCCGCCCGTCGGTGTCGGTGCGGAGCACCACCCGGTCACCGGTCAGCATCGTGACCGTGCGCACGCCCGGCCCGGGGGCCGGGGTCACCGGCACGGTCGCTGGGGCCGGGGTCTCGACCGGTGCGGCCTGGGCCGGTGCGGCGGTGAGCGCCGCGGCCAGAGCCGTCACGGTCAGCACGGACAGCCCGGTCGCCCGGGCGTGCGTCCGCAGGGTGGTGGTCATAGAGCGTGCCTTCCGACGAGTGAACGATCTCCGGCATTCAACACGCTCCAGACCCCGGAACAGGTTGCACCGAGCCCAGGAATTACCCACTTTTCTCGAGTGACCTACCCGAGCACACCCGCAGGGGTGGGCTCACGCGAGCCCTGTCGGGAACCTCTAGCGTGAAGGCGTGCTCGACGCCCTGGTCGCCGGACTCCTCACCGGTCTGTCGCTGATCGTGGCGATCGGGGCGCAGAACGCGTTCGTCCTGAGGCAGGGTCTGCTCCGGCAGTTCGTCGGGCCGGTGGTGGCGATCTGCGCCGTCAGCGACCTGGTTCTCATCGCCGCGGGGGTCGCCGGCATCGGGGCGATCGTGCAGCACGCACCGACAGCGCTGACGATCGTCCGCTGGCTCGGCGTCGCCTTCCTGACGGCGTACGGCGTCAGGTCACTGTGGCGGGCCCGCCACGCCCAGGCGCTCACCGCCGCGACGGACGCGGAGCCGCGACTACGCGGCGCGGTGCTGCAGGCGACGGCCCTCACCTGGCTGAACCCGCACGTCTACCTCGACACCGTGCTCCTGCTCGGCTCGATCGCGGCCCACCACGGGCCGACCGGCAAGTGGTGGTTCGCGGCCGGCGCCGGGCTGGGCAGCGTGCTGTGGTTCAGCGGGCTGGGCTACGGCGCGCGCCTGCTCAGCCCGGTGCTGGCGCGGCCCCGGGCCTGGCAGGTGCTCGACGTGCTGATCGGGCTGGTGATGATCGCGATCGCGATCTCGCTCGCCCGAGGGTGATCAGCGGGCCGCGGTGGCGCGCTTCCCGGCGTACGACTTGCCCTTGCCGTAGGACGGTGCGCCGCTCTTGCGGGGGCCGCCCTCGGACTTCTTGGCGCCCTGGTAGCCGCCACCCGAGCGGTAGCCGGCCTTCGGGTTGCTGCCCTTGTAGCCGCCGGACTTGTGCGACCGCTTCCGGTCGAACGACGAGGACGACGAGGACTTCGGCGCGGGCGAGCCGCTCTTGGCGAGTGCCTTCGCCGACAGGTGCTCCGGCACGGTCTGGATGTCGTGGTGGAGCACCTCGACGCCGGCGCTCTGCTGGGTGCGGACGACCTGCTGCACGAACTTCGGCGTGGTGATCGTGATGACCGCGCCGTCGCTGCCCGCGCGCGCCGTACGGCCGCTGCGGTGCAGGTAGGCCTTGGCGTCGCTCGCCGGGTCGAAGTGGATGACCAGGTTGACGTTGTCGACGTGGATGCCGCGGGCGGCGACGTCGGTGGCCACGACGGCCTTGGCCTTGCCGGTGGAGAAGCGGTGCAGGTTGCGCTCGCGCACCTTCTGGCTCAGGTTGCCGTGCAGGTCGACGGCGTCGACACCCTGGTTGGTGAGGGCCTCGGCGAGCTCGACAGCGCCCTCGCGGGTGCGGGTGAAGATGATGGTGCGGCCGTTGGCCTCGACCAGCCGGACGGCGGTGTCGACCTTCTCGCGGAACCCGCCGACGGTCAGCGTGTGGTGGGTCATCGTGGTGACCGAGCCGGCGTTGGGGTCGAGCTGGTGGAGCTTGGGGTTGCGCAGGTGGGTGCGGACCAGCTTGTCGACGTCGCCGTCGAGGGTGGCGCTGAGCAGCATCCGCTGCGAGCCCTCGGGGGTCATCCCGACCAGCTTGTCGACCGAGGGGTAGAACCCGAGGTCGCACAGGTGGTCGGCCTCGTCGAGGACGGTGAGCTGGATGTCGTCGAAGAAGCAGTAGCCGTTCTCCAGCAGGTCCTCGAGCCGGCCCGGGGTGGCGACGACGATGTCGGCGCGCTGGCGGAGCTGGCGGGTCTGCTTGTCGTACGGCGTGCCGCCGTACACGGTGACCATCTTGAGGTTCATCGAGGCCGCCAGCGGCTGGATCGCCTTGGCGACCTGGTTGGCGAGCTCGCGGGTCGGGACGATCATCACCGCGCGCGGGTGGCAGGGGCGGCTCTTGCTGCCGGCCAGCTTGGCGAGGGCGGGGATGCCGAAGGCGAGGGTCTTGCCCGAGCCGGTCTGGGCGCGGCCCAGCACGTCGTACCCGGCCATGCCGTCGGGGATCACGGCCTCCTGGACCGGGGTCGGCGTGACGATGCCCTGCATACGCAAGGCCTCGATCAGCTCGGCGGGGAGACCGGTGAACACGTTGTTCACGGGCTCGGTGTGCTCGTGCTCGGGCTCGGGCGCGTCGGTCTCCGGCGCGCCGGTGGCGTCGGTGTAGGTGGCGACGGCGAGCGCGGTGAGCTCGTCGTCGGTGAACTGGAGGTCGGTGGACTCGGTGAAATCGGGCGCAGACATGCGTCGTACTGCTTTCGCTGGATCGGGTGCGTCCGGCGCGGGGCCGCGGGTGCGGATCCGGTGAGCCTGCAAGACGCGGTCTTGCTCCACCCGATCGCTGGTCTCCGCGCAGCTGAGTAAAGACTGCGCCACCACACCGGGCCAAAGCTTGAAGAGAGTGGGCCTCGAACTCGGACTGAGTCCCACTGGCTGCTGCCAATCCTACGGGCGCGGCCCCCGATCCCCGCATCCGCGAGGTCGTGACCTGCGGCACCTCGGGCGCCGGCGTACGTCGTGTAACGCGGGGTTATCACCGCCGAAGTGCCCGCACAGGGCGCACTCAGTAGCAACAGCACCGCACCAGATGGCTCGAACCGGGGACAAGCCACCACCCGATCGCGCACCATGTCCGCACCTACGACGAGCAAGGAGAACGTGTGTCCGTCTACTCGGGGTCGGCCTATCCACCGCCACCGCCCAGCAACCGTGCCCTCAGCTTCCGGCTGGTGTCGCGCTCCTACGGCCTGGTGCTGGCGGACCCGACGCTGGTCGGACTGGTCATGCTGAGCGGGATCGCGTCGTGCCTGGCGTTCGCGGCCGTCGCCGTGCCGGCGTGGCTGTGGGGGCACGTGGACCTGACGGTGTCCGTGATCCACCCGGTCTCCCTCGCGCTGTACGCCATCGCGACCTGGGCCTCGGCGTTCGTCGCCGTCCTCGGCCAGGGGACCGTCGTCGCGGCCGGGATCGCACGACTCGACGGCCATCCCGTGACCGTGCGCCAGGCCCTGGCCGTGGCGTGGTCGCGGCGAGGACCGCTCGCCGTCTGGGCTCTCCTCACCACGGTGGTCGCGGTCCTCGGGCAGGTGTTCAGCAGGTTCGGCCTGGCCGGCGCCATCACCCGGCTCGTGGCCGAGGTCGGCTGGGCACTGGCGACGATGCTCGTGGTGCCGATCGTGATCACCGACGGCTCCGAGCCCACCACCGCGATCCGGGAGTCCGCCGGGCTGGTGAAGAACCGGCTGGGCCTGACCGTCCGCACGATCGTGCGGTTCTACACGCCCTGGGTGGTCGCGAACATCATCTGTCTGCTGGTGACGGCCGCCGGCGTCATCGCCTTCCTGAGCTACCGCCACGACGTACCGGAGTGGGCGGCCGGTGGCCTGATCCTCGCCGCTCTCGGCGTCCTCGGTCTCTTCCTCTCGGTCGCGGTGCAGACGGCTGCCGTCGCGTACCTGAACACGCTGCTCTACCGCCATGCCATCGGTCGGCCGACGCCGGGCATCGACGCCGCCGACCTTCCGGAGCTGATGCCCACGCACCCGACGCTGCCGCCGCCGTACCCGGTGTAACGCGTTACATCGAGGGCGCCCTCGTAGGCTCGGGAAGTGCCCAGACTTGCCAGCATCCACGTCGCGCCGGCGACCCGACTGCCGATGCGCGCGGTCGACCGGGCCGAGGTCGAGGCGGGGAAGGGGATCGTCGGCGACCGCTACCACGGGACCAGGCACCGGCACGTCACCGTGCAGAGCAGTACGGCGCTGGGGGTGGCGACCGAGGTCTTCGGGTCCGACGTCCCGGCCGAGCTGACCCGCCGCAACCTCACCCTCGACGAGGGGGACGTGCCGACCGCACCAGGGTCTCGGATCCGCGTCGGCGACGTCCTGCTCGAGGTGGTGCGGGTGGCCGCCCCGTGCAAGCTCCTCGACGACACCATCGGCCGTGGCGCGCAGGAGGCGCTGCGTCGCCGCGGCGGCTCGGTCTGCCGGGTCCTCGAGGGCGGCGAGATCGCGGTCGGCGACCTGGTCGACCTGGCGGCCTGCTGATGCCGAGGCTGCACGCGCTGGAACTGGTTCCCGACGAGGCCGGGGACGACGCCGTACGTCGTGACTGGCAGGCCCTGCGCGACGCCGGACTGGCCTCCCAGCTCGACCATCCGGCCGCCACGAACACTCCACACGTCACCGTCCTCGCCCTGCCGTCGCTGGACCGGGCCACCGAGGCCCGCGCCGCGGAGCTGCTGCTCCCTCTGCTCCCGGTCGCCATCCGGGTCTCGGGGCTGGCCGTGCTCGGCGGCGAGAAGGTCACCGTCGCCCGGCTGCTCGACGTACCGGAGTCGCTGACCCGCGCCGTGCTCGGCCTCCGCGCCGAGGTCGAGGGCGAACGCCATCCGTCGTGGCTGGCGCACCTCACCCTCGCCCGCCGGATGCCGCGGCAAGACGTGCAGCGAGCGCTCGACGTGCTCGGGTACGACGACGTGGAGCTGACGCTGGCCACCCTGCGGCGCTGGGACCCGGAACGCCACCAGGTGCGCCTGCTCGCCGGCACCTGACGAACAGACCCTAGGCTCAGCAGCCATGAGCGACCGGGAACGGCTGGCGGGCTACGTCGACGTGTGGTGGGAGGCGATCGACGACTTCACCCGGCTGCTCGAGGACCTGCCGGCTGCGGAGTGGTCGACGCCTACGGAGCTGCCCGGCTGGGACGTCCACGCCTGCGCCGCGCACACCGCCCATCTGGAGGCGGTCCTGTCCGGCGCTCCCGAGGAGACCCTCCACGTCGACCCCGGTGCACACGTCAGGTCGCTGGCCCAGGCCTACACCGAGCAGGGCGTGGTTGCGCGTCGAGACGCCACGCCGGACGCGCTCATCAGCGAGATCCGCGAGAGCGCCACCAAACGGCGCACCTTCCTGCTCAACGACCCGCCGGACGACGCCACCGAGCTGCCACCGCGCACCCCGGGCGACATCCCGTGGAACTGGCAGACGCTGCTGCGCAACCGGCCGCTCGACGTGTGGATGCACGAGCAGGACGTACGGCGTGCGGTCGGCCGCCCCGGTGGCCTCGACACCGCGCCGGCCCAGCACACGGCTGACTACCTGATCGAGGGGATGGGCATGGTGCTCGCCAAGCGGGCCGGCGCGGCCCCGGGTTCGACCCTGGTGGTCGAGGTCGAGGGCAGCGCGCCGGCGGCGTTCGGGATCTCCGACACCGGACGCGGCGCGCAAATGGGCGACGTACCGTCGGATCCGACGGTGCGGCTGCGGATGGACCGCGAGACGTTCGTCGTCCTGGCCGGCGGAAGGCGCACCGCCGACGCCGAGTCCGTCGGCATCGAGGGCGACGCCGACCTGGCGGGCCGCATCCTGGCCGGGATGGCGATCACGCCGTGAGCTGGTCACCCGCGGACATCCCCTCTCAGAGCGGCCGCACGGCGGTGGTCACGGGCGTCAGCGTCGGCGGCCTCGGCCACTTCACAGCCCTCGAGCTGGCCCGGGCGGGTGCCCGGGTGGTGCTCGCGGGGCGCAGCCCGGACAAGCTCGCCGCGACGGAGTCGACGATCCGGAGCGAGATCCCCGAGGCCGCGTTGGAACGACTCGTCGTCGACCTCGCGGACCTCTCGTCGGTGCGGTCCGCGGCGGCGGACGCGACGACGTACGGCCCGATCGACCTACTGGTCAACAACGCCGGGATCATGGCGACGCCGTACCGCCGGACGGTCGACGGTTTCGAGAGCCAGCTCGCGACCAACCACCTCGGGCCGTTCCTGCTGACCGGCCTGCTGCTGCCGCAGCTCGCGGCCGACGGGCGGGTGGTCACGGTGTCGAGCCTGATGCACCGGTTCGCCCACAAGCCGCCGCTCGGGGACCCACAGGTCAAGGCGAAGCCCTACCTGCGCTGGATCGCCTACTCCCAGACCAAGCTGGCCAACCTGCTGTTCACCTTCGAGCTCGACCGGCGGCTGCGGGAGTCTGGCTCGACGGTGTCGGCCCACGCGGCGCACCCGGGGTACGCCGGCACCCACCTGGTCGCGAACGGCCGCTTCGGCCGTTCGACGGGCGGCATCGCGTCGCTCCTTGACACCGCCAACCACGCGATCGGGCAGTCCCCGGCGGTCGGCGCGTGGCCGACCCTGATGGCCGCGACCGCCGATCTGCCCGGCTCGACGTACTGCGGGCCCTCCGGTCTCGGCGAGGTGGCCGGGTCCCCGCGGCTGGTGGGCTGGAGCCGCCAGGCGGGTGACCGTCAGGCGCAGCGGGCGTTGTGGGAGCTCTCCGAGACGGCGACCGGTATCACCTACCCCTGACGTGGAGCGACGATGACGGCTGACGGGACGGTCGAGGGCAGCGGCCTTCGTACGCCGTGGCGACGCGAGTTCGCGACGCCGGTGCGGGCGTTCCTGAAGACGGAGTCCGGGAGCGCCGGGATCCTGGTGGCCGGCATCGTCCTGGGGCTGGTCTGGGCCAACCTCGGCAACACCTACGAGCAGCTCTGGACGACGCCGTTCGGGCTGCGGCTCGGCGACCACAGCGTCACCCGCGACCTCCGGACGTGGGTCAACAGCGGGCTGATGACCTTCTTCTTCCTCGTCGTCGGCCTGGAGGCACGACGCGAGATCGACCTCGGCGACCTCCGCGAACGTCGCGAGTTCCTGCTCCCGGTGGCCGCGGGACTGTTCGGCATGCTCGTGCCCGTCGGTCTCTATCTCGCGGTGAACGCAGGCGGTGCCGGCGCGGACGGCTGGGGCGTCGCGATGTCGACCGACACCGCTCTCGCCCTCGGCCTGCTGGTGATGGTCGGGCGCGACGTACCTGATCGGGTCCGGACCTTCCTGCTCACGGTGTTCGTGGTGGACGACATCGTGGCGCTGCTGGTGATCGCGGTGATGTACACCGACCACGTCCACGTCGGCTACCTGCTGCTGGCCGTCGTGCTGTTCGGCCTGCTCCTGGTGGCCAAGCGGTTCCGCCTGGGGCCGACCACGGCCTTCGTGGCCGGGGTAGCGATCTGGTTCTGCATGCTCGCCAGCGGCGTCGACCCGGTGGTCACCGGGCTGGCCATCGGCCTCACCGCCCGCGCCTACACCCCCGCCCGCGGCGACCTCGAGGAGGCGACCGGGCTGTTCCGCCAGTTCCGCGAGGAGCCGACGCCCGACCTCGCCCGGACGGCGGCGGTCGGGCTGACCCGCACCCTGTCTCCCAACGACCGACTGCAGCGCTTCTACCACCCGTGGACGAGCTACGTGATCGTGCCGCTCTTCGCCCTCGCGAACGCCGGGGTCGTGATCGACGGCGCGTTCCTACGGCGAGCGGTCACCTCGCCGATCACGCTCGGCATCGTGCTGGGGTACGTCGTCGGCAAGCCGGTCGCGGTGGTGTCGGCGTCGTGGGCGATCGCCCGGATCACCCACGGCCGGGTCCAGCCGGCGGTCGGCTGGGCGTCGGTGGCCGGCAGCGGGACGATCGCGGGGATCGGCTTCACCGTCTCGTTCCTGATCGCCACCCTGGCCTTCGACGGCGACGCTCTGGCCGAGGCCAAGATCGGGGTCCTGGCTGCGGCCGCGATCGCCTCCGCGGCCACCTGGGTGGTCTTCCAGGTCACCGCCCTACTGCCGGACGATCGTCGTACCGAGGCGCTCTTCGGCCGGGCCGAGCAGCTGGTCGACCTCTCCGAGGACGTCGACCCCGAGCGCGACCACATCCGCGGGGCGATGGACGCCACCGTCACCGTCGTCGAGTACGGCGACTTCCAGTGCCCCTACTGCGGCATGGCCGAGCCGGCGGTCCGGGCCGTCCTCGGCGAGAGCGACGTCCGCTTCGTGTGGCGCCACCTGCCGCTGCCCGACGTACACCCGCAGGCCGAGCTGGCCGCCCAGGCCTCCGAGGCGGCGGCCGAGCAGGGGAAGTTCTGGGAGATGCACGACCTGCTGCTCGACCGGCAGGAGCACCTGATGAAGCCGGACCTGCTGGCCTACGCCGAGGAGCTCGGGCTCGACGTACCGCGCTTCGGCAAGGAGCTCTACAAGCACGACCACGCCGGTCGGGTGGGACAGGACGTCGAGTCGGCCGACATCAGCGGGGTGTCGGGCACCCCGACGTTCTTCGTCAACGGCCGGCGCCACTACGGCGCCTTCGACGCCGCCTCGCTGACCCAGGCGATCGCCACTGCCCGCGCCCGGGCTCGGATCACGTCGCGGTAGCGATGCGGTCTGTCGACGACTGGTCGTCGACCCAGAGCCCGATCAGGCCGCGGAAGTGGGCGAGGAACTGCTCGCGCTCCTGGGCGGGGTAGGTCGCCTGCACGGTCTCGACGAGGAGGCGGTCGAAGTCGGCGCCGCTCACCCACTCGGCCACCAGCGCGTCGAGGTGACCGAGGTGGGAGTTGCACCAGTCGTGGTAGCGCTCGGTCTCGAAGTGCGCGTCGGCGAGGGCGAGGTAGGCGTCGAGCTTCTCGTCGTAGCTGCGGTCGGAGTCGGCGACCGCGAAGTACTCGTCCATCTCGAGGTCGTAGTTGGGCCGGCGACCCGTCACCAGGCAGTACGTCGACCACCGCACCAGGGCCGTGATCGCCCACGGGAAGTAGTAGTGCAGCGAGGTGAGCGCGACGTCGGGGCATGCGTTGGCGTAGTCGATCGGATGGACGTCGTCGCCCTTGACCAGCATCTCGCAGGAGTTGAACTCCCAGTGGAAGAAGGCGTTCACGATCCGCGAGATCGCGACCGCCTGCTTGCCGGCCGACGGCGAGAGGAAGTCGTGGGTGACGGCGTACCGGTTGTGCATCGGCTCGTCGGGCCGGAAGTCCATCACCATCGTCTCGGGCCCGATCGAGAGGGCGCGGGCGAAGTGGTCGAAGTCGACGGTCGCCTGCAGGTGCATGAGCATCTCGCCCGACTCGTCGTACGCGCGGTGCAGGTCGTCGGGGTCGTCGACGCGCGAGACGCCGCGCCAGCCGCCGCCGTCGAAGGGCTTCATGTAGAGGGGGTAGCCGACCTCGCCTGCCAGGACGTCGAGGTCGAACGGCTCGTTGTACTTGGCGCTGGTGTAGGTCCAACGGTGGTTGTCGACGGGGTTCTTGTAGGGCACCAGGATCGTCTTCGGCACGTGGAGGCCGAGCCGGAGCATGGCGCAGTACGCCGAGTGCTTCTCCATCGACTGGAACGTGAACGGGCTGTTGAGCAGGTAGGTGCCGTTGACCAGTGCGGCCTTCTTCAGCCACTCGCGGGGGTGGAAGTACCAATGCGCGAGGCGGTCGATGACCAGGCCGGGCCGCACCGGGTCGGTGAGGTCGAACGGCTCGATGGTCAGGCGTTCGCTGCCGAGATGGTGCGTCGTACCGTCGGCCTCGAGCGGGCCGACGAACCGAAGGATCTGCTCGAAGGCCTGGGGCCAGTCCTCCTCCGCGCCCAACAGCAACCCGATCAGGTGGTCTTTCGTCGCACCGGCCATGGTCCGACCCTAGCCAGCGGAAGTGGCACCCCGACAGGGCTAGGAGGTGAGTGCGTAGCGGAGCAAGGTCACACCCCCGACGAAGCGACGGCACTCCACCGGGATCAGGCCGTAGATCGAGATGCTCTCGTCGACGAGGCCGCGTCCGCGGCCCTGGATCGCGGGGTAGACGAACAGCCGGAGCTCGTCGACGAGCACCGCTGTCAGGAGCGCATGGGTCAGGGTGATCGAGCCGGTGACGACCAGGTCACCGTCGCCGGCGGCCTTCAGCCGACGTACCTCGTCGAGCGGCTCGCCGGAGAGGACCGTGGAGTTCTGCCAGCCCGGGTCGCCGAGGGTGCGCGAGACGACATACTTCTGGAGGCGTGCGAGCGACGCGCCGGCCGGCTCGTCGGTGTGCTGCGGCCAGTAGCTCCGGAAGTCCTCGAAGGTCTGGCGACCGAGGAGCATCGCGGCGGCGGCGTCACCCTGACGGGTCATCTCCTCCTGGAGGTCGGCCACGTCCTGCCCCTCCGGGGACGGGTCGAACCAGTCGTCGAGCATCTCGATCCGGCCGTCGAGCGTCATGTTCTCGGTGACGACGAGACGGTGTGTCATACGTCGACCACCTCCCGCCGGACTGCCATGTCCTGTTGTCTAGCACGCCGACGCGGCCGGCGGCAGCCCCCCGTGGCTGCCGCCGGCCGAGTCCCCCCGTGGCCGCCGGTCAGGCGACCGCTCGGGCGCCCGACTCCGTCGGCAGGCCTGCCTCGACCCAGTCCTGGATGCCCTCGCGGTACTTCCGGACGTTGGTGTACCCCAGCCGAGTCAGCGTCCGCGCGACGCCCTCGCTGTTGGGGCAGGACTCGTTCGAGCAGTAGGTGACGATCGCGGCGTTCTTGTCGGACAGCACCTCCGCGGCGCGGTCGGCGGCCTCTTCGACGTACAGGTTCACGGCGCCGGGCAGGTGCTGCTGCTCGAAGTACGACGCGGGCAGTGCGTCGACGACGGTCACCTCGCCGTTGGCGATCGCGGCCTGCAGCTCGTCTCGAGTGATCAACACGGTCATGGAATGACTCCTTCGATGTATTTGTGTGCGTGCGCACACACATTACAAGTATGTGCGCGCGCACGCAACTAACTGCTAGCGTCCCTTCATGGCGACAACGAGGAAGCGAGCCGCCGCCGAGGCCTGGGGCTCGCTGCTGCAGGTCCACGCCGCGCTCGTCCCCGAGCTCGACCGCCGGTTGCGGATGAGCACCGGCCTCCCGCTCGCGTGGTACGACGTGCTGCTCGAGCTCTCCGCAGCGCCCGACGGCCGCCTCACCATGAGCCAGCTGGGCGAGCGGGCGGTGCTCAGCCGCAGCCGGGTCAGCCGGGTCGTGGACGAGCTGACCAGGGCCGACCTGGTCCAGCGCGAGACCAATCCCGACGACGCCCGGTCGGCGTACGCCGTGATCACCCAAGCCGGATCGGACCGGTTCCGACAGGCGGCACCGGTCTACCTCGCGGGCATCGCGGAGGAGTTCGCGGGCGATCTCACCGGCGCCGAGCTCACCGCCCTCGCCTCAGCGCTGCAGCGCGTGCTCGGTCGTTTCGAACGGACTCGCGCTCAGCAGTAGTGCGGCAGGTGGTGGGCGATCTGCTGGCGCCACCAGGGCCAGTCGTGGGAGACGTCGTGGCCCCACACGTCGAGCTCGTGCGAGATCTGCTTCTCGGCCAACACATGACCCATGGCCCACGCGCTGGGCAGCGAGCCGGTCGGGTGGGTCTCCCACGCGCCCTGCCCGACGGTCAGCACCACGTGGAGCCGCGCCCGCAGCCAGTCGAGGTGGTCACCGAACAGGTGTGGCACGTAGTCGAGCGGGTTGGTGAAGTAGGCCGCGTCGCCGCGCTCACCCCAGCCGTGCCAGGTCGCTGGGTCGTAGTTGCCCGACTGGCAGATGGCGACCGGGAAGAGGTCCGCGCGGGTGAGTGCCATCTGCAACGCGTGGTAGGCACCCATCGAGCAGCCGGTGACGATCGCGTCCCCCGCGCCGGGGCTGTCGGACCCGACGTACGACGCCACCTGGTCGCTGATCCACGACTGGTAGGCCTGATGCCGCCGCGCGCGCTCCTCCAGCGGAAGGCTGCGGTCCGACCAGCTGGCGTGGTCGAAGGAGTCGACGCAGTAGAGCTTGACCCGGCCGTCGTTGATGAGGTGGCTGACGGCGCCGACCATGCCGTTGCTCTCGTAGTCCCAGGCCCGGCCCTGCTCGCTCGGGAACACGATGACCGGCCGGCCGTAGTGCCCGTAGCGGATCACGGTGCCCGGCCGGTCGAGGCCGGGGGCGTCGAGCTCGAGCTGATGACGCTCCATCACGCCGAGCTCTCGCTGAGATGCGCGAGGAAGGTGCTGCGGCGCATCCGCCAGACCGTGAACCCGAGCGCCAGCGCCAACATCAGCACGAGCAGCACCCAGAACGCCGAGGAGGGCCACTCCTCCAGCTCGGTGAGCTCCCAGGTCTCCTTGACCGCGATCAGAAAGGCTCCCCCGGCGACCAGCAGCCACCCCGTCGCCTTGTCGCTGAAATGGACGAACTGGGCCATCACCTCCCCAGGGACGGCCTTCATCACCTGGCGTCGGTACTCCTCTGACACCCTGCGCTGACGCACGAACGCCACTGGCGGTAGCAACCACCACCACCCGGAGATGGGATCGGGCCGCGGCACCGAGTCCTTGGTACTGATGAACCGCTCCCGGTCGACCTCCTCCTCCTGCAGCTCGAGGGCGGCCTGGTAGACGGGCCCCATGACGAGCAGCCAGGCTCCGAGGAAGCCGGCCCACGCGGTGAGGTGCTCCATGCCCCGACGCTAGCGCCCCAGTGCCCCGCAGCCGCGCGACGCGGTCAGGACCAGACCCGGGTCAGGAGGTCGGTCAGGTGCGGGTCGAGGGTGTCGCGCCAGCAGGTCCAGGTGTGGCCGTCCCGGACCTCGCCCCACCCGGTCTCGACTCCGACCCGGGTCAACGTGTCGCGCATCGCCAGGTTGTTGGCGTGGTTCTCCTCGGCGCTGCCACAGGTCAGCGTGGTGACCGGCGCGTCCGGTGCCGCGTGCTCCGCGGCACGGATGCTGGCGACGAACCCGGTCACCGCGGGCCAGAACTCGAAGCCGGACTCCTGCGAGTCCAGGTCGTGGGTGAAGTACGAGCCGCTCTGCAGGAACAGCCCGGCGTACGCGCCCGGCGCCGTCCATGCGGCGTGCAGTGCTGCGAGCGCGCCGAGGCTCTGGCCCATCAGCACCGGGCGTCCCTCGACCGGCACGCTCTCGCGGAGAGCGGGGATCAGCCGGTTGCTGAGCGCCCGCGCGTACGCCGGGTTCGCGGCGTACCGCTTGTTGCGCGGGCCCGCGGCGACCAGCGCGACGCGCATCCGTGGAAGTCGTCGCGCTGCGACGAGGCAGCCGACGTACGTCGTCAACGCGCCGTACTCGTCCATCTCCGGACCGTCGTGGCAGATCAACAACGGCAGTCGCTCGTCGGCCTCGGCGTCGGCCGGCGCCCAGATCACGACATCGATCCGGCCGGCCGCCGTGCGCGAGAGGGTGAGCGTCGCCCGCTCCCCGGGAACGGGTTCAAGGCTCAGCCAGTCGGGCTCGCGGTAGCCCGGCAGTGCGACCCACGAGTGGTCACCGAACGGGCCGGGTACGACGAGCGGGTTGCCCGGGTCGGGTCCTCAGCTCGCCGTCGACGTCGAGCAGGTACTCGAGCCGGTCGACCGGAAGGTCGGTCAGCCACACCTCCCAGCCGCCCTCGACCCGCGCCATCGTGGTGTCGCCGAGCCGGAGGTGCGCCCAGACGCTGACCTGGCCGGCGCGGTGCTCGGGGTCGGCGTACCGGACGACGACGTCCTCGCCGTCCACGGTCGTCGTGAGCTCCTCGGGCACCGGACGACTCTAGGGGTGCTCGTCCCGACCTGATGAACCTATCGACTTTCGATGCTATCGTTTCTCGTTATGACGAGGGATGTGGACAACGCTTTGGCTCCCCTGGAGGTCATCCTCCGTGTCCTCAGCGGCTTGGCGGTGCTGGCCTTTCTCGGCGGAGGCCTGGCCCTGGTGTGGGGTGATCAGTCACAGGGCACATGCGTACAGACATCCCTTCACACGTTGGGCGCCCATGCAGACCTTCAGGTGCGAAGGGTGCCTCACTTCGGTGAAGGCCCGTTGCTGACGACCGGCACCACAGTGCACCCCTCCGCGGTGACGCTCTGCGACCCCACGCCATCCGCTGCGCAGCTCATCTGGCGCGGCGTGGATCGGCTCTCCCCGTTCCTCTACGCGGTCGGCGTGGTGGTCGGCGCTTGGGTGCTCGTCCGCACGGCTCGGCGGCGTGGCCTCTTCTCCCCGCACCTGGCGCTCGCGCGTCGGACGCTTCGGGTTGTACGTCCTGCTGGGCACGGCCGCGGTCACCGTCCTGCGGGCACTGGCTCAGGACCGGCTGCTGGTGAGCATGGCAAACCCTGTCTACACCGGGACCTGGTTCTTCTACGTGCATGTGTCCTGGGCCGCCCTGCTCACCGGGTTCGGGCTTCTCACGGTCGGCCGGGTGATGGCTCAGTCCGTGCGCATGCAGCGCGAGATCGACGCCACCGTATGAAGCAGCGCCCACCCAAGCCGCCAGAACCCGAGGAGCTGCACGCGGTCGACGTGCACCTCGACCAGCTGCTCGCCGACCGCGGGATGACCCTCACCGAGCTGGCCGACCGCGCCGGCATCACGGTCGTGAACCTGTCGGTGCTCAAGAACGGTCGGGCGCGCGCCGTACGGTTCTCGACCCTCACCGCGATCTGTCGCGTCCTCGACTGCCAACCCGGCGACGTGCTCAGCGTGCGCGAGGAATGAGCCCTGTCGATCCGGCCTAGGGTCGAGCCGTGGCGACTGACCCTCCTGCCGAGTACGGCCCGGAGTTCCTCTCCTGGCTGCGCGCGATGACGGAAGCTGCCTGGCAGGAGATCGAGGAGCCGTCGCTCGACGACTACCGCTCTACCGGCGTTCTCGGAGCCCACTGGCGCCGCGGGACACGCTGGACCGGCCCTCTCGACGACGAAGCGATCGAGCACGTGCAACGGCACTACGGCGTTCACTTTCCGCCCCAGCATCGACTTCTCCTCCAGATCTTGCACGGCACGACGCCCTGGATGCTCGGTGCCGACCACCGCACCGGTGAGCTCGCCCTCCATCAGACCACCGGCTTCTACGACTGGCTCCACGACGAGGAACCCATCCGCGCGGCCTTGAGCGATGTCGCCGACACGTCGGTGTTCGCGGAGGAGATCGACCGGCACTACGGCGGCCGCCGCTGGCTCCAAGGCGGACCTTCGCCGCAGCTCCTCCCGATCTTCGGCCACCGGTACGTCGTCGACGACGACTCCCAGTGGGTGCTGTCGATCGTCGGCAGCGACGCGATCGTGTACGGCGAGAACCTCCGTGACTACCTGCTTCTCGAGCTGGACGACGTGATCAGCCATCCGCGAGGACTGACCCGACTCAAGCCTCGACGCGGTCGGTGCGGGTGAAGAGGCCCGAGTAGGCGTTCAGGGCCGGCTGGCCGCCGAGGTGGGCGTAGAGCACGTGCGAGTCAGGGCCGATCTCGCCGTCGCGCACCAGGTCGATGAGGCCGGCCATCGACTTCCCCTCGTAG
Organism: uncultured Actinomycetota bacterium; assembly: GCA_963796975.1. Taxonomy (GTDB): domain Bacteria; phylum Actinomycetota; class Actinomycetes; order Propionibacteriales; family Nocardioidaceae; genus Nocardioides. The sequence continues at coordinate 152,846 of CAWCNW010000010.1, forward strand.
ACCGGGTCGATGATCATCCCCTCGAGCTGGCCGGTGAGCCGGATCGCGTCGAGCGTGGACTGGACGGGGATGCCGTAGAGGTCGCCGGCCCAGCCCTCCAGCACGGTGATCTCGTCGTCGCGCAGGTCACGCCCGAGTCCGATCAGCTCGGCGGTGCTGCGCGCGATCCGAGCGACCTGGTCGCGGGTCTTGTCGAGGGTCGCGGAGGCGTCGATCCCGATCACCCGCCGCGGCCGGTCCTGACCGGCGAACCCGGCGATCATGCCGGCGTGCGTCGAACCGGTCACCGTGCACACGACGATCGTGTCGAAGAAGACGCCGAGCTCACGCTCCTGCTGCTCGACCTCCTCCGCCCAGTGCGCGAACCCGAGGCCTCCGAGGCGGTGGTCGGACGCGCCGGCCGGGATCGGGTACGGCGTACCGCCCGCCGCCTCGACGTCCTCGATCGCCCGGCGCCACGAGTCGCGGAAGCCGATGTCGAAGCCGGCTTCGTCCAGCCGGACCTCGGCGCCCATGATCCGGCTCAGCATGATGTTGCCGACCCGGTCGTTCACGCAGTCCGGCCAGTCCACCCACTTCTCCTGCACCAGCACACACCTCATCCCGATCCGGGCGGCGACCGCCGCGACCTGGCGGGTGTGGTTGGACTGGTAGCCGCCGATGCTGACCAGCGTGTCGGCGCCCTGCGCGATCGCGTCCGGCACGAGGTACTCCAGCTTGCGGGTCTTGTTGCCGCCGTAGGCCAGGCCGGAGTTGCAGTCCTCGCGCTTGGCCCAGACCGTCGCGCCCCCGAGATGGGCGGTGAGCCGCTCGAGTCGGTGCACAGGGCTCGGGCCGAACGTGAGTGGATAGCGTGGGAAGTCGGAGAGGGCCATGGGCGAAGTGTTCCGTCCCCCGCCGCGGGCGGCCAGGGTCGCCGTGGTTTCGAGACGGGCGCGACTTCCACCGGAGGACGACGGGGTCGACCGGTGTGAACAGAGCGCGACATGATGGGCGCATGGCCGACCCGCGCGCAGGAACCCTCGCCCAGCCGTCCGACCTCGTCGATGTGGCGCACCTGATCACGGCGTACTACACGCTCGAGCCCGACCCCGACAACGTCGACCAGCAGGTCGCGTTCGGGACCAGCGGACATCGCGGGAGCAGCCTCAACACCGCGTTCAACGAGGAGCACATCGCCGCGACGACGCAGGCGATCTGCGACTACCGCAAGGAGCAGGGGTACGACGGTCCGCTCTTCCTCGGCCGCGACACCCACGGCCTCTCCGAGCCGGCGTGGGCGACCGCGATCGAGGTGCTGGTCGCCAACGACGTGACCGTGCTGGTCGACAGCGGCGACGCGTACACGCCGACCCCGGCCGTCTCGCACGCGATCATCCGGGCGAACGAGTCTCGTCGACGCTCGACCGACGGAGGGACGGGCACGGGCCTCGCCGACGGCATCGTGGTCACGCCGAGCCACAACCCGCCCAGCGACGGCGGCTTCAAGTACAACCCGCCGCACGGCGGCCCGGCCGACACCGACGCGACCGCGGTGATCGCGGCCCGCGCCAACGAGCTGATCCGGGCCAACCTCGAGGGCGTCCACCGGACCGCGTTCGCCCGCGCCCGCGCGCAGTGCACGCCGTACGACTTCATGGGCACGTACGTCGATGACCTTCCGCACGTGGTCGACATCGAGGCGATCAAGCGCGCCGGGATCCGGATCGGCGCCGACCCGTTGGGTGGCGCGAGCGTTGACTACTGGGGCGCGATCGCCGAGCGGCACGGCCTCGACCTGACCGTCGTCAACCCGCTCGTCGACCCGACCTGGCGGTTCATGACCCTTGACTGGGACGGCAAGATCCGGATGGACTGCTCGTCGCCCAGCGCCATGGCATCCCTGATCGGGCGCAAGGACGAGTACCAGATCGCCACCGGCAACGACGCGGACTCCGACCGGCACGGCATCGTCACCCCGGACGCGGGCCTGATGAACCCCAACCACTTCCTCGCGGTCGCCATCGGCTACCTCTTCGGCGGCGCGCGGCCGGACTGGCCGGCGACCGCGCGGATCGGCAAGACGCTGGTGTCGTCCTCGATGATCGACCGGGTGGCGGCCGACCTCGGCAAGGAGCTGGTGGAGGTGCCGGTCGGCTTCAAGTGGTTCGTGCCCGGGCTGATCGACGGCTCCTTCGGCTTCGGCGGCGAGGAGTCGGCAGGCGCGTCGTTCCTGCGTCGCGACGGCTCGACCTGGACCACCGACAAGGACGGCATCCTCCTGTGCCTGCTGGCCTCCGAGATCCTCGCGACCACAGGCCGGAGCCCGAGCCAGCACTACGCCGACCTCGTCGCTGCGCACGGCGACCCGGCGTACGCCCGCGTCGACGCACCGGCCGACCGCGAGCAGAAGGCCAAGCTCGGCGCCCTCTCTCCCGACGACGTGACCGCCACCGAGCTGGCCGGCGAGAAGATCACCGCGAAGCTCACCGAGGCGCCCGGCAACGGCGCGAAGATCGGTGGCCTCAAGGTGACCACCGAGAGCGCGTGGTTCGCCGCCCGGCCGAGCGGTACCGAGGACGTCTACAAGATCTATGCCGAGTCGTTCCAGGGACCCGACCACCTGGCCGAGGTGCAGGAGGCCGCCCGGGAGGTCGTGTCGGAGGCGCTGGGCTGAGCCGACCCCTGGCCGGGTGCGTGGAGCGGTGAGCCTGCCACCGTTCCCATCCGGCGAATGGTGGCTGTCTCACCGACGGGGGCGCGGGGCCGGACGCAGCGAGCGCGGGTCACGTCGTACGGCGAAGCCCCGCGAGCACCGCGGTGGCCGGGCCGATCTCCCCGGTCAGGGTCTCGTCGGCCTCGATCGGGGCGCCGACCACTCGGGCGACCACGAGCTCGACGTCGCCGGCCCGGACGACGGTGGTGGCACCCTCGTCGCGCACCGAGTGGACCTCGGTGATCACCGGCACTTCGGCATCCGCAGCCCCGCTGCCCCGCACCGTCATGCGGGGCGGGACGTCGATCCGCTGGCCCTCCTGCATCAGATACATCTGTGACTGGCAGTCACCGGTCAGGATCGCCGTCGCGAGGGTGGCGGCCCAGACCGGGTCGGCGCAGCCGTCGTACACCCAGCGCGGCCCGAGGACCGAGTGCTCGCTGGTGCCGACCAGGAACTCCTCGGCGCCTGCGAGCGGCTCGGCGCGGTAGGTGACCGGAACCTGCACCGTCCTACCGCTGCCGTCGGCGAAGACGATCGTCTCGACGCCCACCTCACCGGCGGGGTCGTCGAAGCGGTACTCCGCGACCTTCTCGGTGATCTCGATGCCGTCGGCCCAGGAGCGCGACGGCAGCCAGGCGGCGACCAGTTCCTGCTTGGAGGGCTGGAGCTTGGCGCGGTAGACGAGGCCCATACCGGCAGCCTAGGGATGCGCTCGCGCCGTGCCCCCCGAGCACGCGCGCAAACCCTCGGCGAGATGCCGGCATGTCACATCGGAGAGCCGTTTCAGCGCCACCCCCACGGGTACGCACAGGCATGAGCGCGACGACGAGGATCATCAAGGCATCTCCCACCGACGTGTGGGAGGTGCTCGCCGACGGCTGGCTGTACCCGGTGTGGGTGGTCGGCGCCTCCCGGATGCGCGAGGTGGAGAGCACCTGGCCGGAGGCCGGCAGCAAGCTCCACCACTCGGTGGGGGCCTGGCCGCTGCTGATCGACGACACCACCGAGGTCACCGAGTCGCGGCCTCCCCATTACCTCGCCCTGCGCGGCCGCGGTTGGCCGGCCGGCGAGGTGGACATCGCGATCCATCTGCGTGCATCCGGCGGCGGCACCGAGGTCGTCATCGAGGAGGACGCCGCGGCCGGGCCGGGCGTCCTGATCCCCAAGCCGGTGCGCGGCCTGACCTTCCGGTGGCGCAACGTCGAGACGCTCCGGCGCCTGGCCTACATCGCCGAACGTCGTACCGCCCCCCTCCGCTCCGTCTGACCTGTCCCACCCACCTGCGCACGAGGAGACCCACCCATGAGAGCACTCACCTGGCAAGGCAAGCGATCGGTGTCGGTCGAGACGGTGAAGGACCCCGTCATCGAGCAGCCGAACGACGCCGTCATCCGCGTCACCTCCACCGCGATCTGCGGCTCCGACCTCCACCTCTACGAGGTGCTCGGGCCGTTCCTGACCCCGGGTGATGTGCTGGGCCACGAGACGATGGGCGTCGTCGAGGAGGTCGGCCCGGAGGCCGGCGACCTCCAGGTCGGCGACCGCGTCGTCGTCCCGTTCAACATCTCCTGCGGCCACTGCTGGATGTGCTCGCGGGGGCTGTTCGCCCAGTGCGAGACGACCCAGGTCCGCGAGTTCGGCAAGGGCGCGAGCCTGTTCGGCTACACGTCGCTGTACGGCGCGATCCCCGGCGGCCAGGCGGAGTACCTGCGCGTGCCCCACGCCGACTTCGGCCCGATCAAGGTGCCCGAGGGTGCTGCGGACGAGCGCTACCTCTACCTCTCCGACATCCTGCCCACGGCCTGGCAGGCCTTCGAGTACGCCGATGTGCCCGAGGGCGGCACCCTCGCGGTGTTCGGCCTGGGTCCCGTCGGACAGCTCACCGCACGGATCGCCCGCAACGCGGGTCGTCGGGTGATCGGCGTCGACCGGGTGCCCGAGCGCCTCGCCCTGGCCGCCGCCCACGGCGCCGAGGTCGTGAACCTCGACGACGTCGACGACGTCACCCTCGCGATCTTCGACCTCACCGACGGCCGCGGTGCCGACGGCACCGTCGACGCGGTCGGCATGGAGGCGCACGGCTCCCCGCTCGCCAAGGCCGCGATCGGCGCGGTCGGCGTCCTGCCCGACCCGATCGCCAAGCCGCTGACCGACAAGTTCGCGATCGACCGGCTCGCTGCCCTCCGGGCCGCCATCAAGTCCGCGCGACGCGGCGGCACCGTCTCGGTCTCGGGCGTGTACGGCGGCGAGGTCGACCCGATGCCGATGATGGAGATCTTCGACCGTGGCCTGACGATGCGCTTCGGCCAGTGCCACGTGCGGCGCTGGACCGACGAGATCCAGGAGCTCCTCCAGCAGGACGACGACGTGCTCGACGTCGAGGGCCTGGCCACCCACCGGCTCTCGCTCGAGGAGGCGCCCGCCGCCTACGAGATGTTCCAGAAGAAGCAGGACGGCTGCGTCAAGGTGGTGCTCAAGCCGTGACGTCCGGTGCCGCGGCGCATCCCCGGGTGGTGCTGGTGACCGGCGCCTCCAGCGGGATCGGCCGCGCCACCGCACTCAGGGCCGCCGCCGCCGGCGACCACGTCGTCCTCGTCGCGCGCGAGGAGTCCACGCTCGTCGACGTCGAGAAGGAGTGCCTCACGGCCGGCGCGGCCACCACCCTCGTCGTGCTCGCGGACGTGGGCGACGACGCCGACGTGGCCCGTTGCGTGGACGAGGCGCTCGGCGTGACCGGGTCGATCGACGTCGTGGTCAACGCCGCCGGGGTGGTGGCGTACGGCCGCACCGAGGACGTGCCCGCGGACGTGTTCGACAGCGTCCTGCGCACCAATGTCATCGGCTCGGTCAACGTGGCGCGGCACGTCGTACCGGTGCTGCGCCGGCAGGAGCACGGCGTCCTGGTCCTGGTCGGCTCGGTCATCGGGCACATCGGGGTGCCCGGCATGTCGCCGTACGTCCTGAGCAAGTGGGGCGTCCGCGCGCTCGCCCGACAGCTCCAGCTGGAGAACCGCGACCGGTCCGACGTGCATGTGGTGTACGCCGCGCCAGGCGGGGTGGACACCCCGATCTACGCCCAGGCGGGCAACTACTCCGGAGTGGTCGGTCGGCCGCCGCCGCCCGTTGCCTCCCCTGAGCGGATCGCCCGTCAGATCCTCACGCTGGTCGACCATCCCCGGCCGCGCGCCCAGCTCGCGCTCACCAACCACGTGATCCGCTTCGGCTTCAGCACGCTGCCCTGGCTGTACGACGCCCTGGTCGGCCCGTTGTTCACCGTGGCGGCCAAGGACCGCACCACCCCGGTGCCGGCCGGGCCCGGCAACGTGCTGGACTCGGTGCCTGCGGGCAACCGGCTGCACGGCGACCAGGGCAACCCGATCGTGGGCATCGGCCGCAACCTGGCGGACGTGGCACGATCGATCCGGAAGCGGTGAGATGTCGACGTACGACGCAGTGGTGATCGGTGCCGGGCCCAACGGTCTCGTCGCCGCCAACCACCTGGTCGACGCCGGGTGGTCGGTGCTCGTGCTGGAGGCTCAGCCCGATGTGGGCGGCGCGGTCCGCAGCGACGGCGACGTGCATCCGGGCTTCGTGCACGACACCTTCAGCGCCTTCTACCCGCTGGCCGCGGCGGGGACCATCCAGTCCTTCGGGCTCGAGCGCTTCGGTCTCACCTGGGTGCACGCTCCGGCCGTGCTGGGGCACCCCTTCCCGGACGGGCAGTGGGGGATGCTGCACCGCGACCGCGCCGTCACCGCGGACCTGATGGAGCAGCAGCAGCCCGGTGACGGCGAGGCCTGGCTCCGGTTGTGCGAGATGTGGGACCGCATCGGCGACCAGCTGATCGGCGCCCTGCTCACGCCGTTCCCGCCGGTCAAGCACGGCCTCGGCATGCTCGCCCGGCTCCGGTCGGTCGGCGGCCTGGACTTCGTGAAGACGCTGCTCACGCCGGCCACCGAGGTCGGGTGGTCGCGGTTCGAGGGAGCGTCACCACGCACCCTGATCGCCGGCAACGCCGGCCATGCCGACATCCCGCTCAACGCCCCGGGTTCGGGGCTGATGGGCATCTTGATGTCGATGTTGGGCCAGACCGTCGGCTTTCCGGCACCGCAGGGCGGGGCCGGGCGGCTGACCCAAGCCCTGGCCGACCGGCTGCGCGCCGGTGGCGGCGAGATCCGCTGCTCCGCCGAGGTGGTCGGCATCGACGTCTCGGGCGGCCGGGCGGTCGCCGTACGCACCGCCGACGGCGAGCGCGTCACTGCCGGGCGCGCCGTGCTCGCGAACGTCATCGCCAGCAAGCTGTACGGCGGGCTGGTCGCCGTACCGGACCTGCCGGCGCGCACCATGCGCTCGATGCGTTCCTTCCAGCTCGACCCCGGCACCGTGAAGGTCGACTGGGCGCTGGACGGCGCGGTCCCGTGGGCGTCACAGCCTCCGTACCCGCCCGGCACGTTCCACGTCGCCGACTCGGTCGAGGACATGACCGAGGCTCTCGGCCAGGTCAACGCCCGGTCGATCCCGGCCCACCCCTTCATGCTGGCCGGTCAGATGACGACGACCGACCCCACCCGCTCACCCGCCGGCACCGAGTCGATGTGGGCCTACACCCACGTCCCCCAGCACGCCACGCGCGACGCGGGCGACGGCAGCATCCGCGGTGAGTGGGACGAGTCGGACTGCGAGCGGTTCGCCGACCGGATGCAGGAGCGCATCGAGAAGCTGGCGCCCGGGTTCGGCTCCCGGATCCTGTCCCGCCGGGTGCTGGGGCCCCACCAGCTGGAGGCCCGCGACGCCAACCTGGTCGGCGGTGCCATCAACGGCGGCACCTCCCAGCTCCACCAGGAGCTGGTCTTCCGGCCGGTCCCCGGGCTCGGCCGGGCGGAGACGCCGATCCGTGGGCTGTACCTCGCGTCCGCGTCCGCCCACCCCGGCGGCGGAGTCCACGGCGCGGCCGGCATGAACGCCGCGAGGGCCGCGCTCGTGCACGACCGGCTCCGCACCGCCGGGGGTCTCCTGCCGCGCCGCGCTCGTCGGTCGAGCGAAGTCGAGACCCGGTAACCCTGTGGTCGTCGCCGTGGTCTCGACCAGCTCGACGGACTGGCCGACGGAGGCGCCGTGGTCTCGACAGGCTCGCTCGACGGAGGAGTCCGCTCGACCGACGGGTGACGTGGCTCGACCGACGGGCGCGCGTGGGCGGCCAGTTCGAGGGTGCGCCGCTGCTGCTCCAGCAGAAGAGCCGCTACCCGGGGTTCGCCGACTACGAGACGCAGACCGACCGGGTGATCCCGGTCGTCATGCTCGACCCGCGCTGAACGAGCAGCCGGGTCTAGTTCACCTGGTCGGCCAGGCTGAGGTCGACCAGCCACTCCACCGGCGCGCGGTCGTCGGTGTAGACCTCACCGCCGGTCAACGCCGGGGCGAGCCGGTCGGCGGCGTCCGGCACGAGGAGGGACAGGTCGGACGGCAGGCCGGGCGTGGCCGCGCGGAGCGCGCGGCCGGGTCGGTGGACGTCGTACCGACGAGCATGGTGTTGATCCGCTGCGACGGATCGCGCCAGACCGCGTCGTCCCCGAACGCCGTCCGCATCGTGGCGGCCAGCACCTTCTCGAGCGAGGTGGAGCCGACGGGCTGGGCGACGTTGACGATGACCAGGCCACCCGGCTCGAGCCGGTCACGGACCAGCGCGAAGAACTCAGCGGTGGTCAGGTAGAAGGGGATGTACGGCTGGCGGTAGGCGTCGATCATGATGACGTCGAACCGACGCGTCGTGGAGGCCAGCCAGGGCCGCGCGTCCGCGGTGTGCGTGTGCAGGTTCGGGCCCGACAGGTCGAAGTACTCTCGGCCGACCTTCGTCAGCTCGCCGTCGAGCTCCACGGCGTCGATCCGGGCCTGCGGGAAGTAGTGGCCGAGCTGCCGAGCCGACGTGCCGGCGGCATCGCCGAGGATCGCGACCGACCGCGGCGGATCGTGCTGCCCGGCGAGCGACAGCGCCAGCATCTCGTCCCAGTAGTTGCCGGTGAGCCACCGGCCAGGGCGGTACACCGAGTGGACGGCGTAGCCCTCGTCGAGCTCCAGGGTGCGCAGGCCCTCGGGTGACTGGAGGACCCGTGCGTACTGGTAGTCCGTCTCCGCCTCCCAGATGACGCTGTCGCCGCCGGTGCCGGTGGACTTGATCGTGCCGGTCGGCAGCGCGATCAGGCCCAGGATCGCCACGGGTACGACTGCGGCCCGGAGCCGCCCGCGCGTCAGCTGGGGCACCGCGGCCAGGGCCATCGCGGCCGCGAAGATGAGGAACGTACGTCGCGTCCCGACGAACGGGATGAGCAGCAGCGCGGCCAGGAACGTGCCGACCAACGACCCCACCGTCGAGATCGCGTACAGCCGGCCGGCGGTGCGGCCGGTGGCGTCGAGGGTGTCCACCGAGAGCCGGAGGGCGTACGGCGAGACCATCCCGATCAGCAGCAGCGGTACGGCGATCAGCACGCCGACCCCGACCAGCGACCCCACGAAGACAGCAGCGCTGAGCTGGTCGACCGCGTTCGACGCCTGCCGCAGGAAGGGCCCGCTCACGAACGGCACGATCGCCAGCAGCACCGACGCCACCAGCACGATCCGGGCCAGCCCGGCGGGTCGAGGATCCTTGTCGGCCAGGCGGCCGCCCACGGCGTACCCCACCGACAGCGACACCAGCACGATCGCGATCGTGTTCGCCCAGACGATCGTGCTCGCCCCGAACCACGGCGCCATCAGCCTCGCCGCCGCGATCTCCGCCCCCAGCGCACCCGCGCCGACCGTGAAGACCAGCAGCTCCAGAGAGCGCGATCGGATGCTCATGAGCGCAACCTACGCGGGCGCCCGATCAGCGGCTCACGCGAGGAGACGCACCGGGTGCTCGAGCAGGTCGACGAGCACGCCCATCCAGCGACCCGCCAGCGCGCCGTCGACAGGGCGGTGGTCGACGGACAGGGTGAGCGACATCTGCTTCCCCGGGACGACCAGGCCCTCGTGGACCACCGGTTCGTCGCGGACCTCGGCCGCCAGAGCAGTCAGCGTGAGCGACCCGACGTCGCGGAGCACTGGGGTATCAGACCGCGGTCGGTGGCCACCGCGACCGCCACGTCCGTGGTGTCGTAGCGACGTGCGGCGTCGTCGGTCCAGATCACGTTCATCTCGGGCACGCGTCGATGGGCACCCGCCACGGCCTTGACCACCACTCAGGTCGTGGCGGAGGGCGCGGCGCCGGACGGCGCTGAGTCGGGTGTGGGGGCCGGGCCCCCGAAGTACATGGCCGCCAGCTCCGGGTCGTCCACCAGCGACGCGGCGTCGCGCTGGGTCACCACCTTGCCGCTCTCCATCACGATGCCATGGCTGGCCAGCCGCATCCCGAAACGCACGTTCTGCTCCACGACGAGGATCGTCTTGCCGCTCTCCTTGAGGACCATGACCGAGTCGTAGAGCGTGCGGAGCGACTTGGGGTCGAGCCCGAGCGAGGGCTCGTCGAGCAGGAGCAGCACCGGATCCAGCATGAGCGAGCGCGCGAACTCGACCATCCGTCGCTGGCCGCCCGACAGGTTGCCCGCGTGCTGGTTGCTCCGGTCGGCGATGATCGGGAAGAGCGCGGCGACCGCGTCGTAGCGCTCGCGGACCAGGGCCTTCTGACGCCGGATGATGTAGGCGCCGAGCAGGACGTTCTCGCGCACCGTCATGTGCGGGAAGAGCGCATCCGCTTGCGGCACCTGCGAGACTCCGCGGCCGAGGATGTCGGCGGCGGACGAGCGGTCGATCCGCTCGCCGTCGAGATGGATCTCACCCAGGCGAGGGGTCAGCAGCCCACTGATGGTCTTCAGGACGGTCGACTTGCCGGCACCGTTCGGCCCGACGATGCAGGCCACGGAGCCCCGGGCCACCGAGATGTCGACGCCCTGGAGGACGTCGCCACCGCCGTAGCCGGCCACGATCCCCGAGATCCGGAGGAGGTCGTCGCTCATGCGCTGCCCGCCCTCTGCTCCAGGACGAAGTCGTCGCCGAGGTAGGCGTCGACCACCGCCGGGTCGCGCTGGATCTCCGCCGGCGTCCCAGAAGCCATCGTGCGACCGCGGCCGAGCACGTGCACGGGGTCGCACAGACCCAGCACGAAGGGCATGTTGTGCTCCACGATCAGGAAGGTCTTTCCATAGGAGTTGAGCTCGCGGATCATCTCCGACATCCGGTCGATCAGGACCGGGTTGATCCCGCCCGCGGGCTCGTCGAGCAGGATCAGGCGCGGGTCGAGCATGAGGACCTGCGCCAGCTCCACCAGCTTCTGCTGCCCGTAGGACAGGGCCCGCGCCTTCTGGTCGCGGAAGGCGCGCATCCCGACGTACTCCAGCACCTCCTCGGCGGCCCGGGCCTCGGGACCGCTCACGGCGATCCTGCCGAGCTGGCCCCAGGAGAACGACCGTTGCGGCGCGACGACGTTCTCCAGGACGGTCATCTCACGGAACAGGCGCGTCATCTGGAAGGTGCGGCCGAGCCCCCGGTGGGCCCGCGCCCACGGCGACAGCCGGTCGATCCGCTGGCCGCCGAGCCAGATCTCGCCGGCGTCGGCGTGGATGGTGTCGTCGATCAGGTTGAAGATCGTGGTCTTGCCCGAGCCGTTCGGGCCGATCAACCCGGTGATCGAGCCCTCCGGGACCACGAAGGACGCGTCGTCGACGGCCTGAAGCCCTCCGAAGGCCTTGCGCAGCCCCTTGATCTCCAGCAGGGGCGGTGGGTCCAGCGTCGGGTCGCGCTCGACCAGGGTGAGCCGCTCGGTCAGCGAGTCGAGGCTGCCTCCGGTGCCGATCCGAGCGCCGACCAACCCGGCTCTCCCTCGGGTGCGCAGCCACTCGAGTCCGGACTCCACCGCCGGCAGCACCCCCTGCGGCAGGAACAGCACGATCACGATGAGGAGGCCACCGAAGAGCAGCAACCGGGTGTTGCCCCCGCCGAGGTTGTTGTTGGCGTACTCGTTCAGGGGCTCGACGATGAACGCACCGAGCACCGGACCCCACAGGGTCGCCTTGCCGCCGATGAGCAGGGCGAGCATGGTCTCGACGCTGAGCAGGATGTTGAACATCCCCCGCGGGTCGATGAAGGTCAGGTAGTAGCCGTACACACCACCGGCCATGCCGACGAAGACCGAGCTGGCCACGAAGGCGATCATCTTCTCGACGGGCAGGTTGATCCCGATCGTCGACGCCTTGGTCTCGTCCTCACGGATCGAGATGAGTCCGGTGCCGAGCTTGGTACGCCGGACCCACCAGGCGAGCAGGACCTGGAGCGCCAGGATCGCGACGAGCGCGTAGTAGAAGGGCCAGTTCGCGATGTCGAAGCTCCAGGTGGGGAGCGGGAGGCTCAGACCCTCGGTGCCGCCTGTCAGCGAGCGCCAGTTGATGGCGATCACCTGCACGAGGAACAGGAACGCCACGGTGATGATGACGAACGACGGCCCGCTGGCGCGCAGGGCGACCACACCGAGGAGCAGAGCGACCAGGGCGGCGACCAGGCCCGCGACCGGTACCCACAGCCACACGCTCGTATCGGGGTGATGGGTGGCCAGGATGCCGACCGTGTAGCCGCCGAGACCGATGAAGGCACCCTGGCCCAGCGAGACGTAGCCGGCCAGTCCGGTGATGATGCTCAGCCCACTCGCTGCGATCGCGAAGACCAGCGAGAGGATGATCATGTTCTGGTAGTAGAGGTTGTCGCTCAGCATCGGGTAGAGCACCAGCAGGACGGCGGCCACCAGCACCAGCCCGCGACCCAGCCAGACGGTGGAGATGCTCCTGCGAGGCGCGTCGGCCGCCGCGGCCGGCGCGCTCATGCCGGCACCGCGTCGTCACGCAGCCGCGTACCCAGCAGTCCCTGAGGACGGATCAGCAGGACGGCGAACACGATCGCGTACGGCACGGCCGTCGCCCAGGCGGGCGAGATGTAGACCGCGGTGACCGTCTCGGCGATCCCGAAGATCATCGCGGAGATCACGGCGCCCTCGAGGCTGCCGAGCCCCCCGAGGACCACGATCGCGAGAAGCCGGGCGATCCACAGGTAGTGCGAGCCGGGCACGAACGGATAGAGCACGCCGGTGATGGAGCCCCCCGCTCCGGCCGCTGCCAGTCCGAGTCCGAAGACCAGTGCCGCGACGGAGGTCACCTTGATCCCGACCAGCTGCGCGGAGGCGGGGTTCGCCGCCGCGGCCCGGATCGCCCGCCCCAGCCAGGTCTTGGTGAGGGTGAGCCAGAGCGCGACGAGGACGACCACCGCGACCAGTCCGCCGTACACCTGGGCCTTGGGCAGGAAGACCGAGCCGAGGTGGAACGACTCGTCGACGTACGACGGGCGGATCGAGGTGGAGTCGTTCCCCCAGATCACACCCATCACTCCCTCGGTCACCAACGCGAGCCCGAACGTCAACAACACGGTCGAGGACATCGGCGCGTGTCGGATCGGCCGGACCAGCAGCCGGTAGATCAGCCACCCGAGAACGAACACGATCGGCGTCGTGATCAGGACCCCGAGGAGCGGGTCCAGCCCGAACTGGTGCCACACCGTGTAGGTCAGGAAGCCGCCGAGGATCAGGAAGGCACCGTGCGCGATGTTGATCACCCGCATCACCCCGAAGATCAGGGTGAGGCCACTGGCGACCAGGGCGTAGATGCCTCCGACCAACAGGCTGAGGACGAGAGTCTGGACGAGCTCGGTCACGAGGCGGGATGCCAGCCGACCTCGGGATCGGCGGTGGCGGCGTCCGGCGGCAGCACGATCTCGGCCTTGCCCTTGAGCCATTGCCCGATCAGGAACTCGCCCTGGGGGCTGCCGTCCGCATTCCACGAGAGCGGGCCGAGGATGGTGTCGACCTTGTTGCTACGCAGCCAGTCGGCCAGCTTCGCCTGGTCGTCGATACTGCCCACCGCCTCGACCGCCGCCTGCATGACCTCGGCAGCAGCGTAGGCATCGGCCGCATCCTCGGGCGGGATGTCGGTGCCGTACATCTTCTTGTACTGGGCCACGAACTCCTTGTTGCCCGGGGTGTCTGCCTCGGGCGAGTAGCTCACGGCGTACATGACGCCTTCGGTGTTGTCGACGCCGATCGCCTTCGTGTACTGGTCGGCAAAGGACGGCGTGCTGGTCTCGTAGAACATGTCCGGGGTCCAGCCGGACTTCAGCATCGCCCGCGTCAGACCCACACCGTCCTCGAAGGTCGCGCCGTGGACGACGAGATCGGGGTCGGCGCTCTTCATCGCGGCCACGATGCTGTCGAAGTTCTTGGTGTCGATCGCGTAGGTCGTCTTGTAGACGGTCTTGATCCCAGCGGCCTCGAGCACCTCACGGATGCCGTCGACGTTCGGGGCGGCGAACGGGTCGTCCAGCGTCGGGTACGCCGCCGTCTTCGGGCGCTGGTCGGGCGGGAGGTTCTTGACCCAGTCGGCGAACGTGAGCCCCTGCTTGTCGGCCGTGGCCTGCTGGGCGAAGAACAGGTACTTGTACCCGCGGCTGAACATGTCGGGTGAGCCACCGGCCGGCTCGACGTAGAGCATCCGGTTCTTCTCAGCGACCGACGAGGCCGGCAGGTTCAGCAGCGAGGAGAAGGTCCCGAGGAGGAGGTCGACCTTGTCCTGGCTGATCAGGGCGTTGTAGTCGGAGACGATCGTGTTCTGGTTCGACGCGTCGTCCTTGATCACGAGCTTCACCTGCTTGCCGAGCAGGCCGTCCTTGGCGTTCACCAGCGACTGCCAGACCTCGTAGCCCTGCTTGGCTGCTCCGCCCGGCTCGGAGAAGTCTCCCGTCAGGGGGAGGGACGCGCCGATCGACAGGTCGCCGCCGGAGCCCGCGGTGCTGCTGGAGCTGCCGTTACCGCACGCGGCCAGGCCGAGTGAGACGACGCCGGCGAGCGCCACTGCCTTCCAGCCGCGGCGAATCGAGACGTGGGACATGCTTCCTCCTCGATGAAGCCGCAATCGATTGCGGTTCGGTCAGTCTTGTGACTGGCGCCACACGTGTCAAGCGTCCCGGTCCTAAATCGTTGGCTGAGCGTCCCAGGCGGCTTGCTAAGGGGGCTCGATTCCAGGGCAACCCTTGCAAACGGTTGTGGTGTTCTGCCAGCCTGCGACCAAGGAGGAGCCATGAGCGGGACCGAGCTTCCGGCCCGTGCCGAGGTCGTGGTGGTCGGCGCGGGGCACAACTCGCTGGTGTGTGCGGCGTACCTAGCCCGCGCGGGCCTGCAGGTCCTGGTACTCGAGGCGGGCCCCACCGTCGGCGGCAACACGCGCACCGAGGAGCTGACCCTGCCGGGCTTCGCCCACGACTCGTGCAGCAGCGCGCACGTCCTCATCCAGAACAACCCCCTCATCCGTGACGACGAGCTGGGGCTCGTCGCCGACCAAGGCCTGCGCTACCTCACCACGGACCCTGCCGTGGTGCTCCCGCAGGTCGACGGTGACGTACTGGTCGTCCACCCCGACCTCGACGCGACCTGCGCGGAGCTCGCGCGGTGGTCGCCGGTCGACGCTGAGGCGTTCCGCACGATGATCACAGACTGGCGGGGCGGCCTGGCAGCGGCCCATGGTCGCTGGAGCTCGCACCTTCCTCAGCCCCGCGACGCGATCACGGGGGACTACCTCGCCTTGCGCGAGCGCAGCGCGTGGGACGTCGTGCACGAGAGGTTCGAGCACCCGGTCGTCCGATCCTTCATGCTCTGGATGGCCATGGCCACGATCCAGGACCCTCGCCGGCCGGGCACCGGGTTCCTTCCCTCGTCGCTCGCGGCAGGGCGCCTCGACTTCGGCTGGACGACCCCGGTCGGCGGGAGCCAGGCACTCCCCGACGCACTCGTGCGCGTGATCGAGCAGAACGGCGGGAGCGTGGTCTGCGCGTCGCCGGTCGCCGCGGTACGCGCCGACTCCTCGGGCGTACGGCGTGTCGTCACCTCCGACGGCCGCGAGGTCGAGGTGGGCCGCGCACTGGTCGCCGGCGGACACATCACGCAGCTGGTCGGGATGCTCGACGGCGTGGAGCCGACGTCCGATCTGGTCGAGGCCCGAGACACCTGGCGCTCCGGTCTGTCGGTCCTCGCCGTCCATGCCGCGCTCCGACACGACCTCGGCTACGGAGCCTCCGGCGTCGCGAGCGCCGCTGCCGGTCTCGGCACTGCCGAGGGCATGGCGCGCCACCTCGACCGGCACGCCCGGGGCGAGCTCGAGTCCGACGACCCCTGGCTGTTGGTGGTGAACCAGACGGTCGTCGACCCGGACCGGGCGCCGGGCGGGTCGACGTTCAAGATCCTCACCATCGCGCCGTACACGCTCGCGGACGGTCGCCGTTGGGCGGACGTGAAGAACGAGTACGGCGAGCGCCTGGTGGACCTCGTCCGGCAGCGGTGCACAGGTCTCGACTCGGACGACATCCTGGCGATCCGCACCGAGTCTCCCGTCGACGTCGCCGCCCACAACCCGCACAACCTCGGCGGCTCGTGCCACGGCGGCGAGTTCTGGCTGGACGGCCGGGTCGTGCCCGGATGGATGCGGTACGACACCGACGTGCCCCAGCTGTTCGTGACCGGCGCCACCACGCACCCGGGAGGGTCGGTCTCCGGACGACCAGGGCGCAACGCCGCCCGCGTCGTGCTCGACTCTCTCGGCCTCGATCCCCTGGTGGTCATGGGTGCGGGCTGAGAGAGGGATCGGCTGCGAGTGCCGGCTCGTCATCGAGGAACAGCCATGACCCGGCTGACGGTGAACGGGCGGGAGGTGGAGGTCGACCGCCCCGAGGACACCCCGCTGCTGACGGTGCTGCGCGACGCGCTCGGCCTGGTCGGCTCCCGCTTCGGCTGCGGTCAGGGACTCTGCGGGGCGTGCATGGTCCTGCTCGACGGCACTCCGGTGCCGTCCTGCGACACCCCGTTGTGGCAAGCCGCGGACGCGAGCGTCATCACCGTCGAGGGACTGGGGGCCGACGGTGCGAACGCCGTGCAGCGATCCCTGGTCGACCACCAGGCGGCCCAGTGCGGCTTCTGCATCTCGGGGATCGTGGTGACAGCCACCGCACTGCTGTCCACCGAACCCGACCCGTCGGAGGTGCGCGTCAAGGAGGCGCTCGAGCGCAACCTGTGCCGCTGTGGGACCCACCAGCGGATCGTCGAAGCGGTCCTCGATGCACGGGGGTCCGAGTCGTGACAGCCGCCCCGCAGCCGGCCGTTCCTGCCCACATCGAGACCAACCCGAGGCTGGGCACCTGGCTGACGACCGCGAACGGGCACGTCGACGTGAGCGTCGGCAAGGTCGAGCTGGGGCAGGGCATCCTCACCGCCCTGCATCAGATCGCTGCGGACGCGCTGGCGCTCCCGCTCGAGGTGGTCCGCATCCGCGCCGCACGCACCGGCGGCCCCGACCAGGGCGTCACAGCCGGAAGCCTCTCGGTGCTCCAGTCCACTCCGGCTCTGCAGTATCTCGGGGCCGCTGTCCGGCAGCTGGCCGAGGCCCCCGACGACCTCGCGCCCGCCGACATCTCGGCGTACGTCGACCGGATCGCGGCGCTCGACCCTCAGACCGACCTGACCGGTTTCGTGGTCGTCGCAACACCTGGTCCGCCACGGGCGGTCGGCACCGACGTTCCGCGGGTCGACCTGCCGGACAAGGTCCTGGGCCGACCGCGGTTCCTCACCGATCTCCGGCCGGCGGGTCTGTTGCACGGTCGCGTGCTGCGGCCGCCCTCGCCGGCCGCCACTCTGACCGCCGTCCCCGACGCATGGTCCGCCTCCGGCGTGCAGCTCGTCCGCGACGGCTCGTTCCTCGGCCTGATCGGCGCCCGCGAGGACGACGTGGACCGAGCGGTCGGCGCCCTCGCAGAGGTCGCAGTCTGGGCCGAGAGCGACACGCTCCCCGACGAGAACTCCCTTCCCGACTGGCTGCGAACAGCCGAGAGCGAACCGACGCACGTCCTGGACGAGGGCGACGTCCAGGCCACGCGCACCGCCTCGTACTCCAAGCCGTTCCTCGTCCACGCCTCGATCGCCCCGAGCTGCGCGATGGCGGTCTGGGCCGACGACGGCACCCTCCAGGTGTGGAGCCACAGCCAAGGCATCCATGCCCTGCGCGACGCGATCGCCGGAGCCTTGTCCTTGGACCGGGCGTCGGTGCGCGTCCAGCACGTGGAGAACGCCGGCTGCTACGGCCACAACGGCGCCGACGACGCGGCGTTCGATGCCGTCCTGCTGGCACGCGCGGCGCCCGGGCAGCCGGTCCTGCTGCGGTGGAGCCGCGCCGACGAGCTGGCGTGGGGACCGCTCTCGCCCGCGATGACCGCGACGGTCTCGGCCGGACTCGTCGGTGGCCGGATCGCCGGATGGTCGTACGACGTCTGGAGCCAAGGTCACACGACCCGACCGGGCTACGCCGGACAGCCGGGCCTTCTCGCGTCGGCGCATCTGGCGGGCGGCGCCCCACTTCCGGCTGCGGTCGATCCACCCCCCGCAGCGGGTTTCGGCAGCCTGCGCAACGCCGTGCCGATCTACGACGTGGGGCCGCGGCGCGTGACCGGTCACCGCGTCACCGAGGCGTCCCTGCGCACCTCCGCCATGCGCTCCCTCGGCGCCTACCTCAACGTCTTCGCGATCGAGTCGTTCATGGACGAGCTCGCAGCCGACACTGGGGTCGACCCGGTCGAGTTCCGGCTCGCCCACCTCACCGATGGCCGTGCCCGGGCGGTCATCGAGCTGGCAGCGGCGGCGGCGGAGTGGGGTGAACCGTTGCCCGATTCGGTGGGTCGTGGGATCGGTTTCGCGCGGTACAAGGACAAGGGCGCCTGGTGCGCGGTGGTCGCCGAGGTCGAGGTCGAGTCCGAGGTGCGCGTCCGTAGGCTCACCGTGTCCGCCGACCTCGGGCTGGTCGTCAACCCTGACGGCGCTCGTAACCAGCTCTCCGGTGGAGCGGTCCAGTCGACCAGCTGGACGACCCTCGAGCGGGTCCGCTTCGACCGGCGCCGGATCACCAGCACCGACTGGGAGCGCTACCCGATCCTCAGGTTCCCGGCCGCTCCGCGCGTCGACGTACACCTCGTCGACAGCGACCAGCCACCGCTCGGCGCAGGCGAGGCCGCGCAGGGACCCACCGCCGCCGCGATCGCCAACGCCGTCCAGGACGCCCTGGGCGTCCGGGTCCGCGATCTTCCGCTGAACGCACCAACCATCCTGCACGCCATCGAGTCCGAGGAGACACCATGACCGAGCCCCGCATCAGCTACGTCCCGATGACGGCGATGGACGAGGAGATGCGCTCCGAGATGGAGCGCAGCGCCCGCTACGGGACCCCCCGCCCGGAGAGCTCGGCGGTCAGGGCGCATGCGCCCGAGGTGTTCAAGACCTTCACGCGTTACTGGGATGCCACCTTCCGTCACGGTGTCTGCGACCACGCGATCAAGGAGCTGTGCCGGCTCTACATCACGCGCACGACGAACTGCCAGTTCTGTGGCAACCAGCGCTCCACCACCGCCGGGCTCCCCGAGTACGAGGACGACGAGCTGCTCAACTTCGAGAGCAGCGAGCGGTACGACGATCGCCAGAAGGCGGCCCTCGCCTATGCCCAGGCCATCGCCTGGAACGAGCAGGACCGGGACGGTCTCTGGGCCCGGCTCGACGCACACTTCTCCGAGCCGGAGCTGGTCGAGCTCGGCTGCTTCATCGCCCTCACCTTCGGGCAGCAGTCCTGGATCCGACTTCTCGAGATCGGGCACCAGGAGTACGTCGTCGACGGCATCGACTCATCGGCCGGTCTCGCCCCGGGTGTCACCCGATGAGGGCGACCCCCGGGGGATGGACGTCGCCGTCCGACGCGATCCTCGTCGAGGAGCTGCCCGGGTCCGACCGGCCGGCGCACTACTACCTGGCCGAGACGCTCGACGGTCTCTACGTTCCGTACGCACTGCGGCTGCCCGACTCCGAGGGGCCTCATCCCTTCGTCTTCGTGGCCTATGGCAACGGCGGTGGCGGCCTGGCGTGGCTCCGCGACCGGGTGCACCGCTTCCGGTACGTCACCGACGTACTGCTCGACGCCGGCTACGCCTGCGCGTGGAGCCGCTACCGGACGGAGGTCGAGCTGGGCTACCAGACAGGCGGCGCGATGCACACCGATGTGCGGCAGGGCATGGACCTGATGAGCCGCGCCCCCTTGGAGTACGAGGACGAGGTCGCCGTCCTGCGCCACGTCGCGTCGCACCCGACCATCGACACGGCACAGCTCTTCCACCTCGGAGTCAGCCATGCCGGCGAGATGTTGTTCAAGCTGCTCTCGCAGTATGACGGTCTGCTGCGGGCCGGTATCGCCGCTGAACCCGCCTCGCACGAGCTGCTGACCCTCGGACTGGACAGCGAGCCGACCGTCGAGACGACCGACGGGCTGCGCAACATCGAGAGCCTGGAGATCCGGAGCGCCGAACGCGCACGGGCCAGGGTCACCGACCCCGACGAGGTGTCGCGGCGCCTGGACGGCGTCGACATCCCGGTGCTCGTGCTCGGGCGTGAACAGGATGAGCTGCAGGGGATCTTCCGGCTCACCTACGAGCTGCTGGCCGAGAAGCGGCAGGACGCCGAGTGGCGGTCCTGGCCGCACGACATCCACGGCTACATCTACCCGGAGGCCGGGCCTGACGGCATCCCGCTGGTCGATGACGTGCAACGCGAGGCGTTGGCCGTGATCGTGGACTTCCTGGACCGGCACCGCACCTCATGACCGGTCGGGCTGAGGAGTGCCAGGACTGACGTAGGTGCAGCGCCCGCGTCACCCGACGCCGGGCAAGCGTGAGAGCCGAGCAGTCGGGCGCACCTGTCAGGGCGCGCGAAAAAAAGGGGTGGACGCGGAGAGGGAAGTTCGGTATGTTCTTGGGTTTGTCCGCACTATACCGATTTTCGAAAAGAGAGGTCCAATAGACAAGATATCACGGCATCGATCCGATCGCAATTCGCCCACCTTTCCGCGGCCATCGGGAGAGCCTTTCGAGCTGCCCCCGTCCGCCTCCGCCGGCAAGGTACGCCGCAGCCGGCACCGCCACTCGCACCACCAAGAGAACCCGCCTGAGGAGCGCCTTTGACGCAGATGCCCCACCGCGTTGCCCGTGAACTGATCACCAGCCGAGTCGCCGACGCCGAGCAGCGCCGACTCGGACGTGAAGCGTCCCGCACCCGCCGACGACGCACCGCCGACCGCCGCACCGACTAGACAACAGCAACAGCGCAGCCCCCATTTCGGTGGGGGCTGCGCTGTGTCGGGGGCCCGAACTGGTCCCTTACGTGCCGCCGACACCATGAATACGCCCTCCATGCTCTACCGTGGTCCCGTTGAAGGGATGGCTCTGCAAAGCCGTCCTGGCCGCGCACAGATGCTGCGGCTTGTATCTCGTACTCCTGGTTTTCGGTTCGCTGGACATCAGCACAGATGGGTGTCTTCAGCTGGCCCAGGGCAGACAGCCCTCGGCACGAACAAGGGATATGAACATGGCTCAGGGAACCGTCAAGTGGTTCAACGCCGAAAAGGGTTTCGGTTTCATCGCGCAGGACGGCGGCGGTGAGGACGTCTTCGTTCACTACTCCGCCATCCAGTCCGGCGGCTACAAGTCGCTCGACGAGAACCAGAAGGTCGAGTTCGACGTCGTGGCCGGCCCCAAGGGTCCTCAGGCCGAGAACGTCCGCGTCTCCTGACTAGACCGCAAGGGCCCCGACCGCATCCGCGGTCGGGGCCCTTCGCGCGTGGAGCCGAGGGGCGGGAGACGAGCGGTCTCACCCACGGGTGGCAGCCCCAGCCTCACCAGGTGACAGCGACGTACTTGGACTCGAGGTAGTCCAACATCCCCTCGTGGCCGCCCTCGCGGCCGATGCCACTCTGCTTGGTCCCACCGAAGGGGGCCGCCGGATCACTGACCAGACCCCGGTTGAGGCCGACCATCCCGGAGTCGAGGGCTTCGCTCACACGGAGACCTCGCGCCAGGTCACGGGTGTAGACGTAGGAGACGAGGCCGAACTCGGTGTCGTTGGCCAGCCGGATCGCTTCCGCCTCGTCGGTGAACGTGACGATCGGCGCCACCGGCCCGAAGATCTCCTCGCGCAGGATCGCGGCCCCGGGTGGGACGTCGGCGAGCACGGTCGGGTCGTAGTAGAAACCGGGACGGTCGGGGCGCGTCCCGCCCACGACCACCCGGCTGCCCGCGTCGACCGCGCCGCGGACCAGCTCATCGACCTTGCTCACCGCCTCCTCGTTGACCAACGGCCCGACCTGGGTGTCGTCGGCGATGCCGGGGCCGACCCGCATCGCCGACATCCGCTCGGCCAGCCGCGCCGAGAACTCGTCGGCCACGTCGGCGTGGACGAAGAACCTGTTGGCGGCCGTGCACGCCTCGCCGCCGTTGCGCATCTTCGCCACCATGGCACCGTCCACGGCCGCCTCGAGGTCGGCGTCCTCGAGGACCACGAAGGGCGCGTTGCCCCCGAGCTCCATGGAGCAGTTCACGACCTGGTCGGCCGCCTCCTTGAGCAGGATCCGTCCGACCTCGGTGCTCCCGGTGAACGACAGCTTGCGGACCCGGGCGTCGTGCAGCATCGCGGACACGACGGCGCCGGAGCGTCGGGCCGGCAGCACGTTGACGACCCCTGCCGGCACACCGGCGTCGTCGAGGATCCGGCCCATGAGCAGGGCGGTCAGCGGGGTGTCGCTCGCGGGCTTGAGGACGACGGTGCACCCCGCCGCGAGGGCCGGGCCGATCTTGCGCGTGGCCATCGCCGCCGGGAAGTTCCACGGCGTGACGAGCACGGCGATGCCGACGGGCTGCTGGACAACGAGGATCCGGTTCTGCCCCGAAGGAGCCGTCATCAGGGTGCCGGCGGCCCGCACCGCCTCCTCGGCGTACCACCGGAAGAACTCGGCGGCGTAGGCCACCTCGCCGCGTGCGTCGACCAGCGCCTTCCCGTTCTCGAGCGAGATCAGGTGGGCCAGCTCGTCGGAGCGTGCCGTCATCAGCTCGAAGGCGCGGCGCAGGATCTCGGCCCGTTCACGCGGTGCGGTCGCGGCCCAGGCCTCGGCCGCGGCCTCCGCGGCGTCGACAGCCGCGAGCGCGTCCTCGACCGTGCCGTTCGCGACGGAGGCCACGACCTCGCCGCTGGCGGGGTCGACCACCTCGAACCGGCCGCCGTCCGACGCGGGAACCTCCTTGCCACCGATCAGGAGATCGAGAGGCAGGTCGGCGATCTGCTCGAGACTGAAGTCACCCATGGTGGAGGCCTCCTGGAGGTCAGTAGGGGTTGGCAACGAAGAGGTCCTGCGCAGGGAAGAGGGTGAGCACGCGTGGGCCGTCCTCGGTGATCACGATCTCCTCCTCGATCCGAGCCGCGGAGTAGCCGTCGCTCGCCGGGCAGTAGGTCTCGAGGGCGAAGACCATCCCCACCTGCAGCTCCACCGGCTCCTTCATCGAGTTCAGGCGGGAGATGATCGGACGCTCGTGCAGCCCGAGGCCGAGCCCGTGCGCGAACTGGAGGCCGAAGGCCTCCATCTCGCTGCCGAAGCCGAACTCCTCCGCCTTCGGCAGCAGCGCCGCCACCTCGTCGGTGCCGACGCCGGCTCGGATGCCGTCGATGCCGCGGTCCATCCACTCACGCGCCTGCCCGTAGGCGTCGCGCTGCGCGGGGGTCGAGCTGCCGACCGAGAAGGTGCGGTAGTAGCAGGTCCGGTAGCCGTTGAAGGAGTGGATGATGTCGAAGAACGCCTGGTCACCCGGCCGGATCAGGCGGTCGGTGAAGTTGTGGGGGTGGGGGTTGCACCGCTCGCCGGAGATCGCGTTGACGGCCTCGACCTGGTCGGACCCCATCTCGTAGAGCCGCTGGTTGGCGTACGCGACGATCTCGTTCTCCCTGACGCCGGGCTTCAGCCGCTCGACGATCCCCTGGTAGACCCCGTCCACCATCGCGACGGCCTGGTTCAGCAGGACGATCTCGTCCGCGGACTTGATCACACGGGCGTCGAGCATGTGCTGCTGGGCGTCGACGACGGTGAGTCCCTGCCTCTGCATCTCGAAGAGGAACGGCGGCTCCACCAGGTCGACGCCGACCGGCAGGTCGGCGACCCCCGCCTCGACCAGCAGGGACTTGATCTCCGCCACCGCTGACTCCATGAGCCCGACGGTGGGCGCCACCGCGCCCCGGAAACCGAGGAAGCCCGCCCGGTAGTTCTCCTCGGGTACCCAGCGCGAGTAGAGCTTGTGGTGCTTGACCGCCGAGCCGAAGTCCCACAGCACCGGCTCTCGGTCACGGGCGAGTACGGCGTAGCGGATCATCTTGTCGCCGAGCGCACCACCGATCCAGGTGTGCGTCGTGTAGCGGATGTTGTAGAAGTCGAAGAGGAGAAAGGCGCCACACTCGCTGGCGTCCAGCGCCGCCTTGGCCCGGCCCAGCCGGTAGTCACGCAGTCGCGCGAAGTCGACCCGCTCCTCGTAGTCGACCCCCATGTGGCCCGGGGCCGCGAGCGGCCGGTTCACCGCGTCGCCCCTCCCGTGAGGCCGTCGTCCACCTCGGTGTCCTCGGGCTTCAGCTCCAGACCTGCGTTGTGAGCCTCGAGATCGAGCAGGATCGCGAAGTCCTCGGCGACGCGGCCACTGCTGACGGTCGCCTGCACCGCCGCCGCCGCCGCCGCGGCGACGGGCATCGGGACGTCGAGATCGTGCGCCGCCGCGAAGCCGAGGTCGAAGTCCTTGCGCAACAGCACCGGGGTGAACGTCGGCGTGTAGTCGAGATGGACGAAGGCCGGCGTCTTGTAGCGCGTGAAGGTCGAACCCATCACGGACTTGTTGAGGAAGTCGAGGAACGCCGCCCGGGACATCCCGCCCTTCTCGGCCAGGACGGTGATCTCGGCCAGGCACTGGGTGACCACGCCCAGCATCACGTTGTGGCAGATCTTGGCGAGCCGGGCTGCGTCACCGTCACCGACGTACGTCGCGCCCTGGCCGAGATGGTCGAGCAGGGGCGCCACCTTGAGCCAGGTCTGCTCCGGGCCGGAGGCCACCAGGGTCAGCAGGCCGGCAGCGACGACCTTGCCGTTGCCACTGACCGGAGCAGACAGGAAGTCCACGCCACGCTCGGCGCAGGCTGCTCGCATGGTGGCCGACGTCTCGGCGTCGACCGTGGAGCAGTCGACCACAGCGCCGGGTGTGTGCTCGGGGTCGGCGAGCAGGCCGTCCTCACCGGTGAGGACCTGAGTGAGATCGGCGGGGCCGGACACCATCGTGAACACCACATCGCGGTCGCGCAGGTCGGCGATCGTGTCCGCGACCGCACACCCCGCGCCCGTCAGCGCCTCCGCCTTGGAGCGGGTGCGGTTCCAGACCGTGACGTCCTCGCCCGCCTGCGCCAGGCGGCTTGCCATGGCGGCTCCCATCCGCCCGGCGCCGATCCAACCCACCTTCAGGGAGCCGGGGGTGTGTTCCGAGACGGACATCAGACTCCTGCCTTCGCATGGGCGACCGCGGGGTCGCCGACGTCCCCGCCGAGGCGGGAGGCGAGCCAGTCCGCGGTGCGCGGCCGGTGCCACGGCGAGTAGTCGGCGCACCCGTGGTTGGCCTCCTCGAGCATCAGCAGCTCGCTCCCGGGAACGGCCGCGTGGACCTTCTCGGCCTGCTGGTAGGGGATCAGCCGGTCCCGCTTCCCGAACACGAGCAGCATCGGGGCGGTCACGCTGCCTGCGACCTCGGTGAGGTCGAGGGTGCTCGCCACCGCGCGAGCCTCGTCGTCGTCGCGCGTACCGGAGCGCACCCGGAAGGTGTCGCGCGTCAGCGGGGGCAGCCCGTCCCAGCACTCGCCGAAGTTGAACGGGCCGGCCAGGGCGACGGCGGCGGTCACGCGATCGCCGAGGGCTGCGGTCACCCTGACGGAGTAGTAGCCGCCCAGACTCACGCCCCAGACAGCCAGTCGCGACCGGTCCAGATCAGGCTGGTCGCCGATCGCGGCGTAGAGGACCTCGGCGACCGGACCCCAGTCGCCGCGGATCTTCACGTCGTACTCCGCCTCGCCCTGGCCGGGACCGTCCACGCTGAAGGTGGCCAGCCCACGCTCGAGGAAGGTCTGCTCGGTCGAGCGGACCTCCTCCTTGGTCGAGTCGAGTCCGGGGATCATCAGCACCACCGGGAAAGGGCCGTCGCCGTACGGCGTGCGCACCACGGCGACGAGAGCACCGGTCTCGAACGGGATCTCCACACGCCGCCCCGGTGGGTCGAGATGGGGTAGGGCGTCGGTGTACGCCGCGACCGCACGCGCGTGGGCGGCCTTCATCTGGTCGAGGTCCTCGACGAAGACGAACTTCGCGAAGTGGTAGTACGCCGCGGCTTGTGCCAGATGCTCACCACCGGAGCGCAGGCGGCCCTCCTTGAGGGCCTCACGCCCGAGCTCCTCGTGCTGCGCGCCGACAGTCACCCAGGCGGCACACCACTCGGGCCAGGTGTCGATGGAGGCGGTGACCCGGGCGAAGTCGGCCGGGGTGACGCCGTTGGCGGTGAAGCGCGGAGCCCAGTGCGCGATCGCCGAGGCGACTCTCTCGTCCATGCGACTCTCCTTCCTCGGGGCCGTCGCAGTGGGGCTGCAAACGAGTGCAGCCTTGTGCAGTCCCACCAGCATGTCAAGCCGAGCCGCAGGTGTCGAGCACGGCTGCAATCGAATGCAGCATCGGCTACCGTGAGGGCACCCTGCGGAGGAGGCAGCCCTGATCCACATCGACGTCGGCACCTTCAGCCCTCCCGTCGTCCTCGACCTCGCCGCGTCGCTGGGACTGCTGGAGACCGCCGGGCTCGAGGTGACCGAGCATCCCGTTCCGTCGTCACCGGCGCAGTTCCGGTCGCTGCTCGACGGCGAGCTCCAGGTGGCGCTCACCAGCCCGGACAACGTGCTGTCCTACCGCTTCAACCCCGACAACCCGCTGGGGGAGGTCCTCGACGCCCGGATCGTCGGGGCGGTCGACCGCGCCCTCGGCCTCGCGCTCTACGGCCGGCCCGGCCTCACCGCGGAGAACCTGCGCGGCGCGCGGGTCGGTGTGGACGTGCCGCATTCCGGCTTCGCGCTCGCCCTCTACGCACTCGGCGACCGGCTCGGCGTACGGCGCGACGAGTACGACCTGGTCCCGCTCGGATCCACCCCGAAGCGGCTCCAGGCGCTGCTGGCCGGCGAGTGCGACGCGACCATGCTCAACGCCGGCAACGAGCTGCTCGCCGAGAGCGCGGGTTGCGTCCGGCTCGCCGGAGTCACCGATCACTTCGCGCCATACCTCGGCACGGTCGTCGCCGTGGTCGGACCCGACCAGCTGGCGCCCGCCCGGCTGCTGCTCGGGGTGCTGAACGAGACGTCCGCGGAGATTCTGGGCGGCACCCTGGATGCCGAGGCGATCGAGGCGGCCCGGCGTCGACTCGGTCTCGACGAGGAGCTCGCCCGGCGCTACCTGGCGCGGCTGCGCAGCCCCGACGAGGGACTGGTCTCGAACGGCGTCGTCGACCGCGGCTCGCTGGAGACCCTGGTGTCGCTGCGTAAGGCCTACCTACCGTCCGTGGTCGACGGCCATGACGTGATGGACCGGGCTCTGGCGGAGGACTCGGGGCTTGTCGACGTCGGCTGAGACCCGGACCGCTCCGATCCGTCTGCTGCAGGCCGCCGCCTTCGTAGCGACCTTCGACCGGTTCGCGATGCCGCCGATGCTGATCGCGATCGCCCACGACCTCGATGTCCCCGTCGGTGAGGTCGTCCGTGCCGCCGGCGCCTACTTCCTGGTCTACGGCCTCTCGCAGCCGGTCTGGGGATCGGTCTCCGACCGGTTCGGCAGGGTGGCGACGATGCGGGTCACCCTGCTCCTCGCCGGCGTCTGCTCGATGGCCTCGGCGGCCGCGACCACCGTCCCGCTGCTCGCCGTGTCTCGCGGACTGGCCGGAGGGCTGTTCGGGGCGGCCTATCCCGCGGCGCTGATCTACCTCGGTGACACCGTGCGGGCCGACGTGCGACAACGCGACGTCGCACGTCTCATGGTCGGTGTCGCTCTGGGTACGGCGCTCGCCTCCATCGGAGCCGGGATCGTGGCCGACGTGCTGACGTGGCGGGTCATGTTCGTCGTCACCGGCGCCGCGGCCGTCCTCCTCGCGGTCCGCCTGCGTGCGCTGCCAGAGCCGAAGCGAGCGCGTCACACGTCCCTGGTGCCGCCGCTCGGAGAGGTCCGGCGCTCGCCCGTGACGCTCTTCGTCCTGCTCTGCGCGCTCGCGGAGGGCGTGATCCTGCTAGGCACCCTCACCCTGCTCCCACCCGCCATGGAGCACGCCGGCGCCTCCACGACGGTGGCCGGGCTCGCGACCGGCGTGTACGGCGTCTCGGTCTTCGTGTTCTCCTCGGTCGTCGGCCGCGCCAGCCAGCGGTGGCACCCGGCGCGCCTGATCGGGCTGGGGGCCGTGTCCGCCTGCGGTGCCTGCACGCTCCTGGCCTTCTCCCAAGCCGTCGCCGTCGCTGCGCTCGCGGCGATCCTGCTCGGTCTGGCGTGGTCGTCCATGCACTCCTCGCTGCAGACCTGGGCGACAGAGGTGCTGCCCTCGGCAAGGGCCACCGTCGTCTCCTTCTTCGCCGGGTCGCTGTTCGTCGGCAGCTCGCTGGCGGCGGTGCTGGGTTCCGGCTTCGCCGACGAGGGCAGGTACGCCGTGCTGTTCGCGCTCAGCGCCGTACTCGCCGTACCGCTGGGGCTCGCCGCTTCGACCGTTCGCGCCGGCTGGCACCGACCAGCCGCCGACCCTGCGGCGCCCTAGGATCCTTGACGTGCCCTCACCGACCCTGCGCGACGTGGCCGAAGCCGCTGGCGTGCACGCGGCCACCGCCTCGCGGGCGCTCAACCCGGCCACCCGAGGGCTGGTCAACGCCGAGACCGCACGCCGGGTGATCAAGGTGGCCGACTCCCTCGGCTACCGACCCAACCCGATCGCGCGCGGGCTCAAGACCGCCAAGTCCGGCACCATCGGCCTCGTCATCCCTGACCTGACCAACCCCCTCTTCCCACCCATCGTGCGAGGCATCGAGGACGTGCTCGAGCCGGCGGGCTACAGCGGGCTGATCGTCAACACCGACAACGACCCCGGCCGCGAGAGCGCGCAGATCGAGATCCTGCGGTCGCGCCAGGTGGAAGGTCTGATCGTGGCGACCGCGCTGGTCGACCATCCCCTGATGGCCCAGCTCCACCAGGAGGGTGTCGTGATGGTGATGGTCAACCGCCGGCCCGACGGCATCGACGTACCGTCGATCACCCCGGACGACGCGGCCGGCATCGAGCTGGCCGTGCGGCATCTCGCCGGCCTCGGCCACACCCGCATCGCACACGTCGCGGGTCCACCGAACACGTCGACCGGCGTCACGCGCGCGCGCTCGTTCCGGAGCGCCATCCATGACCTCGGGCTCGACGAGGACCCCGCGCTGATCGCCACAGCGGACCACTGGAGCGAGGCGGCCGGAGCCGTCGGCCTGCGAACGCTCCTCGATGCCGGCGCCGACTTCTCCGCGATCGTGGCCGGGAACGACCTGATCGCCCTCGGCTGCTACGACGTCTTCGCCGAGCGCGGCCTGCGGTGCCCCGAGGACCTCAGTGTGGTGGGCTTCAACGACATGCCGTTCCTCGACAAGCTGAAGCCGCCGCTCACCTCGATCGCGATCCCTCACCAACAGATCGGCGCCGAGGCGGCCCGGCTGCTGCTCGACTCGATCGCCGACCCTTCGCGGGCAGCGCGCTCGGTCCAGCTGCCCTTGTCGTTGGTCGTCCGCGGCTCGACCGCTGCGCGCGCCAGCCGCTGAGGCAGGGCCCGGGTCTCGACTCCGCTCGACCGACGAAGATCGGCCCGTCGGTCGGGGTCCCTCGCGCGTGGTCTCGACTCCGCTCGACCGACGAAGATCGGCCCGTCGGTCGAGGCCAGCCCGTCGGTCGAGCCTGTCGAGACCACGGTCAGCCGGTGCGCCGACCTTGCGATGGTCTCGAGACGCTCGCTGGCGCTCGCTCCTCTACCACCGGTGGGCCGCTGGTCAGTCCTGGAGGACGAACTCGTCGCCTCGGGTGACCGGGACGACCGAGCCGTCGGCGTGGATGCCGTCGATCTGGACCTCGGGGCTGCCGATCACGATGTCGACGTGGGTGTTGGAGTGATTGAGCCCGGAGGCGACCCGGTCCTCGGGGCTCTGCTCGAGCGCACCGGGCAGGGAGTTCGGGAAGCCCATCCCCCAGGCGATGTGGGACCCGACGTTCTCGTCGAACAGCATGTCCTTGTAGACCAGGCCGGTGCGGGCGACCGCGGAGTCCCGGTCGACGATCGCGACCTCGCCGAGGTGTCGCGAGCGCGGGATCAGCTCGAACTGCTGCTGCACCTCCGCCTCACCGCGCTCGGCGCGGGCGCCGGTGATGGTGCCGTCGCGGAGCTCGATCTCGAGGCCCTCGACCATCGTGCCCATCGAGCTGAGGAAGAACGGCGCAACGGTGCGGACCTTGCCCTCGGCCCGGCGCCAGTCGGGTGACATGAAGACCTCCTCGGTCGGCATGTTCCCCACGAACTCGATGCCGTCGGCGTTCACCGTCGTCGGGCCGAGCCAACGGGTGCCGGGCGCGAGGCCGATCGTGATGTCAGTGCCGGGGCCCTGGTAGCGCACCCGGTCGAAGGCGTGGCCGTTGAGCACGGCCACACGTCGCTGCAGCTTCGCGATGTGGTCGCGCCAGGCCTGCTGGGGGTCGGCCTGGTCGAGCCGCATCGCGATCGCCACGGCGTCCCAGAGCTGGGCGACGTCCGCAACCCCCATGCTGTCGGCCCAGCCCTGCGTCGGCGCGCCGACCGCGGTCCAGGCGAGTACGTCGTTCGCGACGAGGGGCATGATCTCGGAGATCAGGTCCATGGGCTGCGACTTGGCCAGGCGTTCCGGGTCGAGACCGTCCATCAGGGTCGGGAACGGGTTGCCGGTCAGGCTGATCAGGGCCGGGCGCTTGTCCTGCCACGACCGCACCTGGGCCAGATCGTGCTCCGGAGAGGTCCCGAGCAGCTCCTCGGGCGCGTGGAGCACGGCGGCCCGTTGCAGGTGGGGATCGAGGTAGTTGATGACCACCCTGCTCGCACCCACCCGGTAGGCCTCCTCGGCCAGGGCCCGGGCGGCATCGGCCTGCTCGGGCAGCGCGTTGACCACGACCTCCTGGCCGGGCTGGACGTTGACGCCCACCCGGATCACCAGTCGGGCGTACTTCTCGAGCAGGACGTCGAACGGCTCCGACATCGGCCCTCCCTCAGTCGTACATCCACTCGGGGCGTTCGAGCAGTGCTGCCACGACACCGAGCCAACGTGCCGCCAGGACGTCGTCGACCAGGTCGTGGTCGACCGACAAGGTCAGCGTCAGCGTCCTTCCGGCCACTATGGCACCGCGTTCCACGACCGGCTCGTCGCGCACGGCGCCGACCGCCAGCGACGCGACCTGCGGCGGTACGACGCTCAGCACCGCGTCGTCGATCCCGTAGCGGCCGAGGTGGGAGATGGCGATGCTGTCGCCGGGCTCGGTGTCCGCGGCGCCCTCGCGTCGTACGCCGTCGAGGCCTCGGGCCACGTGGAGCTCCGGCACCACCCGATCGGCTCCCTCGACCGCGCGTCGGACGAGGTGCTCGATCGTGCTCGGCACCCCTCGACCGGTCAGCTCGAGGGCCAGGGCGAGCAGGCGCTCGGCGCGGACCGTGGTGCGGAGGTGGTCGCGCGTGACCCGCGCCGTCGCCCCGCGGTGCGCCGGCTCCGGCTCGCGCTCGGGCTCGGGCTCGGGCTCGGGGTCCGGCTCCGGCTCCGGCTCCGCAGCCGCCGCGTAGCCGTTCACGCCGAGCTCGGCCAGCAGCACCTCGAGGTCGGCGATGGGTTCGTCGCGGTCGGCGATCACGCCGATCGGCGTGCCGACAGCCACCTGCGTGCCGGGCTCGACGAGGGTCTTGAGCAGGACTCCGGGCCGGCCGGCCTCGACGCTGAGCAGGAGCGTGCTGGTCTCGACGTAGGCGATGGTCTGGGCCGCATCGAAGAGATGGGTCTCCTCGACGAGCCACGACGACAGCACACCTTCGTGGGCGTCGTTCGCGACACCCGGCATCCGCAGCACGCGCGCCACGTTGTTGGTCCCCCCGGTCGGGATCACCGCCGCCCCCGCGCGGCCCAGTCTCTCAGTCGAGCCCGATGCTAGGGGACGCGAGGACCGGCGGTCACCCGGGGTGCTTGGCGTAGTACTCGGTGAACTCCTCGCAGCGGCCATGGCCGTCGAAGCGGATCACGAAGCAGTTGGCGAAGGTCTGCGTGACCGGACCGTCCGGCTCGTCGCGGTACGTCGAGGTGCCCGTCGCCACCACCACGTCGCCGTCGACGGCCACCGGCGCGTACGTCGCGGCGTAGGTGCCGGGCTCGTCCCGGGAGGAGGCGCCCTCGTCGTCCCGCTCGCCGAGCCAGGAGGCGACGACCGCGTCCCTGCCGACGACTGGCTCGTCCCACGGGTGGTAGCGGTAGGTGACGTCATCGCTGAAGAGCGACCCGATGGCGTCCTGGTCGTAGGTCAGCCAGGCCGCGACGTAACGGTCGAGCCACTCCTGGGCGCTCTGGTGGTCCATCACCTCACCGTAGCGAGGGCCGGCCGAGGTCAGTCGGCATCACTCTCCGCGGCCAGCACCTCGAAGATCTCGGCGAGGCTGAGGGAGTTCTCGATCTTGGCCGGCGTGCGGTCCTGGGCCGCGGCGATCACGAGGTACTCCGCAAGGTCACGGACCTTGACGTTCGCCGCCTGGGAGCACCTGCGCAGCCGGTCGAACGCCTCCTCGGCGTCCACCGCGAAGAGCTGGATGACGATGCCCTTGGCCTGCTCGATGACAGCGCGGTGGGCGCGGAAGTCGTCCACCACCGGACCCAGGTCGTCGTTGAGGATCTGGTCCTGCCAGGCGGTCAGGTCGACCAGCTGGCCGCGCAGCAGAACGCCGCCGCCGAGGGCCGAGCCGGAGCCCAGGAGCAGGACCCGGCGGCTGGAGCCCTGTGCGTCGGTCAGGCGATAGGCGAGGCTGAAACGCCCGGGCGTCACCATGGCCTGGGCGAGGGTCTCGGTCACCTGTTCACGATCGCCGGCGTCTGCGTGGAACAAGATGAGCTGCGTCGTCGGTACGACGTCGTGCGGCTCGAACCCGTGGATCCGGAAGACCTCCGGTGACCAAGACCAACGGTCGTGCGCTGCGTCGTAGGCGAACCCGCCGACCAACGCTGCTGACTCATCGCACTGAACGGGGGCGTACTCCCGCTCGAGCTTGTCCTCGGACATCGCGACCTGCCTGGGCACTCTCGGGACGCCGGTTGCCCCGGCGTCGACTGACACTCCTCACTTCGACCTCAGCCGTCGAGAAGTGTAGTAGCGAGATCAACCAGGACGCGACCCTCGGAAGGGTGTCACCCTCCCGACTGGTCCACGCTGCCGTGCTCGGCGTCGTAGGTCTCGCCGGTCAGCTTGGTCTTGGCGAAGCTGATCAATGACGCGACCTTGCCGCCGGGGGTGTCCCAGTACTCCGCCTGCTCGACGTCCACGCGGAGGAGCGTGGCCTGGGGGTCCTCGGGGCCGCCGGGCAGCCAGGCCTCGGCGAACGTGTTCCAGAGCTCGGCGAGCTTGGCCTCGTCGTCGACGACCTCGGCCTGGCCGGTGACGGCCACCCAGGCGTCGCGAGAGGAGAAGGTCAGGACGACGTGCGGCTCCTGCTGGATCGCGCGGGTGTGGTCGGTGTCGCGGGCGGTGATGAACCACAGCTCGGCGTCCGGCTCGACCTCCTGACGCGCCATCGGCACGCTGCGTGGTCCGGTCGGGCCGAGCGTGGTCAGCATGGCGATGGGCATGTCCTTCATCAGCTCCACGAGCTTCTGGCGGTCATCGGTGTCGGTCATGCGTCCAGCCTGACGGTGACCCCAAGGGGTGAGCGCCGGCCTGGTGGCCCTGGCTACGGTGGGGGCGTGGACGTGACCGAGGTGATCCTGCGTGACCACGTGTGGTTCCGGGAGCAGTTCATCGCCCTCTACGACCTGCGCGGCGACTCCACCGACCCGGCGGCGATCTCGGCCGTATGGGACCCGCTGGCGGCGCGGCTCGACGTCCATGCGGCCGCCGAGGAGGAGATCTTCTACCCGCAGCTGCTGGCCCGCGGTGTCGAGGACCCTGAGGAGGAGACCCTCGACGCGATCGGTGACCACAACGACATCCGCGACGGGGTGCACGACGCAGCGCGGCACCCGGTGGCCAGCGAGGCCTGGTGGGCGGCGGTCGCGGCCGCGCGCGAGGCCAACGACGAGCACATGGCCGAGGAGGAGCGGGAGGGCCTCGCCGACTTCCGCCTGCACGCGCCCGCGGAGCTCCGCGAACGGCTCGGCCGCGAGCTCGCCGAGTACCTCGAACGACACCCGACGACCGCGGGCGTCGACGTCGAGGACAAGGACCCCGAGGAGTACGTCGACGAGATCGAGGCCGACCTGCACCCGAACGACGACGGCTCCACGGCCCGGCGTACCGACGGCTCGCTGGGCATCGGCAGCCTGAGAGGATCGACGACATGACGTCCCCCAACCATCTGCTCCGCGACAAGGCACCGATCCCGGTCCGCGCCTGGCAGACGATCGACGCGGAGGCCAAGGACCGGCTGACGCCGCTGCTCGCCGGGCGGCGGCTCGCGGACTGGGTCGGCCCCGGAGGCTGGCGGCACGACGCGATGTCGCTGGGCCGCAACGACGCGGTCGCGGCACCGCCCACCGGCCTGGACGCCTCCGACATCTCGGTCAGCCGGCGCCGGGTGCTGCCGCTGGCGGAGTATCGGGTGCCCTTCACCGTCGAGCGCTCCGAGATCGACGACATCCAGCGCGGCACCCGCGACCCCGAGCTGGACGACCTCGCCCGCGCGGCGCGGGTCGCCGCCGAGCTGGAGAACCGGGCGATCCTCAACGGCTGGGACGACGCCGGGATCACCGGCATCGCCGCCTCGTCGCCGTACCCCGCGACGGACCTCGGCGACGACTGCTCCACCTATCCCGGCCTCGTCGCCGTCGCCGTCGACCAGCTCCGGCAGAGCGGGATCGAGGGACCCTACGCACTGGCGCTGAGCCCCGACCGCTACACGGCGATCGTCGCGACGGCCGAGCACGGCGGCTACCTCCTGATGGACCACATCACCCGGATCCTGGGCGCCGAGGCCGACGGCATCGTCCGCTCCCCCGGGCTCGACGGCGCGCTCGTGGTGAGCCAGCGCGGCGGCGACTTCCTGCTCGACGTCGGTCAGGACATCTCGATCGGGTACAGCCACCACGACGCCGACCTGGTGCACCTGTACCTCGAGGAGTCCTTCACCTTCCTGGTCACCGAGCCCGACGCCGCGGTCCGGCTGCGCTGACCCGCTCGGCTCAGCGCGGGACCAGGACGTAGCGGGCGTGGGCACGGCCGTCGGCCTGGCGGGTCCAGGCCGTCTCCACCTCGGCCAGCGGCCGCACGTCGTAGGCCATCCGGATCCGGCCGGCCGCGGCATGGGTGAGGACGGCGGTGAGCGCGGTCGCTCGCTGCTCGGGAGTGAGGGCGTTGTTGGTGTAGCCGAGCACCGAGGCCGAGCGACTGCGCAGGACGGATGACTGCAACGCCGCCTCATCACCGGAGCCGCCGCCGAGGTTGACCAGCCGCCCGCCCTCGCCGAGCGCACGCGAGGCGGCGGTCGCCGCATGGCCCCAGACCGGGTCGAGGACCACGTGGAATGGACCGGCCTCCGACAGCACGGCGGCGAGGGCGTCGACGTCGTCACCGAGCGGTACGACGAGGTCCGCGCCGGCGGCGCGGGCCCGGTCGACCGAGGTGGTCCGGGCGACGGCGACCACGGTCGAGGCACCCAGCGCCCGCGCCGCGCCGATCCCGGCCTGGCCGACGGCACCGCCGCCTCCGAGCACCAGCACACGCTCACCGGGCTGGAGCCGGCCGCGCCAGGACAGGGCCATCCAGGCCGCGACTCCCGAGAGCCCGAGGGCTGCGACAAGCTCGTCGGGCACCGACGCCTCCAGCGGTACGACGTCACCGTCCGGCACCAGGCAGAGCTCGGCGAGGCTGCCGTCGACCGGCCGCATCCCGGCCGGCGTGAAGAACCACACGCGCGACCCCACGTCGTACACCTCGGAGGCCTCGACGACACCGACCCCTTGGCCACCGGGCACATAGGGGGTTGCGGGGATGCCGAAGTACGACGTGCCCGATGCGCAGAGCAGGTCGAGCGGGACGACGGGCGCGGCGGTCACCCGGACCAGGGTCGACCCAGCCGCGGCCGACGGCGCCGGGTGGTCGGCGTACGACGGCGGCGAGCCGGGCGTGTGGAGGACGGCGGCGCGCATGGTCAGGTCGAGATGTCGGGGTAGGGCAGGGTGAGGTGCTCCATCGCCTTGCCGTAGGCGATCTGGTACTCCAGCGGCCCGTGGTCGCGCTCGAACATCGCGATGAAGAGCGTCAGCGTGAGGAACGGATGGGCGCCCATCCCGAACAGCGCCACGTGGTCATGCTCGGCGAGCGCGCGCCGTTCGTCGTCGGTGAAGACGAGCCACGTCGACCGCTCACCGGTGTGGCAGTTGAGGATCGAGTTGGCCATCTCCGCCTCCCACCAGGTGACCGTGCCGGCGGGGTCGTCGCGGTAGCGCTCGACGAGGTCGGGGTCGCGGTCGACGGTGTAGAGGAACTTGTCGAGCAGGTACTTGCTCACGACAGTGCTCCTTCCGGGTACCACGTGAAGTACGCCTCCATGGTGTGGAAGAGATCCAGCGAGTCGGTGTAGTCGGCCTTCACTCCGTCGCCCGCGACGCCCATCATCAGCATGAAGTCCATGAAGCCGTGGGTGGCGTTCCCGGGCAGGTGCAGGCTCTCGAGACTGACCTCGCCGCAACAGCCCTCGATGTCACCGTTCGCGATCCACTCCACGGCCTTGCGGTCGAAGTCCGGGTCGGGGCCGTGCTCGCCGAACTGACGCGGCCCGCCGAGCTCGAGGGAGAGGTGGCCGGTGCCGATGATCGCCACCCGCTTGTCGCTCTCCCACGACTCGACCATCTCGCGGATCGCCTTGCCCAGCTGGACGAACCGCTTCGGCTGCGGCAGCGGCGGCGCGAAGATGTTGGTGTAGATCGGCACGATCGGCAGGTCGGCCTCCGGCCGCAACGTGATGATCGGGCAGGTGATGCTGTGGTCGATCCGCAGCTCGTTGCTGAAGGCCAGGTCGAAGTCGCGGTCGAGACCACCGCGCAGGATGTGTGAGGAGAGCTCCTCGTCGCCGGCCAGCGTCATCCGCGGCAGGCCGAACTCGCGTTCCTCGTTGTACCAGTTGGCGTCGAAGTACGGCGCCTTGCCGACCAGGAACTGGGGCATGTTGTCCAGCCACAGCTGGTGGAAGTGGTCGCTGCCGACCATCACGAGCACGTCGGGCTCGGCGCGGGTCAGGGTCTCGCGGAACGCCTCGATCTTGGCCTGCCACTCGTCGGCGAACGGCGGGCGATCGGCGCCGGTGGCGGTGCTGGCCTTCAGGTAGAAGGGGTGGTGCGTCGAGGCGATGACCGCGGCGACGGTGGCCATGCTGTGCTCCTCACTCCTGGTCGGGATCGACGTACACCGCGTTGCGGTCGATGGTCAGGTAGGCGTCCATCCCGATCGGGCGCCGGCGCTCCTCGGCGAGCTGCCCCAGCAGCCCGGCTGCTCGGGCCAGCAGCGCGAAGCCACGCAGCAGCTCCACGGGCAGACCGAGGTCGGCGAGCGCGGCGCCGCAGACGCCGGCGCCGTTGAGGGGGAGCTTGCGGCCGAGCACCTGCTCGTGGGTGCGCCCGATCGCCTCGAACAGCCGCAGGTGCGGGCCGTGCAGCCCCTCCTCGTCTGCGATCGCGATCAGCCGCGGGGTCCGGGGGTCCTCGACCTTGTGCACGGGGTGACCGAGGCCGGGGACGTATCTGCCTTGCTCGCGGGTACGTCGTACGGCCCCCAGCGCGAGCGCGTCCCACCCGGCGTCGTCGGCCGGGAGGTCGCCGTCCTGCTCGGTGAGTACGGCGTGCAGGTAGCCGCCGCAGTCCTCGGTCACGCCGAGGAACCGCGACCCGCCGCCGAGCAACCCGGCAGCCAGGGCGCCCTGCAGAGAGTCGGGCGCGGAGAGATAGGTCAGCCGGGCCGCGATCGCGGTCGGGGTGAACCCGTGGTCGGCCAGCGCGACCAACACGGCCTCGAAGACCCGGGTCTCGCCGGGGGTCGGGCGCCGCAGGGCGACCAGCCAGAACGCGAGCTCGCCGAACCCGACCTTGCCCATCAGGTCGCCGGCCAGGCTCTGCCCCAGGAGGCTGATCTCCTCGGCCGTCGACGTCCCCAGCGACGTCGGGAACTCCAGGTCAGTCATCGCCATCCTCTCCTCGTCCGTCGGTCGAGCGCGGTCCTCAATCACCGGGTACCGTGGTCGAGGCGGCGCGTCCGTCGGTCGAGCCTGTCGAGACCACGGCGCCGCCCAGCCAGGCCCGGAGCTCCTCGCCGTGCTCGTCGAGCCCCGGTGGTGGCCTCCGGTAGTCGGCGGGGGTCTCGGAGAAGGTGATCGGGTTGCGGATCGACGGCACCATCGACTCACCCTCGCCCACCTCGACGACCGGGTCGAGCCCGATCTCGGTGGCGAAGCCGACCCCGCCGTCCACCGTGTTGATCGGTCCGCACGGCACCCCGGCGGCGATGATCTCGCGGAACCAGTCCATCTTCGGCCGCGTCATCAGCCGCTCGACGAGCAGCGGCCGGAGCTGGTCGCGGTTCGCGGTGCGGTCCTCGTTGCGCGCGAACCGCGGGTCGTCGGCCAGGTCGGGCACGCCGAGCACCTCGACCAGCTTGCGGAACTGCCCGTTGTTTCCGGCGGTGATGATGAGCTCGCCGTCGGCGCACATCAGCGGCTCGTAGGGGAACAGGCTCGGGTGGCTGTTGCCCATCGGCTGCGGTACGACGCCGCCGGCGACGAAGGCGCTGGTCTGGTTGACCATCCCGGACAGCGCGGAGGAGAGCAGGTTGACCTCGACGTGCTGGCCGCGGCCGGTCTCCTCGCGGGCGTGCAGCGCGGCCAGGATCCCGATCGTGGCGTGCAGCCCCGCCATCACGTCGAAGACCGAGATGCCCGAGCGGAACGGCCCGGTCTCGGGGGTGCCGGTGAGGCTCATCAGGCCGGACATCGCCTGGACGATCAGGTCGTAGCCCGGCAGCACGCGGCCCTGCTCCGTCGTACCGAAGCCGCTGATGGAGGCGTAGACGACCGCAGGGTTCGCGACCGCGACGGTGTCGTAGTCGAGCCCGAAGCGAGCCAGGCCACCGGGCCGGAAGTTCTCCATCACGATGTCGGCGCGGATCGCGAGCTCCTGGGCCAGTGCGAGGTCGTCGGGGTCCTTGAGGTCGAGGGCGATCGAACGTTTGTTGCGGTTCACGCCGAGGTAGTACGTCGCGACGCCGTCGCGCACCGGCGGCTGCCAGGAGCGGGTGTCGTCCCCGGCCGGCGACTCGACCTTGACCACCTCCGCACCGAGGTCGGCCAGCAGCATCGAGGCGTAGGGGCCGGCCAGGATCCGCGAGAAGTCCGCGACCAGCAGCCCGGCGAGCGGTCCGGAGGGTCGGTCGTTCACGGCGTTCCTTTACTGAAACGCGGACAGACGTCCGCGGGGTGTCCGGTCAGTCTCGGAGCATCTGGCGAGCGCTGTCAAGCACCCCTTGACAGCACATTGTGAGCGGGACCACAGTGGCGACAAGTTGCGGTTGACCGCCTGACGGACACTCGTACGACTCGTCGGTCGAGCGAAGTCGAGACCACGGAACCTAGGAGCGAAGATGGCCGACACCCGACCGATCGTCCTGCGCGGAGGCACCGTGCTGACGATGGACGACAGCCACACGGTGCACCCGACCGGCGACGTGCTGATCGTCGGCGACAAGATCGAGGCGGTCGGCCCGGATCTCGACGTACCCGACGGCACCCAGGAGATCGACGCCTCGGGCGGCATCGTGATGCCGGGGATGATCGACACCCACCGCCACATGTGGCAGACCGCGATGCGGGCGTACGGCGCGGACTGGACGCTGACGCAGTACTTCGTCTGGTACTACCTCGAGCACGGCAAGACCTTCCGGCCCGAGGACGTCCACGCCGGCAACCTGCTCTCGGCCTGGGAGTCGCTCGAGTCGGGCGTCACCACCACCGTCGACTGGTCCCACGGCCTGCAGACCGTCGACCACGCCGACGCCGCGGTGGACGCGCTGCAGGCGGTGCCGGGGCGGTTCGTGCTCGCCTACGGCAACATCCAGGCGGGGCCCTGGGAGTGGACCGCCGACCCCGCCGTCCGCGACTTCTTCGAGCGCCGTCGTACCGGCGCGGGTGACATGCTCGGCTTCCAGCTCGCCTTCGATGTCACCGGCGACCCGGAGTTCCCGGAGCGGGCGGCGTTCGAGGTGGCCCGCGACCTCGGCCTCTCGGTCACCACGCACGCCGGCGTCTGGGGCGCGACCAACGACGACGGCATCCGGCTGATCCACGAGAACGGCTTCGCCTCACCCGACAACATCTACGTGCACGCGGCCACGCTGAGCACCGACTCCTACCAGCGGATCGCGGCGAGCGGCGGCTCGATCTCGGTGTCGACGGAGTCCGAGCAGAGCGCCGGCCAGGGCTACCCTCCGACCTGGCAGGTGCGGCAGTTCGACATCCCGGTGTCGCTGTCGATGGACACCAGCGTGTGGTGGAGCGGCGACCTGTTCTCGGCGATGCGGACCACGCTCGGCGCCGACCGCTCGCGCGAGCACCTCGAGGCCCACGTCAAGGGCGACACCGTCACCGCGCTGTCGCTGCGCGCCGAGCACGTCGTCGACTGGGCGACGCGCGGCGGCGCCCACGCCCTTGGTCGCGACGACCTCGGCCGGCTCACCCCCGGAGCCAAGGCCGATGTCGTCCTCATCAAGAACGACGACTCCCCCGTCTCCTTCCCGCTGCTCAACCCCTACGGCCAGGTGGCGTTCCAGGCCCAGCGGGGCGACGTGCACACGGTGCTCGTGGACGGGAAGGTCGTGAAGAGCGAGGGCAAGCTGGTCGGCTTCGACGCGCCCGCCGTACGACGCTCCATCGACGCCACGATCTCCCACCTGCAGGGCGCGATGGGCGACGACGTCTGGCACGCCGGCATGCACCCGGACCTGCCCGAGGGCGGCAAGATGCTCGACAACCCCTACCAGTACACCGACTACCAGTCCGAGGCCACGCACGGCGCCCGCGGCACCATGTTCGGCAACCCCGACTCGTCCTCCTAGGCTCGCGCCGTGGCAGGACGTGGCTCGGGACCGGACTTCGTCGAGTCGCTCGCACGTGGACTCGACGTGCTCCGGGCGTTCGACACCTACCACCGCGCCCTGTCGCTGGCGGAGGTGGCGACGGCGACCGGGCTGGCTCGCCCGACCGCCCGGCGGCTGCTGCTGACCCTGGAGGAGCTCGGCTACGTCCGCTCCCTCGACGGCACCTTCGAGCTGACGCCGAAGGTGATCACGCTGGGCACGGCGTACGTCGCATCGCTCGGGCTGTGGGACGTCGCCCGCCCGCACCTCGAGGCGCTGGTCCGCCTCACCGGTGAGTCGTCGTCGATGGCCCAGCTCGACGGCTCGGACATCGTCTACGTCGCCCGGGTCTCGGTACCGAAGATCATCGCCCTCCGGGTCGACATCGGCACCCTCTTCCCGGCCCCGCAGACCTCCCAGGGCAAGGTCCTGCTCGCTGCACTCAGTGCCGACGACCTCGAGGGCGTGCTCGCCATCCCCTCCCGCTCGGGTCTTCCCCGCTACATCGGCCGGACCCGCGGCGCCCTCGACGAGGAGCTCACCCAGGTCCGCGCCCGCGGCTGGGCGCTGGCCGACGAGGAGCTCGCCCCGGGTGTCCGGTCGATCGCGGTCCCCGTCCGCGACGGCACCGGCACCGTCCGCGCCGCCATGAACGTCACCGTCCACGCCGCCGAGACCAGCACCGAGAAGCTCCTCGACACCCACCTCCCGCAGCTCCTCCGCGCGGCC
The DNA here is from genome assembly GCA_963796975.1 of uncultured Actinomycetota bacterium. Classification (GTDB taxonomy): domain Bacteria; phylum Actinomycetota; class Actinomycetes; order Propionibacteriales; family Nocardioidaceae; genus Nocardioides. Next base: position 194,666 of record CAWCNW010000010.1, read on the forward strand.
GGTGACGTCAGCAACGACTGGGCGCTGTGGCAGTCCCGCCCCCACCAGGAGGTCCGGGAGGAGTCCGAGACGACCGCGACCTAGTCGGGTGCCCGTGGTCTCGACAAGCTCGACCGACGGGGTCGCCGTGGTCTCGACAAGCTCGACCGACGGGGTCGCCGTGGTCTCGACAAGCTCGACCGACGGACTGGGCTCGACCGACGGGGTCGCCGTGGTCTCGACTTCGCTCGACCGACGAAAGTCGCTCGACCGACGGGTTGTCGACTCAGCGCTTCCCGACGGGCTAGAGACTTCGCTCGTACCAGGTGCCTTGTTTGCCACCCACCGCTGACGGGTCGGCCGGGCCGGCGGCGCGGAAGCCGGCGTTGAGCAGCACGTGCTGGGAGGCCACGTTTGGTCGGAGGTCGCTGCGCGCAGCGTGCTGATCCCGTGGCGCGACGCGGCGAACGAGCACAGGTCACGCACCGTCGCACTCGCGACCCCACGACCGGCCACGCGTTCGGCGACGCGGTAGCCCAGCTCCCCGACGCCGTCCTCGACGAACACCAGGTTGAACCGGCCGAGCACCGACCCGTCCTCGTCGACGAGCACGTAGTACGCGCCGAGGCCGGCCTCCTGGTCGGCCAGCAGGGCGAGGTGACGCTGGGCGAAGTGCTTGAAGTACTCGTCTCCGCGGTCGGAGATGAACGTCCTGAAGTAGGCGCGGTTGACGGTCTCGAAGTCCAGGACAGCTGCGGCATGATCGGCCCGCAGAGGCTGCAGCTCCGGCATCGCGCGAGACCCCGGTGGACTAGAGGCCGAGCTCGGTCAGGCCCGGGTGGTCCGACGGACGCGGTCCGGATCGGTCCCAGTGGAAGAGCCGGTCCGCGTCGTCGATCGGCACGTCGTTGATGCTCGCGTGCCGCTGCCGCATCAGGCCGTGCTCGTCGAACTCCCAGTTCTCGTTGCCGTGCGACCGGAACCACTGGCCCTCGGCGTTGTGCGACTCGTAGACGAAGCGCACGGCGATCCGGTGGTCGCCGTACGTCCAGACCTCCTTGACCAACCGGTACTCCAGCTCGCGGGCCCACTTCTGCTGCAGGAACGCCACGATCTCGTCACGTCCGTTCACGAAGGTGTCCCGGTTCCGCCAGCGACTGTCGGCCGTGTAGGCGAGCGAGACCCGCTCGGGGTCGCAGGAGTTCCAGGCGTCCTCGGCGGCGCGCGCCTTCTGTGCGGCGGTCTCGGCGGTGTACGGCGGGAAGGGCGGGCGTTCGTCCATCGGGCGCCTCCTCGGATCGGCTCGCTGCAGCACGCTACAACCGAGCAGCCAAGGAGGCCGCGGCGTCTGGGCCGATCCGTCGCGGGTACAAAGGACCATGCGCATCTTCTTCACCGGAGGCAGCGGCAAGGCCGGCCGGCACGTCGCGCCGTACCTCGCCGAGCAGGGCCACCAGGTCACCAACGCCGACCTCGTCCCGCTCGAGCACCCGGCGGTGGCGGACCTACGGGTGGACCTGACCGACGCCGGCGAGACCTACTCCGCGCTCGCCGGGCTGGCGACCTTCGAGGAGCTGGACCTGCCCGAGCAGCCCCGCTACGACGCGGTCGTGCACTTCGCCGCTGTGCCGCGGATCCTGCTGGCGTCGGACGCGGCGACGTACGCCGTCAACGTCCTCAGCACCTTCCACGTGCTGGAGGCAGCGACCCGGCTGGGCATCCGCAAGATCGTGTTCGCCTCGTCGGAGACCACCTACGGGATCTGCTTCGCCCAGGGCGAGCGGCGCCCGCTCTACCTGCCGGTCGACGAGGAGCACCCGACGGTCCCCGAGGACGCCTACGCGATGTCGAAGGTCGCCGGCGAGGTGACGGCGCGGTCCTTCCAGGCCCGTACCGGGTCGGACATCTACGGGTTGCGGATCAACAACGTCATCGAGCCGCACGAGTACGCCGAGCTGTTCCCCGCCTTCGTCGCCGATCCGGCGCTGCGGCGCCGCAACATCTTCGCCTACATCGACGCCCGCGACCTGGGGCAGATGGTGCAGCGCTGCCTGGAGACCGACGGCCTGGGCTACCAGGTCTTCAACGTCGCCAACGCCGACCTGTCCGTCGCCTCGACGACCACGGAGGTCCGAGACCGCTTCTACGACGGGGTGGAGGTACGTCGCGAGCTAGGACGCGACGAGACGTTCTACGCCATCGACAAGGCCCGCGACCTCCTTGGCTTCGCGCCCCAGCACTCCTGGCGCGACGAGGCGATCTGAGCTGCACCGGACCGGCGAGGTAGGTCCCCGCCGGTCCGGATCCCGTTGCAGCGATCTGGTCAGCGACGACCGGTCACGGTGAAGGTCGACTCCATCGTGGCCTGCGAGGAGTCGCCGGCGAACACGTCGATCTCTCCGGGCTCGACCACGAAGTGCCCCTCGTTGTCGTAGAACCCGAAGTCACTGCGGTCGAGCGTGAACGTCACCCGCCGCGACTCCCCCGGCTGCAGGCTGACCCGCTCGAAGCCGCGCAGGCGACGTACCGGCTGCGAGATGCTCGCCACCGGGTCGTGCAGGTAGAGCTGCACGACGTCGTCTCCTGCGACATCACCGGTGTTGGTCACCGTCACGGTCGCCCGCACCTGACCCGACGGCGACACCGACGTCCGGTCGAGGGCGAGGTCCTTGACCGAGAACGTCGTGTAGCTGAGGCCGAAGCCGAACGGGTACAGCGGGTCGCAGGAGCGCAGGTCGCGGTACCGCGAGTCGTACTTCTGGGTGATGTCACACGGACGTCCGGTCGGCAGGTGGTTGTAGTAGATCGGCACCTGACCGAGCCGCTGCGGGAAGGAGACCGGCAGCTTGCCACCTGGGTCGACCTTGCCGAAGACGACGTCGGCGACGGAGTTGCCGGCCTCCACGCCTGGGAACCAGGCCTCGAGGATCGCCGGCGAGCTCGCCGCCACATCACCGAGCGTCAGCGGCCGGCCGTTGAACAGCACCACCGCGAACGGCGTCCCGGTGGCCTTGATCGCGTCGATCAGCTCCTGCTGGCGACCGGGGAGGTCGATCGTGGTGCGGCTGGTGGCCTCGCCGCTCATCTCCCGGGTCTCGCCCACTGCCAGCACGACCTGGTCGGCCGACTGGGCCGCCGCGACCGCGGCCGCGAAGCCGCTGTCGGTCGGGCAGTCGTTCGCCGGGTCGTACACCGGGGGCTCGTCGTTGCTCAGGGTGCAGCCCTGGACGAACGTCGTACCGGGCGACTGGGCCTTGAGACCGTCGAACACGCTGACGGCGTCGGCGTCCTTGCCCTGTCCCCACCAGGGGCCGAGCATGTCGTGCTGGTCGTTGCCGAGCGGGCCGATGACCACGGTCTTCTTGCTCGGGTCGAACGGCAGCGTCGCGTTGTCGTTCTTCAGCAGCACCATCGACCTGCTGCCCGCCGTCCGAGCCGCCGCGCGGTCGGCCGGGGTGAGGAAGCTGGCCGGGTCGGTGGCCTTCGCCTGGTCGACGAAGGGGTGGTCGAAGAGACCGGCGCGGAACTTGACCCGCAGGATCCGTCGTACGGCGTCGTCGAGCCTGCTCATCGTGATCCGGTGCTGCGCGAGCAGCTGGGAGCCGAAGTCACGGATGTTGGTGCTGACCATCTCCGAGTCGGTGCCGGCCATCAGCGCGTTCGCCCCGGCCTGGGGACCGTCGGCCGCGGTGCCGTGGCCGCACGGCCCGGTGTTCGGGTTGACCGGAGGGCAGGCGCGGGTCTCGGCGACGGCGGTGTAGTCGCTCTCGATGAAGCCGTCGAAGCCCCACTCCTTCTTGAGGATGTCGGTCTCGGTGTGGGAGTTCGCGCAGCCGGGTACGCCGTTGATCGCGTTGAACGAGCACATCACCGTGTCGGAGCCGGCGTCGATCGCGGCCTTGAACGGCGGGAGGTACAGGTTGCGCAGCGTCGACTCGGACATGTCGGTGGTGTTGTAGTCGCGGCCACCCTCGGGCTGGCCGTAGCCGACGAAGTGCTTGACGCTGGTGACGACCTTGTCCCTCTTGGCGTAGCTCGAACCCTGAGCTCCCTTGACCCGCGCGGCCGCCATCACCGAGCCGACGTACGGGTCCTCGCCGTTGCCCTCGACGATCCGGCCCCAGCGGGGCTCGTGGGAGACGTCGACCATCGGGCTGTAGATCTGCTTGATGCCGACCGTCGCGGACTCACGGGCACCGATGGTGGCGTCGTGCTGGGCGACCGCCGGGTCGAACGAGCTGGCCGCGCCCAGCGGCACCGGGAAGATGGTCCGGTAGCCGTGGATCGTGTCGTAGGCGAACAGGATCGGGATGTGGAGCCGCGACTGCTCGACCGCGATGTGCTGGAAGTGGTCGATCTTCGCCGGGTCGACGAGGCTGAACACTCCCCCGACGCCGGCCTTGGCGTCGGCATCGGTGATCTGGCCGTCGGAGAGCAGCTGCACCTGTTGCAGCTTCTCCTGGGTCGTCATCCTGGCGAGCAGGGCATTGACCTTCGCCTCGATCCCATGGCTCGCGGCTGTCCGGGTCGGGGCCAGGGCGGCCTCGTCCCGCGCCGGCAGAGAACCGGGCGAGCTGCTGGCCACCGACGAGACGGCCAGGACGGTGACGGCGGCGAGCGCCGTACTGATGATGCGCTTCATGCGGGTACCTCCGAGGGGTGACTCCCGTCAGCCGCCCTCGGCGCTCTGTCGGGGGCGGGCGTTCGCGGACGCGCCCCCCGCCCACACCCGCGTAGGCAGCACCATCCTGATCTCCTCCCGTCGGCTCGGTATCACCCCTGGGGAGGAGGTGCCGTGCCGATTGTCTTGAAATCGATCCCGGCAGGGTGTCGCATCGACGCGGGTGGGTTCGTGGAGAAGGTGAGCGGCGGCCGTCCGGGTTGCCGATGAGCGGAGGAGGCCGAGATGGCGGCGTATCTGATCGCGTTCAACGACGAGTGGGTGCCCGAGCTGACGACGGAGGAGATCAGCGAGCGGGGTGTGAACGGCCGCGCCGTGATCGAGGAGATGAAGGCGGCCGGCGTCTACATCTTCACCGACGGCGGTCTCGACGCGTCCACCGCCGTGTGCAGCGTCGACCCCAGCAGCGGTACGCCGGTTTTCACCGACGGGCCCTTCGCCGAGACCAAGGAGCACCTCGGCGGCTTCGCGGTCGTCGACGTCCCGGACGATGCCGCGGCGCGTTACTGGGCGGGCCGGATCGCGGTCGCTGTCGGCTGGCCGCAGGAGGTGCACCGGTTCCCGCACCGTCTCCAGGTCGGGGTCGGCGCGCACTCCGACGCGTCAGTGGGCGAGCTCTCCTGACAGCTCGGCGTCGGTGAGGTCGTCCATCTCGAAGTTCGGCAGGGAGAGCGAGGGGTACATCAGGGCGACCCGCTCGCCGTACCGCTGCTCCACGACGTTGCGCTTGACCTTGAGGGACGGCGTCAGCTCGCCGGACTCCACGGTGAAGTCGGCGTCGGCGAGGATGAACTTCTTGATCGTCTCCCACGGGTTGAGCTTCGCGTTGAGCTTGTCGATCCCGGCCGCGATGAGCTCGTGGACCTCCGCGGACCGCATCAGGGCGTCGTACGACGTGTCGGGCAGGTGCCGCGCCTGGGCCCACGGGACGATCGCCTCGGGGTCGACGGCCACGACGGCGACGCAGTAGGGCCGGTCGGAGCCGATCACCACGGAGTTGCTGGCGTAGGGGCAGACCGCCTTCAGGCTCCCCTCGACGTACGTGGGGGCGACGTACTTGCCCTGCGCGGTCTTGAAGAAGTCCTTCTTGCGGTCGGTGATCCGCAGCCGGCCCTCGGAGTCGACGTGGCCGATGTCGCCGGTGTAGAGCCAGCCGTACCTGAGCACGCGGTGGGTCTCGGCCGGGAGGTTGTGGTAACCGTCCATCACGCCAGGCCCTTGGATCAGGATCTCCCCGTCGGGTGCGATGGCGACCTCGGTACCGGGGAAGGGGGGCCCGACATAGCCGATCCGGTTGAGGTCCGGCAGGCTCACGCACGAGCCGGCCGAGGTCTCGGTGAGCCCGTAGCCCTCGAGGATGGTGACGCCGGCGAGCTCGAAGAACTCGGCGATGTCGGTGTTGAGGGCGGCCGCTCCGGAGATGAAGAAGCGGAGCCTGCCGCCGAACCGCTCACGGATCTTGGTGAACACGAGCTTGTCCATGAGCGCGTAGCGGCGTCCGAGCAGGAAGGGCACGCGCTTGCCCTCGGACTCGTACCTCTTCACCCGCCGGGCGACCGCGAACGCCTGGTCGAAGACCAGCTTCTTGACGCCGCCCTCCTCCTCGGTCATCGCCGTGATCCGGGAGTAGGCCTTCTCGAAGATCCGCGGAGCCGCGCCCATGAAGGTCGGCCGGACGATGGGCAGGTTGTCGATGATGCGGTCGACGCGACCGTCGACGGCGGTGGGGAACCCGATGGCGAGCTGCGTGGACAGCAGCACCTTGCCGAACGAGTGCGACAGCGGGAGCCACAGGAACTGGAGGTCGTTCTCGTCGAGGATGTCGTACGACGCGATGGCCGCGCCCTCGTAGGTCCAGGACGAGTGGCGCAGCCGGACCCCCTTCGGCGTACCGGTCGTGCCGCTGGTGTACATGATCGTCGCCAGCTGCTCGCGCCGGATGCCGTCGATCCGCTCGTCGACCATGTGGGGCCGCCGGCCGAGCTCCTGCCGGCCGATCCGGACCAGCTCCTGGAGCGTGATCACGGTCCCCTTCTCGAACTCGCCCTCCAGCTGCACGACGCGGGTCAGCCGCGGCACCTGGTCGAGGATCCGCCACAGCTTGAGGACCTGCTCGTCGTCCTCGGCGATCACCACCCGGGCACCGCAGTCGTTGAGGATGTGCACGACGTCGCGGTCGACGGTGCTCGGGTAGATCGTGGTCGTCGCCGCACCGGCGCACATGATGGCGAGGTCGGCGAGGATCCACTCGAACCGCGTGCCGGACATGATGGCGACGGGCTCCTCCGGGTCGACGCCGATCGCGATCAGACCGGCCGCCAGCGCGGCGACGAGGTCACCGGTGTCGTCCCAGGTCGCCTGGTGCCAGTCGTCGCCCACCGGGTAGTGATAGGCCACGGCGTCGCGACTGGAGGCCACGCGCTGACGGAACAGATGCGCCAGCGATGCGGGCCTGGTGGAGATCGGGTCGGAGTCCACGGGTGACGACAAGAAACGCTCCTCGGGTACGCCTGCCTACAGCTGGATCCCCCCGGGTTACCGATCAGTGACATTACCGTCGCGCCAGGGCCGCCGAAGTGAAATCCGAAGATCTCAAGGGCGACCGCGAAGCAGCGACGGTCCCGCCTCGCGCGACCACGTTGCAGGACCGTGCTAGCACAAGTGCTACGTTGGCGGTATGGGCACCGTAGGGCTGCGAGAGCTTCGCCAGGACGCCTCCGATCTGGTCCGACGGGTCGAGGCCGGTGAGGAGATCACGATCACCGTCTCCGGACGCGCGAGCGCACGGCTGGTTCCGGCTCGGCCGACGCCCTGGCGGTCCTGGACCGAGATCGCCGAGCTGTTCCAGGGGCCGGTGGACGCCGAGTGGGAGCGAGACCGGGATCGTCTCGATGCCGATGTCCGTGATCCCTGGGCCGTTCCATGACCGAAACGGTCGGGACGCCGGACCGCGCCATCCTCGACACCAGCGTCGTCATCGCGGAGAACATCACGCCCGTCCCTGGCGTGCTGGCCGTCAGCGCCGTGACCGTGGCCGAGCTGCACTTCGGCGTTCTGGTGGCGAAGACCTCGCAGGTGCGTGCCGAACGACTGAGACGTCTCAGCTTCCTGCAGCAGCACTTCGACGCGCTCCCTGTCGACGAGGCAGTAGCGGTCAGCTACGGACGCCTCGCAGCCGCGGTCGTCGATGCCGGTCGTCGCCCCCGACGTCGGGTCGCGGACCTGCTCGTCGCCGCCACCGCGCACGCCCACGGTGCCCGGCTCTACACGCAGAACCCCGCAGACTTCGCCGGACTCGCAGACCTGCTCGACGTCGTTGCCGTCTAGCGCCTCATACGTTGGTGGGACTCCGTGCGCGTCAGCCGGTCTGCTCGAACAGGGACACGATGATCCCGTCGGGGCCACGCACGTAGGCCATCCGCACACTGTTCTCGTACTCGCCGATGCCGGCGACGAGCCCGTACCCGTCCGCCGCCACCGCATCGAGGGCTGCGTTCAGATCGTCCACCTCGAAGGACACGTTGCGCAGCCCGAGCTCGTTGGCCATGGCGGTCGGGGATCCGTCCACGTGGTCCGGCGTGACGAAGCTCGCGAGCTCCAGGCGGGAGCCTCCGCCGGGCGGCCGCAGCATCGTGATCTTGCAGCGCGCGCCCGGGATGCCGCAGACGGTCTCCACGAACTCGCCCTCCACGGATCCGGTGCCCTCGACCTCGAGACCCAGTCCGACGAAGAACGCCGTCGCCGAGTCCAGGTCCGCGACCGTGAGGCCGACATGGTCGAAACGTCGTACGTGTGCCATGGGTCCATCCTGCAACCACGACGTCAGTGACGATCCTCCGGCGGCACATCGGTGACCCTCGGCAGCACCTGGGTCTCGTCGTCGGGACCGATGGGCTCGGGCGCGGTGCCGGTGGGCCGTCGTCGCACTCCGGAGCGGGTGGGCAGGCGGCGTTCCGGGAGCAGGCGGAGCTGGCGTCGTACCCGTTCATCCAGCGCCAGCTCGTGCTGCAGCCGACGGACGGTGGCGCGGGCAGCGGCGTAGAGCTCGACCACGTCGGCAGGCTGGGCTCCGGTGAGCGCAGCCTCCAGGCGCGCACGTGATCGGACCATACCCTCCTGGGCGTCCTGGAGACGGACGATGTCGTCCTGACTCAGGCTGACCTCGACGTCGCCCTCGTGACGGACCAGCTCGCCGAAGGCGTCGGCGCCCGCCGCCAGCCTGCGGAAGGTCTCGGCCAGGTCGCGGAGCACCTCGCTCGCGGAGTCCTGGTCCAGCCAGTCGCCGTCGGAGGCCTCGGACACCGAGCGCATCAGTCCGCGGATCGCCACCGCCGTGTGCTCGAGCGCCTCCAGGCCTTGCCGGAGGCCGGGCTCGACATGCGGCGATCGAACGGCACGCACGTTGAGGCGCCGCCCTTCCTCGGCTCGGAGCAGAGCCGCACCGATGACCGGAATGTCGTGGGTGATGCGCCGGGCGTCATCGAGCCACTCCCGCGCGGCACCGGACAGGCGATGCGGGTCTCCCTCGATGATGGCGTCGAGCTCCTCGGCGGCCCGGACCAGGAGCTCACTGACCGCGTCGGCCAGTCCGTCGATCGCGCGGCCGGCATCGGAGCTGGCGACCTTCGGCGGGAAGACGAGTGTGGCGACGATGCCCACCAACGCGCCCACCAGGGTCTCTGCGATCCGCTGCCAGGCCGCCGCTTCCGCGCCGATCGCTCCGACACCGAGGACGAGCATGGCGCTGATCGCCACCTCGACCAGGTTGGCGCGCAGCCGCAGGAACTGGCCGACAGTGATGGAGATCAGGATGAGCACGCCGAGGCTCCACCACTCCAGCGGTACGACGGCCGCGAACCCGATGGCCAGCCCCACCCCGGCCACCACCGCGATCACGCGATCGAGCCCGCTGGCGAGCAGCGACAGGGGCGTCACCTGCACCACCAGCATCGCGGTCAGCGGCGCCAACAGGGGCTGGGTGTCAGGGAAGAGCAGGGACGCGACCAGGTAGCTGGCCGTCGCGGCGACGGTGATGCGCAGCGACCACAGCAGCGAGGCCCGACCATCTCGACGTAGGCGCGCCCATTCGCGGGAGAAGAAACCGCGCCACCAATGCACCACGCCTCATTCTGCACGGGCCGAGAGCCAACTTGGCTCGGAGACTGGACGCGAGTGTGGTGACGTCGGGCGGTCACAGGTGGTCTGCTGTACGTCGTGCTGGTCGCGCTACGACCGCACGCCCCACGCCTCGCTCGTAGCGCAGCGGTGGTCCAGCCCGTCGACACAGTCGTCCCAGATGGAGGTTCCTCGTGACCCGGTACGGCGGCCAGTACGGCCCGGACATCACCTTTCTCGGTGTCGACCAGTGCGACCTCGAGGACACTGCGACCTTCGACGACGCCGACGTCGTGATCGTGGGGGCGCCCTTCGACGGCGGCACGTCGTACCGTTCCGGCGCTCGCTTCGGGCCGCAGGCGATCCGGATGACCGACTACCTGCCGCACGACGGGTCGCGTCCCTCGCTGGCCCTGCGTGTGGACGGGCTGGCAGACCTCAAGGTGGTCGACGGCGGTGATGTCGAGATGTACAGCGGGGACGCCGCCACGTCGTGCGCCGACCTCGAGGCTGTCATCGAACGAGTGACCACGACCGGCGCCATCCCGCTCGTGCTCGGCGGCGACCACACGATCACCTGGCCCAACGCCACCGGGCTGGCCCGGGCGTTGGGGTGGGGCCGGATCAGCATCATCCACTTCGACGCTCACGCCGACACCGGCGACATCACGTTCGGTTCCCTGATCGGGCACGGCCACCCGATGCGTCAGCTGATCGAGTCCGGGGCCGTCCGCGGCGACCGCTTCCTCCAGGTCGGGCTGCGGGGCTACTGGCCGGAGCCGGAGACCCTCGACTGGATGGCGGGTCAGGGGATGCGCTCCTATGAGATGACCGAGATCGTGCACCGCGGTCTGGGCGCCTGCCTCACCGAGGCCTTCGAGATCGCGACCGACGACTGCGACGGTGTCTTCCTGTCCGTCGACATCGACGTGTGCGACCCGGGCCACGCGCCCGGCACCGGGACGCCCGAGTCCGGCGGCCTGTCGGCCCGCGAGCTGCTGGACGCGGTACGGCGGATCGCCGTCGAGCTGCCGGTTGTCGGCATGGACATCGTCGAGGTGTCACCCCCCTACGACCACGCCGACATCACCGCCGCCCTGGCGAACCGAGTCGCACTCGAGGCCCTCTCGGGCATCGCCCGCCGACGGTACGACGCAGCCCACGGCACCACCTGGGACCCGTCCCAGCCCCTCCTGGCCAACCGCCTCCCACCCGACCCAGCGACCTCCTGAGCTCGGGTCGTGGCGCTACCTCTCGACGCGTGTGATGCTCCGGCTCACTCACGCCCTCCGAACATCGCGGCGAGCTGAGCCTCGATCTCCGCCACCCCCACCTCCCGTAGACGCTGGTCGAAGGCCCACCGGTGACCCGAAGGGTCCAGGACCTCCCCTGTCCGCACGCCCCAGAACGCATCCTGCACGGGCGAGTGCAGCGTCGCGCCCGAGGAGGTCGCACGATTCATCGCCGCGTCCGCGTCCGGGACGGTCAACCGGTAGGCAGCCACGGAGGCGCCGGTCGAGCGCGGCGTCGCCAACATCGTCCCTGGTATCGGAGCGGCCACCGCCACCTGCAGCCCGTCGATGATGAACTCGGCAGTCACGATGGATCCGTCCGGCAGATGCAGCACGCGGGTCACCTGGGCCCCCAGGGCCTGCTCGTAGAAGTCCAGCGCTTGGGGGACGTCTTCCACGACGAGATGGAGTGCGAAGTCGTTCATCGGCAGCCTTTCCTTGACGGCGCCTCCAGCCTGGCATCTCAAGTGAACTTGAAGTCAAGGGACGAGCGACGAGCGAGGCGACCTTCCTGCCAGGCTGGTGGGTCAGTCGCCGACGAGTAGGGCGACGCGGCCGTTGCCGCCGGCGGCCCAGCAGGAGCCGTCGTGGGTGCAGTCGAGGGTGTGGTAGCCGAGGTCGCTGATCCGGGTCCAGGTCTGGCCCTCGTCGAGGCTGAGGCTGGTGCCCATCACGGCGCCGGACTCACCGGTGGTGATGAGTCGGTGCCCGTGGCGCGGCAGGTACGAGACGTCCTCGGCGAGGTGGGTCAGATCGCCGACGTTGCGCCAGGTGCTGCCGTCGTGGGTCGTCGCCACGGCGTCGACGCCGTCGGCCGGGGCCTCGAAGTCGCCACCGACGGCGACGCCCTGCTTCGCCGTACGGAACGTCAGGCCGAACACGCCCGCTGCGTCGCCGGCCGGGATCGTCGAGTCTGACGCCGTCCAGGTCAGACCGAAGTCGTTCGAGCGGAACACGCGGGCGGCACCGCCGCCGGAGCCGAAGTACGCCGTGTGGCTGCCGGCCGTGACCAGGCAGTCGCCACTGGCGGCGAAACCGAACTCCGTCGGTGCCGCCGGCATGCCGTCACTGGGGAGAACGGCCCACGAGCGGCCGGAGTCGTGGGTGGCGAGGATCCGGAACTTGCCGTCGACGGGGTCGCTCAACGCCAGCCCGTGTCGGCCGTCGGGGTAGAACGCCATGCAGTCGTAGAACGCCGCGGGGTCGTCGTTGACGAACGCCGCAGCCCAGGTCGCTCCGCCGTCGGTGGTGCGGTAGATCCGCGACGCATCGCCCGGCCCGATGGCGAGGATCACGGCCTCCCGCGCACTCCGCGCCTCCACGTCACGGAACTCGAGGCCCTCGGTACCGGGAGGGCTCACGTCAGCCCAGGTCCGGCCACCGTCGGTCGTGCGGAACACCCGGCCCGGGCCACCGTCGGTGAGGCTGCTGCCGGTCACCCAGGCGGTCCGCCGGTCGACCGCGTCGAGCCCGCGGAAGCTCTGGTCAGCATCGACGACGGTCTCCTGCCACGACAGCGACCCACCGTGGTCATGCCCCCCTCCTCCCTGGTGACCGGAGGCCGCGGCGGCGCTCCCGCCGTACGTCGCGGCCCCCAGCAAGGGGGCGGCGAGGAGAACGGTGGACAGGGCGAAGGTTCCGAGACGTCGCATCCCAGCACCCTGCCTCCGCCGGGGTCGTCCTGTCCAGGTGGTCGATCGGGCCGGGGCCTGATCTCTGCGCCTCGACTCGATTAGGTTGGTGGCGATGACTGCGGACGACGACTACTGCGAGCTGTGTGACCTGCCGAGGTCCCAGTGTCCCCACGGCCGACCGCCGCCGCCGGAGCCGACCAAGGCCACACCGCCGCCCAAGCCGAAGACGCGTCCGGTCACCCGCAAGCGCACGCCCGCGGCCCCGGCGAAGGCGGTGACCCGCCGCTGGACGCCCCCCGAGGCCTTCAAGCCGCTCATCCTCACCGTGCTCGAGCAGGCCGGCGGCGAGCTGGAGGCCGACGAGCTGTTCCTGGAGCTGGAGATCCTGGCGGAGGACCGACTGAAGCCCGAGGACAGCGAGACGACGCCCGAGGGCGAGCTGCGCTGGCGGTACGCCGCCCGGCGCGCACGGGTGGCGCTCATCGACGAAGGTCTGATGACCAAGGGCCGCCCGGGCGTCTGGCAGCTCGCCGCCCGACCTGGGGGCTGAGCGTGCTCGAGCTGTTCGAGGACCACGACCTCGAGGTCGACGGGGTGCGACTGCACGCCAAGGTCGGCGGCTCCGGTCCGCCGCTGCTGCTCCTGCACGGCTACCCGCAGACGCACGTGATGTGGCACCGGGTCGCCCCCGGACTGACGGACCGGCACACCGTCGTCCTCGCCGACCTGCGCGGGTACGGCGACTCGGCCCGGCCGGCGTCTGCGGCCGACCACTCGTCGTACTCCAAGCGGGCGATGGCCGATGACCAGGTAGGTCTCATGAAAGCGCTCGGCTTCGACCGGTTCGCGCTCGTCGGCCACGACCGCGGTGCGCGGGTCGCCCACCGGATGTGTCTCGACCACCCGGCGGCGGTCTCGCGGGTCGCGTTCCTCGACATCGTGCCGACCCGGCACGTGTTCACCCACGTCGACCGCGCGCTCGCGCAGGCCTACTACCACTGGTTCTTCCTGTCCCAGGAGCCCGATCTGCCCGAGCGACTGATCGGCGGCGACCCCGCGTACTACCTGCGCAGGAAGCTCGACCAGTGGTCGGGCTCGACCGGGCTCGAGGCGTTCGCCCGCGAAGCGGTTGACGAGTACGTCCGCTGCTTCAGCGACCCCGAGGTCATCCGGGCCAGCTGCGAGGACTACCGCGCGGGCGCCTCGATCGACCTCGAGCACGACGAGGTCGACGCCGCGCATGGGCGGCGCGTGGAGTGCCCAGCCCTGGTGATGTGGGGGGCCGAGGGCTTCGTCGGGCGGATGTACGACGTCGTCGAGGTCTGGCGCGGGTACGTCGATGACGTGCGCGGCCAGCAGGTCGACGGAGGTCACTTCCTCCCCGAGGAAGCACCCGAGGAGACCCTCTCCGGCGTCCGGGACTTCCTGACCGAGCCTCCAGGGCAGGGCTGACACCTGGGAACAGTTCCAGGCACCGACGCCGGGGGCCCGGGACGAGGACTGGGAATTCCGGCCGGGTGGTGACGGGCGGCAGCGACCACGATCTGGCAGGGCGAGACCTCCAGTGACGTCTGCGGCACCGCCTCCGCCGGCGTACCGGCTCAGCTGATGTCCTACTGCAGGGCCTGACCCTCAGGCTGAGACCCTCGACCGCGGCCAGACCTCTGGCCGCCGTCGCGTGCGTCCGGCGCACGGGCCATGCTGGCTCGGTGGAGCTGATCTCGACACCCCTGACCACCGACCTCGTGCGAGGCGCACTCGAGCTCGAGCAGACCCCGCGAGGCGTCCTGCCGCACCGGCTGCCGGCGTGGGCACGGCGGTACGCCGATGCGCCGCTCGCCATGTCTGAGGCCCAGCCGTCCGGCGTACGCCTCGCGTTCTGGTCGCGAGCGACGCACCTGCGGCTCGAGACGGTGCCGACCAAGACCGTGTACGTCGGTGGGGTGCCGCGCCCCGACGGGGTCTACGACCTCGTGGTCGACGGTCAGTTGACAGCGCAGGCGACCGCGGACGGCGGCGACCAGATGACCGTCGACGTGGCGAGCGGGACCGCCGAGGTCGCACCCGGTTCGCCGGCGGTGGTGACGTTCTCGGGCCTGGCCGACGAGGACAAGCAGATCGAGCTCTGGCTGCCCTGGAACGAACGGACCGAGCTGGTGTCGCTGTCGACGGACGCCCCCGTCGCACCCGTGTCCGACGGCCGTCCCCGCTGGGTACATCACGGCAGCTCGATCAGCCACGGCTCCAACGCCGCCTCGCCGACGTCCACCTGGCCGGCCCTCGCGGCCTCGCGCGGAGACGCCGACCTGCTCAACCTCGGGTTCGGCAGCAGCGCACTGCTCGATCCGTTCGTGGCGCGGGTGATCCGGGACACCAGAGCCGACCTGATCAGCGTCAAGATCGGGATCAACCTCGTCAACCTCGACCTGATGCGGCTGCGAGCCTTCGCTCCGGCGGTCCATGGCTTCCTCGACACCATCCGCGACGGACACCCCGAGACGCCCCTGCTCGTCGTCTCTCCGATCGCCTGCCCGATCCACGAGGAGACACCCGGCCCCACCGAGATGGATCTGGCGAGCCTCGCCGAGGGGCGGCTCCGGTTCCGGGCCGCCGGGGATCCGGCGGAGGTGGCGGCCGGCAAGCTCACGCTGAGGGTCGTCCGCGACGAGCTGGCGCGCGTCGTACAGCAGCGAGGCGCGCACGACCCCCGGCTCGGCTACCTCGACGGGCGTGAGCTCTACGGCGACGCGGACTCCGCCGAGCACCCCCTCCCCGACAACCTCCACCCCGATCCGGCGACCCAGCGGCTGATCGGTGAGAGGTTCGCGCGGCTCGCCTTCGGGGAGGAGTCGCTCTTCAGCCACCTCGCTGGGCAGGACGGCGCCGCGGGCGAGGCTTCGTGACTATCCTCTGGGCATGCTTGTCCTTGCGATCATCGTTTTCGGCATGGTCATCGGTGCGGGTGCGCAGCTGATCGTGGGTCGACGCCACGGCCACATCGACTGGACGTCGGCGATCATCGCCGGCCTCGTCGGCTCGTTCGTCGGCGGGCTGCTGATCAGTCTGTTGTCCGGGGACGGGCTCGCGCTGAAGCCGAGCGGGGTCATCGGCTCCTTGGCCGGCGCGGTGCTGCTGACTGCCGGTTGGCGTTGGTGGGAGCGCCGCAACAAGCCGACCGCGGCACAGCGTGCTGCCAAGCGCTCGGGTGACCCGCGCAAGGCCAACCCGCGCTGACCCACTTGGTCGTTCTCGGAGGTGCTGGATGCGTGCCCGGATCCGGAGCCTGACCGCGCTGGCGGCCGGCGCCGTGCTTCTTTCCGGGTGCAGCAGTGGCGGATCGGCCGACGGCGCGGGCGACGCGCCCCCGTCGGCCGTCTCGCCGACCGTCACCGCGTCCGGTCCAGCGCCCGAGTCATCCCCACCTGAGACGACTGCGCCGAAGGCCAGGCCGGTCTCCGTGCTCGGGCTGGCCGAGCAGCGGCAACGTGGTGACCGGCTGCGGCTGGGCGCGGTCCGGGAGCGCACGCCGGCCTACACGTCGTACGACGTGACCTATCGCAGCCGCAGCACGACGGCCCGGGGCCAGGAGGCGTACCGGATCTCGGGTGTGATCGACGTACCGCACGGGCGCGGGCCGTTCCCGGCCGTGGTGCTGGCGCACGGGTACATCGACCCTGCGATCTACGTGCGCGGCCAGGGGATGACGCGCGAGCGTGGCTATCTCGCCTCGCACGGGTACGTCGCGCTCCACGTCGACTACCGCAACCACGCCGAGTCGGACGACGACCCGCTGTTCCAGATCCGGATGCGGCTGGGCTACAGCGCCGACCTGATCAACGCGGTCAAGGCCTTGCGCGACTCCCGGAGGGTCCCCGTCGACGACGACCGCGTGGCTCTGTTCGGCCGGTCGATGGGCGGTGGCGTGGTCCTCAAGGCGCTCGTCGCCGACCCAGGTCTGGTCCGGGCGGCCGCCGTCTGGGACTCCGTCTCATCGCTCGAGGCGCAGAACTACGACCGGTTCATCCGCCCCGACCCGACCGACGTGGGGCTACGGGCGCAGCTGATCCGCCGATGGGGAGCCCCGCAGCAGAGCCCGCGCTTCTGGCGCGAGAACTCCTCCCGCCCGTACTTCGACCGGATCACCGAGCCGGTGCTGATGGTGCACGGGCGGCTCGACGACACCTGCCCGCCGCCCTGGGCCACCGCGACGTACCGCGCGTTGCGGAGTGCGGGTGTGGACGCGCAGTTGCACTGGTACGACGACGGGCACGCCTTCGGTCCGGCCTTCAACGCAGCGATGGCCCGGACGGTCCAGTACTTCGACAGCCGGCTGGCCTGAGCCCGCCCTGCGTCAGCGGGGCGTGAGCAGGCAGAACTCGTGGCCGTCGGGATCGGCGAGGACGACCCAGTCGACGTCGCCCTGGCCGATGTCCACCCGCGTGGCGCCTAGCGAGATCAGGCGGTCCACCTCGGCGTCCTGGTCACCGTCGGCCGGGGGCGCGAGGTCGAAGTGGAGCCGGTACTTCCCGGTCTTCGGCATCAGCGGCGGGCCGCCCCAGGTGATCTTCGGACCGCCTGCCGGCGAGCGGATCGCGGTCTCCTGGTCCTGGTCCCAGACCAACGGCCAACCCAGGGCCTCGCTCCAGAAGTAGCCGACCTCCTGCGAGCCGTCGCTCGCCAGCGCCCCGATGAACCCGCACTCGGCCAAGAAGTTGTTGCCGGGCTCGATGACGCAGAACTCGTTGCCCTCGGGATCGCCGAGTACCCAGTGAGCCTCGTCGGGGTCCTGACCGATGTCGATGTGCCGGCCGCCCAGGGCGAGCGCCCGCTCGACCGTCTCCTCCTGCACCTCGAGCGAGGTGCTGGTCAGGTCGAAGTGCATCTGGTTCTGGCCGATCTTCGGCTGCTGCGACGCAACGAAGCGGAGCCGGAAGCCGGTGTCGTCGTTCGGCAGCAGGGTGACGCCCTCATGGGGGTCGTCGGTCAGCTCCCAGCCCAGCATGCCGGACCAGAAGTGGGCGAGACCGGCCGGGTCGTGGGCGTCGAAGGTGAGGGCGATCAGCTGGGACGACACAACCTCAGACGCTAGGCGTGGCGGGCGTGGCCCGGCAACGGGATTTGTCGGTGGCCCCGATCTCGTACCCTGCCCGCATGGCGACCTTCACTCTCACCTGCATCGGCGACGACCGGCCGGGACTGGTCTCGGCCCTGTCGGCCCCGATCAAGGCGCACGGCGGGAGCTGGGAGCGCAGCCAGATGGCGCGGCTGGCGGGCAAGTTCGCCGGCATCCTGCTCGTCGCCGTACCGGACGACCATGCGGAGGCGCTGGCGGCGGACCTGACGGCACTGAAGGACGTCGGCCTGCTGGTGGCCCTCGAGCGGGCCGATGAGCCCGGCGCACAACCGTCCCTCCGGCTCACCCTCGAGCTGCTCGGGGCCGACCATCCCGGCATCATGGCCGACATCTCGGCCTCCCTCGCCCGTCAGGGGATCGGCATCGAGGAGCTCAGCACCGACGTCCGCGAGGCACCGATGGCGGGCGGGATGCTGTTCGAGGCACGAGCTCTCCTCGAGGCCCCGCCCTCGACCGACAGCGACGCCCTGCGCTCGCTGCTGGAGACGCTCGCCGACGAGCTGATGGTCGAGATCACGTTGTCGGAGGCCGAGGGCTGAGCAGGTCAGTCGGTGGCCTTCGCGGCCTTTTCGATGAGGCGGGTCACCGCGCCCGGGTCCGAGACGAGGCTGAGGTGCCCGGCCCTGACCTTGACGATGGTCGAGCCGGCTCGCTCGGCCATGAACTGCTGGGCGGACGGCGGGATGATCAGGTCGCGGGTCCCGAGCAGGTACCAGGACGGGATCGTCTTCCAGGCCGGTACGCCGGAGGGCTCACTGCCTGCGCTGAGCGCCAGCGGACGTTGCGTCGCGTAGAGCGCCAGCGCCTCGCGGGTGGGAACGCCGTTGGCGAAGGAGTTCAAGAACGTGTCCTGCTTGAGGTACAGGTCGACGTCGCCGTCCGGCGCGTTCGGGTAGGGCACGAAGTCGAAGACCGTGGTCGGGTCGACGGCGAGGGCCGAGTCGGGGCCGGCCAGGGGCAGCACCGTCTCGCCCTCGTCGGGGGCGAACGCGTCGACGTACACGAGCGCCTTGACGGCTGGGTTGCCGGTGGCCGCGTTGGTGATCACCGCGCCGCCGTAGGAGTGACCGACTAGGACGATCGGGCCGGGGATGGTGGACAGGAAGTCCCGGATCGTGTCGGAGTCGTCCGGCAGGCTGCGCAGCGGGTTGGGCGGGACGCGGACCGTGTAGCCGTCGTGCTGGAGCTCGAGCACGACCTTGGTCCAGCTGGAGCCGTCGGCCCAGGCGCCGTGCACCAGGACCACGGTGGGCCGGCCGTGGCCGGGGTCCAGGGAGGGGCCGGGGCCGTGCGTGCCATGTCGGGCGAGCGCGACGGGGGTGGCCGCGAGCAGCGCCAACACGAGTACGGCGACCATCGCCAGCTGGCGCGGACGCCGGAGACTGGTGGTGGCTCGAGCGAGGAGACGGTCCGATCGTCGAGACATGACTTCTTCCTGTGCGGTCGGTTTCGGCGTGTGGCTAGAGCGTCTGGACGAGGCCGCCGTCGATCACGAAGTCCGATCCGGTGACGTTGCCGGCGCGGTTGCTGACCAGCAGCACGATCAGATCGGCCACCTCCTGTGGCGTGGTGAACCGGCCCGTGGCCGCAGCAGAGGCGGCCTGCTTCGCCACCGCATCGGCGTCGCCACCACTGGCTCCGGCGACGGTGCTCGCGACACCGTGGTCGCCGAGCCAGAGGTCGGTGGCCACCGGGCCGGGACTGACCGTGTTGACCCGGATCCCGCGCGGCCCGACCTCCTTGGACAGGGCCTTGGAGAAGCTGGCGAGGGCGGCCTTCGCCGCGCTGTAGTCGACGACCAGCGGGTCCGGCAGGAACGAGTTCACCGAGCAGGTGCTGACGATCGTGCCCGCACCGCGATCGAGCAGATGTGGAAGGGCAGCCCGGGTGGCCCGGACGGCGGCGAGGAAGTTGATGTTCAGCGACCAGAGCCACTCGTCGTCCCCGACCGAGAGGAACCCCTCGGGTCGGGGTCGGACCGCGCCGACGTTGTTGACGAGCGCGTCGAGCCCACCGAACGCGGTCACCGCCTCCGCGACCAGGCGGTCGGGGCCGTCGGCCGTCGCGAGGTCGACCTGCACCGGCCGGACCGGCAGACCGGCCTCGACCAGGGCGGAGAGCTCGTCGCTGAGCTCCCGCGCCCCGGCCACGATGCTCATCCCCTCGTCGGCCAGCGTGCGCGTCACGGCGAGGCCGATGCCCTTGCTCGCACCGGTCACAACGGCAACACGGCCCTTCAGCCCGAGATCCATGGCACTCCTTGTCGTCGGTAGGTCGTCGGTAGGTCGTCGGTAGGTCGTCGGCAGCCGGGCCGAGTCAGCCGGCGAACCGCTGGACGAAGGCGAGCGAGAGGTCGGCGACCTCGCGCCAGCCGTTGTCGATGGTCAGTGCGTGACCGCGGCCGGCGACCTCCGCGTACTCGGTGATGCTCTGGTTCTTCTTCTGCTTCTTGTACGTCGCCTTCGAGATCGCGCCGGGCACGGTGTGGTCCAGCTCCCCGGAGACGACGAGGAGGGGGCCGCGGTCGGGGTTCTTGGTGTCCACCTTCACCTCGCTCCAGGGGTTCAGGTTCGCCGAGGCGGCCTGGAAGATAGGCGCACCCGACGCCGGCACGGCGTACGCGTCGTACAGCTCCTTGGCCTCCTCCTCGGGGACGGCGTTGGCGAAGGCGTAGCGGAACTGCTCGTAGGTCAGCGGTACGGCGCGGTGCCGGTTCGCCGGGTTGCCCAGCACCGGGGCCGCGGACCGGAGTGCGGAGATCGGCAGCGGGAGCACCCCACGGAACGGCGCCGCGTCGATGGCCACCGACGCGGCCGAGAGCCCGCGGCCGGCCACGATCTGGGTCAGCAGCCCACCGAAGGAGTGGCCGATGACCGCCGGCTTCTTGTCGAGCCGGCCGATGATCGCCGCATAGTGGTCGGCCACCTCTCCGACCGTCTTGTTCGCGAAGACCTCAGGGTGGGCGTTCGCCTCGTCGACGGTCTCCGGGTCGTCCGGCCAGCCTGGCGTCAGCGGCGCGTAGCCGTTCTTCTCGAAGACGGCGGCCCACCGCTCCCAGCTGCTCGGCAGCAGCCACAGCCCGTGGATGAACACGACCGGGGTGCGCCCGGAGGCGTTCACCTCCGCGATGTGTGCCTCGGTGGCGCTGTCGATCGACGGTGACTCATGAACCATGTCGTGCTCCTCTGGACGTGGCGATGCTGCTGGCAGGACACAAACTCCTGGCTGCCAACCGCGTCCGGGCAGAGAGCGGATCGGCCAAGGAAGCCGAAAGTAGACTGGTTCACCCGACTTCCGCAAGAGCGCTCTCAGCGGGCGGGACCGACGGGCAACGAATCCGAGCCCGCCTCGATCGCGTCCAGGTCGCGGACGGCGTACCGGTGGTGCTCCCACTCCTCCTCGAGGATCGTGTGCAGGCACGAGCGGACGGTCTCCGGGTACGACGGGCCCCACGGGTTCCTGCGCGGTGCGGCCAGCTCGTCCGAGGTGACGGTGGCGAGGAACTCGCGCACCATCGTGACGCGGCCCGCCCGGGCGTCGAGCACGTCGGGGTACGGCGGGGTCCCCGTCACGAACACCGACAGGTCGTAGCCATCGGTCTCGTACTCGGCGTTCGGCTGACCGATCGGGTGGTACGGGTCGTCGACCTCGAGGATCGCGCCGCGTAGCCAGGTGTCGGTGGCCATCACCAGGTGCCGCAGCGTCTGCGCGAACGACCACTCACCGTCGACCGAGACGTCGACGGTCTCTTCCGGCATCGCCGCCACGCGCTCGAGGGTGGCCGCCCAGGTGCGCTCGAGCGTGGCCCAGGCCGCGCGCAGGGCATCCGGGTCCTCGGCGCGGCGCTCGGCACGGCCGGGGAACCGGCGGTTGAGCTCGGTCTCGACGTACGGCGCCACGTCGACGCCGTTGACGAGCAGGGAGCTCTCGCCGTTCAGGAGCCACGGTGCGTCGACGTCCGCTCCCGCCACGTCGACTGCACGCATCACGGCGCCGGAGAGGTCGGTCCTGACGAACCGTGCGCCCCGCAGGTTCGCGTCCACGAACTCGGCGCGCTGTGGGCCGTCGGACTCGGCCATGTCTGTCATCAGCTCTCCTTGGGGCAGTCCTCGGTTGGTGGTCAGAAGCGGTACGCCGTCTGTCCGTGCGCGTCACCGAACGCGAGGACCTTCGTGGGTGCGACCCGGAAGACCCAGGCGCCTCCCTCCGTGGCGCCACCGGAGTGGCTCAGCTCGACGAACTCCTGGCCGCGGACCTCGTACTTCCAGTCGTTGTCGTACTTGGCGAACCACGCGTCGGCCAGGGTCTGCAGGGTGTCCGCATCGGTCACCCGGTGGGCGGTGCCCTCGACGACGACGTCCTTGCCGGTGGCCCAGCCGGCCGCACCCATCCCGCCGGTGGTCACCGCCACCCGGGGGTTGGCCGCGAGGTTGTGCGCCTTCTGCTCGTCGGGGCCGGTGCAGAAGACGAACGCCCCGTCGTGCCAGACGCCGACCAGCGGTACGGCGTGCGGTCGCCCGTCGCGGCGGACCGTGACGATCCAGTAGAGCTGCGCGTCGGTGAGGAGCCGCTCGATGTCGTCCCAGGGAGGTGCGGCGGCCGACGCGTCGCCGTACCTCGGGTCGATCTGTCCTGTCGTCACCCTCCCCGAGGCTGCCCTCGGTGACCGGGACTCGTCAACCACGATCTGATTGAACAGCCGTTCAAACCATGGGAGGGTGCCTGCATGTCGCTTGACTTCACCGCCATCAACCCCGCCGCCGCTCGGGCGAGCTCCACCTCCGCCTCCGGCGACCTGCCCTCCCGCGCGCAGTACGTCGTCGTCGGTGGCGGCGTCATCGGTACGTCGATCGCCTACCACCTGGCCCTCCTCGGGGCGACCGACGTCGTCCTGCTCGAGCGCAAACAGCTCACCTCGGGCACCACCTGGCACGCGGCCGGTGAGGTGGTCTCGGGAGGCACGACCGAGGACGCCCTGTGGATGGCGCGCTACTCCGCCGAGCTCTACGCCCGGCTGGAGGAGGAGACCGGACTGTCCACGGGCTTCCGGCAGTGCGGCTACCTCCAGCTGGCTACGACGCCGCGCGCCGACGAGAGCTTCCGCCGCGAGACGGCGTACATGCGCTCGGTCGGAATGACCAAGGACGTGCTGTCGCCGCAGGAGGTGCAGGACCTGGTGCCGCTGATCCGCACCGACGACGTCATCCACGGCTTCTGGACCCCCGACGAGGGCCGGGCCAACCCGGTCGACGTCACGATGTCGATGGCCAAGGGCGCCCGGCAGCGCGGCGTGCAGATCTTCGAGAACACCGAGGTCACCGACTTCGTCCTCGACGGTGGCCGCGTCGTCGGCGTCCGCACCGAGCGTGGTGACCTCGAGTGCGAGAAGGTCGTGCTCGCTTCGGGGCTGTGGGGTCGCGAGCTCGCGGCCAAGGCCGGCGTCACCGTGCCGCTCCAGGCCGCCGAGCACTACTACCTGCTCACCGAGCCGATCCCCGGCGTGACGCCCGAGTCGGTGCCGGTGGTCGAGGAGGGCGAGGCGTACGGCTACTACCGCGAGGAGGGCGGCGGCCTGCTGGTCGGGATGTTCGAACCCGTCGCCAAGGCCTGGGCCCTGGACGGCACGCCGAAGGACAGCGCCTTCGCGGTGCTGCCGCCCGACTGGGACCGGCTGGCGCCGTTCCTCGAGGTCGCGATGAAGCGGTTCCCGGTCCTCGAGGACGCCGGGATCCGCACTCTGTTCTGCGGGCCGGAGAGCTTCACCGACGACCTCTCGCCGATGCTCGGGGAGTCGCCGGAGGTCGACGGCCTCTACCTCGCCTGCGGGCTCAACTCGGTCGGCATCCTCTCCGGCGGCGGCCTCGGCCACGTGATGGCGCAGTGGCTGATCGAGGAGCACCCACCGATCGACGTCACCGCGGTCGGCGTCGACCGGGCGCACGAGTTCCAGGCGACCCGGCTCTTCCGCGAGCAGCGCACCGTGGAGCGTCTGGGGTTCCTGCTCAACGACCTGGCCTGGCCGAACGCCCAGCCGCGGCTGGGTCGCGACGTACGACGCTCGCCGTACCACCCGCAGCACGTCGCCGACGGCGCCCACTTCGTCGCCACCAGCGGGTGGGAGTACCCCGACTACTTCGCCGGGCCGGGTGTCACCCCGACCGTCGAGTGGGGCTTCGCGCGTGGCGAGGCGTTCGAGCGCACCCGCGCCGAGCATCTTCAGGCTCGCGACTCGTTGGCGATCTTCGACCTGTCGCTGATGTCGCACCACCTCGTGCAGGGGCCGAGCGCGATGGCCGTGCTGAACCGGGTCTGCGCCAACGACGTCGACACCGCCGTCGGCCGGGTCGTCTACACCCAGTGGCTCGACGACCACGGCGGCATCATCGCCGACGTCACCGTCACCCGGCTGGCCGAGGACGCGTACGTCGTGATCAGCGGCGACACCATCCACCGCCGGGTGCCGGCCTGGATCCGCCGGCAGACCCGTGACGGCGAGTTCGTCGTCGTCACCGACGTGACCAGCGGGCACGCGCTGCTGTCGGTACAGGGGCCGAGGTCGCGCGAGGTGCTGCAGAGCCTGAGCCCCGACGACTGGTCCGACGCCGCGTTCCCGTACCTCACCGCCCAGAGGGTCGAGCTCGGCTACACCCCGCTCTGGGCGTTGCGGGTGACGTACGTCGGGGAGCTGGGCTGGGACCTGCTGGTGCCGACGGAGTTCGGCGCCACGCTCTACGAGCAGCTGCGCAGGGCCGGCGCCGACGTCGGCTTCCGCCCGACCGGTGTGGGCGCCCTGGAGACGATGCGGCTGGAGAAGGCCTTCCGCGACATGGGCCACGACATCGACTCCACCGACTCCCCGCTCACGGCCGGGCTGGGATTCGCAGTCGCCTGGGACAAGCCCGGCGGCTTCGTCGGTCGCGACGCGCTGCTGAAGCAGCGCGAGTCGGGTCCGCCGAGCAGTCGGCTGGTCAACGTGCTGCTCACCTCCCCCGACTACGACCTCTTCGGCGACGAGCCGGTCTACTGGGACGGCGCTCCGGTCGGCCACGTCCGCAGCGGCGGCTTCGGCCACTCGCTCGGAGCCGCGTGCGGGATCGCCGGGGTCAGCCGCGACGAGGGCTTCACCGGAGCCGATCTGGCCACCGGCTCGTTCGAGATCGACATCGCCGGCACCCGGGTGCCGGCGAAGGTCTCGCTGAAGCCGTTCTTCGACCCGGAGCGGTCGCGGGTCCTGGCCTGAGACTGGTTCAGCTCGAGCGGTAGCGGGTGGCGAGCTCGGAGGTCTGGCCGCCGAAGGCGGTGAGATCCGCGCGGAAGACCGCCTGGAGCAGGTCGTCGTCCTCCACGCCCGGAGCGATGACGACCTCGCCCAGCTCGATGCCGGCCATGGCCGCAGTCACCACGTCCTCGGCCGACATCCGCGGGATCGCCGAGAGGTCCATGCCCTGCACCTCGTGGAACTCGGTCGCCACCACCCCGGGGCAGACGACGTGCACGTGCACCCCGGTGCCGCTGAGCTCGGCGTGCAGGATCTGCGACATCGCGACCGCACCCGCGAGCGTCCCGGCGTACACGGCGCGTTGGCCCGGCGGCGGGGCTGCGGGAGCCGGCCCGGAGAAGGCGAGCATGCCGGCGACGTTGACGATGGTGCCTGCGCCGCGCGCGATCATCCCGGTGAGCACCGCACGCGTCAGCATGATCGGCGCGACGGTCTTGACGTGCACGAGCTCGTGCGCCTTCTCCGCGGGCAGGTCCGCCATCGGCATGTAGTGGGCGACGCCGGCGTTGTTGACGAGCATCGTCAGCGGTCTGGTCGCACACAGCTCGGCGACCGTGTCGATGCCTAGGTCGGTCGACAGGTCCGCGGTGACCACCTCGACGGCGACGTCGGGCCAGGACGCCGCGAGTGCGGCGAGGCGCTTCTCCCGCCGGCCGACCACGACGAGGTCGTAACCGTCGGCGGCGAGACGCTCGGCGAACGCCCGGCCGATGCCGGACGACGCCCCGGTGACGAGGGCGAGCGGCTCCATCTAGCCCGCCGTCCGGCCCGCGATCGTGGTTCGCATCACCCAGCGCCACTTGGCGATCTGACGGTCGCGGACGAAGCCGAACTCCTCGAACAGGGTCTCCGGGCCGGTGTGGAGGTACGCGCCTCGCTGCGGAGGTCGCCCGTCCAGCTGCTCGGGGTAGGCCTCGACGGTGCCGCCACCGGCCTGGCCGATCTCGCTGAGTGCTCCGGCCAGTCCTGCCCGCGCCACGCCGTGACCACGGTGCCGGCTGCCGGTGAACACGCAGCCGATCCGCCAGTCCGGGAGGTCGACCAGCTCCTTGGCGTAGGCCTTGGGGTTCTTGATCGTGGCCACCTCGGCCGGTGGCCCGTACTGGATCCAGCCCACGCATTCGTTCTCGGTGTAGACGAGCACCTGGTGCACGGTCCCGTTCTGGACGTGGGCGCGCTTGGCGTCGCGGTTCCCTTGCGGCGTACCGGCGAAGCCGTCGGGATGGAACCCGATGCACCAGCAGCCGCCCCAGATGCCGTTGTTGGCCTCCACGAGGGCAGCGAAGTCGGGCCAGGTCTCAGGCGTGAGTGCCTTGGTCTCGTACCGACCCGACGGCTGCGACGTCACTTCCCCACCCTGCCTCATGCCCACCCCGGCGGCCAAGGGGTCGCACTATCGTGTCCGCATGAGCCAGCGAGTCCCCGGCGGCGTGGTGCACGAGCTCCCCGCCGACCTGCGTCAAGCGCTGGCCGCCAACCCCACGGCCCTGGACGCGTGGAACGACATCACGCCGCTGGCGCGCAACGAGTTCATCTGCTGGGTCGACAACGCCAAGAAGGAGACGACCCGGGAGCGGCGGATCCGCCGGACCCAGGAGGAGCTCGAAGAGGGTCAGCGCCGGCCCTGCTGCTGGCCGGGCTGCGACCACCGGGAACGCAACGGCCGCTAGGGCCCGTACGGCGAACAAGCGAAGCGCCCCGCTCGGCCGATCGAAACGGTGGCAGCCTCACCGCCCACCAGGGACCGCCCGGCTCAGCGGTGACTCAGCCACCCAACCAGGCTGCGATTCGGTGGCAGCCTCACCGCTCACCAGGGACCGCCCGCGCCAGCGGTGACTCAGCCACCCAACCAGGCTGCGATTCGGTGGCAGCCTCACCGCCCACCAGGGACCGCCCGGCTCAGCGGTGGCTCAGCCACCCAACCAGGCAGCGATTCGGTGGCAGCCTCACCGCCCACCAGGGACCGCCCGCGCCAGCGGTGACTCAGCCACCCAACCAGGCTGCGATTCGGTGGCAGCCTCACCGCTCAGGCGAGGGCGGGCTGGTAGATGCAGGCGGAGTCCTCGGCGAGCGGGTCGCCGGTGTCGGCGTAGGCGCGGGCCCGGGAGCCGCCGCAGAGGTCGGCGTACTCGCACCGTCCGCAGCGGCCGGTGAACTCCGCCGACCTGATGCTGCGCAGGACCGGGCTGTCGCGGTAGATCTCGGCGAGCGGCCGATCCCGCACCGAGCCGAGCGGCAGCGGCAGGAAGCCGGCCGGGTAGACGATGCCGTCGTGGCTGACGAACACGATGCCCTTGCCGTCGCGGGTCGACACGGTGTGCGCGCCGGCCGAAGGTCCCGAGGTCGCGGAAGTTCGTCATCCGTCGTGCGGGGACTCAGGGTGCCGTGGCGGTGCTCATGCCGTTGCGGAGCAAGTTGCCGCGGCCGGTCGGCCAGGGGAGGCAGCCGGTGCCCGAGCCGGGGACGGTGTAGACGTCGAGGCCGTGGTCGATGGTGGTGAGGACGATCTCCAGCGTGCCGTCGCCGTCGAGGTCCGCGATCGAGGGAGCGGCGGCCACGCCGACGCCGTTGCCGTCGAAGGCCTGGTGGCGCAGGCGAGTCACCGAGAGCTGCCTTCCCTCGGCCGACAGCACGATCAGGCGCCCGGCGTTGCGGTGGAGTGCGTAGGTGCCGAAGACCAGCTCGGGGACGCCGTCCCGGTTCAGGTCGGCCGAGACGACCTCCGAGGCGAACGTCTTCGAACGACGCGGCGCGTACTGGTAGGTCCAGAGCCGGTGGCCATTCGGCCCGACCGCGTAGACCTTGCCGCCGGGCAGGGCAGAGACGATCTCCGGCCGGGCGTCACCCGTCAGGTCGACCAGCGTCGGGGCGGGGATCCCGGTGGGCGGGTACCAGTCACCGTCCGGCCGGTTGACCGGATGGTTGGACATCGGGAGGGTCTCGAAGCCGGGGTGGCGCATCGCCGAGCGGCTCCCGTCGCCGTACGCCCCGTCCAGCACCATGAAGGCGTAACCCTGGGTGCGGTAGGGGATGTGGCGCTCGACGTTGGGGATGCCGACCACCTCGTTGCGGCCGTCGCCGTCGAGGTCGACCACAGCGGGGGGCGAGGCGGTCCACTGGAGCCAGGACTGGTGCGCCGGGCTCGGCCACGCTCCGGTGTGCAGGTGGTACTGCCGCCGCTCGACCCGTGGGTCGGCCCACCGGATGAACTGCCCCCAGCCCAGGCTCCGGCCGGCCGCGTCGGACTCCCGGTTGGTGAACCACCGGGAGGCCAGGACCGAGGTGCCGTCGAGGTTGAAGGCGTTGATCTGGTGGTTGTCGAAGGTGGTGATGATCTCGAGGTCGGGGTCGTCGTCGATGTTGCCGATCGCGACGTTCTCGCCGTACGCGCCGTAGCCGTGGTTGCCCACGCCGTTGAACCGCAGGTCGTTGCCCGGCCCGCTCAACCGGTTGTAGCGCGGCCAGGCAGGCCGATGCCCGCCCTTGGGCTGGAACAGCCTGCCGCGGGCGTCGAAGACGAAGACCTGCGCGCCGGTGGGTGAGGTGTTGGTCGTGGTGGCCACCACCTCGACCCGGCCGTCGCCGTTCAGGTCCGCCGCGGCGAGCCCACGCACCTCCGGGGTCTGCCCGCCACTCCGGACCGACGCCGGCCAGCCGGGCTTCAGTCGCAGCCGCCCGTTCCGGAACTGGTACGCCGCGACGGTGCCGGAGCCGCCGACCACGATGTCAGGTACGCCGTCACCCTCGAGGTCGGTGACCACCGAGGGTGCATAGACGCGACCCGCGGTCGCCGTACCGCGGCCCAGTGGGTGTCCGTTCGCGTCGAACACGAACGTCGAGTAGAACGGCGCCACGATCTCCTTGCGGCCGTCGCCGTCGAGGTCGACCAGGCCCGGGGAGGAGAACCAGCCGGTCTCTCCCGTCGCGATGGTGCGGACGAACTTCGGAGGGCGCACGGCACCGGTGCCGCCCTGGTCGGCGCAGGAGGTCGTCGCCCGCTCGACCCTGCTGCTCGCGGGCGCGACAGCGCCCGGGCCCACCCCGGCGACCAGGAGGCCCCCGAGGACGACGACGAGCGCGCGCGAGATCGGCATGCCGCGGACCCTACTCAGCACCGAGGGTCACGTAGGGAGAACGGTGAGAGGAATGCCTGCAGTCGGTCTGTTCCCGGGGAGCGCCGGGCCAGCCCGGCCAGCAGGTCGGCCACCTGGACCCGCGGGTCGTCGCGGGAGTCGACCATGACCAGCCCTGCGAACGGCGACGGGCCGGCACCGTCGGCCAGCACCTGCTGGAGGCGTCTCAGCCGGCCGGCCGTCAACGCACTCTGCTCGTCGTGGACCACCAGCACCTGGCGGCGCCCGCTGCTCCAGAACAGCACGGTCTCGGCGAGTGCGGGAAGCATCGGCTCCAGCGGCGGCGGGATCGACCGGTCATCGTGAGCCATCCGGTCCAGCACCGCACGGATCCGGCTGCGGTCGAGCCCGGCGAGGACCGCGTCGGCCGGCGCGCCGAGCCCGTCCTGCGCCAGCGCGTCGCGTGCCTTGAGGAACTGCTCCAAGAGGTCGGCATCGGGCTGGTGCCGCCGCTTGGTCCGCACCAGGTCGACGTACGCCGTGAGGAAGACGCTCCAGTCCCGACCGGCCGAGCCACGGGCGCGATACAGGGCGAGCGCAGCGGCGCGCTGCGGCTGGGTGAGCCGCGTGCCGGCCGCGTACGTGGGCTCGGCGAGGAAGAGGTCGACGATCCGGGTGACCAGGAAGTACTCCTTGTCCACCAGGTGCACGTGCGCCCGTCCGCTCAGGGCCGCCAGGAACCACTCCAGCGACTCACCGTCGTACCGGCTGCGCAGGAACTGCCCGGACTTGAACTCCTCCATCGAGAACCGCGACCCCGACCGGAGCCGCGCCATCAGCTCGGAGGCCTCGTCGACGCCCAGGTCGACGCTCGCGTGCGCGATCACGGGGGTGGACGCATCGAGCAGGTTGGTGCCGGAGAACCCCGACTCGTCGCAGGCGATCTCCACGACGTCGCCCCCGAGCCCTTCCGCCGGGGGCAGCCCGCCCTGAAGCGGCAGGCTCACCGCCGACGCCTTCGCATGGCGACCATGCTCGCCCGCAGGCCCGGATCGAGCCAGCTCATTATGGTCCGGCCCGAGTCGGGCAGAGTGGGCCCGTGATCGAGCTGCGCAGCGACAACGCCGCCGGCGTCGCGCCGGAGATCCTCGCGGCCGTGCAGGCCGCCAACACCGGCTCGGCCCTGGCCTACGGCGGAGACGACCTCACCGCCCACCTCCAGGAGGTCGTGCGGACGGTCTTCGAGCACCCCACCGCCCGGGTCTTCCCCGTCACCAGCGGGACGGCCGCCAACTCGCTCGCGCTCTCGGCGTCCACGCCCCCGTGGGGCGCGGTCCTCTGCCACCGCTCGGCCCACATCATCACCGCCGAGGGCGGAGCCACGTCGCTGTTCGGTGGCGGTGCGGTGATGCAGGGCATCGACGGCGCGCACGGGCTGATCGAGCCGGGGCACCTGCGCGCAGCCCTGGAGTCGGTCCGGTGGGGTGACCCGCACGAGAGCCAGCCGAGCGTGCTGTCGCTGACCCTGCCGAGCGACCTCGGTACGGCGTACCGGCCCGAGCAGGTCGCCGAGCTCACCACGATCGCCCGGGAGTTCGGGCTGCGGTCCCACGTCGACGGTGCCCGCATCGCCAATGCGGTGGCCGCGCTCGGCTGCTCGCCGGCAGAGGTCAGCTGGCGGGCCGGGGTCGACGTCCTGTCGCTCGGGGCGACCAAGAACGGAGCGCTGAGTGCCGAGGCGATCGTCGTGTTCGACGACCGGATCGCCGAGGAGCTGGTGTACCGCACCAAGCGGTCGGGGCACGTCACCAGCAAGATGCGGTTCCAGTCGGCCCAGCTGACGGCGTACCTCACCGACGGTCTCTGGCTCCGCCTGGCCGGCCACGCCAACCAGCGGATGGCCGAGCTGGTGGCCGAGCTGGAGCCGTTGTCGCCGTACGGCGTGCGGCTGCAGGAGCGCGCGGACGTCAACATGGCCTTCGTCGACCTCCCGGCGCCGGCGATCGAGGCGGCGTCGGCCGATCTGCTCTTCTACCGGATGGGCCAGACCAGCGTCCGGCTGGTGACCAGCTGGCAGACCACGGCCGACGAGGTCGCCGAGGCGGGAGCCCGGTTCCGCGAGGCGGTGCTGGCTCGGGCCGACTGAGCCGGACTGCCGCCGACCTAGGGTGGCAGCGTGAGCTACCCAGGCGTCGAACCGGTCTCTGCGGAGGCGCCGGAGCTGACCGGCCCGGTGATGATGAACCAGCGGTGGCTCGACCTGACCTTTCTGCACTGGGCCGTCGACCCGGAGCTGGTCGCGGACCGGATGCCGCCGGGCGTCCGACCGGACACCCTCGACGGCGTCACGTACGTCGGGCTGATCCCGTTCCGGATGGTCGGCGCGGGGATCGCACGCGGCCCCGGCGTTCCCTGGCTCGGGACGTTCCTGGAGACCAACGTGCGGCTGTACTCGGTCGACGACACCGGACGCCGCGGGATCGTCTTCCTCAGCCTCGACGCCGACCGGGCGGCGGTGGTGGCCGGTGCCCGCGCGGCGTTCGGGCTGCCCTACCGCTGGGCCCGGATGCGCTACCGGGCGAGCGGCGACGTGCACACCTACGACGCGCGCCTACGCCGCCTCGGGGAACGAGCGGAGAGCCACATCGTGATCCGCGCCGGAGCACGGCGGCAGAGCACTCGGCTGGACGAGTTCCTCAGCGCCCGCTGGGGGCTGCACGTGCGCTGGTGGGGCCGGACCTTGTACGTCCCGAACCACCACGAGGCCTGGCCGGTGCACGACGCGGAGGTGCTGGCACTGGACGACGGGCTGATGGCCTCCGTGGGGCTGCCCGGCCTGGCCGACCGTCCTCCCGACCACGTGGGCTTCAGTCCCGGGGTGCGGACCGAGTTCGGGTTCCCCGGCGCGGCGACCCGCCCCCGGCATCCCTGAGCAGGTCAGGCGCCGGCGTAGCGCTGCTGGCCGGTGCGGCCGCCGCCGGCCCAGTGGCCGATGTCGAAGATGAAGCCGATCACCACGAAGAACCAGCCCCAGCCGCTCAGCCCGTCACTGATCGGGTTGTAGGCCAGGACGTAGAACAGCGTCGCGTAGGGGAAGACGATCAAGCCGAGGAGCGGGACCAGGAAGCCGCTGAAGGCGCGGTCGACCAGGTTCGAGAAGATCCAGACCAGGATCAGGACGACCCGAGGCGCGAAACCGGCGAGCAGTGCGAGCAGACAACCCATGCAAGCAGTGTGGGGACGGCGGACCGCGGTCTCCTCACCCGCGCCGGGTGACCCGCTCCAGCGAGGGCGGGAGGGCGAACCACGGGAGCACATGCCTCTCGAAGCGGACCATCGCGCTGACCCGGTCGCCGCTGAGGGTCAGCACGTACAGGCCGACCCCGAGGCTGCTGCCGTCGGGGGTGCGCAGATAGACGCCGTACGCCGGTTGGCCGTTCGCCCGGGTGGGCACCAGGTCGAAGCGGCGGCCCGCGCCGAAGAGCCGGCCGCAGAAGTCAGCGACGGCGTCGCGGCCGACGTACTCGAACGGCATCGGCGGCATCGAGATGAACACGTCGTCGGTCAGCAGGGCGACCACGGCGTCGAGGTCCGCGGCCTGGTAGGCGCTGACGAACCTTGCGAGGAGCGCGTCCTCGGTCGGTGACCGTGGGGCCGGCGGGGGTTCGCGATCCGCCACCCCCACGCGCCGACGGTCGAGGCTCGCGCGAGCCCGCTTGAGCGCACTGGTGACCGACCCGACGGTCGCGTCCAGCATCTCGGCGGTCTCCTTCGCCGAGAACCCGAGCACGTCTCGCAGCACGAGGACCGCGATCTGGCGGGGCGGCAGGACCTGGAGCGCGGTGACGAAGGCGAGGGTGACCGACTCGCTCTGCTCGTAGCGCGCCTCCGGCCCGAGCGGTACGACGGCGCCACCGGCGACCAGCGCGTCGGGCAGCGGCTCCAGCCAGACGACCTCGCCGAGCCGGGTCGGCTCCGGCGGAACGACGCCCGGGATGTCCCATCCGTGCGCCCGACGCCGTGCGGACGACCGGCGGATGTTGAGGCACCGGTTCGTGGCGATCGTGTAGAGCCAGGTGCGGAGCGAGGCTCGGCCCTGGAACGTGTCGAGACCCCGCCAGGCGGCCAGCAGCGACTCCTGCAGAGCGTCCTCGGCGTCCTGGAACGACCCGAGCATCCGGTAGCAGTGCACCTGCAGCTCGCGCAGGTGCGGCTGGACCAGCTCGCGGAACGCCTCCTCGTCACCGGCCCGCGCGCGTTCGAGCATCGCCTCCGGTTCGTTCATCCCACGCATGCTGCCGCACCTCCTCGCCGTACCGACACCGGCGCGGTCGCGAACTGGGCGGTCGGCGAGCGACCAGTTTCCCGACGACGCGGTGTCTTCTTCACCAGCACCGACACCACACGAGAAGGAGCAGGACCATGGGAAAGATCGTGATCAGCGAGAACATCACCATCGACGGCGTCATCCAGGACCCCACCGGCGACGACGGCTTCGACCGCGGCGGCTGGTTCCACGAGGTCGGTGACGAGGATCGGCAGGGTTGGGCCGAGATCGAGACCGGCGAGGCCCTGGCCGCCGAGGCGCTGCTGCTGGGGCGACGTACCTACGACTACCTGGTCGCCCGGTGGCCGCAGCGCACGGGCGTCTGGGCGGACCGGTTGAACACGATGCCCAAGTACGTCGTCTCGTCGACCCTCGCCGATCCCGCCTGGCCGGGCACCGTCGTCCTGTCCGGCGACGTGGTCAACGAGGTCACCAAGCTGAAGGAGAGACTCGACGGCGAGATCGTCCTCAACGGCAGCGGGCAGCTTGCCCGCACCCTCATCGAGCACGACCTGGTCGACGAGCTGCGACTGATGGTCTACCCGTTCCTCCTGGGCAGCGGTGACCGGCTCTTCCCGGAGACGGCCGAGCGGGCAGCCCTGCAGCTGAAGGACACGCGGACCGTGGGCCGTCACCTCGCGCTGGTCACCTACGACGTCCTCCGGGCCGGCTAGGCGGTCACGTTCGCGACCCGGTCACGCCGCCGCCTGCGGTCGCTGGCGTCGCGCACGCTCTGGCGGACGATCGGGCTGACATCGTCCCGCGCGGCGGCCGCCTCGAGCCGGTCGAGGTAGCCGTCCCCGCCTCCGGCGCTGGGGAAGAACGCGTAGGACAGGCTCATCGCCCAGAGCATGCCGGAGTCGCCGATCCGTTGGAGCGACTCGACGAACCTCTCGGCGTACGGCGTGACCAGGTCCGCCTGGTCGGGCCGCCAGAAGCTACGGCCGACCCAGCCGATGACCCCGGGCGGGATCTTCCGTTCGTCCATCACCGCCTGCCAGGCCTGGTCCTTCGCCTCCGTGGTGGGGCGTGCGGTGCGGGCTTGGAGAGCATTCATCCAGGCGTCAGGGTTCGGGTCCTCGGCCAGCAGCGCCTCGACCTCGGACTCGTCGAGACGGTCCAGCTCCGCGAGCCGGATGAGCCGCCGCCAACGGAGGTCGGCATCAGTCGCCTGCGTGGTCAGGACCTCGAGCTGGGCCGGGGTCGTCGCCGTCCGCGCCAGGCTCCGGAGCGCCGCCACCCGGCGGTCGGGGTCGTCGGCGAGGGACACGCAGAGGTCCGCCACCTGGGACATCACCCCGTCGCGGGCGGCCAGCGGTGCCCATCGGTCGGCCGCCTGGACCACGCGGTCGAGCAGCGGCTCGACGACGGAGTCGGCGGTCTCGTGGCTCAGCACGTGCACACCGCAGTCGACGAACTGCTGGGCCGTCAGCTCACCGTCGTTCAACAGGCTCCACGCGGTTGTCAGCGCGAGCGTGCGGCCGACGGCGGTCGGGAGGTCGCCGCCACGGGCGAGCATCAGGTCGAGGGACGCCGGGTCGGGCCTGGCGACGGCGAAGGTGAGGTCCTCGTCGTTGACCAGCCACAGGTCCGCCTCCGGATGCGGCTCGACACTGGTACGCAGTCCGGTCACCTCCACTGTCCGGCTCTCGAGGAGGGCGAGTCCGTCGCCGCGGTCGGCGTACGCCCCGACCAGCAGCCGGTGCGGCAGCGGCCCGCGCCCCGGGGGCGGTGTCGCGACCAGGGTGAGCGCGTCGCCGGCGCTCTCGAGAGTGAGCCGGTCGGTGCCGGCGGTCTCGAGCCAGCCCTCCACCCAGACGGTCAGGTCGCGCCCGCTGGCCTCGGTGAGCTCTGCGACCAGGTCGCCGAGGGTGGTGTTTCCCCAGGCGTACTTGCCGAAGTAGCTGCGCAGGCCGGACAGGAAGGCGTCCTCGCCGACGTAGGCGACGAGCTGCTTGAGGACGGCCGCCCCCTTGGGGTAGGTGATGTCGTCGAAGCTGGCCTCGGCGGTCGCGACGTCGGGGAGGTCCTGCCGGATCGGATGGGTGGTCGGCCCGCCGTCGGCGGCGTACGCGTCCTGCTTGTCCGTGGCGAGCATGCCGGCCCAGACGTCGGTGAACTCGGTGCAAGCGACGGCTGCCCAGCCGCAGGCCCAGTCCGCGAACGACTCGTTGAGCCAGAGGTCGTCCCACCAGCGCATCGTCACCATGTCGCCGAACCACATGTGCGCCATCTCGTGCAGCAGGACGAGGGCCCGGTGCTCGCGTTGGGCGTACGACGGCGGGTCGCGGAAGATGAAGCTGTCGCTCCAGGTGACGCAGCCGAAGTTCTCCATCGCGCCGCCCATCTCGGGGGCGAAGACCTGG
The DNA here is from genome assembly GCA_963796975.1 of uncultured Actinomycetota bacterium. Lineage (GTDB taxonomy): Bacteria > Actinomycetota > Actinomycetes > Propionibacteriales > Nocardioidaceae > Nocardioides. Next base: position 230,546 of record CAWCNW010000010.1, read on the forward strand.
TCGTAGCGCGGCTGCGGGAACGCCAATGCGAACTGCTCGCCGAAGAAGGTCAGGCCCTTCGCGGTGACGTCGAACAGCTCCTCGGCGTCACGCCGGAGCATCGGCGCGAGCGACTGCCGCGCGTACAACCCGAGGTCGTAGCCCTCGCGGCTGCTGCGCAGCTCGAGGAACGGACCGGCATTGACCACCGGGACGTACGTCGAGAGCGGCGGCGTGTCGCCGTACCGCCAGGTGCTCACGCCGTCGGCGGTGGTGATCTCGGCGTCGCCGGTGTTGCTGGTGACCAGCCACCGCTCGGGCACGCGCACGGTGATGCCGAACAACGCCTTGAGGTCGGGCTGGTCGAAGCAGGCGAAGACCACGCGGGCGTCGTCGGGCTCGAAGCTCATCCACACGTAGACCTCCCCGTCGCTCGGGTCCACCGCGCGGTGCACACCCTGGCCGGCCTCGGTCCGGCGCTGCACCGACCGCACGACCAGGAGGTTGTCGGCTGCGAGGTCCGGGAGCTCCAGCCGGCCGCCCGGCGTCGGACCGCTCGCCAGCGGGCGGCCGTTCAGGACGGCCTCCTCGACCTCCCCGAGGCAGTCGATGAACGTCGTCGCCCCGGGCGTGGTGGCCGCGAACGCGACCGTCGACGTGGCGCGCAGGGTGTCACCGTCCGCGAGACCGGTCAGGTCCAGCTCGAGGTCGTAGCGGGAGACCTCGAGGAGTGCCGCCCGTTCCCGGGCCTCGTCCTGGGTCAGGCTGAGGACTTCGGTCATGTCCGGCAGGCTAATCGCTGCCGCCTTACACCGGTGGTCGAGGAGCGAGCGCCAGCGAGTGTCTCGAAACGACCGCAGCGTCCGCGACGACCGAGACGGTACCGAGCACCACTGCACTGTCGGGACCACGTGGTCCCGACAGTGCAGTAACCCCGAGGGTGCTCGGGGGTGGGGTGGGGTCGCGTCAGGGCCGCACCCGATGTGCGAAGGACCGCCTCAGAGGCACAGTGGAGAAGTCAGGGAAACGCCCTGGCACACCACTCGAAGGACGTGCAGCACCATGAACGACATCCGCCAGAGCTTCGCCCAGCACGGACTGGTCCGGTCGCGTGACCACCGCGTCCTCGGCGGCGTGCTCGCAGGTCTCGGCCGCCGCTTCGGCCTCGCGCCCTGGACCACGCGGCTGCTGTTCGTGCTGCTCCTGCTGGTCATCCCGGGCAGCCAGCTCCTGGTCTACCCGATCCTGTGGATCCTGATGCCGTCGGAGGAGACCGTCGGCGGGCAGGTCGCGCACACCTCGCCGACTCCCGCCACCTGACAGATCCCACACCAGAGCCGGCCGTCCGTTCGGGCGGCCGGCTCCGGCGACTGACGATGCGAGGCGACTACGAGTCTTTCGACTCGGCCTCTGCGTCGGCCTCGGCCTCCTTGGCGGCGGCCTTCATGTCCTCGGCAGCGACCTTGTCGACCGCGCGCTCGACGATCGCGTCGGCCTGGTCGAGCGCCTTGCGGATCTTCACGACACCGGGGTCGGAGACCAGGGCCAGGATGCCCGAGTGACCGGGAGCGATCGAGTCCTGCAGCTCCGCCTCCAGCTCGCGGTGGTGATGCCGCTGACGGACCTTGCCCGCCGCAGCGCCGGTCGCGCCCAGCACCGCTGCGCTCCCGAGGATCGACGGCGGGAACAGCACGCCGAGCGCGACGCCGCCCACCAGCCCCCACCGGAACCCGTGCTTGGTGCTGTGGTCGGTGGCCTTCTGCACCTCGAGCTTGCCGTCCGCGTCGCGCTTGACCACGAGGACGCCCTCGATCTCCACGTTCCGGCCGTCCTCCACCGACTTCAGTGCCTCGTAGGCCTCCCACGCCGTGTCGGTGTCGGAGAAGTCGGCGACGAAGAGCGTGTACGCACCATCGCTGAGCGCAGCGCCCACCATCTCGGTCTCGTCTGCACTGCTCTGGTCTTCTGACATCGGACCCTCCCGTTTTCCTGTGAGGTGGCGACACTCGCCACCCCCTCGCGACCGACCGTAGCGCCTAGGCTCGACGAGTTGGGCCGCCGAACCTCGGCAGCCCGTCGGATGCAAGGAGAAGGAGCCGGCGATGGGACTTCTGAGGCGTGGACCTGACGGACCGAAGTTCATGATGCGAGAGAAGCTGCTCGCCATCGGCGACGACTTCTGGATCGAGGACGACGACGGCAACAAGGTCTACAAGGTCAACGGCAAAGCCGTCCGGGCGCGGGAGACCTTCATCCTCGAGGACCCGAGCGGTACCGAGGTCTCCAAGATCCAGGAGAAGAAGCTCAGCGTTCGCGACAAGATGACCATCGAGCGCGGCAGCACCAAGGCCACGGTCCACAAACGCATCATCGGCATCCGCGACCACTACGTGATCGAGGTCGACGGCGCAGACGACCTCAAGGCGCACGGCAACATCGTCGACCACGAGTACGAGATCGAGCGCGACGGCCACACCGTCGCCACGGTGTCGAAGAAGTGGTTCCGCGCCCGCGACACCTACGGCGTACAGCTGGCCGAGGGGCAGGACGTCCCGCTGATCCTGGCGATCACGGTCTGCGTCGACGCGATGGCCCGCGGCTGACCCTGACCGGTGGTCGAGGAAGGCGTCCTGGCGCCACCGGTGGTTGAGGAAGGCGCCCTGGCGCCACCGGTGGTTGAGGAAGGCGCCCTGGCGCCTGTCTCGAAACCACGCCTCCCGAATAACCGGTGTCGGCAAGGGCTGGACCGGGCCTACCGTGGTCGGTCGTGGAGATCCGCGACCTCGACGAGACGGCGCTGGCCGACGACGCGGTGATGCGCGAGTTCTACGACGTCACCCAGCGGGCCGGGCTGCACGAGCGCCCGGACGCACCGACGTGGACCTTCACCGAGTTCCTCGGCGCCTTCCGCTCACCCGACAGCGGTGAGCGACAGGAGCTCTTCGCGGCGTACGACGGCGACCGCATGGTCGGCACCGCCGTGCTCTGGACGTTCCTCCAGGACAACCTCGACAAGGTGGCCTTCGAGGTCTGCGTGGACGTCCCCGACCGCCGCCAGGGCGTAGGCCGGGCGCTGGTGCAGCACGTCGAGCAGGCCGCCAAGGACGACGGACGGTCGCTCATGATGTGCGCAAGCGTCCTGCCATTCGACCAGCGCGAGGACCATGCCTACCGGCGCTTCGCCGAGGCGTGCGGCTACGCCCTCTCCGACTTCGAGGTGGTGCGCCACCTCCCCCTCCCCGTGCCCGACGAGCAGATCGCGGCCTGGATCGAGGAGGCCGCGCCGTACCACGAGGGCTACCGGCTCGAGACCTTTGCCGGCGCCGTCCCCGACGACCTCGTCGAGTCGCTGTGCGTGCTCCTGGGCCAGCTCGCCGTCGACGCACCCAGCGGGGTCGTCGACTTCGAGGAGGAGACCATCACGGCACAGCGGTACGCCGAGATGGTCGCCGGCACCCAGGCGATGGGCCGCGCACGCTACGAGACCCTCGCCCTCACCCCCGACCGTCAGGTGGTGGCCCAGTCCACGCTGGCCATGTCGCTCGAGGAGAGCCCGACGGTCTTCCAGTGGGGCACCTTCGTCCACCGCGACCACCGCGGTCACCGGCTCGGCCTCGCCACGAAGGCGGTCAACCTCCGGGCCGTGCAAGCGGCCCGCGACGACCTCACCCTCGTGACCACCCAGAACGGCGAGACCAACGGCTACATGGTCGCCATCAACGAGCGGATGGGCTTCCGGCCGATCGAGGTCTCCGCCGAGTTCGTCAGGCGCCTCTGAGCCCGCCCATCCCGGTCACGTGGTTTCGAGACGGAGCGCCAGAGCGCCCCTCCTCAACCACCGAACGACGCCACCCCAACCCCGGTGGTTGAGGAGCGAGCGCCAGCGAGCGTCTCGAAACCACCCCAAGCCAACCGCCCTGGTCACCGTGGTTTCGAGACGGAGCGCCAGAGCGCCCTCCTCAACCACCGAACGACGCCACCCCCAACCGACCGCCTGGTCAGGCCGGTGCGGGCACCTGGCCGTCGCGCGGCAGCACCGGTACGTCGACCGGCACGGTCTCGGGGTACTTCAGCCCGGTCCCGGTGTTCAGCACCACGACCTGCTCGTGCTCGGCGATCCAGCCGCTCTCGCGCAGCTCGCGGACTGCCGCCAGGCAGGCGGCGCCCTCCGGGCAGATCCACGAGCCCTCGGCCGCCGCCAGGGCGCCGAGCTCGGCGAGGATCGCGTCGTCGGTGACCGCGATCGCCGTACCGCCGGACTCGCGGACCGCCTGCAGCACCAGGAAGTCACCGAGCGCCTTGGGCACGTTGATGCCGAACGCCAACGTGTGCGTGCCGTCCACGAGCGTGCTCTCGTCGAGCCCGGCGTCGTACGCGTCGACGATCGGCGGGCAGCCCGTAGCCTGCACGGCGACCAGCCGTGGCAGGCGCTCTCCGATCCAGCCGAGCTCCTGCATCTCCAGCATCGCCTTGTGGATCCCGATCAGCCCGACGCCGCCGCCGGCCGGGTAGAGGATCACGTCGGGCACCTGCCATCCGAGCTGCTCGGCGATCTCGTATCCCATCGTCTTCTTGCCCTCGATGCGGTACGGCTCCTTGAGGGTGGAGACCTCTTGGTAGCCGGTGCGTTCCTCGACGGCGGCCTTGACCAGCGCGCCGGCGTGGTTGATCAGGCCGTCGACCAGGTACAGCTCGGCGCCGGAGACGACGCATTCGCGTCGGGTGATCTCGGGGGCGTCGACCGGCATCACGATCAGGCTGCCGAGGCCCGCGCGTGCGGCGTACACCGACCACGCGGCGCCCGCGTTGCCGTTCGTCGGCATCGCCACCGCCTGCACGCCGAGCTCGCGCGCCCGGGAGACACCGACGGCAGCGCCGCGGGCCTTGAACGTGCCGGTGGGGATCAGTCCCTCGTCCTTCATCAGCAGACCGGGGACGCCGACCGCCGCGCCGTACGTCGGCAGCCGGAGCAGCGGCGTCATCCCCTCGCCCAGGGTGGTGACGTGCGCGGGGTGCCGCACCGGCAGCACCTCGTGGTAGCGCCAGAGGTCCGGTGGCCGGGCCGCGATCTCCTCCCTGCGCACCCCGGCGCGCACCTGCTCGAGGTCGTACCGCGCCAGCAGTGGAGCGCCGACCTTGCTCACTCCCTGCACCCGGTCGGCGTCGTAGACGTCGCCGGTGCGCGAGCACTCGAGATGGGACAGGTGCGAGTACGACACAGACCCTCCTGCACGGTGGACGACCTGGTCGAAACTAGCGAAGGGTCAGGACCCCACGGCGTACAGGATGCCGTTCTCGATCGCGTACGACGTGCCGTCCGGGCCGATCACCGTCTCGGTGTAGGCCTGCCCGCGCGGCCTGCCCAGCCGGATCTTGTCGACCAGCTGTCCCGAGCCGAGGTCCCAGCGGTAGAGGTGACCGTCCTCGTTGTTGGCGACGGCCGAGCCCGAGACCGGACCGACGGCGACGGAGTTGATGCACCACTCGTAGCGGGTGCCCTTCGGTGTGTGCGGCGGATGCAGCGGTGACGCGACTTCGTCGTGTACGCCGTCGTGTTGCTGGCGCTGGTCTGGGTGCTGGCGCCGGTGGCCCTGACGCTCGCCTTCAACATCCTCTGACGCCAGGCTTACGCCGCGAGGGCGGCGTACCGTCCCTCGTCGTCCGCCACCAGCGAGGCGTGCGTGCCCTGCTCGACGACCCGACCGTGGTCGAGGACCACGATCTGGTCGGCGTCGCGGACCGTCGACAGGCGGTGCGCGACGGTGATCGTCGTACGCCCCTCGGCCAGGGTGTCGAAGGCCTGCTGCACGGCCCGCTCGGTCTCGGTGTCGAGGGCGCTGGTCGCCTCGTCGAGCACCAGAATCCGTGGGTTGCGGAGCAGGGTCCGGGCGATCGCCAGCCGCTGCTTCTCCCCACCCGAGAACCGGTGCCCGCGCGAGCCGACCACCGTGTCGTAGCCCTCGGGCAGCGAGGCCAGCAGGTCGTGGATGCGAGCAGCCTTCGCGGCTTCCTCGATCTCGGCGTCGGTGGCGTCCGGGCGTGCGTAGCGCAGGTTCTCGCGCACCGTCGCGTGCAGCAGGTAGGTCTCCTGGCTGACCACGCCGACGATCTCGGCCAGGTCGGCGAGCCGGAGGCGGCGTAGGTCGATGCCGTCGATGGTGACGCGTCCCTCGGTCGGGTCGAAGAGCCGCGCGACGAGCGAGGCCAGGGTCGTCTTGCCGGAACCGGTCTCACCGACCAGCGCCATCGTCGTGCCGGCCGGGACGTCGAGGTCGACGCCATCGAGCGCAGCCACCTCGGCGCCCGGGTAGGTGAGCCTGACGCCCTCGAACCGCACGTGCCCACGCACCTGCGACGGGTCGACGTCGACCGGGTCGGCGGGCTCGTCGACCTCGACCGGGAGGTCGAGGTACTCGAAGACCCGTTGGAACAGGGCCAGCGAGCCGACCACCTGGACGCCGGTGTTGAGCAGCCCCATCAGCGGCCGGAACAGCTGGCTCTGCAGGGCCGTGAACGCGATCAGGGTGCCGATGGTCATCGTGCCGGCGGTCATCGGCAGGCCGGCGCTGAGGTAGATGACGGCCGGGATCGCGGCGAAGATGACGCTCATCGAGGCCATCCGCCAGCGGCCTGCGAGCTGCGAGCGGAGCTCGAGGTCGATCAGCCGGGCACTGGACTCGGTGAACCGGCGGACCAGAGTCGGGCCAGTGCCCATGGTCTTGCTGAGCTGCACGCCGTTGATGGAGAGCCCCTCGTCGATGGTGACGTTGAGGTCGGCCAGCTCGCGCTGCTGGAGCGCGGTGATCTCGCGGCGCATCCGGGCGACCCGGCGGCTGAGCCAGATGGCGGGCGGCAGCACGACGAGCGAGATCAGGGCCAGCCGCCAGGACAGGGCCGCCATCGCGACGGCCGTGGCGACCGTGGTGGTGAGGTTCGAGGCAATCGAGGTCGCCGTCGAGGTGACCACCGACTGCATGCCACCGATGTCGTTGGTGATCCGCGACTGCACCTCGCCGGTGCGGGTGCGGGTGAAGAAGCCGACCGACTGCCGCTGCAGGTGGGCGAAGACGTCGGTGCGCAGCCCGTGCATCACGCGCTGGCCGACCGTCGTACTGATCCAGGTCTGCACGACGCCCAGCACCGAGGTGACGGCCGCGACGGCGACCATCCCGACGGTCAGCAGCACGAGCAGGTGGAGGTTCTGCTGCGGCAGGGCGTTGTCGATGATGCCGCGGAGCAGGAACGGCGAGGCCAGGCCGACCACGGAGGCGGCGACGATGATGGCGACGACCACGAGCACGGACCAGCGGTACGGCGTGAACAGCCGCGCGATCCGGCCCAGGGAGACCTCACGCGCTTGGCGCTTCTCCTCGGCGGTGGGTTTGTCGGGGGTACGGGACCGGCCCCCGCGGCCGGTGTTCATGGGAGTGGAGTCCATGGTGTCCTCCTTCGTGACCCTTCGTGGGTCGAGCCTGTCGAGACCTCGCCGATCGAGCCTGTCGCGACCTCGTCGATCGAGCTGTCTTCGATCGTTTCATCGATCGTTGTCTTCGTCGATCGAGCTGTCTTCGTCGATCGAGCCTGTCGAGATCAATATGCTGAGGTTACCTCATCATGAGGCTACAACACCAAACCGCGCTACTCTCTTCCCATGCCCCGTGAGACCACGCCCGACAACCTGGGCGACCAGCTCGGCGCGGTCGCCCGTCGGCTTCGCTCGGCCTCCATGGCCTCGCTGTCGGCGTGGGACGTGACACCGTCGCAGATGCGTGCTGTCCGGGTGCTGGCCGGCCACGGCACGGCCCGCTCCTCGGAGCTCGCCCACCACCTGCACATCACCCCGCGCTCGGCGACCGAGGTGGTCGACGCCCTCGAGACCAAGGGCCTGGTCACCCGCTCCCCCGACCCGAGCGACCGCCGCGCGACCCTGGTGTCCCTGACCGACCGCGGCACGCAGCTGATCGACGAGGTACGGCGTGCCCGCGGCCTGGAGTCGGAGAAGCTCTTCGACCGCCTCAGTCCCCGCGACCGCGCCGACCTCGCGCGGATCCTGCGCAGGCTCCAGCAGGACTAGGACTTGCCACGGCCTCACGCAGCGCTGCTGTTGCTGTTGCTGTTGAAAGACGAGAAGGGTGGTGGCGGTAGTGGTGGGTTGAGCTACCTCCGCAGGTTCGCTTTCGTCTCACCGCTGCTGGAGGTACTCCTTGTGGTGACGGTCTGAAAAGAATTCCTGAAATAGTTCTCCCGTGCCCTGTGGATAACGTGTTGATAAGGGCTCTGAGTGTCGGTGGTCCCTGATTCACTATTCCTATGTCGATCAGTGCCGAGGTTCCCGGGCAGTCCCCTTCCGCGGTGCTGTCCGACGCCATTGCGGCAGTCCGGGGTCTGGCGGAAACGCTGTGGTCGGCTCGCTCGGACGCCGAGCTGATCGAAGTGGTCGGCCTGGTCCAGCAGGCCACCTCCGCGCTCGCGGCCGTCGAGGCGGGCGCGGTGGTCGAAGTCGACGCCCGGGACCTCGCGAAAGACCAGCTTCACTACGGGTCGACCGGCGACTGGCTGACCCACGTCGGCGGGCTACGCCGCGGTGAGGGCAAGCAGCGCCTGGCCCGCGCCAAGGCATTGACCGGCCCATTCGAGCGGACCCAGAGGGCACTCCTCGACGGCACCGTGTCGCCGGGTCAGGCGGACCTGATCGTGACCGCGGTCGAGGCACTGCCGCCCGGTGACCTGGTCCGCCGCCGCGGGGAGAAGGTCCTGGTCCGACAGGCCGGCCATCTCCATGCCTCCGAATTGGCCAAAGCCGGCCGGCATCTGGCCGAGGTCGTCGACCCCGACGCGGTGGACCGCAGGCTCGAAGCCCAGCTCGAGCGGGAGGAACGCGCTGCCCACCTGGACCGGACCCTGTCGATCAGTCCCGACCGCGCCGGCGGAATCCGGATCAAAGGACACGGCTCGGCCGAGGACGGCGAGCTCCTCCTCTCCGCACTCATGCCGCTCACCACTCCTGAGCCGACCGTGGAGCTGGACACCGGGGAGGCGTACCCCGACCCGCGCGACCACGGCGCACGGTTGTGGGACGCCCTGGTCTCGATCGCCCGGCACGCCCTGGACACCCACCTGCCGCCGGAGACCCACGGCACCCCTGCCCGACTGCTGGTCACCGTCGACCACCGGCTGCTCACCAACGGCACCACCACTCACGGCGTCGAGCTACCGCCCGGCGTACTCCGCCGGCTGGCCTGCGACGCCGAGGTCATCCCCGCCGTCCTCGGCAGCAACGGCGAGGTCCTCGACGTCGGTCGGCTCCGCCGCCTGGTCACCCCCGCGATCTGGACCGCACTCGTCATCCGCGACCGGCACTGCACCTTCCCCGGCTGCGCCCGACCACCGATCATGTGCCATGCGCACCACCTCCGGCACTGGATCAACGGCGGAAGAACATCCCTCGATAATCTCGCCCTCTTATGCGGTCACCATCATCGCGTTATCCACCACACACCTTGGGAAATACAGCTCAGCCCCGACGACCAAAGACCCGAATTCCGCCCACCACCCAAACCTGGCGTCGAACCGGAATGGATCCGCTATCGGCCGCGTCGAGACTGACGCCCACTCCCTGACTCTCGGTGATGTCCCCCGATCGGGGGACATCACCTTCCACCGATCCCTCGTCGGATCGGTGGACACCGCCCTGCGCCGAACCGAAGGAGTCTGGATCCAGAGACACCAACCACCACTACCAGAAGGAACAGAACCATGAACGCCGCCACCTCGCAGGCCGCCATCACCGCCACGACCTCGAACCCCACCCCCACCTCGGGCAAGGCGTTCAACGTCAGGTCGGCTGACCGTTCCACCCACAGCAACTGTCCCGCGCTACCAGCGCGGGACACTGCTGATTTCGGGCTTGCCCGCCCTCCGATGCAGCGGCGTCGTCCATCGACGTACCAGACCTGAGGGCACTAGAGTCTGGCGGCGAAACACTCGGAAGCGACTTCTCATCGGGAGGGGCGCATGACCGATCTCGGTCAGTCTCAGGACCAGGGCCTGCGGCGGGGTTCCGTCGGGTTCAGCGGCGTGCTGTTCCAGTCCATCACCTTCATGGCGCCGGCGATCGCAACCGCGTTCTCGATCCCCGCCGGGATCGCCTTCAGCGGCGGAAGCGCGCCGCTGTCGGTGATCTTCGCGCTGGTCGCCTCGCTGCTGGCGGCGGTCTCGATCGGGCAGCTGTCGAAGCACATGCCGACGGCCGGATCGTTCTACACCTACGTCAGCAACGGCCTCCATCCGACGGTCGGGTTCCTGGTCGCGTGGGGCTTCCTGCTCGGGATCCTCGTCGGCGGCCCGTTCCTGGCGCTCCAGATGGGCTTCGTGGTCGCCGGCACCACCAGCTCGGAGTGGGGCTGGTCGCCGGACCTGTGGTGGGTCTGGACCGTGGGCGTCTGCCTGCTGGTGTTCTGGCTGGGCTACCGCGGCATCAAGGCCTCGACCGGGACCGGCGTCCTGCTCGGCGGCTTCGAGATCCTCATCTTCGTCGCGCTGTCGCTCACCCTGATCGTCCAAGCGGGCGGCGACAACACGCTCCAGGTCTTCACCACGCACTACGCCAACAACCCCGACTACTCAGGCTTCTCCGGGGTGATCGTCGGCTCGATCTACACGATCCTGGCGTTCATCGGCTTCGAGGAGGCGGCCCCGATCGCCGAGGAGGCGCACGAGCCGCAGCGCACGGTCAACCGGGCGATCATCTTCTCCTGCCTCGGCATCGGCCTGTTCTACATCCTCACCACCTATGCCAGCACGGTCACCTTCGGGCCGGCCAAGATGACCGGGTTCGTGACCGCAGGCGACGGCAACCCCTGGCAGAACCTGCTCGCGCGCGACGGCTGGGGCACCGTCGGCTTCGTGCTCGTCTTCGTGGCCCTGATCAACTCGGTGATCGCCAACCAGAACGCCGCCAACAACTCCTCGACCCGCACCATGTTCTCGATGGGCCGGATCCGGTTGTTGCCGACGCAGTACGGCGCACTCACCCGCGGCTCGCCGATGCTCGCCCTGGTCACCCAGCTGGTGGTGAGCATCGGGCTCGCGCTCTGGCTCGGAAACAAGTACGACCCCTACACCGGCTTCGTGATCCTGGCGACGGTCCTCGTCGACATCTTCGCGCCGATGTACATCCTGCTGAACATCGCCTGCTTCACCTACTTCTGGCGCTACCGCCGCGAGGAGTTCAGCTGGTGGCTGCACGGGCTGATCCCGGTGCTCGGAGCGCTGGCGTTCATCCCCGCGTTCTGCGCCGGCGCCGGCATCCCGGTCTTCAGCTTCATCACTCCCCTGCCCACACCGCTGTCGTACGCCGGGCCGGCGGCAGCGATCTGGATGGCGATCGGCGTGGTCTACCTGATCGTGCTGATGCTGACCCGGCCGGGCCGGATCACCGAGACCAAGCGCGTCTTCGCAGAGGAGTGAGAGACGGTGGACATCCTCCAGTACCGACCCGAGCCTGCCGAGTTCGCCTGGACCTTCGGCGGGGTGAAGCCGGTGCGCCGGGTCCGACCCGGCACCGTGCTCGAGCTCTGGACCGAGGACGCCTTCGGAGGCAAGGTCCGCGGCGCCGACGACCTGGTCTCGCAGGTCATCGAGTTCCCGTTCGTGAACCCGCTGACCGGACCGTTCCACATCGAGGGCGCGGAGCCCGGCGACACGCTCGCCGTACATTTCGTCTCGATCGAGCCGTCCCGCGACTGGGCGGCGTCCTCGACCATCCCGCTGTTCGGTGCGCTGACCTCGACCCATGTCACCCCCACCCTCCAGGAGCCGCTTCCCGAGCGGGTCTGGATGTACGACGTCGACCGCACCGGCCGCACGGTGACCTTCCGGGCGAGCCTCAGCGACCACGAGGTGGTGCTGCCGCTGGACCCGATGCACGGCACCGTCGGCGTGGCCCCTCCCAACCTCGAGGCGCGCTCGTCGCTGGTGCCCGACCTCTACGGCGGCAACATGGACACCCCGGAGATGCGGGCCGGCGTCACCTGCTACCTCGGCGTCAACGTCGAGGGCGCTCAGTTCGCGCTCGGCGACGGACACGACCGGCAGGGCGAGGGCGAGACCTGCGGCGTCGCCGTCGAGGCTGCGATGGACACCGTCGTCATCGTCGACCTGATCAAGGGCGTGCCGACCCCGTGGCCGCGGCTCGAGAGCGACGACTACCTGATGACCGCCGGCTCGGCCCGGCCCCTCGAGGACGCCTTCCGGATCGCCCAGCACGACCTCGTCACCTGGATCGCGACCGAGTGCGGCCTCGACCCGTTGGACGGCTATCAGCTGGTCACGCAGGCCTCGGAGAGCCCGATCGCCAACGTGTGCGACCCCAACTACACGGTCGTGGCGAAGATCCGGAAGTCCTACCTGCCCAGCCACGACGCGTACGCCGGGATGCACAACCGGCTGCGCGAGATGAGCGCCGCCTACACCGCGGAGCGGTGAGACCGCGACGTACCGCTCTCTTCACAGACGACGCGGCCATTGCCTAGCGTGGTGGCATGGCGACGAAGACCCCTCGCATGAGCATGAACAAGGTCATCCACTGCGCGGTGCGCCGCGACCTCGACCGGTTCCGGAAGGCGCTCGCCGCCTTCACCGACGGTGACCGCAACCGGGCCTCCGCCCTGCACCGGGCCTGGGTGAACTTCGACGCCCAGCTGACGGAGCATCACGAAGGAGAGCACGAGATCGCGTGGCCTGCGCTGCAGGCGATCGGGATCTCCGGGCCGACCATCGCGTCGTTCGATGCCGAGCACGAGCAGATGGCCGCCGACCTGGCGGCCGCCGGGCAGGCGATGGAGGCGTTCCGGCGTACGGCGACGCGCGCCGACGCCGACCTCGCCGCCGCCGCGATGGAGCGGCTCCAGACGACCACCGTGACCCATCTCGACCACGAGGAGCAGGAGACCGAGACGGCTCTGGCCCAGCACGACGGTGACCCAGCAGTGAAGGAGATGGGAAAGAAGTTCAGCCGGCGGTCGGGGCTGCCCACGGCCGGCGTGTTCTTCGCCTGGGTCCAGGACGGCGCCACCGCGGAGGAGAAGGCCGCACTGACCGACAGCGTCCCCCGTCCGGTGCTCGCCGCGATCGGCGGCGTCTTCGGACGTCGCTACCGCAAAGAGGTCGCGCCCGTCTGGTCAGACTGACTCAGCGGGGCGGAGAGGTCGGCTCGTGTGCCGCAGAGATCGTGCTCGAGCACATGTCGTAGGACCCGTCGCGGCTCAGGTCGACCCAGCCGGACCAGTGCGACAGGCCGATCGGACAATGGCAGTACCGACACGTCGCTCGTCGACGAGGTTTGATCGCCATCTCCGCTTCTGTCCTGTGACGGCGCAGCGGACCGTCCCGCTTCTGCGCAGCCACGCTCGTGGTCTTCGCTGTCCACCATCCACGATGCGCTCCGCGATGCTCCCGCGGTAGGGACCAAGGTCAAGCCCTCGACGTCCAGAGGTCGTCAGTTCTACCGGCCCCGCTGCTACGGTCTTCAGACCGCCGGGCGCGACTCAGAGGTCGTTGCCGGCCGGGGCGGCGCGCAGGGTACGCAGGAAGAGCACCGCTCCCCCGATCGCTACGACTGCGCCGATGACGGCCCAGATCGCGTGGCCGCTCATCCCAGAGCCCCCGACGATGTCGAGGCCCTGCAGGATCCACAGAACGCCGGCCAGGAAAAGCAGTACGCCGATCACGAGCATCACGATGCGACCCATGCCGGCCACGGTACCCGGTTGGGGTAGGCGGGTTACGTTGGAGACATGCGCCGAAGGTGGGCTCGCCGTTCGGGCGAGAGCCGACCGCCGGAGGTCTCGCCACCGGGACCGCCCGACGATGGCGCCCCCGTCGGACGACGGGTCGTGCTGGGGCTGGTCGGGCTCGGAGCACTCGGGATCGTGACCGGCACCCGCGCCCAGAGCGCCTTGGTGTCGGTGCTCGCCCCGATCCAGCTGCGTGACCCGACGGGGCTGACCTCGCTGCTCCCGGTCGGCGACACCTTCCGCTTCTACTCGGTGACCGGTGGCGTGCAGACCAAGGACGCTGCGTCGTACCGGCTGGTCGTCAACGGCCTCGTCGAGCGCCCGATCACGCTCACCCTCGCCGACCTGCAGGCGATGCCGCAGACGGCGCTGGTCCGCGACTTCCAGTGCGTGACCGGGTGGCGGGTGCCGCAGGTGCACTGGAGCGGGGTGCAGCTGTCCCGGATCCTCGACCACGCCGGCGTCCAGACCGAGGGCAAGGCGATCCGGCTGTCGTCGTTCGACGGCACCTATACCGACAGCCTGACCCTCGACCAGGCCCGGCTGCCCGACGTCATCGTCGCCCTGCAGATGCTCGGTGGCGACGTCACGCACAACCACGGCGGGCCGGTGCGGCTCTACGTCGCGCCCATGTACGGCTACAAGAGCGTGAAGTGGCTCTCCGGGATCGAGGTGACCGACGAGGTCATCCCGGGCTACTGGGAGCACCGCGGGTACGACGTCGACGGGTTCGTCGGCTCCTCGAACGGCCGGAGCATCGATGAGCGCACCTGACGTCCAGGCGCACCCGGAGGCGGGACGGACCGTCGACCGCTTCAGCGTCGGCTCGCGCTGGGTCCACGGCCTGACCGGCACCTTCATGATCGTCTGCATGCTCACCGCCGCGGTGCTCTACAACGGCTCGATCGCGGTGCTGGTGGGCCACCGCTACCTGGTCGAGCAGGTTCACGTCTACTCCGGCTTCGCGCTCCCGGTCCCCATCCTCGCGGGCCTGGTCAGCCGCTCCTACCGCGATGACGCGCGCCGACTCAACCGCTTCACCGGCCGCGACTGGGCCTGGCTGCGGTCGCATTCACGAAGGGACGGCACCATCGAGGTCGGCAAGTTCAACGCCGGCCAGAAGCTGAACGCGTCGCTCTCGGCCGGCTCGATCGCGGTGCTGCTGCTCACCGGCACGGTCATGTACTTCACGAACCTCGCGCCCCTGCCCTGGCGCAGCGGTGCGACGTTCGTGCACGACTGGTTCGCCCTCGCCGTCGGCCTGCTCGTCCTCGGCCACATCTACATGGCGATCAAGGACCCGCACGCCCTGACCGGGATCCGGACCGGGCGCGTGCCGCTGCGCTGGGCCCGCCGCGAGCATGGCGGCTGGGCGCGCGAGGTGGCCGGCGAGCCCCCTGCTCACTCGTGACCGACGGTCCGCTCGTCCGCGCCGCCGCGTCGGGTACGGCGTGCGCGGCGGTGCCCGCGCCGCGTCGACGACTTGACCTGGTCATCGAGCGACTGGAGGGCGAGGGTCATGACCATCGCCCGGCTGTTGATGTAGTGCATCGGAGACTCCTTGAGTTGATACGGCTCTTGCCTCGTGCTTCCCAGCCTGTCTCTGAGGCGACTCGCGGACATCGGGCATCCGCCCTAGCGGCTACCTCAGATCCCGAGCCGGATCGACGTGGCCACCTCAGGTACGCGTCAGTGAGCGAGGTGCAGGGACCGTGCCAGCCACGAGCCGCGACGGTTCGTGTTCGTGTCGCTGATGCGCGCCACCCGGCGCCGACCACGCATCGCCGTTCGTCGTTCCGGTCGGGACTCCTGTCCGGCCTCATCGAGCGTGTGGAGGGCGAGCGACATGGCCATGGCCGGTGTGTTCATGAAGATGAGCATCGAAGACTCCCTCGCACGGTTCGGTTCTGCCTCGTCCTCGAACTCTGGTGCAAAGAAGCCGTCCGGGCATCGGGCATCTTCCGTACGTCGCGCCGCTATCCTCGGACGGCTCGACGAAGAAGAGGCGGAACAGGCTGGACGTTCCGCGGGAGGGTCAGCCGAGACCGAGGGTGACGCCCGCCACCGCCGGGTCGTCCCGCTCGGTGGCGGTGGGGACGCGAGACCGGCGGAGGACGAGACCGGCGAGCGCGACGACGAAGAGCGTCGCCACCAGCATGAGCGTCGCCAGTGCGTTGACCGCTGGAGTGATCCCGAACCGGACAGCCGAGTAGAGCACGATCGGCCAGGTGTTGGTGGTGCCGTTGGTGAAAGCGGGCAGGACGTAGTCGTCGAAGGAGAAGGTGAACGACAGCAGCGCCGCCGCGATGATCGCTGGGAACAGCCGCGGCAGGGTGACCTGTCGGAAGGTGGAGAACCGACCCGAGCCGAGGTCGTAGCCGGCCTCCTCGAGGGTGTCGCCCATGCCGACGAACCTCGCCCGGATGATGAGCATCGACAGCGAGGCTCCGAAGACGACCTGTCCGAAGAAGATCGTCCACGGCCCCAGCGGCGGGAAGAACGGCACGTAGCGCGGGAGCTGGACGAAGAAGATCAGCGAGGCAACCGCGATCACGATCTCCGGTACGACGAGGGTCATGTAGACCAGGGCGTCGAACGGGACCCGCAGGACCTTGTGCATGCGCGCCAGCGCGAGCGCTGCGCCGAGTCCGAGCAGGGTCGAGACGATCGCGGCCGCCGCCGCGATCTTGGCGCTGGTCGCGATCGCCGGGATGTACGTCGGGTCGTGGAGACCGACCTTGAACCAGCAGGTGGTGAAGCCGTTCCATACCGTGAGGTTCCCCAGCTGGGACGGCGGGATGTCGCACACGTTGGAGCCGTTGAACGATGCGACCGCCGCCGGTGAGGGTTTGTTGAACGCGAAGAGGGCCATCACTGCGATCGGGAGGTAGAGGAACACGAAGACTCCCACCGCCCAGGCGGTGAAACCTCGCTTGGCCGTGAGGATCCTTCCGGACCTAGGCACCGAACCGCTCCTCCTTCGTCGCGAAGAGGATGTAGAGCGCCACGAAGCCGGACAGCGCGATCATCAGGCTGATCGACAAAGCCGAGCCGAACGGCTGGTTCTGCGCCGACGAGAACTGGTCGCCGATGACGTTGCCGACGAACTCGTAGTTACCGCCGCTGAGGATGTTGGGGATGATGTACTCCCCCGACATCGGGATGAAGACGAGGAGCGCGCCGGTGACGACCCCGGGAAGGGTGAGCCGCAGGGTGATCTGACGGAACGCGGCGAACGGCTTCGCGCCGAGATCCGTGGCCGCTTCGACCAGCGACCAGTCCATCCGCTCCAGTGACGCGAACACCGGGATGATGAACAGCGGCAGGTAGTTGTAGACCAGCCCGACGCCCACGGCGTACTTGGTGTACATGATGTCGATGCCGGTGAACTTCGCGAGCAGGCCCTGCGAGTCCAGGATGATTTTGAGGGCATAGGTCCGGATCAGGAACGAGGTCCAGAACGGCACGAGCACGAGCAGCAGCGCCAGCAGCTTGTACGTCGTCAGGTAGCGCGCCATCCAGTACGCGATCGGGTAGCCGACGATCATCGTGAACAACGACCCGACCCCCGCCATCACCAGGGTGCGCTCGAAGATCCTCAGGTAGAGGGGGTCGATCACCAGGTGGTACTGGCTGGTGTCGAAGCCGTAGCTGATCGCGTTGAACCCGGTCTGCGTGGCCAGCGAGAACGCCACCAGGATGGCCAACGGCCCCAGGAAGAAGATCGCGTAGTACAACAACGACGGCGACGTCAGCCGGGCCGGGTAGCGGGGGCTGAACGATCGTCGCCCGCGTCCTCCGGCTCCGGTGACGGTGTCGGCGTCGGCGTCGGCCATCAGCCCGCGCGGAACTGCGTGTAGATCTTGGTGCGCTCCTGCACGACCTGCGGACTCACGTTGAGGATGTACTTGTAGTTGTCGGTATAGGACTTGGGCACGTTGAACAGCGGGTCCTTGCTCAGCGACGACTCCAGCTGCGAGAGCGCCGAGGGGATCGGGATCGCCGTAGTTGTGGTACTCCATCTCGGTCACGGCGGTGGACGGCGTCAGCAGCCAGTTGATCCACGCGTGGGCGGCGACCGGGTGGGGCGCCGTAGAGGGGATGCACCAGTTGTCGGCCCAGATCTCCGACGCATCGTGAAGGAGCACCGCGGTGATGTCGCCCTGCTTCTTGCGGCCCTGCACGATCCGGCGTACGTCGCCGTTCCAGCCCTGGCCGAGGATGATCTTCCCGGCGATGGCGTCGTCGATGTACGACGAGGACGAGATCGTCGTGACGCCCTTGCGGAACGACATCAGGTAGTCCGACACCTGGCTGAAGTCGTCCTTGCTGCTGGTGTTCGGGTCGAGCCCGAGGGCCATCAGAGCGAGCGGGACCACCTCTTCCGCGCCGTCGAGCAGGTTGGTCCGGCCCTTGCTGACGTACTTCGGCAGCAGCGCGTAGAAGTCGTGCATGGTCTGTGGCTGCTCGGTGACGATCTGGTTGTTGTAGTAGGCCATCGTGATCCCGTAGTCCTTGATCACGTGATACTTCCCCGTCGGGTCGTACGACGGCTTGAGGAACTTCGGGTCGAGGTTCTTCAGGTTCGGGAGCAGGGCCGGGTCCATCGCCATCAGCTTGTTCTCCTGGATCAGCTGGGCGACGGCGTTCTGGCTCGGCGCGATGATGTCGTACGTCGTACCGCCGGCGTTCAGCTTGGCCAGCAGCTCGTCGTTCGACGAGTAGTACGTCTCGTGGATCTTCAGCCCGGCCTGGCTCTCCGCCGGAAGGGCCATGAACTTCTTGTACGTCGACGGGTCGTCGTACTCCGACCAGTTGAAGATCTCCAGGTGGTTCTCGACCGGCTTCCCGCTGAGGCCTCCGGCACTCGCGGTGGCACCCGCGTTCGGGGTGCCCTGCCCGGTCGAGGTGCTGCCGCAGGCCGAGAGCAGCATCAGCCCGCCGAGGCCGAGGGCCGAACGGCGGGTCATCGGGTGTCCGGCGGCGCGTTCGACCTGACGGTGGAGCGCGTCCATCTTCGACCTGGTCTCGACGGGAGCGAGGATGTTCAGCTGGTCCGGGTTCTCATTCATGGCGCACCTCTGTTGTTGGGCTGGGCCGGAGATTCGGCCAGCAGGACGGGAGCGGTCCGCTCCCACTGGATGGTGATCGGGTCCCCGGGACGGATGGCGTCGTGCGAGTCGTCGGTGCCGGCGCGCTGCTCACGGACGAGCATCCGGGTGCCGCCGTCGAGCGTGGCGAGGACCTGGACCTCGTCGCCGAGATACATCTTGGAGGCGACGACGGCACGGGCTGTGTTGACCGACTGCGTCACCCCGACCGTTCACGATGCTGAGCCTGCGCCGGGCGGATGCCGACCCGGAGCGACTGCCCGCGTCCGGGCGTCACCGCGCCCGCGGACGACGACCCCGGTCCCGGTGTCGAGCTCGTACTCACCGTCGGAAGCAGCGGTGATGTCCCCCTCCAGGAAGTTCATCTCCCCGATGAAGTCCGCCACGAAGGCGGTCAGCGGCCGGTCGTAGATCTCGCTGGGCGTGTCCAGCTGCTCGATGACGCCGTTCGACATGACCGCGATCCGGTCGGACATCGACAACGCCTCGCCCTGGTCGTGGGTGACGTAGATGAAGGTGATCCCGACCTGCTGCTGGATGCGGGTGAGCTCGATCTGCATCTCCTTGCGCAGCTTGAGGTCGAGCGCGCCGAGCGGCTCGTCGAGGAGCAGGACCCGCGGCTGGTTGACCAGCGCCCGCGCCAGGGCGACGCGCTGCTGCTGCCCGCCGGAGAGCATGGACGGGCCGGTGCTTGTCGCGGCCCGTGAGCTGGACCAGCTCGAGGGCCTCGCCGGCTGCGGCGTACCGCTCGGACTTGGCGGTGCCCTTCTGCTTCAGGCCGTAGGCGACGTTGTCGAGGATCGTCATGTGCGGGAAGAGCGCGTACTGCTGGAAGACGGTGTTGACGTCGCGCTTGTACGGCGGCGTCCCGACCGCGTCCACGCCACCGATGAGGATCTCGCCCTCGTCGGGCTGCTCGAAGCCGGCGATCATCCGCAGCGACGTCGTCTTGCCGCAGCCGGACGGCCCGAGCAGGGAGATGAACTCGCCCTTCCGCACCTGGAAGGAGACGGCGTTGACGGCCGTCAGCGCACCGAAGCGCTTGGTGACCGCCCGGAACTCGATGTCGTACACCGACCCCGGCCCGTCGGAGCTCACGCCAGGTGCCTCCCGCCGATGACGTCGCAGACGACAAGCACACGCCAGACCGGTGACTCCGGAACGAGCGCCCCCGCGTCGTGCCTTCGACGGAGAGGACAAGGGTCCTCTCTGATGCGGTAACGTACCTCGCAGCAAATGGACGGTCAATCCCCGAAAATCGTGCCCTAGGCCTTCTCGGACAACGGATATCGCATGAACATCGATCAGATCTCGCGGCGGATCCTCGCGATCCTGCAGCGGGACGGCCGGTGCCCCAACACCGTGATCGCGCGTGACCTCGGCATCTCCGAGGCTGCTGTGCGGGCGCGGATCCAGGCGCTCACCGCCGCCGGCGTGCTCCAGATCGTCGGCCTGACGGATCCGAGCAACATGGGGTTCGGCGTGATCGCGATGATCGGCGTCCAGGCCAGCAACGACCTCGGCCGGATCGCCGAGCTCGTCTCGACCTGGCCCGAGACGACGTACGTCGTGATCAGCGCCGGCAGCTTCGACCTGCTCATCGAACTGGTGTGTACCGACAACAACGATCTGCTCCGAGTCGTCGAGCGGCTGCGTGCGGTCGAGGGCGTCCGGTCGACGGAGTCCTTCATCTACATCTCACGACACAAGCTCAACTACGCGTGGGCGTCGGAGTCCGACCAACCGACGAGGGCGGCGCTGCCGTAGGCAACGGTCGTTGTACGCTGAGTCGAGGCCGGATGAACCATCCAGGGCCGCAACCTCGTACACTGGACACATCGGCAACCGCCGGGGTCACTGACTGATCGAGTCGACCTCGCGTCGGTGCGAGTGCCTGTCGGGCACGAGCAAGGCCGAGCGCACCGGATTCCCGTCCCCACGGGACGAGGTGCAGACGAGATCAGATCCGCCGAGACTTGGCGGGGCGCCGAAGGCGGGCCGTGCCCGCATCGGTGGCGTACGCGCATCAGGAAGAGAGCTGCTGGTTGGCCACACAGCGACGCAGGCGGTCCGGCGACAACCGGGCGCCTCAGCGATCCCGGAGCCGGACCCAGACCCGGAGGCGGGACGAGGAGGGCATCATCCCGGTGCTCGCCCAGGCAGTGCGCGAGGTCGAGCGCGCCGTCATGCAGCGGCAGCTCACCTCGGGGCAGCGCTCCCGCTACCAGGCCGTGGCCCTCCTGGCCCGAGCCGAGCGCACGCGGGTGCGTGCCGACGACACACTCACCGACCACCAGCGCGACACCATGTTGAAGCGGCTGGACGGCGTCGCCACGATCCTGGCGCAGACCGCAGCGCAGGAGCCGTCGCTGTTCCACCTGCTGGCCGAGGACGCCGAGATCTCCGACAGCACGCGCCGGCTGGAGCGCGAGATGCAGGCCGCCGCCGGTCTCGAGCCGGAGCCCGATCCCGACCCCGAGAGCCCTGCTGCCACGAACGGCGTACGTCCCGAGCGCAAGGTGCTGCCACAGTCCGTGCTGTCGGCGCAGCTCGCCAACCCGTTCCTGGTCCCCGACTTCAGCCAGGCCGCACCGAAGGTGCTGGGCCGGCTGTCCGGCTGGGAGCTGATCGGGCCGCTGCTGAACTCCTTCGAGCAGGCCGCGCCCGGCTCCTCCGCGTGCATGGACCTACCCGAGCCCCGCTCGTTCCTGCTGCCGCCGAACCTCGACCTGATGCCGCACCAGTCGCGGCTGCTCGCTTCGGTCGCCGACGGCCACCGCACCTTCCTGCTGGCCGACGAGCCCGGCCTCGGCAAGACCGCGCAGGCCCTGCTGGCGGCGCAGGTCGCCAACGCCTACCCGCTGCTGGCGATCGTCCCCAACGTGGTGAAGACCAACTGGGCGCGCGAAGCCGAGATGTGGACCCCGCACCGCACCGTGACCGTGATCCACGGCGACGGTGAGACCGTCGACGGGTTCGCCGACATCGTGGTCGTCAACTACGAGGTCCTCGACCGGCACGTCGGCTGGATGAGCGAGCACGGTTTCCGCGGCCTGGTCGTCGACGAGGCCCACTACATCAAGAACAAGAAGTCCCAGCGGTCGCAGAACGTTCTCGAGGTCTCCCAGCGGATCCGCCAGCGGGTCGCGCGCCCGCTGCTGATGGCGCTGACCGGCACCCCGCTGATCAACGACATCGAGGACTTCCGCGCGATCTGGCAGGTCCTCGGCTGGATCGAGGAGCGCAAGCCGGGCAACACCTTGATGGCAGCGCTCGAGGAGACCGGCTTCACGCCGGCCGACCACCCCTTCTACCCGGCGGCTCGGCAGGCCGTCGTCGACCTCGGCATCGTGCGTCGCCGCAAGGTCGACGTCGCCGCCGACATCCCGGCACGCCGCGTCGCCGACATCCCGGTCGAGCTCGAAGGTGCCGTCGGCCGCTCCATCCGCGACGCCGAGAACCAGCTCGCGCAACGTCTCGTCGGTCGCTACCAGGCCGCGCTCGAGCACCGCCGCGCCGGCGCCTCCAAGATCGGCGCGGATGGCATCGACCACGAGCTCGTGCACCGGGTGGCCGAGCGCGAGGTCGCCGAGGGCAGCGAGGCCAAGACCGGCGACAACGTCTTCACCATGGTCCGCAAGATCGGTCAGGCCAAGGCCGAGCTGGCCACCGACTACGCCGTCCAGCTGGCCCGCAGCACCGGCAAGGTCGTCTTCTTCGCCAAGCACCTCGACGTCATGGACACCGCCGAGGAGATCTTCGCCCGGCGGGGCGTCCGCACGACGACGATCCGCGGCGACCAGACGCGTACGGCGCGCCAGGCCGCCATCGACGCTTTCGTCGACGACCCCGACGTCAAGGTGATCGTCTGCTCGCTGACCGCTGCCGGCGTCGGGATCAACCTCCAGGTCGCGTCCAACGTCGTGCTCGCCGAGCTCTCGTGGACCAACGCCGAGCAGACCCAGGCGATCGACCGGGTGCACCGGATCGGCCAGCGCGAGCCCGTCACTGCCTGGCGGATCATCGCCGCGCAGACGATCGACGCGAAGATCGCCGAGCTCATCGACAGCAAGGCCGGGCTCGCCGCCCGGGCGCTCGACGGCGCCGACGAGGAGACCACCACCACGGCCGACCTCCAGGTCGAGACACTGGCCGCGATCCTCACCGACGCGCTGACCGAGGCCGCCGACCGCGACTGATCGTGTCGGTCAGGGCGGAGCTGATGCCCCGCCCTGACCGACTCGCCCCCCGTGGCGAGCTCAGTGGACCAGGTGGATGGCCCGCACCATCCGCCAACGTGGCCGGCCGGTCTCGACCGGAGACGTCTGCCCGAGGCCCGACTCGGCCCGAGCGTTGCGCCGGTCACGTCGGCCGCGACGTACCTCCGAACGACGCGCCTCCTCCGCCATCAGGTCGAAGGCGACCATCTGGGCCATCGGCCGGCTGTTGATGAAGGAATGCATCACGGCTCCTCGAACGGTTGCGGTCACTGCTTCGTGTCTCGAACCTGTCGCTAAGACGTCCGCTGCACATCAGGCATCTGACGTAGGCGCGTACGCCGTGACAGGCTGGTCTGCATGCCGACCATCCACTTGCACGCGACGACCACCGCGACGCCCGAGCAGTTCGTCGCCGCTCTCACCGACTTCGGTCCCGGCCGCGCCGAGATCTTCGGCAACAGCACCGACGACTACCTCAAGGTCCACGACCTGGGTCCTGACCACGCCGACGTGACCGAGGGGTCGCGCGGGATCTGGGAGCGACTCACCTACGACTGGTCCGACCCCCACCACGTCGTTCTCACCACGACCGACTCCAACATCTGGGGAGGGCGATCGGGCCACACCTACACGCTCACCCCGCAGGCGGACGGGACGACGGCGGTGGACGTCGACGTCGTCCGCGAGGGTAAGAACCTCAAGGGCAAGGTGCTCGGCGCGGTCGTCGGGACCGTCGGGAAGGGCGTCCTGTCCAAGGCGTTCGCCGGCACCATCAAGGCCGTCGAGGCCAGGAGCGCCGGGCCCACGACGCCCGAGGCTCCGTAGTCACTCAGTCGATCGACGTCCACCGGGTCGCGCTCGCCGGGGCGGACGCGGCGGCCTCCAGCAGCCGGGCGATGTCGGTCGCGAGCGGTACGCCGAGCCGGTCGTCACCGGGATCGGCAAGCAGTACGTCGTACAGGCCGCGGTAGTGCGCGTGCTTGCGGCCGACGCTGCCGGCGTAGCCGACGTGCTCGGTCACCAGCCCCTCCTCGAGCACGGTCACGGTCATCGAGGTGTGATCCATCCGCACCTGTCGGGCGCCGTCGTACTCGAGCACGGTCTGCTTGGCCGAGTCGCCGGCGAGCCAGTTCGACGCCAGTACGGTGCGGCCGCCGTCGTGCTCGAGGACCGTGCTGGCGCGGAGCCGCTCGTCGGAATGGCCGACCACCTCGCACCGCCCGGTGAACGGCGCCAGCAGGCTGAGCTGGTTCGGCGCCGAGTCGACCCAGCTGGACACGTAGCTCGCCAGCCGTGCCTCGCCCAGCCCGGCGTACGCATCGTTGAAGGTGCTCAGGACCTGGGTGGGCCGGCCCCAGCCGGAGGCGAGCACGTGACGTCGTGCCCACTCCACCTCGGGGGAGAACGCGAAGTGGTGGGCGACCCGGACCCGGTCGGCCACGTCGGCGAGGGGCTCGAGGTCGGCAAGCCGCGACGCCAGCGGCTTCTCCGACAGGACCAGCGCGTCGGCGCGGTCGACGATCGCACGGACCAGCGCGACGTGGGTCTCCGTTGGGGTCGCGACCACCACCAGGTCGGGCGCGGGCTCGGCCCGCAGCGCGTCGTCCAGGGTGCGGAAGACCGGGACGTCCACGTCGGGCGCAGTGGGGTCGACGCCGCCGACGACGGTGAGGTCGGGCACCCGGTCGAGCACCTCGAGATGGGTGCGCGCGATGGTGCCGAGACCGACCATCAGCACCCGTTTCACCTGCGCCACGCGGCCCTCCTCGCTCTCGACGGCTTCTCACGATGACACACGCTCCGCGGGCCCCGGCAGCGTGAGTAGGGTCTGGCGGGTGAGCCATCTGTCGTCCGTTCCGACCCTGCTGCCGACCTCGCTGGTGGGGAGCTACGCCCAGCCGGAGTGGCTGATCGACCGCGCCAAGCTGGCCGGGCGCTTCCCGCCGCGGGTGCGCGCCCGTGAGCTCTGGCGGGTCGACCCGGCGTACCTCGAGCAGGCCCAGGACGACGCCACGCTGCTGGCGATCCGGGCCCAGGAGGAGGCCGGGATCGACATCATCACCGACGGTGAGATGCGCCGTGAGTCCTACTCCAACCACTTCGCCACCGCACTCGACGGCGTCGACATCGACAACCCGGGCACCGCGCTCGACCGCAGCGGACACCCCAACCCGGTGCCGCGGATCGCCGGCCCGATCGTGCGGCCGCGGCCGATCGAGGTCGACGACGTGAAGTTCCTGCGGGCGCACACCGACCACACCATCAAGATGACGGTGCCGGGGCCGTTCACGATGTCGCAGCAGGCGCAGAACGACCACTACCCCGACCTCGAGTCGGCCGCGATGGCGTACGCCGCGGCCGTCAACGGGGAGATCAAGGACCTGCACGCCGCGGGTGCCGACATCGTCCAGATCGACGAGCCCTACATGCAGGCGCGGCCCGAGGCGGCCCGCGCCTATGGCCTGGCCGCGCTTCGGGCCGCCCTCGACGGCGTCACCGGCACGACCGCGGTCCACATCTGCTTCGGGTACGCCGCGATCATCCACGAGCGGCCCGAGGGCTACTCGTTCCTGCCCGAGCTGGCCGGCTGCTCGGCCGACCAGATCTCGATCGAGACCGCGCAGTCGAAGCTCGACCTCGGCGTCCTGGCCGATCTGGCTGGGAAGACGATCATCCTGGGTGTGATCGACCTGTCTGACCACGAGGTGGAGACCACCGAGACGGTCGCAGGCCGCGTCCGCCGCGCGTTCCCCTACACGTCGCCCGACAAGATCACCATCGCCACCGACTGCGGCATGAAGTACCTGCCGCGCGCCAGCGCCGAGGGCAAGCTGCGGGCCATGTCCGGCGCGGCCGAGATCCTGCGCGCCGAGCTGTAGCCGCTCAGCGCCGGGTGAGCGAGAAGGTGAAGTCGAAGGCACTGCCGGCTGCGTCGCGGGCATGCAGGCGCATCTCGCCGGACACTCCTCGGTAGGCACCCGTGCCCCCGGTGACGGCGAGAGTCGAGTCGCCGGCGTCGAGGAACGGGCCGGTGACCGCGATCGAACCGCCGGGCAGTGACGTCGTCCACGTGCACTCGTAGCTCACGCCCACGGCGGTGCGGATGCACGAACCGTTGTCGGTGCCGATCTGACGGGTGTTGCCAGCGTCGAAGATCGGGTTGGCGAAAGCGAGTACGTCGCCGAGGCTGTCGCCAGCAGGGCCCGTGTCTGCGGTGGTATCGGTGTCGGCGTGCTCGACGACCGTGAACCGGTGACTGGGCTGGTGGTGTCCGGGCGACGAGGCGAGGGCCGCCCCCGTGAGTGCCGTCGTCGCAACCACGACCGCTCCGATACCGACCACGATGGATGTGCGCATGCTGACCGTCCTTTGTCCTAGTCCCGGGACCGACTGCTGCTCGATGAACCGGATCCTAGGGGCGGCATCACCACCGCCACCAGCCTCTCGTCGGTGCAGGGGCCCACGGGCGCTAGGACCGGTCCGAACCCCGGAGCTTGCCGGTGGCATAGACGGCGAGCCACACCACGGCTGCGGTGAAGACGGCACCCACGACGCCGTAGCCCACGCCCCACCCGAAGCGCGTCAGCCCCAGGGAGAGCACGACACCGAACACGACGAGGGACAACAGCGTGGCTTCACGGGCAGCGCGGTCCACGGGCTAGTCCTCCAGCGGTCGGAGGGCCTTGTCAGCCACGCCGATCGCACCATGTTCCCACGCCACGGGCTCCGGCCCTCCCTACCTGCAGACACACGTTGGTCACCGCATCGCATCTCGCGAGCACCGACCCGGCGAGCAATGTGTGTCCGTAGGAACGGCTCGACTGCTGGCTCAGCCGGTCGTGCGGAAGTAGTGGCCCTCGTCGAGGTCGGCGATCAGACCCTGACGGGTCGGCTCCCACCCGAGCAGCTCGCGGGTCAGCGCGTTCGAGGCGGGCGCGTCGGCACCGAAGAACATCCCGATCCAGCCGAAGTGGTCGGCCGCCTCCTCGGCCGGTACTGACCTGACCGGGAGATCGAGGCCGCGGCCGATCGCCTCGGCGATCTCGCGGGTCGGAACCCCCTCCTCGGCCACCGCGTGGACGACCGATCCGGCCGGGGCATCCTCGACCGTCCGGCGGACCAGGGTGGCGGCGTCGAGACGGTGCACGGCGGGCCAACGGTTGGCGCCCTCGTCGACGTACGCCGAGACGCCCCGGTCGCGCGCGATGCCGACGAGCGTCGCGATGAAGCCGTGGTCGCCGTCGCCGTGCACGGTCGGGGCGAACCGGACGATCGAGGAGCGCACGCCGCGCTCGGCGTACGCCAGCGTGGCCAGCGCGTTGGGGACCCGCGGGTGCAGGGAGGGGTCGGGCAGGTCGCGCTCGGTGCCGACCCGGCCGGGCGCCAGCCCGAGCGTGCCCGAGGCGACGACGAGCGGCGCACCGGTGCCCTCGAGCGCCGTACCCAGGGCCTCGACGGCCGCCCGGTCCAGCTGCGCCGCCTCCTGCATCTGGGAGAAGTCGTGGTGGTAGCCGAGATGAACGACGCCCTCGGCCGACCGCCGCGCCCGCGCGCAGGCTGTCGAGGTCGGCGAGGTCGCCGCGGTGCACGTCGGCCCCGAGAGCCGCCACCGCCTCCGCCGACGAGTCCGAGCGGGCGAGGCCCAGCACCTCGTGGCCCGCACCCAGCAGCTCGGCGACCACCGCCGACCCGATCCAGCCCGACGCTCCGGTGACGAACACCCGCATGACGACCTCCGCTCCTCGACCCGTCCAGCGGGTCGTGATGACACCTGATGACATCACGCTAGCACGGTGATGTCAGCGTGTGACATCGCGTAGACTCGCGGCATGGGTCGCTGGGAGCCGGACGCGAGCGGACGGCTCCGCCAAGCGGCCATGGAGCTGTACGTCGAGCGTGGCTTCGACCAGACCACGGTGGCCGAGATCGCCGACCGGGCCGGACTCACCGCCCGCACCTTCTTCCGCTACTTCGCCGACAAGCGCGAGGTGCTCTTCGCCGGGTCCGAGGTTCTGCAGGCGAGCATGGTGGAGGCCCTCGAGGCGGCAGCCCCCGATGCGTCGCCGATGGAGGCGGTCGCCGCCGCCCTCGACGCGGCCGCCGCGATGCTGGGAGACCGCCGCGACTTCTCCCGGCAACGGCACGACGTGATCGCCGCCCACGCCGAGCTGCGGGAGCGGGAGCTGATCAAGATGGCGTCGCTGGCCACCGCCCTCGCCGGCGGCCTCCAACGGCGTGGGGTCGAAGAGCCCGATGCGAGCTTGGCCGCCGAGGCCGGGATCGCGGTGCTGCGGGTCGGCTTCACCCGGTGGGTGGGGGACGGCGAGGGCCGCGAGCTGGGTGAGGTGATGCGGGAGTCGCTCGACCACCTGGGCAGCGTGACCTCGGGCGTACGTCGCGCGGCAGGAAGCCGCAGGTGACCACCGTCCTCGACGTCGACTACCTGGTGGTCGGCGCCGGCGCGACCGGGATGGCGTTCACCGACGCGCTGATCGACCACTCCGACGTCCGGGTGGCCGTGGTCGACCGCCGCCATGCCCCCGGCGGCCACTGGCTCGACGCCTACCCGTTCGTCCAGCTGCACCAGCCCTCGTCGTTCTACGGCGTCGCCTCGACGGTGCTCGGCGGCGGTCGGGTGCAGCAGCGCGGACCCGAAGCGGGCCTGCCCGAGCGCGCCTCGCGGTGGGAGATCTGCGCCTACTACGGGCAGGTCATGACCGACCGGATGCTGGCGCCGGGACGGGTCGAGTTCCTGCCCGGCACCGAGTACGTCGGCGACCGGCAGGTCCTCTCGCGGATCTCGGGTGAGCTGTTCGAGGTGCCGGCGCGATGCCGGATCGTCGACGCCCGCTACCTCTCCCCCGACATCCCTGCCCACACGCCGCCGCCGTTCGAGGTCGCGGACGACGCCCGGGTCATCCCGGCGAACGACGTGGTGCGGGTGGACGGCGCCGCCAGCGAGTACGTCGTGGTGGGGTCGGGCAAGACCGCGACCGACTCCGTCGTCTGGCTGCTGGCGCGCGGGGTGGAGCCCGACCGGATCTGCTGGGTACGGCCCCGCGACCCGTGGATGCTCAACCGGGCCGTGGTGCAACCCGACCCGGCCGTGTTCATCGCGATGGCCGCCGACATGATGCAGGCCGCGGCGGCGGGGTCCTCGCTCGACGACGTGTTCCTCCGGCTCGAGGACGCCGGCGTGATGATCAGGATCGACCAGTCGGTGGCGCCGACGATGGCGAGGGCGCCGACCCTGGGCCGGTGGGAGCTCGACCTGCTGCGCAGCGTCGAGCACGTCGTACGCCGCGGGCATCTGCGCCGCGTCGAGCGGGGCCGACTCCTGCTCGACGAGGGCGAGGTCGCCGTTGCCGCCGATGCGGTCGTCGTGCACTGTGCCGCCAGCGGCCTCAAGAACCCGCCCCTGGTGCCCGTGTGGCGCCCCGAGGCCATCACGCTGCAGCCGATCCGGGCCGGGTTCCCGTGCTTCGGCGCGGCCGTGACCGGCTACGTCGAGGCGACGCGCACCGACGACGCGGAGAAGAACCGGCTCTGCCCGCCGTCGCGCTACGGAAACACCCTCGCCGACTGGGCGCGGATGAACGTCCGGGGCACCCGGGCCACGACCGCCTTCGGGGCCGAGCCCGACATCAAGGCCTGGTCGGACGGGGTGGCGATCAACCCGGCGCGCGTCCCGCCCGAGCGAAGCGACTCCCCCGGCGTGCCCGAGGCCGTCGCCCGGCTGAGGAGCAACGTCCCGGCCGGCGTGGCCAGGCTGGCCGAGCTGAGCGGGATGGACCCTCAGGCGGACGCCGCAGTCTGAGTCGGGGCCACCCTCGCCATCGGCTCGCCGTGCCCGGTGGCGATCAGGCCACGCAGGCTGGACTGGACGAAGAACGTCCAGGCGTCGAAGCAGGCGTCGTAGCACTCGTAGGACGGCACCAGCCCCAGATGGCTGAAGCGGATCTCCGTCCCGCCCTCCGTGGGCGCGATCTCGAAGACGATGTGGGTGCCCGTCCACTCGGCCTGGTCGTCGATGAAGCTCATCCAGTTGTCCAGCACCTCCCACGCCACCCGGTCACCCGGGACCAGGTCGGTGACCCGGATCCGCGCCCGGTGCACGTTCACGCCGTCCTGGTTGCCGCGGTAGTCGAACTCCGCGCCGACGGTGTCGGTGCGGCCGTCGACGTCCTGCGACCACCAGCCGCGGACGTCGTTGATCGCGGCGTAGGCCTGGTCGGGGGTGGCCTCCACCAGCAGGGTGGTGCGGTAGCTCTGGTCGTTCATGGTCGTCTCGCTCTCCGTGGGTCGTCCGATGTATGCAACTCCAGAGTTGCACTTCTCTCCCGGGATTGCAACCCTTCGGTTGCAGTCACAACGACCCATGATCTCTGGCGTCCGCAAACAGCCATCCGCCGGAGACTCTTGCGTCCTGGGCTCGCGCGGATGAGAGTGGGAGAGCCGGTCGAGAAGGAGGTTCTCGTGAGTACGACGATCGCACCGCTGCTGACACCCACCCCGACGGGGCGCCGCGAGCGTCGTACCGAACGCCGCCGGCTCCGGCGCTACGACGCGTTGTCGGCGCACCTGGCCGAGCTGTTCTCGATTCGCACCCTGCTCGTGGAGGCAGCCGGCATCGTCGGTGAGGGCTGGATCCAGGGCGCCTGGTTCACCGTCGCCACCCCCGACGGTCGACGGTCGGTCACCGCGTTCGACCTGCGGCTGGCCCGCACCGGACCCGTCACGGGCGCCTGCCTGGTCGGCTCCGTCGTACAGGCGGCCGGCGGCCCCGGGACCGAGCGATCGCAGATCGTCCAGCGCACCCTGGACCTCACCTGGCACGCGCTGCGCGACGACCCGGACGCCAACGTCCGGTGGTGCCCCGGCCCGGAGGTACGGATGATGCAGGTGCTCGACCTGACGCACTGGAACGACACCCGCGGCCGCACCCAGGACGAGGTCGTCGACCTGCTGGTGGCCGCGCAGCACACGACCACGGTGCAGGCCGACCTGTGTCGCGCCGAGCAGGCGAGCCTCGGCGCGACCGACCTCTCGCGGGCTCAGTCGGCGACGTAGAACATCCGCTTGTTGACGAACTCGTCCATACCGAGCGGGCCGAGCTCACGGCCGAACCCGCTGCGCTTGACCCCACCGAAGGGCACCTCCGCGCCCTCGCCGGCCGGGGTGTTCACGTTGGACATGCCGACTTCCAGGCGCTGGGCGACCTTGGTGGCACGTTCAGTGTCGGTGCTGAAGACCGCACCGCCGAGGCCGTACGCCGTGTCGTTGGCGAGGGCGAGGGCCTGGTCGTCGTCGGAGACCTTGTAGACCACGGCGACCGGGCCGAAGAGCTCCTCGCGGTAGGCGCGCATGTCCTCGGTGATGCCGGTGAGCACGGCGGGTGAGTAGTACGCCGCGGGGCCGTCGCCGAGGACACCGCCGGCGTGCAGGGTGGCGCCCTTGCTGACGGCGTCCTGCACCTGCTCGGCGAGCTTCTCCGCGGCCGCGCGCGAGGAGAGCGGCGCGAACGTGCCGTCCTCCTCGGCCGTCGGGTCACCCGGGCGAAGGTCCTTGGCGTGCTCGGTGAGCCGGGCGACGAAACCGTCGAAGACGTCGTCCATCACGATCATCCGCTTGTTGGAGTTGCAGGCCTGGCCGGTGTTGCTGATCCGGGTCTCCCACGCCGTGTCGGCGGCGGCGGCCACGTCGTCGGTGTCGAGGATGACGTAGGGGTCGGAGCCGCCGAGCTCGAGCACGCACTTCTTGAGGTTCTTGCCGGCGATCGACGCCACGACCGCGCCGGCCCGCTCGGAGCCGGTCAGCGAGACGCCGGCGACGCGCGGGTCGCTGATCATCGTCTCGATCTGGTCGTGCGAGGCGAACACGTTGACGTAGGCGCCGTCGGGCACGCCGGCGTCCTTCATCAGCTGTGCGACGGCGAGGGCGGACCCGGGCACCGACTCGGCGTGCTTGAGGATCACGGTGTTGCCCAGCATCAGGTTCGGCGCCGCGAACCGGGCGATCTGGTAGAAGGGGTAGTTCCACGGCATGATCCCGAGGATCGCGCCGATGGGGAGCTTCTGGACCACCGCCTTGCCGCCGGAGAACGTCTTGATCGGCTGGTCGGCCGCGAGGGTCGGACCCTCGGTGGCGAAGTAGTCGAAGATGTCGCCGCAGAAGTGAGCCTCCCCGGTGGCCTCGCTCAGCGGCTTGCCCATCTCCTTGGTGGCGACGGCGCCCAGCTCGTCGCGACGCTCCTTGAAGAGCTCAGCGACGCGGGTGACGATCTTGGCCCGGTCCTCGATCGGCACGTCCTTCCAGGCGTCGTACGCCGTATGGGCCGCGGCCAGCGCCGCCTCGATCTCGGCGTCGGTCGCGGTGTCGAAGGTCTGCTCCACCTCGCCGGTCGCCGGGTTGACGATCTGGTACGTCGGTGACGACGTCTGGGTCTGGGTCATCGGACTACTCCTCGTTCGGGGCTGGCACTGACGAAACTAGTCGCTGGCAGGTGTCGCCTTCCACCGGGTGGCACCCCGCACCTCCGGGGCCGACCAAGATTTTCCCAAGGCTCGGCGTTCAGAGTCGTCGACAGATCTGGGCGCCACCAGAGATCACGGGGGAGCGAGTAGGCGCATGTCCGACTTGGCCACTGCAGGGATGCCTGCCGACCTCGCGTGTCTCTCCGTGTCCGGGACCCGCATCCCGCTGCCGCTCTTCGAGGCGCTGTCCTTCACCCAGGACGAGCTCGCCGCCTGCCTCGTCGACCTCAGGGAGCGCACCGGCGCGAACCAGATCGCCCTGCTGTCGACGTGCGAGCGTACGGAGGTGTACGCCGTGTGGCCGGCCGGGCAGGACCCGCACCTGCTGGTCGAAGCGCTGGCCGCCAGTCGCGATGTGCCCACCGAGGTCGTCGACGAGGTGTCGACCCGGCTCACCGGGCCGGATGCCGCGCGGCACCTGCTCCGGGTGACGGCCGGCCTGGAGTCCTTCGTGCTCGGCGAGCGCGACATCACCGGGCAGGTACGCGCGTCCGCCGACGCCAGCCGCGCCGCCGGTGTGGGCGGGCTCGAGCTGGAGCGGCTGCTCGCCACCGCCGTCCACGCCTCCCGCCTGGTGCACCGCGACACCCGCCTCGGCGAGGAGGGTCGCTCGGTGGCCGCGGCCGCCGTACGGCTCGCGGCCTACTCGCGCGGCGGCGGTCTCGACGGCCTGCACGTCGTGGTCGTCGGCGCCGGACATGTCGCCGCGGAGGTCGTGGCCGACGCGGGGCGGCTCGGCGCGCGGGTGACGGTGTGCAACCGGACCCGGAAGCGCGCAGAACGTCTGGCCGCGGCCGGCGCCACGGTGGTCGACCTCGCCCGGCTCCCGGAGGTGCTCGCCACGGCCGACGTGGCGATCTTCGGGACCGCGTCGCCCCAGCGACTGCTCGAGCCTGACCAGCTGTCGGCGAACTCCCGAGGGCTGCTGCTCATCGACCTGTGCGTCCCCCGCAACGTCGCCCCGGAGGTCGGCCGGATCCGCGGGGTGACCCTCGTGGACCTGGCCGACCTCAGAACCGCAGGTGCCGTCGACGAGCGCGCGGTGCTCTACGAGCTGGCCCGAGCCGACCGGATCGTCGAGGCCGAGCTCGAGCGCTACCTGCGCTGGCTCGCCGGGAGGTCGGCCGCCGTGTCCGTGTCGCGGCTGCGCGCGGACGTGGAGGCGTACGCGCAGAGCCAGGTCGACCAGGCGACCCGCGGGGTCCCCGACGACCTGCGGCCACTCATCGAGGACCGGGTACGACGCGCCGTGCACCAGCTCGCGCACGGTCCGACCAAGAGGCTGCTCAGGGCCGCCGAGGAAGGCGACGACCGGCTCGTCGAGGTGCTGGCGGGGCTCTTCGCTCCGCCCGGCCAACCAGCCTGACGCCGTACCTGCCGGTCGGTCAGGGGAGCCAGACAGCGGCGTCGTGCGCGAAGACGACGCGGCGGGGGTCGAAGGCGAGGAGGCGCTGCATCCACGGGCTTGCCACCGGGAGCGGCTGCTGGTGACCGAGCTCGGCCGCCCGCGCGGCGAGCACGTCGGCCGACCACTGCGACGCCGTGTCGTGAGCCTGGCCGGCGAGGACGAGCGAGCCGTCGCTGCACTCGACCACGAGCGACTGGTGGCCGTCGACGTGCCCGGGCGTCGGCACGACGTGAACGCCCGGCGCGATCTCGGTCTCGCCGTCCAGCAGCTCGTAGCGGGAGCCGTCGAAGTCGACGAGCTCGGGGAACGTGTAGCCATCCGAGCGCGCCGTCTCCAGCTCGGTGCGCTGACAGAAGACCGGGCGGCCGGGGAGCTGCGGGTTGCCGCCGATGTGGTCGAAGTGCAGGTGGCAGTTGGCCACCAGCGCGACGTCGTCGAGGGTGAGGCCGGCGGTGGCGAGGGCGGCGTCGAGCGGGATGCGGCGCGGGCGGTACCACGCCTCGGTCTCCTCGTCGGCGGCTCCGAGCCCGCTGTCCAGCAGGAGTACGCCGTCCGGTGTGCGCACGACGTACGCATAGACGACCTCGACGCGCGGCTGCCCGGAGCCGGTCTCCTCCGCGGGCCGGACGAAGCTGCCGAGATCGAGCCGGCGTACGTCCTCGATCCGCATCGCCCCAGGCTAGGCGGGGACGGGCTGGTACCACTTTGGTATCATCCGAGCATGGCCATGACGCTGAGGCTGAACGCTGAGGACGAAGCCCTGCTTGCTGAACTCGCCCGGGGTGACGGCGTGAGCAAGCAGGAGGCGATGATCCGAGCGATCAGGGCGGCCGCCGCGCGCCGCGGCCACGAAGAACGTGTGCGTGGGCTGTCGGAGCAGGCACGTGAGAAGTACGCGGACCTGCTCGACCGTCTGGGTCAATGACCCACTACCTCTCGCTCGAGGATCTGCTCACTCTGACCGCCGACCTCGGGGTGGGTCCGGTACGCGACCTCGGTCTGCTGGACTCGGCGGCCCACAGGCCCACGGCCCATCTCTTCGGTACCGAGGTCTACCCCGATCTCGACATCAAAGCGGCTGTGCTGTTGGAGTCGGTGGTCGGTCACCACGCCCTGGCCGACGGCAACAAGCGGCTCGGATGGCTGGCTGTGGTGGTGTTCTACGGGCTGAACGGGGTCGATTTGGATGCGCCCGACGACCCGGCGTACGACTTGGTGATCGCAGTCGCCAGTGGCGACACAACACCCGACGAGACCGCGCGGCGCCTCGCCGAGTGGCATTGAGGCTCGTGGCATGCGTCGGGTCCTGGTGTCCACCCGTGCGTTCGCGGCGCTGGTGATGGGAGGGTGAGCGATGAGCACTGCGGAGATCGACGACTACCTCGCCGGGCTCGAGGAGCCGAAGCGGTCCACCCTCGAGGCGCTACGACGCTCCATCCTCGCCGTCGTACCGGACTGCCGAGCAGTGCCTGTCCTACGGCATGCCGGCCTTCCGGGTGGACGGGAAGGTGGTCGCCGGGTTCGCGGCGTTCAAGAACCACCTGAGCTACCTGCCCCACAGCGGCGACGTCCTCCGAGACCTCGGCGATGCCGTCGCCGGCTACGACGCCACCCCGGGCTCGCTCCACTTCCCCGTCGACCAGCCACTTCCGGACGACCTGGTCCGCATGCTGGTCGAGGCGAAGCTACGCCGGCTCTGACGGGTCGGGGGCGAGGACCAGGTCGAAGGTGATCGTCGACCAGGGGCCTGGCAGGTCGCGGCCGTCGGGGGTCGGCGTCCCGGGGAGCTGGCGGTGTACGTCGACGACGAGCGACTCGCGGACGCCGAAGACGCTGTCGGAGCCGAGGTGGGCGTCTCCGCGGGGGAACACGTGGGTCACCAGGGTGCGGTAGCCCTCGGCCACCACCATCAGGTGCAGGTGGGAGGCGCGCATCGGCGAGCGGCCCGTGGCCCGCAGCAGCGCACCGACCGGGCCGTCGTCGGGGATCGGGTACGGCGTGGGGGTCACCGCCCAGAAGTGGTAGCGGCCCCCGGGGTCGGTGTGCAGATGACCGCGGGCGGCGACCCGGTCGTCGTCGTACTGCACGTCGTAGCGCCCGTCGGCGTCCGCCTCCCAGACCTCGAGCAGGGCACCGGCGATCGGGAGACCCGAGGTGTCGGTGACGGTGCCCTCGACCCAGCACGGCTCACCGGACGCACCGCCGGAGATGTCGCCGCCGAGCCCCACCTCGGGCGAGCCCTCGACGAAGAACGGCCCGAAGACGGTGGCCTCGGTGGCGTTCGCGTAGGCCTGGTTGTTGATGGTGATGGTCTGCATCGACGCACCCAGCACGTCGGAGAGCAGGATGAACTCCTGGCGCCGGTCGTCGGTGATCTGCCCGACCTCGGTGAGGAACGCGATCGCCCTCCGCCACTCCTCCTCGGTCAGCCGGGTCTCGCGCAGGAACCCGTGCAGGTGGCGGGTCAGCGCCTCGACGAGCTCCCGGGTGCGCGGGTCCGGCGTACCGGCGAACGACGCGAGCACCCGCTCCTCCAGCTCGGCCTCGCGCGCCTCCTGCTCGGCGGGGATCTCAGGCATCCGGCTCCTCTCCCTCGTACGCCGCGCGCAGGAGCCCCCCGATCACCTCGGCCGTGACCGGCACCGGGTTGCTCGGGGGTGCGGCTTCCAGGATCGGCTCGATCGCCCGGGGGAGGTCAGCCTGCGCCAGGCCGAGGTCGCGGAGCGACCGCGGCGCACTCGTCTTCGTACGCAGCCGCTGCAGCCCGTCGAGTGCTGTGTCGGCGCCGAAGGCGGCGGCCATCCGGGCGTCGAGCTCCGGTACGGCGGGCGCGTTGAGGGCCAGCACGTAGGGCAGCACGACGGCGTGCGTCTCGGCGTGCGGCAGGTTGAACATGCCACCGAGCACGTGGCAGATCTTGTGGTGCAGTCCGGATCCAGCGGAGGCGAACGCGACGGCCGAGAGGTAGGCGCCGTACAGGGTCTGCTCCCGGCCACCGAGCCCGAGCGGGTCGGTGACGACGCGCGGCAGACCGGCCGCGACAGCGCGGATGCCCTCGAGCGCGAGGGCCTGGTCGATCGGGTCGGTGCGCGGCGCCCACATCGAGTCGACGCAGTGCGCCACGGCGTTCAGGCCGGACGCGACGCTGGTGGCGACCGGGAGTCCGAGCATCAGGCTCGCGTCGTAGACGACGGCCGCGGGCAGCACGCGCCGGTCGACCCCCGTCGTCTTGCGGCCGCCCTCGGTCAGACCCCAGACGTCGGTGGCCTCCGACCCGGCGTAGGTCGTGGGTACGGCGATGATCGGCAGCCCGGTGGTGAGGGCGACGGCCTTGGCCAGCCCGGTCGTGGACCCACCGCCGATGCTGACCAGGACGTCGGCGTCATGGTCGTGGGCCACCGCGCGGGCCCGCTCCGCGACCTCGACCGGCACGTGCATGACGACGTCGGTGTGCAGCACGGCCACTGGTACGCCGGTCAGCACCGGCTCGGCGCGGGTGGCGTCGGACGCGATCGCCATCACCCGCGAGGCGCCCAGGCGTCGTACCTCCTCCGTCACCGCGCCGGCCGCTTCGCCGGCGGCGAAGAGCACGCGCTGCGGCAATGTCTCGTGCGCGAAGCGCAAGGGGTCCGGGGTCACGTCGCCCATCATCGCGTCCGGACCCCCGATCTGGTCCACGACGGCCAGGGGAGGACGGCCGTGCGACGGTGACAGAGCGCTCTCACCTCCGCGCCACGCGCCGACACACCGCGGGATAGTGCCGTTCGGGGGACCCAAACTCGTCATTCCGCATGCGCGGTCCGGGGCGGTAGCGTTCCCGATCTGGTACTTCCGCGGGGGGATGGGAGTGCCGGACAGGGGGAATCCGCAAGGGGGACCGCGGCGGTGTGGTTGAGCACGGCCGCGGTCGCGGACTCCCCGATCTCTCGTCTCGGGCCGGATCCGTCGACCCTTGGGTAACTCTCAGGTAAGGCTCCGATGGCACCGGCGGGCCAGGGGTTTCACCGGCCGCTCGCGGCGCGCGGGCCCCGCGCCGGCGACCCGGCGGTCGACGTCACCTCACCCCGCGAGCCGTGCTGACCCTAGGGTCTGCGTGGCCCAACCGTGCCATTCACCCCGGGCCGAAGTCGATCTATGGTCAGGTCCTGACCGATCCCTCAGCGGGTCGAGACAGACGGGGGTATCACAGACCGCGGCAGTGTCGGGGGGCACCGCCGCGGTCTCCGCGTCTGTGGCCCTGGTGCCCGAGCATCACGGAAGCTCCGCCTCGATCTCGGACTCCAGCGGCTCGCGGCGGGTGCCGATGACGACCAGCACCTTGCGCGGTGAGCTCGGAACGTAGGAGGTACCCGGAACCTCGGCCATCTGTTCACCATAGGGCCGCCGCTCGCTCATTGCGATGACGAGCGACGGCGATCTACCGTGGCGCGTGCGCCCGACGCCAGACCACCCGACCCTCGAGGACGTCGCCCGTCTGGCGGGCGTCTCCCGGGCGACCGCCGCACGAGCACTCGCCGGCTCGGGGCCGGTCCGGGCCGAGACCCGGGAGCAGGTGCTCCGGGCAGCGGCCGATCTCGAGTACGTCGCCAACCAGGCGGCGCGTGCGTTGGCCGCGGGCAGTGGCACGCGACTGGTCGTGGCGTCGGTGACGACACGAGCCGGGCTGACGGTCGATCCCTACCTGGCACGCGTCGTGGCCGCGGCCGCCACCGAGTGCAGCCCGGACGGCATCGGCGTCGGGCTCGAGGCCGTGCGGTGGGACGACCCGTCGGCGCTGGTCTCTCTCGCCCGCGACCGGGACGTGGTCGGCGTCGTGCTGACCAACGGCCACCGGTCTCTCGTCGACGCGCTCGACCCTCGACTCGGCGGGCGGGTGGTCTCGATCGGGGTCGGCTCGGAGCACGTGCCGGTGGTCGACGTGGACGGCGCCGACCTCACGACCCGGATGACCCGGCATCTGCTGGAGTCCGGGCGCCGCCGGATCGCGATCATCGCCGGCCCGGCCCACGTCTCCTGCACCGGCCGCACGGTCGACGGCTACCTCTCCGTGCTCGCCGAGGCGGGGCTTCCGGCCCGAGTGATCCGGGCCGGTTTCTCGACGGTGAGCGGCCGCACCGCGGCCGTGCGCCTGCTGGGGCGCTGGCCGGAGGTCGACGCGGTGCTCGTCAGCTGTGATGACGCAGCGCTCGGGGTCATGGAGACGCTGCGTGCGCACGGTCGCGACGTACCCGGCGACGTGGCGGTGACCGGGTTCGACGACCTGCCGCTCGCGTCGTACGCCGGACTCACGTCGGCCACCCATCCCGTGGAGGACATCGCCGCCACCGCCGCGCGCAGGATCCTCGACCGCAAGACCGCGGGCGACCGTTGGTTCTCCTCCGACCTCGTGCTGCGTCGTACCGGCTGATCGCTCCGGGTCGGTCGGTCCCGGCGCCGACGAGTGCCCGGCGTCGCGTGGCTAGGCTCGCGCGCATGACCGTCCTCCAGATCGTGCTGGCCGCGATCTGCCTGGTGGTGGCGCTCTGGCTGGTGGTGCTGATCGTGCTGGACCGGCTGCCCGGCGATCTGCTGTACGGCGCATTGGCGGTCATCGAGGTCGGGCTCGTCGTTCAGCTGGTGATCGGGCTGGTCCAGGTGTTCGGCGATCACGGCGACCTCAACGTCGCGGCGTACGTCGGCTACCTGGTGGGCTCGCTGCTGGTGCTGCCGATCGCGTTCGCGTGGGCGGCCGGGGAGCGCACCCGGTCGGGCACCGGCGTGCTGCTGGTGGGCGTGCTCGCCGTGGGCTTCCTCTTCCTGCGCCTGCACCAGCTCTGGAGCTACCGGTGAGCGAGCTGTCGACGCGGCACGGGCTCGGGCGGGTGCTGGTCTTCGTCTATGGCCTCTTCGCGGTCGCGGCGACGGCGCGGGCCGTCGTACAGCTGGCGACCGACGCGTCGAAGGCGCCGGTGGCGTACTTGCTCTCGCTGTTCTCCGGTCTGGTCTACATCGTCGCCACCTGGGCGCTGGCGACCGACCGCCGGAGGGTCGCGATCGCCACGATCCTGGTCGAGCTGACCGGCGTGCTGGTGATCGGCACCCTCAGCCACCCGTCCGACCTCGACAAGGCCAGCGTCTGGTCGGACTACGGCAACGGCTACGGCTTCGTGCCGCTCGTACTGCCGCTGGTCGGGCTGTGGTGGCTGTGGCGGCTCGGCCGCCAGGACCGCCGAGTCGTCACATGACGACTCGGCGTGATTTCGGCGCCTCTTTGTGCCGACTCGGCGTGATTTCCGTGCCTGTTTGCGCCGACTCGGCGGTCAGCGGCGGCCGCTGAACGAGGCGGCGCTGTGGCTGCCGCCGGACGACGTGCGCGCGGCGGTCGCGGGACGGCGGGAGCGGTTGCCGCCCGACTTCTGCCCGGACGGCTTCTGGCTGGACGGCTTCTGACCCGACGGCTTGTGGCCCGAAGGCTTCTGGCCTGCTCCACCACGACCGCGGCCACCACCGCCACCACGGCGGTTGCGCCCTCCGCCGCCGCCACCAGAGCGCGTCTGGGACGACGACGAAGGAGTCGAGATGTCGAGCGAGCCGGACAGGACGCGCTCGCCGGGGGCGAGCTCGGCCAGGACCGGGTGGGAGGAGCCGTTGATCCGGGTGGTGGTCGGCTTGATGCCGGCGGCCCGGGTCAGGTCGCGGACGTCGCGGACCTGCTCGCTGGTCATCAGGGTGACGACGGTGCCGGCGTTGCCGGCGCGCGCCGTACGGCCGGAGCGGTGGAGGTACGCCTTGTGCTCGACCGGCGGGTCGGCGTGGACGACCAGGGTGACGTCGTCGACATGGATGCCGCGGGCGGCGATGTCGGTGGCGACGAGCGTCGAGGCCTTGCCGGAATGGAAGGCCTCCATGTTCCGGGTGCGGGCACCCTGACCGAGGTTGCCGTGCAGCTCCACGGTCGGCACGCCGCTCTTGTTGAGCTGGCGGGCCAGCGCCTTGGCGCCGTGCTTGGTGCGCGTGAAGACGATGAGACGGCCGGGCGCGCTGGCCAGGTCGACCAGGATCGGCACCCGGTGCTCGCGCTCGACGTGCAGCACGTGGTGGCTCATCGTCGAGATCGGCGACTGCGCCGAGTCGGCCTGGTGGGTGACCGGGTTGTGCAGGAACTGCTTGACGAGGGTGTCGATGGCCTTGTCCAGGGTCGCCGAGAAGAGCAGGCGCTGGCCGCTCTTCGGGGTGCGGCCCAGGATCCGTCGTACGGCGGGCAGGAAGCCGAGGTCGGCCATGTGGTCGGCCTCGTCGAGCACGGTGACCTCGACGTCGTCGAGGGAGCAGTGGCCCTGACCGATGAGGTCCTCCAGCCGGCCGGGGCAGGCGACGACGATGTCGACGCCCTTGCGGAGCGCGGTGACCTGGGGGTTCTGGCCCACGCCGCCGAAGACGGTGCGGGTGGTGAGGCCGGTGGCCTCGGCGAGCGGCGCCAGGGCGGCCTCGATCTGGCCGACCAGCTCACGGGTCGGCGCCAGGATCAGGGCGCGCGGGGCGCGGGTGCGGGCAGCGCGCCCGTCGGCGAGGCGGGCGACGATGGGGAGCAGGAAGGCGTAGGTCTTGCCGGAGCCGGTGCGGCCACGGCCGAGTACGTCGCGGCCGGCCAGCGAGTCGGGCAGGGTGGCGGCCTGGATGGGAGTCGGGGTGTCGATGCCCTGACGGGCGAGGACGGTGGACAGGCGTGCGGGCACGCCGAGGGATTCGAACGAGGTCAAGGAAGGGCGCTATCTGTGCGGTGACTCACCGACAGCCGTGATCCGAAGGTTTCGGGCGGCTACGCACGGAGCAGTTGGAGACTGCTACGACGTGCGGACAACTCGCGGCGAGAGTTCGACGAGCTGATGCCCCCAACCTACCCGACGGAGGCACGCAGACCCCCATCGACGCGGGTTGCCGGGAGGCGGAAGAGGGCCGGACCGTGCTCCGCACGCGGCATCCTTGGCGACGAGGTGGTGGAGATGTGGAGGTTCGCGGCGCTCCCCCCGTGCGGCTCCTGACAGGATGCGAGCGTGAGCAGCGACGGCGTCTCCGCCAGCGAGACCAGGACAGCCCTCGAGCGGATCGACGAGATCGACCCGAGGATCCGGGCCGTCAACGCGATCAACCCCCACGCCCTCGCCGAGGCCGAGTCCGCGGACCGGGAGACCGCCGCGGGCCGCAGCCGGTCGCCGCTGCACGGGCGGCCGGTGCTGGTCAAGGACAACATCGACACCGCCGGGCTCGCCTCCACGGCCGGGTCCCTGGCGCTGGCCGACGAGCCGCCGGCCCGCGACGCGACGCTGGTACGGCGTCTCCGCGAGGCGGGCATGGTGGTGCTGGGCAAGACCAACCTGAGCGAGTGGGCCAACATCCGCGACGAGCACTCGACGTCCGGCTGGAGCGCCCACGGCGGGCTGACCCGCAACCCCTACGCCCTCAACCGCACGGCGTGGGGGTCGAGCTCGGGCAGCGGCGCGGCCGTCGCGGCCCGGCTGGCCCCCTTCGCCGTCGGCACCGAGACCAACGGCTCGATCACCGCCCCGGCGGCGGCGTGCGGACTGGTCGGGATGAAGCCGACGGTGGGCCTCGTGCCCACCGACGGGGTGATCCCGATCTCGTTCACCCAGGACGCGCCCGGGCCGATGACCCTCACAGTGGCCGAGAACGCCGCACTGCTCGACGTACTGGCAGCCACCGACTTCAGCGCGACGATCGAGGCCGGGGTGCGTGGTCGGCGGATCGGCGTACCACGAGACCTGTGGGGCTACAGCCCAGCCGCCGACGCCGCCGCCGAGCGAGCGCTGGCGGCCCTCTCGGCGGCGGGCGCGGAGATCGTGGACGGGCTCGCCCTGCCCGCACTCAAGGACGTCGACGACAACCACGTGCTGAACCTGATGCTGATCGAGCTGGTGCACAGCCTGGCGGCGTACCTCGAGGCCCGTGGCGCGTCGGTGCGGTCGCTCGCGGACGTCGTGGCGTTCAACCGGGCCCACGCTTCCGAGGAGCTGCCGTGGTTCGGGCAGTCGCTCTTCGAGCGGGCGCTCACGCTCGGAGACCTCTCGTCGCCGGAGTACCGCGACGCCCTCGACGCCTGCACGGCGGCGGGCCTCACCGAGCTGGACCGCACCGTGGGTGACCACCACCTCGACGCGCTCCTCGCCCCGGCGATGGCGCCGCCGAGCCCGATCGACCTGGTCAACGGCGACCACGGCGCCGGCGGTGCCTCCGACTCCAGCGCCCTGGCCGGGGCGCCCATCCTGACGGTGCCGCTGGAGATGGCGCACGGGCTGCCGGTCGCGGTCAGCCTGTGGGGCGCGCGGGGCTCGGAGGGGTCGCTCTACGCGGCCGGCCGGGTGCTGGAACAGACCCGCGACCAGTCCACGGGTCCGCTGCCCGAGCCGACGTACCCGGACTGGATCTGACGGTCCTCCGGCGTCGAGACCTCGACGCGCGGTCGCCCGCCGCGCACGGTGAGCAGCAGTCCTAGACCCGCGACCAGCAGGCCCGCCGCCGCGGTGATGCTCAGGGGAGTGCCGAGCACCGGCCACGCCACGATCGCGGTCACGGCCGGGACCACGAACAGCAGGCTGCTGGTGGCCGTCGCGCCCCGCTGCCGAATCAGCGCGAACATCAGCAGCGGGCCGCCGACCCCGGTGACCAGCGTCAGCCAGAGCATCGCACCCACGGCGTGCACGCTGAGGGGTACGGCGAGCGAGCCCGAGAGCGGAGCCAGGAACACCACCGGCACGGTGCCGCCGAGCACCTCGATCGTGGCGATCGAGCCGGCGCCGGCCTCGACGCGGAGTCGTCCGTGCAGCAGGGTGCCAGCCGCCAGACCCACCAGCCCGAGGAGCGTCCAGCCAAGGGCGAGCAGGTGCGGCGGCCGACCCACCTTGTCCGCAAGCGTCAGCACGACCCCCGCGAGCCCGAGCGCGACTCCTTGCCACTGCCGGCGGGTGAGGGACTCCCACCCGAGCCGCGCGGAGACCACCGCCACGGCCAGTGGCGCGGAGCACGCGACCAGGGCAGTCGTCGAGGCCGGGACGCCGGCCGACAGCCCGTAGTAGAGCGCAGCGAACTGCACCCCGAAGAACAGCACCCCCACCGTTGCCACCCGAGCGACGTCCCGGCCGTGTGGCCAGCGCTCACGTCGTACGCCGGCGATCACGGCGAGCAACGTGGCGGCGCCCACGAACCTCCAGAGAGTGATCGTCTCGGGGGCCACCACCTCGGTCCCCAGCGCGCCGACGACGTAGCCACTGCTCCACACGAGGATGAACACTCCGGGGATGAGTCCTGCCAGGTGTAACGGTTTCATGCGTTACATCGTCTCAATTCGCTTGTAACGTGTCAACCCGTTACACTCTCATGCATGAGCTCCGTCTGGGACGACGTGCGCAGCGATTTCTACGGCGCCGTCTGGCCCGCCTTCCTGGCCACTCTCCGTGGTCGTCTGAGCGACGACCCGCGGGACCTGGTCCCGGATGGAGCGACGCTCACCGAGTTCCTGGCCGCGCACTCACTGGCGCCCGCCCGGCGGGTGACCGACTCAGACGCCGAGCGGGCACACGTGCTGCG
The DNA here is from genome assembly GCA_963796975.1 of uncultured Actinomycetota bacterium. GTDB lineage: Bacteria > Actinomycetota > Actinomycetes > Propionibacteriales > Nocardioidaceae > Nocardioides. The sequence continues at coordinate 275,174 of CAWCNW010000010.1, forward strand.
GGAGGCGATGTGGGCGGTCACCTCGGCGGAGTACGACGGACGGTCCTGCGCCGCAGCCGACCTGCGGCTCCTCGACGACGCGCTGCAGCGCGGCGCCCCGGTCCGGCTCGGGCGCAGCTCCGGGGCGCTCCGGGCCCGACCGCCGGCCGATGCCGACGAGGCACTGGCACGGATCGCCGCCGAGCTGGTGGCCGACCTGGCCGGTCCGCGGCGGGACCAGATCGGGTACTGCGGCGACGATTCCTGCTCGGGGTTCTTCCTCGATCCGACCGGACGGCGTCGCTGGTGCAGCAGCGAGCGGTGCGGCACCCGGATGCGGGTGCGCGCCCACCGCGCCCGGTCGGCTCGCACCTCGGGCTAGGGTCGGAGGATGAGTGAATCTTCAACAGACCACCTCGTCTCCGTCCTTCACGCCTCCCAGCAGCGCCTCACCGAGACCCTCGACGGGCTGAGCGAGGACCAGGCCGGCACCCAGTCCTACGACGACGACTGGACCGTTGCCCAGGTCGCCTCACACCTCGGCTCCGGGGCCGAGCTCTTCACGCTGTTCCTCGAGAACGGCGTGAAGGGCGAGCCCGTGCCCGGGGTCGAGGCGATGCAGCCGGTCTGGGACGCGTGGAACGCCAAGGAGCCGCTCGGGCAGGTGCGCGACGCGGTCGCCGTCAACGACGCCTTCCTCGAGCGGGTGGACGCCCTCACCGAGGCCGAGCGCGACGCCTGGTCGCTCGACCTGTTCGGTGGCGAGAAGACCTTCGCGGAGTTCCTGCGGATGCGGCTCTCCGAGCACGCGGTCCACACCTGGGACATCGTGGTCGCCTTCGACCCGGCGGCGACTCTCACCGAGGACGCCGCGGCGTACGTCGTCGACAACCTCGCCCCGGTCGCCGGCTGGACCGGCCAGAAGCAGGACGAGCAGGTCTCGGTCGAGGTCCGTACGACGGGCCCGGAGCTCGCCCTCCACCTCGACCTCGGTCCTTCGGGGGTCGGCATCTCCCCGTCGTCCGACGACACCGCCGCGAGCGCCGAGCTGACGCTGCCCGCTGAGTCGTTCGTACGGCTGGTCTACGGCCGACTCGACCCCGACCACACACCCGCCTCGGTCGAGGCCCGCGGCATCGACCTCGACCTGCTCCGTCGTACGTTCCCGGGCGTCTGAGCTACAGCAGCCGCTCGGCGTACGGACGGGTCTGGGGGTCGGAGAACCAGTTGGAGTGCCGGTGGGTGGGCGGCGGCGCCGGGTCGGCGTCCTCCCACAGCACCGGCGGGTCGAGGATCCAGTGGTCGACCGCGCCGTCCTCCGGGCTGCGCACCCAGCCGCCGATGTAGTCGGTCTCGCGGACCAGGTTCGCCCAGTGCAGGCCGTCGGGGCGGGTCATCCGCTGCTCGAAGAGCTCGAGCTGGTGGTCGCCGAAGTACGCCGGGAAGGTGCGGCCGTAGAGGCGTCGTACCGGTGAGGCGAGCGTGAGCAGGCTGGTCCGGGCGCGGACCTCCGGCGGCAGCTGAGCCACCACGGCGGTCGCGATGGGGCAGCCCTGGCTGTAGCCGACGACCAGGACGTCGGTGTGCGCCTCGCGGTAGTGCGGCTGCGGGCCGGCGTCGAACGCCTCGGCATGCTGCTGCGCGAGCGCCGGATCGCCGTCCTCCGCGGTGTCGCCGACGATCCGGCGGATCCGGGTGACGACCTCGGGGATGGAGCGCTCGGCGTACGACGGTGGGCCGAGCGGGTGGCTGGCGCGCGGCCAGAACGTGACGACGTCCCACAGGAAGCTGACCCGCTTGCGCGCGGACGGGTCGGTCACGGCCGAGCGCAGGTAGGCCAGGAACGCGCCGGTGGCGAGGGTGGCGAGGTAGGCGCCCATGGTCGCGAAGCGGCGCAGGTTCTCGGTCTGCCAGGGCTCATGGGCCAGCAGCAGGGTCTGGTAGCCGAGCAGTACGACGAGAGTCGGCACCGTGACGACGAGCAGGATGACGCCCGAGGAGTCGGTCAGCTTGGAGGTGGCGATCGTCTTCGCGACGGCGGTGGCCGCGTCGGTGTCGTGGGTGTCGCCGGTGGCGTCGCGGGGCGGGCGGTGTCCGGCGTACAGCAGCCCGAGGTCGTGCCGCCCGGCACCGGTGCGGATCGAGCGAGCCCGTCGCGGCCGGACCCACGCCACGATCACGACCAGCACGAGGAGCGTGACCATCACCGCCTCGAGGAAGGCGAGGCCGCCGGAGTACGCCGTGCTGGGCAGGTAGAGGCCGGTCGGCACCCTGGACGGGACGGCGACCGTGGACAGGGTCGGCCGGGAGATCAGCTGGCTGACGGTGTTGAGCAGGCTGGCGGTGAAGATCGTCGAGACCAGCGTGGCGAAGAGCGCGATGCCCGCGGCCGCGAAGCCATGCACGAGCACGTCGCCCTGCCGCCACGGGGCGTGTGCCGCGACCACACCGCCGAACACGACGACCAGCGCGAGGCCGGTGAAGAAGAGCACGAGCTGGACCCGGCCGTCGTAGGGAAGGGCGGTGACGCCCTGGCTGTCCGGCTGCCACCAGATCCGGCTCACCGTGACCACCGCCGAGAGCAGCAGGGCGGCCCGCGCCAGCAGGCACACGACGTGCTCGACCCTGCCCTCCTCGTCGCCCAGTCTGGCCTGGGTGCTGGTGACGTCCTGGCGAGGCGGACGGTCTGACCAAGGCAGCAAGGTGAGGGCGACGGCGAAAGCGAACAGCGCGAACGCGACGACCAGGACGGCGGTGCGGAGCGCCTCGGCCGAGGTGACGCCCGGCAGCCCTTGCATCAGGAAGAGGACGGCGGCGGCCGCGACGAGGTGGATGCTGCGCTGCCGCTTGACCGGCCGCGAACCGCACCACAGGAACGGGTCCGACAGCGGCCAGCCGGCCTCGTCGGGCGCGCCGTACCCGGAGCGACGATCCTCGTAGTCGCCCTGGGTGCGCAGGCTGAGCCAGAAGAGCACTCCGATCACGGCGTACACGAGGACCGAGGCGAGCGCCATCCGGGCGCCGACGGGCCAGGCCTCGAACCAGTCGAGCCAGCTCCACAGCTGGTGGCGGCCGGCGGCCTGCCAGGCGATCAGGTCGAGGGCGATGTACGACGCGGTGGCCAGCAGGGCGATGGTGAGGACCAGGCCGAGGAGCCGGAGCAGGGCACGCGCGGCGTACCGGATGGTCCGGGAGCCGTCGCGGGGCAGGGCCCAGTGCGCGAGGTTGAGCAGTCCGAACGGCAGCAGCAGCAGCCACAGCGCCGTCCACCAGGCGGTGTCGAGGTGGCCCCAGCAGTAGGCCTCCTGCAGCGGCCGGCCCTTCGCCGTACCGCCGGGGAGCCAGGCGCGGTAGAAACCGGCGCGAGCGTCGCCCGCGACCTGCAGGGTGGCCGGCGACTCGAGGTTGACCTCGGCCGGCGCGCCGCCGACCCCGTGGATGCGCAGCTCGAGGGTCTCGGTGGGTGCGGTGCCGAGTGGCTGGAACGGCACCTCGCCCCGGGCCAGGGACTGGCGGAGGTTGGTGAGGTCGGCACCGCTGTAGCCGTACGTCGAACCGAGGCCGAGGGTCGGGCCCTCCAGCGGCTCGCCTCGGGGCTTCTCGCCCTCGGCCGGTCTCGACTGCCTGCTCCGTGTCTGCGTCACGGTGATCACGACTCCCCCGTCGCGGCCCGGCTCGCATCCCCCGATGGCGAGCCGGACCTCCCCTGGGAACAGGAGACGGCAACGCCCCGCCACGGACACACGAGCGGCGATCGACGTGCCCGCCGGTCGTGTCTCACGAACCTCACGCATCACGGCGATGCGGCACTCCCGTCGCTTGTCAGGCGTTGCAACAGCCGACAAGCGACGGGATCGCCGGTCAACCGGCGATCCCGACAGCGACGTACCGCAGGTGTCAGGCGGCCTGGGCCAGGCGGCGGTTCTCCTGGGTCATGCGGGCCTGGAGGGCGCGGCGGACCTTGGGGCCGCCGGTGGTCATCTGGTAGAGCCGCTTGAGCTGGCCGGGCAGGTTCTTCGGGGTGGTCTGGTCGAGCCAGCCGTTGGGCAGCGACAGCCGGACCACCTTGTGCCAGGCGGAGTACACCTGCTGCGGCAGCGGGCGCTCGCAGTAGTCGAGCCCGTAGCGCTCGAAGAGGTCCTTGATCTTCGGCGCGATCTCGCCGTACCGGTTGGACGGCAGGTCGGGGAACAGGTGGTGCTCGATCTGGTGCGAGAGGTTGCCGGTCATGATGTGCATCAGCTTCGAGCCGGAGATGTTGGCCGAGCCGAGCATCTGGCGGACGTACCACTCGGGCTTGGTCTCGCCGTCGATCGAGCGCTTCTCGAAGGTCTGCACGCCCTCGGGGAAGTGGCCGCACATGATCACCGAGTGCGACCACAGGTTGCGCACGGTGTTGGCGGTCAGGTTGGCCAGTGCGGTCGTGAAGAACGAGCCGGTCACCGCCGACAGGGTCGGGTGGACGACATAGTCCTTGGTCGCCTGGCGACGGATCTTGGACACCACGGCCTTGAGCTCGCGCTGGAACTTCGGGTCCTTGGTCTGCTTGCGGGCGATGGCGCCGCGCAGCTCCACGTCGTAGGCCGCGATGCCGTACTCGAAGAACAGCGCGTTGACGAAGTTCCACAGCGGCTGGCCGAGGTGCATCGGGAGCCAGGGCTGGTCCTCGTCGACGCGCATGATGCCGTAGCCGAGGTCGTTGTCCTTGCCGATCACGTTGGTGAAGTTGTGGTGCAGCTCGTTGTGGGCGTACTTCCACTGCGCCGCGGGCGTCGCGGAGTCCCACTCCCAGGTGGTCGAGTGGATCTTGGGGTCGCGCATCCAGTCCCACTGGCCGTGCAGGATGTTGTGCCCGATCTCCATGTTCTCCAGGATCTTGGCGACGCTCAGGCCGGCGGTGCCGACGACCCACGCGGGCGGGAAGATGCTGGCGAGGAGGACGACGCGGCTGCCGAGCTCCAGCGAGCGCTGGGTCTTGATCACCCGGCGGATGTAGCGCGCGTCGGCCTCGCCGCGGGTGTCGATGACGGACTGGCGGATCTCGTCGAGCTCGACGGCGATCGCCTCGAGGTCGTCGTTGGTCAGGTGGGCGATCGGGTTGATCTGTCCGATACGGGGCTTCTTCTGGATCGTGGTCATCTCGGCCTCCTAGAGGTCGTCAGTGATCGAGGTGGCACGGCCCGGCGGCCGCGTTGATGCAGGTCTGGATCAGGACGCCGCCCCGGTCTGTCTCCCCGGGTACGGCGGTGGTGAGCGCGCCGGTGCGCAGGTCGCGGACGACCCCTTCGCGCATCGGGAGCACGCAGCTGTAGCAGATGCCCATCCGGCACCCGCTCGGCATGAGGACGCCGGCGTCCTCGGCCTGCTCGAGGATCGGCCGGGCGCCGTCGCACTCGACCTCCACCCCGGCCTGGTCGAACGTGACGGACCCGCCGTCACCGGCGACGACGGCGGTGACGCGGAACTGCTCCACGAACAGGGGAAGGCCCCGCTCCTCGTGGTGGGCGGCCAGGGCGTCGAGCAGACCGCCGGGGCCGCAGGCGAACGTCGTACGGTCGTCGAGGTCGGGCACCAGCTGCTCGAGGTCGGCGAGGTCGAGGACACCGTGCACGTCGTCGAAGCGCTCCACCAGGCGGATGCAGCCCGCCGCATCGAGAGCCTTGAGGTCGCGCTCGAAGATGGAGTCCACCTCGCTGGGCGCGACGTGCACGACGGTGATGTCGTACGGCGCGCTGCGGGCCAGGCGGACCACGCCGCTGTCGGTGGAGGGGAACAGGTTGCGCAGCATCCCGATCACCGGGGTGATCCCGGAGCCGGCGGTGACGAACAGCAGCCGGATCTTCTCGCCGCGGGGCGCGGTCGGCAGCACGAACTCGCCGGCCGCCTGCTCGAGGTGGACCAGGGTGCCGGGGCGGGAGTCGCGGACGATGTGGTTGCTGACCTTGCCGTCGGGCACGGCCTTCACCGTGATCGAGATCCGGCCGTCGCTGCGGGGGCCGTGGGTCAGGGAGTAGGCGCGCCAGTTGCGGACGCCGTCGACGTCGATGCCGACGCGGACGTACTGGCCCGGGACATGACCGGCCCAGTCGGCGCCGGGACGGATCACCAGGGTGGCGGCGTCGGCGGTCTCGGAATGGACGGACTCGATCCGGCCGCGCAGCTCGGCGCCGGGACGCAGCGGGGCGAACAGGTCGAGGAAGTCGGCGGGCACCAACGGCGTCGTGGCGGCCTCGGCGATCCGGCGCGCGTGGGCACGCCAGCCACGGGTCTGCTCGAGAGTGGTGCTCATGTCGTCCAGTCTGTCGTGATCGCCTGGACTATTCCTGACCAGCGGGCGTGAATCGATCGCGCGTTCTTTGTTCGTATGGAACAATCCAGGGTATGGATGAGCCCCAGATCGGGGGCGGTGTTAGCCGCCTCACGCTGGACCCCCGTCTGCTCGACCTGCTTCGTCGCCGGCTCCCCGAGGTCGCCACCGACACCATCAACGCGGTGACCCACGAGGTCCCGTCGTACGCCGGGGCGTTCGGCGGGCCGATGGGCGACAGCATCGAGAACGCCGTACAGATGGCCCTGGCCGGCTTCCTGCGGCTGGCCGCGCGCGGCCGCGCCTCCGACCCGGGTACGCCGCTGTCCCCGGCGCTGGAGGGTGCCTACGCGCTGGGCCGCGGCGAGGCACGCAGCGGCCGGAGTGCCGACGCGCTGTTGTCGGCCTACCGCGTGGGTGCCCGGGTCGCCTGGCGCGAGCTCGCCGAGACGGCGGTCGAGGCGGGCGTGCCGGCCGACATGCTGGCCTCCTTCGCCGAGCTGGTGTTCGCCTACATCGACGAGCTCTCCGCGGCCTCGGTCGCCGGCCACGCCGACGAGCTCGAAACCACCGGTCGGGTGCGCCGGGGCTATCTCGACCGGCTGGCCCTGGGCTTGCTGCGCGGCGACCCGGCCGACGCGCTCGTCGCTGCGGCCGAGCGGGCCGACTGGACACCGCCCAAGACGCTCACCGCGGTCGTCCTGGCGAACGCGCAGGTGCGCCCCGTGCTCGGCCTGCTCGACCCGCGCACCCTCACCGCAGTCGGCGAGCCGGTCGGTCTACCCGACGGGATGAGCGTGCTGCTCATCCCCGACGCCGGCGCCGGGGCGCGAGGCCGGCTGCTGCGCACCCTGAGCCGGCGCTCGGCCGTCGCCGGCCCGGCCCGCCCGTGGCTCGCGGTGGGGGCGTCGTACGAGCGGGCGATCCGGGCCCTCACCCTGCGCACCGGTGACGATGCGACGTACGACACCGAGGCGCACCTCTCCGACCTGATCCTCGCCGCCGACCCCGAGGCGGTCACCGACCTGCGCGACCGGGTGCTCGAGCCGCTTGCCGCGCTGCGCCCGGCGACCCGGCAGAAGCTCGCGGAGACGCTGCGCGCCTGGCTGCTCTACCAGGGCCGGCGCGACGACATCGCGGCCGCGCTGTTCGTGCACCCGCAGACCGTGCGCTACCGGATGGGCCAGCTGCGCGAGCTGTACGGCGAGCGCCTCGACGACCCCGCCACGATCCGCGACCTCACGCTCGCCCTGGCTTGACTCAGGGCCGGGGGCCACGCAGGACGGCTCGGTGGATCTCCAGGATCGGGTCCAGCAGCGCGGGCAGCTCCTCGAAGCGACCGGCCCGGATCTCGCGGGTCGCCAGCTCGTCGCCGGCGCCCACCGCTCCGATCAGGGCCAACCGTGACGGAGGCACCGAGCCCGGCTCCTCGGCGTGCGCCTCCCGGGCGAGAGCAGCGACGCCGCGGGTGTGCCGCTCGAGCACCTGGTCGCGCTGGTCGAGAAGCCTCCGGCCCGCGGAGCGGATCTCGACCATGAAGCTCGTCGCGTAGGCCGGTGAGCCGGCGAACCCGTCGAGGTACGCCGCCACCCCGGCCCGGTGCCGCGTCCGCCAGTCGGCCTCGGCATGGGCGCTCACCGCACGGTGGATGAGATCGAAGAGCTGCTCGCTGGCCACCAGGTGCGCATGGGCGAAGGCGTCCTCCTTGTCGGCGAACAGGGCGTAGAACGCGGTCCGCGAGACCCGGGCACGGGCGATGACCAGCGCCACCGTGGTGGCGGCGTACCCCTCCTCGGCGACCACTTCGGTGACGGCCTGCAGGATCCGGCCTCGTTGTGAGTCGGCAACCTCCGAGTCCGGCAGCGCCGAGCGTCCTCGCGGGAGGCCCAGCCGCTGGGGCAGCAGACTGAGCTCGCCCGGGCTGCTACCGGATCGGCTCGGGTGTCGGGCGTCCACGCCGGTCAGTGTGCCGCGCGCCGCCCCAGCACGACGGCACCGAGCGCAGTCAGAGCGGCGCCGGCGACGCCGGTCACCAGCGGCGTCGCGATCGTGGGCGACGGGTCGACCCTGATGTCGACGCCGTGCCGGATCGAGTAGAAGACGATGAGGATCCCGATGCCGTAGACGATCCCGGCGACGAGTCCGCGCAGGGCTGCCGGACCGACCGTCGGATGCTCCGAGCCGGCGAAGACGGCCCCGGCGGCCGCCAGGAGAGACACCACCCAGTAGCCGACGGGTACATGCAGGAAGGCTCCGGCGACGAGCCCCAGCAGCAGGGGCAGCACCACCACGTTGAGGATCCGCATGGCTGATGACTGGTTGCTCCAGGACCGCGAGCTCCTCGCCCCGGCGGAGTCGTGCTCCATAGAAACCATGGATGTACTTTTGCAGGCCACCGGCCTCCCGGGAAGGGGTCGACTGCCCTACCCGGCTGACCGGCCCGTCAGCGCTCCAGGAACTCCAGCAGCGCCCGGTTGAACTCACCGGCATCGCTGACATTGATGCCGTGGGGGCCACCCTCGATCACGTGCAGCTCACTGCCGTCGATCGCCTCGTGGGTCCGCTGGCCCGAGCCCTCGAAAGGCACGATGCCGTCGGAGTCGCCGTGGATGACCAGGGTCGGGACCGAGATCTTGGTCAGGTCGTCGCGGAAGTCGGTGGTGGCGAAGGCCTGCAGGCAGCCGAGTGTGGCCTGCTCGTCGGACTGGCGGCACATGGAGAGCGCCTCCTGCCGGGTGTCCTCGCTGACCTTCAGCTCGTCGCCAGCGGAGAAGAACTGCCGGGTGAACTGGTCGAAGAAGCCGTTGCGGTCGTCCTCGAGACCCTTCTTGAACCCGGCCGCCGTCTCGGCGTCCAGCGGGCCGTCGGGGTTGTCGTCGGTCTGGCGGAGGTACGGCGGCACCGCGGCGGCGAAGACCACGCTGTGCAGCCGGTCCTCGCCGTACGTCCCGACGTACCGCGCGACCTCGCCGCCGCCCATCGAGAACCCGACCAGCGTCACGTTCTGGAGGTCGAGGTCGGTGATCACGTTGTCGAGGTCGCCGGCGAGCTTGTCGTAGTCGTAGCCGTCACCGGGGTCGGACCGGCCGAAGCCGCGGCGGTCGTACACGACCACGCGGAAGCCTGCGTCGCGCAGCGGGGCGAGCTGCTCCGCCCAGGACTCGCCCGACAGCGGCCAGCCGTGGATGAGGACGACGGGACGGCCGTCGCCACCGCTGTCCGCCACGTGCAGACCCGGGTCCTTCGTCTCCTGCTCGGTGTTCTCGCTCATGTCTTCGACGCAAGCACTCTCGCCGGCCGCTCACCACGACCCTTAGGGTGAGGCGCGCGCAGCGGTCGCCTCACCACTCCGAGTGGACGACCTCGCCCGCCACCAGGGTGAGCGCGACCGGGATCGCTCGCAGCCGGGCGGCCTGCTCGGCGGTGTCGTCGGCCGGGGCGAGCGGGTCGGCGTCTAGCAGCACCAGATCGGCCGGCATCCCGGAGTGCACGCTGCCCTGGCCGTCGACGCTGGCGGCCAGCGCCTCGCGGGCGGACAGTGCCTGCTCGGGGTGCCACGGCGGCCGCTCGTCGGCGCTGCGGTGCACGGCAGCCGCGATGGCGAGCCACGGGTCGAGCGGCGACACCGGGGCGTCGGAGCCGAGGGCGAGCTCGACCCCCGCCTCGACCATCCAGCGGAAGGCGAAGCAGCGCTCGGCGCGGTCCGGCCAGCACAGCTCGGTGAGGTCGCGGTCGTCGAGCAGGTGGGCGGGCTGCACACTGGCCCGCAGCGCGAGCCGGGCCATCACCGGCAGCGCGTCGCGGCGTACCAGCTGGGCGTGCTCGATCGACCCGCCCGCGCCCGTGACGTCGTACGCCGTGAGGGCCTCGCGCAGGGCGAGGTCCCCGATCGCATGGGTGGCGACCTCGAGACCGTTCGTGTGCGCGCGGTCGAGCAGGGCGGTGAGCTCGGGCGTGGTCTGGTTCGGGGCGCCGGCGCCGGACCCGTCGGCGTACTCCTCGCAGCACCACGCGGTCCGGGTGTTGAGCGAGCCGTCCGAGATGATCTTGAGCGGCCCCATCGTGACCAGCGGGGGCGACCCGGGGAGCACGTCGCCGCTGCGGAGCCCGGCGGCGATCACGTCGTCCAGCCCGTCGGCGTACGTCGCGACCCGCACCCGCACCGGGGAGTCGCGCGCCTCCCAGTCGGCTGCGGTCTGCCCGCGCTCGAGGTCGACGATGCCGGTGATCCCGAGCGCGGCGGCCTGCTCGAGGGTGTGGCGGTACGCCGCGGGCGAGACGTCAGGCTCGACGACGGTCTCGATGCGCGTGTACGCCTCGTACCACTCGTTCTCGGCCACCACCCCCTCCCGGTCGGGGAGCCCGAGGTCGGCGAGGGCGCGGGAGTTCAGCCAGGCATGATGGGCGTCGCCGGCGATCAGGACGACCGGTACGTCGGGCGCGATCGCGTCCAGCGCGGCGACCGTCGGCTGCTCGCCCCACATCCCGGTGCGGTGGCCCCGGGCCACCATCGGGCCCGGGTGGGTGCCGAGCCAGTCGCTGACCCGGGCCAGGGCGTCGGCCGGGGAGATGGTGCCGCCGAGGTCGAGCCGGTCGCGACGGGCGGTCCACTGGGCGAGGTGGACGTGGGTGTCCCACAGCCCGGGGATCGCCCAGCGCCCCTGCGCGTCGTACTCCTCGATGCCGGCCGGGTGGTCGAGCCCGTGCCCGATCTCGCGGACCGTCCCCTGCTCGACGAACACGTCCACCGGACCCACCCACCCGCGCCCCCGCCCGAGCTCGACCACCCGGACGTTGCGCAGGACGAAGTCGGCCACGGGGTCAACTTATCCACAGGTCGGCGGGATAGTCCGTGACGAAACGGTCGTCAGACGGGCCGAATCACAACCGTTCTGTCACGGACTACCCCGACTCAGAGGTGGCGGCGGGACTGGACGATCCGGAAGCGGGAGGCGACGTAGGCGCCGTCGGTGTACGACGCGTTGGCGGCCGGGTTGGCGCCGGTGCCGTGGAAGTCGGAGTACGCCGCGGACTGGTTGACGAAGACCCCGCCGAGGAGGTTCTCGCTGAGCGCGACCCCGGCATCGAGAGCCGCGTCCCGCATCTGCTCGACGACGGCGTCTGAGGTCGAGTAGATGGACGCGGTCATCGCGCCGTGCTCGAGGACCGTCGACCTGAACAGCTGGATCGACTCGTCGGTGCCCTCGGTCGCGATCAGGTAGGCGACCGGCCCGAAGCACTCGGCCTCATAGACCTCGGCGTCCGCCGCGGTCAGCCCGATGATCGTCGGCGTCCGCACCGTCGCGTCGGGGTACGACGGGTGGGTCACCGTCCGCGACGCGACGTACACCTCACCGTGCGACCCGGCCGCGTCGAGCCGGTCGAGCACGCCGGAGTTCACCACTCCGCCGAGCAGCTCGACCGCGCGCGCGTCGTCCCCGAGCAGCTTCTCGAACGCCGCGCCGATCCCGGCCGCGACCTCGGCCGGCGTCTTCACACCGTCGTCCGTCGAGATCCCCGAGGACGGCAGGTAGACGTTCTGCGGCGCGGTGCACATCTGGCCGGTGTAGAGCGAGAAGGAGAAGGCGAGGTTGAAGCACATGGCCTTGAAGTCCGAGGTCGAGTCGAGCACGACGGTGTTGACGCCGGCCTTCTCGGTGAACACCGTGGCCTGCGTCGCGTTCTTCTCCAGCCAGTCGCCGAAGGTGTTGCCGCCGGTGTAGTCGATCAGCTTCACCTCGGGGCGGAGTGCGAGGTCGGCCGCCAGGTGGTCGGCGGGGTCCTCCGCCGCGAGCGAGACCAGGGCCGGCTCGAAGCCTGCCTCGGCGAGCACCTCCTGGCAGACCTGCACCGTGATCGCGAGCGGCAGCACCGCCGACGGGTGCGGCTTCACGATCACCGCGTTGCCGGTGACCAGGGACGCGAAGAGTCCGGGCCAGGAGTTCCAGGTCGGGAAGGTGTTGCAGCCGATCACCAGCGCGACCCCGCGCGGCACGACCGTGAACGTCTTCTCCATCGTCACCGGCACCTTGCCCGGCTTCTCCCAGACGGCCGTGCGCGGCGTGCGGGTCATCTCGACCCACGCGTAGGCGATCGCCTCGAGCGCGCGGTCGAGGGCGTGGGCGCCACCGGCCTGGAACGCCATCACGAAGGCCTGCCCGCTGGTGTGCTGCACGGCGTTGGCCAGCTCGAAGACTCGGGCATGCAGCCGCTCGAGGATCTCGATGGCCACGCCGGTGCGGGCCTCCGGGCCGGCGTCGCGCCAGGCCTTCATCCCGGATCCGGCCGCGCTCAACAACGCGTCGACGCCGGCGGTCCGCGGGTAGGCGACGTCGAGGTCGAAGCCGTACGGCGACCGCTCGGTCGCCACGGTCCCGTCGCTGCCGGCGGTCTGCAGCGGGAAGGGCTGGCCGAGCCAGGTCTCGAACGCCGCCTTGCCCTCGGCGGCCGCGGACTCGCCGTACACGCGCGGTGACGGGGACTCGTCGAACGCCGAGTAGTACTCCCGCGACGCACAGGCGGCCACCGCCGCGTCGAGCCGTTCGCGGTGCTTGTCGAAGTAGGGCGTGGTCATCCCGCCACGATGCCGCCTGACCCGGGTGATCGCAAACGCGCAGCCGAACCGTGACCTCCACCGCCGTCGGGAGCCCATCCGGGCACTGGATACGGTGGCGCCATGAGTGTGCGGGGGCTCCTGGTCGCGCTCCTGTGCGGCCTGATCGGGCTGGCGGGAGGCGCCGCGGTGGCGTACGCCGTACAGCCCGACACCGCGCACCTGCGGGCCGCGGCGAACCCGATCCCGGGCACCTCGCCCAGCGTGCCGATCGACGTGACTCCCCCGCCGTCGGTGGCGCCGGACATCGACTACCCGACGCTCGAGGCGGGCCTCTCGCTGCCGGCCGTGCACACGATCGCGAACGACATCGCCTCGTGGACCTACCACGTGCCGGTCGGCTGGACGGCGTACGCCGTGTGCACCACCGAGCCCTGCAAGATCCCGACCGACGGCGTCGTGCCGAAGAAGAAGATCGACCAGCAGACCCAGGTGCGCTTCCGGCCCGCAGGCGAACCGGTGATCGGGGGCTACAGCCTGCGGGTCAAGATGCTCGACAACCTCGACCTGAACCCGGCGCAGATGGTGGCCACCAAGGTCGTCGGCTTCCAGCAGAGCTTCTCCCAGCAGGACTACCGGACCCTCCAGCGCACCCCGAGCACGGTCCACTTCACCTATATCGACGGTGAGGACCACCTGCGCTACAACTTCTTCCAATGGTTCGCGGTGCCGGGCCACCCCAACGCGACCCTGGAGATGTCTGTCTCCGGTCGCGCCCGCGACCAGGACGGCCTCGAGGCGCTCTTCAACCGGTTCGCCGACAACCTGACCGGGACCCAGCCGCCTCAGTAGATCCCGTAGGTCTTGACCGACCCGAGCACGTGGCGGGCGGTCGCCTCGTCGTCGCCGCGCACCTGCACCCAGAGCAGCTCGGTGCTGGTCACCTGGACGGTCCGCTCGATCACGACGCCCGGGCAGCCGGTCGACAACACCGTGCGGGCCGGGTCGCTGCGGAACGACCCCGACTCCGGCTTCCCGGTCTCGCTGCAGCCGGTGTGCTGCGGCAGGGTGGTCGGAAGCTTGCTCTCGGGCATCAGGCCGACGAACACGCCCTGCCCGTTGTTCGCCCAGCTCCGGCGGTCGCCGACCGAGAGCGCGGGGTAGTTCCTCGAGCTGTCCGGAGGCACCCAGCCGCGCGTCGACACGTCGCGGTTCCACGCACTCGGGACAGTGACCGAGAGTGCGCCCTGGTCGTCGGTATGGGTGACGTCAGCGTGCAGGTGACGGTACGTCGCGAACCCCACCGCCGCACCCACCGCGAGCAGACACAGCGCGAGCGCGGCGGCCGGCCAGCGCCGGCGGCGCTTCGGCGCTACCGGGTCCGGCAGGTCGTCGCGCGCCGGCGCCAGCGACGGGCGGTTGCCGGGCTGGGTGAGCTCGGGGTCGACCGGCAGCCAGCGCGACGGCAGCTGACCGGTGGCGTCCTCGCCGAGAGCGGTCCGCAGGGCGTCGGTGAAGGCGCGGACGTCGGGGAAGCGGTCGTCGCGATCTGCCGCGAGCCCACGCCGTACGACGTCCTCGACGGCGGGCGGGAACGGCCGGTCCGTCGTGGACATCGGCGCCGGCGGGCCGGGGTGCGCGGCGGCGGACAGGGTGCCGTGGGCGTACGGCGGGCGGCCGGTCAGCAGCAGGTAGGAGAGGGCTGCCAGGGAGTACTGGTCGGCCCGGGCGTCGAGGTGCTCGCCCTGCGCCTGCTCCGGCGCGACGAACGACGGGGTGCCGGCGATCATCGTCAGCCGCGAGGAGACGTCGAGGGCCTTGCCGAGCCCGAGGTCGCCGACCATGGCCCGCACCAGCATGCCGTCGTGCTCGGGGTCGACGGTGCGGAACAGCACGTTGGCCGGCTTGATGTCGCGGTGCAGGATGTCGCGCTGGTGCAGCGCCGCGAGCCCCTCGCCGACCTGCCGGATCACCTCGGTGGCCTGGTCGACGGTCAGCCCGTCGGCCTCCAGCCGGTCGGCCAGCGTGCCCTGGTCGGCGTACGACATCACCAGGTAGGGCCGGTCGTCCTCCAGCAACCCCGCGTCGTACACCGAGACCACGTGGGGCGACTCGACCTTGCGGAGGTAGCGGCCCTCCTCGAGGAAGCGCTGCCGGACATGCCCGTCCTCGGTCCAGTTCTCCGCCAGCACCTTGATCGCCACCGGGGAGTCCAGCTGCTCGTCGTAGGCCAGCCATACGGTGGCGAAACCGCCCGAACCGATCCGCCGGCGCACGGCGTAGCGGCCGAGGCGGGCTGGCATGGACACCCTCGGCATTATGGTGCAGAGACGACCCGCTCCCGCACTCGGTGAGCTGGCACGGGAGGGTACAGAAGCATCATGACGGCCACGGAGCTGACGCCGGACGACGTCGACGAGCTCGCGCGGCGCGCCCAGGACGGCGACCGCGACGCGCTCGAGGGACTGCTGACCGCGGTGCGGCCGCGCTGCCTCAACATCTGCCGTGGGGTGCTGCCCTACACGCCGGACGCGGAGGACGCCTGCCAGGAGGCGTTGATCAACATCTCCAACAAGATCGGGTCGTGGCACCGCAACGGCCGCTTCACCACCTGGATGCACGTGGTGGCCGTCAACAGCGCGCGCACGACGTACCGCCGGATGAAGAACCAGGCGTTCTCCAGCGACGTGCTCCCGCTGGAGAAGCCCGATCCGCGCACCACCAGCGTCATCGCCGGCACCCGCCTCGACCTGCTCGAGGCGATGGAGGTCATCGAGCGTGACCACCCGCAGTACGTCGAGCCGCTGATCCTGCGCGACGTGTACGGGATGCCGTACGACGAGATCGCCCAGCTGATCGGGGTGCCCCTCGGGACCGTGAAGGCGCAGATCCACCACGGCCGCAAGCTCGCTCGGCCGCTACTACGCGGGAACGACTGACCGTGCGCCGTGTGCTGCCCGCACTGCTGACCCTGCTGCTCGCCGGACTGCTGGCCGGCTGTGGCGCCGGCTCGTCGTCCTCGGCTCCGGCGCCGGCCATCGCGGGCGACGCCGGCCGCGCCGGCACCACGGCGTACGACGCAGCGGTCAGCCGGCCGCAGGAGGACACCGTCTATCCAGACGTCGGTGACCCGGGGGTGGACGCGCTCCACTACGACCTCCGGCTCTCGTGGGATCCCGCGAGCGAGATGTTGACCGGCACCGAGACGGTGGTGCTGAGGGCCGCTCGGACCGCCGGCCATCTCCAGCTCGACCTGGCTCACCAGCTCGAGGTCGGGCACGTGTGGCTCGACGGTCGGAGCGTGCCGTTCAGCCACCCGGGCAAGGACCTCCTCGTCGACGTACCGGTCACCCAGGGCGACCGGCACCTGCTCCAGCTCACCTACTCCGGCACCCCGGAGCCGGTCGTCGCGCCCACCGACCGCGGCGACTTCGAGACCACCGGCTGGACGACCACCCACGACGGCAGCGTGTGGACGATGCAGGAGCCGTACGGCGCCTACTCGTGGTACGCCGTCAACGACCAGCCGTCCGACAAGGCGTTCTACGACCTCACGATCGACGCGCCGAAGTCGATGGTGGGGGTGGCCAACGGGCATCTGGAGTCGCGGAGGACGGTCGGCGACCGCACCGTCACCCACTGGAACCTGCCCGAGCCGGCTGCGTCGTACCTCATCACGATCGCGATCGGCCGCTACACCGAGACCCAGGACACCGGGCCGCACGGCCTGCCGATCAGCTACTGGACGCCCACCGACCGGCCGCGGCTGGTGCACGGCCTGCGCTACACCCCGCAGGCCATCGCCTACCTCGAGCGGAAGGTCGGGCGCTACCCGTTCCCGACGCTGGGGATCCTGGTGGTGCCGTCGAACAGCGCCATGGAGACCCAGTCGATGGTCACCCTCGGGACGCAGAGCGACAACCTCTCCCGCGACGTGCTGGTCCACGAGCTCGGGCACCAGTGGTACGGCGACGAGGTCACCCCCGGCGACTGGAGCGACCTCTGGATGAACGAGGGGATGGCGACCTACCTGGCCGAGGGGAACTGGACGGGCGACCACGGCCCGCAGTCCCGCACCGCGATCCTGCGCGGCTGGAACGCGTCAGCGGCGGGGCTGCGCGGCCACTACGGGCCGCCGGCCGACTACGCGCCGGGCTCGTTCGCCGAGGGCAACGCCTACTACCTGCCGGCCCTGATGTGGGACACGATCCGGCAGCGGCTCGGCGATGCGACGTTCTGGAAGCTGGCTGCCGCCTGGCCACGCAGCCACCGCTTCACCAGCCAGGACCGCGCCACCATCGCCGCCTGGTGGAGCCGGCAGTCCGGTCAGGACCTGAGGCCGTTGTTCCACCAGTGGCTCCTCGGCCCCGCGGAGCCGCCCTGGCACGCCGGCTGACCCGTCGCGTTCGGCCTTGTAACGCGGGGTTAGCACCGCCGAAGTGCCCGCACAGACCGCACTCAGTAGCAACACCCCCGCCGAAGTCGGATCTGCGGCCGTGGTCAGAACAGCAGCGCGCTCGCGGGGTCCTCGAGGATGCCGGCGACGTCGGAGAGGAAGCGCGAACCCTTCTCGCCGTCGATGTGGCGGTGGTCGAAGCTCAGCGCGAGGGTCGTCACCTGACGGACGACGATCTCGTCCCGGCCGTCGGTGGAGACCACCCACGGCTGCGGCTTGATCGCGCCGATGCAGAGGATCGCGGACTCGCCCGGGTTGATGATCGGCGTACCGCTGTCGACGCCGAAGACCCCGACGTTGGTGATCGTGAAGGTGCCGCCGCTCATCTCTGTCGGCTGCGTCCTGCCCTCGCGAGCGGTCGCGGTCAGCTCGTTGAGCGCCCCGGCCAGGTCGAGCAGCGAGAGCTGCTCGGCGTCCTTGACGTTCGGTACGACGAGCCCGCGCGGCGTGGCGGCGGCGATCCCGAGGTTGACGTAGCTCTTGTAGACGACCTCCTGCGCGGCGTCGTCCCACCACGAGTTGATCTCGGGCGTACGTCGCATCGCGAGCATCACCGCACGCGCCAGGACCAGCAGCGGCGAGACCTTCACGTCGCGGAACTCCCGGCGGCTCTTGAGCCGCTCGACGAACTCCATGGTGCGGGTCGCGTCGATGGTCACCCACTCGGTGACGTGGGGGATCGAGAAGGCGGAGCCGACCATCGCCTGCCCCATCATCTTCCGCACGCCCTTGATCGGCTCCCTGGTTTCGCGGGCAGCGAGGCTCCTGGTCTCGACAGGCTCGACCGACGAGCCGGCCCCGACCGACGAGCCACTCTCGACCGACGAGCCGCTTGCCGACTCCACGTCCTCGCGCGTCACCGCGCCGTTCGGCCCCGACCCGACCAGGGAGGAGAGGTCGACGCCGAGGTCCTTGGCCAGCTTGCGCACCGGCGGCTTCGCCAACGCACGCTCGGCGCCCGGCGCGACCGGTGCGGCGGTGGCGGGCACGGCCGGCTCGTCCTCGTCCGGTACGTCGGCGACCTCGGACGAGACGAGCCCGGGCTGGAACGAGCCCTGGAGCTGCTGCTGGGTCACGGCGGCACCGGGCGAGGACGGTACGGCGGCGTGGCGCGCGCGTCGTACGGCGCTCCGGTCGGCCTTGTTGCGGCCGACCAGCGACTCACCCTCGCCACCGCCGCTGGCCGCCGGGTTGGAAAGGTCGATCTCCGCCGACGAAGCCTCGGCGGCGCCCGCCTTCTCCGCCATCCCGAGGTAGGGGTCGGACTCCGTCTGCTCGGTGGGCTCGACCGGCGAAGCAGGCGCGGCGGCGGTGTCGCCGATCGTGATGATCGGCGTACCGACCGGCACGGTCTCGCCCTCCGGCACCATCAGCTTCTGCACGATCCCGGCGAACGGCGACGGCAGCTCGACCAGCGACTTGGCGGTCTCGATCTCGACGACGATGTCGTTGATGGCGACGGTGTCGCCCTCCTTGACCCGCCAGGTCACGATCTCGGCCTCGGTGAGGCCCTCCCCGACGTCGGGGAGCTTGAACTCGGCCATGGGGGTTCTCCTCAGAAGTCGAGCGTGCGGTCGACGGCGTCGAGCACGCGGTCGAGGTCGGGAAGGTAGTCCTCCTCGATCCGCGACGCGGGGTACGGCGTGTCGAAGGCCCCGACGCGGAGCACCGGCGCCTCGAGGGAGTAGAAGCACTCCTCGGTGACCCGGGCGGCCACCTCGGCACCGAGGCCGAGGTTGACGTGGGCCTCGTGGGTGATCACCGCGCGGCCGGTCCGGCGTACGGACTCGTACACGGGCTGCAGGTCGAGCGGCGAGAGGGTGCGCAGGTCGATCACCTCGAGCGACCGACCCTCGCCCGCCGCGGCCTCGGCCGCCTTGAGCGCCGTCTTCACGGTCGGGCCGTAGGCCAGGACGGTCACATCGCTGCCCTGCTTGACGATCCGCGAGCTGAACAGCGGGTCGGGCGTCGCGCTCTCGTCGAGGTCGGCCTTGTCGGCGTGGTACTGCCGCTTCGGCTCCAGGAAGATCACCGGGTCGGGCGCGGCGATGGCCTGCTGGATCATCCAGTAGCCGTCCACCGGGTTGGAGCAGGCGACGACCTTGAGCCCGGGCGTGTGCGCGAACTGCGCCTCGGGCGACTCGCTGTGGTGCTCGACCGCGCCGATGCCACCCCCGAAGGGGATCCGGATGACCATCGGGATCGGGGTCTTGCCCTGCGAGCGGTAGCACATCTTGGCGACCTGGCAGACGATCTGGTCGTAGGCCGGGTAGACGAAGCCGTCGAACTGGATCTCCACGACCGGCTTGTAGCCGCGCAGCGCCATGCCGACCGCCGTACCGACGATGCCGGACTCGGCGAGCGGGCTGTCGATGACGCGGTCCTCGCCGAAGTCCTTCTGCAGGCCGTCGGTGATCCGGAAGACGCCGCCGAGCTTGCCGACGTCCTCGCCCATCAGCAGGACCTTCGGGTCGTCCTCCATCGCCCGGCGCAGGCCCATGTTGAGGGCCTTGGCCAGCGTCACCTTGGGCTTGGTCTGCACGGTCTCGCTCATCGGTGGGCCCCCTCGAAGCTGTCGAGGTACGTCGCGAAGCCCTCGCGCTCGACGCGCAGCTCCTCGGTCTCCTCGGCGAAGACGTGGTCGAACATGCTCATCGGCTGTGGGTCGGGCATCGCCTTGCAGCCCTCGCGAAGCCGGTGACCGAGGTCGTCGGCCTCGGCGCTCACGGCGTCGAAGAACCCCTGGTCGGCCAGGCCGTTGCGCTTGAGGTAGACCTCGACCCGGGCGATCGGGTCCTTGAGCTTCCAGCGCTCGACGTCGTCGGACAGCCGGTAGCGGGTCGGGTCGTCGGTCGTGGTGTGGGCGCCCATCCGGTACGTGTAGGCCTCGACCAGCGTCGGACCCTGGCCGTCGCGGGCCCGCTGCAGGGCGGCCTGAGTCACGGCGTACGTCGCGAGCACGTCGTTGCCGTCGACCCGGATGCCTGGGAAGCCGAAGCCGAGAGCCCTTTGGTAGAGCGGGATCCGGGTCTGGCGCTCGATCGGCTCGGAGATCGCCCACTGGTTGTTCTGGCAGAAGAAGACGACCGGGGCGTTGTACGACGCGGCGAAGATGAACGACTCGTTCACGTCGCCCTGGCTCGAGGCGCCGTCGCCGAAGTGGGCGATCACGGCCGCGTCGCGGTCGGGGTCACCCGTGCCGACGACGCCGTCGCGCTGCATCCCCATCGCATAGCCGGTGGCGTGCAGGGTCTGCGCGCCGATCACGATCGTGTAGAGGCCGAAGTTGTTCTCGCGCGGGTCCCAGCCGCCCTGGTCGACGCCGCGGAACAGGCCGAGCAGCAGCAGCGGGTCGACGCCCTTGCAGTAGGCGACGCCGTGCTCGCGGTAGGTCGGGAAGACGTAGTCCTGCGGACGGAGCGCGCGGCCGGCGCCGATCTGGGCGGCCTCCTGGCCGAGGAGCTGGGCCCAGATGCCGAGCTCGCCGTGCCGTTGGAGGGCGGTCGCCTCGACGTCGATGCGCCGGGTCAGGGTCATGTCGCGGAAGAAGCCGCGGACCTGCTCGGCGAGCTCGTCCTTGCTGAGGCCGTCGCCGAAGGAGAAGTCGGGGTGCTCGACGCGCTCGCCCTCGGGGCTCAGCAGCTGCACGAGCTCGGGGCCGCCGTCTTGGTGCGCGGGTCCGAAGACCTCCGCGAGATCGGGGCCGAAGCCTGCTTGGGTCACGGGTGCTCCTCTGGTTCAGGGGCTTGCGGGGTCACCGCTCGGCCTACTGCTCGGAAACGGCGTACGTCGCGGGGGTGGTGCGGCGCGCGCCGTGCTGTGTGACTGGGACCACATTCCTGTGTCCCTCAACTTACCGGGCAGGGTGGGGACCGCACCAATCAACCGTCGACTTCGGGGTACGTCCCGGGCATGAGCATCCGCATGGGTACGACGGTCACCTGGCGCTGGGGAACCGGCGTCGCCGAGGGCAAGGTGACCGCCATCCACCCGCGCCCCGTCGTACGCCGGATCAAGGGGGCCCGGATCACCCGGGTCGGCAGCCCGGAGGACCCGGCGTACGAGATCGAGCAGGCCGACGGCTCACGCGTGCTCAAGCTGCGCAGCGAGGTCGAGCGGAAACCTTGACACCACCCACGGAGCGGTTGCCCCCGACGACCTGGGGGCGGCCGGACGTAGCCTGACCCGGACCACCACGGACGAGAAGAGAAGCAAGCGATGAGTGAGTACGACGCGGGCACGGCCGGCGGTCGCGACCCCAAGTGGTGGACCCTCACCGCGGTCTGCACCGGGGTCTTCATGCTCCTGCTCGACATCACGATCGTGAACGTCGCGCTCCCCGACATCCAGAGCGAGCTCGACGCGTCGCTGTCGGACCTGCAGTGGGTGATCGACGCCTACGCGCTCAGCCTCGCCGCACTGCTGCTCACGGCCGGGTCGCTGGCCGACCTCTTCGGACGGCGCCGGCTCTTCGTGATCGGCCTGATCGTCTTCACCCTGGGCTCCATCGCCTGCGGGGCCGCCCAGGACGTCTTCTTCCTGCAGATCTCGCGCGCGTTCCAGGGCATCGGTGGTGCGGCGATGTTCGCCACCGCCCTGGCCCTGCTGGCCAGCGCGTTCCACGGCAAGGACCGCGGTACGGCGTTCGGCATCTTCGGCGCGACCACCGGCGTCGCGGTCGCGATCGGCCCCGTGCTCGGTGGGGTGCTCACCAGCGGTCTGTCCTGGCGGTGGATCTTCTTCGTGAACATCCCGATCTGCCTGGTGGCGCTGGCAGTCTCCCTCACCCGGGTCGTCGAGTCGAAGGACCCGAACGCGGGCCGGCCGGACTGGTTCGGCTTCGTCAGCTTCTCGCTGGCGCTCGGCGCGCTGGTCTACGGCCTGATCGAAGCCGGCCAGGGCGCTTGGAGTGACGGCAAGGTGGTGGCCTCGCTGGTCGCCTCCGCGGTGCTGCTGGTGATCTTCGTGGTGAGCCAGCTGCTGCAGAAGCAGCCGATGTTCGACCTCTCGCTGCTGCGCAAGCCCACCTTCACCGGTGGCCTGATCGCCGCCTTCGGGGTCTCGGCCTCGATCTTCTCGCTGCTGACGTTCCTGGTGATCTACGTCCAGAACGTGCTCGGCTACTCCGCGGTCGAGACCGGCTTCCGCTTCCTCTACCTCTCGGGCGCGTCGTTCTTCGCGGCCGCGCTCTCGGGCCGGCTGACCGAGCGGGTCCCGGTCAAGTGGCTGATCGCCCCGGGCTTCCTGATCCTCGGCGTCGGCCTGAGCCTGCTGCACGCGATCGACGTCAACTCCTCGTGGACGGTCCTGATCCCGGGCCTCGTCGTGGCGGGCGTGGGGATCGGCATGATCAACCCGCCGCTCGCCTCCACCGCGGTCGGCGTCGTCCCGGTGGCCCGGGCCGGCATGGCGAGCGGCGTGAACTCGACGTTCCGCCAGGTGGGCATCGCCACCGGGATCGCCGCCCTCGGCTCCATCTTCAGCCAGCAGGTCGCCGACGCCGTGCGCCCGGCGCTCAGTGGCAAGGTGCCGGCGCAGGCCCTCGACGGTCTGACGGCCGCTTTGTCGGGAGGTCAGGTCCAGCAGGCCGCCGCCGGCGCCCAGCAGGCTGCGACGACGGCGCAGGGACCCACTGTCGGACAGCAGGCTCACGACGTGGTCCTGCAGGCCGGGACGTCCGGCGTGGTCGACGCGCTCAACCACATCACCGTGATCGCGGCCGTGACCGCCTTCACCTCGGGGCTGCTGACGTTGGTCCTGATCCGGCAGAAGGACTTCGTGGTCCGCGGTGGACCGCCCGCCGTGGAGGAGGTCGGTGGTGCTGACGAGCCCGGCGACGAGCCCCCCGGAGCTCACGCCGCGGGTGCTCACCTGGCGTGAGCCGGCGGGTCAGGCCGAGGCGCGGTCGTACCCCTCGCGCGCTGCGTTGACCTCGGGCATGTGGTGCTCGGCCCAGGCGTGCACCGCAGCCATCACCGGGAGCAGCGACCGGCCGAGATCGGTGAGACGGTAGTCGACGCGCACGGGAACGCTCGGGGTCACCTCGCGCTCGACCAGGCCGTCGCGCTCCAGGCTGCGCAGGGTCTGGGTCAGCATCTTCTGGCTGACCCCGGCGACCGCGCGGGCGAGCTCGCTGAACCTCTGCGAGCCGGGCTCCAGCGCACAGATCACCAGCCCGACCCACTTGTCGGACAGCCGGTCGAGGAGCTGACGGCTCGGGCAGGTGGCCAGGAAGACGTTGAACTCGAACCGGTCGCGCTCCCGCCGCTGGGCCGCCGTCATCGTGGGCATCGCCGCACTCCCATCGGTCACTTACTTACTCTCAGGTGCCTACTTACGAAGAGAGAGTAACTCTTCGTACGGTACTGCTGTCAACGCAACCACCACATCGAAGGAGGCGCATCCCATGCGCACCGTGATCTCCCACCGCTACGGCGGCCCCGAGGTGCTCGAGCTCGTCGAGGTCCCCACTCCCGCGCCCGGCCCGGACCAGGTCCTGGTGGCGGTCCGCGCGGCTGGGCTCAACCCGGTCGACCTGGCCATGCGGCAGGGCCTGATGGCCGCGATGATCGGCGAGCCGTTCCCGTTGGGGCTCGGCTGGGACGTCGCCGGCACCGTCGCCGCGGTCGGCGACGACGTCACCCGCTGGTCGGTCGGGGACGAGGTGGTCGGGCTACGCGACGAGTTCGTCGGCCCGACCGGCACGTTCGCCACGCACGTCGTACTTCCGGAGGAGGCGCTGGCACCCGCCCCGCGCGGGGTCAGCCCCGAGGCCGCCGCGACCTTTCCGCTCAACACCCTGACCGCGCTCCAGGCCCTGGACCTGCTGGGTCTCGAAGGCGGCGCCACGGTCGTCGTCACCGGCGCGGCCGGTGGGGTCGGCGACTACGTGGTCGCGCTCGCCGCCCACCGCGGCCTGCGCGTGATCGGCGTCGCCCGGCCCGGCGACGAGGCCGAGGTCCGCGCGAACGGCGCGGCCGAGTTCGTCACCGGTCAGGACGTGGGGGCCGCGGTCCGCGCCGTACTGCCCGAGGGAGCCGACGGTCTGGTGGACGCTGCCCAGGTCGGCGCTGCGGCCCTGGCGGCCGTCCGCGACGGCGGCTCGTTCGTCGCCGTGTCGGACCCGAGCGAGCCTCCGACCGAGCGCGGGATCACCGTGGCGACGGTCCACGTCCACCACGACGCGGAGCAGCAGGCCGCGCTGGTCCCGCTGGTCGAGGACGGCACCCTGCGACTGCGGGTCACCGACACCTTCGCGCTCGCCGACGTCGCCAAGGCCCACGAGGCCGCGGCCCGGCCGGGCCTGCGGGGACGGGTCGTGGTCACCGTCTGAGGTCGAGGGCTACAGCGCGCCCTTCTCCGTCAGGAAGCGACGGATGTGCTCGCGCGGGTGGTCGGACAGGTGAGGACCGTGCGTGAAGGCGGCCGTCGAGTACTCCAGCTCGGCGAGCCGCCCCGCGGTCTGGGTAGTCATCTTGAAGTCGGTGCAGAAGGCCTTGATCGGCCAGCGCAGCCCCCGCACGTTGAAGATCGCGTCACCGGTGATCAGCACTCCCGGCTCCGGGAGGAGGTACGACGCGTGGCCGGGCGAGTGCCCGGGCGTGTGCACGACCTGGATGCCGCCGGCGAACGGGATGACCTGGCCGTCGGTGAACGTCTCCCCGACCGTCACGGGCGGGAAGCCGTTCTTGCCCCGCCGTAGCAACCTGCCGAGGAAGAAGGCTTGGTCGCGAGGCGGGCTCACGCCCTCACGGGCGAAGCCTGCGTCCTCCTCGTGGATGCCGAAGTCGCGGCCCGTCTGCTCGGCGACGTACGCCGCGCCGCCGGCGTGATCGGGGTGGGCGTGGGTGAGCATCAGCCTGGTCACGTCGCTGGGTCCCGACCCGATCGACGCGAGGGCCGCCATCACCTTCTTGCCCGACTGCTTGACGCCCATGTCGATCAGCGTCACCTGGCCGTCGTCGTCGCGGAGGATGAACCCGTTGACGAAGTCGCGGACCAGCGGGATCCGCCAGACCCCCGGCGCGAGCTGGACAGCAGGGTCGGAGGCCATGAGGTCACCCTAGGTGGCGAGACGTTCGATCAAGCGCCGGGCGTCGTGCGGGGCATAGCCCTTCATGTCGTTGTCGAAGTAGCAGAAGACGTCCTGACCGGCCGCCGCCCAGGTGTCGCACCGCTCGGCCCACTGGTCGAGCGCGCGGTCGGTGTAGCCACTGGCGTAGAGCTCGCGATCTCCGTGCAGGCGCACATAACGGAACGGCGCCGTGTCCTCGTCGACCTTCGGCCACCGGCCCGCGGTGTCGGCGTACACCGTCGCGACGCCGTGCTGGCGGAGCACGGCGTACGCCTCCGGGTCCGCGAACGTCGGGCTGCGGAACTCGAGCGCGTAGCGCATCGGCCGGTCGTCCTCGGCGACGGTGAGTGCGCGGTCCTCCGGCACCTTGTCGTCGTGTCGTACGGCGAGAGCCGCGGCCTCGGCGGTGGTGCGCGGCAGGCCCCCGAGGAAGGCATCGAGCACCGCGGCGTCGAAGCGGAGGTTCTCCGGCAGCTGCCACAGGACCGGGCCCAGGGTGGGGCCGAGGGCGAGCAGGCCGGAGGCGAAGAAGTTGGCGAGCGGGACGTCGACGTCCTTCAGCCGCTTCAGGTGCGTGACGAACCGACCACCCTTGACCGCGAACACGAAGTCCGCGCGGACGGCCGTCGCCTCGGCCCGCCACGCGGCGTACGACGAGGGCCGCTGGAGGGAGTAGAAGGAGCCGTTGACCTCGATCGAGGTCAGCTGCGACGCGGCGTACTCCAGCTCGCGACGCTGCGCGAGCCCCTTCGGGTAGAAGTCGCCGCGCCAGGCGGGGTAGCGCCAGCCGGAGATGCCGACGCGGACGGAACCGGCCACAGGACGACGCTAGAGGCCGTCGCGCCCGTGCGGGGTGTCCCAGCCCGAGAGGTCAGGGCCGAGCGGCACGATCTGCGACGGGTTCACGTCGCTCTGCACGACGTAGTAGTGCCGCTTGATCTGGTCGAAGTCGGTGTTGTCTCCGAATGCCGGCCGCTGGAAGAGGTCGCGCGCGTACCCCCACAGCGCCGGCAGCTCGATGAGCTTCTGGCGGTTGCACTTGAAGTGCCCGTGGTAGACCGCGTCGAAGCGTGCCAGCGTCGTGTACAGCCGGACGTCGGCCTCGGTGATCGCGTCGCCCATCAGGAACCGGCGGCCGGTCAACCGCTCCTCGAGCCAGTCGAGGGCGACCCAGAGCCGCTGGTACGCCTCGTCGTACGCCTCCTGCGAGCCGGCGAAGCCACACCGGTAGACGCCGTTGTTGACCTCGGTGAAGACCCGCTGCATCACCTCGTCCATCTCCGCGCGGACGGCGTCCGGCCAGAGGTCCGGCGCATCGGGGCGATGGTGCGCACGCCATTCGAAGAAGAGGTCGTGGGTGATCCACGGGAAGTCGTTGGTGACGACCTGCCCGCTCTCGATCTCCACCATGGCCGGCACCGTGATCCCCTTGTCGTACGCCGGGTCGCGGCGCAGGAAGGCCTCCTGCAGCCGCTCGATGCCGAGCACCGGGTCGCGGCCGCCGGGGTCGAGGTCGAAGGTCCAGCTCCGCTCGTCGTGGGTCGGCCCGGCCAGGCCGAGGGAGATCACGTCCTCCAGGCCGAGCAGCTGCCGGACGATGAGCGAGCGAGTCGCCCACGGGCAGGCCTTCGCGGCGACCAGCCGGTAGCGCCCGGGCTCGACCGGCCAGGTGCGCGGCGTCAGCGGCTGCGGCTCGTGCGGGTCGCGGGACCTCCCCTCCTCCGCGGTGATCCGGTCGGGGAGGTAGTCCATGTCCCGCTCGAAGGCCTGGCCGTGCGTGACGTACGCCGAGTAAGTCGCCATGCCCCGCCGTACCCATGCTTTCCCCGTCGATTCCCAACAAGTGTTTGCAAAGATCACTTTGCAAAGGTATGTTGGCGTTATGGCTTCCTCCTCGGTCACCCCGTCCGCCGCCGGGCTCCGGACGTTGTCGCATCCCACCCGGCTGCGGATGCTGATGATGCTGCGGCTGGAGGGGCCGGCCACGGCGACCCAGCTGGCGCAGCAGCTCAAGCTCAACACCGGCGCGACGTCGTACCACCTCCGCCAGCTCGCCGAGCACGGCTTCATCGTCGAGGACACCGAGCGCGGCGACGCGCGCGACCGGTGGTGGAAGGCCGCGCACCAGACCACCCGCGCCGGCCTGATGGCCCGCAGCGAGGACGAGGCGGAGGACACCGAGGCCTACCTCCAGACCGTGGCCCTGATGTACACCGAGACCCTGATGCAGGCCGTCTCCGAGCGCCGCTACCTCCCGCGGCCCTGGCAGGAGGCGAGCACCACCAGCGACTGGCACCTGCGGCTGACCCCGGCCCGCGCCGAGGAGCTGGTCGACTCGCTCGCTGCACTGATCGAGAGCTGGTCGGAGGACGAGGACGACACGGAGACAGCGGGCGCCGGCACCTTCGTGGTCAACCTCAACGCCTTCCCCCGGCCGGGCACGGTGGTCCTGGAAGGGGACGAGCGGTGACCGGGCGGCGCGTGCCTCTCTACGGCTGGCTGACCGCCGAGGCGATCTCGCTGCTCGGCACCCGGGTCTCGATGATCGCGATCCCGTGGCTGGTGCTGGTCACCACCGGCTCGGCCACCCAGACCGGGCTGGTCTCGGTCGCCGAGCTCACGCCGCTGGTGCTGTTCAAGGCCACCGGCGGCCCGCTGGTCGACCGGGTCGGGCCGCGCCGGATGGCGATCACCGCCGACCTCCTCTCGATGGTGGCGGTCGGCCTGATCCCGCTGCTCCACCGCTCCGATGCGCTCTCCTTCCCCGTCCTGCTGTTGCTGGTCGCGGTCGGCGGCGCTCTCCGCGGGCCGGGCGACGCTGCGGTGGAGGCGATGATCCCGAGCCTCACCGAGCGGGCCGAGGTGCCCTACGAGCGGGTGACCGGGCTGGCCTCCGGGATCGAGCGCGGGGCCACGATGCTCGGCGCGGCCATCGCCGGCGGTCTCGTCGTCGCCGTGGGCGCCGCGAACGCCATCATCATCGACGCGCTGTCGTTCGGCGTGTGCGCGGTCCTGCTGATGGTGACCACTCGCGGGGTGGGGCGTGCGGTCGTGGTGGCCGAGCCCGTCGACGACGGCGAGCCCTCGTCGTACGTCGAGCAGCTACGCGAGGGCTGGCAGTTCCTGCGACACGACCCCGTGCTGCTCAGCCTGTGCCTGATGATCGCCGTCACCAACCTGCTCGACCTCGCGTGGGCCGCCGTACTGATGCCGGTCTGGGCGCACGACTCCGGCGCCGGCGTCGGCGCGCTGGGTCTGGTCTTCTCGGTCTGGGGCGGCGCCTCGATGGTCGGCTCTTTTGTCGCCGCCGCGTACGGCACCCGGCTGCCGCGCTTCAAGACCTACGTCGTGGCGTTCCTGGTCACCGGCCTGCCGCGCTTCGTCTTCTTCGCGCTGGGCGTGCCGCTCTGGGCGATCCTGGCGATGTGCGTGGTGGGGGGTTGTGCGTCGGGGTTCCTCAACCCGGTGCTGGGCGCCGTCCAGTTCGAGCGGATCCCCAGCCACCTGGTCGGCCGGGTGACCGCGCTGAGCAGCGCCCTGTGCTGGTCGCTGATGCCGCTCGGCGGCATCCTCGGTGGAGTACTGGTCAGCGGCCTGGGACTCGACCCGGCCCTGCTGGTGGTCGGACTCCTCTACTTCGCCGCCACCATGGCGCCGGCGTTCCTGCCGAGCTTCCGCGGGATGAACCGGCAGCCGGCGGACTCGGAGCTGGTCCCGGTCTGATCCTCGCGGGGCTGGGGCGAGCGAGCGGTGAGCCTGCCACCGTTGCGGGCTCAAGAACGGTGGCTAGCTCACCGCCCGGAGGTGCACGGCAGGGCTGGGGCCGGGGAGCGGTGAGCCTGCCACCGTTGCAGGCTCAAGAATGGTGGCTGGCTCACCGCCCGGGGCCGATCCGCGGGGTCTCGACTCCGCTCGACCGAGACCGACGATCGACCACCGACTCAGGCGAAGGCGAAGGTCCGGGCCAGCTCGATGATCCGGTCGTTCGCCTCGGTCTCGCCGATGGAGACGCGGGCCCCGACCCCGGCGAACGGGCGCACCACGATGCCGAGCGCGTCGGCCGCAGCGGCGAACTCCCCGGTGCGGTCGCCGGTGGCGAACCACACGAAGTTGCCCTGCGCCTCGGGGACGCCGACGCCGGCGTCCGCAAGCCCCTTCAGCACCCGCTCCCGCTCGGCGACCAGCGCCTCCACCCGCTCGAGCAGCTGCGGCTCGGCCCGGAGCGAGGCGACGGCCGCCGCCTGGGCGACGGACGAGACCCCGAACGGCAGCGAGACCGCACGCAGGGCGCCGGCGATCTCGACCGGCGCGACGGCGTACCCGACCCGGAAACCGGCTAGGCCGTAGGCCTTGGAGAACGTGCGCGTCGACACGACGTTTGCGTGCGCACGCACAGTGGCGAGCCCGTCGACGGGGTCGGCCATCCGCACGAACTCGAGGTAGGCCTCGTCGACGACGACCACCACGTGCTCGGGCACCTGGGCGAGGAAGGCGTCGAGCTCGGTCTGGGTGACCGACGGGCCGGTCGGGTTGTTCGGCGTGCAGACCAACACGATCCGGGTGCGGTCGGTGATCGCCGCGGCCATCGCGTCGAGGTCGTGGTGACCGTCGGGCCGCACCGGGACCTGCACGTTCGAGGCACCCGCCACGGTGACCGCGATCGGGTAGGCCTCGAAGCTGCGCCAGGCGTAGACGACCTCGTCACCGGGCTCGCAGTAGGCCTGCACCAGCTGGTAGATCAGGGCCACCGACCCGGTCGCGAGCGCGATCTGCTCGGGCGGGACCCCCAGCTTGTCGGAGAGCGCGGTGTACAGCACGGCGTTGCCCATGTCGGGGTAGCGGTTCATCTGCTCGGCGGCACGCGCAGCAGCCTCGAGCACCCCGGGGAGCGGCGGGTAGGGGTTCTCGTTGGATGACAGCTTGTACGTCGTCAGGCCGGCGCGCGGCTGCGGCGGCTTGCCCGCGACGTACGCCGGGATCTGGGACACGCTCGCGCGCGGCTGGGGACCAGGCATGGGCTCAACCTATCTCCGGACGCGGCCGGCCCCGCCCGCGCCAGGGCCGCACGGCCGGCAGCAGCAGGAGCGCCAGCGCTACGCCTGCCGCCGCACCGGTGACGTTGTCGATGATGTCGGTGACGTCGCACGCCCGGTCGATCCGGGCGACCTGGAGCTGGGTCTCCTCGATGCCGAGGGAGTACGCCGCGAGCAGCACGAAGCCGATCGGCACCAGCACCCAGCCGGCCCGCCAGCGGGCGAAGGCGACCGTCATCAGGAAGCCGGCCGGCACGAAGAGCAGGGCGTTGAGGAGCTGCTGGCCGCCGCCGAAGATCCAGAACCCGCCGGGTGACGGGCCGCCGATGTCCCAGCTGCAGCTGGTGGCGTGCTGGTCGGCCGGAATGATCCCGGGGTTGTCGACCGGCGGGAGCAGCGTGACCAGGCCGATCACCGCGATGCTCCACAGCAGTCCGCCCCAGGCGAACCCGGCCACCGGGCCCATCCGGCGCCCGACCACGAGCGCGACGGCGAGGCACACCAGCCCTGAGGCAGCGACCCCGAGCAGCATCCAGTGGGTGCCGCCGATCGGGAACATGCGGACGAGGCTAAAGGGTGAGTCTCAGGACAGCGGCGGGAGCACGACCTGCCCGCCGGGCAGCAGAGGTACGTCGCGGCCGAGCGTCACGTCGACCGGGTTGGTCAGGCAGCGGACCGAGCCGCCGCCCTTGTGGAACTCGCCCACCTCGACCTCGACCACTTCGAAGCCCCAGTCGGTGAGCTGCCCGACGACCCGCGGCGGCGCCCCCGCCGGCATCACCACGCTGCGACCGATCACGATCGAGTTGGCGCAGAAGGTGCTCAGCGCCTCCTCGTCGGTGAGGATCAGCGGCTCGGGCACCAGGTCGAGGAGCGCGGATGCCGAGGCGTCGTCGAAGGCGCCCGGCGCGACCATGGCCCGCCGGTCGTCGAGCGGGCAGAAGGCCAGGTCGAGGTGGTACATCGCCGGGTGGGTGATCCGGACTCCGCGCACCCGCACGCCGAGGTCGTGGGCGAGGTGCTTGAGCGCCAGCTCCTCGGTGCGCGGACCGTAGCCCGCGACCAGGCCGTCGCCCCACGCGAAGACGTCGCCGGCCTCGAGGTGAGCGCCGACGCCGTCGCGACCGACGTACGACGTGGAGCGGCCGCTGCCCTCGAACCAGGGCTGGGCGGTCTGCGTCTCCATCCGGCGCTCGGCGTAGCGCATGTGCGACAGCACCACGTGCGAGCGGCCGTCGGGGCGGACGACCCCGAGGCCGAGGTTCATCGCGTAGACCATGTCGGGAGCGTCGGCGCGCTGCGGGACGATCTCGACACTGCCGCCGAGCCGCTCGATGGTCGTGACCAGGTCGACCCACTGCGCCGTCGCCAGGCCGGCGTCGGGCTGGTCGTCGAGGTCCATGTAGGGGTTGATCCGGTAGTCGATCCGGAAGTGGTCGGGTCGCACCATCACGTAGCGGCGACCCCACGGCAGGACGTTCGGCACGGCGTACCCCTCTCACGGGTAGGACGAGATCCCGCGCCTCGCGGGACGATCCGGCGCATCTCACCGGGCAGATCGGCGCGCCTCCACAATATTGTCAGACAATCTGACAACTCGGAGTATGGCGATCGATGCGGCATCCGGCAAGTGGGTGCCGGAGAATGGGGTCATGGATCCGGCCGAGCGTCCCGCGGACGCCTTCGGCACCCTCCGCCTCGAGCACTCCTCGACGGTGGACCGGGTGGCCGAGGAGCTGCGGCGGGCCGTCTTCGAGGGCGAGATCGAGTCCGGTACGCCGCTGCGCGAGGTCGCCCTCGCCGAGTCCCTCGGTGTCTCCCGGCCGACGCTGCGCGAGGCGCTCGCGCTGCTGGTGGCCGAGGGGCTGGCCACCCGCGAGCCCAACCGAGGGGTCAGCGTCGCGAGCCCCGACCCCGACTCCGTCCGCGACGTGTCCCGCGCCCGCGTGGTGCTCGAGACGGCCGGCGTCCGGCACTGGCCGACGGCCGGTGAGGAGGCGCGCGACGCCGTACGGCTCGCGCTGGCCGACTACGAGCGGGCGGTCGCCGACGACGCGTCGTACCAGGAGCTCAACCAGCGCCACCTCGCCATCCACCTCAGCCTGGTCGGCCTCACCGAGTCCCCACGGCTGGTGGGGATGGCCGCCTCGGTGGTGGCCGAGCTCCGGCTCGCGCTGGCCCAGATCGACCGGGTACGTCGCAACGCGCGCGACCAGGCCGGCTCCCACCACCACCTGCTCGACCTGCTCGAGTCCGGCGACATCGAGGCGGCCGTGGCCGAGCTCGACGGCCACCTCGGCGGCGCCGAGCACGCGATCATCGAGCGGCTGGACCTGGCCTGAGCCCGGGCCGGGCGTCCTCCAGGACCGCACTATGCTCGCCGCGTGCGCTTCGTGACCTGGCTGCTGAGCACCGCCGCGGGGGTTGCGGTGGCCACCTGGCTGGTCGACGGGATCTACTTCACCGGGCCGACCTCGGGCAGTGAGGAGATCCGGCACAAGATCGTCCCGCTGCTGCTCGTGTCGCTGATCCTGGGCGTCGTGAGCAGCTTCGTGAAGCCGGTCGTGACCTTCTTCTCGATCCCCTTCATCATCCTCACCCTCGGGCTCTTCCTGCTGGTCATCAACGCCCTGATGCTGATGTTCACCGCGTGGATCGCAGGGCTCTTCGACCTCGGCTTCCACGTCAACGGCTTCTGGAACGCCGTCCTCGGCTCGATCGTGATCACGCTCGTCAACTGGGCGATCAGTGCCACGGTGCTGAAGGACGACGCGTAGCTCGTGCCCACCCTCCCTCCACCGCGCACACCCAGGCGGTACGCGATCTCGCTGGTCTGCCTCGGCAACATCTGTCGCTCCCCCACGGCCCACGTCGTCCTGGAGAAGCGTCTGGCCGAGGCCGGCCTTGCCGACCGCGTCGCCGTCCGCAGCAGCGGCACCGGCGACTGGCACGTCGGCCGACCGATGGACGCCCGCGCCGCAGCCACGCTGGAGCAGGCCGGGTACGACCCGAGCCGCCACCGCGCGCAGCAGTACGACGACGCGTGGGCCGCCGAGGACGACCTGGTCCTGGCCATGGACCACGACAACCTCGCCGACCTCGGCGGGCGCACCGACCGGGTGCTGCTCTTCCGCGACTTCGACCCGGACGGCGCCGGTGGCGACGTACCCGACCCCTACTACGGCGGGGCCGACGGCTTCCGCGAGGTGCTCGCGATCGTCGAGCGCACCTCGGACGCCCTGGTCGCCGCGCTCGTCTCCGCGCTGGACTGAAGGAAGGACCGCCATGCCGAAAGCCCCCCTGCCGGACGGCGCCGCCGCCCTGCTCCGCGAGCCCAACCCGGCCGTGATCGCGGTGGTGATGCCCAGCGGCCACCCGATGTCGGTGGCCACCTGGTACCTCGTCGAGGACGACGGCACCATCCTGGTGAACATGGACGCCGGCCGCGCGCGGCTGGGCTGGATGGAGCAGCATCCCCACGTCTCGCTGAGCGCGCTCAAGGACGGCGAGTGGTACACCCACGTCAGCGTGCGCGGCCCGATCGTGCGCTGGGAGTACGACGAGGCGAAGGCGCTGGCCGACATCGACCGGCTGGCCCGCCACTACGGCGGCGACGGCTTCGGCAGCCCGGACGCGAAGCGGGTCAGCGCCTGGATCCGCATCGACAGCTGGCACGGCTGGGCGCTGGACTGAGCGTCGTACGGCCAGGGGCGGCGTACTACGGTGAGGGCAGCCGGATCCGAGGAGGTGCTGAGTGACGCGCCAGCCTCATGTGGCCCGCCGCGCCGAGGAGCTCCTCGGTACCGCCGTCGCAGCGACAGCCCCGGTCGCCGGCGGCGACATCTCGACCGCGACCAAGCTCCGGCTCAGCTCCGGCCGCTCGGCGTTCATGAAGACGCTGACCAACGCGCCGGCCGGGTTCTTCGAGAGCGAGGCCGAGGGCCTGCGTTGGCTCGGTGAGGCCGGGGGCGTCGCCGTACCGGAGGTGCTGGCCGTCGAGTCCGACTGCCTGATCCTGGCCTGGGCGGAGCCGGGCAAGCTCACCACCGACGCGGCGGGCGAGTTCGGGCGCGCCCTGGCCCGCACCCACGACGCCGGGGCGCCGTCGTACGGGCTCGAGCACGACGGCTTCATCGGCCGGCTGCCGCTACCGAACCGCAGCGCGCCGACGTGGGCGGAGTTCTACGCCACCAAGCGGGTCCTGCCCTACCTCAAGCTCGCCCGCGACCGGGACGCGATCACCCCCGACGAGGCGGTGCAGGTCGAGGGGATCGTGGGCCGACTGGCGGACCTGGTGCCGGAGGAAGGACCGCGGCGCCTGCACGGCGACCTGTGGAACGGCAACGTGATCTGGACCCACGACGGCGGTTGCTGCGTGGTCGACCCGGCCGCGCACGGCGGCCATCGCGAGACCGACCTGGCGATGCTCGCGCTGTTCGGGCTGCCACACCTGCCACGGGTGCTCCAGGCCTACGAGGAGGTCTCACCACTGGCCGAGGGTTGGGGCGAGCGGGTGGGCGTCCATCAGCTGTTCCCGCTGCTCGTGCACGCCTGCCTCTTCGGTGGTGGGTACGGCGCGCGCGCGGCCGAGGTCGCCGGCCGGTTCGCTTGAGTCTCGACCGACGGGTCTCGACTCCGCTCGACCACCGGGTGCTGTTCTCAGGCACGGCTCAGGACGGTTTGGCACAGTAGGGCCGTGACACCTCCCGCCGCCGCCCCGAGTGCCAAGCCGCACGTTCTCGTCGTCGACGACGACCGGGCGGTGCGTGAGTCGCTGCGCCGCAGCCTGGAGTTCAACGGGTACGCCGTGTCCCTGGCCGCCGACGGCGCCGAGGCGCTCGCCGGGATCGGCGGGCTGGCCAACGGGAACGGCCCCGACGTGGTGGTGATGGACGTGATGATGCCGCGGCTCGACGGCATCGAGGCGACCAAGGCGCTGCGCAAGGCCGGCAACGACGTACCGGTCCTGGTGCTCACCGCCCGCGACGCGATCGGCGACCGGGTCGAGGGGCTCGACGCCGGCGCGGACGACTACCTGACCAAGCCGTTCGCCCTCCAGGAGCTGCTGGCCCGGCTGCGCGCCCTGCTGCGCCGCGTCGTACCGCCCGAGGGCGACGACAACGAGCTGCTCTCCTTCGCCGACCTGTCGATGGACCTCGCCACCCGCGAGGTGCTCCGCGGCGGCCGCCAGATGGAGCTGACCCGCACCGAGTTCACGCTGCTGGAGATGTTTCTGCGCAGGCCGCGACGGGTGCTCGAGCGCTCGTTCATCCTCGAGGAGGTCTGGGGTTACGACTTCCCCACCACGGCCAACTCCCTCGAGGTCTATGTCGGGTACCTGCGCCGCAAGACCGAGGCCGAGGGCGAGTCGCGGCTCCTGCACACCGTGCGGGGCGTGGGATACGTCCTCAAGGAGACATGAGCACCCCCGCGACCGACGTCGCCGAGTCCGGTTCGTCGACGTGGGAGAAGCGCCGCTGGCACTACCGGCGGTCGCTCGCGAGCCGGCTCGTCCTGCTGACGACGATCGCGGTCGGTCTCGCGGTGGCAGCCGTGGCTCTGGGCGCTTACGTCACGGTGCGGATGTCGCTGGAGAGCTCGCTCGACAACTCCTTGCGTGACCGCGCCCACCGGGCTGCGAGCACGTACCAGATCGTCAAGCTCACCAGCGAGCAGGTGCCGTCGTGGGCGACCGGGGCCGCCGACGTACGCATCTTCCTCGTCAATGCGAACGGCGACGCCATCACCACCGACAGCTCGGGTCCGCGCATCCCCTTGGGTGCCAGCGAGGTCGACGTAGCCCAGGGCTCGACTGCCGGCAGTGTCCGCACCGTCTCGCTGAACCACAACGACTACCGCGTCGTGGCCGTGCCGTACACCGGCAGCACCGGCTACGCCCTCGTGCTCGCCCAGAACATGGCGCCC
Organism: uncultured Actinomycetota bacterium; assembly: GCA_963796975.1. Taxonomy (GTDB): domain Bacteria; phylum Actinomycetota; class Actinomycetes; order Propionibacteriales; family Nocardioidaceae; genus Nocardioides. Next base: position 311,501 of record CAWCNW010000010.1, read on the forward strand.
CAGGAGCGGGTCCTGCAGAAGATGGGCGCCGTGATGCTGCTCTTCGGCCTGGCCGGCGTGATCGGCGCGGCCTTCGCGGGTTGGGGCGTGGCCCGCAACGGTCTGCGGCCGGTGCGCCGACTGACGCAGAACGTCGAGGTGATCACCCGCACCGAGGACCTCACGCCCCTCCCGGTCGAGGGCGACGACGAGATCGCGCGGCTGGCGACGGCGTTCAACGGGATGCTCGCCGCCCTGTCGGCGTCCCGCGACCGGCAACGGCGACTGGTCGCCGACGCGGGGCACGAGCTCCGTACGCCGCTCACCTCGCTGCGCACCAACCTCGACCTCCTACTGCAGTCCGACGCCGCCGGAGGGCTCGACCCGGCCGCCCGTGCCGAGCTGCTCGACGACGTCGGGGCCCAGATCGAGGAGATGTCCAACCTGGTCGGCGACCTGGTGGAGCTGGCGCGCGACGAGCCTCTGCGCCGGGCCGTGGAGCAGGTCGACCTGGCCGAGGTCGTCGACCGCGCCGTCGCGCGGGCACGCCGTCGCGGCACCGGCCTCACCTTCGAGGTCGACAGCGAGCCGTGGTGGGTGACCGGCGAGTCGGCGTCGCTGGAACGGGCGGTCACCAACCTGCTCGACAACGCCGTGAAGTGGAGTCCGCCCGGTGGCACCGTCCGGATCCGGCTCAACCACGGCACTCTGACCGTCGACGACGAGGGCCCCGGCATCGCAGAGTCGGATCGTGACCACGTCTTCGAGCGCTTCTACCGCTCCGACGAGTCGCGGTCGATGCCCGGCTCCGGCCTGGGCCTGTCCATCGTGCGGCAGGTGACCGAGCGGCACTCGGGCTCGGTGAGGGTCGACGAGACCGAGACGGGCGGCACCCGGATGGTCCTCCAGCTGCCCGGCGCCGCGCTGGTCGCCGGCTGACACACGCTTCGCTCAGGCTCGTGGGATGTCCCGGCCCGTCGGCTGGTACTCCACCAGGTGGGTCCGCCCGTCGAGGACCCGGGAGCCGATGAGCTCCAGGTCCACCGACGAGCAGCCCTCGAACGCCGGCTCACGACCGGCATCACCGGCGAGGAGCGGGAAGACCATCAGCCGCAGCCGGTCGACCACTCCGGCGCCGAGGAGCAGCCGGACCACGGAGAGGCTGCCTACTGTCCGGAGCGGCTTGTCGCCGACGGCGAGGAGTCGTCGTACCTCCTCGACCGGGTCGCCGGCGTGGACGCGCGCACCGGGCCACTCGACCTCGTCCAACGTCCGCGAGAACACCACGGTGTCCTGGCGGGCCATCGCCTCCCAGCCCTCGTCCCGGTGCTCCTCGGGGAGCGAGGCGAGCAGCTGGTAGGTCCGGCGACCCATCAGCGCGGTGTGCGGTGCCGTCGACTCGGTGGCGATCCACTCCTCGAGGTCGGGGCCGAGGTATCCGAAGTAGCCGGGCAGCCCGTCGGACCCGGCGAACCCGTCGACGGAGATGAAGAGGTCGGCGACCAGGGAGGTGGGCATGGCAGCTCTCCTTGCACTGTGCTCTCTGTGGGCTTCTGGTGGAAGCGTCCCTCCGCGCAGGACCCTCAAACCCTCTCCGCCGAGTCGTCATATGACGACTCGGCGCGATCTGGGCGTCTCTTTGCGCCGACTCGGCGCGATCTGGGCGCCTCTTTGCGCCGACTCGGCGTGATCTGGGGTGGTCAGATCTCGAAGCGGTAGCCCATGCCGGGCTCGGTGATCAGGTGGCGGGGTGCCGAGGGGTCGTCCTCGAGCTTCTTGCGCAGGCCACCGACGTAGACGCGGAGGTAGTTCGTCTCGCGCCCGTACGTCGGTCCCCACACCTCGTGCAGGAGGTCCTGCTGGCTGACCAACCGGCCGGGCGTGCGCACCAGCATCTCCAGCAGCCCCCACTCGGTCGGGGTCAGTCGCACCACCTCGCCCGCCTTCGTCACCCGGCGGGCCGGCAGGTCGATGACGAGGTCGCCCGCCTCGAGGACGGGCAGGTCGGAGCCGGCGCGACGGGCGGCGGCCCGGATCCGGGCCAGCAGCTCCTCCATCCCGAACGGCTTGGTCACGTAGTCGTCCGCCCCGAGGTCGAGCGCCTGCACCTTCTCCTCCGACTCGGCGCGAGCCGACAGCACGACGACCGGCGTGGTGCTCCAGGCCCGGAGCTGACGCAGCACCTCCATGCCGTCGAGGTCGGGCAGCCCGAGGTCGAGGACGACCAGGTCGGGCCGGTCCTCCCGCAGCGCCTGGAGCGCACTGCGACCGTCGGCGGCGATCAGGACCTCGTGACCCTCCGCCCGTAGCCCGATCCCGAGCGTGCGCCGCAGGGTGGTGTCGTCGTCGACGAGCAGGACCTTCATCTGCTCGCCCCCGGGAGCTCGAGCACCATGGTCAGCCCGCCGCCGGGCGTCGACTCGGCCTCGAGCGTGCCGCCCTGCGCCTCCGTCAGCCCGCGCGCGACGGCGAGCCCGAGACCCACCCCGGTGCCGGTGTCGCCCCGACGCTGGAAAGGCTCGAAGATCCGGGCCCGGTCCTCGGGCGCGACCCCGGGACCACGGTCGACGACCCGGAGCTCGACGCGCGCGCCGTCGACCGAGCCCTCGACCATCACCGCGTCGCTGTGCCGCAGGGCGTTGGCGACGAGGTTGGCGACCACCCGCTCGAGCAGCCCGGCGTCGACGTACGCCGTCGGGAGCTCGCCGACCACCACGCGCTCGGCCTCCTCGAGGCCGGCGAGCGCACGACGTACGACCTCACCGAGAGGTACGTCGTCCGCGATCGGCAGCACGGCGCCGGTCTGGAGGCGGCTCATGTCGAGCAGGTCGCTGACCATCCCGGTCAGCCGGGAGATGGACGACTCCATCGCCTCGAGCAGCTCCTTGCGCTCGGTCTCGTCGAGGCGGGTGTCATGGACGCGCAGGGTCTCGGCGGCCGAGCGGAGCCCGGCCAGCGGGGTGCGCAGATCGTGGGAGACGGCAGCGAGCAGGGCGGTGCGGGTGCGGTTGCCGGCCTCGAGCTGCTGGGCGGCCATGCTCTGGCGCGCCAGCTCCTCGCGCTCGCGCAGAACGCCGACGTGAGAGGCGAACGCCGCCGCGACCGGCCGTTCGCGCACCCCGAGCTCCGCGCCGCGCAGCACCAGCCAACCGCCGGCGCCGGCCGGGAGGACGACGTCGGCCGCCGTTGCGGTGGGTTCCTCGGTGACCAGCTCTGCCGCGTCGGCGCCGAAGGTCTCGCGGGCCAGGTCGAGCAGCCGCGGTACGTCGTACTCCCCGCCGAGGACCTGCCGGTTGAGCATCGCCAGGGTTGCCGCCTCCTGCTCGGCGAGCCGCGCCTGCTCGCGGCGCCGGGCAGCGGCGTCGACGACCGCGGCCACCGCCACGGCCGTGATCGCGAAGACCAGCAACGTCAGGAGGTCGTTGCCCGAGGAGACGTTGAGGGTGTGCCGGGGCGGGATGAAGAAGTAGTTGAGGAGGAGCGCGCCGACCACGGCTGCGAACAGCGCAGGCCACCGGCCACCGACCAGCGCGACCGCCACCGCCAGGCTGAGGTAGAGCATCGCCTCGAGAGCTCGGGCGGAGCCGCCGGCGTCCACGGCCAGCAGCAGCGAGGTCAGCGCGGTCAGGCCGAGGAGCGCGACCACCCAGCCCAGCCGGGCCCGGCGCCGGCCGAGTCCTTCCGCACCGGTGCTGTCCTCCACGGGCTCAGTGTCCACCACTGCCACCGCGGAGCCGGCGAGGCTCAGCCGACGTGCACGTGCGGGCGGCGGAGCGGGTCCGGCTCCGCGCGCCGCAGCACCTCGCGGGTCACCGGGGCCACCTCGCCCTGCCCGAACAGCAGGAACCGCAGGAACTGCGGGACCGGGTTGCCCTCGGTCCACTCGAAGTAGATGTGCGGCAGGGCGCCGGAGTCGTCGCGGATCCGCAGGGCCAGGGCGGCCAGGGCGTTGGGCACCGACGGTGCGGTCACGGTGATCACCCGGTAGCGCCCGTGCAGCACCTCGCCGTGCGCATGCAGCCGACCCTCGAAATCGCTCGGGTCGATCACGGTCACCTCGACGAAGATCACGTCCGGGTCGGTCGGGAGGTCGTGGTCGCGCCGCAGCTGCCGGATCTTGTCGACGTACTCGTCGGCCTCGCGGTGGTCGGTCTGGTGGGCGACGAGCCGGATCGTGCGCCGAGCGCAGTCGCGGACGAACACCTGGCTGGCGGCGTCGAAGTCGATCTCGGTGGCCCGCAGCTCGAAGACCCGCTTGATCCGCGAGGCGATGGAGACGAGGACGATGGCCAGGATGAAGCAGGCGCCGATCTTCACACCGTCCGGTCGCTCGAGCACGTTGCTGACCGTGGTGTAGGCGAAGACCAGCGAGATCGCGGCGAACCCGTACATCCGCTTGCGCTGCCCCGCCCGGCGAGCAGCCAGCGTCACCGCGACACCGGCGCTGGTGAAGAGAACGAGCACGCCGGTCGCGTAGGCGCCGCCCTGGCCGTCGACGCTGGCGTCGAAGATCCAGGTGATGAGGAACGCCGTACCGGTCAGGATCAGCACCAGCGGTCGCACGGCGCCGGCCCACTCCGGCGACATGCCGTAGCGCGGGAGGTAGCGCGGGATCAGGTTCAGCATCCCCGCCATCGCCGACGCACCGGCGAACCAGAGGATCGCGATCGTGGAGGCGTCGTACGTCGTACCGAAGGCGTTGCCGAGGTACTCGTGCGCGAGGTAGGCCAGGGCGCGGCCGTTGGCGCGCCCGCCGGCCTCGAACTGGTTCGCCGGGATCAGCAGGGTGGTCACGAACGAGCTGGTCACCAAGAAGATGCTCATCATCACCGCGGCGGTGGTGAGCAGCCGCTTGGTGCCGCGGATCCGGCCGGCCGGCTGCGACTCGGTGTCGGTCGGGTCGCCGCTCACGTGCGGCATCACCGCGACCCCGGTCTCGAAGCCGGACATGCCGAGGGCGAGCTTGGGGAAGACGATGAGCGAGACCCCGATCATCGCCAGCGGGTTGCCGTGCTGCTGGGTCAGGGCCGCAGTCCAGTCCGGCACCAGGTGAGGGTGGCTGGCGATCTGCCAGAGGCCGACCCCGATCACGATGACGTTCAGCGCGAGGTAGACAGCTACCAACCCGACCGCGATGCCGATGGCCTCGGTGAAGCCGCGCAGGAACACCGCGCCCAGCAACGCCAGCAGGAACAGGGTGATCGGCACCTGATGTCCGGTCAGCGTCGAGCGGAAGTTGGGGTTCTCGATCAGGTGCGCCGACGCGTCGGCCGCCGAGAGGGTCATCGTGATGATGAAGTCGGTCGCAGCGAAGCCGAGCAGCGCGAGCACGAACAGCTTGCCCTTCCAGAAGGTCAGCAGCCGCTCGAGCATCGCGATCGAGCCCTCGCCGTGCGGGCTCTCCTCGGCGACGCGGTGGTAGACGGGCAGCGCACCCAGCAGGGTCAGCGTGACCAGCACCAGGGTGGCGACCGGGGAGAGCAGGCCGGCCGCGAGGGCCGCGATGCCGGGTTGGTAGCCGAGCGTCGAGAAGTAGTCGACGCCGGTCAGGCACATCACCTTCCACCAGCGCTGGCCGGGCTCGGCGTGCTGCACCTCCCCCTCGGTCACCAGCCAGTTGCGGGCGCGGCGGGTGAGCGGGGCGGTTGCCGTCATCGAGGGGCCGTCATCGGGCGGCGACGGCGGCGGCGACCTGGTCCGCGAGGAGCACGGCCACGCGACGCTGTTCGGCCGACGGGTAGATGACGTGCGAGGTCGCGGTGACCAGGAAGTGCCCGACCACGTGCGAGCCTCGTCGTACCGGGATCGCGATGTAGTCGTTGGACGGCAGGCCCACCCGGTCGACGTCGACCACGTGGTCGCCGCGCCGTACCTCGCCGTCGTGGTCGAGGACGGCGCTGCGCGCGTCGGTGAAGGGCCCCTCGACGAACCGGCACTCGTCGGCGCCCAGGACGTCGGTGATCTGGCGGGCCACGACGTCCACCAGGGCGGCGGCCGGGGTGTCTCCCTCCGAGACCAGCCGAGCCGCGCCGAGGACACCGTCGAGGTAGCCGGAGCGGCCGGCCGCACGGGCCTGCTGCCGATGGCCCCAGAGCGCGATCTCGGTGACCGCGAGGCCGATCACCACGAGCAGGACGGTGGCCTCGACGTCGTCGGATCCCTTGATCGCGAACTGCTGGTAGGGCGCGGTGAGGAAGAAGTCGAACCACGCGCCCGCGGACACGGCTGCGAGCAGGCCGGAGACCCGGTCGCCGGTCGACGCGGCCGCCACCACCCACAGCACCAGGATGAGGACCGCGGTCGCGGCCGTCACGTCGTCGCGGACGGTGGCGAGGACGGCGCAGGTCACCAGCGGCAGCAGCACGGCCACGATCCGTGACGCCACCAGCCACTGACCCTCGGGCGGCCACATCCGCGGTGCGTCGACGATGCGTTCGGGTGTTGCGTGGAGTGTCACGACCTCATGCTGCGCCGTTGTCGTACGCCGTTCAGCGTTCTTGACGCGTTCCTGACGGCGCTGTCGCCACGCCCACGTCCAGCCCGACCTCTTGCCCGCCGCCGCCCGCGGGTGGACCCTGACCGTGGTGTCGATCGGAGGTGGCGCGTGGCGACGGTGTGGCTCCACCAACATGTCCTCGACGAGGGCCGGTGGCGGCCGTTCGTGTGCTCGCTCACCGCGACCCTGCTGGTGCTGGGCGTCCACACCGGTGCCATCGACTGGGTGATGTTGCACCTGATCTTCGCCCAGCATCTCGGTGGCTAGTGCTGGACCTCTGGGAGCGCCGCGCGGAGTGCCAGCGCGAGCTCGTCGCGCTCGGTCTCGCTGAGTGCGTCGGCCGGATCCTCGGTGAGGTAGACGAACACCCGCGGCCCACGTGCCGACTCGGGGTGCTCGGGCCCGCGCGGCACGAGGTGCAGGTGCAGGTGGTGGAAGCCCTCGGCCTCGGAGAACTGCATGAGGTAGGTCTTCACGCAGCCGGTGACGGTCTCCAGCGCGCCGCTGAGACTGGTGATCAGCCCGCCGAGCTCGGCCGCCGCCTCCGGCGTGAGCTCGGTGAACGACGTGACGTGGCGGGTCGGCAGCAGGACCAGCCAGCCGGGCAGGGTCGAGTTGAAGGCGTGCGCGACCCGCCAGTGCTCGGTGTGGACGACGTCCTCGCGCGGCGGCAGCGACCCCGCCGCCTGCTGGTCGCAGGAGAAGCAGCCGGGCTCGAGACCGTCGCTCACGAACGGAGGCCGCTCAGGCCGTCGAACACCAGGATCAGGCCGATCACGACGGACAGGGCGGCGACCAGGATCGGGCCGACCCGCACCACGCGCGCGTACAGGTCGGCCAGGCGCGCTTGGGCCTTGGCGGGCTCCCGGGCGTAGTAGATGTAGATACCGCCGACCGTGGCCGTCGAGACGACGGTGAAGAGCAGAAAGGCGATGAGGGTGATCACCAGGGCCGCGTGATGGTTCACCAGCACCAGGGCCGCCGCCGCGGTCAGGCTCCACGGCTGCTTGAGCACGCCCAGCACGGCCGCGCCCCAGGGGTCCAGGTGCTTGAGTCGTTCCTGGAGGTCCTTCGAGACCCCGGGGCCGCTTCCGGGACGGTTCCGGCCCTTCCACTGCCAGACGCCCACGGCGAGGAGACCGGCACCGAACAGCAGCTCCAGGAGGGCGAGCGCGGTGCTGCCGGACTCGGACCGCACGCCGTGGTACGAGCCGATCGCGTAGCTCAACCCGAAGACCACCGTGAGGGAGACCATCCACCCGATCAGGAAGGCGCCGGCGTTGAGACGCGCACGAGTGGTGGCCAGGAGCAGGAGGAAGACGACGAGGGTGACCGGCGAGATGCTCGCCATCAGGCCGAGCAGGAGGATGGGGAGGATCAGACCCATCGAGAGCTCTCCTGCTTCTACCCGGTCGGGACGGATGAGGGCCCCGAGTCGGAAGGCCACACTGGCCGGCGCCGGGGTCACTATGTCACGCCGTCGTCGGTGCTCGTGGCCCGATCCGAACGATCAGGAGAAGGTGTCCGCGAGCAGGTCGGTGGCGAGGCGGTGGACCAGGTCGGAGCCGTGCTCGGTGAGGATCGACTCGGCGTGGAACTGGATGCCGCGGAAGTGCGGACCGCGCACCAGGTGGACGTCGCCGGTCTCGGGGTCCGTCTCCACGGTGAGGCCCTCGGGCGGGGTGTCGCGCACCCGGCCGACGAAGGTGTTGTAGAACCCGACGCGCTCGGGTCGGCCGTCGAGGTGCACCTCGGCCTGGGTGCCCTGGAAGACGATGTCCTTGTAGGCCAGGGGGATTCCCAGTCGGTCGCACAGCACCTGGTGGCCGAGGCAGACCGCGAGGAAGGGCTGCCGGCGCTCGAGCAGGCGGTCGACGGCCCGGCGGATGGTGGCGATCTTGGGGTCGTCGCCGTCGCGCGGGTCGCCGGGCCCGGGGCCCACGATCACCAGGTCGGCCGCGTCGAGTGACCCCTCGACGTACCGGCTGTGCGGGACCACCTCGCTGGTCATGCCGGCGACGCCGAGGACATGGCGGAGCATGTTCACGAAGTCGTCCTCGCCGTCGAGGATCGCCACGTGCTGGCCGGCCAGCCGGAGGTCGGGCGGGGCGCCCGCCTGGTCGGTGAGCCAGAACGTCGAGAGCCGCTGGTTGCGCGAGTTGAGGGCGATCAGGACGTCCTCGTCGCGGGTCAGGTCGTCGATGCCGTACGACGGGGCGGCCGGGGTGTCGACGAGCCCGAACGCGCTGAGGATGCCGCCCGCCTTGGCGTGGGTCTCGGCGACCTCGCTCCTGGGGTCGCTGTCGCGGACCAGGGTGGCGCCGGCGGTGACCTTGAGCCGGCCCTGGGGGTCGACGTCGGCGGCGCGGATCACGATCGGGCTGTCGCAGCGGGTCCGGCCCTCGCGGTCGCGGCCGATCAGGGCGAGCGCGGCGCCGTAGTATCCGCGGCCCTCGGTCTCGTACTGCTTGATCAGCCGGCAGGCGTTCTGCACCGGGCTGCCGGTGACCGTGGCGGCGTACATCGTGTCGCGCAGCACCTCGCGTACGTCGCGCCGGGTGCGGCCGGCGAGGAGGTACTCGGTGTGCACCAGGTGCGTCATCGGCTTGAGGAACGGGCCGAGCACCTGGCCGCCCTCGTGGCAGACGTCGCACATCATCTTGAGCTCTTCGTCGACGACCATGAAGAGCTCGTAGATCTCCTTCTCGTCGGCCAGGAACTGCAGGAGAGCATCTTTCCGCTCGACCGGGTCGTCGTGGCCGGCGAGGCGGAAGGTGCCGCTGATCGGGTTCATCCGGACGTCGCTGACCGCGCCGTACCCGCCCTGCACGCTGACGTGCCGCTCCGGGCTGGCGCCGACGAGGTAGCGGTCGCCGGTGAAGAAGCAGAAGGTCCAGTAGGCGCCGCGCTCGCGCTCGCAGAGCCGCTTGAAGACGGTGAGCGCCTTGGCGGGACCCCAGTCGGCGACCTGCGCGCGGTAGTGGCGGCCGATCACCAGGTTGGCGCCCTCACCCTGGCCGATCTCGTCGGCGATGATCTCCTCGACCAGCTTGGCGTACTGCTCGTCGTCGGACTCGAAGCCGCCGCGGTCGGCGAACTCGATGCCGTCGTCGGTGATCGCCGCCAGGGTCGCCTCGAGTGGGAGGTGGTGCTCGACCTCGATGTCGACGACCACGAGCGGCGCGCCGTCGTCGTGGGCCTCGAAGCCGCGCTCGGTGACCTGGCGGAACGGGATCGCCAGCAGCCGGTCGACGGTGCGGCCCTCGTCGGGCGACCCCTGCTCCAGCGGTACGTCGAGCAGGCTCGCCACCTCGCTCCGGCTGCCGCCGACGGCGAGCACGGTGTCGTCGTCACCCGTGCGGACCAGCGCCCACGCGTCGTACCCCTGCAGCGCGGCGAGCACGGCAGCGGGGGTCGGGTTCGCGGGCATGCCGGGAAGCCTACAAACGGTGCGACCCGGCTCCCGGCTCGTCTCGGGGCGTGAGGTCGCGGGCGGCGTCGGGGTGCGCTGCTCGGAGCCTTGCGTGGGCAGCGGTGACCTCTGACGGGATGTCGACGTGGGCGATGAAGCCTCGGCCGCGCGGGCCGTAGCCGTGCTCGTCGTCGGTCAGCCGGCTGATCTCCCCGAGCGTGAGGTCGCGGAACCTGTCGAGGGTCCAGACCGGCTGGTCGGCGGTCTCCCCTGCGCCGTACTCGCCGACGACCGGGAGGAACGGCGCATGGCTGCGGATCTCGGGACCGTCGCCGCCGCGCCAGCGGTCGAAGGCCGCGTGGGTGCGGCGCTGCATGGTGGGGTCCTGAACGACCACGAGCGACTCCGGCATCTCCTGCTGGGCCAGCAGGCGGAGGGAGTACTCGGCGTTCTGGCCGCAGTTCGTCGACTCCTCCTCGATCCGGATCTTGTGCTGCGGGACGTCGAGGTGGCGGACCAGGATCTCGGCGATGACCGCCGACTCGGAGCGGCCGGCGGTCTCGGTGTCGGCGTACGTCGGATCCGCGGCGACCGCCTCGCGGAGGTACGACGTGGAGTGGCCGACGCCGCCGGTGACCAGGATCCAGCCCACGACTCCCCCGTGCAGCGCCTGCGCCGCGACCGTCAGCGACCGCAGCACCGCGCTCCCGCACAGCACCAGCACGTCGGCCGGACGCTCGAGCGCTCCCTCGTCGCGCCGGGCCAGGAACTCACCGATCGTGGTGAGGTCGTCGTACTCCCGGGTCGGCATGCGCCCGAGCGTAGGTTCGCCGAGTCGTCATATGACGACTCGGCGCGATTCCGGTGTCTCTTTGCGCCGACTCGGTGAGTTCTGAGTGTCTCTTTGCGCCGACTCGGTGGGGTGGGGTCAGCGGATGAGGGTGAGGAGCTGGGTGGCGCGGGTGAGGACGACGTAGAGGGTGGCGCGGCCGGTGGGCGACTCGGCCTCGATCGCGTCGGGGTCGACGACCACGATGCCGTCGAACTCCAGGCCCTTGGTGTCGATGCCGGTGAGGACCACGATCCGGTCGTCGCCGGCGGTCTCGGGCGTCGCGGCGTGGGGGGCGGCGTCGGCGAACTCCGGCCACGACGACAGCCACGCCGCGATCTCGGCCCGACGCTCGATCGGTACGACGAGCGCCACGGTGCCGGCGACCTCGCCGAGGATCGACCCCAGCTCGGACCGCACGGTCGCAGCGGCATCGTCACCGGCCCCGACCTCGCGCGGCGGTACGTCGGTCGAGCGCACCGCCGTCGGGAGGTCGGCGTCCAGCCCGACGCGGGAGGCGTACGCCGCGGCGTACTCGTAGATCTCCGAGGAGTTCCGGTAGTTGGTCGAGAGGTGGAAGGCGTGCAGGTCCTTGCCCTCGATCGCGGCCGACCGAGCCGCTGCCGACTCGGCAGGCACCGGCCAGGAGGACTGTGCGGCGTCACCGACGATCGTCCACGTCGCAGCACGGCCGCGGCGTCCGACCATCCGCCACTGCATCGGGCTGAGGTCCTGGGCCTCGTCGACCAGGACGTGGGCGTAGCCGTCGTCGTCGATCGAGTGGGTGGGAGGCATCCAGACCGGCGCACCGGGGCCGTACTCACGCTCCCACGCCGTGCTCAGCTCCTCGCGGCCGCTGCCGAGGTCGCCACCGAGGAAGTCGTCGAGCTCGTGGTCCTCGTTGCTGCGGTCGGGCACGTCGCCGAGCGCGTAGCGGAGCTCGTCGACCAGCGGCACGTCCTCGACCGACAGGGAGTCGTCCTGCCAGGAGTCGGTCAGGAGCTGCTGCTCGTCGGAGGTCAGCAAGCCCTCGGAGACGCGGGCCAGGAAGCCGGGGTCGCGCAGCCAGCCGAGCACCTCGCTGGCGCCGAGCGCGGGCCACCACGACAGCGCGAACTCCACGAAGGCGTCGGAGGAGAGCATGTCGTCGTCGAAGGCCTCGCGGCCGCGGTCGCGACCGCGCTCGCCGCGCACCTGGCGCCACATCACGTCGAGCAGCGACGAGGCGATCCGCGGGAGCTGCCGGTTGCGCTGGCCCTGCCCCATCAGCTGCCGGCGCAGCTTCCCGAGCTGGCCGCGGTCGAGCAGGATCACGTCGTCGCGCCAGAAGACCCGGAACTCCTTGGGCGAGCCCGGCGCCTGCTGCCGCGACGTACGGCGCATCAGCTCGGCCATCCGGCCGGAGCCCTTGACGGCAGCGACCTCCGGCGCATCGTGACGGGTCGCCCGCAGGCCACCGACGACCTCGCCGAGCGACCGGAGCGCGACGGCGGTCTCGCCGAGCGACGGCAGCACCCGCTCGATGTAGCGCATGAACACCCCGGACGGCCCGACCACCAGCACGCCTCCGGACTCGTAGCGGCGGCGGTCGGAGTAGAGCAGGAACGCGGCCCGGTGCAGGGCGACGACGGTCTTGCCGGTGCCGGGGCCGCCGCTGATGGCGACCACGCCCTTGGACGGCGCGCGGATCGCCTTGTCCTGCTCGGCCTGGATGGTGGCGACGATCGAGTGCATCGACCGGTCGCGGGCTCGGGACAGCTGGGCCATCAGCGCGCCCTCGCCGACGATCGGCAGGTCGGTCTCGGCCTCGGCGTCGAGCAGCTCGTCCTCCACGCCGACCACCGTGGGCCCGGCGCAGCGCAGCACCCGACGGCGTACGACGTCCTGAGGCTCGGCGGCGGTGGCCTGGTAGAACACGGCGGCCGCGGGCGCGCGCCAGTCGATCAGCAGCGAGTCGCGGTGGTCGTCGCGCAGCCCGATCCGGCCGATGTAGCGGGGCTCGGGGTCGAGCGTCGGCAGGAGGTCGAGCCGCCCGAAGACCAGCCCCTCGTGGGCGGCGTCGAGCTGCGCGATCCGCTTCGCCGCCTGGAACACCATCGCGTCGCGCTCGACCAGGCCACCCTCGTGACCGAGCCGCCCGCGCCCGTGTCCCTCGCTCGCCAGCGCTCGCGCGTTGCGCGCGGATCGGTCCAGCTGGACGTAGACGCGATCGACGAAGGTCTGCTCCGCGGCGAGCTCTGCCGCCAGCACATCGTCTGCCAAGAAAGGTCCCCTCGGATCCCCGACCGCCGGTGGCGGTATCCCCATGGTGCGAGTCGACAATCGTATCCGGTGCCCCCGACAGCCGGTGCGGGACGGTCGGATTCGGCGTACGACGAGCGTGCTGGCCGGGTGCGTCGGCCTGTGCGAGGCTCGGCCGGGTGAAGGTCTTCATCTCGGTGGACATGGAGGGCGTGGCCGGCATCGCCGACTGGGAGCAGTGCCTGCCCGGTGGCGATGACTACGCCCTGGGGCGCGACCTCGTGCTCGGTGAGGTCAACGCCGCGATCGACGGCGCCGTCGCGGCGGGTGCGGACGAGATCCTCGTCAACGACTCCCACTCGTTCATGCGCAACCTGCCGCCGGCCGCCCTGGGTGGCCGCGCGTCGTACCTCTCGGGGAGGTTCAAGCCGCTCTACATGATGGAGGGCCTCGACCCGTCGTACGACGCGGTGGTGTTCCTCGGCTACCACGCCGCGATGCAGTCACCCGGCGTGCTCTCCCACACCTACAACCCGCGCGCGATCGCCGACGTACGCCTCAACGCGATCGTCACCGGCGAGGCCGGCCTCAACGCCCTCGTCGCGCAGCACCACGGCGTCCCGGTCGCGCTGATCACCGGCGACCAGTACGTCGGACCCGAGGCCGCGCCGTTCTGCCCCGGGATCGAGACGATCGAGGTCAAGCGCTCGGTGAGCCGCTACGCCGCCGAGCACCTGCACCCGGAGGTCGCCCGCGAGCGGGTCCGCAACGGCGTGACGTCGGCGCTGGCCGGCCACCTCGAACCGCCGGTGATCTCCCTGCCCGCCACCCTCGAGGTCGAGCTGGTCTCTCCCGACATGGCCGAGCAGGCCACCTGGATCCAGGGCGTGACCCGCCTCGACGGCCGGACCGTCTCGTTCGCCGACGACGACCCGCTGCGTCTGTTCCGCACCTTCATGACCCTGGTCTTCCTGACCAGGAGCCTCGTCGAGGACCGCTGATCGTCGGTCAGTCGTCTCGCTCGTAGATGCCCACCCCGAGGGCTCCGGGCCTCGAGACGGTGACCTGCACGTGCGCGTCGGACGGCACCCAGAACGGGCCGGTGCTCCCGGATCCCTCACCGGCGAAGCCCGACCGCTGGGTCGGCATGCCCGTCGCCGAGAAGCTCAGGTCGGTGGGCGCTCGGCCGAACCGCAGGGCCACCACGGCCAGGGACGGCTCGCTTCCGGTGGTGTAGCGCAGAGGCGAGGCGTGCTTCACCACGGCTCGACGGAAGTCCCAGGTGTGTCCGGCGTACTCGAGCACCCTCTCCACGGGCATGCCTGCGACCTTCTGGGACACGACCGGCCCGTAGAGGCCGACCCCGATCCGTACGTCCGAACCCGATGGCAGGGGCGCGCTGCTGCCGGGACCGGACACCCACACGCGGACCGGAACGGCCCGACCGGCGTGGCCGAGGGAGGACGTGCCGATGATGTTCGCCCCGGGGTCGAACGCGTCGTCGTCACAGCCGCCGGTGATCTCGGCGTCGGCCGTGGTGACGTGCGCGGTCGAGCCGGACGGCGCTCCCGCGCAGAGCACGCTGATCCGGGTCTGACCGGGCGCCGCGTCCAGCGAGGTCCGGATCTCCGTCTGCCCCGCGCCACCGATCGCCGCACCGAGCAACGGGGTGTGCGCCACCGTACGACGGAACGTGATCCCGTCGCGGGTGACACCGTCCGGACGGGCCGCCGTGAGGTCGTACGTCGCGACACCGACCCGCCCCTCAGGGACGGTCACCTGGAGCTTGCCCCCCGGACCGGGCGGGAGGACGGCGAAGTCGTGGAAGCGGCTCAGCGACGAGGTTAGACGGTCACCCCCGGGCAGCCTCAGGTGAAGGACCGTGGGTCGGTCGGTCGTCCAGCTCACCAGCCGTGGCTGCGTCGACGCCTTGACCTCGATGCTCCCCCCGCCGTTCAGCGTCTCGGAGGAGCCGTCGGTGCGGTAGGTGTAGCCCAGGGACCGAAGGGTGGTCGGCGCCTTCACTCCCAGCACGGTGGGCGCGGCCGGGAGACCGTCGCTGGTTCCGCGACCCACGAGGGTCGCGGCGCCGACCAGGACCAGGGCGAGCGAGAGCCCGCCGGCGCCCACCGCGCGGCGGCGACGCCGTACGACGGAGATGCGGTGCCGGATGCCGGCGGTGCGGACGACCGCCTCGCCGTCGGGTACCCGCTCGGCGTGCTCACCGAGGGTGCTCCGGAGGTCGGACAGGGTGTTCATCGCGGGTCTCCTTCCGCCTCGGTGAGGGCGGGGTCGATGCGCAGCTTGGCGAGCGCCTTGCTGCACTGGCTCTTCACGGTGCCGACCGAGCAGCCGAGGAGGTCGGCGGTCTGGGCCTCGGTCAGATCCTCGAAGTAGCGCAGCACCACGACGGCGCGCTGCCGTCGCGGGAGTCGTTCCATGGCGCGCCAGAGGTCGGTCGGCTCGGCGCCGGGTTCAGCGGCCGGGTGCTCGGGGAGCTCGTCGGTCGGGTGCTCGCCGTTCCACTTCCGCCGCCACCAGGATGCGTAGGTGTTGACGAGGATCTTGCGTACGTACGGCTCCGGGTTGCCCTGGATCCGCTGCCAGGAGAACCACGCCTTGGCCAGCGAGGTCTGCAGCAGGTCCTCGGCAAGCGCGTGGTCGTGGGTGAGCAGGTACGCCGTGCGCAGCAGCGCCCGCGAGCGGGCCGCCACGAACTCGTCGAAGGTCGCGTCGTGCACGCGACCCCCCGACTCGACGGTTCTGGTGGTGGTCATGCCCGTACCTACCCGCCGACCGTCCCGGATGGTTGCCTACCTCTTCCGGTTCAGGAACGCCGTCATCGCCTCACGCGCGTCGTCGGAGGCGAACAGCCGCGCGCTCAGCTCGGCCATCTCCTCGCCCTGCGCGTCGATCCTGCGGACCAGGTCGGCGTTGAGGATCCGCTTGGACTCCCGCAGCCCCTGGGCGGCCCCGGTCGCCAGCTGGGCGCAGACCGTCGCCACCGCCTCGTCGAGGTCGTCGCCCGGGACGGCCGTGGTGACCAGTCCGTACGACGCGGCCTCGGCGCCGCTGAACGTCTCGCCCCCCAGGGTGGTGAGCGAGGCCGCACGCGGGCTCATCCGGGCATGGACGGTCAGCGAGATGATGGCCGCCGCCAGGCCGAGCTTGACCTCGGTGAGGGCGTAGGTCGCGTCGGCGGCGCTGACCGCGACGTCACTGGCGGCGACGATCCCGATCCCGCCGGCCCGGACCGCCCCGGAAATGCGGGTGACCACCGGCTTGTCCATCGTCACGATCAGGCGCTGGAGCGCGACGATCCGCCGGGCCCCGTCGGCCATCCCGACCGTCGTCGCCTCCGAGAGGTCGGCGCCGGAGCAGAAGACCTTGCCCTCCTGTCGGACCAGCACCACCTTCACCTCGGGGTCGGCCCCGGCGCGCTCGAGCCGCTCGAAGAGCTCACTGACCAGCTGCTGCGACAGGGCGTTGCGGTTGTGGGGCGAGTCCAGGGTGATCGTGGCCACTGCATCCGCCACGGCGTAGTGCACGAGCTCGGTCATGCCGCGCATCCTCCCATCCGGCACGGCGCGATCCGCGCGCGCAATCCCGGAAGGCTTTCGCAACGAACCACTACCTGTGTTGACCAGACTGCGTTACGCCCTGTTCGGGATCCTCTCCGCCCTGGCCGGGATGGGCGTCGGGCACCTCGTCGCCGCGCTCACCCAGCCCGAGTCCTCGCCTGTCCTGGCGGTCGGTGAGGTCGTCATCGACCACACCCCGACCCCGGTCAAGAACTGGGCGATCACCCACTTCGGCACCCACGACAAGACGATCCTGGTCGGGTCCGTGCTCCTCGGTGTCCTCGTCCTGGCCGGGGTCGCGGGGCTGCTCGCACGCCGTTCGTTCCGGCTCGGCGCGAGCCTGCTCGTCCTGCTGGTCGGCGTCGCGCTGTACGCCGCGCTGAGCCGGCCGGTCGTCCACCCGGTCGACGCGCTGCCCGCCCTCGTCACCGCAGCCGTCGGCGTGGCGACGTTGTGGCTGCTCTGCCGGCTCGACCAGCGCCGCACCACCGGCGCGACGGACACGGGAACATCCGCTCCGAGCCGCCGGGCGGTCCTCCTGGGCGTCGGAGGCGTCGCCGTGCTCGCGGCAGCCAGCGGGTACGCCGGCCGCGCGATCGCCCAGTCCCGGCAGGCGATCGGCAACATCACGCTCCCCCGGCCGAAGAGCCCGGCGAAGGCGTTCCCCCAGGGCCTGGACCGGAAGGTCCCCGGCATCACGACGTTCCGGACCAGTGCCGACGACTTCTACCGTGTGGACACCCGGCTCTCGCTGCCGATCGTCGATGCCGGGTCCTGGGAGCTGGTCATCGACGGCGACGTCGCTCGCGCCCAGAGCATCTCCTACGACGACCTGCTGGCGATGCCGATGATCGAGCGCGACATCACACTCACCTGCGTCTCGAACGACATCGGCGGGCCCTACGTCGGCGGCGCCCGCTGGCTCGGCGTACCGCTCAAGGCACTGCTGGACCGGGCCGGGGTCGGGCACAGCTCCGACCAGATCCTGTCCACCGACGTCGACGGGATGACGATCAGCACCCCGCTGGCGCTGGCCACCGACGGCCGCGACGCCATGATCGCGGTCGGCATGAACGGCGAGCCGCTGCCGCGTGCCCACGGGTTCCCGGCCCGGATGGTGGTGCCCGGCCTCTACGGGTTCATCAGCGCCTGCAAGTGGATCAACCGGATGACGCTCACGACCTACGCCGACCACACGGCCTACTGGACCGACCGCGGATGGTCCGAGCAGGCGCCGATCAAGGTCGAGAGCAGGATCGACACCCCGCAGGGCCTCCAGCGGGTCAAGTCCGGCCGCACCTTCATCGGTGGCATCGCCTGGGCGCAGCCCGTCGGCGTCGCGAAGGTCGAGGTGCAGGTGGACGGCGGCGCCTGGCAGCAGGCCACGCTCGGTCCCAGCGCGGGCAACGCCTACTGGCGCCAGTGGTACCTCGAGTGGGACGCCAGGCCCGGCCCGCACCAGCTCTCCTGCCGCGCCACCGACCGGGACGGCCACGTGCAGACGGCGGTCCGGGCCTCGCCATTCCCGAACGGCGCGAGCGGGATCCAGCGGATCCAGGTCACCGTCACCTGACACCCATCCGAACGCCCCGCGGCGCCGAACCACCTGCACACACAGGGAAACTTTGACCGAAAGGGTCACTCATGAACTCCACGCTCCGTCGCTCCGGCCTCGCCGCGATCGCGCTGTCCGCCACCCTCGGTCTCGCCGCCTGCGGCAGCAGCAACAGCAGCGGCACCACCGCGGCCGACCCGGCCGCAGGCGACAGCGCCTCCACTACGGGTGCGGCCGCTCAGACCTTCGGTGCCGGCTGCACCGCCGTCCCGAAGACCGGCGCCGGCTCGTTCAACGGCATGTCCACCGCCCCGGTCGCCTCCGCCGCCAGCGCCAACCCGGTGCTCTCGACGTTGGTCACCGCGGTCACCAAGGCCGGCCTGGTGGACACACTGAACTCGCAGAAGTCGCTGACGGTCTTCGCGCCGACCAACGACGCCTTCGCCGCGATCCCGCCGAAGACGCTCAAGGCCGTGCTCGCCGACAAGGCGACGCTCAGCAAGATCCTGACCTACCACGTGATCGCCGGAGCGCTGGCGCCCGACCAGCTGGCGGGGACCCACAAGACGCTCGAGGGCCAGGACCTGACCATCTCCGGCAACAACCCCGACTTCATCGTCGGCACCCAGAAGGCCTCCATCGTCTGCGGCAATGTGCCGACGGCGAACGCGACCGTCTACATCGTCGACTCGGTCCTGATGCCGCCGACGATGTGACCAGGAACTGACAGTGCACCCGAAAGCGACGAGGATCCAGACGTGACGTACCTGAGGTCCGTGCCGACCGACCCGCCCCCCGACGGGGGTGGGTCGGTCGGCGCTCGCCTGGCCGAGCTGTTGAAGCGGGCCGCCCGCGGAGACGAGAGCGCCTTTGCCGAGTGGTACGACGCCACCTCGGCGCGGGCGTTCGGTCTCGCGGTGCGGGTCCTCCGCGACCGCGCCCAGGCCGAGGAGGTCACCCAGGAGGCCTACCTCGAGTGCTGGCGCCACTCCACCCGCTTCGACCCCGCCAAGGGCAGCGCACTGTCCTGGCTGCTGACCATCGTGCACCGCAAGGCCGTCGACCGGGTCCGCTCGGCCGAGGCCTCAGGCCGTCGCGACGAGGCCTACTCCCACAAGGAGCACACCGTCGAGCACGACTCGACGGCCGAGGCGGCCGCCGCGTCACTGGAGGCCACCCGGGTGCGCGCCGCCCTGGCGGACCTGACGCTCAAGCAGAGAGAAGCCGTGGAGCTCGCGTTCCTCGGCGGCTACACCCATACCGAGGTGGCCCGGATGCTCGACCTTCCGATCGGCACCGCCAAGACCCGGATCAGGGACGGCCTGATCCGGCTGCGAGACGCGTTGGGCGTCGGAGAGGTGGCACAAGCATGAGTGACATCCATGCACTCTCAGGTGCCTACGCCGTCGATGCGCTCGACGACGACGAGCGCGAGCAGTTCGAGCAGCACCTCGCGGTCTGCCCGGAGTGCCGCGCCGAGGTCCAGTCGTTCTGCGAGACCGCGGCCCTGATGGCCGAGGCCCAGTCCCAGAACCCGCCACCGAGCCTGCGCGAGTCCGTGCTCGCCGACATCTCCTCGACCCGGCCGCTGCCGCCCGAGGTCGCCGAGGCCACCGCTCCCGTGGCTCCCGAGCCTGCCGCGGTGGTGACGCCCCTGCGCCGGCGTACGTTTCCGCTGCTGGTGGCGGCGTCGGTCGCGGTGATCCTGCTCGCCGTCGGCACCGCCCTCTGGCACCCCTGGAGCGGCACGCAGAGCACGAACCTCGCCGACCAGGTCCTGAACGCGCCCGACGCGGTCAAGGTGACCGAGCCCGTGCCCGGCGGTGGAGAGCTCACGATCGTCCGGTCGGACTCCCTCAAGCGCGCGGTGATGGTCGGCAGCGACGTACCGCCTCCCGCCGCGGGCAAGACCTACCAGCTCTGGCTGCAGCAGCCGGGCGAGGGGATGATGTCCGCGGGTCTGATGCCGGACGCCGAGGAGCCCACCGTGCTCGCCGGTGACGCGGCGACGGCCGTCGCCGCGGCGGTGTCGGTCGAGCCCGAGTCGGGCTCGCCGCAGCCTACGACCGACCCGATCGCGCTGTTCGCGCTGGAGAAGTCCCCGGGGACCGGGACGACATGAGCCGACCACGACGGATCGCGGTGATCGGATCCGGCGTGGCGGGGCTGACGGCGGCACATGTGGCCGCCAAGTCAGCCCACGTCACGCTGTACGAGGCCGACTCCCGGCTCGGCGGCCATGCCGACACCCACGACGTGGGCGACCTGGCCATCGACACCGGCTTCATCGTCCACAACGAGCGCACCTACCCGACCCTGCTGCGCCTGTTCGCCGAGGTCGGCGTGCAGACCCAGCCGTCGGAGATGTCGATGTCGGTGCGCGACGAGTCGACCGCCCTGGAGTACGCCGGTGCGCTCGGCCTGCGCGGGCTCTTCCCGACCGGGCGGAACCTGCTCCGGCCGGGCTTCCTGCGGATGCTGACCGAGGTGCCGCGCTTCCACCGGCGGGCCCGGGCGCTGCTCGACCAGCCGGAGGGCCCAGGTCACGAGGGAGACCAGACCCTGCGGGCCTTCCTCGCCGACGGCGGCTTCACGCCGTACTTCTGCCGGCACTTCATGGAGCCGCTCGTCGCCGCGGTGTGGTCGTGCGACCCGGAGGTCGCCCTCGACTACCCAGCGCGCTACCTGTTCCAGTTCCTGGCCCACCACGGGATGCTCGCGGTCACCGGCTCGCCGCAGTGGCGGACCGTGGTCGGCGGCTCCCGGGAGTACGTCGCCAAGGTCGCGGCCGGCCTCGACGAGGTGCGGCTCGGCGCCAAGGTCACCTCGGTCCGCGAGACCGCCGACGCGGTGGAGGTGACCGACGGTAACGGCGTCACCTCGGGGTACGACGCGGTCGTGATCGCGACCCACCCGGACCAGGCGCTCGCCATGCTCCAGGAGCCCACCGCGGCACAGCGGGCGGCGCTCGCCGCGATGCCGTACGCCGACAACCTCGCCCTCCTCCACACCGACACCTCGCTGCTCCCCCGCGCCGAGAAGGCCCGGGCGTCGTGGAACTTCCTGCGCACCCGGGGCAGTCGCGACGGGGTGACGGTCACCTACGACCTGACCCGGCTGCAGCGGCTGCCCACGCAGACGCACTACCTGGTGACCCTCGGCGGCGAGGACCTGGTCGACCCGCGCACCGTGCTGGCGCGGATGGAGTACGCCCACCCGATGTACAACCCCGCGTCGGTCGCCGCCCAGCGTCGGCTGCCGGAGGCGAACACCACGCGCCTCGCCTTCGCCGGCGCCTATCACGGCTGGGGCTTCCACGAGGACGGTGCCCGGTCGGGTGCGGTCGCGGCCGAGCACCTCGGGCTGTCGTGGGACGACCCCGCCCCGCTTCCGAAGCCCGGCCTGTACGACGCCCGGATCAGCCACACGCGGCGGCGGCCCTTCCGTCGCCGGTTCGAGCACCGCTCGGCGATGTGGCTCGTCGACCTCGACGACCTCCCCGACCACGGCCCGCTCGGCCGGTTCGAGGCGCGTGACCACCTCGGCTCGCCGGACGCCACGATCCGCGCCAACGTCGACGCCTTCCTGGCCGGGCACGGCATCGACCTCACCGGCGGCCAGGTGCTGATGGCGGCCAATGCGCGCGCCTTCGGCAACGGCTTCAACCCGATCAGCGTGTTCTGGTGCTTCGACTCCTCCGGCGTCGCGGCGGGCACGATCGTCGAGGTCCACAACACCTACGGCGGCCGGCACGCCTACCTCGTCCACCCCGACGAGCGCGGCCGGGCCCGGGTCGACAAGGAGCTCTACGTCTCGCCGTTCCACGGCACCGACGGCTGGTACGACGTCGTCGTACCGCTGCCCGGCGACGACCTGCTGATCTCGATCACCCTGCACTCCGACGACGGCGCGAGGTTCTCGGCGACGCTCACGGGACGACGTACGACGGCGTCGGCACTCCGGGCCGCACCGGCGGCAATCCGGGGGGCGGCTCTGATCCGAATGCACGGTATCTGGCTCTGGCTGCGACGGCTGCCGATCCAGCCTCGCCCCGACGACCGTTCGCAGGAAGACCGATGACCACCTACCTGAACCGCCCCGCTCTCGACCAGTGGCCCGACCTGGCCACCGTCCCGTCCGGCCTGCGCACCCGGGTCTCGGCGGCCGTTGCGCGGCGCCTCTTCATCGCCGGCGTGAACCGCTTCCCGGTCACCGTGCACCTCGAGGGTCGCACCCTGGGCCAGGGCGGCCCGGAGATGACGATCCACCGACCGGAGGAGTTCTTCGCCCGGCTCGGGCGCGGGGTCCTGATCGGCTTCGGCGAGGCCTACCTGACCGGCGCCTGGGACTCCGACGACCTCGGCGGCTTCCTCACCGTGCTGGCGGCCGACATGTCGTCGCTGGTGCCGCCGGGCCTGCAGAAGCTGCGGGCGCTCGCCGTACGCCGGCCGCCGAGCCACCAGGTCAGCACCACCGCCAACTCCCAGCGCAACATCGCCCACCACTACGACCTGTCCAACGACCTGTTCGAGCTGTTCCTCGACTCCGGCCTCAGCTACTCCTCGGCGCTGTTCGCGACCGAGACCGTACCGGCCGACGACCACACCCTGATGGCCGCGCCCGAGCCCGGCGGCGACCTCCGCGAGGCGCAGACCCGCAAGATCGAGCGGCTCCTCGACCACACCGACGTCGGCCCCGGCTCGCGGGTGCTCGAGATCGGCACCGGCTGGGGCGAGCTGGCGATCCGGGCGGCCTCGCGCGGCGCGGAGGTCCACTCGATCACACTGTCCACCGAGCAGAAGGCCCTGGCCGAGCGCCGGATCGCCGAGGCCGGCCTGGCCGACCGGGTCACCGTCGAGCTCCTCGACTACCGGGCGCTGGTCGCGGCGGGGTCGCCGCACCTGGCCGCCTACGACGCCGTGCTCTCCGTGGAGATGATCGAGGCGGTCGGCTACGACTTCTGGGAGGAGTACTTCCGGATCCTCGACCAGGTCCTCGCGCCCGGCGGCAAGGTCGGCATCCAGGCGATCACGATGGGCCACGACCGGATGCTGGCGACCCGCAACACCTACACCTGGATCAACAAGTACATCTTCCCCGGCGGCTTCCTGCCCTCGGTCGAGGTGATCGACCGGATCACCCGGCAGCACACGGCGCTGCGGGTCGCGGACCGGCTCTCGTTCGGCTCGCACTACGCCGAGACCCTGCGGCAGTGGGACGAGCGGTTCCTGGCCGCACGCGAGCGGGTCCTGGAGCTCGGCTTCGATGAGACGTTCATCCGGATGTGGCACTTCTACCTCGACTACTCCCGGGCCGGCTTCGGCTCGGGCTACCTCGACGTGAACCAGATCGTGCTCGACCGCGGCACCGTCCAGGAGTGATCCCCACCTGGTGGGGCCTGGTGCTCCTCGCCCTGGCGATCGCGTGCCTGGCGATGCTGGTCACGGCGTACGCCGCGCAGCGGGCCGGACGGGTGTCGGTGGTCGACGTGACGTGGGGGCTCGCGCTGGCGGCGATCGCCGTGGCGGCGGCCGTGGTCGGGACCGGCACACCGTGGCGGCGCTGGCTCGTCGCTGCGCTGGTGGTGGTGTGGGGCGCCCGGTTGGCTCGGCACATCTTCACGAGGGGTCGCGGCGGCGGTGAGGACCCTCGGTACGCCGAGATCCTCGGCGACGGCGGTCTCCGGGTCGCGGTCCGCAAGGTGTACGTCGTACAAGGACTGTCGATCTGCCTGGTCTCGCTGCCGGTGTTGGCGGCCGCGCACTCCGACGTCGCCGTCACCTGGCTGGTCTGGGTGGGGGTCGTGGTCTGGTTGGTCGGCCTGCTCGTCGAGTCGGTCGGCGACGCGCAGCTCACGTCGTACAAGCGCGATCCCGCCCGCGGCCCGGTGCTGGACCGCGGCCTGTGGGGCTGGACCCGACACCCGAACTACTTCGGCGACGCCCTGCTCTGGTGGGGGATCTGGGTCGTCGGCGGTGCGGCGTCGGGCTGGCTGCCCGCGCTGCTCACCGTCGCCTCACCGGTCGTGATGACCCACTTCCTGCGCAACGTCACCGGCGCCAAGCTTCTGGAGAAGACGATGAGCACCCGCCCCGGCTGGGACGCCTACGCCGCACGGGTGCCGCTCTTCGTCCCGCGGCCGCCGCGCCGGGGCTGAGGCCCGGCGCGACCAAAGTCTGCGGTGGCCCGACCGCGGACCGATGTGGTGCCCAGCCGGCGCTCCTAGGTTGGAACGATGGCCACCGCACGCAGGCACCGGATCGCCATGGCGGTCGGCCTGCTGCTGCTGGCTCCGACCGTCGGTGAGTACCTGCTCGGCAACATCCCCCTCTCGCAGTACGGCGACGTGCTCTTCCTGATGCCGCTGTACGGCGCGGGCGCACTGCTGGTGCGCGAGTCCGCGCGAAGGCTCGGCCGCGGCTGGCCGACCATCGTGCTGTTCGCCGCGGCGTACGCACTGGTCGAGGAGGGGCCGGTCGACCAGATGATCTTCAACCCTGGCTACCTGGGGCTGCCGTCGTTCGCCGGCTACGCCGAGATCCCCGGCCTGGGCATCAGTGGGTCCTTGGTGCTGTGGAGCCTGGCCCTGCACACGGTCTGGAGCATCTGCGTGCCGATCGCCCTGGTGGAGGCCTTCGACCCGACCCCGTCCCTGCCGTGGCTCGGCCGGTTCGGTCTGGGCGTCACCGCGGTCCTCTTCGTCATCGGCTGCGTCTTCCTCGGTGTCGTGCAGGCCGACGACCTCGACTTCATCGGCACTCCTGCGCAGTTCCTCGTCTCGACCCTGGCGATCGCCGGTCTGGTCGTCGCCGGGGTCCTGGTGGGCCGGCCCCCGCGGCCGGCCTCGGCGGGCCGGGCACCACACCCGGTGGTGGTCGCAGTCGCCGCCTTCGCCCTGACCAGCGGCTACTGGCTGAGCACCGAGCTCCCGGTCGACGGCGCGTGGGGGGTGGTGGTCGGTCTGGCCTGCTTCGCGGTCGCCGCGGGCGGAGGCGCGTGGCTGGTCTCGACCTGGTCGCAGAGGCCGGGCTGGGACGGCCGGCACCGGCTCGCCCTCGCGGCGGGTGCGGCCGCGACGTACGCCACCTGGTTCGGGCCGAGCCAGGCCGCCGAGGCCGGCACCGGTCCGGTCGAGGCCGCATGGGGAGCCCTCGTCTTCGGCCTCGCCGTCCTCGCCGTCATCGCGTTCGCCACCCTCTCCCAGCGGTCGCTCTCTGCTGGTCGGCCGGATAGTCCGTGACGTTCCGGTCGCTCCGGGGCCCTCGGAACGACATTTTCGTCACGGACTATCCCGGCCGGGCCGTGCTTGACTCGGGGCATGGACCGCGTGGCGGAGGCCTTCCGGGCGTGCCCGCGGGAGAGGTTCCTGCCGAAGGGTGAGCGCCGGCGGGCCGGGTACGACGGGCCGTTGCCGATCGGGCACGGGCAGACCAACAGTCAGCCGCGCACCGTCGAGTCCATGCTGCGCCTGCTCGACGTGTACGCCGGGCAGCGGGTGCTCGACGTCGGGTCCGGGTCGGGCTGGACCACCGCCCTGCTCGCCCATCTGACCGGGCCGAGCGGCCGGGTGCTCGGGGTCGAGCTCGAGCCCGACCTCGTCGAGCTGGGCACGCGCCACCTGGACGCGCTCGACCTGCCGTGGGCCAGCATCCACGAGGCGATCCCAGGGGTCCTCGGCCTGCCGAGCGCGGCGCCGTACCACCGGATCCTGGTCTCGGCGATGGCCGACGAGCTGCCCGAGGAGCTCGTCGGCCAGCTCCACAGCGGCGGCGTGATGGTGATCCCGGTCGCCGGTCGGATGCTGCGGGTGGCCGCGTCCATGCGGGGCGTGCAGGTGACCCGGCACGGCAGCTACCGGTTCGTGCCCCTGCGCTGACAGAGGCGAGGAGTCAGCCCACGCCCCACAGCGCGGCGACGTGCCGCGCGTCCGTGCCGCAGCAGCCGCCCACGATCTCGAGGGCCGGCAGCCGTTGCTCGAGCCGCCGGTGCGCCGGCACGAGCACCTCGAGGTCGCCCTCGTCGAGCACCTCGGCCGCGTCCAGCTCCTCGTGGGTCGCCGTCGACGCGTTGCTCCGCAGCCCGTGGATCCGGTGTGTCCACCGGCCGCCCTCCTCCAGCGCCGGCAGGACGTGCGTCGGGTGGGCGCAGTTGACCAGGAAGTACGCCGGCGGGGCGGCCTCGTCGACCCGCTCGATCGCGTCGCGCAACGTCGTACCGTCCGGGAGCCGGCCGTCGGTCTCGAGGGTGAACCCGATGGCCGTAGGCAGACCCACCGAGTCCGCCGCCCGCACCACCCCGATCGCCTCGCCGGGGTCGGTGAGGGTCAGCGCGCAGACCTGCTGCACCCCGGTGTCGGCGAAGGTCCGGGCCTGGTGGACGTGGTACTCCGCGGCGTCGTCGGGGTCGACCGCATCGCCCACGGCATACCCGTCACCGCGCGGCCCGACCATTCCCGTCACCACGATGTCGGGCACCCGGTCGCGCCACTCGTGAGCGAGCCCCTGCAGGAGCGTGACGGCCTCGCGGTTCGCGTCCGCGACCATGCGCTCGTCGTGCCCGAGCCGGGCACCCCAGTCGCGATTGGCCCGCCAGGTCGGCGCCTCGAGCCGCAGCCCCGCGCCGACGGCGGCCGCGATATCGGCGTACCCGTCGTAGTAGGAGCGCAGCAGGGAGCGGCCCTCCTCGCTCCACACGAGGGGGTACGCCGCGAACTCCGGCAGGTCCACCCCGTGGTGGAAGATCAGGTCCGTCTCGATGCCGCCGTCGGTGACGTAGCGCCACTCCGTCGTCGAGCCCATCCGTACCTCCGCCTGCGTCGCGTGATCCGCCTGTCGCCATTGAGGCATGGGGTCGCCGGAGCCGCAACCTCCGGCCGCGGTCAGCGAACCTTCATCAGGATTTCACCTGGCGTAACCGGCCCGAAAGCCACGCTCGGCATGCTGGAGGCAGAGCCGTCACGAGAGGCCGCACGTCACGACCAGTACGGGGGAACCCTTGTCACAGACCAGCCAGCAGGACACCGTCATCGCCGCGCCCCGCCGCGGCCGGCCGGAGGGCGTCAGCGCCGCCCGGGAGCGCGAGGACCGCACGCTGCGCGGGCTCAGCGCACTGCTCGACTCCCGCCCCGAGCTGCAGGGTGTGCACGCCCCGGCGGACTGGGCGTACGACGCGGTGCGGTGGTCGGCCTAGTAGCTCTTGGGCAGCCCCAGCGAGTGCATGGCCACGAAGTTCAGGATCATCTCGCGCGAGACCGGGGCGATCCTTCCGGCGCGGGTCGCGACCAGCAGCCCGGCCATGCCGTACTCCTGGGTGATCCCGTTGCCGCCGTGGGTCTGCACGGCCCGGTCCGCGGCGTCGCAGGCGGCCTCGGCGGCGGCATACTTCGCCATGTTGGCGGCCTCGCCGGCCCCCATGTCGTCACCCGCGTCGTAGAGGGCGGCCGCCTTCTGGGTCATCAGCCGCGCCAGCTCGATCTCGATCTTCGACTGCGCGAGCGGGTGCGCGATCGCCTGGTGAGAGCCGATCGGGCCCTGGAAGACGGTGCGCTCCTTGGCGTACGCCGACGCGCGGTCGAGCGCGAAACGCGCCAACCCGGTCGAGAACGACGCGGCCATGATCCGCTCGGGGTTGAGGCCCGCAAAGAGCTGCACCAGCCCGCCGTCCTCGTCGCCGACGATCGCGTCGTCCGGGAGCCGTACGTCGTCGATGAACACCTGGAACTGCAGCTCCGGGCTGACGATCTCCATCGCGATCGGGCGGGCCTCGAAGCCCTCGGCGTCGGTGGGTACGACGAAGAGCACCGGCTTGAGCTTGCCGGTCCTCGCGTCCTCGGCGCGGGCCACCACCAGCACGTTGTCGGCCTCGTCGACGCCGGAGATGTAGATCTTGCGGCCGTTCAGCACCCAGCCGTCTCCGTCGCGGCGTGCGGTCGTGGTGATGTTGTGGGTGTTGGTGCCGGCGTCCGGCTCGGTGATGGCGAAGGCCATGGTGCCGGTGCCGTCGCAGATGCCAGGCAGCCAGCGGTGCTTCTGCTCCTCGGTGCCGTAGCGGGTGATGATCGTGCCGCAGATCGCCGGGCTCACGACCATCAGCAGCAGCGGGCAGCCTTGGGCGGCCAGCTCCTCGCAGACCGCCGCGATGTCGCCGATGCCGCCACCGCCACCGCCGTACTCCTCGGGGATGTTGATGCCGAGGTAGCCGTTCTTCCCGATCTCCAGCCACAGATCGGTGGTCTTCTCACCGGACCGCGCCTTCTCGGTGAACCACTCGCGCCCGAACTTGCCGGCCAGCTTGGCCACCTCCCGCCGCAGCGCCAGCCGCTCGTCGGACTCGGTGAACTCGTTCATCCCTGCTCCTCTTTCGTGTCGTCGGTCGAGCCCTGGTCTTCGTCGGTCGAGCCCTGGTCTTCGTCGGTCGAGCTTGTCGAGACCACGGCCAGCACCTCACCCGCCGCCACCTGGGCGCCGGTCTGCACGGACAGCCGGGTCACAGTGCCGGGCTGGGGCGCGGTCACGGTGTGCTGCATCTTCATGGCCTCGAGCACGAGCACGGTCTGGCCCGCCTCGACGGCGTCGCCCTCGGCCACCGCGACACGGACCACGGTGCCGGGCATCGGTGCCAGCAGGCTGCCGCTCGCGACGGCGTCGGCCGGGTCGGTGAACCGCGGGACGACGGTCAGGCTGGCGTGCCCGGTCGACGCGTCCACGTCGACCACGTCCGCGGTGACGGCGACGTCGTACGCCGTGCGCACGCCGTCGCGCTCGAGCACTACGCGCCAGCCACCGTCGGTCGAGCCTGTCGAGACCACGGCGAACCCGTCCACGACATACCCGTCCCGCCCGCCGTACCACTCGACGACGATCTCGTCGGCCCCGCGCGTGAAGGTCGTCCGCTGCGGCTGGCTGACCACGTTGCGCCAGGCGACCGGTACGCCGCGTTGGACCCGGCGGTCGGCTGCCTCGCACTCGGCCAGTGCCAGGGCTGCTGCGACCGGCGCCCCTCCATCGGGCACGCGCCCGGTGACGGTGCGCTCGGTGAGGAACGCCGTGCTCACCTCGCCCGCCCTGAACGCGGGTTCTTCGAGGATGTCGACGAGGAGGTCGCGGTTGGTCACCACGCCGTGGATCCGAGCCCCGCGTAACGCAGCGGCCAGCCGGCGCGCGGCCTGCTCGCGCGTGGGCGCCCAGGAGACCAGCTTGGCCAGCATCGCGTCGTAGTGCGTGGAGACCTCGCTGCCGCTCTCGAACCCGGAGTCCAGGCGAAGCCCGGGCCGGTTGAGCAGGTCGAACTCGCCGTCCACCCCCGGTACGTCGAGCAGCGTCAGCACCCCGCTCTGCGGCTGCCAGTCGGCGGCGGGGTCCTCGGCGTACAACCGCACCTCGATCGCGTGGCCGTAGGTCAGGCCGATCGCGTGGGGGTCGGGGGTGCGGCCTTCGGCCACGGTCAGCTGGAGCTCGACCAGGTCGACGCCGTGGACCAGCTCGGTGACCGGGTGCTCCACCTGGAGGCGGGTGTTCATCTCCAGGAAGTAGAAGCGGTCGGCGGTCTCGTCGTAGAGGAACTCCACGGTGCCGGCGCCGCGGTAGTCGATCGCAGCGGCGGCGGCGCGGGCCGCTTCGTGGAGAGCGGCGCGCGTCAGCGTCGGGAAGACGCGGTGCGGGCGACTCCTCGACCACCTTCTGGTGACGGCGCTGGATCGAGCAGTCGCGCTCGCCGAGGACCAGCACCCCGGCCGCGTGGCCGACGACCTGCACCTCGACGTGGCGACCGTGCTCGACGTACGGCTCGAGGAACACGGTGCCGTCGCCGAACGCACTCAGGGCCTCGGCGCTGGCCGCGTCCACCTCTGCGTTCAGGTCGCGAGCGAGCGCACGATCCGCATCCCGCGTCCGCCGCCGCCCGCCGACGCCTTGACGAGCAGGGGCAGGTCCGCCTCGGACGGCTTGATCGGTGCCTCGAGCGTCGGGACGCCGGCCTTGTGCATGAGCTTCTTGGCGCCGATCTTGGAGCCCATCCGCTCGATCGACTTCGGCGAGGGGCCCACCCAGATGAGGCCGGCGTCGATCACCGCGCGGGCGAAGTCGGCGTTCTCTGACAGGAAGCCGTAGCCGGGGTGGACGGCATCGGCGCCGGACCTTCTCGCCGCATCGACGAGAAGATCGATCCGCAGGTAGGTGTCGGCCGGCGCGCTGCCGGGCAGGTGTACGGCGGTGTCGGCCTCGCGGACGTAGGGCAGGCCGGCGTCCGCGTCGGAGTGCACCGCGACCGTCTCGATCCCGAGGCGGCGGCAGGTGGCGAAGACGCGGCGCGCGATCTCACCGCGGTTGGCCACCAGCACGCGCTGGATCACGACACCCCTCCGGGGTCTCGACGCGGCCGTTGCGACCTCGTCCCTCGGTCGCAGGCCTCGCTCGACCTCGTCTCGCCCACGCGCCGCGCTCGTTCCTCGCGCGCCGCTGCTCGCTTGATCATGTCCGGAACACCCCGTAGCCCTCGGCGCCCCTGATCGGTGCGTTCTCGATGACCGACAGGCAGATCGCCAGGATCGTGCGGGTGTCCCGCGGGTCGATCACGCCGTCGTCGTACAACATCCCGGACAGGAAGAACGGGAGGCTCTGCTCCTCGACGCTCTGCTCGATGAAGGCCCGCATGCCGGCGTCCGCCTCGTCGTCGTACGCCTGTCCGCGGGACTCCGCCGCCGCGCGGGCGACGATCGACAGGACCCCCGCCAGCTGGGCGGGGCCCATCACCGCGCTCTTGGCGCTGGGCCAGGTGAAGAGGAAGCGCGGGTCGTAGGCACGGCCGTTCATGCCGTAGTTCCCCGCGCCGTACGACGCGCCCATGATCACGCTGAGGTGAGGGACCTTGCTGTTGCTGACCGCGTTGATCATCTGGGCGCCGTGCTTGATGATCCCGCCCTGCTCGTACTCCGCGCCGACCATGTAGCCGGTGGTGTTGTGGAGGAACAGCAGCGGGGTGTCGACCTGGTTGGCGAGCTGGATGAACTGCGTCGCCTTCTGCGCCTCCTCGCTGAAGATCACGCCCTGGGCGTTGGCCAGGATGCCGATCGGGCGCCCGTGCAGGCGCGCCCAGCCGGTGACCAGCGAGGTGCCGTACAGCGGCTTGAACTCGTCGAACGCACGCTCGTTGCCCGGCCCGGCGCCGTCGCAGATCCGGACGATCACCTCGCGCGGGTCGAACGGCTCCTTGAGGTCGGCGGGGATCAGGTCGAGCAGCTGATCGGGATCAGCGTCGGGCTCCGACCAGCTCGTCGGTCGAGCGGAGTCGAGACCCCCCTTCCGCCAGTTCAACCGCGCCACGATCCGGCGGCCGATCCGGATCGCGTCGAGCTCGTCCTCGGCGAGGTAGTCGGCGAGCCCGGAGACCCGCGCGTGCATCTCGGCACCACCGAGCGACTCGTCGTCGGACTCCTCACCGGTCGCCATCTTCACCAGCGGCGGCCCGCCGAGGAACACCTTGGCCTGCTCGCGCACCATCACCGTGTAGTCGCTCA
Organism: uncultured Actinomycetota bacterium; assembly: GCA_963796975.1. GTDB lineage: Bacteria > Actinomycetota > Actinomycetes > Propionibacteriales > Nocardioidaceae > Nocardioides. The sequence goes on from CAWCNW010000010.1 coordinate 343,107, forward strand.
TACCGGGCACGTAGGCACCCCCGGCTGTGGAGTTGCCGAAGACCAGCGCGATCGTCGGTTGACGCCGAGCGCTGGCGCGGGTCAGGTCGCGGAAGACCTTGCCGCCGGGGATGAAGATCTCCTTCTGCGTCGGCAGGTCGGCGCCGCCGGACTCGACCAGCGAGATCGTGGGCAGCCCGTTCTCCTCGGCGATCTGCGCGGCCCGGAAGCCCTTCTTCACCGTCCACGGGTTGCTGGCGCCGCCCTTGACCGTCGGGTCGTTGGCGGTGATCAGGCACTCCACGCCCTCGACGACCCCGATCCCGGTCACCAGCGAGGCACCGACCGCGAAGTCCGAGCCCCAACCGGCCAACGGCGACAGCTCGAGGAACGCCGAGCCGGCGTCGACCAGCAGCTCGATCCGCTCGCGGGGCAGCAGCTTGCCGCGGGCGTGGTGGCGGTCGACGTACTTCTGCCCACCGCCGCCGACGGCCTTCGTGTGCTCGGCCTCGAGGTCGGCGAGCTTCTCGAGCATGGCCTCGCGGTTACCCACGCTCCACGACCGCCTTCATCCGCTCCAGCGTGGTGCGCATCCCCTTGACGTTGGTGCGGCCGCGGAGACCACCGAGCAGGAGCCAATACGCCCTCAGGGGCAGCGCGGAGCCGAGCTTGAAGTACTCGGTGACGAGGGTGCCGTCGCCGTCCGGCTCGAGCCGGTAGCCCCACCGGTTGACCGGCCCGTCCATCGGGCCGTCGACCTCGACGACGAACTCGAACAGCTCGTTCGGCACGCACGCGGTCACGCGGCAGGCCGACCAGTACGTCGGGCCCACGCCGTTGCGCTTCACGTGGCCCTTGAACCGGGCGCCGACCTCCGGCCCGCTGGAGCCACGGCGCCAGCGCGCCTCGAACGTCTCCGGTGAGAACTCACCGATCCGGGTCACGTCGCTGACCAGCGCCCAGACCTTCTCGGGTGAGGCATCCATGTGGAGGGACACCTCGTCGCCCATCGACATCCAGGGCAGCACGTTCTCGATCATGGGGCGTACCCCAGCAGTCGTGCGGTGAGATCGGTCAGCACCTCGGTCGCTCCTCCTCCGATGGGCAGGATCCGGGCGTCGCGGTAGTGCCGCTCCACCTCGGTCCCGTGCAGGTAGCCGGCACCGCCGTGCAGCTGCACGGCCTGGTCGCAGACGTACGTCGACGCCTCCACCGCGGTCTGCTTCGCCAGGCAGGCCTCGGCCACGACGTGCTCGCCCGCGACGTGGCGCTCGGCCACGGCGTGGGTGTAGGTGCGCGCAACCTCGACCAGCCGTCTCATCTCCACGAGCCGGTGGCGGACGACCTGGTTGGCGATGAGTGGCTTGCCGAACGTCTCGCGCTCGCGGCAGTACGCCGCGGTGAGGGCCAGGCTGCGGGCAGCGATGCCGTAGCCGTGCACCGCGAGCGCGATCCGCTCGACCACGAACTGCTCGGCGATCTGCGCGAAGCCGCTGTTCTCCTCGCCGACCAGATTATGTGCGTGCACACGCACATCAGCGAACCCGAGCTCGGCGGTGTCGGAGCAGTGCCAGCCCAGCTTCGCCAGGCTGCGGTCGACGGTGAAACCCGGCGTGCCCTTCTCCACCACCAGCAGGCTGATCCCGGCATGGCCGGGTCCGCCGGTGCGCACGGCCGTGGTCACGAAGTCGGCCCGGACGCCACTGGTGATGAACGTCTTGGTGCCGTTCACGACGTACTCCGGCTCGGTGGTCGAGCCTGTCGAGACCCGACGAGCCGTCGTCCGGATCGCGGCGACGTCCGAGCCGCCGCCCGGCTCGGTGACGGCGAGACTGCCGATCAGCTCGCCGGCCAGGGTCGGCCGGACGAAACGGTCGATCAGGTCGGGATTGCCGCTCGCGACCAGGTGGGGCAGCGCGATGCCGCTGGTGAACAGCGCCGCCATCAGCCCACTCGACGCTCCCTCCTCGAACATCGCCTCCTGCACCGCGATGCTGTCGAGCAGGTCCCCACCCTCGCCGCCGACCTCCACGGGGAACGCCACCCCGAGCAGGCCCTGCTTCGCGGCCTTGCGGTGGAGATCGCGCGGCACCTCGCCGGCGTCCTCCCACTCCTGGAGGTACGGCGTCACCTCGCGCCGGGTGAACTCCCGAGCCGTAGCGCGCAAGGCCTCGCGCTCTTCTCGTCGATCGAGCGGCTCGTCTCGTCGATCGAGCGGCTCGTCTCGTCGATCGAGCGGCTCGTCTCGTCGATCGAGCGGAGTCGAGATCACAGCAGCCCCTCCGGGATCTCGACGTACCGCGACCGCGCCCACTCGCCGAGGCCCTTGGCCTGCGGGTCGAACCGCGTGGAGGCGGCGACGCCGCGGCCGAGCAGTCCGTGGATGACGACGTTGACGCCACCGAGGTTGGGCAGCGCGAAGACCTCGACCTCGAGCGGCGCGGTCTCCGGGAGCAGGTCGCGGACGAAGTCCGGAGTGACCAGCCCGAGCAGCCACGCCACGCGATCGTCGTACGTCTGGTTGGTCGAGCCTGTCGCTTGTCCTGAGGAGGCGAGGGACGAGCCGTCTCGAAGGGAGACCCCGTCGTGGGCGACCCACAGGCCGAGGTTGGCATCGCCGCCCTTGTCGCCGGACCGGGCGTGCACGAACGTGCCGAGCGGGCGCTCTCACGACACGACCTCGGTCCGGCCGTCGGCATGGTGCACGGTCTGCGTGACGGCCGAGCGGTCGACGTACTCCGCGCGGTAGACGCCGTACGGCGTGCCGTTGCCGGGCGGGGCGGTCATCGTGAAGCCGGGGTACGACGCGAGGGCGAGCTCCACTGCGGCGCTGCTGAAGGCGCGGCCGACCGGCTCGGGTGCGGAGTCCTGGACGGTGCAGCGGAGCAGGGTCGAGGCGCCCTCCTCGGTATCGGCGTCCGGGGCAGGCAGCGGTCCGAGCGACCAGGTGACGGACGCCGCGGTCAGTCGCGGCTCGAGCTGGGCCCGCACCCAGGCCGCCTTCTCCACCACGTCGAGACCGGTCAGCACGAACTCGACGGAGTTGCGGTAGCCACCCAGCTCGTTCACGCAGACCTTGAGCCGCTCCGGCGGCGCGGCGCCGCGGACGCCGGAGATCCGGACCCGGTCGTCACCGGCCGGCTCGAGCCGGATCGAGGTGAGGTCGGTGGTCACGTCGGGGCCGAGGTAGAGCGGGCCCTGCACCTCGTACATCAGCTGCGCGGTCACGGTGTCGACGCTGACGAGTCCGCCGGTGCCCTCGTGCTTGGTGATGACCGACGACCCGTCCTCCGCGATCTCGGCGATCGGGAACCCGAGCGGTTGAGGTCGATCGTCGGTCGAGCTTGTCGAGACCACCGCGCGGAACCCGGAGAAGTTCCCACCCGTCGCCTGCGCGCCGCACTCCAGCACGTGCCCGGCGACGACGGCGCCGGCCAGCTCGTCGTACGCGGTGGCGTCCCAGCCGAAGTGCGCGACGGCCGGCCCGACCACGAGCGAGGCGTCGGTGACGCGGCCGGTCACGACGATGTCGGCTCCCTCGCGCAGCGCGGCAGCGATGCCGAAGGCGCCGAGGTAGGCATTGGCGGTCAGGGCACCGGGGAAGCCCAGCGACCGGACATCGTCGCCGTCGACGTACGCGATCGCCGGCGAGAGACCCTGAGCCGTGGCGACCTCCGACAGCTTCGCGGCGAGCCCCGCCGGGTTGAGGCCGCCGGCATTGGCGACCAGCTTCACGCCGCGCTCCAGGGCGAGACCGAGGCAGTCCTCGATCTGCCGGACGAAGGTGCGCGCGTAGCCGAGCGAGGGGTCTTTGAGCTGGTCGCGGCCCAGGATCAGCATGGTCAGCTCGGCCAGGTAGTCGCCGGTCAGGACGTCGAGGTCGCCCCCTTCGAGCATCTCGCGCATCGCCGAGAGCCGGTCGCCGTAGAAGCCCGAGCAGTTGCCGACCCGCAGCGGACTCATCGCGGCTCACGTCCCTCGCCCGGGGGGCCGGCGAAGGCCTGCGCGATGGACAGCCAGGTGTTGGCGTCTCGGCCGACCGCGACCAGGGAGGTGTCGGTGCGGTTGACCCGCTGGGTGACCAGGAGGCAGAAGTCGTACGCCGAGCCGGTCACCGTCTGCGCGGCGTCCTCGGGGCCCCAGGCCCACAGGTCGCCGGACGGCGCGGTCAGCGAGATCCGGAACTCCTCAGCCGGGGTGTCGAGGCCATGGGTCGAGAACGCGAAGTTCCTGGTACGGACCCCCAGGTGCGCGATGTGGCGGATCCGGTCGCTCACCTCGGGCTCGGCACCGAGCGCCGCGTGCACGTCGAGGGAGTGGGCCCAGGTCTCCATGAAGCGGGCCGTGCCCATGGACGCAGCGGACATCGGTGGGCCGTACCACGGCATCCGCTGGCCGTCGGGGTAGGTGCGGAGCGTCTCGGCGAGCCGCGACCGGGCGGTCCGCCAGCGCTCGAGGATCACCGACGGCGCGGCGACACCGCCGGTCAGGGCCGCGCGGTCGACGGCGTGCTCGGGGTCTGCCATCGCCTCGACGACCAGCGCGTCCCAGCGCGCCTTGTCGGTCGCAGCCGCGTGTGCCGCCTCGTCGGTCCAGGCCAGGTGCGCGATCTGCGTGGCGACGTCCCACCCGGGCGATGGTGTGGGGCGTCGCCAGTCCGGGGTGGGGAGCGGTGCCACCAGCGCATCGAGCCGGGCCGTCTCCGCGGCGAGGTCGTCGAGCACCTGGGTGAGTACGTCGTTCATGCCAGGGCCTCGTCGAGGGTGCGCGCCCACTGGTCGAGGATCCGCTTGCGACGCCGGGTGTCGTCGGTGATGGTCGCGGCCAGCCCCAGCCCGCGGACCAGATCGAGGGTGGCCTGGACGAGCTCGCGGACGCCCGGCCGCGACTCGTCGGCACCGAGCAGGTCGACAGTCATCCGGTGGGTCTCGCGGCCGACGCGCTGCTCCAGTGGAGACACCGCAGCCAGGAGCGCCGGCTCGGTGCGGGCAGCGACCCACAGCTCGAGGGCGGCGGTGAAGACCGGCGACGCGAAGTGGTCGCCCAGCATCCGGAGCACGTCGCGCGTTCGGTGCGGCCCGCGCGGGACGGCGGCCGCCGCCGCGGCCAGCTCGGCTCCGCGGACCTCCGTGAGGTGCCCGACCGCCGCGACCACCAAGTCGTTCTTGGTCGGGAAGTGGTGCAGCTGGGCGCCGCGCGAGACCCCGGCGCGCTCACTGATCAGGGTGGTCGACGTGCCTCCGAAGCCCCGCTCCACCAGGCACTCGATCGTCGCGTCCATCAGCCGCGCCCGCATCACCCGCGACCGCTCCTCCTGAGGCACCCGGACGCTCGTCACGGGCTCATGCTCCCGCCGTACAAACAAACAGTCAAGCCTGTCTGTTTATCGATGGTCCGCAGCCATGCCAGGATCGGCGCCATGGACGGCGTGGAGCGGACGATGCGCGACCGGATGCTCGCCGGCGAGCCCTACGTCTTCGACGAGTCGCTGGAAGAAGACACGCGCCGCTGCCGCGACCTCCTGCACCGGATCAACACCGCCACCCCCGACCAGGACGACGAACGCGACGCCTGGCTGCGCGACTTGCTCGGGAGCTTCGGCGACGCCAGCAACGTCCGGCCGCCGTTCCACTGCGAGTACGGCTTCCAGATCCATGTCGGCGCCCGCACCTTCGCCAACTTCGGGCTCATCTGCCTCGACGTGGCTCGGGTGACGATCGGGGACGACGTGCAGATCGGGCCAGGCGTCCAGCTCCTCACCCCGACGCACCCGCTCGAGCCAGGTCCGCGACGGGACGGGTGGGAGTCCGCCCAGCCGATCACGATCGAGGACAACGTCTGGCTCGGTGGCGCGGTCGTGGTCTGCCCCGGCGTGACGATCGGGCGCGACACGGTGGTCGGCGCCGGCTCGGTCGTCACCCGCGACCTGCCCGCCGGCGTACTCGCCGTCGGCAACCCCGCCCGCATCATCCGCCGAGTCGTCATATGACGACTCGGCGCGATTCCGGTGTCGCTTTGCGCCGACTCGACGTGATCTGGCTGCCTCTTTGCGCCGACTCGGCGAGGTCTCAGTCGAGGCGGGCGACCACCGGGAGTCGGGAGCGGGCGACGAGACCGACCACCAGGGCGGTGAAGAGCGGCAGCGCGATCACCAGGGCACCGATCAGCAGCCACGGGATGTCGAGGTAGTGCGACGGACCGGTGCCGGTGAAGGAGCGCGTCAGCGGGTAGGTGATCGCGATGCCCGGGATGAACCCGACCGCGGCGCCCAGCACGGCTCCGACCAGCCCCACGGCCAGGGCGTACGCCGCCGCCACTCCCCGCCGGGTCCGCGGCGACGCACCGACCGCCGAGAGGGTCGCGAGGTCGGGCCGGGCGTCCGACAGGGCCAGGAAGGTGGCGGTCAGGGTGCCGCCGAGCATCAGCACCGCCCCCATCCCGAACAGGATCCACAGCACGACCTTCTCGGCGCCGGACACCTGGTAGCCGCGCTCGACATAGAGGTACGCCGAGGGGTCCAGGCCGCCGATCGCCTCGCGCAGGGTGCTCTCCTGGGTCTTGGTGAGCTCGCTCCCGGTGAGGACCAGCCCCGCCGTCCGGGCCGCGAGCCCCAGCCGCCGAACATCCGACGGAGGCAGCACCCCCTGGGTGGGGGCCATCGCATGGCCGAGGTCGACGAACGTAGCGGGCAGCAGCAGCGTCACGCGGCCGTGGACGCCTCGGGCCGAGATCCGGACCCGGTCCCCCGCCGGCGTTCCGTCGGTGAACACCACCGCTCGACCCTCTCCCAGCGCCGTGGCCACTTGCTTCTGCTGCGTGCCGTCGAGCGCCCGCGCGAGGAAGGCTGCGGTCGCCGCGTCGGTGCCGTCGCTGACGAGCACCGGCGATGAGATGGGGCCGGAGAAGCCGGCCAGGAAGCCCTGACGTCCCGGCACCGCGAGCCCCACGCTCGACCGCGCGCTGACACCGGCGATCGGTTGCGCGTCTGCCTCGGGGGCGACCCGGGTGACGGCCGCGGCCAGCGCCGCCCAGTCGGCGTGCGGGTTGTTGGCGTTCACGGTGCTGACGCCGTTCGGGAGGAGCGGCGTGTAGTCGGCCTGCGCCTGCGCCTGGTCACTGCTGTTGGCGATCGAGAGGGCCACCACCCCGGCCACGGTCGCCGCCACGGCCGCGACGGCCGGGACGGTGCGGGTGCGGTGTCGGGCGGCGTCACGCACGGCGTACCGCAGTGGGAGCGGCAGCCGGCGCCCGAGTCGCGCGGTGCCGAGCACCACGACGGGCACCAGGAAGATCATTCCGAACACCGACACCACGGCCGCCCCGGCGATCAGGAACTCCCCGCCACCCTGGTGCGAGCCGAGCACGGCAACGACCACTCCGACGGCCAGCAGCGCGATCCCGATGAAGGGCGAGCGACGGCTCGCTGCCCGGTCACCACGCCGTCCGGCCAGTACGGCGACAACGTCCTGGCGCGAGGCGATCCAGGCCGGGACGATCGCAGCCAGGAACGCACTGAGCAGCCCGAACGCGGCGATCGCGGCGACATGCGGCCACCGGATCTGGAACGGCCCGAAGTAGGTGTCCTGCATGCCCTGGAGCACCGGGATGAGAAGCCGGGCGACCACGATGCCCAACGCCGTACCGACCACAGCACCGAGCGAGCCCAGTACCAGCGCCGACGCGAGGACGACGCGACGCGCCTGGACGGGCCCGCCGCCGTTCGCCGCGATCAACGCCAGGGTCCGGGACTGGCGTCGGGCGCCGACCGCGAACGCCGGGCCCGCCAGCAGCACGACCTCCAGCAGCGCCATCACCCCGATCAGGACGAGTACGGCGTAGACCTGGGAGCGGTCCCCGGGGCCGAACCGGACCTGGGCGGGCACCTCGGCCGCGGACGGTGGATGCTCGATCACGTGCCGCGACAGCACGACGGCCCCGATCTTGTTCACGGCCCGGACTTGCTGCCAGGTGACGGGGGCGCCACCGACCAGCCAGGTGCGGACGCCGTCCGGCGGGGTGGGCGGCATCGAGGCAAGCGTGCCGAGCACGAGGGGTTCGGTGCGGACACCGGTCGACTCGGCGGTGCCGACCACGTGGAGCTCGGACCCGCTGGTCAGCGTCAGCGTGTCGCCGATCGCGAACCCGTGCCCGGCCAGTGCCGCGTTCACGTCGACCTCGTCCGCCGACCGCGGCAGTCGGCCGGACGTCAGCCGGAACAGGCCGTCGGTGAGCGGGTCCTGCACGTCCATCCCGGTCGCGTCCACCTCCAGGGTGCCGATGTCGGTGGAGATCCCGAGCTGGCGCTGCCGCAGCTCGGTGACCGGTCGCGAGCCGCCGAGGGCCGCCTGGATGGAGGGCAGGCTCGCCGCGGCCCCGTGGGCGCCCTCGGTGGCGGTGCCCCCGCTGTCGGGATCGGCGGTCTGGAAGACCGACCGCGTGTCGGGCAGCGCCTGCACGCGCGCCTCGGCCGAACCGAGCCTTCGGTCCAGGCTCTCGACCGAGCTCACGCTCGAGGTCGCCTGGGCGACGTCGGCGGCGACGACCGCGACGACCGGGAAGGTCACCATGAACAGCACGAGCGCACTGCGGGCCCTGGACCGCCGTACCTCGCGCCAGGCCATCCGGAGCGCCAGGCGCCATCCCGAGAGCAGGCTCATCGGGCCTGCTCGAGCAGGGTGTCGGGCCGGTCGCTGCCGGACTCGTCGACGATCACACCGTCGCGCAGGAAGACCACCCGGTCGGCCCAGGCGGCGTGGCGGGCCTCGTGGGTGACGAGGACGCCGGCTGCACCGGCGTCGCAGCGCGCCCGGATCAGGCGCAGGATCTCCTCGCCCGTCTCGCTGTCGAGCGCTCCGGTGGGCTCGTCGGCCAGGATCAGCCGCCGCTCGCCGACGATGGCACGCGCGATCGCGACCCGCTGCTGCTGGCCGCCAGACATCTCGTCGGGAAAGCGGTCGGCGAGGTCGCCGATCCCGACCTCGTCCAGGGCCGCTCGCGCAAACTTCCGGGCACCTCGTGTCCCTTGGCCGTCCAGCTCGCGCGGGAGGGCGACGTTCTCGACAGCGGTGAGCGCCGGGATCAGGTTGAAGTCCTGGAAGACGTAGCCGATCGAGGTACGGCGCATGCCGGCTCGCCCCTTCTGCCCGAGCGCCGCGAGGTCGACACCCTCGACCCGGACCACACCCGAGGTCGGGGTGTCCAGGCCGCCGGCCAGGGTGAGCAGGGTCGACTTGCCGGAGCCCGACGGCCCCATCACCGCGACCAGCTCACCGGCGTACGACGTGAAGCCGACCTCGTGCAGCGCCCGCACCTCGGTGGGGCCGGCGCCGTGGATGCGGGTGACGTTCTCGAGCTGCAGGACGGCGTTCATCGGGTCGCCTCCGTGGTCTCGACGGGCTCGGGTCTCGACCCCGCTCGACCATCGAGGGGCTCGGCTCGACCATCGACGCTCTCGTGGGCCTCGACGGCCGCCCGGCGCAGCCGCGCCTCGCAGTGGTCCAGCCAGCGGATCTCGGCCTCCGCGGTGAACACCAGCGAGTCGAGGACCAGCCCCCACGCCAGCTCCTCCGCCCCGGCGCCGGTGGGGCGGCGCTTGAGCCGGGTGTAGTCCTGGAGCGCGGTCATGGTGGCGGTACGTTGCTGCTGGATGACCCTGCCGACGTCGACACCCGGCACGCTGACGGCCAGGGCCAGCTTGATCGCCAGCTCCTCGCGCGGCGGCTGGGTGCGCGGGACCGGCGAGCTGAACCAGGTGCCGACCTCGTCGCGCCCGGCGTCGGTCACGGCGTACATCACGTGCCCCTCACCGTCGGCCCCGTGGCCCTCGACCAGCCCGTCGCGCTCCAGGCGCGACAGCGTCGTGTAGACCTGCCCGACGTTGAGCGGCCAGGTGCCACCCGTGCGGTGCTCGAACTCCGACCGCAGCTGGTAGCCGTACCGCGGGCCCTGCTCGAGCAGGGCCAGCAACGCGTTGCGCACCGACATCGGTGGCTCCCTCCGTGATTCCGGGGCGATCCACGGCCCCGTGACCATGGATACCCGGTATGTATACCTTGCACCATACCGAGTATGCAAGGGGTCTCACGCCTGATGTCGGTGCGTCGCACCGCCGGATGGCGCGACGCCCCGGATACTCGACCGCGACACGGACGGCACCTGCGCCGGCCGACCGCACGAGGGGACCCACCATGTCGCACTACGGCTCGCCGCCTGATCCGTCCGAGCCCGATCCCGCCCAGCCTGCGTCGGGCCAACAGCCCGACCCGTACGGCGCACCGCCGGCGCCGCCCAACCCCTACGGCGACCCCGCGCCGTACGGCTCGCACTCCGCGCCGTACCCCGGCCCGGCGCCTGCGGGAGCGACCCAGCCGAACGTCCCGCCCGTCAACCCGTACGGCGGGCCGGTGGCGGCCGCGCCGACGTTCGCCTTCGGCGGCTACGCCAGCTGGGGCTCCCGGGTCGTCGCCTACCTGATCGACGGGTTCCTCGGCGCCCTCGCCGCGTTCCCGCTCTGGATCGGCTACGGCATGCTCGTCTCGAACGCCACCACCAGCACCGACGCGCAGGGCGTGAAGCAGGTCCACTTCCACTCGACGGGGACCAGCACCGCGCTGATCGTGATCGGCGTCGTCACCTCGCTGGCCTTCTTCATCTGGAACCAGTGCATCCGGCAGGGCCGCACCGGCGCGAGCATCGGCAAGAGCCTGCTCGCGCTCCGGCTGGTCAACGCGAACATGGTGCCGATCGGCGGTGGTCTGGCGTTCGCCCGCTACCTGCTCAACATCGTCAACGCGATCCCGTGCTACCTGGGCTACCTGTGGCCGCTGTGGGACGCCAAGCGTCAGACCTTCGCCGACAAGATCATGAGCACCTACGTGATCAAAGCGGTGACGCCGCAGCCACGGGCGTACTGACCGCGCGCGTCTTCCGCTCCTTGTCCAGCTCGGCGCGGTAGGCATGGAAGTCGACCTCGATGGTGTGCCGCTTGCTGGCCACGAACCGCTTGCGCAGCGCCGCGTCGTACGCCGCGATCTGGGCGCGCATCTCGGCCCGCGGCGGGAGGCTCACCTGGCCGGCGATCAGGTCGGCGACCCAGTGCGCCTGGGCCTCGGCCAGCGGCATCACGGCGCCGAGCGGCTGCACCAGCCCGATGAACCACAGCCCCGGCCGGTCGGGCGGTACGACGCGGCGGTAGAGGTCGACGTGGTTGTCGTCGGCGGCCAGGACGCCCTCGTCGAGGAACGGGAAGGTGACCTTGTAGCCGGTGCAGTAGACCACGACGTCGGCCTCGACGCTGGAGCCGTCGGCGAAGACCACCGTCGAGCCGTCGAACCGGCTGATCGTGGGCTTCACGGTGATGTCGCCGTGCCCGAGCCGGCTGAGCAGGTCGTCGCTGACGGTCGGGTGCGCCTCGAGCACGTCGTGGTCGGGCTGCGGCAGCCCGTAGTCGGTCATCTTGCCGACCGCGATCCGCAGCATGGTGCGCATCCCGAGCTTCTGGATCCGCAGCGGGCCGCGCGCCAGCGGTGAGTCGGTGAGGTGGTCGGTGGGCATCCCGAACAGGTACTTCGGCAGCACCCAGGCCCCACGCCGCATCGCCAGGTAGGTCTCACGCGCGTGCCGCGACGCCTCGACGGCGATGTCGGTCGCGGAGTTGCCGATACCCAGCACCACGACCCGCTTTCCGGCGAACACCTCCGGCGTGCGGTAGTAGTGCGCATGGATCTGCTCGCCGGGGAACTGTTCGCTGCCCGGGAACGACGGCTCGGGCCAGCGTGGGTCCCAGTGGTGGCCGTTGGCGACCAGGACGTGGTCGTAGTGCCGGGTCTCGACGGCGCGGGCGTCGTCGCGCGGCCGGATCGTGACGTCCCACCCACCGTCCGTCCCCGGCGTCACCTTGGTCACCTCGGTGCGGAAGGTGATCGTCTCGCGGAGCCCGAAGTGATCGACGAAGTCGTCGAAGTACTGCGCGATCTGCCAGTGGCTCGGGTAGTCCGGCAGGCTCGCCGGCATCGGCCACGCGGCGTACTCCATCGCCTCGCGCGAGGTGTTGATGTGCAGGGAGCGGTACGCCGAGCTGACGCCGTTGTCGTTCTGGTAGCGCCAGTTGCCGCCGACCTCCGACCCCATCTCGAAGCAGTCGAAGTCGATCCCCTCCGACTGCAGCACCTGGGCCGCGGTGATCCCGGACGAACCGGCTCCGATGATGCAGGCGGTGGCATGCCGGACGCTCATGTCGGCCGAGGCTACGCGACCCCACCGCACGCCCACGCCGACCTCGAGGTGGTTTCGAGACGCCGCGCCAGCGCGCCCCTCCTCAACCACCGAACACCCCCGGTGGTTGGGGAGCGAGCGCCAGCGAGCGTCTCGAAACCACCGGAAGCTGTCCACAACCGCACCCCGAGCCGCTCGCCCGGAGACCGGACTCGGGGCACTCTCGTGCCATGGCGTGGGTCTACATCGTGGAGTGCAGAGACGGTTCCTACTACGTCGGCAGCACTGTCGACCTCGAACGCCGCATCGGCGACCACCAGCAAGGGCTGGGCGCGGCGTACACCCGGCACCGGCGACCCGTCCGGCTGGTCTGGGCAGTCGAGTACGACCGGATCGACGAGGCCTTCATCTTCGAGAAGCGAGTCCAAGGCTGGAGCCGAGCCAAGCGCCAGGCGTTGATCGAGGGCCGGTACGACGACCTCCCGGCGCTCGCGAGCCGTGCTCGCTGGGGCAAGGACCGGTAGGGGTGGTTTCGAGACGGCGCGCCAGCGCGCCCCTCCTCAACCACCGAGCACCCCCGGTGGTTGAGGAGCGAGCGCCAGCGAGCGTCTCGAAACCAGCGGCTCGTTCCGCTGTCAGCGGAACGGGGCAGACCTGGGAGGTGAGCGCGCCTAGCATCGGGGAATGGGTGACGTCGTTCCGCTGCCGGTACGCCGGGAGCAGCCGCAGGAGTCAGCACAGCCACGGCCCGACGAGGTCGAGCCGCTGTGGCGTGAGTCGGTGGGGCAGGAACTGCGCGACGAGCGTCAGGCCACCGGACGTCGATTGGTCGACGTCGCGGAAGAAGCCGGCGTCTCGCCTCAGTACCTCAGCGAGGTGGAGAGGGGTCTGAAGGACCCTTCCTCGGAGCTTCTTGCGGCGATGGCCGGAGCCCTCGGCCTCTCGGTCGCTGACCTCGCTTCGCGCGTCGCCTCCGCGGGGAAGTCACTGCAGACTCCTCTCTGCCTCGCGGCCTGAACCAGCCGCGTCCCGTTCGGTGATCACGGCGTCCACGACGCCGTACTCCACAGCCTGCTCCGCTGTGAGCACCAAGTCACGCTCGGTGTCCTCACGAATTTGTAAAGATGTCTTACCCGTGTCACGCGCCAGCAGTCCCTCGAGCAAGGCCCGCACCCGCTCGATCTCGTCGGCCTCGAGGATCAGGTCGGGGATCGTGCCGCGACCTTCGGCCGCCGGAGCATGCAGTACGACGCGTCCGTGCCGCAGGATCTGGCGGTGCCCAGGCGCGCCGCCCGCGAGCAGGACCGCGGCGGTCGCCACGGCCTGGCCGACGCAGGTGGTCTCGACCGCCGGCCGCACGAACTGCATCGCGTCGTAGATCGCCAGCATCGCCGGGATCGAGCCGCCCGGGGAGTTGAGGTACAGGTTGATCGGGGTCTCGGGGCTCTCCGACTCGAGATGGATGAGCTGGGCGATGACGGTGTTGGCGACGCCGTCGTCGATCGGCGTTCCGAGGTAGATGATGCGGTCGGCGAGCAGCCGGCTGTACACGTCGACCGTCCGCTCGCCGCGGTTGGTCTGCGTGGTGACGTACGGGACGGCGTAGCTGCTCATCGCGCACCCCCAGCCCCGAGGCCCAGGCCCAGCGGGCGCACCGACGCCGGCCGTACGTCGTCCATCGAGTCCACGATCCGGTCCACGAACCCGTACCCCAGCGCCTCCTCGGCGCTGAACCATCGGTCCCGCCGAGAGTCGCGCTCGACCGTGTCGAGGTCCTGACCGGTGTCCTCGCTGATCAGCCGCAGCACGGTGTCGCGGGTGTGGCGGAGGTCGTCGGCCTGGATCGCGATGTCCATCGCCGTACCGCCGATCCCCGCCGAACCCTGGTGCAGCAGCACTCGTGCGTGCGGCAGCGCGTGGCGCTTGCCCTTCGTGCCGGCGCTCAGCAGGAACTGCCCTGCGCTGCAGGCGATCCCCATCGCCAGCGTGCTCACGTCGTTGGGGATCAGCGTCATCACGTCGCGGATCGCCAGCATCGCCGGCACCGACCCGCCCGGTGAGTTGATCCACAGCCGGATGTCGGCGTGGGGGTCGCGGGCCGACAGCACCAGCAGGCCGTTGCAGAGCCGGTTGCCCAGGGTCTCGTCCAGCACACCTCCCATCACCAGCGTCCGTTGGTCGAGCAGGCTGCTGGCCAGCTCGTCATCGATCCGGCGCCAGGCCGTGTGTTCGTCGCTCATGCCACCAAGGTGACACCCGTCGTACGTCGAACCAACGGCATGCTGCTCCCGGCAGATCCGCCCTGCGCTGATCCGCTCAGGGCTTCGAGTCAGCGGTAGGTGACCTGGTCGCGGGCCAGGTGGGAGTGCTCGTTGAAGGTCAGCATCCGGCGGCCGGTGGAGCCGGTGATCACCCGAGTCACCCCGGTGTTGGTGGAGACGGTGTTGAACGCGTTCCAGAGCCGGGGTAGCTCGGCGGCGGCGGCGTCGGGATCGACCAACGCGGCGCAGGCGACCGCGATCGGGCCGCCCGACGACACGGCGACCGTGACCCCGTCGCGTGCGGTGGCGCGATCGAGCGCCGAGGTCGCCCGCCTCACGAACGCCGGCCACGACTCGTCGTACTCGTCGTCGAAGTCGCCACCGGACCAGCGGGCTGTGGCCGCCAGGAACGCCTCCTGGAACGCGCGCCTGTCTTCGGTGGTCGAGCGAAGTCGAGACCCGGTGGTCGAGCGAAGTCGAGACCCGGTGGTCGAGCGAAGTCGAGACCCGGTGGTCGAGCCGAGGCGAGACCCCCGCGCCACGACACCGAGGTGATCGAACTCGTTCCACCCTTCGTCCAGCTCCGGGGTCAGCGACCAGCCGGCGCCCTCGGCCATCGCGGTCGCGGTGTCTCGCTGCCGACGCATCGTCCCGTGCAGTACGGCGCTGGGCTCGACGCCGGCCTCGGCCAGCCACGCGCCGAGGCGCTTGCTCTGGGCGAACCCGGTCTCACTCAGGACGTCGTAGTCCTCGGCCCCGAACGACGCCTGACCGTGCCGGACCAGCAGCAGCATCCCCATCAGGCAAGTCCGTCGGTCGAGCCGCCGCCGTCGGTCGAGCCGCCGCCGTCGGTCGAGCCGCCGCCGTCGGTCGAGCCTGTCGAGACCAGGTCCCGGCAGCGCGACTCGAGGTACGCCACCGCCGGCCCGAAGCGCGTGTAGGCCTCGTTGTGGGTCTGGCCGTGGAAGTAGCGGTACCAGATCTGCTGGCAGATCACGCCGAGCCGGAACAGGCCGAACACCTCGTAGAACCGCCACTGCTCGGGCGTGACCACGAGGCCGGTGCGCTCGCCGTACCAGCGCACGACCTGCTCGCGCGTCCACATCCCCGGCGCCGTCGTCGGCTGTCGCCGGAAAGCCTGGAAGAAGTCGTCGTCGTCGGCCTGGATCCAGTACGCGAGCGCGCCGCCGAGATCCATCAGCGGGTCGCCTACGGTGGCCATCTCCCAGTCGAGCACGCCGCGCACCTGCAGCCGGTCGACCGGGTCGAGCACCATGTTGTCGAAGCGCCAGTCGTTGTGGATCAGGCACTGCCCGACATCCGCCGGCTGATGGGCGTCCAGCCAGGCAGTCACCCCGCTCCAGTCGCCGAGATCGTCCGTGGCCGCCCGCGCCAGCCGGTCGGTCCAGCCCTTGACCTGGCGCGCGACGTACCCGTCACCGCGGCCGAGCGCCGCCAGCTCGGGTACGGCGGACACGTCCACCGAGTGCAGACGGACGAGCGCGTCCCACGCGTGCTCGCACAGCGTCGACGTCTCGTGCTCCGAGAGCTCGAACGGCAGCTCCTTGCGCAGGATCGTGCCGTCGAGCCGCTCCATCACGTAGAAGTCAGAGCCGATCACCGACTCGTCCCGGCACAGCGCGACCATCTGCGCGACGTAGGGGTAGACCGGCGCGAGCCCACGCTGGATGACGTACTCGCGCCCCATGTCATGGGCGCTCTTGGCCTTCGCGCCCGCCGGGGGCCGGCGCAGGATCAGCTCACGGCTGGGGAACCGCAGCAGATACGTCAGGTTCGAGGCGCCGCCGGGGAACTGCCGCACCTCCGGCGTCCCGTCCAGGTCGTCGCGGAAGGCCTCGGCGTGCTCGCGCAGCCACGCGGCCATCGCCTCCACGTCGAAGGCGTCCTCCTCGCGGACCGGGCGCGACTCGTCGACGGTGCTCACGGGGTCAGTATGTCGAGGCCTCGCCTCAGCCGAGCACCGGCCGGAAGTACGACGCCACGGAGCGCGGGACGGCGGGCCCGGCGATGGCGTACGCCGTGACCCCGTCGCGAGCCCAGTCGCGGACGGTCGCCGGCGTCAGCGACACAAGGCCGTTGGGCGCCCGGATCGCGCCGCAGGTCAGATCCACGACGTCCCACCGGGTGCTGCTGTCGCTGTGCAGGCCGAGCGCGACCCACCGTCCGCTCGGCGTTCCGGTGCAGCGCGACCCGGCCGGGCCCGCCTGCCGTGCCGCCTCGACGTACGCCTGCGCAGAGCGGGCTGCGACCTGGCCCGACCACATCAGGACCGAGGTACCGGTGTCCTGGGAGTAGACGCACACCGAGAGTGACGACGGGGTCAGCTCGGCGGGGCCCGGCGTCGCCTGCAGTACGGCGCTCCGCGGGCAGCCGTTCGCGTCGGTGTCGACCACCTGCGCGGTCCCGAGGATCTGCCGCCGCAGCGCCGACTTCCCCGAGAACACGGTCAGGTGCTGACCCCCGATCGCGCGCGTCTCGGCGACCACGGGGCCGACGGCCTTGACGCCGACCGGCAGCGGCGAGGCGAACCACAGGGCGTCCGTCGTCGGCATCGAGCCGTCGCTGCCCCAGGTCACACATGCATCGCTCATCATCGACGGCCGGCCGACGAACGGCGTCGCCGACGAGACGTACGACGCGTCGTCGGCCGCCGAGAGCACAGCAGCCTGGTTGGCCCCGCACGCACCCAGGCGTCCCTGGAAGAACGAGGCCCGGATCGGCGCCCCGCCGAAGCCCCAGTCCGCGGGCACCTGCACCTGCACCCCGTCGTAGGACTCGTAGCGCCAGTCGGTCGGCACGTGCACGGACGGGTAGGTGATCACACCCGCCGGCGTCCGGGTCGCGTGTGCGACCAGCGCCACGGTGACCACGAGGGTCAGCACCGCGACCGCGGCGACCCACGCCGTACGCCCTCGTCGGCGCGGCGGCGCGTCGACCGGGGCCGACGGACGAACGAGATGGGTGGGCGCGGAGGTGGCGCGGCGGTCGAGGTGGTCGAGGAGGGTGCCCTCGCCCGTCGGCAGGTCCTGGTGGAGCGACGCCATGCCGCGCTGCACCTGCGAACGGGCGAAGGCCTGCGAGGTGCCGAGCACCTCGGCGATCTCCTCGTCGGAGCGGTCCTCCAACACGCGGAGCACCACGGCGGCACGTCGCCGGCCGGGCGTCGCGTCGACGACGTACCGCCGCGCTGTCAGGTCGGGGTCGACCGTCGGCCAGGCCTTGCCCATGCGGGCGAGCGCCTTGCGGACCGCGGCCTCAGCGGCGGGCCCGTCCTCGGTCAGGGCGTGGGCGAAGCGCAGCAACGACGGCGTCCGCGCCGCCGCCCAGTCCTCGAATCCTCCGCTCACGCCACCACGATGCCGCAGCAACGGCCGCGATGGGATGGAGTTTTCGGATCGGGACCGAATGGTGCGGTCAGCCGACCGGGCCGCCGAGCTCCTCGAGCCGGGCCGCCTGGTGCCGCATCTGGGCGTCGTAGGCCGGACGGTCGCGGAGCTTGAGCTGGTACGCCGCGCGCGCGGCCGGGTCGGGCAGGATGATTTCGTCGCCGGCGTCGATCCCGGCCAGCACGGCCGCCGCGATGTCGTCTGCAGTGAGCGGCGCGCGCTCCACGAGCTGGGTCACCATCGCACCGAGCGCCTCGTCGGCGCCGCGCAGCGAGTCCATCAGGTTGGTTCGGAAGTACGAGGGGCAGACCACGCTGGCCTGCACGCCGTACGGCGAGAGCTCGTGGCCGAGGGTCTCGGTGAGGGCGACGACGCCGGCCTTGACCGCGTTGTACGACGCCATCCCGGCCGGGTGCACGAGCCCGGCGAGCGAGGCGACGTTGACGATGCGCCCGGACCGCTGGCGCTTGAGCATCGGGGCGAACGTACGGCAGCCGCGCACCACGCCGAGCAGGTTGATCTCGATGATCCACTCCCACTCGTCGAGCCCGGCCACGTCGATCCGGCCGCCCCCCGCGACGCCGGCGTTGTTGACGAGGACGTCGAGCCCGCCCCAGCGCTCCTCGACCGCCGCGAGCGCCGCCGCCCAGTCGTCGTCCGAGGTGATGTCCAGCCGGATGATGTCGGTGGTTGAGGAGCGCGCGTCAGCGAGCGTCTCGAAACCCCGGGAGCCGGCCACATCCGTCGCCAGCACCTCGTCCCCCCGCGCCCGGAACGCGGCCGTCAGCGCGGCGCCGAGCCCCGACGCGGCGCCGGTCACCAGCACCCTGCTCATCGGCCGCCGTACTTGCCGAGCTCGAGCCGGGCGACCATGCCGCGGTGCACCTCGTCGGGTCCGTCGGCGAGCCGCAGCGACCGGGCGCCGATCCAGGCCGAGGCCAGTGGGAAGTCCTCGGACATGCCGGCGCCGCCGTGCAGCTGGAGCGCCATGTCGATCACGCCCTGCGCCATGTTCGGCACGGCGACCTTGATCTGGGACACCTCCGACCGTGCGTTCATCGGGCCGCCGACGTCGAGCTTCCAGGCGGCGTTGAGCACCAGCAGGCGGGCCTGGTCGATCGCGATCCGGGCGTCGGCGATCCGCTCCCGGTTGCCGCCGAGGTTGACCAGCGGCTTCCCGAACGCCGTGCGCTCCAGGCCACGGCGGCAGGCCAGCTCGAGGGCCATCTCGGCCAGTCCGATCAGCCGCATGCAGTGGTGCACGCGCCCGGGGCCGAGCCGGCCCTGGGCGATCGCGAAGCCCTCGCCCGGCCCGGAGATGAAGTGGGTGACCGGCACCCGCACGTCGGTGAACGACACCTCGCCGTGGCCGAGCGGCTCGTCGTAGATCCCCATCGTCGGCAGCAGCCGCTCGATCCTGACCCCCGGGGTGTCGCGCGGCACGAGCACCATCGAGTGCCGGTGGTGCCGGTCGGCGTCGGGGTCGGTGACGCCCATGAACACGAAGATCTTGCAGTCGGGGTGACCCACGCCCGTCGACCACCACTTGCGGCCGTTGACCACGATCTCGTCGCCGTCGACCACGCAGGTGGCCTCCATGTTGGTCGCATCGGACGACGCGACCCCGGGCTCGGTCATCGTGAACGCCGACCGGATCCGGCCGTCGAGGAGCGGCTCGAGCCACTCGCGCCGCTGGTCCTCCGAGCCGTAGCGGAGCAGCACCTCCATGTTGCCGGTGTCGGGCGCGTTGGAGTTGAAGATGATCGGTGCTATCGCCGAGCGCCCCATCTGCTCGGCGAGTGGCGCGTAGTCGACGTTCGTCAGCCCTTCGCCGCCGTCCGTGCCGAACCGTACGGCGTACTCACCGGCGTGCTCGGCGGGAAGGAACAGGTTCCAGAGCCCCAGCTTCCGCGCCTTCTGCTTCAGCTCCTCGAGGACCGGCAGCGGCTGCCAGGGATCGCCGGTACGGCGTGCCTCGGCCAGGTCGCGGTGGTAGTCGCCCTCGATCGGCGTGATCTCGGTGGCCATGAAGTCGGCCACCCGCGCGGTCAGATCTGCGGCCCGGGGTGAGGGAGCGAAGTCCATGCTCCTCACCCTAGGGCCGCCGCCGGACTCGTTGAGTTGGCCCTCCGGGTCCGTTGAGTTGGCCCTCCGGGTCCGTTGAGTTGGCCCTTGTGGTCTCCAGGCCGAACCCGGAGGGCCAATTCAACGAGCCACGAGGGCCAATTCAACGAAGCTCAGGCGGCGGTGGTGGTGATGACCAGGGCGCGGACGACGGGGTCCTGCCAGCGATGGGCGGTGCGGAGCAGCCGGATACCGGACCAGAGCAGGCAGGGGATCGCCAGGATCACCGACAGCCGCCAGTCCGGCACCTTGGCGCAGCCGGAGAAGATCAGGCTGGTGAACGTCGTACTGACCGCCAGCCGTGCGGAGTAACCCACCATCGCCGCCGGCGGCGCCGGGGTGGCTCGCGCCGAGCGGAGGTCGACCGGGTAGGGGTGGGCCAGCGACCAGCGCATCGAGGCGCCGACCACCTGGAGGAGCACCACCAGCAGCGTGCAGACGAGCGCAGAGAGCTCCACAGGACTGGGGATGCCGGCACGCAGCGCACCGATCCCGACCGTGATCAGCGAGGCCGTGGCGAGGAACTCGGTGAGCACCCACGCCCGGGCGTCGAAGAGCGCCGACGCGGGCACCGGGAGGTTCTCCCGCCAGAGCGCGCCGCGTCCATCCAGGCACCAGGCGTTGACCCCGAAGAGCAGGGCGCCGCCGGAGGCGACCAGCCCGGGCAGGATCGTCATCGACGACCACGGAAGGTTGCCGAAGACCGCCACCAGCCCAGGGCCGATCGCGAGCACGAGCACGCCGCGACGCATCGGCACCGAGCGCCAGACCGACGCCCGGTCGGCGCGGATCAGCAGCCCGAGGACGGTACGCGGCACGGGCCGCGGCTGGTGCTGGTCGGTCTCCATCCGGGCCTCGTCGCGCGGCATCCGCCGAGCGGCCAGGTGGGTGGGGACCGCGCCGGCGCCGACCGCGAACGTGCTGCCGACGAGCAGCACCACGAGCACAACCCACCAGCGAGCATGCCAGCCGCTGACGGCACCCTGGAAGAACCACAGGCTCGGGACCGAGTCGAGGACGTCCGTACTGTGACCGGTCAGCTGGACCGCACCGGCGGCGAGGGCGACACCGACCAGGAGCCCCCGGCTGATCCCGATGCCGCCGGGGCCCCGTCGTACCGACTCCATGGTCCAGGCCACGACCTGCCCGAGCGTGGTCGCGAAGAGGAGCCACAGCAGGATGACCAGCTGGGCCTGGAAGAGGTTGTGGGGCCCGAAGCTGTAGGCCATCGACCCCAGCAGGACCCAGGCCTGGATCATCCAGGCGATGTTGAGGGGAGCGAGCAGCAGCGCACCGAGGTGGTCGGTGGTCGGGCTGATGGGGTACGGCGCGGCCTGGTCGCGCGAGATCAGCTCGCGGCCACCGCCCGAGGCGATCGCCGAGGCGACGTTGAGGGCCAAGATGCCGGCCATCGCCGAGGGCATCAGCAGGAAGATGTCGAACGCCTTGCCCGCGCCCGCGGCACCCGGCATGAAGGCGGGCACGATCGCGATCGCCAGGGTGACCAGAAGGAAGCTGAACGCCAGGCTGCGGGTCAGGCGGCGGCGGCGTACGGCCTGCGCACGAAACCGGAACAGGATCCCGACGTCCTGCACCGCACGGCGCGCGGACGCGATCCGGCCCGGGGAGCGGTACGTCGCGGCGGCCTCAGTCGAGGAGAGCGCGGTAGGCACGTGCCCCCTCCTCGCCCGCCATGTCCTCGGCGTCCACCGAGGCCACGCGAGCTCCGCCACGCATCACCAGGACCGAGCCGCAGGTCTGGATGGCCAGGTCGCGCAGGTGGGTGGAGAGCAAGATCGTGGCGCCGCGGGCGCGGGCATCGGCGATGACCTCGAACGTGGCCTCGACACCGATCGGGTCGACGCCGTCGAACGGCTCGTCGAGCAGCAGCACCTGTGGCTCGTGCATGGCGGCCAGAACGACGGAGAGCCGCCGACCCATGCCGTGGGAGAACCCGCCGGTCACCCGGTTCATCACGTCGCCGAGCTCGAAACGCTCCAGGAGATCGCGGCCGCGCTCCTCCCAGTCGGTCATCCGCCTCAGGCGGGCGCTGAGCTGGAGGTGCTCCCACGGGGTGGCGCGCGGCACCAGGCCGCCCACGTCCGGGCAGTAGCCGGTCAGCTGCTTGACGGTGAGGGTCTCGGTGCGGATGTCGTGGCCCGCCACCATGACCGTGCCCTCGGTCGGCGGCACGACGCCGGCCAGCACTCGCATGGTGGTGGACTTGCCGGCGCCGTTGCGCCCGAGCAGGGCGGTGGCCTGTCCGGCGTACGCCTGGACGTCGATGCCGGCAACGGCCTCCACCTCGCCGAAGCGCACGTGCAAGCCCCGGACGTCCACGACGGGTTCGTTCACCCGCAAAGTCTCTCAGCGAGAGTGCGATCCCGCCCTCGGAACGTCGAGAAAGTCCGGGCGCTTGCGCCCACGCGACGACCAGGTCAGCCACGCCAGGATCACGTTCAGGATCGCGGTGGCGGCGAACAGGGCCGTGAACGTCACCGTCACCGGCCACATCGGCCGGCCGGCCAAGGCGTCGCGGAGGTGCCACGCCATCGCGCCGACCACGTAGATGACCGGGAGGGCCACGATCACAGCCGGCAGCACGAGCAAGAACGCCGCCACCTCCACCGCCGGATGCGCCTGCTCGGAGGAGAACGCGAGGGCTCCGAGGACTGCGTCGACGAGGACATAGCCGACCGCCGCCAGCCGCCACGGCAGGGCGGGTGCCGGGAGGAACCGACCCCGTACGGCGTGCGCGGTCATCGGGCCGAGCCCGCAGCCAGCTCGACCAACGACCCCAACGCAGCGAGGGCCTCGCGCGCCGACTCGTCCCCCGCCCGGTCGACACCGCCGTACAGCTGCAGACCGATCGCGGTTGCCGCCAGCACCCCGGCGAGGCCGGCTGAGGTGACCATCCCCTCGAGCGGGCTCCCTGGCAGCAGCCTCGCCAGAACCGCCTCGATCTCACCGGTCCACCGCTGCATGGCGTACCGCCCGGCCCGCGCCAGCCCCTCGTCGCCCTGGGCCCCGGCCATCACGTGCGCCATCTGCGCCACGTTGCCGCGGCTGCGCTCGGCGCGGTGCAGGTCGCGGCCCAGCGCGAGCAGCTCCGCGACCGATCCCACGTCGCCGAACCGGTCGGTGTAGGACGCGACCGCCAGGTCGACCGACCGCCGTACCGCCGCCTCGAGCAGGTCGGAAACCGTGCCGAAGTGGTAGAAGACCAACGCTTGGTTGACCCCCGCCCGCCCCGCGATGCTGCGGGCCGAGATGCCGGCCAGCCCCTCCTCGGTCAGCAGGTCGGCGGTGGCCTCGAGCAGCTTCTCGCGCGTCGTCATCCTCGAGTCCTTCATGGTTGAGCATCTGCTCAACCATGCTATCACCGATTTGAGCAGTCGCTCAAGTGAGGCAAGATGCGACCGTGCCTGCGCCGAGCCTGCTCGCGGTCTTCGCCCATCCTGACGACGAGTCGCTGTCGGCGGGCGGGCTGCTCGCCCAGCAGGCCGCTGCGGGCGCGCGGACCGCGGTCGTCACTCCCACCTGGGCCGAGGACTCGCCCCGTGCCGCCGAGCTGGCCGACGCGCTGCGGATCGTCGGGGCCGGCCCTCCCCGGATGCTCGGCTACGCCGACGCCCGCGTGCCCGAGTCGGCTCCGGGCCGCCCGCGCTGGTGCGACGCGCCGCTCGACGAGGCGGTACGACGACTGGTCGCCCACCTCCGTGAGTTCCGCCCGGAGATCGTGGTCACCCACGACGCGTACGGCGGCCTGACCGGCCACCCGGACCACGTCCACACCCACCGGGTCACCGTGCTGGCCACCGAGGCCGCCGGCCTCGAGCGGCTCTACCCGGAGGCCGGGCCGACCTGGCGTACGCACGCCCTCCACCTGGCCACCCACCCGCACGCGGCCGTCCCCGCCGTGAGACAGATCATCGGCGCTCGCAAGGCCGTGTACTCGGTGCCGGACGACGGCGTCACCGCCCTCGACGTCACCCCCTGGCTGGACACCAAGGTGGCCGCGATCCTGGCCCACCGCACCGAGGTCGAGCGCGGCGCCCTGCCGGGCCTGGTCGCCGACCTGTCACCGGACGACCGGCGCCGGCTGCTGGGGACCGAGTGGTACGTGCGGCGGCCCGTGCCCTGACGAGGCTCCACGTCGCCGTGGTCTCGACAAGCTCGACCGACGAGCGGGCTCGACCGACGAGCGGGCTCGACCGAGCGGGCTCGACCGACGAGCGGGCTCGACCGACGAGCGGGCTCGACCGACGGGCACACCCCGTGCCCCCAAGACGGGGCCCTCCGTGGTCGTTGTGGAACAGGGTGTTCCACAACGCCGTTTATCGGCTCCGCCTTGAGGGTCCGGGGTGTTCCACCACGAGCGGGGCCTTAGGCGGGGAAGCCTTCGCCCTTCGCCGCCAGGTCGCGGAGGTACGCCGTGGGGCGGAACCGCTCGCCGTACGCGTCCGCCAGCTCGTCCGCGCGCGCCAGGAACGCCTCGAGCCCGATGCTTCCGTCGGCGGCCTCGTAGCCGGTCATGAACTGCGCGGCGCCACCGGTGTTCGGGGGGAAGCCGATGCCCATGATCGAGCCGATGTTGGCCGCGGCGGACGACTCGATGACGCCCTCCTCGAAGCACTTCGCGGTCTCGATCGCCTCGGCGAAGAGCATCCGGTCCTTCACGTCGGCGAACGGCGGCTGCTCGGTCGCGGGCGGGAACGCCTCGGCGAGGCCCGGCCACAGACCCTGCCGCTTGCCGTCGACGTACTCGTAGAACCCGGCGCCCTTGAGACGCGACGGGCGGCCGAGCTCGATCATCTTCGCGACGACCGCGCCGCCCGGGTGCTCGACGTACGGCGCGCCCTCGCGCTCGGCGGCGTCCTGCGCGGCCTTGGCGATCTTCACCATCAGCTCCATGTTCAGCTCGTCGGAGAGCTGGAGGGTGCCGACCGGGTAGCCGTCCTGCGTCGCCGCGCGCTCGAGGGACATCGGGTGCACGCCCTCGGCGAGCATCGCCAGACCCTCGTTGACCATCGTGCCGATCACGCGGGAGGTGTAGAAGCCGCGGCTGTCGTTGACCACGATCGGCGTCTTCTTGATCTGCAGGACGACGTCGTAGGCCTTCGCGAGCGCCTCGTCGGAGGTCTGCTCGCCCTTGATGATCTCGACCAGCGGCATCTTGTCGACCGGGCTGAAGAAGTGGAGGCCGATGAAGTCCGCGGGCCGGTCGACGCCGGTGGCGAGCTCGGTGATCGGCAGCGTCGACGTGTTGGAGCAGAGCAGGGCGTCGGGGTTCACGTGACCCGCGATCTCGGCGAACACCTGGTGCTTGAGGCTCGGGTCCTCGAAGACCGCCTCGATGACCAGGTCGCAGCCGGCCAGGTCGGCGGGGTCCGCGGTCGTGGTGATCCGGGCCAGCATCTCCTCGGACTTCTCCGCGGTCAGCCGGCCGCGCTCGACCGCCTTCGCGTTGAGCTTCTCGCTGTAGGCCTTGCCCTTCGCGGCCGCCTCGGCTGAGACGTCCTTGAGCACGACCTGCATGCCGGCGCGGGCGCAGGAGTAAGCGATGCCGGCGCCCATCATCCCGGCACCGAGGACCGCGACCTTGGTCGCCTGGAACTTCTCGACGCCCTCGGGGCGGAACTTGCCGGCGTTGATCGCCTGCAGGTCGAAGAAGAACGCCTGGGTCATGTTCTTGAAGTTCTGGCCGACGATCAGCGAGGTGAGGTAGCGGCTCTCGACCCGGCTGGCGGTGTCGAAGTCCGTGCTCGCACCCTCGACGGCGGCCGAGAGGATGGCGCGCTGCGCGGGGTAGATCGCTCCCTTGGTCTGCTGGCGCAGGAGGGCGGGGAACGCCGGGAGGAACGCCGCGAGCTTCGGCGACTGCGGGGTGCCACCGGGCATCCGGTAGCCCTGACGGTCCCACGGGTTGCTGGCGGCCTCGGCGTCGTCGCGGTGCTCGAGGACCCACGCCTTCGCGGCCGGGACCAGGTCGTCCCGCGAGGCGACGACCTCGTCGACCAGGCCCTTGGCCAGCGCGTCGGCCGGCTTGAACCGGGTGCCCTGGAGCAGCACGTCCATCAGCCCCGACTGCAGCCCGAGCATCCGGACGATGCGAGTCACGCCGCCGCCACCGGGCAGCAGGCCGAGGGTCGCCTCGGGCAGCCCGACCACCGCGGACGGGTCGTCGACCACGATCCGGTGGTGGCAAGCCAGTGCGATCTCGAGCCCGCCGCCGAGGGCAGCGCCGTTGATCGCCGCGACCACCGGACGCGGGAACTTCTCCAGCCTGCGCAGGTCGGCCTTCATCGCCTCGATACCCGCGAACACCGACGCGGCGTCGTCCGGACCGGCCTGCATCATCAGCGTGAGGTTGCCGCCGGCGAAGAACGTCTTCTTGGCGCTCGCCACCACCACACCGCTCACGCTCTGCGGATCCTGGGCCGCCTCGTCGTACAGCCGCTCGACGGCGGCGTGCATCGAGCGCTGGTAGAGCTCGTTCATCGTGTTGGCGCCCGCGGTCGGGTCGTCGAGGGTGAGAGTGACGATGCCCTCGGCGTCCTTCTCGTAGCGAACGGCGGTCGCCTCGTCGGTCGAGCTGCCCTCGTCGGTCGAGCTGCCCTCGTCGGTCGAGCTGCCCTCGTCGGTCGAGCTGCCCTCGTCGGTCGAGCTGCCCTCGTCGGTCGAGCTTGTCGAGACCATGTCCGTCATCTGTGATCAGTCCTTCTGTGCTGGATGTCGTGGGTTGCGCTGGGCGCGGGAGTCACCGGGTCTCGACACGCGGGTCACGGCTTCGCAGCTCAGCCGTGCCGCTCGCTCGACCACCATTGATCTGCTCGATCGTGATCGGTCGTCGGACGCTCCGCGGTCAGACGACCTCCACGATCGTGGCGATCCCCATGCCCCCGCCGATGCAGAGGGTGGCCAGGCCGCGGCGCAGGTCGCGGCGGTGGAGCTCGTCGATCAGGGTGCCCAGGAGCATGGCGCCGGTGGCGCCCAGCGGGTGACCCATCGCGATCGCGCCGCCGTTGACGTTGGTGACCTCGTGGGAGATCCCCATGTCCTTCATGAACCGCATGGCGACCGCGGCGAAGGCCTCGTTCATCTCCCACAGGTCGATGTCGCCGACCTCGAGGCCCGCCTTGGCCAGCGCCTTGCGCGCGGCCGGCGCGGGGCCGGTCAGCATGATCGTCGGGTCGGCGCCCGAGACCGCGGTCATCACGATCCGGGCCCGCGGGGTGAGGCCGAGCTCCTCGCCGACCTGCTCGGTGCCGATCGCCACCAGGGCGGCACCGTCGACGATGCCGGAGGAGTTCCCGGCGTGGTGCACGTGGTCGATCCGCTCGACCCAGTGGTACTTCTCCAGGGCCACGTCGTCGAAGCCGGCGTCGCGGCCGATCGACTCGAAGCTCGGCTTGAGCCCGGCCAGGCCCTCGACGGAGGTGTCCGGGCGGATCAGCTCGTCGTGCTCGAGCACCGTGACGCCGTTGACGTCCTTGACGGGTACGACGGCGTCGCTGAAGTAGCCGTTGGCCCAGGCCTTGGCGGCCCGGTGGTGGGACTCGGCGGCGTAGGCGTCGACGTCCTCGCGGTTCCAGCCCTCGAGGGTCGCGATCAGGTCAGCGCCGATGCCCTGCGGCACGAAGCCGGTGGTGAGCGCGGTGGCGGGGTCCATCGCCCAGGCGCCACCGTCGGAGCCCATCGGCACCCGGCTCATCGACTCGACGCCGCCGGCGAGGATCAGGTCCTCGAAGCCGCTGCGGATCCGGGCGGCCGCCTGGTTGACCGCCTCGAGGCCGGAGGCGCAGAACCGGTTCAGCTGGACGCCCGCGACGGTCTCGGGATAGCCCGCCGCAAGCGCCGCGGTCTTGGCGATGTCCCCACCCTGCTCACCGATCGGGGAGACCACGCCGAGCACCACGTCGTCGACGCGGTGCACGTCGAGCGACGGGTTGCGGACCTGGACCTCGTCGAGCAGGCCGACCATCAGGTCGACCGGCTTCACCTCGTGCAGCCCGCCGACCGCCTTGCCCTTGCCACGCGGCGTCCGGAGGTGGTCGTAGACGAATGCCTGGGGTGCCTGCTGGGGTGCTGGAGCCATGCCTCCGATTGTGACACTCTTACTGTCATGGTCGTCAAGGAGGGCGTGGTTGTGGAACCGGTCACGCTGCTCACCCTCGACGAGCTCACCGAGCGGGTCGGGATGAGCGTCCGCAACGTCCGCTTCTACACCAGCAAGGGTCTGGTGCCGCCTCCGCTGCGGCGCGGGCGTAGCGGCTACTACACCCAGGACCACGTCGCGCGGCTGGAGCTGGTGCAGGAGCTCCAGGGACACGGCTTCACGCTGTCGGCGATCGAGCGGTACGTCGCGGGGATCCCCGCCGACGCCTCGCCGGAGGACATCGCGCTGCACCGCACCATGCTCGCGCCGTGGATGGCGGACTCGCGCGAGGAGCTGGGCCGGGCCGAGCTCGAGCGCCGCGCCGGCCGCTCCCTCGACGCCCATGCGCTCGAGACCCTGGAGGCGCTCGGCGTGGTTCGGCCCAGCGGGCATGGTCGGTTCCAGGTCTCGATGTCCCAGCTGGGGGTGGGTCTCGGGCTGCTCGACCTCGGCTACCCGATCGAGGCGGCCCGCGCCGCCGCGGAGGTGTACTCCGCCCACGGGCGCGCGATCGCCGAGGAGCTCTACGAGCTGTTCCGGACCAGGGTGTGGCCCGTCTACAAGGAGCAGGGCGTCTCTCCCGAGCGGATCCAGGACGTCGTCGAGAGGCTGAAGCCGTTGTCGATCGCGTCGCTCGTCCAGGCCTACGAGGCCGGCATGGACGAGACACGGCGCGTCAACATCGCCAGGCGCGCACGGTGACGGGTGTCGACGACGAGCCGGTGGGTACGACGGGTGACGTGACGCCCCTCTGCATCCTCGTGACCGGCGCCACCGGGTTCATCGGACGTCGGCTGGTCCCCGCGCTCACCGACGCAGGGCACGACGTACGGGCGCTCACCCGCCGCCCCGAGGCGTACGACGGGCCGGGCACGGCTGTGGGGGCCGACGTCCACGACCCCGCCACTCTGCCGCCGGCCCTCGAAGGCGTCGACATCGCCTACTACCTCGTCCACTCCCTCGACAGCGCCGACTTCGAGGCCATGGACGCCCGAGCCGCCAAGGCGTTCGGCGAGGCGGCCGCCGCGGCCGGGGTGCGTCAGATCATCTACCTCGGCGGCCTCGGCGCGGACGACGGCGACCTCTCGGCCCACCTCCGCTCCCGGCGCGAGGTCGAGGGGCTGCTCGGCGAGGCCGGGGTCCCGGTCACCGTGCTCCGGGCCGGGATCATCGTCGGCCAGGGTGGGATCTCCTGGGAGCTCACCCGGCAGCTGGTGAAGAACCTGCCGGCGATGGTGGTGCCGAAGTGGGTTTCCACCCGCACCCAGCCGATCGCGGTCGACGACGTGATCCGCTACCTGGTCGGCGTCGCGGACCGGCCCGAGGCTCTCGGCCGGGTCTTCGAGATCGGCGGGCCGGACCAGCTGAGCTACCTGGAGATGCTGGAGACCGTCGCCCTGATCTCCCGGGGGCGCGCCGTCCCGATCGTCACCGTGCCCGTGCTGACGCCGCGGCTCTCGTCGTACTGGCTGGCCCTGGTCACCGACGTCGACGTCACCACCGGCCGCAACCTGATCGACTCCATGGGCAC
The DNA here is from genome assembly GCA_963796975.1 of uncultured Actinomycetota bacterium. Lineage (GTDB taxonomy): Bacteria > Actinomycetota > Actinomycetes > Propionibacteriales > Nocardioidaceae > Nocardioides. The sequence continues at coordinate 372,780 of CAWCNW010000010.1, forward strand.
CGAGGTGCTGGTCAGCGACTTCTCGATCCGCGACGTGGTCCCCGGCAAGCCCATCGCGTACGGCGAGGCGGTGCGCCGCGCGCTCGAGGAGGGCGTCGAGCGCTGAAGCTGCTCAGCCGAAGAGGGCCGGGAGCAGGAACAGCATCGAGACCGACCACACCACGTGGGTGATGATCGGCGCCAGGATGCCACCCGTGGCACGGCGCTCGAGGCCGACGAGCGCGCCGAGGAGCAGGCCGGCGAAGGCGAGCATCACGTTGCCGGTGGCCAAGGTGACGGCCCCGTAGGCCAGCGTGGTGACGACCACCGGGTAGCGGGTGGTGGCGGCGTACAGGGCCCCGCGGAAGAACAGCTCCTCGGCCACACCGTTCAGCGCGGTGATCACCACGAGGATCGGGACCGACCCCTCGTTGGCGTGGTCGAGCACGTGCCGCACCTGGGTGTCGAGCGCGGGGATCTGGCGGACCACCAGGCCGCCGACGACGAACAGGCCGGCCAGGAGGACGGCGTACACGACGGGCATCAGCAACGGCCGGGGCCCGGGCAACCCTTCGCCCTGGAGGGTGCGGCCGAGGTGGAGCGGTCCGGACAGGAAGGCGCCGACGGTCCAGACCAGTGCCAGCCCGAGCGTGGCCGGGTAGAACCAGTCGTTGCCGGGGTCGATCCGCAGCGAGAACGACAGCACGACGGCCCCGATCACCACGAAGGTGGCGGTCACGATCTGACGCCGACGCAGGTCCCGAGGGGACTCGCGGTGGTCGCGGGGCACCTTCTCCCACAGCGACCGGCGCACGTTCCGGCTGACCGCACCCATCACGCGCGCCACCCTACGGGCGGCCATGGACCGGGGACACCGAAGGGGCCTCACCTCGTGGGTGAGGCCCCTCCGGAGGTCGATGGTGCTCAGCTCTTGAAGGTGTCCTTGACGTCTCCCGCGGCGTCCTTGACGTGCTCGCCGGCCTTCTTGACCTTGGCCTCGCCCTGGTCGGCCTTGCCCTCGGACTCCATGCTCTCGTTGTTCGTCGCCGAGCCGGCGGCCTCCTTGGCCTTGCCCTTGGCCTCAGTGGCTTCGTTCGAGATCTTGTCGTCGAGCCCCATGTCGGCGCCCCCTTCGTGTGGCCGCCCAGAGTGGGCGGCGTTGGCTTGCGTGGACCTTCGTCGTACCCGGCCCAGCGCACGACATGCATGCTCAGCTGAAGTGGAGGACGCCGTCCTCGAGCTCCGCACGGCGGAGGGTGCGCCGGTCGTGCAGATAGCTCTGGCGCAGCCGCCACGGCTCGCGCTCACCCTGGTGGGGGAGCTGGTCGAGGGCGCGCAGCACGTAGCCGGAGGTGAAGTCCATGAACGGGAGCGGTGCGACCGACGGGTCCCGGACGGGCACGACGCTGCGATAGCCGTGCTCGGTGAGGTAGGTCAGCAGCCGGCAGGTGAACTCCGCGACCAGGTCGACCTTGAGGGTCCACGAGGCATTGGTGTAGCCCACGGTGAAGACGAAGTTGGGGACGCCGGTGAGCATCAGCGCCTGGTACGCCATCTCGTGCGCCGGGTCGACCTTGTCGCCGTCCACGATCAGCTCGATCCCACCGAAGGGGGACAGCTCGAGGCCGGTGGCGGTGACGATGACGTCGGCGTCGAGGTGGCGGCCGCCGCTGAGCACGATGCCGTCGACGTCGAACCGCTCGATGGTGGAGGTCACCACCTCGGCGTCACCGCGCCGGATCGCCTTGAAGAGGTCGGCGTCGGGCACAAAGCACATCCGCTGGTCCCACGGGTCGTAGGCCGGTGCGAAGTGGGTGTCGACGTCGTAGCCCTCGGGGAGCAGGGCGACGTTCTGCTTGCGCACGAGACGCCGCACCAGGGCGGGCCGACGCCGGGAGATCCGGTAGAAGGCGGCGGTGGTGAGGATGTTCTTCCAGCGGATCAGCCGGTACGCCGCACCGGCCGGCAGCCGCCTGCGGATGGCGAGGGCGACCGGGTCGCGGCCGGCCAGGCTCATCACGTACGACGGCGACCGCTGCAGCATCGTCACGTGCGCGGCGTCCGGGGCCATCGCCGGCACCAGCGTCACCGCGGTCGCTCCGCTGCCGATCACCACGACGTTCCTGCCCGACCAGTCGAGCTCCGCTGGCCAGTGCTGCGGGTGCACGATCGGGCCGCGGAACTCCTCGGCACCGGCGAACTCCGGCTCGTGGCCGTGCTCGTAGTCGTAGTAGCCACGGCAGCTCCACAGGAACCCGGCCGTGATCGTCACCGTCTCGCCCGCGTGCTCGGACTCGACGGTCCACCGCGCGGTGGCGCTGTCCCAGGAGGCGCGGACCACCCGGTGGTCGTAGCGGATGTGGGACTCCACGTCGTACTCGCGCGCGGTCTCGCGGAGGTACTCCAGGATCCGTCCGCCGTCGCCCAGCGACTGCTCGTCGGTCCAGGGCTTGAAGCGGTAGCCCATCGTGAACATGTCGGAGTCCGAGCGGATGCCGGGATAGCGGAACAGGTCCCAGGTGCCGCCGCTGACCGCCCGCCCCTCCAGCACGACGTACGACGTGCGCGGCAGCGTGCGGGTCAGGTGGGCGGCGGCCCCGATCCCCGACAGTCCCGCCCCGATGATCAGCACATCGACGTGTTCTCGTCGGTCGAGCGGCTCTTCTCGTCGGTCGAGCGGCTCTTCTCGTCGGTCGAGCGGCTCTTCTCGTCGGTCGAGCGGCTCTTCTCGTCGGTCGAGCGGAGTCGAGACCACCTCAGGCCTCCGCCGCGGCGCCCGAGGCGAGCAGCCCGTCGACGTCCGCGATGCCCCAGGCCGTGAGCGCCGTACGGGTGTCCTGCCCGGCCTTCGCGGGCGGAGGGGTGGTGAGCGTGGGCGGAGTGCGGGAGAAGCGTGGCGCCGGTGCCGGCTGGGTCAGGCCGTCGCGCTCGACGAACGTGCCACGGGAGACCAGGTGCGGGTGCTCGAACGCCTCGGTCATCGGCAGCACCGGCGCGACGCACGCATCCGAGCCGTCGAAGACAGCCGTCCATTCCGCCTGGGTCTTCGAGCCCACCGCCTCGCCGATGAGGCGGCGCAGCTCGGGGTGGTGGGTCGGGTCGTTGCGGTCGGGCACGCTGTCTGCGATGCCGAGCAGCCGGACCAGTTCGTCGTAGAACTTCGGCTCGAGGGCCCCCACGGCGAGGTGGCGGCCATCGGCCGTCTCGTAGACGTCGTAGAACGGGGCGCCGCCGTCGAGGACGTTGGCGGCCCGCTCCTCGCGGTACAGCCCGCTGGCCAGGAAGCCCGTCGCCATCGCGTTCAGGTGGGCCGTGCCGTCCACGATCGCCGCATCGACCACCTGTCCCTCCCCCGAGAGGCGGGACTCGAGGAGCGCGGCGAGGACACCGATCACGAGGTACGTCGAGCCGCCACCGAAGTCGCCGACCAGGTTCGCCGGGAAGTGCGGGCGGTTGGGGTCCTGACCCATCCCGAAGAGGGCGCCGGTGATCGCGATGTAGCCGAGGTCGTGACCGGCGGTCTGCGCGAGCGGACCGTCCTGGCCCCAGCCGGTCATCCGTCCGTAGACCAGCCGTGGGTTGCGGGCCAGGCACTCGTCGGGGCCGAGGCCGAGCCGCTCCGTCGTACCGGGTCGCAGGCCCTCGAGGAGCACGTCGGCGGTCTCGACGAGGTCGAGCACGGTGGCCACGCCGTCGGGGTGCTTGAGGTCGAGGGCGACGCTGGGGCGCCCGCGGTTGAGCAGGTCGGTCGGGCCGCCGGTGAGGGGCTGACCGCCGGGCCGGTCGACCCGGATCACGTCGGCCCCGAGGTCGGCCAGGATCATCGCGGCGTGCGGCCCCGGCCCGATCCCGGCCAGCTCGACGACCTTCACGCCACGGAGCGGGCCGGTGCCCTGGCCGAGTGCGACGCTCATGCGGCGATCATGTCAGGGCGCGATCGGGCCTTCGGGACCAGGCAGCACCCGGTCCAGGAACTGACGGGTGCGCTCCTCGCGGGGGTTGCTGAAGATCTCGGCCGGCGGCCCCTGCTCGAGGATCCGGCCCTGGTCGAGGAAGCAGACCGAGGTCGCGACGTCGCGGGCGAAGCTCATCTCGTGGGTCGCCAGGATCATCGTGGTGCCCTGCTCGGCCAGGTCGCGGACGATGGTGAGCACCTCGCCGACCAGCTCGGGGTCCAGGGCTGCAGTGATCTCGTCGAGGAGCAGCAGGGTGGGCCGGGTGCACAGCGCGCGCACCAGCGCCGCCCGCTGCTGCTGGCCACCCGACATCCGGTCCGGGTGCTTGTCGGCCTGGTCGGCCAGGCCGAACTGCGCGAGCAGGCCTCGTGCCCGCTCCTCCGCCTCGCTCTTGGACACGCCGTGCACGCGGCGCGGCGCCAGCGTGCAGTTGTCGAGGACCGTCAGGTGCGGGAAGAGGTTGTAGGCCTGGAAGACCATCCCCATCCGGCTGCGCACCTCGCGTCGGTCGATGCGCGGGTCGGAGATCTCCCGCCCCTCGAACGCGATCACCCCGTCGTCGATGTCCTCGAGCAGGTTGAGGCAGCGAAGCAGCGTCGACTTGCCCGAGCCCGACGAGCCGATCAGGCACACCACGTCGTGCGTGGAGACCGTCAGGTCGACCTCGCGGAGCACGACCCGGTCGCCGTAGGACTTCCGGAGGTCGGTCACCTCCAGCAGATGCGTCGCTCATCGGGCGCCCTGCCTCTCCCGCTCCATGGCGCGGCGCTGCAGGTGGTCAGTGAACCGGGCGAGCGGGATCGTCAGCACGATGAAGTAGCAGGCGACCACGACGTACGGCGTGAAGTTGAACTGGAAGTTGGCGTAGTCCTGGGCCGCGAAGAGAGCGTCGAAGACCCCGATCACGCCGACCAGGGCGGTGTCCTTCTGCAGGCTGATGAAGTCGTTGAGCAGCGGCGGGATGACGCGCCGGACGCCCTGGGGGACGACGACGTACCTCATCGCCTGGGTGCGGGAAAGGCCGAGGGCGTCGGCGCTGGCGAGCTGCGAGGGGTGGATCGACTCGATGCCGGCGCGGATCACCTCGGCGACGTAGGCGCCGTACGACAGCACCAGCGCCACCAGTCCCCAGAAGAACAAGGAGGTCGGCACGCCCTGGAGGCCCAGCGCCGGCATCCCGAAGCCCAGCATGAACACCAGCAGGATCGTCGGGATCCCGCGGAACAGGTCGGTATAGGCGACCGCGATGATCCGCAGCGGCAGGAGGGCCGGGGCGCGGGACTGACGCGCGATCGCCACCAGGAGCGCCAGCGGGAGGATCAGCACCTCGCCGAGCAGGAACAGCTTGACGTTGTAGGTCCAGAAGGCGTGCCAGATCGACGGGAACGAGGCCTTCGCATCGGGCCAGGAGAAGAACGTGGCCTTGACGGTGGCCCATCCCGGCGAGGTGATCGTGACCAGGACGAGACCCCCGAGCACGACCACCGTCGCGACGGTCGAGACCAGGACCGCCCGCCGGCGCAGCGAGTGGCGTACGGCCTCCCGCTCTTGTTCGCGGGCGCTCGGTTGCCAGGCCTCGACGTCGCTCACCGTCGGGTCACTGCAGGACGGGCACGTTCACGGTCTGGCTGAGCCACTTCTTCTCGATCGCGTCGAGCGTGCCGTCGCCCTTCATGGTGGCCAGCGCCTGGTTCACGCAGGCCACCAGCGGGTTGTCCTTCTCGAAGAGCATGCCGAACTGCTCCGGGGTTCCCGACTGCTGCTGGAACTGTCCCACGATGGTGGCAGACGGGATCTGGACCGCGGTGATGAAGAACGCGGTCGGCAGGTCGGCGACGATGGCGTCGACCTGGCCGTTGAGCAGGGCCTGCTTGGCGACGTTCGTGCTCTGGAAGACCAGCGGCTCGGTGGTCGGCTGGATGTCGTCGCGGATCGCGGTCAGCGACGTGGTGCCGGTCTGGGCACCGAGCTTGAGGTCCTTGAGGTCCGCGAGCGACGTGGCCTTCGACGCAGGCGAGCCCTTGAGCGCGATCACGGCCTGCGCCGCCGTGTAGTAGCCGTCGGAGAAGTCGACGACCTTGGCGCGCGCCGGGGTGATCGAGATCTGGTTGATGTCGAAGTCGAACTTCTTCGGTCCCGGTGCGTACGACGAGTTGAACGGCACCTTGGTCCAGGTCACCGCGGAGGTGTCGAAGCCGAGCTGCTTCGCCACGGCGTACGCGACGGCCGACTCGAAGCCCTTGCCGTTGGTCGGGTCGTTGTTGCTGAACCACGGGTCGAAGGCCGGCGAGTCGGTGCCCACCGTCAGGACCCCGTCCTTGAGTGTCTTGCCCTGGGCACAGTCGGCGGCGGTCTGCGAAGGGTTGGCAGAGGTGGTGTCGGTCGCCGTCGAGCTGGCCTGCGGCGCGCACCCGAGCGCGAGGAGCATGAGCGGAGCGAGGACGGCAGCCTTGAGTGGCGTGCGCATGGCGGAGATCGTACGTGCTGCCCTGGGTCAGTGATGACCCGCGTGCGTCTCGTGGAACCGGTGCACCACCGCATGACCCTTGCCGCGCTCCATCAACCAGTGGTTGACCGGGACGGCGGCCACGAAGGCCACCGCCAGGGACGCGACCAGCGACCACCAGAAGAGCGGGCTGGAGAGAGTCGCCGCCATCGCTCCGGGGACCAGCAGCAGGAACACGTTGTCGACGATCTCCATGGTGAGGATCGAGACCGTGTCGCTGGCGATCGCGGCCTGCGCGGCCGTGCGGCTGTCGGCACCGGCACGTCGTACGCCGGTGTAGGTCAGCAGGTAGCCGAAGAAGAACGCCAGGACCACCGACAGCGCGACGTTCGCGGCCGTGCCCCAGCCCCACCAGGTGCTCAGCACCATGCCCAGGATCTCGCCGATCGCGCAGCCGGTGAGGCAGTGCCGGGTCGCGGTGATCGCCATCCGCCAGCTGTCGGTCATGGTCGGAAGATACCCCCTGGGGGTATTGGGTGCAAGCGAGGTCACACGGACAGCCGACCCACCGGTGCCCCAACGACGGTTCAATGGCGCGGGTGAGCTACCCCCGACTCCTCGAGCCGATCACTCTCGGCGACCTGACGCTGCGCAACCGCCTGGTGATGGGCTCGATGCACACCGGCCTCGAGGACCGGGTCCGCGACCTCCCGGCCCTCGCGGCGTACCTCGCCGAGCGGGCCCGCGGCGGCACCGGGCTGATCATCACTGGCGGGTTCGCGCCCGACCGGCGCGGTTGGCTCAAGCCGTTCGCCGCCGACATGACCACACGCCTGCAGGCGATGCGGCACCGCGAGGTCACCGACGCTGTGCACGAGGAGGGCGGCGCGATCGCGCTGCAGCTGTTGCACGCGGGCCGCTACGGCTACCACCCGCTCAGCGTCAGCGCCTCGCGCACCAAGTCGCCGATCACGCCGTTCACTCCCCACGCGCTGAGCAGTCGCGGAGTCGACCACACCGCGTCGCACTTCGCCCGGGCCGCCCGGCTGGCCGCGAAGGCGGGGTACGACGCCGTCGAGATCATGGGCTCCGAGGGCTACCTGATCAACCAGATGCTGGCCGCCCGCACCAACCAGCGCACCGACGCCTGGGGCGGCAGCGCGGTGAAGCGGATGCGCTTCCCGGTCGAGGTGGTACGTCGTACCCGCGAGGCCGTGGGCGACGGCTTCCCGATCGTCTACCGGATCTCGCTCCTCGACCTGGTCGAGGGCGGCCAGACCTGGGACGAGGTCGTCGACCTGGCCGAGGCGCTGGAGGAGGCAGGGGTCACGGCCTTCAACACCGGTATCGGCTGGCACGAGGCGCGGGTGCCCACGATCATCACCCAGGTGCCGCGGGGCGCCTGGCGCTCGGCGACCGCCCGGCTGAAGGCGGAGGTCTCGGTGCCGGTCTGCGCCTCCAACCGGATCAACACCCCCGACCTGGCCGAGGAGATCCTGGCCGCCGGCGAGGCCGACCTGGTCTCGATGGCCCGGCCTCTGCTCGCCGACCCCGAGTTCCTCGTCAAGGCCGCGGCCGGCCGAGCCGATGAGATCAATACCTGCATCGCCTGCAACCAGGCCTGCCTCGACCATGTGTTCGCCAACCGCAAGGCCTCGTGCCTGGTCAACCCGCGGGCCGGGCGGGAGACCGAGCTGGTGCTGCTGCCCGTGGTCTCGACAGGCTCGACCGACGGAGAGGCCGGCCAATCGCCGGTCGAGCGCGGATCATCGTCGGTAGAGGCCGGATCATCGTCGGTCGAGGCCGGATCATCGTCGGTCGAGGCCGGACGATCGTCGGTCGAGGCCGGATCATCGTCGGTCGAGGCCGGACAATCGTCGGTCGAGCGAAGTCGAGACCACGCACCCACGGTCGCGGTCGTCGGAGCGGGGCCGGCCGGGCTGGCGGCTGCTGCGAGCGCGGCGGAGCGTGGCTTCGCGGTGACGCTGTTCGAGAAGGCGCCCGAGATCGGCGGCCAGTTCCGGCTGGCGATGCGGATCCCGGGCAAGGAGGAGTTCGCCGAGACGTTGCGCTACTTCACGCGGCGGCTGGAGGTGCTGGGTGCCGAGGTGCGGCTCGCCACGGAGCCCACCGTCGCCGAGCTCACGACGTACGACGACGTCATCGTCGCCACCGGAGTCACGCCACGCCTTCCCGATCTTGTCGGGGGTGACCACCCGAGCGTCGTGACCTACGCCGAGGTGCTCTCCGGTCGGGTGGTGCCGGGGCGCCGGATCGCGGTGGTCGGCGCCGGGGGGATCGGCGTCGACGTCAGCCACTTCCTCACCCACGACCCCGAGGACGACCTCGACGACTGGATGGCGCACTGGGGCGTGGGGGACCCGTCGCTGCACCGGGGCGGGCTGACCGAGCCGAAGCCGCGCACCCCGGTGCGCGAGGTCACGCTGATCCAGCGCAAGGCCACCCCGATCGGCATCGGGCTGGGCAAGACCAGCGGCTGGGCGCACCGCGCCGTGCTCAAGCAGGCGGGGGTCCGCCAGGTGCGAGGAGCGTCGTACGTCCGGGTCGACGACGTGGGCCTGCATCTCCTGGTCGACGGCGAGCCGGTGCTCGTCGAGGCCGACCACGTCGTGCTGTGCGCGGGGCAGGAGTCGGTGCGCGGCCTGTACGACGAACTGGTCGCCGTCGGCGCCCGCGCCCACCTGATCGGTGGCGCGGACATCGCGGCCGAGCTGGACGCCGAGCGCGCGATCGAGCAGGGCACCCGGGTCGCGGCCGGCCTCCCGGGCTGAGCCCCGGCCCGACCAGGGGCGACCCTAGACTGCCGCCCATGCGGATCACGGTCATCGGCTGCGGCTACCTCGGTGCGACCCATGCGGCCGCCATGGCCGAGCTCGGCCATGAGGTCCTCGGCATCGAGATCGACCCGGTGAAGCGGCAGGCGCTGACCGAGGGACGGGTCCCGATCTACGAGCCGGGCCTGTCCGACCTGCTGTCGAAGCACGTCACGTCCGGACGGCTCCGGTTCACCGACTCCTGGGCCGAGGTCACCGAGTTCGGCGACCTGCACTTCCTGTGCGTCGGCACCCCGCAGATGGCCGAGAGCCTGGCGGCCGACCTCCGCCAGGTCGAGGGCGCGATCGAGGGGCTCGCCGCCCACCTGACGCGGCCGGCGGTCGTCGTCGGCAAGTCCACGGTGCCGGTCGGCACCGCGGCCCGGATGGCGCGGCGACTGGCCGAGCTGTCGCCCGCCGGTGACGAGGTGCTGCTGGCGTGGAACCCGGAGTTCCTCCGCGAGGGCTTCGCCGTCGAGGACTCCATGCACCCCGACCGGATCGTGCTCGGCGTCGCCGACAGCCGGGCCGAGAAGGTGCTGCGCGAGTTCTACCGCCCGATGATCGACGCCGGCACCCCCGTCGTCGTCACCGACTACGCCACTGCGGAGCTGGTCAAGGTGGCCGCCAACGCCTTCCTGGCCACGAAGATCTCCTTCATCAACGCCATGGCCGAGGTCTGCGAGGTCACCGGCGCCGACGTCGTCGACCTCGCCGACTCGATCGGGTACGACGCCCGGATCGGCCGCCGCTTCCTCCAGGCCGGCATCGGCTTCGGTGGCGGCTGCCTGCCCAAGGACATCCGGGCCTTCGTGCACCGGGCCGGCGAGCTCGGGGTCGAGGACGCGATGTCGTTCCTGCGCCACGTGGACGACGTGAACCAGCGTCAGCGCGAACGAGTCGTGAACGTCGCCCAGGCGATGGTCGGCGGCGACCTGGCCGACGCCCGGGTCGCCGTATGGGGCGCGGCGTTCAAGCCCGACAGCGACGACGTCCGCGACTCCCCGGCCCTCTCCATCGCAGGCGGCCTCTCCCTGCGCGGGGCGCAGGTGCAGGTCTACGACCCGCGCGCCAACGACACGGCCCGTGGGGTCTTCCCAACGCTGAACTACGCCGACTCGGCGATCGACGCGTGCCGAGACGCCGACCTGGTGCTGCACCTGACCGAGTGGCCCGAGTTCCGCACCATCTCCCCGGCCGACCTCGACGGCGTCGTCCGGGCCCCTCGCCTCTTCGACGGCCGCAACGTCCTCGACCTCGAGGCCTGGCGCTCGGCGGGCTGGACCGCCCGCGCCCTCGGCCGCCACTGACGCTCGTTGAGTTGGCCCTCCGGGCTCGTTGAATTGGCCCTCCGGGCTCGTTGAGTTGGCCCTCCGGGCGCTATCTGGAACCGCAAGGGCCAAGTGAACGCGCCCGGAGGGCCAATTCAACAGGTCGGTCAGTTGTCCGGGGGCTGGCTGCGGATGGTCTCGGCGTACCAGTCGAAGGAGCGCTTGGGGATCCGGGCCTGGGTGTCGTAGTCGACGTAGACCAGGCCGAAACGCTGGGAGTAGCCCTCGGCCCACTCGAAGTTGTCCATCAGCGACCACGTGTAGTACCCGCGTACGTCGACACCCGCCCGCACCGCGACGGCCACCGCGCGCAGGTGGGCGTCGAGGTAGTCGATCCGGTCCTGGTCGTCGACGACCCCGTCGGCGTCCGGTGCTGTCGCATAGGAGCAGCCGGACTCCGTGATGATGATCGGCGGCAGGGCAGCGCGGTAGCGGGCGCGCAGCGTGATCAGCCACTCGCGCAGGGCGTCCGGTACGACGGGCCAGCCGAAGTCGGTCGTCGGGTACCCGACGATGTCGAGCTGCTCGAACGGGATCGGCGAGTCCTCGGGCGCCGCCGCGATCCGGATGGGGTTGTAGTAGTTGACGCCGTAGAAGTCGAGCGGCTGGCGGATGGTCGCCATGTCGCCTGCCTGGATCACCGGGTCGACCAGCGGGAGCAGGTCGTAGGGATACCGGCCGAACAGCATCGGCTCGGCGAACATCCCGTTCCACAGCGCGTCGAAGAGCTTCGAGGCGCCGATGTCGGCCTCGTCGTCGCTGGCCGGCCACATCGGGGCGTGGGCGTTGGCGCAGCCCACGCTCTCGGCCCCGGCCGCCCGGAGCGCGATCGCCGCACGGCCGTGCCCGAGCAGCAGGTTGTGCGCGGCGGGCAGCCCGTCGAACAGCAGGGCCCGCCCCGGCGCGTGGATGCCCTGGCCGTAGCCGAGCATCGTCACCACGTTCGGCTCGTTCACCGGGATCCAGTGCTCGACCCGGTCGGCCAGCCGCGCGCCGACCAGCGCTGCGTATTCGGCGAAGCGGTCGACCGTCTCGCGGTTCAGCCAGCCGCCCTCGTCCTCGAGTGCCTGCGGCAGGTCCCAGTGGTACAGGGTCGCCATCGGCTGGATCCCGCGCGCGAGGAGACCGTCCACCAGGCGCTCGTAGAAGTCGAGGCCCTTCGGGTTGGCCGGCCCCGCGCCGTCGGGCTGGATCCGCGGCCAGGAGATCGAGAAGCGGTAGCCGCCCAGGCCGAGGCGGGACATCAGGTCGAGGTCCTCGTCGAGACGGTGGTAGTGGTCGCAGGCGACGTCGCCCGTGGAGCCGTCCAGGATGGTCCCCGGCCGGTGGGAGAAGGTGTCCCAGATGCTCGGCCCCTTGCCGTCCTCGGTGGCCGCGCCCTCGATCTGGTACGACGCCGTGCTCGCACCGAACCGGAAGCCCGGTGGAAGCAGAGGGTGAGGCACGAGGATCATTCTGTAGGTGACCGTCACCGTTCGTCGGGCTTTGGACCGGTTCTTGACGCGTGAGTCAGGGCACCAGACCCGCCACTCCTTCTCCTTCGGCTCCTTCTACGACCCAGAAAGGGTCTCGTTCGGGCCGTTGGTCGCCCTCAACGACGACCTCCTCGGCCGCGGACACGGGTACGACGCGCACGAGCACGCCGACGTCGTCCTGGTCACCTGGGTGGTGACCGGCGAGCTGGTCCACACAGACGAGACCGGCACCTCGACGATGCTGCCCGGCCAGCTGGCCGTGACCAGGGCCGGCGGCGGCACCACCCACAGCGAGCGGGCGGGCGACGCGGCCACCCGGTTCGTCCAGATGTGGCTGCGGCCCGGCAGCGCGGGCGGCGACCCGGTGCGGGAGGTGGCGACGCCGGACCTGAGCCCAACCGGGCTGGTCCCCGTGGCCGGCCGCGACGGGCTCGCGCTCGACGTACCGGGTGCGACCCTCGCGATCGGCGACCTGTCTGCGGGCGAGACGGTCGACCTGCCCGACGAGCCGCTCGTCTACGCCTTCGTGGTGACCGGGGCACTGGTCCGGTCGAGCCTGGCCGAGCCGCTGGCCGCCGGGGACGCCTTCGAGATCACCGGCCACTCCGGGCTGTCGGTGACGGCCGCGGTACCGACCCGGTTGCTGGTCTGGACCTTCCAGAGCTGAGGTCAGGGCACCAGCACGCCGGGGTTGAGGATCCCCCCGGGGTCGACGGCGGCCTTGGCGGCGCGCAGGACGGCGATGCCGACCGGGCCGATCTCCGCCTCGAGCCACGGCTGGTGGTCGGTGCCGACGGCGTGGTGGTGGGTGATCGTGGCCCCGGCCGCGACGATGGCGTCCATCGCCGCCCCTTTGGCCGCGAGCCAGCGGCCGAGCGGGTCGTCGCCCTCGGCGGCAGCCACGGTGAAGTAGAGCGAAGCACCGGTCTCGTAGACGTGGGAGATGTGGCAGAGCACGATCGCCGACTCACCCAGCGAGCCGCGCAGCGCGGCCGACACCCCGTCGTACACCTCGCGGAGCCGTGACCAGTACGTCGCGGTCTCGAGGGTCTCGACCAGCACCCCGACGTCGAGCATCGAGTCGCGGAGGTACGGCGCGTCGTAGCGGCCCGAGGCCCAGGACCGGCCGGGACCCTCGCCGGCGGACTCGCCGCCCAGGTCCGCCAGCACCGCCGACACCGCGGTACGGCGAGCGCTCACCGCCGCGGGGGTGCCCTCGAAGCCGACGATCATCAGGCACCCACCGGCCGAGCTCCCGCCCACCGACTCCGGGTCGGCGAGGTTGATCGCCGTCTCGGTCTCGTCGGACAGCCGGATCACGGTCGGCAGCAGCTGCGACTGCGCGAGCTGCCGGATCGCGTCGGCACCGGCGTCGAAGGACGGCCAGCGCCAGCCCTCGAAGACCCGCTCCGCAGGAAGCGCGCGCACCCGCACGGTGACCGAGGTGATCACGCCGAGCGCGCCCTCGGAGCCGAGGAAGAGCTGGCGGAGGTCCGGGCCGGCCGCACTCGCCGGGGCATGGCCGAGGACCACCGGGCCGGCCGGCGTCGCGACCTCGAGACCGGTCACCAGGGAGTCGAAGCGGCCGTAGCCGGCCGAGGACTGGCCGCTGGAGCGGGTCGCCGCGAAGCCGCCGATCGAGGCGTACTCGAAGGACTGCGGGAAGTGGCCCAGGGTCAGCTGGTGCTCGGCCAGCAGCGCCTCGGCCTCGGGTCCGCGCAGACCGGGCTCCAGGGTGGCCGTCATCGAGACCGGGTCGACGGCGAGCAGCCGCTTCAGCCGGACCAGGTCGAGGCTGAGCACGCCGGCGAAACCCTCCCGGCGCGCCACGAGCCCGCCGGTGACCGACGTACCGCCGCCGAACGGGACGACCGCGACCCGGTGCCGGGCGGCCACCTCGAGGACGGCCTGCACCTGCTCGGCGTCGGCCGGCCGGACCACGGCGTCGGGTGCGTCGGTCAGGTCGCCGGCGCGGGCGCGGAGGAGGTCGGGCGTGGACTTGCCGCGGGTGCGCAAGCGCCGCGTCTCGTCGTCGGTGTGCACGTGGTCGGCGCCGACCACGGAGGCCAGGTCGCGCAGCACCGCCTCGGCGACCGCCACCGATGGCAGCGTCACCACGGCGTCGTCGGCGACCCGGTGGTCAGTGACCGGGAAGACCAGCTCCACCAGGCCGCGGGCCGCCTCCGGGAGGTCGGCAGCGCGGTCCGGGTCGCCCCAGCGGGTGGGATGCATCTCTGTTCCGACGTCGTGGCTCACGTGTTACAGTGTGACACATGACGTCACTTCGTCACAACAGTTCTCCGGACCCGCAGACGGTGTACCTCGACGCCGCGCGGGCCTGCATCCTCGACGTGGGCTGGCGGCGCACGACGCTGACCGAAGTCGCCCGGCGTGCGGGCGTGAGCCGGATGACGATCTACCGCACCTGGGCTGACATGCCCGCCGTGCTCGGAGACCTGATGACTCGCGAGTGGGGCGAGGTGGTCGCCCGCGCCGTGGCGGCCGCTGACGCGGCCCTGCCGGGGGAACCGACCGCCGCCGACCGGCTGGTCGCCGAGGTGGTCGCGACGACCCGGGCGCTGCGCGAGAACGAGCTCTTCGTCCGGATCGTCGAGCTCGACGCGGAGCTGCTGCTGCCCTACCTGCTGACCCGCCGCGGCCGCAGCCAGCAGGCGATCGCGGACTTCACCGCCGGGCGGATCCGTGAGGGGCAGGCCGACGGCAGCATCCGCACCGGCTCGCCGGTCGCGATCTCGCGGTCCCTGCTGCTGGTCACCCACGGCTTCGTGCTCAGCGCACACACCATGGTCGACGACGAGGTCTCCGAGGACGACCTGGACGCCGAGCTCGAGCAGGTCGTACGACGGGCGGTCGCGCGATGAGGCCCTCCAGGCGGCAAGGCACAGATCCGGGCCGGCCTCGACGAGCTGCCCGGCCACGTCGACGTGCTGGTGATCGGGCTGGGCGTGACCGGCACCGGGGTCGCCCTCGACGCGGCGGCCCGGGGGCTCAGCGTGCTCGCGGTCGACGCGCACGACCTGGCGTTCGGCACCTCGCGCTGGTCCAGCAAGCTCGTGCACGGCGGTCTGCGCTACCTCGCCAACGGCCAGGTCGGCGTCGCCCACGAGAGTGCGGTCGAGCGCGGCATCCTGATGGAGGTCACCGCACCTCACCTCACTCACGCACTGCCGTTCCTGCTCCCGCTCGACGAGCGCACCGGGCGCCGTCAGGCCGCCCTCTTGCGGGCCGGGATGGAGGCAGGCGACTGGCTCCGGGTCGCCGCCCGCACCTCCCGCGAGACGCTGCCGCGGCCGCGCCGGGTCTCGGCCACCGAGGCTCGCCACCTCGCCCCCATGCTGGGTGCCGTCCGCGGCGGCTTCCTGTCGTGGGACGGCCAGCTCGAGGACGACGCCCGACTGGTCGCCACCGTGGCCCGCACCGCGGTCGGTCTCGGCGCCGAGCTCCGCACCCGGGCCCGAGCCGTCGAGGTCACCGGCACCGGAGCGACCCTGCGCGACGAGCTCAGCGGCACGACGTACGACGTGAGCGCCCGCGTGGTCATCAACGCGGCGGGGGTCTGGGCCGGGAGCCTGGTCGAGGACGTCCGGCTCCGCCCCAGCCGGGGCACCCACCTGGTCGTGCGGGGCGAGTCGTTCCCCGACCTCCGGGTAGCGCTGACCCTTCCCGTACCCGGCGCGCACGCCCGCTTCGTGATGGTGCTGCCCCAACCCGACGGCCTGGTCTACCTCGGGCTCACCGACGAGGCGGTCGACGGCGAGCCGCCGGACGTACCGGAGCCCAGCCCCGACGAGGTCGACTTCCTGCTCACCACTGTCTCGGCCGGCCTGGCCCGGCCGCTCACTCGGGCGGACGTCATCGGCAGCTACGCCGGCCTGCGACCACTCCTGCGCGCCGACGGGCGCACCTCCGATCTCTCGCGGCGGCACGCCGTGCTCACCTCGCCGACCGGGGTCGTCACCGTGGTCGGCGGCAAGCTCACGACGTACCGCCGGATGGCCGAGGACGCGGTCGACGCCGCTGTCGCCCACGCCGGCCTCGCCGCCGGACCGAGCACCACCGCCCGCCTGCCGCTGGCCGGCGCCGCCTCGCGGCCCGAGCTGGCCCGGCTCACGGCGACCTCGCCGTCGCCGCGCCTGGTGCGTCGGTACGGCGCGGACGCCGGGCTGGTCCTGGCCGACGCGCGTGCGGTCACCGGGCTGGCCGACGACGACCTGATCGCCCCGGTCTCCGACCGCGTCCCGATCACGCTCGCCGAGCTGGTCTTCGGGGTGACCCACGAGGGGGCTCACGACGTCGCCGACCTGCTCGACCGGCGTACCCGGGTGGGTCTGGTGGCTGCCGATCGCGTCACAGCCGAGCCTGCCGCTGAGCGTGCAATCGCCCTGGCATCGGCCGCGCTTCGTTAAATCGGGCGCGTGCTCTCCCCAAGGGAGGCAGTCGTCCCTTACCTTGGACCCATGCTGGAGCCCCGGGGGGCGGACTCGAGCGCGTCATATGAACCTGCAACGGACGTTTCCGCCCGTGTACTCATCGAAGCCCGCAACGCATTGTTGCAGGGCCGCATCGCCGACGCCTTGGACCTGGTGGACGGCGCACGCCACGACCAGGACCTGACCGACGACACCCGGGCCGGCCTCGCGCTGACCGGGCTGCTGTCGCGGCTGGCGCGTGGCGACCTGCGCGGCGCGGCACCGTTCTCACGAGAGCTGACCTCGCTGGTGCGGGTCCGCGGCCCGGTGGCGGCGCAGGCCTGCCTCGGCCTCGGCGAGTTCGCCGCGGCCCGCGGGCAGACCGACCAGGCGGTGACGTACTACGAGAGCGCCGGCGCGGAGCTCGCCGCGACGAAGGACCACACCTGGCTGCCCTGGCGCAGCGGGCTGGCCCGGATCCTCGCGGCCCGCGGCGAGATCGCCACCGCGACCGGGCTCGTCGAGGAGGAGCTCGCCGACGCGCGCACCCTCGACTCGCCGTACGCCGTCGCGTCGACGCTGCGCACGCTCGCCGCGGTCGCTCCGACCGACCAGCGCGTCGAGCTCCTCGACGAGGCGATGGGCCTCCTGATCGGCACGGGTGCCGCCCGGCTCGAGGCACAGATCCGCACCGACCTGGCGGGGTGGCTGCTGCTGCTCCAGCCGGAGCGGTCACCGGTGGCCATCGACCTGCTTCGCTCGGCCGAGAAGTACGCGCGCCAGGAGGACCTGGCTCCGCTGCTCGGCCGGATCCGCTGGCTGCTCGAGCGGCTCGGTGAGGCACCCGACGGCGAGCTCGCCGGGCGGCTCGGTGAGCTGAGCGCCGCCGAGCGCCGCGTCGCGCAGCTGGTCGTGCTGGGCAAGCGCAACCGAGAGATCGCCGTCGAGCTCGGGGTCAGCGTGAAGTCGGTCGAGTGGCACGTCTCGCACATCCTGCGCAAGCTCTCGATCACCTCGCGCCTCGACCTCGCCGACGCGCTCGCCCAGCCCCGCCAGTCGCGCTGACGGGGCTGCGGGCAAGTCAGCTCGCGGGCGAGCCCGCTTCGCTGCTCGCTGCGGTCCTCCGTCCCGACTACGTCGGGTCGGAGCGTCCTAGCTCGAACCCGGCAGCGACACGTACGTCGTGTCGAGGTACTCGTCGATGCCCTCGAAGCCGCCCTCGCGACCGAAGCCGCTGGCCTTCACGCCGCCGAACGGAGCCGCCGGGTTCGAGATCAGGCCGGTGTTGATGCCGACCATCCCGAACTCCAGTGCCTCCGACACCGCGATCGTGCGCGCCAGGTCGCGGGTGTAGACGTAGGACGCCAGGCCGTACTCGGTCGCGTTGGCAAGAGCGATCGCCTCCTCGTCGGAGGCGAACGTCGTGATCGGCGCGACCGGGCCGAAGATCTCCTCGCTGTTGATCCGGGCGTCCGCGGGCACGCCGAGCAGGACCGTCGGTGAGTAGAAGTGACCGGCGCCATCGGGCGCCGACCCTCCGCAGAGCACCTCCGCGCCCTCGTGGACGGCGTCGGTGACCAGCTGGCCCACCGACTCGACGGCGTCGGCGTTGATGAGCGGGCCCACGTCGGTGCCGGACTCCTGACCGCGGCCGGTGCGCAGGGCGCCCATCCGCGCGCCGAGCAGGTCACCGAACTCGCGCGCCACCGACTCGTGGACCAGGAAGCGGTTGGCGGCGGTGCAGGCCTCGCCCATGTTCCGCATCTTGGCGATCATCGCGCCGTCGACCGCGGCCTCGACGTCGGCGTCCTCGAAGACGAGGAACGGCGCGTTGCCACCGAGCTCCATCGAGAGCCGCTGGAGCTGGTCGGCCGACTGGCGCACGAGCACCTTCCCGACCGGCGTGGACCCGGTGAAGCTGACCTTGCGGAGCCGCTCGTCGGCCATCAGCGTGGAGCTCAGGGCCTTGGAGTTCGAGGTGGTGACGATGTTGAGGACGCCGTCGGGGAGGCCCGCCTCCGCGAGCACCTGCGCGAGCGCCAGCATGGTCAGCGGGGTGAGCTCGGCGGGCTTGACCACCATCGTGCAGCCGGCCGCGACGGCCGGGCCGATCTTGCGGGTGCCCATCGCCAGCGGGAAGTTCCACGGCGTGAGGAACAGGCACGGGCCGACCGGCTTGCGGATCGTCAGCAGCCTCGAACCGCCAGCCGGCGCCTTCATCCAGCGGCCGTGGATGCGCACCGCCTCCTCGGAGAACCACCGGAAGAACTCCGCGCCGTAGGTGACCTCGCCCTTCGCCTCGGCCAGCGTCTTGCCCATCTCGAGGCTGATCAGCTCGGCGAAGTCGTCGGCCTGGTCGATGATCGCCTCGAACGCGCGCCGCAGGATCTCGCCGCGGTCGCGGGGCGCCGTGGCCGCCCAGTCGGCCTGGGCCGCGACGGCCGCGTCGAGCGCCGCCATCGCGTCGTCGGTGTCACCGTCGGCGACGTCGACGATCACCGAGTCGTCGGCCGGGTCGTGCACCTGGAACCTCGCTCCGGTGCCCGACTCGCGCCACTGTCCGTCGATGTAGAGACCGCGCGAGCCGGTCTTGGCCAAGAGGTCTAGTCCAGTCATGGAAATACCCTGTCACTTGAGTGAAGTTTGCCGAAAGTCTTCACGGGATGGTCTCAGGTCTGACACGCTTTCAGCGTCGGCCTGGGGCTAGCGCCTGGTCGATACGTGAGCCCCTCGCTGACCCCATGCTGCGAGGGGCTCGCCCCATTTCACGGGTGCTGGACGAGTCGTCGTACTCACCGAGCCCGCTCGGGACCTTCCGCCTCTTGAACATCTCGTCCGAGAGGAGTTGATTCGAGTCCAACGTGTTCTGGGTCGGCGACTCGACCAGGGTCGCCCTGTGCATGGAGGCGCACCATGGCGGACAAGGCGGGCGGTCGTAGAACAGCCGGGCAAGATCTCGGGGCGAGCAGCCCCGACCGGATCCGCAACGTGGTGCTGGTCGGACCGGGCGGTTCGGGCAAGACCACCTTGGTCGAGACGCTGCTCGCCTCAGCCGGAGCCATCGCCCGCGCAGGGACGATCCAGGAAGGTTCCACGGTCTGCGACTTCGAGGAGTCCGAGCGCGGCCACCAGCGCTCCATCTCCTTGGCCATCGCGCCCGTCATCCACCGCGACACCAAGATCAACTTCATCGACACCCCCGGCTACGCCGACTTCGTCGGCGAGGTGCGCGCCGGTCTCCGCGCCGCGGACTGCGCCCTGTTCGTGATCGCCGCGAGCGAGGCCGTGGACGACGCCACCGCCGCCCTGTGGCGCGAGTGCGCCGACGTGGCCATGCCCCGGGCGGTGGTGATCACCAAGCTCGACCAGGCCCGTGCCGACTACGACGGCGTACTGGCCGCGGCGCAGGCCGCGTTCGGCGACAAGGTCCTGCCACTGCACGTGCCGATCCGCGACGGGGCCGAGGTGACCGGCCTGGTCGACCTGATGGGTGTGGACGGCGACCACGACGACCTGCGCGGCGCCCTGATCGAGGGGATCATCGAGGAGTCCGAGGACGAGACCCTGATGGACCGCTACCTCGCCGGCGAGACCATCTCCCACGACACCTTGACCCAGGACCTCGAGAAGGCCGTCGCCCACGCGACCTTCCACCCGGTCGTGCCGGTCTGCTCGGTCTCCGGGGTCGGCTGCGCCGAGCTGCTCGACCTGGCGGTGGACGGCTTCCCGTCTCCGCTCGAGCACGCCTCGCCGGAGGTCTTCACCCCGGCCGGGGCCGAGGCCGAGCCGATCACCGGCGACCCCCGCGGCACGCTCGTCGCGGAGATCGTGAAGACCTCCAGCGACCAGTACGTCGGACGGGTCAGTCTGGTGCGCGTCTTCTCGGGCACGCTGACGCCGGACGCTCCAGTGCACGTCTCCGGCCACTTCACGTCGTTCTTCTCCCTGGACGGCGAGGGGTCGACCCACCAGGACCACGACGAGGACGAGAAGGTCGGCTCGCTCACCTACCCGTTCGGGCGGCTGCACGTCACCGCCGATGCCGTGATCGCCGGTGACCTGGGCGCGATCGGCAAGCTCAGCCGGGCCGAGACCGGCGACACCCTCTCCTCGATCGAGGAGCCCCGGGTCCTCCGGCCGTGGTCGATGCCCGAGCCGCTGCTGCCGGTCGCCATCGTGGCCAAGAGCAAGGCCGACGAGGACAAGCTGTCCCAAGCCCTCGGCCGGCTCGCCGCCGAGGACCCGAGCGTGCGCGTGGAGAACAACCCCGAGACCCACCAGCTGGTGCTGTGGACGATGGGCGAGGCGCATGCCGACGTCCTCATCGCGCGCCTGGCCGACCGCTTCTCCGTGCACGTCGAGACCGAGCCGTTCCTGGTGTCGCTGCGCGAGACGTTCGGGGGCCAGGGCAAGGGCCTCGGCCGGCACGTCAAGCAGTCGGGCGGGCACGGGCAGTACGCCGTATGCCACATCGAGGTGGAGCCGTTGCCGGAGGGCGGCGGGTTCGAGTTCGTCGACAAGGTGGTCGGCGGCGCCGTGCCCCGTCAGTTCATCCCGTCGGTCGAGAAGGGCGTGCGCGCGCAGATGGAGCGCGGCGTCCGCGCGGGCTACCCGATGGTCGACCTCAAGGTCACCCTCACCGACGGCAAGGCGCACGCCGTGGACTCCTCCGACATGGCCTTCCAGATGGCTGGCTCACTGGCGCTGCGCGAGGCCGCCACGACCGCGGCGGTCACCCTGCTCGAGCCGTACGACGTGGTCGCGGTCGTCGTCCCCGACGAGCACATCGGCGCCACCATGAGCGACCTGTCCTCACGCCGGGCCCGGCTGCTCGGCACCGACAAGGTCGGCGACGACCGGACCCTGATCAACGCCGAGGTGCCGCAGACCGAGCTGGCCCGCTACGCCGTCGACCTGCGCTCCGCCACCCACGGCGCCGGCTCCTTCACCCGCTCCTTCGGCCACTACGAGCCGATGCCGGAGGAGGTCGCCCGCACCATCGCCACCCGCGAGCGGTAGGCGGGGGCTTGTTGCGATCGCCGGTCAACCGGCGATCCTGGCGCTTAGTAGGGGTTGCAACGCCTACCAAGCGCTGGAAACGCGGTGTCGACGTGACGGATGTGGCAGGTGTACGGCGTGCCGGTCACCGAGCGAGGGTGCCGCGGAGGAACTGCTCGAGGAGTGGGCCGGCGGTGCCCGCGCCGGTCTTCCCCACGTCCACGAACGCGCAGACGGCGAGGTCGCCCTGGCCGGCGATCATCCAGGCATGGGTGAGCCGCTTGCCGCCGCGGTCGAACTCGGCGGTGCCGGTCTTGGCGATCACCGGCGGCCCCGGTACGTCGTTCAGCCCGAGCCCGGTGCCGGAAGTCACCACTCCGCGCAGCATCTGCTTCAGCGTGGCGTCCTGTGACGCGGTCAGCTGGGTCGCCGACGTCGTCGTCGGGGTCACCGACGTGATCAGCTGCGGTACGACGGTGTGCCCGGCCACCACCGAGGCCATCACCGTCGCCATCGTCATCGGGGACGCCAGGATCCGGCCCTGACCGATCATGTCGGCGGCCTTCTCGGTCTCCGAGGCGGGCGGCACGACGTTGCCGAAGTACGCCGGGAAGCCGAGGTCGTGGTCGACGCCCATGCCCAGCGTGGCCGCGGCGTCGACCAGGTCGTGGCTGCCGAGCTTGGTGCGCTCGTTGATGAAGGCGGTGTTGCAGGAGTTGGCGAGTGCGGAGGCCAGCGTGATCCGGCCGTTGGCCGACGGCGGGTAGAAGCTGTCGTTGGTGAACACCTTGCCGTTCACGCTGACGCTGGTCGGGCAGTCCACCGGTGACGACGGGGTCTGTCCCTGCTTGACCAGCGCGAGCGAGCCCACGGTCTTGAAGGTCGAGCCCGGCGCGAAGCGTCCGTAGGTGGCGTCGTTGTAGCCCTTCGTGCCGGGGCCGTTGGCGGCCGCGACCAAGGCGCCGGTCGACGGCCGGATCGCGACGATCGCGCTGGCCGGCCCGACGTCGGCCAGGATCCGCTCGGCGAGCAGCTGCAGCCGCGGCTCGAGGGTGAGCCGCAGGGGTCGCCCGCTCGACGCTTTGGTGGCGAAGAGCTTCGTCCGTTTCCCGTCCGAGTCGACCGCATCCACCTGCACCCCGGGCTTGCCGCGCAGCTGCTCGTCGTACCGCGCCTCGAGGCCGGACAGCCCGGCCAGGTCGCCGACGCGGTAGACGCCGGGGTTCTTCTTGATCATCTCGGCGGTGACCGGGCCGACCGTGCCGAGGATCGGGGCCGCGAACTCCTTGGTGATCCCCAGCGGCAGCGAGCCGGCGATCGCGTCGACGCCCTTGATGTGGACGTAGGCCCTGGTGACCGCCGGCGGTACGTCCTCCTGGCGGTAGACGATCGCCTGCACGAACGCCTTCGGCCCGGCGGCCTTGACCTGCTTGACGTACGGCGCGACGTCGATGCCGACGAGCTGCGCGAGCCGGCGGGCCGAGTCGGGCGCCTGCACCGCACCGACCTTGAGCCGGTCGACACCGAACCGCACGACCGGCCGCTCGGTGACCAGGCCGACGCCGTGCGGGCCGAGGATGTCACCCCGCTTCGCCGCCACGGTCGACGCGGAAAGCTTCGTCGATGGGTCCTCGAGCGACGGCTCCACGACGCTCGGCGCCCAGGCGACCTGCCATGTCCCGTCCACGAGCTTCAGCGGCGCGGTCGTCTGGTAGCTCCAGCCGGTGCCGAGGGGCCACAGCCAGCTCAGGGTCGCGGTGGCCGCCGAGTCCGACGACTTCTTCACTGCCGCCACCTTGACCTGGGGCTTCACGTCCCCCAGCCCCGCGACCGTCGTGTCGTAGGCATGGTCGGCCGTCGAGGACGAGGTGTCCCCGAGGTCGACGTCCGAGAGGTCGCCCGACGTCAGGCCCTCGGCGAGGGTGTCCGCCGCGGTCTGCGGGTCGGGGCCGGAGTCCTTGGACCCGCAGCCGGCGACGACCAGCGCCAGGCCGAGTGCGGGCAGGAGGAGGCGTGCCGAGGTCCGCATGGCCGCCATCCTGCCAAAGCCGTGGGCGGCCCCGGTTCAGCCCAGTACGGGCAGCCGCTCCAGGGCCGTGGCCACCGCCGCCTGGAGGTCCGCGTCCTCCCAGCTGTGGTCGGTGATCTCGCCGCGCAGGTACGCGTCGTACGCCGCCAGGTCGAGGTGGCCGTGCCCGCACAGCGCCGTCAGGATCACCTTCTCCTCGCCGGTCTCGGTGCAGCGGTGCGCCTCCTCGATCGCCGCGGCCAGGGCGTGGGTGGGTTCCGGCGCCGGGATGATCCCCTCGGTGCGGGCGAACAGCACGCCGGCGGCGAAGCACTCCGACTGCTTCTTGGCGACCGCCTCGAGCTCGCCGGTCTCGTAGAGATGGCTGATCAGCGGGCTCATGCCGTGGTAGCGCAGCCCACCGGCGTGGATCGGGTCGGGGATGAAGTCGTGACCGAGGGTGTGCATCTTCATCAACGGCGTCATCCCGAGGGTGTCGCCGAAGTCGTAGGCGTAGGTGCCCTGGGTCAGGCTCGGGCACGACGCGGGCTCCACCGCGCGCACGACCGGCGACATCCGGCCCGCCCACCTCTCCCGCAGGAACGGGAAGGCGAGGCCACCGAAGTTGGAGCCGCCGCCGGTGCAGCCGACCAGCAGGTCGGGGGTCTCGCCGACCATCGCCAGCTGCAGCAGGGCCTCTTCACCGATCACCGTCTGGTGCAGCAGCACGTGGTTGAGCACGCTGCCGAGGGCGTAGTTGGTGTCGGCGCGCTGCGCCGCGACCTCGACCGCCTCGCTGATCGCGATCCCGAGCGAGCCGGTGGAGTCGGGGCTCTGCGCCAGGATCGACCGGCCGGCCTCGGTCAGGTCGCTGGGGCTCGGGTGCACGATGCCGCCGAAGGTCTCGATCATCATCCGGCGGTAGGGCTTCTGGTCGTACGACGCCCGCACCTGCCAGACCTCGCACTCGAGGTCGAACTGCGAGCAGGCGAAGGCCAGCGCCGTACCCCACTGACCGGCGCCGGTCTCCGTGGTCAGCTTCGAGATGCCGGCCTGCTTGTTGTAGTACGCCTGCGGTACGGCGGTGTTCGGCTTGTGGGAGCCGGCCGGGGAGACGCCCTCGTACTTGTAGTAGATCCGGGCCGGCGTGCCGAGCGCCTTCTCGAGCCGGTGCGCGCGGAACAGCGGCGAGGGCCGCCAGAGCCGGTAGACGTCGAGCACGTCGCCGGGGATCTCGACGTACTGCTCCTGCGAGACCTCCTGGAGGATCAGGTCCATCGGGAAGAGCGGCGCCAGGTCCTCGGGACCGACCGGCTGCCCGGTGCCGGGGTGCAGCACCGGCGGGGGCGGCGTCGGCAGGTCGTGGAGCACGTTGTACCAGCGCGTGGGCAGCTCGCTCTCGGCGAGCAGGATCTTGTGGTCGGACGACGGAGGCATGGGCCGAGCCAAGCACTCGGACCCTGGCTTGTCAGCCCCCGGTCCGCCTGGGCCGTTGCCGCCTCAGCGGCTGCCGGCGTACGGCGTACCGAAGCGCTCGGGCCTGATCGAGCGGTCCGCCGCGGCGTACGGACGCTGCCGCGCGGTGAGCGAAGGAGCCTGGGCACGGGCCGCCGCGAGCACGGACTTGGTGACGGTCAGGCCGGTGCCGGTGAGCAGCGGGCTCACCAGCGGCGCGTAGCCGGAGGCGTGACCGGTGCGGTTGGGGTGGTAGCTCTCGCTGATCGGGTTCGACAGGCCGTTCAGCCACTCGGGGTTGCCGCAGACCGCGTGCCCGATGAAGGCGCTCGTCGGGTTGGCGAAGGCGAAGCCCTGGGCGGCGGCCGCGGTGGCGAGGGTGCGGTTCATCAGGTCGGCGGTGGCGTTGAGCTGCGACTCGTCGCTCGGGCTGAACCAGGTCAGGGCGTTGCAGTCCTCGCCGTTGAACAGGCGCGGGTAGCCGACGACGACCACCCTGGCCTGCGGCGCGCGGGTGCGGATCGCGCCGTACAGCGTCGAGAGGGAGCCGGGGAGGGTGTTGGTGATGTAGCCCTGCGCCTTGCGCACTGCGCCGGTGCAGTCGCTGAGCCAGGCGGGCTCGGCACAGGTGGTGATCACGCTGGTGAAGCCGGCGTCGTTGCCGCCGACCTGGATCGTCACGTAGCTCGTGCTCGCGGTGAGCGCGCTGAGCTGCGTGCTGGTCACGTCGGAGACCTTGGCGCCGGAGCAGGCACGGAGGTTGAGCGCGTAGCCCTTCGCGGCGGCGATCAGGCTCGGGAAGGCGTAGACCGAGCGCTGGCACGACGTACCGTCGTTGAGGTAGCTGCGCGTGCCGACGCCGGAGGAGTACGAGTCGCCGAGCGCGACGTACGACGGTGCCGCGGCGTGAGCGGCGGGCAGCGGCCCGAGCAGCGGTACGGCGAGCGTGGCGGCCGCGAGGGCGAGCAGGCGGCGGACGTGGATGCGGAACATGGGTCCTCCCGAGCGGAGTGTGATGCGGGTCACTCTAGGCCCCGGGAATGATCCACGTGGTTGAACGTTGTACGAGGTAGTTGGTTGAAACTTCAACTCACGAACTCAAGGAGACTCCCCCATGGCTGACACCACCTTCGACCCCGCCACCACCGTCATCTCTGACATCAAGGGCGACTACACCCTGGACCCGACCCACACGCGCCTCGGCTTCAGCACCCGCCACGCGATGGTCACCACCGTCCGCGGCCAGTTCAAGGACTTCACGGGCGAGGCTGTCGTCGACACCGCCAACCCGGCCGCCAGCAAGGTCGAGGTGAAGATCCAGGCCGCCAGCGTCGACACCGGTGTCGCGGACCGCGACGGTCACCTGCGGAGCGCCGACTTCTTCGACGTCGAGACCTACCCCGAGATCACCTTCGTCTCCACCGACGTGAAGCGCGACGGCGACGACTGGGCGATCACCGGCGACCTGACCATCAAGGACGTCACCAAGCCGATCACCCTCGACTTCGAGGCCAGCGGCTCGGCCCGCGACCCGTTCGGCAACCTCCGGATCGGCTTCGAGGGCAAGGCTGTCCTGAACCGCAAGGACTGGGGCCTGTCCTGGAACGCCGCGCTCGAGACCGGTGGCTTCCTGGTGTCGGACAAGATCAAGCTCGAGTTCGACATCTCCGCCATCGCCAAGTGACCCCTCGCCGAGTCGTCATATGACGACTCGGCGCGTTTCACCTGCCTCTCTTTGCCGACTCGGCGCCGAACGCGTGTGCGTTTGCGCCGAGTCGGTGTCATTTCTGCGCCTCTTTGCGCCGACTGGGCGTTTATTCGTGTGCACCTTGCGCCGACTCGGCGGTTGAATGCGGCCGTGGACGACCTCGCACTGCCCGACGGGCTCACCTCGCGACCGCTGACCATGGCCGACGCGCAGGCGGTCTACGAGGTGATGGCGGCCCAGGAGCAGCATGACCTCGGCAAGGTCGAGATCGAGCCGGCCGACATCATCGGCGACTGGCAGAAGCCGAGCTTCGACGTCGCGGCCTCGACCGTGGGCGTCTTCGACGGCGACACCTTGGTCGCCTACGCCGAGGCCAACCGGTCCGGACGCGGCGACGCGGCCGTGCACCCGTCGTACCGCCGCCGCGGGATCGGTACGACGCTGGCCGCCTGGATGCCGGTCCGCACCGGCGAGCTGGGCGGCGCCGTGATCGGCAGCCCGGTCCCCGAGGGGTCCGCCGGCGACCTGCTCCTGGAGAAGCTGGGCTGGAAGGTCCGCTGGACCAGCTGGGCGCTGAACCTGCCCGAGGGCGCTCGGATCCCGGAACGACCGCTGCCCGACGGCTACCAGATCCGCACGGCCACGCCCGACGACTACGCGAGCGTGCACGAGGTCAAGGAGGACGCCTTCCTCGAGTGGTCGGAGCGCGACCGCGAGCCGCTGGAGGACTTCCTCGCGACCAGTGTCCGTCGGCCGGGCTTCGAGCCGTGGCACCTCCGGGTGGTGACCGACCCGGACGGCGAGGTCGTCGGCATGTCCCTCATGAGCCTGTACGGCGAGCCACCGACCGAGGCCTTCATCGGCCAGCTCGCGGTACGTCGCGACCAGCGCCGCCGCGGGCTCGCGCAGGCGCTGCTGGTCGACGCCTTCGCCCTGGGCCGCGAGCACGGTGCGACCCGCTCGGCGCTCTCCACCGACTCGCGCACCGGCGCCCTCGGCCTCTACCAGAAGGTCGGGATGGTGGTCGGCGACGTCTGGGTCAACCGCGCGACCGACGTCTGAGCCGGGTCAGCGCCACCGTGGGTGACGGCGCGGGTGGTGACCGTGGTGGGCGAAGCGGCGGATCGCGAAGACGTAGACGAACAGCCCGATCAGGATCCACGGCAGGTGGGTGAACACGAGGACCACCGTCACCAGCGCGATCAGCATCTTCACCGGGAAGGGCAACCGGTGCCGGGGCGGTCCCCAGGAGCGGGGAGCGCGTGGTGCGGACGGCACCGGTTCTGCCACCCGCGGCCGGGGCAGGTCGGCGAAGGCCGGCGCCAGATCGGCCGCCGTCCGTGCCGCCCAGATCTGCTCGAGCCGCTCGCTGTGCTCCTCGGTGGTGATCCGGCCCATCGCGTAGTGCTCGCCCAGCTCGTGGGCGGCCTCCTCGCGCTCGGCGTCGCCGATCCGGAGCCGGTCGTTCATCGCTCCTCCTCGCCGTTCAGGTCCTCCTCCAGCACGTCCACCTCGCCGTCGTCGCCGGGATGGTCGGCGAGGATCCGGTAGAGCCCGCGTCGTGCCTCGACCAGCACGCCGATGGCGTCGCGGCGCTGCTCGTCGGTGCCGGTGGAGATGATCTGCCAGGCCGCGTTCATCACCCGCCCGATCTCGGGCTTCAAGGAGGTGAAGTCCGCAGCGCCACCCTGGGGGCGCCCGCTGCGCCCCTCGCTCTCGAACGGCGCCCAGACCTCGGCCACCTCTTCGGCGTGGGTCGAGAGGTACTCGCGACCGGCGTCGGAGAGCCGGAGGGTACGACGTCCACGCTCGTCGTCGCCCTCGATCAGGCCCTCGTCCTCGAGCTGGGAGATCGTCGGGTAGACCGAGCCCGGGCTGGGCCGCCACGCACCGTCGGTGCGCTCGGAGATCTGCTGGATCACCTGGTAGCCGTTCAGCGGCTCCTCGGCGAGCACCGCGAGGATCGCCACCCGCACGTCACCACGGCGGACCCGTGGGCCGCGGGGCGGAGCCTCCTGGCCGGCGAGCCCGAACAGCCCGGTCAGCCACGGCGGTGGGCCGGAGCGCCGGTTCGGCGAGCCCCCCTGCCCACCGCCCCAAGGACCGCCCCACTGGCCGCCCCACTCGCCGCCGCGGCGACCCTGCGGTCCGTGCTGGTTGAACAGGGACTCGAAGTCGCGTCCCCAGGAAGAATGGTGGCCCATCGGTGGCTCCTCGCTCGGCGCCGGTCGACCCGTTCGTCGACCGATCACGATATATCGCGAGCGTACGTGACTACTCGGGCGACGACAAGACCTTTCTCCGGTCTCTCGGACCGTCCTAGGGTGGCGCCATGCCCACGATGCCGCCCTCGAGCCGAGCCCGAGGAAGCCGATGAGCGACTGGGGCGAGGTGTATCGCGCCAACGTCGACGCCGTCTCCGCCCTGGCCGGGTCGCTCGACGCCGACGACCTCTCGCGCCGCGTTCCTGCCACCCCGGACTGGACGGTCCACGACGTCCTCGCCCACCTCGCAGGCGGACCCGCCGACATGATCGCCGACCGGATGGACGGCGCGCCGTCGCCGGAGTGGACCGCGCGGCACGTCGACGAGCGGGCGGCCCGCTCGGCCGAGGAGCTGGTCGCCGAGCTGCAGGCCTCCGTCGACGCGGTGGTCGCCTCCCTCGAGGGCAACGACAGCCCGGGCCTGGTCTGGAACATCGCGGTCCATCACGCCGACCTGCACGAGGCACTCGGCAAGGGCGCGCCGCCCGAGCAGATGTGGCGCCCGGTGCTGGAGGCGATCGCACCACGGATGCTCGGCGACAACACCGGTGCGGTCGACGGCGTCCCCGACTACGAGCTGTTCCGCGCGATCTTCTCGCGGCGCTCCCGCACCCAGATGACCGGTTGGAGTACGACGCTCGACCCGACCACGCTCGACGACCTGTGCATCTTCGGCCCGAGGGAGGACGATCAGGTGCCCGACGACGTAGTCGGCGGCGGCTGATCGCCGCACCGAGCGGCGCAGCGAGCTTGCTCGCAAGCGGAGACTCAGCCGGTGCTCAGCCCGTGTTGCGCATCCCAGCCGCGATCCCGTTGATCGTCAGCAGCAACGCGCGTTCCAGCGCAGGATCGTCCTCACCGCGGCGGTAACGACCTAGCAGCTCGATCTGCAGGTGGTGCAGGGGTTCCAGGTAGTTCTCGCGGATCTCCAGCGTGGTGCGCAGAGTGGGCTCGTCATCGAGCAGGGCAGCGTCGCCGGTCACGGCCAGCACCCGCTCGACGGTGAGGTCGA
The DNA here is from genome assembly GCA_963796975.1 of uncultured Actinomycetota bacterium. Taxonomy (GTDB): domain Bacteria; phylum Actinomycetota; class Actinomycetes; order Propionibacteriales; family Nocardioidaceae; genus Nocardioides. The sequence continues at coordinate 402,676 of CAWCNW010000010.1, forward strand.
ACTCGGCCCGGATCACGTCCAGCAGCGGCCGGAGCTGCTCGGGTGCGAGCCCGACGTACCGCTCGGCGATGTCGAGGTCGGTCTTCGCCAGCGTCATCGAGACGTTGCCGAGGAAGGTGCGGAAGAACTGCCACTCGGCGTACATCTCCTGCAGCGCCTCGACCTCGTCAGCCACGGCGGCGAGGCCGGACCCGACGCCGAACCAGCCCGGCACGATCTGGCGCGACTGGGTCCAGCCGAAGACCCAGGGGATCGCGCGGAGGTCGTCGAGGCCGCCGTCCGCGTCCGGTCGCCGAGCCGGTCGGGAGCCGATATGCAGGGCGCCGAGGAGGTCGACCGGGGTGGAGGTGAGGAAGTACTCCGCCAGCCCCGTCTCCTCGACGAGCCCGCGGTAGCGCACGTGCGCGGCCGAGGAGATGCGGTCCATCGTCGAGTCCCAGCGCCGTGCCTGCTGCGACGTACGACGGTCGGTGCGGTGGAGCACGCTGGCCTCCAGGGTGGCGGCGAGCGCGAGCTCGAGGTTCTGCCGCGCCAGCACCGGGAGGGCGTACTTGTCACTGATCACCTCGCCCTGCTCGGTGATCTTCACCTCGCCGTCGACGGTGCCCGACGGCAGCGCCATGATCGCGTCGTACGTCGGACCGCCGCCACGCCCGACCGAGCCGCCGCGCCCGTGGAAGAACCGCAGCCGTACGCCGTACCGCCGGGCGACGTCGCGGGCTCGGCGCTGCGCGAGCTGGATCTGCCACTGCGAGGTGGTGATGCCGCCGGCCTTGTTGGAGTCGGAGTAGCCGAGCATCAGCTCCTGCAGGTCGCCGCGGAGCCGCAGCAGCTGCCGGTACGACGGGTCGGCGAAGAGCGCGTCGAGGATGAACTCGGTCTGCTCGAGCTCGTCGACGGTCTCCAGCAGCGGCACGAACCCGATCCGCGCCACGCCGGCCGGCAGGTCGACCAGCCCGGCCTCGCGCGCCAGGACGACCGCGGCCAGGACGTCGTCGGCGTCGTGGGTCATCGAGATGATGTAGCTCTCGACGACGCGCGGCCCGAGCGAGTCGAGCGCCCAGCGCACGGCCCGGAAGGTCTCGGCGGTGACCGTCGCAGCGGCGTCGAGCGGGAGCGGGCTGTGCGCCAGCGGACGTCGTCCGGCGAGCTCCTCGCTCAGCACCTTGAGCCGGCTGTGCCGGTCGAGGGCGGCGTACGGCGTGCCGATCTCGCCGACCCGGTCGAGCAGCTGTCCCACGGCCTCGTGGTGCTTGGCGGAGTGCTCTCGCACGTCGAGCGTCGCCAGGGTCAGCCCGGTGGCCGCGACGGTGCGGACGAGCCGCTCGACCTCGCCGGAGGCCACGACCGGGCCCTGGTGCGCGAGCACGGAGCGGTGCAGGAGCAGCAGGTCGTCCAGGAGCTCGGTGTCGTCGGCATAGTCGCGCCCCGGCACATGCCGGCCGCCGCCGACGATCCGCTGCTCGGTGAGGGCGAGGCGCACGTGCACGCAGGTGAGGAACAGCCGGTAGGGCTCCTCGGCGTTCAGCCTCCGGTAGCGCGGCTCGACCTCCGGCAGTCCCGGCAGCACCTCGGCGATCCGGTCGGCGAGCTCCACCGACACCGAGCTCACGTGGTCGCTCACCGAGAGGTCACGACGCAACCCGTCGACCCGGCTGCGCAACAGCCGGATGCCGTGCACCGCCTGGAGGGTGAGCACCTCGCGCGTCGTCGCCGGCGTCACATGCGGGTTGCCGTCGCGGTCGCCGCCCACCCAGGAGCCGAAGCGGAGCGGGCGCACGTCCGGGGGCAGGTCCACTCCCAGCGGGACCAGCCGGTCGCGCAGCTCCTCGAGCACGTCGGGCAGCGCGCCGGCGGAGAGGCCCTCGAGGTAGTAGACGACGTTGCGGGCCTCGTCGGTCGGCTCCGGCGGCTCGATCCGGATCTCGTCGGTGAGCCAGAGCAGCTCCACAGCCTCCTCCAGCCGGCGGGTCCGCCGCGGGCTGTCCGGCTCCCCGAGCAGCGCGGCGACCCGGCGCAGCTTGTCGATCGTCGAACGCCGGGCGACCTCGGTGGGATGGGCGGTGAACACGGGGCGGACGGCGATCTGCTGGAGCAGCGACGCGAGCTCGTCGGGGTCCACGTCCGCCTCGGCGATCCGGGCCACCGCCCGCTCGATCCACCCGCCCTCCTCGGCGCTGGCGCGGGTCAGGGCGCGGCCGCGGTGCACCTGCTCGGTGATGTTGGCGAGGTGGAAGTACGCCGTGAACGCCCGCACCAGCCGGGTGATCGTGGCCAGGTCGAACTCCGGCAGCTCGTCGAGCCGGTCCTCCTTGGCGTGGGTGCGGACCTGCTCGACCAGCGCGAGCAGGTCGTCGCCTTCGGTGCGCGCCAGGGTCTCGCCGAGGATCGAGGTGACCCGGCGGATGTCACGGCGCAGCTCCTTGTCCGGGCTGCGCTGACGGTCGGGCTCCATGCCCCCATCGTCACCGACCCGGGTTACCCCCGTGTTTCGGCGCCCACGGGGTGGGCCGTCGCTGCGGGCCAAGGAACTTCCGGCCGGGACGTTCGGCACTGGCATCAATACCCCAAGGGGGTATCATGGCCGACATGGAACACCCCGGCTACGAGAGCTCGAAGGACGACGTCCTCAAGCGGCTGCGACGGATCGAGGGGCAGGCCCGCGGTCTGCAACGGATGGTCGAGGAGGACCAGTACTGCATCGACATCCTGACCCAGGTCTCCGCGACGACCAAGGCGCTCCAAGCCGTCGCGCTCGGGCTTCTCGACGACCACCTGGCCCACTGCGTCCGCGATGCGGTCGACAGCGGGGTCGACGCCGACGAGAAGCTCTCCGAGGCCTCGGCCGCGATCGCCCGGCTGGTGCGCTCATGACGACCGACACGATGGCCCAGACCTGGACCGTGGCCGGCCTCAGCTGCGCCCACTGCGTCGCGTCCGTGACCGACGAGGTCTCCCGGCTGCCCGGCGTGACCCGCGTCGCCGTCCTGCTCCACAACGGCACGCTCACCGTCGAGGCAGAGCCGCCGCTGTCGGACGACGACGTGGAGGCGGCCGTCGAAGAGGCCGGCTACCGCCTCGTCTGAGATGCCTGCACCCGCCACCGAGCCCGCGCTCCTCGACGTCGATCTCGACATCGAGGGGATGACCTGCGCCTCCTGCGCGCACCGGGTCGAGCGCACGCTGACCAGGCTCGACGGCGTCGACGCCTCCGTCAGCTACGCCACGGAGAAGGCGCACGTGCGCTACCCGCCCACCCTCACCACCCAGGACCTGATCGAGTCCGTACGACGCGCCGGTTACGACGCGACCCTCCCCGCACCGACGCTCCAGCAGACCCCCACCCCGCGCCCGGTGCGGCTGCTCACCGCGGTGGTGCTCTCGGTGCCGGTCGTGCTCTGGGGCATGGTGCCGGCGACACGGGTCCCCGGCTGGGAGTGGTGGTCGCTGTTGCTGTCGGGCGTCGTGGTCTGGTGGTGCGGCTGGCAGTTCCACCGCGCCGCCGCGGTCAACGCGCGCCACGGCGCCAGCACCATGGACACCCTGGTCTCGCTCGGCACCGTCGCCGCCTGGGTCTGGTCGGCGGTCGCGGTGGTGCGCGGCGAGGGACACCTGTACCTCGAGTCCGCCGCCGTGGTCACGACGTTCCTGCTCGCCGGCCGGTACGCCGAGGGGCTGAGCAAGCGCCGGGCCGGCGAGGCGCTGCGGTCGCTGATGGAGCTCGGCGCCAAGCAGGTGAGCCTGCTCGACGACACCGGTGAACGGTTCGTCGGCGTCGAGGAGCTCCGGGTCGGCGACCGGTTCGTCGTACGTCCCGGAGAGAAGGTCGCTGCCGACGGTGTCGTCGAGGATGGCCGGTCGGCCGTCGACCTCTCCCTTCTCACCGGCGAGCCGGTGCCGGTCGAGGTCGGTCCGGGCGACGCGGTGGTCGGGTCCACGGTCAACGCCTCCGGACGGCTGGTGGTGCGCGCCACCCGCGTCGGCGCCGACACCCAGCTGGCCCAGATCACCCGCCTGGTCGAGGAGGCGCAGCGCACCAAGGCCCCCGTCGAGCGGCTCGCCGACCGCATCTCGGCGGTCTTCGTGCCGGTCGTGCTGGTGATCGCAGTGCTCACCCTGGCCGGCTGGCTGCTGCTCACCGGTGACGTCACCGCGGCGTTCACCGCCGCCGTCGCCGTCCTGGTCATCGCCTGCCCCTGTGCCCTCGGGCTCGCCACGCCCACGGCGTTGATGGTCGGCACCGGGCGCGGCGCCCAGCTCGGCATCCTGATCCGCGGCCCCCAGGTCCTCGAGTCGACCCGCGCGGTGGACACGATCGTGCTCGACAAGACCGGCACCGTCACCACCGGCCGGATGTCGGTGACCAAGGTCGAGCCCGACGACCCCGCACTGCTCCGGCTCGGCGCAGCGGTCGAGGCCGCCTCGGAGCATCCGGTCGCCCGGGCTCTCGTCGCCGCGGCCGGCCCCGCTCTGCCGGAGGTCGAGGGGTTCACCAGCCTGCCGGGACTCGGCGCGCGCGGACTCGTCGAGGGCCGCGAGGTGACGGTCGGACGGCCCGACCTGTTCCCCGACCTTCCCGAGGAGGTACGGCGCATGGTCGCCGCCGCGCGCGACGGCACGCCGGTCGTGGTCGGGTGGGACGGGGTCGCCCGCGGAGTGGTCACCGTGGCCGACTCGGTCAAACCCACCTCCGCCGAGGCGGTGGCCGCCCTGCACGCGCTCGGATTGCACACGGTGCTGCTCACCGGAGACCGGGAGTCGACCGCGCTCCGGGTGGCCGACGAGGTCGGCATCGAGACCGTCGTGGCCGGAGTGCGCCCCGAGCAGAAGGTCGCCGAGGTGGCGCGGCTCCAGGCCGAGGGGCACGTCGTGGCGATGGCCGGCGACGGCGTCAACGACGCGGCCGCCCTCGCGCGGGCCGACCTGGGGCTCGCGATGGGTACCGGCACCGACGTCGCGATCGCGGCCAGCGACCTGACCCTGGTCAGCGGCGACCTGCAGAGCGCGGCCGTCGCGATCCGGCTGGCGCGCCGTACCCTCGCCACGATCCGGGTCAACCTGTTCTGGGCGTTCGCCTACAACGTCGCGGCGATCCCGCTCGCGGCCGCCGGCCTGCTCGACCCGATGGTCGCCGGCGCGGCGATGGCCTGCTCGTCGCTGTTCGTGGTCGGCAACAGCCTGCGGCTGCGCCGGTTCGGCTAGCCCGGTTGCCTAGCCCTGGTTGCCCCGGCCCTCCTCGACGTACTCCTTGACCTGGTCGAGCATCGTCTGCCAGTTCGCGGCGAACTGCTCGGCCTGCTCCTCGGAGTCGTTGCCGTCCTGGTCGAGGGTGAGCCGGGTGCCGGCGTCGGAGGCGGCGAGCCGGTAGTCGAGGGTGTGGTAGCTCTCCGGCTCGTCCGGCTGACCCGTCATCGGGCTGTAGTGGGTCATCCGCAGCCGCTCGGGCTCGTCCACCTGCAGGATCTCGCCCTTGTCGGTGAACGACTTCCCGTCGTACTCACCGGTCCAGGTGATCGGGCTGCCGACCTGCCAGTCGGTCTCGACCTGGGAGCCGAACATGAACGCCGAGATCGCCTCAGGGTCGGTGAGAGCACCCCAGACCTGTTCGGGTGCGGCCGAGATCTCGGTCTCCGCATGGGCCACGTGCTCTGCCATGTGTTCCTCCGCTCGTCGTACGTCTCCGTGACCTGTACCCGCGATCTGGCCCCGCACACCCGCGACCGGGGCGTCAGCCGTCGAGATGCTGGAGGAGGTTGGACGAGAAGCGCTGGCCCATCACCCCCACCACGCCCTTCATCGCGGTCTGCACCGCGGGCCGCGCCAGGGCCGGGAAGGGGAGGTCCACGCTGATCGCGAGGTCGACCGCCAGGTGGGTCCCGGACGGCGCGGGCTGGAGGCGGTAGGCGCCGTTGACGCCGGTCCGCTCGTCGTCGCGTGCCGGGTCGTGCTCGAAGGTGATCGACGACGGCTCCTCGAACCTCATCACCTCGGTGAACGACGGCGCCACCGCGACGCCGAGCACCGGGATCCGGCTCAGGTGCCAGTGCCAGCGGTCGCCGTCGACCTCGATCTCGTGGAGGTACGGCGTGAGGCGCGGCAGGAGGCGGGGGTCGGTGAGCGCTGCCCAGATCTCCTCACGCGGTGCGGCGACGGTCGCCGAGGACCGGTTGCGGACGGTGAACTCGGTCATCGGACGAGTGTGCCAACACCGACGTCGCTGCGAGCCACCCGGACGGGCGGGGTCGGGCGAACGGCCGCTGGCTAGGTTGAAGGTATGGCTTCCCGTGAGAGCGCCGTCGACCGGCTGCTCGACCGCACGATCCTGCCCGGCTACTCGCGACTCGGCTACCACCTGCGCCGCCGCGCTTGGACGCCGATCCCCGACGGCGCCCTGGACGGGCGCACGATCCTGGTCACCGGCGGCACCTCCGGACTGGGCCTGGCCACCGTCGAGGAGTGCGCTCGGCTCGGCGCCACCGTGCACCTGCTCGGGCGCGACCGGCAGCGGGGCGAGTCGGCCGCGCGCGGCGTGCGCCGCCGGGTGCCGAACGCGCAGGTCGTCGTCGAGGAGTGCGACCTCGGATCCCTGACGGCGGTCGCCGAGTTCGCTGCCGACTTCGTCGCCCGGGTGCCGGCGCTCGACGGCCTCGTGCACAACGCCGGGCTGATGACCGAGCAGCGCTCGGAGAGCCGCGAGGGCCACGAGCTGACCCTCAGCGTGCACGTGCTCGGGCCGCACCTGCTCACGTCCCTGCTGCGACCGGTGCTCAGCGACGGTGCTCGGATCGTCTTCGTGACCTCGGGCGGGATGTACGCGCAGCCGCTCGCGGTCGACGACCCGGAGTACCGCGAGGGTGAGTTCGCCGGCGCCACGGCGTACGCACGCGCCAAGCGGATGCAGGTGGTCCTCGCCGAGCGGTGGGCCGAAGAGCTCGCCGACAGCGGGGTCAGCGTCCACGTCATGCACCCCGGCTGGGCCGACACCCCGGGCATCCAGAAGAGCCTGCCGAAGTTCCGGATGCTGACCCGGCCGATCCTGCGGACCACGCAGGAGGGCGCCGACACCGTGGTCTGGCTGCTCGCCGAGCCCGTCCTGGACCCGGCGACCGGTGGGTTCTGGATGGACCGGGCCCCGCGGCCGACCCACTACCTGGGGCGGCACCAGGAGAGCGACGCGGACCGCGAGCGGTTCTGGGAGTTCGCCGGCCAGGCCGTCGCGCCGTACGGCGAGGTGCCGGTCTGACCCGCTCCGGCGCGCACGGCACGACGCAGGTTCGTGGTTCCTTTGCGGGACCGGTCAGACTGGAGCCAGCAACCACGGGAGGTCGCATGTCCAAGCCGACGATCAGCGAGTCCATCAAGGCCAAGCTCGAGCAGTACCAGGTCGACCGCCGCGCGAGCGAGCTCGCACAGCAGGCCGAGCGGCTCGTCGAGCAGGGTCGGGCGCGCGCCGGCGAGCTGGCGCGCGAGCACCGCGAGGACATCGACCGGGCCCTCGACCGCGCCACCGACGCCGTCGACCGTCGTACCGACGGCAAGCACGCGTCCCGGCTCGGCCAGCTCCGGCAGCACCTCGACCGCGGTGTCGAGCGGATCGCCGAGCAGGACCCGGACGGCCGGTGAGCCGGATGCTGGCCAGGTCCGCCAAGCGGGGCGGCGACGTCGTACCCCTCCACGCGCTGGACGCCGCCGCGATCAACGCACCGGACGAGGGCACCGTCGCCCGCGTCACCCAGCTGCTGTTGGACGTCGGGATCGACGGTGGCGGACCGCTGAAGTCGGCCCGTGAGATCGCCGACGCCGCGCGGCGCGACACCCGGTCCACCGACGCGGCCGTCGCCAAGATCGCGCGGACCACCGTCGCGCGCGGCGCGATCGGTGGCTTCGTCACCAGCGTCGGGGGCTTCGTCACGATGCCCGTCGCGCTGCCGGTCAACGTCGTGGAGTTCTACGTGCAGGCCACCCGGATGGTCGGCGCGATCGCGTCCCTGCGCGGGTACGACGTCGACGACCCACGGGTGCGCACGGCCATCCTGCTCACCCTGGTCGGCTCCGACGCCGACGAGGTGCTGTCCAAGGCCGGTCTGGCGACCGGCGGCGGCCGGATGGTGAGCATGGCCACCCGGCAGCTCCCGCCGGCCGGGCTCTTGATCGTCAACAAGGCGATCGCCTTCAAGCTGCTCCGCGGGGTCGGCGAGCAGGCGTTCGCCAAGCTGGGTCGCGGCGTGCCGCTCCTCGGTGGCCTCGTGGGTGGCGGCATCGACACCTGGATGATGAAGCGGATCGCCGACCACGCGATGGGCGAGTTCCCGCAGCTGCCCTGAACCTGGCTAGGCGCCGGCCTGGGCGAGCTCGATCGGCTCGGTGACCGGGTCGTCCGACAGCATCTGGCGGCGAGCGATCGTGCGGAGGTCCTCGCGTCCCTGCTCGTCGAGGGGCTCGCCGTTGGCCTGCTCGACCTCGGTGACCAGCCAGCCCCACAGCTCGACGACGAACGCGCGGAACTGGGCGCGTCCCTGCTCGGTGAGCTCGACGCGACCGTCGGCCTCCGCCAGCAGGCCGCCCTCGATGCAGTCGTCGATCGCCGGGCGGATCAGTGCCATCGGTACGCGGTGGGCGGCCGCGACGGCGTACGGGTCCGCCGGCGCGTGGGCATGGATCTGCTGGATCGCGATCTGCCTGAGCGTCCAGACCTGCACACCGTCGAGCCCGGCCTCGGAGGTGCGGAGCAGTCGGTCCGCGGCCTCGGGCAGCCGGGTGCGGAGGATCCGCACGACCTGGCCCTCGAGCTGCTCCTGGGCAGTGCGCTGGTCGGGGATGGCGAAAGCCGGGCCGATCTCGGAGGCCCCGGGCCGGGTCAGCCCGCGCATCGGCACCTGCTTGAGGAAGAGCGCCACCACGAAGGCGATCACCGCCACCGGGATAGCCGTGGCGAAGACGGTCTGCAGGGTGTCGGCGTACGCCGCGACCACCGCCGCCTGCTGGACAGGCGGCAGGGCCTGGACCCCGGTCGGCGAGGTGATCTGGGTCGGGTCCGCGCCGGTGGCGGCGACCGCCTTGGCGAGGTTCGGCGCGAGATGGTTGGCGTAGATGGTGCCGAAGACGGCGGCACCGAACGCGCTTCCCATGGTCCGGAAGAACGTCACGCCGGACGTGGCGACACCGAGGTCGCGGTACTCCACGGTGTTCTGCACGATGATCGTCAGCACCTGCATCGACAGGCCGATCCCGACCCCGAGGACCAGCATCGCGCCGGAGGTCTCCAGGGTCGAGGAGTGCTGGTCGAGACGCGAGAGGCCCCACATCCCGAGCGCCATCACGACCGAGCCGACGATCGGGAAGATCCGGTAGCGACCGGTGTGGCTGACCACGTTGCCGGCGCTCACCGACGCGACGATCAGCCCGAGCACCATCGGCAGGGTACGCAGCCCGGAGACCGTGGCGCTGACGCCTTGGCAGTACTGCAGGTACGTCGGCAGGAACGTCATCGTGCCCAGGAGCGCGAACCCGACGATGAAGCTGAGCACGGCGCTGACGCTGAACACGTTCCGCCGGAAGAGGCGCAACGGCAGGATCGGCTCGGCGGCGCTTCGCTCGGCGGCGATGAAGCACCCGATGGCGACGACGCCCCCGATGATCAGGCCGATGATCGTCGGCGACCCCCAGCCGTACTGGACCCCGCCCCAGCTCGTCGCCAGGATCAGCCCGGCGGAGCCCAGCGAGATGAAGACGATGCCCAGGGTGTCGAAGATCGGCCGCCCGGACGTCGGCACCTTGGGCAGCAGCCGGATCGCGAGGGGAATGATCACCGCCGCGATCGGCACGTTGACGTAGAACACCCACTGCCACGAGAGATGGTCGGTGAAGAAGCCGCCCAGCAGTGGCCCGAGGACCGTCGTACCTCCGAAGACCGCACCCATGGCGCCCTGGTACTTGCCCCGGTCGCGCAGCGGGATGATGTCGGCGATCATCGCGGTGGCCGTGACGGTCAGGCCACCACCACCGATGCCCTGGATGGCCCGTGACCCGATCAGCCACGTCATCGACTGCGAGAGGCCGGCCAGCATCGAGGCAACGGTGAACAAGGCGATGCTGCCGATGAAGATCGACTTGCGACCGAACAGGTCGCCGAACTTGCCGGCCAGGATCGTCGCGATGGTCTGGGTGAGCAGGTACGCCGTCACCACCCAGCTCATGTGCTCGGCGCCGCCGAGGTCGCCGACGATGGTCGGCAGCGCCGTGGCCACGATCGTGCCGTCGAGGGCCGCGAGAAGCATCCCGCCCAGGATCACGGCGAACGCCACGTTGCGCGCGGTGCCCCCGAGCAGCGGAGCCTCGTCTCCCTCGGACAGGTCGTCGTCGACCACCGCCGCCTGGGTCATGGACCTCAGCCTAGGGCCGTCACGGCACGGACGGCGTCCGCGACCGCGGAGGCGCCGCGTCGGCTGAGCACGATCGTGTAGTGGTTGACGTCCGGCACCGGCCGGACCCCGAGGTCGGGCCAGCGGGCGGCGTAGGCGTCGACGGTCGGCTGCGGGTAGAGGCCGGGCGGGTCGTCGGCGAAGCCCCGGGACGCGTGCAGGAAGACGCGCGGGTGCTGGGGATGCGCGACCGCATCGGCGAAGTCGGTGCTCTCCAGCATGTCGATCTGGTCGGCCTCGACCGCCTCCGGGTCGGCGCTGGGGCGGCCCGGGTCGTCGGGCAGGTCGTAGTCGGCGTACTCCTCGACCTCGGGGGTCCAGTCCCGTGCGAACGCCGGGTGGTGGCGGAACCAGTCGCGGTACTCCTCCCGGGTGTACGACGTCTGGAGCCGGTCCTTGATCGGCTGGAGGCCGGCGAGCGTGGCCTCGGCATCCGCGGGTGGGAAGGGGAGGCCGCCGTCGACGAGCACCAGCGCGCGGACCAGGTCGGGGTGCCGGTCCGCGAGGACGGTGGCGACGAAGCCACCCATCGAGTGACCGACCACGACCACCGGCTCGTCGGTCACCGCGTGGAGCACGGCGGCGCAGTCGTCGGCGTGCGCGACGATCCCCACCGGACCGGGCAGGTGGTTGGACCGGCCCCGACCCCGCAGGTCGGGGGCGACGACCGGCCGGTCGAGCTCCTGGGCCAGCAGCGGCCAGGACCGTGAGGACGACGTGATGCCGTGGATGGCGAGCACCGGGGCGCCGCTGCCGGGCCAGATCGCCGTACGGAGCACGCCGCCGGCGACCGGGACGTCGAGTGCGTCAGGCATGTCCCTGGTCTACCACCCGTGGCTTGGCCGGTGGTTGAGGAGCGAGCGCCAGCGAGCGTCTCGACACCACCCCGACGCCCGCCCGCGCCGCCGGTGGTTGAGGAGCGAGCGCCAGCGAGCGTCTCGAAACCACCCCGACGCCCGAGCCGACTCCACGATGGTTTCGCGACGGCGCGCCAGCGCGCCCCTCCTCAACCACCGGGGTCAGCGGCTCTCCAGGACGGCGAAGATCGTCAGCAGGACGAGCAGCACCACGACGGTGCCCAGGACGAAGCGGTAGAAGCCGAGGCCGTGCTTCTGCAGGCGCTCGACGCGGGCGGTGTCACCGCGGCGCTGGGCCCGATGGATCTCCACGAAGACGGCGACCCGGTAGCCGACGTACGCCAGCGCCAGGAGCGGCACCACCACCTTGAGCACCATGCGGGGAGCATGGCACGCCTACGGTGGGAGGCGACCGATCTGCCCACACCCTTTGGAGGAACCCCATGACCGTCGACCGAGGACTGCTCGCGCTGCTGGAGGCCAAGCCAGGGAAGGGCGACGAGCTCGCCGCCTTCCTGGAGCAGGGGCGTGCGCTCGCCGCCGAGGAGGAGGGGACGGTGACGTGGTACGCCTTCAAGCTCAGCGACACGACGTACGGCATCTTCGACACCTTCGAGGGTGAGGACGGCCGCCAGGCACACCTGAACGGCCAGATCCCCGCCGCACTCGGTCAGGTGGCGGCCGACCTGCTGGCGAGCGACCCCGACATCCGCACCACCGACATCATCGCGGTGAAGTAGCCACCAGCTCGTCGAGCATCCGGTCGAGGGCACCCAGCGACACCGAGAGGTGGCCCTCGCCCGGCTCGAGGTGCGCGGTGACGCCGGGGATCCGCGCCGCGAGCCACTTCCCGTGCGCGAACGGCACCATCAGGTCCTCGCTGCCCTGCCAGAGGTACGTCGGCACGGTGATCGCGTCGAGGTCGAAGCCCCACGGCCGGGTGAACGCGAGGTCGTCGTCGAGCCAGCCCTCGATGCCCACCGAGACGGCCTGCCGGAACCCGACGGCGAGGAACTCGGCGAACTCGCCGGTCACTGCGGCCTCGTCGACGGGTGGCAGCAGCGTGTCGAGCGAGGCGACCACGTCGTCCGCGGTCATCGCAACCAGCTCCGGTCGGACGTTCTCCAGCCAGGCGCGCAGCGGCTCCTCGCCCTGCAGCGCCTGGCCGAACTCCTCGATGTTGTCCTCGCCCATGCCGGCCAGGAAGTCCAACCCCTCGGCGTCGTACGGCGCGACGCCGGCGATGCAGAGCACCCCGCGCACGCGGTCCGGCAGCAGGGCGCCGGCGGCCAATGCATGCGGCCCGCCTCCTGACCATCCGGCCACCAGGCAGGTGTCGGCGCCGACGTGGTCGAGCACCGCCGCGGCGTCGTCGACGTCGTCGGCGACGGTGCGGCCCGCGCGCCGCGAGGATGCGCCGTACCCCGGACGCGACCAGGTGGCGAGCCGTAGCCCGCGCTCGGCGCAGCCGCGGGCGAAGCCGCCGTACTGCGACGAGCCACCAGGGGTGCCGTGTGAGAACAACAGCACGGGCGCGTCCTCGGGGCCGCTGACCTCGACCTCGAGATCGCGTCCGTCGGTCAGTGACAGCACGGTGGTCTGGGACATGCAGGCTCCTCGGTCGGGGTCGTGGTCATCATGCGTGTCAGAAGTCGTGGCGGCCGCGCAGCGAGTCGCCGCGGTCCGGCCGGCTCCGCTCGTAGATCGCCACCCGCTGCGGCCCGGGACTCAGCACCTCGACCGCCTCGCCGTACGGGAACTCGAAGCGGTCGCCGACCCCGATGCCACGTCCGGCGAGGTCCGTGACCGAGGCTGCGAGGTCGTCGACGCGGTAGACCAGCACCGGCTCGTCACCCTCGAGGTGCTGGGCCAGCAGGAACCCCGGGCCCTCGCCGAGCGCGACCATCGCGACCCTGGTGTCGAACCGCTCGACAGCAAACACCACCTCACCGCCGGCCCGGGTCCAGTGCGCGAGATCGGCGGCCACGTCGCGGCTGGGCAGGTAGACGAAGTCGAGCGGGCCGAACATCAGCGGGCGGGGCCTGCGGTGTTGTACGTCGGGTCCCCGGTGCCGCAGCGCACGACCACCGCTCGCGCGGGCTCGTCCGACGGGTTCGACTCACGGTGGACGGCGCCGGCCGGCACCCGCAGGAAGTCGCCGGGGCCGGCTTCGACGACGTAGGCGCCATCAGGCCCGGACTCCAGGCGCATCCGCCCGCTGACGACGTACAGCGTCGTCTCGTAGTCGCCGTGGTGGTGCCAGCCGGAGACCGCGTGCGGCTCGGTGTCGACGGTGCCGCTCCACATCCCCTCGGCATGGGTGGCGACCTGGCGGGTCATGCCGGGCGTCGGGTCGGCATCGGTCAGCTCGGCGGCGGGCACCATCGAGCACGGCTGGGCTGGGTCGCGGCTCACCCGGTCAGGCTAGGCAGCGGGAGCCCGGGCGTCGAGCACGCACGGCGGACCTAGACGCTGGTCCCGAGCCGGTCGAGGGTCTCGCGCAGCTGCGTGACGGTCTTGTTCGCCAGGATCGGCAGGTACAGCGCCACCACCGGCACCGCCAGCTTGGCCGTCCCGTGGAAGTCGAACGTGGCGTCGTAGGTCACCTGGGTGCCGCCGCCGGAGGCCTGGAAGCTGATCCGGTCGTGGCCCGTGAACTGCTCGTTGTTCCCCTCGAAGTGCACGAAGGTCGGCGGGTTCAGCTCGCGCGCGACGTACTCGACGTCGGTCTTGCGGCCGAGGAACGACGAGACGTTGTGGTAGCGGGTGCCCACGCCGCCGTCCCCGTCGAGCCGCGAGCACTCCACGGTCCCCGGGTCCCACTCCTCGGCGTTGGCGAAGTCCGCGAGGAACGTGTAGACGAGATCGGGGGCAGTGGTCGTGGTGAACGTGCGGTGGGCGGAGAGCATGCCTCCACGCTAGTCGGGGGGTCCGCACCCCGCCCCACCCGCTGGGGGCCCGCCCTACGCTGGAGGGATGGACGCGGAGGTGGACCGGCTGCTGGCCGAGCGCGAGACCGCGCTGGAGGCCGAGCTCGCAGAGCTGACCAAGCCACCCAGCGAGCTGGGCACGATCTCCTTCGGCAAGCGGATCGGCGAGGGCACCTCGATGGCCGTCGACCGGCTCACGGCCGTCTCCACCCAGGAGAACCTGCTCACGATCCTCGACGAGGTACGGCGGGCGCGGCAGCGCCTCGCGGACGGCACGTACGGCACCTGCGAGGTCTGCGGCGAGCCGATCCCGGCGGCACGGCTCGAGGCGCGGCCCTGGGCCAACCGCTGCGTGGCCCACAGCTGAGACCATCCGAAGGACGAAGCGGAGCGAGCGCGGCCGATAGAGTGCTCCGCGGAGTGCCGGGAAGTCTGGTCGGCGGACCTGTCACCGACCCCCAGGAGCCCTCGTGCACGACATCGCCCCGTTCGCGCTGGTGGTGGTCCTCGCCGCTTTCGCGCTGTTGGCGGCGGTCGGCTCGAGCCGGCTCAGCGAGTGGGTGCGCATCCCGACTCCCGCGATCTTCTTGGTGGCGGCGTCGCTCTGCGCAGAGCTGTTTCCCGACCTCGGCTCGCTGACGATCCGGACCGACCAGCGGATCGTCACGATCGCCCTGGTCCTGATCCTCTTCGACGGGGGCATGCACATCGGGCTCGCCCGCTTCCGACCGGTCGCGGGCGCGGTCGTGTGGCTCGGGGTCGCCGGCACCTTCGTCACCGCGGGCGTCCTGGCCGTGCTGGCCCACACGCTGTTCGACTTCGACTGGCGGGCGGCCCTTCTGGTCGGCACCGCGCTCGCGCCGACGGATCCCGCAGTGGTGTTCTCCGTGCTGGGTCGCCGCGAGGTGGCCGGCCGCACGGGGACCCTGCTGGAGGGTGAGTCCGGCGCCAACGACCCGGTCGGCATCGCACTCATGCTGGCGATCCTGGGCACGAGCGGCGGCGGCTGGGGCGCGGTCGCACACGGCGCCGGGGAGTTCGCGCTGCAGATGGTGCTGGGCATCGCCTTCGGCGTGGCCGGCGGGGTCGCGCTGCGCTGGCTCCTCCGGCACCTTCCCCTGCCCAACGAGGCGCTCTACCCCTTGCGGACCATCGCCTTCGCTCTCCTGCTGTACGGCGTGACCACGCTCGCGCACGGGTCCGGGTTCCTGGCGGTGTTCCTGGCCGGGATCATGGTCGGCGACACCCGCGCGCCGTACAAACGCGAGATCGAGCGCTTCGCCTCGGCCGCCGGCAGCCTGGGCGAGATCGTGGCCTTCACCGTGCTGGGACTGTCGATCCCGATCTCCGAGGTGTTCGGCGACGGCCGCGCGTGGACCGGGATCGCGCTGGCGGCGCTCCTGATCCTGGTCGTCCGGCCGCTGTTCGTCGGGCTCGTGCTCGCGCCGATCAGGCTCCGACGTGGCGAGCGTGCCTTCGTGCTCTGGGCCGGACTCAAGGGCGCCGTCCCGATCCTGCTGGGGACCTATGTCGTGGCCGAGGGCGTGGACGGTGCCCAGCGCATCTACGCGGTGATCTTCGTCGTGGTGCTGGTGTCGGTGGTCGTGCAGGGTGGGCTGGTGCCGTCGCTCGCCCGCGCGTGGAAGGTGCGGATGCGGGTGGTCGAGCCGGAGCCGTGGGCGCTCGGCATGAGGTTCCGCGACGAACCGGAAGGGCTGCACCGCTTGGTGGTGACACCCGGCTCCGCAGCGGAAGGTTCGGCGATCGAGGACCTCCCGCTCGAGGAGGACGTCTGGATCAGCATGGTCAGCCGCGGCGGCCGTCTGGTGCAGGTGAGGGGTACGACGGTGCTCGAGGCCGGCGACGAGGTACTGGCCCTCGCCTCGGACGGCCGGGTGGTCTCGCGCCTGTTCGCCCGGACCTGACTCTCCTCAGGCTCGCTCGACGGCCTCCACGATCACCCGCACCGTGTCGTCGACGCGGCTGAACTGCGGCCAGTGGCCGCTGTGCAGGTCGACCCACTCGACGTTGCGCAGCTTGGCGATCTCCTCGGTGCCGGACTCCCCGGCGTCGGTCCACTCCTTGAGCTGCGCCGCGTCGTACTCCGCGGTGACCATCGTGACGGGCAGGTCATACAGGCCGTCGTCGCCGAACTCGAGGCCGTCGGTGACGGCGTGCACCGGCGAGGGCACCGAGCCCCCGCGGATCCGAGCCCGCAGGTCGTCGTCGAGGTCGGCGACCATCTCGTCGTCGAAGAAGTCCCAGGCGGGGAGCGGCACGTCATTGCCCTCGACGGGGAACATCGAGCCGGACCCGGTGGGGATGCCCGGCTCGCTGGCCAAGAACACCACCCCGCCCACCTGCTCGAGCCGGGCCGCCGCGGCGGCCCAGGCCAGGACGCCGCCCATCGAGTGACCGACCAGGAGGACCGGTGCCTCGGCGGCGTCGACGGCCGCCACGACCGCGTCGACGTGGTGCTGCCGGGTGACCGCCGATCTGTCGGCCTCCCCCGACTCCATGCCGGGCAGGGTCAGGGCGTGCGGTCTGTGGCCGGCTTCCTCGAGCGGTGGCACGACCGCGTCCCACGATCGTGCGGTCAGCCACAGGCCCGGGATCAGGATGATGTCCATGCTCGATGACGCTAGGGCGACCCACCGACAGTCGCCTCCCTCAGCGGGGTGAGGCGCCGTACGACCTGCTCCTGCAGGCTCGACCCATGCGACGAGGTGAGGTGCTCGCGATCGTCCAGGCCGGGGGGCAAGGGTCGCGGATGGACGTACTGACCCGGGAGCGGGCCAAGCCGGCCCTGCCGTTCGGCGGCGTTCACCGGCTCGTCGACTTCGCGCTGTCGAGCCTGGTGCACTCCGAGCTCGAGGACGTCTGGGTCAGCGTGCAGTACCAGGTCGCCTCGATCGACGACTACCTCGCCGGCGGCCGGCCCTGGAGCCTCGACCGCAACCGCGGGGGCTTCCGCCGGATGGTGCCGCAGACCGGCACCGGCCCGAGCAGCGAGGAAGGCTTCGCCTCGGGGAACGCCGACCTGCTGCTCAAGCTGCAGTCCGACCTGGCCGGCCGTGCACCGGAGCACGTGGTCGTCACCAGTGCCGACCACATCTTCGCGATGGACCTGCGACCGGTGATCGAGGACCACATCGACCGCGGGAGTACGGCGACGCTGGTGACCGCCGAGGTCACCAAGAAGGAGGCCTCGGACAACGTCGCGGTGCTGACCGGGCGCGGCGGCCTCGTCACCGGCCTCGAGGTGAAGCAGCCCCGGCCCAGCACGGGCACGGTCGCCACCGAGATCTTCGTCTACCGCACCGACGCCTTGCTCGAGGCTCTCAGCACCTTGCGGGCCGAGCTCGACGACGCGTCAGACGGCGACGACAGCGGCCTCGGCGACTTCGGTGAGCACCTGCTCCCCCGGCTGATCGAGACCGGCACCGTGCGCGCCGTACCGGTGGACGGCTACTGGCGCGACCTCGGCCAGCCCCGCACCTACCTGCAGGGCCACCGCGACCTGCTGGCCGGCAAGGTGGACGTGTTCGACCACCCGGGCCGGCCGGTGATCTCCCACTGGCCCGACCGGCCGGCGGCGCGAGTGCGCGCCAGCGCCCGGGTGACCGACAGCCTGCTGTCGCCCGGCTGCGACGTCGCCGGAGAGGTGACCGGCAGCGTCCTCGGCCCCGGCGTGGTCGTCGAGCGCGGCGCGCGAGTCGCCGACAGCGTGATCTTCGAGGACGTCGTGATCCGCTCCGGCGCGGTCGTGCAGACAGCGATCGTCGACGACGGCACCGAGCTACGTCGTACGGCGCGGGTCGGCGCGGTGCCTGCCGCCCGGCTGGCCCGCGACGAGGACCTGGTGCTGGTCGGACGCGGCTCCGTCGTCGAGTCGCCGGTCGACGCCGGCACCCGTCTGGAGCCCGGTACGACGGTCTGAGGCGGGCCCGTCGGGATCGCCGGTCGACCGGCGATCCCGTCGCTTAGTACCCGTTGCAACCCCTACGAAGCGACGGGAACGCGGTCGCGGTGGGTCACGTGGGACGGGTGAGATTAGGGCTCCGTGGCCGTGCCGCGGGGGAGGGTCCACACCGACGGGATCCGTATGACGAGCAGCGCAGTGACGATGCTGATCGCGCTCATCGCGTAGAGCGTCGGCACGACCCCGACCGCCGCGGCCACCGTCCCCACGAGCAGGTTCCCGAGCGGGATCATCCCGGTGCTCGCCAGGTAGTCGTAGCTCGAGACCCGGGACAGCGCCGCGGGCGGGATGTGCTCGCCCAGCGAGGTCTCCCAGAGCGTGAACATGCCGGTGACGCAGATGCCGGTGAGCAGTTCGAGCCCGCCGATCCCCCAGGCCGACAGGTGGCTGCCGATCACCGCCGCCTGGCACGAGGCGCCGATCATCATCAACCCGCCCACACGCAGGGCGTGATGTGGCCGCCAGGTGAGGAGCAGCACGTCACCGAGGATGTTGCCGATCCCGAACAGTGCCGTGATCAACGCCCACGACCGCGCTCCGTCGTACTCCGAGCGCATCAGCACCGGCCCGATCACGAAGATCGCCGGCAGCGTGATGGCGTGGTACACGCTGAAACCGCCGAGGTAGCCGAGCACCCAGGAGCGCGAACGCACCTCGTGCCACCCCTCACGCAGCGAGGTGCCGAACGACGTCTCGGGCGCCGCCTGCTCGTCGTCTTCGGCGGCCGCGTCGACCACCGCCGTCCGCAAAGGCAGTAGCAGCAGCACGGACACGGCGAACGTCGCGGCGTCGAAGACGAACGCGCTCCCCGGGCCGCCGGCGAACCCGATCAGCACCCCGGCGACGACGGGGCCGATCACGTTCGCGAGCGAGAAGGTCAGGCCACGCAGGGCGTTGGCCGGTTGGATGTTGCCCGGCGACACCGTGGTCGGCAGCAGGCCGCTGAAGGCGGGAGAGAAGAACGCGTCGGCCGCGCCGAACGCCGCCGCCAGCACGACGAGCTGCCCGACCTGCGCCTCGCCGGTGAGCAGCAGGACGGCCGCGATCGCCTGGGTGACCAGCCGGACCGTGTCGGAGATGACGAGGATCCGCTTGCGGTCCCACCGGTCGGCCCAGACCCCGGCGGGGACAGCCAGCACGACGAACGGCAGGAACTGCGCCGCCGAGGTGATCGCCACCTGGGCGACGCCACCGCCGATCGCCAGGACCGCGAACGGCAGGGCGACGCTGGCGACTCGGTCGCCCACCACCGAGAGCACCTGGCTGCCGAACAGCAGTCGGTACTGCGGCTCCTCGCGGAGCACGCTCGGGACCAAGGGACGCACGAGGCGTCAGCATCCCGGACCAGGGGCGGTTTGTCGCGCGGGTTCTCAGCCGGCGCGCTTCACCCTGCGCAGCAGGGCCTGCGCGCCCTCGAGGTAGAGGTCGATGCCGAAGGTGTAGTACGCCGTCTCGTCATCGCAGGCGGTCAGTGGCCCGACTGCAGCACGGACGTGGGGGTAGAGGTCGTCGGACAGCCCGTCGACGTGGGCCCGCTTCTGCGCCAACAGGGCGTCGCGCTGGTCGCGGGCGGACTGGTTCTCGGCGCCGGGGAGCTGGGTGACGAGCATCATCGCGGTCTGCAGCCCCATCCGGGCCAGGTCCGCCGCCTGCTCCCGGTTGAAGCCGGCGTCCTCGAGCAGCGCGAGCGTGAACTCGGTCAGCCGCAGCCCTGACTCGCTGACCAGGATCCTCGGGAAGACCAGCTCCGCGGCGGCCGGGTGCTGGGAGAGGCCGGCGACGAGGTTCTCCACCACGCCGCGCAGCTGCGTGGACCAGGAGCCGGTCGCCGGCGGCGGGGTGACGTCGGCCAGCAGGGCGTCGCCCATCGCGGCCAGGAGCTCGTCCTTGTTGGCGACGTGCCAGTAGAGCGCCATCGGGGTCACCCCGAACTCCTGGGCCACCCGGCGGATCGTGACGGCGTCCGAACCCTCGGCGTCCATCACGGTGAGCGCACGCTCCACGATCGCGTCGCGGCTCAGCTCGCTCTTGGGGCCGCTCTTGGTGGCGGTGGCTGATCGGGGGGTCATGGCCAGAACTATACACGATAAGGGTTGACAACTATACGTCGTACAGCGTTTCCTGTACGCCATACATGTACGACGTATAGGAAACGAGACGGGACAATGACCAAGAACCGATGGACCCTGGTGGCGGTGGGGCTCGCCACCTTCATGACGTACCTCGACAACAACATCGTCAACGTGGCGATCCCCGACATCCAGCACGAGCTGGGGCTGTCGACCGCGGGCATCGAGTGGGTGGTGAGCGCCTACATCCTCACCTTCGCCGGCCTGCTGCTGGCCGGTGGTCGCCTGGCCGACGCCTTCGGACGGCGCCGGCTGTTCCTGATCGGACTCGCGGTGTTCACCGGCTCCTCGCTGCTCGCCGGCTTCGCGGGCGGAGCCACGGAGCTGGTCGCGGCACGGGGTCTCCAGGGCATCGGCGCTGCGCTGGTGACGCCGACGACGCTGGCCATCATCAGCGCGACCTTCACCGACCCGCGCGAGCGCAACGCTGCCGTCGGCGTCTGGGGCGGGGTGGGTGCACTGGCGCTGGCGGTCGGCCCGGTACTGGGCGGGCTGCTGACGCAGCACGTGTCCTGGGAGTGGATCTTCTGGATCAACGTCCCGATCGGGATCGCGACGATGGCGCTGGGCGCCTGGGCCGTGACCGAGTCCCGGGAGCCGGAGGCACGCAGCCTCGACCTGGGCGGGCTCACCCTGTCGACGGCGTCCCTGTTCGCCCTGACCTGGGCTCTGATCGAGGGCCACGACCGCGGCTGGACCTCGGCTGTCATCCTCGGCGCGTTCGGTGCGGCCGCCCTCACCGCGCTCGCGTTCGTGCTCGTCGAGCGGCGGGTCGCGCAGCCGATGGTGGACGTCAGCCTGTTCGCCCGTCGCGAGTTCAGCGGCGGCATCGTGGCCGTGATGCTGTGGGCTTTCGGCCTGTTCGGGATCTACTTCTTCACCTCGCTCTACCTGCAGGGCGTGCTGGGCTTCTCGCCGACCAAGGCGGGTACGGCGTTCGTGCCGATGGCCGTGCTGATGGCGGTGTCGGCGATCGTGTCCGACCGGGTCGCCGCCCGGTTCGGTGCCTACCGCTCGACCGGCTTCGGCATGGTGGTGATGGGACTGGCGATCGGGTCGGTCTCGCTGCTGGGCAGCGACGCGTCGTTCCTCTCTCTGATGCCGAGCTTCGCACTGATCGGGATCGGCGGCGGCCTGACCATCCCGCTGACCGCGACCGTGCTCGGCGTGATGCCGACCGGCCAGGCAGGCGTCGCGTCTGCGGTGTTCAACGCCTCCCGTGAGGTGGCCGGCCTGCTGGGGATCACCGTGATCGGTGCGGTCCTCACCAGCCGGCAGGGCGCCGCGCTGGCCGAGGGCAAGACCCCGGTCGACGCGTTCCTGGTCGGTTACCGCTCCGGGCTGCTGCTCGCGGCGGGGCTGGTGATCGCCGGTGGCGTCGTGGCGTACACCGCGCTGCGGTCTGCGCACCGGGCCCCGGAGGCCGAGGTCGTCGACGAGCTCGTGTTCGCCGGCTGACCCACGTCGTAGGGTCGACGGACGCACCGGTTCTGCCGCTGGTGCGTCCGTCGACGTCTCGGAGGCGCCCGCCGATGTCAGACCCTGCACGCCCCGCCGGCGGTGTCGCGACCCCGGCGGTACGTCGTACCGTCGCCCGGGTCGTCGCGCTCACGCTGGTCACGATCTCGCTGGTGACCGGGGTGACGGTGGCGGTGCTCTACCGCCACTTCGACCACAACCTCCACGTCGTCGACATCACCCCCGAGCTCGGCACCGACCGGCCCAGCGCCCCGCCGGCTACGGCGCAGAAGGGTCCGGTCAACATCCTGGTGATGGGCTCGGACAACCGGGACGCGCCCGGCGACCACGTCGACAAGCTCACCGGCATCGGCCAGCGGTCCGACACCACGATCCTGCTCCACCTCTCGGCTGACCGGCGCCGGGCGTACGGCGTGAGCGTGCCGCGCGACTCGGTCGTGAACCGGCCCTCGTGCCTCGACGAGCACGGCAAGGCGGTCTCCCCGCCCGCGACCGCGGTGCTGTGGAACGAGGCCTTCGACATCGGCGGTCCGGGCTGCACGGCTCGCCAGTTCGAGCAGCTCACCGGCCTCCGGATCGACCACTACGTCGTCGTCGACTTCGCGTCGTTCGAGGGGATGGTCGACGCGGTCGGTGGTGTCGAGGTCTGCATCCCGCAGCCGATCGTCGACCCCAAGCACGGGATCGACATCGAGGCCGGCACCCGCAAGCTCACCGGGCGGACCGCCCTGAACTACGTGCGGGCGCGCTACACCATCGGCGACAAGTCGGACCTCGGGCGAGAGAAGCGTCAGCAGGCGTTTGTCGCGTCGATGTTCCGTCAGGTGCTGAGCGCGAACACGCTCGCCGACCCCGTGGCGGTGACCGGCTTCCTGAACTCGGCGACCAAGTCGCTGACGGTGGACGAGAACCTCGGCAGCCTGCGCAAGCTGGGAGCGCTCGGCTACGAGTTCCGGCACATCGGTCTGGACCGCATCCAGTTCCTCACCACCCCGGTGGAGGACTACCCGGCGAACATCGCCCACGTGCAGTGGACCCCCACCGCGGCGACGCTCTGGCACGACCTGCGTGCCGACCGCCCGCTGCCGGACTCGCTGCTGTCGGGATCGGTGGACGCCGGCCACGTGCCGGGCGTGAGCCACCCCGGGCACGGTCACCACGGCTCCGACGCCTTCGGGCTCTGCACCTGAGCGAGCCGGACGTGCGGCCGGGCCCGCCACTCGAAGGGGGCGGGCCCGGCACGGTTCGTGGGCCGAGGTCCGACTCAGCCCGCGGCGACATGCTCACCTGCCCGGCTGTGCCCCGACTCGGTTTCCCCTCAAGTTTTGCCCTGAGCGGCCGGTGGTCTAGACCGCGGTCGGCGGGGTGGTCAGAGCCCGAACAGCTCGGTGGCGGTCCCGGTCGCCACCTGCTCGACCTCGGTGTCGCTGAGTCCGAGCCGAAGAGACCGGCCAGCGCCTCGTCCGGTGAGTAGAACGGGTAGTCGCTTCCCCACAGCACCCGATCCAGCCCGTGGGTGCGACAGATCCAGGCGAGCTGGTCGGCGAACGGACTGTCCCCGACGAGCGCGGCGATGGCTGACAGCCCGAGATAGACGTTCGGCCACGTCGAACGCCTGGGTGTGGGGGTGGAGCTTGAGTCCGCGGGCGCCGGCCTCGGCGACCCGGTCGATCTCGGTCAGGGCGTCCTCGCCGTCGGCCGGGTGCACCGAGCCCATCGGATAGGCCCTCGGGTCACCCGCCATCGGGGGCAGATCGCCCAGCTGGAGGTGGACATGGGCGTCGATCACCGAGAGCAGGCGGGCGAGGTTAGCCCGCGGCGCGCCGGGCGGCGGTCTGCGCCGCGGCCTCCTGGAGCAGCTCGACAGCGCGGGCGACCGGGGGTGCCGCGGCGGCGCCGTCACGCACGTGGGCGACGATCCGGCGGCGCGGCGTGGGGTTGACCAGCGCGCGGCTCTCGACGCCGGGCATGTCTTCCGGCACGGCGAGGTCGGGCAGGATCGTGACGCCGATGCCGCCGGCGACGAAGGCGAGGGCGGTGTGGTGGTCGTCGGAGCGCGCGGCGAAACGCTGGGTGAAGCCGGCCGCCCGGCAGGCGTTGGCGATGATCAGCGAGCAGCCGGTGTGGTGGAAGTCGTTGTCGACCATCGGCCAGTCGGCCAGCGCGCCCATCGGGACCGGCCCGTCGTACTGCTCGAGGAGGGGGTGCCCGGTGGGGGCCACCACGCAGTAGCTCTCCTCGGAGAGCACCAGCCGACCGTAGCCCGGGCGGTCCGTGCCGGGGGCCTCGGCGGCCTCGTTCGAGACGTCGATGTCGCGGCGGGTCGGCTGGGCCTGGGCGGCGGTGCCGAGCTCGTCGAGGCTGAGCTCGAGCACGACGTCGGGGTAGTCGCGCTGCAGACCCTGGGCGACGTACGGCAGCCACGACTGCGCTGCGGAGTCGAAGGTGCCGATGGTGACGCTGCCGGACCGGCCCTCGCGGAGGTCGTCGACGACCCCGCCGAGCCGGGTCAGGCTGCCCATCACCTCGTCGCTCTCCGCGGCCAGCACCTTGGCCGTCGGCGTGGGCGCGATCCCGCGGCCCGCCTTCTCGAAGAGGACCAGTCCGGTCTCGCGCTGGAGAGCGGTCAGATGCTGGCTGACGGCGGAGGGGGTGTAGCCGAGATGGTCGGCCGCGGCCTGGACGGAACCGCTGGCCACGACCGCTCGGAAGACCCGGAGGCGTTGGACGTCGAGCATGGAACGACTCTACAGTATTGCTTCATGTTCCGTTAGTAACATTCGCTTGTGCTGAAGAGTAAAGGGACTCACGATTGACACATGACCACGAACTCGCAGACCCCGAAGACGAACCGCTTCCGCGCCTCCCTGCGCCACATCTGGCAGGACACGCACAAGGCGAGCCGCGCCCAGTTCCGGCCGGCGCCGTACGACGACTACCTGCAGGTCCACCGCGACACCCACCGCTGAACCAACGGCGGCGAGCCGGCCGCTCGGGTCAGCTGGCGGGGTGCCGGCGGGCGTCGATCGACTGCCAGATGGCGGTGACGATGATCGCGCCGACCAGCGAGCCGATGATGCCGCTGGGGCGCAGGGCCAGGCCGTCGCCGGAGAGCAGGCTGACCAGCAGCCCGCCCACGAAGGACCCGATCAGCCCGGCCGCGAAGGCGCGCGGCCAGTTGATGGTGACGCCACGTCGCTGGACGATCAGCTGGGCCGCGGCACCGATGATCATGCCGAACAGGATCATGCCGAGCAGGAGCATGGCCCCACGCTAACCCCGCTCCGTCGGCAGATCGTCACCCTTGCCGGGTGAGACTGTCGCTCAGGCGACGTAGAGCTTGCGGAGCCGCTCGGTGATCTCCCAGGTGGTCCGGTCGCCGGCCTGCAACCGCACCAGGACGCCGGGCCGCAGCGTGAGGGCGCTGCCGTCGTCGAAGGTGACGGTGCCCGCTCCTGACAACACCAGGAACACCTCGTCGGCCTCGGTGTCGGTGTCCACCCCCGGCCCTGCCTCCCACAGCCCGACCTCCACCTCGCCCTCGACCAGCGCCCGGGAGGCGGTGGCCAGAGGCTCGGAGAGGCCGTCGGGCTCCAGCGCGGCGGCGTGCACATCGGCGCTCAGAAGGCGCGTCGTACCGATCGGTTCCACGACCGGAGCCTAGGACTCAGGCGCGCCAGGCGTCGGCCGGCTGCCGGGTCGCGGCGTTGAGCCGGTTCCACACGTTGATCGCGGTGATCGCGATCAGCAGCGCGGAGAGACCTTGCTCGTCGTAGTGGCGCGCGACCTCGTCCCACACGTCGTCCGGTACGGCGTCGCCGCGGTCGGCGATCCGGGTCACCGTCTCTGTGAGCTCCAGGGCGGCGCGCTCGGCGTCGGTGAAGTACGGCGCATCGCGCCACGCGGCCACGGCGAAGAGCCGTTCGTCGCTGATGCCCTCCTTCTTGAGGTTGGCCGAGTGCATGCCCACGCACACGCTGCACCCGTTGATCTGGCTGGCCCGCAGGTGCACCATCTCGAGCGTCTCGGCGGGGACGCCGAGCCCCTCGCCGGCGTGGCTGTACGCCGTCAGCGCCTGCAGGGCGGCGGGTACGGCGAAGACGGGGTGGGTCATTCGTGCTTCCATGGGGTTCTCCTGTCATGTCGATCTCGTTCGATTCGTCAACTGGGTGACGGATCGCAAAGGAGGAACCTGACAGTGCACACCCAAGAAGAGCTCGCCGTTCAGTTCGAGGATCACCGCGGCCACCTGCGTGGGGTGGCCTACCGGATGCTCGGCTCGATGACCGAGGCCGACGACGCCGTGCAGGAGGCGTGGCTCCGGCTCGCCCGCTCCGACACCAGCGACGTGGTCAACCTGCGCGGCTGGCTGACGACCGTGGTCGGCCGGATCTGCCTCGACCTCCTGCGCTCGCGTACGTCGCGGCGCGAGGAGCCGCTCGATGTGCGGGTGCCGGACCCCGTCGTGACCAGGCTCGACCTCGACCCGCAGGCCGCCGCCGAGCGGGCGGACGAGGTCACCCTGGCGCTGCTGGTGGTCCTCGACGCGCTCAACCCGCGCGAGCGGATGGCGTTCGTGCTGCACGACATGTTCGGCGTCCCGTTCGACCAGATCGCGCAGATCGTGGGCAGCTCGACAGCCAACGCCACCCAGCTCGCCAGCCGCGCTCGCCGCCGGGTCCGGGCTATCCCACCTCCGGTCGCGGACCTGCCCACCCAGCGGCGGGTCCTCGACGCCTTCACCAGCGCGGCCAAGGACGGCGACTTCGACGCGCTGCTGGAGGTGCTCGACCCGGACGTGACGCTCCGCGCGGACGCCGGCCCCGGCGGACCCTCGACGATCATCCGTGGTGCCCTCGCCGTCGCCTCGCAGGCTACGTCGTTCCGCCGGACCGACTTCGAGCAGATCGTGGTCCTGGTCAACGGTTCCGTCGGGCTGCTCTCGCTGCGCGCGGGTGCGATCGCCTCGGTGTTCAGTCCGGTGATCCGCGACGGCCGGATCGTCGAGATCAACATCCTCGCCGACCCCGAGCGCCTTTCCGCGATCGACCTGAGCGAGGTCAGCTGAACGGGTCGGGCGCGACCTCGCGATAGCGGGCCAGGATGCTCGGCACCGGGTCGGCGGGCAGCACCGTCGCCCCGGTCGCCGGCCACTGCGGGGGCTCGTCGGCCTCGGAGAGCACCCAGGCGGCCTGCCGGGCGGCGCCGACCGCGACGTACTCGCCCGCCGGTGGCACCGTGACGGGGAGGCCGAAGACCTGCGGTGCGATCTCCCGCACCGCTCGGGACCGTGCCGCACCTCCGACCAGCGTGAGCCGGTCGACGGTCGCCCCTTGGCGGCGGAGCACCTCGACGGCCTCGGCCAGGAGGCACAGCAGCCCCTCGACACTGGCCCGCGCCAGGTGGGCGGGGCTCATGGTGGCCGGCGTGAGGCCGTGCAGCGATCCTGTCGCCTCCGGGAGGTTAGGCGTCCGTTCGCCCTCCAGGTACGGCACCAGCACCAGACCGTCGGCGCCCGGCGCGACCGCGAGGGCAAGGTCACTCAGCTCCTCGTGGCCGACGCCGAGGAGGCGCCCGGTCGCCTCGAGGACGCGCGACCCGTTCAGGGTGCACGCGAGCGGGAGGTAGGCGCCGGTCGCGTCCGCGAACCCGGCGACACCGCCGCTCGGGTCGTGGGTGGGAGTCGCGGAGACGGCGGCCACTACGCCCGACGTACCGATCGACACGAAGGTCTCCCCGGCGCCGAGCCCGAGACCGAGCGCCGCACCCGCGTTGTCGCCGCAGCCGGGTCCGAGCAGCACGCCGTCCGCGGTGCGGCCGGCCGGCTCGCGCGGACCGAGCACGCGGGGGAGCACCAGCGCCTCCATCTCGCTCTCGGCACGACGTAGCGCCAGCGCGAGGAGGTCGCGCCGGTACCCGTCCGCTGAGGACCAGTAGCCGGTGCCCGAGGAGTCGGAGCGGTCGGTGACGAGAGTGTCGAGTGAAGCCGCTCCGGACAGCCGCCAGGTCAGCCAGTCGTGGGGAAGGGCGACCGCGGCGACGCGGGCGGCGTGCTCGGGCTCGTGGTCCGCGAGCCAGCGGAGCTTGGTGACCGTGAACGACGCCACCGGCACCGACCCGACGGCATCGGCCCACGCTCGGGCACCGGCCGCCGGGTCTCCGTCACCGAGCTCGGCGACCAGGTCGTCGGCCGCTGCGGCCGAGCGGGTGTCGTTCCAGAGCAGGGCCGGTCGGACGACCTCGCCCTCGGAGTCGAGGCAGACCATTCCGTGCTGCTGGCCGCCCACCGCCAGGGCCTGGACATCCGCGAGACCACCGGCGGAAGCGATCGCGGTCTGCCACGCGGACCACCAGGCCTCCGGATCGACCTCGGTGCCGTCGGGGTGCGGCGCCGTCCCCTGGCGTACGACGGCTCCGGTCACCGCGTCGCAGACGACGACCTTGCAGGACTGGGTCGAGGAGTCGACACCAGCGACGAGTGGCACTGCGGCCGACCTCAGCCGATCAGGTGCTCGGTGGCGAGCTGCTGCAGCGCCACGAACCCGTAGTCGCGCTCGGCGGCCGCGGTCACGTCGAAGTCGTCGTCGGCCGCCAGGAACTCCTCCAGACTCTCGCCGTCGGCCAGCGTGGGCACCGCGAGGTCGGGCACACCGGCGTACGCCATCGCCTCCTGGACCCGGGGGTCGGCCCGGAAGCTGCGCGCCTTCTCGGCCAGCATCAGGTAGGTCGTCATGCAGGCAGCGGCCGAGGCCCAGACACCGTCCAGGTGCTCGGTGCGCGACGGCTTGTAGTCGAAGTGGCGGGGGCCGGTGTAGCGCGGGGCGTCGGGGCTGCCCGGGAAGCCGTTCTCGAGGAGGTCGACGGTGAAGAACGCCGACATCAGGTCGCCGTGGCCGAAGACGAGGTCCTGGTCGTACTTGAGACCGCGCTGGCCGTTGAGGTCGAGGTGGAAGAGCTTGCCGCTCCACAGCGCCTGGGCCAGCGCGTGGGTGTAGTTGAGGTTGGCCATCTGCTCGTGGCCCGTCTCGGGGTTCAGGCCGACGATGTCGCCGTGCTCGAGCTGCGCGATGAGGCCGAGCGCGTGCCCGACGGTGGGCAGGAAGATGTCGCCGCGCGGCTCGTTGGGCTTGGGCTCCAGCCCGATCCGGAGGTCGTAGCCCTGGGACTTGATGTACGCAGCGACCGTGTCCAGGCCCTCCCGGTAGCGGTCCAGGGCGGCGTACAGGTCCTTGGAGCCGTCGTACTCGGCCCCCTCGCGGCCACCCCACATCACGAAGGTGGTGGCACCCACCTCGGCGGCGAGGTCGACCGCGGCCAGCACCTTGCGCAGGCCGAAGCGGCGTACCGAGCGGTCGTTGGAGGTCAGCCCGCCGTCCTTGAAGACCGGGTGGGTGAAGGTGTTGGTGGTGACCATCTCGATCACCAGTCCGGACTTGTCCGCGGCGTCCTTGAGCCGACCCAGCCGCTCCCGCTTGGTGGCCTCGTCGGCGTCGAAGGCGAAGACGTCGTTGTCGTGGAAGGTGATCCCCCAGGCGCCGAGCTCGGCGAGCCCGTCGGCGTACTCCCAGGGATCGAGGACCGGCCGGGTGGCCGTGCCGAACGGGTCGATGCCCGGCCAGCCCACCGTCCACAGTCCGAAGGAGAACCTGTCGTCGGGTGTGGGTCGGCGCATGAGTCCCTACTCTCGCGTGGATCCGGGGTTTGCGGAAGGGCCGGGACCGCCTCGTCGTCGACCCCGGCCTCTCCTCGATGTTGTTCTACGGCTACCGCGTGAGGGGCGCCAGCAGCCCGTCGAGCGACGTGCGCGGCGTCAGCCGGCTGGCGTCCGGCACCGGGAACCTCGAACCGAGGACGGCGAGCCGTCCGCGGACCTGGTCCTGGGTCTTGCACTGATGGGTGCACGTGGTCGCGGGGTTGGCGACCTCGACGGCGTCCTCACCGGTGACCATGCCCATCCGGCCGCCGCTGGTGAGCGTCAGACCGCGGTGGTCGGGGGAGCCGGCTGGCGTAGATCGGTGTGAACCGCCCACCGGTCTCGTCCGACGCGTTCGCCGCGCCGGTGAACGCCTGGTCGTAGACGGCGAAGTCGGTCGGGTCGACGTCTGGGTGTTTCTCCCAGGTGGTCTGCCGGGCCGCGCGACGGTCGAGCCGGCGCCCCACGTCGGTCGAGCCAGTCGAGACCATCGCCGCCCGTCGGTCGAGCCTGTCGAGACATCGCCGCCCGTCGGTCGAGCCTGTCGAGACCATCGCGAGTCACGCCGAAATCTGTAAGTCTTCAGAATCTGCAGAGGTCGATGTCGAAGAGCTGGCTGACCATTCGACGTACGGCCGAGAAGCAACCCACCAGCAACCAGAAGGAGTGATCGCGATGCCGCGTTTCATGGGATTCGTGACGGATGGAAGAGGGCGTCGGCACGCCGCCGCAGGCGCTGTTCGACGCGATGGACGCCCACATCGGCGAACGCGCCGCCAACGGTGTGTTCCTCGACGGCGGTGGCCTGTACGGCACCGAGGACGCAGTGAACTTCGTGGTCCGCCAGGGCGAGATCAGCCGCGTCGACGGGCCGTACGCCGAGGCCAAGGAGGTCGTCGGTGGCTGGGCCATCATGCAGTACGACACCGTCGAGGAGGCCGTGGCCGACCAGCGGGAGTTCGCCGAGCTGCACGCGAAGTACTGGCCCGAGGTCACCGTGATCTCGACCCTGCGCCAGATCTCGACCGGCCCGGAAGAGCCCGGCGCCTGACCGGGACGATGCCCGCTTCTGGGTGCGTCAACGGAGAGTGTGGACGTGCGTGAGGCCTTGACCCCGTTCGAGTGCGCGGTGGCGCAGTCAGAGATCGACGACCTGCGCCGGCGGCTGCGCGCCACGCGCTGGCCGGACGACAGCACGGTGGACGGACGTGGTCAGGGCCTCCCGCTTGCGGAGGTCAGAGAGCTGTGCCGGTACTGGGCAGACACCTACGACTGGCGTGCCGCCGAACGTCGACTCAATGCCTGGCCGCAGGTCTTGGTCGAGGTCGACGACCTATCCATTCACGTCGTACACGCTCGATCTGCGCGGCCGGACGCCCTCCCGCTGGTTCTCACCAACGGCTGGCCAGGCAGCGTGTTCGAGTTCCTGCGGGTGATCGGCCCCCTGACCGATCCCGAGGGCCATGGCGCCTCTGATCAACCCGCCTTCCACGTGGTGTGCCCGTCCCTGCCGGGGTACGGGTTCAGTGCGAAGCCGGCGGCCGCGGGGTGGGGGATCGAGCGGATCGCCGCCGCGTGGATCAAGCTCATGGGACGGCTGGGCTATCACCGGTTCGGTGCCTTCGGGACCGACTGGGGGACGTCCGTCTCCACGTTGATGGCCAGGGTCGCCCCGGCTCAGCTGCGTGGCATCCATCTCGCGCCACCGCTGGTCGCAGCCGATCCGGGCGCCGCCGACGACCTCACCGGTGCGGAGTCAGCAGCGATGGCGGCACTGGAGCACGCCCAGCGCTACGAGGACGGGTACGGCGTACTTCAGTCGACGAAGCCGCAGACCATCGGATACGCGCTCGCCGACTCGCCGGCCGCGCTGTGTGCCTGGGTGGGTGAGAAGTACGTCTCCTGGTCCGACGGCGAGGGCTTGTCGGGGCTGGCGAGAGATGACCTGTTCGACGCGCTCAGCACCTACTGGTTCACGGCTTCTGGAGCCTCGTCGGCCCGGCTCTACTGGGAGAGCATCGAGACGGTCCACGATTGGTTCACGACCGGCACCACGGACACGATCGATGTGCCGACCGGCTGCACCGTCTTTCCGGCCGAGACCATCCGGCCATCCCGCAGGTGGGCCGAGAAGCGGTTCAGCGACATCCGCTGGTGGAGCAACCCGCCACGCGGCGGACACTTCCCGGCTCTCGAGGTCCCGGACCTGCTCGTCGCCGAGCTCCGGGGGTTCTTCGGCTCCCTGACGTGATGCCCGGCCGAAAGGTGCCCCGCACCGGGACTGTCGGGCTCGGGTGCGAGACTCCCGGCCATGCGTTTCGTGCTCATCCGCCACGGCCAGTCCACCAACAACGCACTCTGGGCCGAGACCGGCGACGACATCGGCCGCGAGGTGGACACCCGGCTCACCGCGCTGGGTGAGGCCCAGGCGGCCGCGCTGGCGGCCTACGCCACGTCTCCGGGCCTGCCGTGGGGGATGACGCATCTGTACGCGTCACCGATGGTGCGGGCCGTGCAGACTGCCGCGCCGCTCGCCGACGCGCTCGACCTGCCACTCACGCTCAGCCAGGACCTCTTCGAGGTCGGCGGCCCCTACGACCGGCTCGACGGCACCGGCGAGCAGACAGCGCACCCGGGCTCGGGAAGCGGCGTGATCGCTGCGTTGTCCGACCGGGTCAACCTCCCGGACTGGTTGACCGAGGACGGCTGGTGGACCGGCGAGGTGGAGCGCGAGCGAGAGGTGTACGTCGCGCGCGCCGACCGGCTGATCGGCGCGCTGCGCGACACCCACGACCCGGACGACGTGGTGGGTCTGGTCTCCCACGGCTGGTTCGGCAACGTGCTGCTCGGCCGTCTGCTCGGCATCGAGGACATCAAGGGGCACTTCGAGCTCGCCAACACCTCGATCAGCCTGCTCGAGGACGCCGACGAGGGGGAGCCCTGGGAACTCACCGCGGTCCGGGTCAACTGGCTCCCGCACCTCGCCGCCGACCAGGTCACCGACTCCGCCCTCGGCGGCCACCTGGCCGGCGGGATGCCCTAGCCCGTCACAGGGCGCCAGGCGTGGTGGCTTGAGGCCTCGGCCGGGTCAGGACCGGTTGTGGACGACAGCCGCACGAACCAGTTCGACGAAGGCGCCCTCGTCCAGCTCATCGCCTTCGTGAAAGTCGATGGCACGTCGCGTGCCGGCCTTCAGGCTGGCATTGAAGAGACCGGTCGGGTCATCCAGCGAGGCGCCCTTGGCGAAGGTGACCTTCACCTTCTCCTGGTAGGTCTCGACCGTGCAGACGATGCCGTCGCACGAGAAGGTCGGGACACCATCGGGGTTTGACGCCTTACGCCACTTGGCCTCCTCGACGATGTCCGGCTCCGCGGTCAGGAGCAGGGATCGCAGTTGCTCGACCATCCCGATCCGCCAGTCATCACTCACGTGACGACGATAGTCGCCCGCGAGAGATCACCACCTCCTGCGCCGACCCATCGTGAGGCGTGTTCGATGAGTCCGCGGCGATGAGCGAGGGCGGCGGGCACGGGACCTTCGCCCCTTTCTGAACGGCTGTTCAATTACTACCGTTGCCGTGAGGGGACCGGGACTGAGCGACCCGCCCGCGAACCCCATGTCGCGGGCGGGTCCTCACGCACCGGGGCGACCACTCGTCCTCGGAGTCGGCTGCATCAGCCTCAATGCGCCATGTCGACGAAGCGGGAGTAGTGGCCCTGGAAGGCGACGACGATGTCGCGGGTGGGGCCGTTGCGGTGCTTGGCGACAATCAGGTCGGCCTCGCCTGGGCGGGTCGACTCCTTCTCGTAGACGTCGTCGCGGTGGAGCAGGATCACCATGTCGGCGTCCTGCTCGAGGGAGCCGGACTCACGCAGGTCGCTCATCATCGGGCGCTTGTCACCGCGCTGCTCGGGACCACGGTTGAGCTGGGAGAGGGCGATGATCGGGACCTCGAGCTCCTTGGCCAGCAGCTTGATCTGGCGGGAGAACTCCGAGACCTCCAGCTGGCGGCTCTCGACCTTGCGACCCGAGGTCATCAGCTGCATGTAGTCGATCACGATCACCCGCAGGTCGTGGCGCTGCTTGAGCCGCCGGGCCTTGGCCCGGATCTCCATCATCGTCATGTTCGGTGAGTCGTCGATGAACAGCGGGGCGCTGGAGACCTCGGCCATCTTGCGGGCCAGCTTCTGCCAGTCGTCGTCGTTCATCAGGCCGTTGCGGATGTGGTTCAGCGGCACCTTCGCCTCGGCCGACAGCAGCCGCATGGTGATCTCCGAGCGCGTCATCTCCAGGCTGAAGAAGCAGCTGGTCATGTTGTTGTGGATCGACGCCGCGCGGCACAGGTCGAGAGCCAACGTCGACTTACCCATGGCCGGGCGGGCCGCGACGATGATCATCTGGCCGTTGTGGAGGCCGTTGGTCAGGTCGTCGAGGTCCGCGAAGCCGGTGGGTACGCCGTACAGCCCGGCGTCGCGGTTGCCGATCGCCTCGATCTCGTCGAGAACGCCGTCCATGATGTCGGACAGCGGGGCGTAGTCCTCCGCGCTGCGGCGGTCGGTGACCTGGTAGACCTCGGCCTGGGCGGAGTCGACCACGTCGTCGACCTGGCCGGCCCCGGCGTACCCCATCTGCACGATCTTGGTGCCGGCGTCGACCAGGCGCCGCAGGATCGCCTTCTCGCGCACGATCTCGGCGTAGTAGCCGGCGTTCGCGGCGATCGGGACGTTGGCGGACAGGGTGTGGAGGTAGGGGGCGCCGCCGATCCGGGCCAGCTCGCCGCGCCGCTGGAGCTCGTTGCCGACGGTGATCGGGTCGGCCGGCTCACCGCGGCCGTAGAGGTCGATGATCGCGTCGAAGATGACCTCGTGGACCGGCCGGTAGAAGTCGGCGCCGCGCAGCACCTCGCTGACGTCGGCGATGGAGTCCTTGGAGAGCAGCATCGAGCCGAGCACGCTCTGCTCGGCGGCGTTGTCCTGCGGCGGGGTGCGGTCACCGGGCCGGC
Organism: uncultured Actinomycetota bacterium; assembly: GCA_963796975.1. Lineage (GTDB taxonomy): Bacteria > Actinomycetota > Actinomycetes > Propionibacteriales > Nocardioidaceae > Nocardioides. The sequence goes on from CAWCNW010000010.1 coordinate 437,170, forward strand.
TGGGGCGCTCGCCGGGCTCATAGGCCGCGGGGCCGTCGCCCCAGTCGTCACGCGCCAGCGGCTCGGGGACGCCCGGGACGTCCCACGACCCCTGCTCGGTGATGCTCACGCACTGGCTCCTCCCCGCTGCGCGCCGACGCCCCATGCAGTCGACGGCTGTGACAGGAGTGACGCTAGGGGTGAGCACCGACAGCGCCGTACGACGTGGGTCCGGCGCGGCTGCTGCCGCGCTCGTGGCCCGTCGTACCGGTCCTGCTGCGTTCCCCGATCATCCTGCCAACGGGTGAATCTAGGGGTCCGGCGACCCGGCGGACAGCCCGTTGTCCACAGGGGCTGGGGATAACTCGGTCAGGGACGTGGACGACACGCACCTACCTGTGACCCCACCAGTGGACAACGTGTGGACAACGGGCCGAGATCTGCCTCCACCACGGCTCTGACCTGCACGGATGCGGTTCCACACATGTGCAGCGGAAATAGTCGCCGGATCTCTGCGTTCATCGGCTCGCCATCTGGGATTCGCGCGTTGGTTTGTCGACAACCGGCCCGACCCTAGGTCGAAATGGGGGATTTCCACCGTTCATACACAGGCTGTAAGGACCGAGCCGGGTCGGCCGCACGGGTGCCCGCCTAGGCTCGCCGCCATGAGCCAACCGCTGGGCCGCGCCGTCGGTACGTCGCTCCCCCGGCCTCGTCGCCTCGCTGCGCGCCTGGGGGGTCACCGACGCGCACTGGCTGCCCGGCCCGAACGGCGTCCCGGTGGTCTGGTTCGCCACCGGCACCGAGGCCCAGCGGGTGACGCTCGAGGCGCAGGGCTGGCTCCCGACCCAGGTCCGGATGCTGCTGATGCGGCACGGCGTACCGCCCGAGCAGGTCTCCGCCGTGCGGGTCATGTTCGACTCCCAGCAGAGCCGCGACGCACTACTCGACCGCGCCTGAGCCCGACGTACGACGGCCCGCCCCGGAGGACCGGGACGGGCCGTGCGTGGAGCTGCTGGGGTCAGGCCGGGATGACGTTGAGCGCCACCGTGGCGGACACGTCGTCATGCAGCCGGACCGTCACCGAGTAGGTGCCGGTGGTCTTGATCGGGTTGGCCAGCGCGATGGTGCGCCGGTCGACCTCTTCGCCGGTGACCTCGGCGAGCGCGCCGGCGATCTCGGAGGTGGTCACCGCACCGAACAGGCGACCGGCGGTGCCGGCCTTCACCTTGACGTCGATCGGGGCGGCCTCGAGCTTGCCCTTGATCTGGTCGGCGTGGTCCTGGTCGCGGACCGCGCGGGAGGCGCGGGCCTTCTTGATCGACTCGACGGTCTTCTCGCCGCCGCGGGTCCAGCGGATCGCGACGTTGCGCGGGATGAGGTAGTTACGGCCGTAGCCGTCCTTGACCTCCAACACGTCGCCGGGCTGGCCGAGGCCGGTGACCTCCTGGGTCAGGATGATCTTCATCGTCTCGACTCCTCTCAGCGACCGGTCGAGGTGTAGGGCAGCAGGGCGAGCTCGCGGGCGTTCTTGACCGCGATCGCGACGTCGCGCTGGTGCTGCACGCAGTTGCCGGTGACCCGACGCGCGCGGATCTTGCCGCGGTCGGAGATGAACTTGCGGAGCAGGGTGGTGTCCTTGTAGTCGACACCGGTCGCCTTCTCCTTGCAGAACTGGCAGACCTTCTTCTTGGGCTTGCGCAAAACTGCCTTGGCCATTGTGGTGCTCCCTTTCAGTGAGCCCGGCTCACGCCGGAATGGTGGCTTGGACTGGGGTATTCAGTTGTGGTGCTCGTGGTCTCGACTTCGCTCGACCGACGAGTTCGTGGTCTCGACTTCGCTCGACCGACGATCCCTGGCGCTCGAGCGACGGCCTTAGAAAGGCGGCTCGTCGCTGCTGACGCCCGGGGTGGCCCACGGGTCGTTCGCGGGAGCGCCGCCGCCGGCACCGCCGCCCTGAGGGGCGGCCGCCTGCGGGGTGGCCCACGGGTCGTTGTCGGACGGGGCGCCGCCCTGACCGCCGCCCTGCTGGCCGCCACCGCCGTACGACGAGCCGCCCTGGCGCTGGGTGCGCGTCACCTTGGCGGTGGCGTACTTCAGCGACGGGCCGACTTCGTCGACCTGGATCTCGAAGACGGTGCGCTTCTCGCCCTCACGCGTCTCGTACTGACGCGAGCGCAGGTTGCCCTGCACGACGACGCGCATCCCCTTCTGCAGGGACTCGGCGACGTTCTCCGCGGCCTGCCGCCACACAGCGCAGGAGAGGAACAGCGCTTCGCCGTCCTTCCACTCGTTGCTCTGGCGGTCGAACGTGCGCGGCGTGGAGGCGATCCGGAAGTTGGCCACCGCGGCGCCCGAGGGCGTGAAGCGGAGCTCCGGGTCGTCGACCAGGTTGCCGACCACGGTGATCTGGGTGTCGCCTGCCATGTCAGGACTCCTCGTGAGGGTTGATCGCGTGTGGGGTCATCGTGACGCCCATCGTGGCTCTCAGCACCGACAAGTGCCAGCGCCGATCCACAGGTGCCTTCAGTGGGCCGAGGGCCGCATCACCTTGGTGCGCAGCACCGACTCGTTGAGCCCGAGCTGGCGGTCGAACTCCTTGACGGTGTCCGGCTCCGCGGTCAGCTGGATGACGGCGTAGATGCCCTCGGCGTTCTTGGCGATCTCGTAGGCCAGGCGACGCCGGCCCCACACGTCGACGTTCTCGACGCTGCCGCCGTCCTTGCGGATGACGTTGAGGTACTTGTCGAGCGACGGCTGAACCGTCCGCTCCTCGAGACTCGGGTCGAGGATGACCATCACTTCATATTCACGCACAGCGGTCTCCACCTCCTCTGGACTAGAGCGGCCACGGACTCTCCGTGGCAGGAGGGCTTTGCGTTGGTGGTGCACGGCGTACGACGCGGGTCGGCCGCCGGAGTCGCACCCGCCGGGGCGGGGACAACCGGGACAGGCTAGCAGCGCGACGGGCGCCGGCCCGAATCGGCCGGCGCCCGTCGAGGCTGGTGAGCGACCGTGGTCAGGCGGTCTTCGCGCCCATCGTGTCGCGGGCCCGCATCACCGACAGAGCCGTGCCGGCGAGCACGGCCAGCAGCGCCAGCCAGTACCCGACGCCGCGACCGATGTCGCAGGTCACGCCGAAGGCACTGGCTCCCCCGCACCCGCCGCTGGGGTCGACGAAGAGGGCCAAGATCAGGCAGAGCAGCGCAAGCCCGAAGCCGACCGCGGCGATCTGGTGGGCCGGCATCGGCAGCTGGACGACGCTGAAGACGGCCAGCGCGACGACCACGGCGGCTGCAGGGCGACGAGCACGGCGAACCAGCCGAAGAAGCCGTGCCACGCGCTGACGGACCCCGAGGCTCCGCCGAAGGGACCGGCGCTCACCGACACCGTGTAGAACGGCAGCCACGAGGCGATGAGAGCGACCACGCCGGCGCGATGATGCCGAGGTCGACTTGTTCGAGCTCTGCAGGCTCGCCTTGGCGCTGTTCAGGTCGTACTGCTGGCCGGAGCCGCTGGGCGCGGCCGGCGCCGTGCTCGCTGGGCGGCGGCGTGGTCGGCGGGATCGGCGCCTCGTGCTGGCCGCGGCGGCCTCGGCCGGCGGGGTGGGTTCGGTCGGCTGGTCGCCGGGCTGCTCGGTCATGGATGTCCTCGTCGTCGACGCGATGATGGCGAAAGACTGTCGGTCGCAGCCAGGGAGTGCAACGGTCTCGAGGATGACTTTGCCTGCGCTCTCGTCCACAGGGGCGCGCCTCCGCGCCGTACTGAGCGCGCCGGTCGGCCTAGCGTCCGCGGCATGCCCACCGTCCTGGCCCACCGCTTCCGGCTGGTCGACCCGATCGGCGAGGGTGGGTCGGGCCTGGTCTGGCGGGCGTGGGACCGGCAGGTACGACGGGTCGTCGCGGTCAAGGTGCTGCCCGGGTACGTCGTACCGCTGCGGGTCCCCGACCGTCATCCGCACCTGCTCACGCCGTACGCCCGGGTGGTCGACGCCGGCAGCATCCTCCTCGCCACCCGCCTGGTGCGCGGTGGCGCTGCCGACCACCTGCTCGCCGAGCACGGTGCTCTGCCCGAGGACTTCGTCGCGGTGCTGCTCGACCAGCTGCTGCAGGCTCTCGTCGCGCTGCACGCGGCCGGTTTCGTCCACCGCGACGTGAAGCCGGCGAACCTGCTGCTCGAGCCGACCCGCACGCGTCGGCCACACCTGTGGCTCGGCGACCTCGACCTCGCCGCACCCTTCGGCTGCCCGGACCGTGACCCCGGTCGCGTCGAGCAGGTCGGCACTGCCGGATACGTCGCGCCCGAGGTCTCGGCGACGCACGCCGGATCCGCGACACGATCTCTACGCCGCGGGGGTCACCGCCGCGGAGCTGCTCACCGGCCACCCGCCGCGCAGGCCGCACGACCTGCCTCGCGGCCGGCTCCGACCCCTGCTGGCGTCGCTCACCGAGCCCGACCCGGAGCGGCGTCCGCCGAGCGCCGAGGCGGCTTTGGCGATGCTCCGTTCCTCCGACGTGCCCGCAGGTGCGCCGTGGCGCAGCCGGCCGCGCCCGCCCGTCGTACCCGACCGGTTCAGGGGGCGATGGGTCAGTCGCGGCTGCGGTGGCTGAGCGAGGCCGCGACCACCATCCCTGCCGCGACGACGATGCCGAGGAGGGCGAGGGTGAGGACGATCAGGACCAGGGCGTTCATGGGGTCAGCCTGCCACTCGCGGCCGGGCACTGCACTGTCGGGACCAGTTCCTACGATGGCGGCATGAGCGCACCCGACCTCGCCCTCGGAGCACACGTCGAGCAGACCGACCCGATCGCGGAAGCGAAGGCACGCAAGGCGCCCCACGTGCAGTTCTTCCTCGGCGACCCCCAGGGGTACAAGGGTCCCGAGATCAGGTACGACGGTGGGGCCGCGGCGCTACGGGCCGACGCCGAGGCCGCGGGCATCGGCCTCTACGTCCACGCGCCGTACATCGTCAACGTCGCGACCACGAACAACCGGATCCGGATCCCGTCCCGCAAGCTCCTCCAGCAGCACATGGACGCCGCCGCCGAGATCGGTGCGCGGGGCCTGATCGTCCACGGTGGCCACGTCAACAAGGACGACGACCCGGCGGTCGGGTTCGACAACTGGCGCAAGGCGATCGAGGCCACCGACCTCAAGATCCCGCTGCTGATCGAGAACACGGCGGGCGGCGACAACGCGATGGCCCGCTACCTCGACCGGATCAAGGGCGTCTTCGACTCGGTCGCTGCGGCGTCCGGCTCGCACGACGTCGGCTTCTGTCTCGACACCTGCCACGCCCACGCCGGCGGCATCCCGCTGGAGAGCGTGGTCGAGGAGATCATCGCGATCACCGGCCGGATCGACCTCGTGCACTGCAACGACAGCCGCGACGAGTTCGACTCCGGCGCCGACCGCCACGCCAACGTCGGCGCCGGCAAGATCGACCCCGACCTGCTCGCCGAGGTGGTGCGCGACGCCGGCGCCCCGGTGGTCTTCGAGACCCCCGGCGGCGCCGAGGAGCACCTCGCCGACTTCAAAGCAGTCCGCTCCCGGCTGTAGAGCGTGGCGCTGGTCTCACGACCGTCGGTCGAGCCTGTCGAGACCACGGTCACGGCCCTGCGCGCGTCACCGGGTTTCGAGACGGCGCGCCAGCGCGCCCCTCCTCAACCACCGGTGACGTCAGCCGAACACCACCAGCGGCGCGGGTGGGCCTTCCGGGTCGAGGTCGAGGAGGGCCTGGGCCAGAGCGGCGGCGGGGCGGAGGCCGTCGGCCAGGCCCTCGTGCACCCGCACCAGTACGTCGTGCGCCATCTGGTCGTTGACGGCCGCGGCCGAGGCGACGACGCAGCGGGAGCCGGCATGCAGCCAGGCGGCGGTCATCCCGATCAGCTCCTCGCCACCGCGCAAGGTGGAGCGGCCGACCTCGCACGCCGAGAGGAGTACGACGTCGGGCACCCGCTCGAGCTGGTCGATGTCGTAGCCGAACCACGGACCGTCGGCCAGCTCGAATCCGGAGAACAGCGGGTTCTCCGACGAGTGCCGCCCGTGCGCTGCGACGTGCAGGACGTCCACCTCACCGGCGAGCCCGCTGACGGCCTCCGCCGAGGCCTCGTCGCCGTGCAGCACGCGCGAGCCCGGCCACACCTTGGCCGCTGCGTTCGTCTCGCTCTCGGCCTGCGGCACCCGCGGCCCCGCCACGAAGCCGGCCGATGCGGAGCGCAACGGCGTCTCGCTGCGGGCGGCCCACGACGTGGCGGACTCGGCGACGATGACCGGGCGGCCACGGTTGGTCGGCAGCAGTGACCAAGGCACCGCTGCCAGCATCCCGGACGGCGTGAGCACGACCTGACGGTCGCCCAGCTCCTCGGCCAGTGGGGCGAGGATCAGCTGGTCGAGCCGCCTCAGCCGGTTGGTCACCTCGCGGCGCACGGTCACCGCGAATGCCTCCGGCAGGTGCGCGGCAGCCATGTCCAGGCTGGGGAGGAGTCCGCTGAGCATGGTCTTCAACGGCTCGGTCGGCCCGAGGTCGTACGTCGTGGCTCCGCTCGCGGTGACGACCAACGCCACGACTCTTTCGAAGGTGACGACGTGCGCCACCAGGGCCCGGTCGCCCAGCCGCTGCTGGAGGTCGGCGAGCGCCATCGGCTCGTCGTACGCCCCCGATCCTCGGGTCTGCCAGGCGCGCTCCCGCACTCGCTCCCGCAGCTCGCCCTGGCGTACGGCGTCCTCGCGCGTAGCCTCCTCCTTCGCTGCGAGCGTGCGGAGCTCGGCGAGGTCGGCGGCCAGCGCGTCGTCGTGCGGAACCCGCACCGGCTGCACGCGGCTGGCCAGCATCCGGGCCCGCTCGGACCACTCGAACAGCACCTCCGGCGACCGCGACCGGCTGGCCACGCGCAGCCCCCGCACCGCCAGTCTCCGCCCGTGCCCGGTCACCATCGTCTGCAGGTCGAGGCTGCCGAACGAGCTCTGCCACTCGTGCAGCTCGTCCAGCCCACGACGCAGGTGTCCGAGGGCCGCCGCCGGCCGCCCGCTCCGCTCGGCCAGGGCAGCGCGTACGTCGCGGTCGCGCAGGCGTACGGCGAGAGGTGCGGTGCGCGGGACCCGCACACTCCGCAGTCGCCGGCTCGCCTCGTCCGGCTCACCGCGACGAAGCAGGACCAGAGCCGTGTCGAGCCGGATGTCGATCGCCCACCAGCGGAGCTCGAGCGCATCCAGCTCGGCGGCGAGGTCATCGCCGCGAGGCACCAGCGACGGACGCGTCCGCCCGAGCCGCACCTCGGCGCCGTGCACCAGGGCCTCGGCCTTGAGGCGCAGCGCGGGTGTGTCGATGCGCGCGAACACCTTCCTCGCCTCGCGTGCAGCAGAGAGGGCTCGTTCGGGGTCCCGGGCGAGCGAGGCGCGGGCGATGATGAGCTCGGCCTCGCCGCGTCGGTGCGGCATCCGATGCTGGCCGTAGGTCCGAGCGGTCTCGTCCAGTGCCGTCAGCCCGCGACGTGTTAGCCCGGCAGCCATGAGCACCTCAGCCCGGTCCTGGTTGCAGATCGCGGCACCGATGGCGCTCAGTGGCAGCAACGTCGGCCGGACGGCGTCCATGTGCGCGAGCGCCGAGACGAGGTCGCCGCGGAGCAGATCGGCGTACCCGAGGTTGTGCTCGGCCATCGCGGCCTCGAGTGGATTGCCCGCATCACGAAGAAGGGAGGCAGCGGTCGCGAAGTCCTCCGCGGCCTTCTGACCGGCACCGCGCGCCAGGTAGACGTTCCCGCGGTTGATGTGCGCCTTGCCCAGCTCGACCGGATTGGCGAGCTTGGCGATGCCGACGTCGAACGCCTCCAGAGCCGCCGGCGTCCTGCCGATGCGCAGCAGGATCAACGCCTTTTGGCTGTGCAGCACCCCGGCGGTCTCGGATGTGATCTCCTCGGAGACCAACGCGGCGTCACACAGCTTCAGTGCGGCTGCCAGATCCCCCTGCTCGGCGGTGAGGAAGGCCCGGCTGGCCTCGATCCTGGCGATCAGGTCCGGCTCGCCCGCCGCTTCGCGCGCGCGGTCGAGGAGCCGGCGGGCGACTGGAAGTCGCCGGCCGACCAGGGCCTTCAGGCCCGCCTGATGGAGCTCGTGGGCGCTCCGCACCTGCCTATTGTGGCCGTTTGATCTCCGTGAGGTGCTCCACGGCGTCCCATCCACGCCTGACAGCCGCCGCGGCGGTGCGGGACGGGTTCTCCCGATTCAGCAATCGTCTGGACATCCACGCTGCGATCGACCCGGCCATGAGGGGCGCCGAGAACGACGTTCCACTCCAGACGCCGAAGCCCCCGAGCTGGTCGCCATCACGCCGGAGCCCCGAGCGGAAGTCATCCGGATCAACTGACTCGCGGAGCCGGCCGTCCACCCACGCCTTGGCGGTCGGCTGGAGGCCGCCTTGGAACGGGGGCATGGTGCTCATCAGCGACGCACCGGGGGCGTAGCAACGAACCCAATGACCGGCGTTGCTGAACAAGGCGTCGGTGGTGTTCGGGTTCAGGGCGCCGACGGACACCACAGGCACCCTGTCATTCCGACGGTGCACGGGACCTCGACCGTTGCTCCAGGGAGCGAAAGCCGCTGGGTAGCACGGACGATCGGTCGCGTCGTTGCCCGCGGAGCAGACCACAACCACTCCGAGTCGGGCGAGCTCGGCGAGAATCGTGAGCAGGATCGGATCGAGCAGGTCGTCGGCATCGTTCTCGTGGTAGTAGCCCATCGAGAGGCTCAATACGTCGATGGGGTGACCGCCGCGCTTGCCTTCGCGGTCCAAGCGGACGAGTTCGGTGATCTGCGCGAGCGTGGTCAGCCATTCGGACTCGACCAACGGCCGATCAGCCGGAATACCGCGCCAGGCCAGGATCTGTGCGTCGGGGCAGGCCTGATGAACCAGGCCGGCGAGGAACGTGCCGTGGCCCGCGATGCGGTCGAGCGACCCGTCGAAGGGACCGTTGAGGTCACCGTGCCGCTCAGGATCCGTCGCCGGATCGGTGTCGCCGATGTCGTGTCCGTACAACTTGACGCCCGACTTCACCACACCACCGTCGAACCAGTAGTGCGGGAAGCAGCCGGTGTCCAGCAATGCCACGACCGGTCGGCGGCCCTTGACAGCGGCGTTCGGCGTGCGTGTCGGCTTGGGGCCGGCGTAGGCGATCGGCTGACGCCCACCACTACCGGGTGTCCCGTAGCTGAGCAGCCCCGCTGACGCCCCGGCCGACCCGTCAGGGTGCGGCACGTCCCAAGGATGGGGCACGTCCCAAGGCTGCGGCTGGATCCAGGCCGAGGGGTCGGGCGAATGAGGGACGTCCCAGGGGAAGGGCTGCACAGGCGTGGTGGAGACAACATGGTCGAGGTCAACGCCTGACATCGCGTGACGGCCATGCAGGGCCCGAGCGGTCTGCAGGAGAACCCATGCGTCGGGCTGCTGCATCACTGGAGTCTTGGGTCCGGAGATTCTCACCGTACGTACACCGAGCGTCAGTCGGCGTGCCTTCGCGGGCTCGGGGTTCAGGCGAACCTGCCAACCGAGAGTCTCCGCTGCGGCGCGCAGCAGCGACACGAGCCCCTCGAGGCGGTCGCCCTTGACGACCATGAGTCGCGTTCCCACGTACGCCGTCGGTCGACCACTGACGCCATCCACGGCTGGGGCGCGATCGGCCTCCAGGACTCGGGCATCCACGGCACCGAGCTTGTCGCGATGGGGCATGCGCGGCTCGTTGGAGAGGCGGACGTTGCGGGGATCGGCCATGGGTGTGGTCCTCGGTTCGTGAGCGGAAGATTCAGATCTCGAAAGCGGGGGTACCGAAGTTCTGGCTGTCGGGCAGCTCGAGCCAGAGGCGGTAGAAGCCGGCCGGGAGCTCGGGGAACTCGAAGCGGCCGTTGACGTCGGCCGAGCCGTCGTAGGTGCGCTTCTCGCCCTGGACCTCGCGTACCTGCACGGGCCCACTCAACGCGGGTACGAGCCAGCCGTCCAGCCTGGCGCGCCCTTCGTCGTCCGCGGTCGAGATCCGCACCAGCAGCTCGACGTCCTGCGCGCCGAAGCGGAGCGTGTAGGACTGGGCTCCGCCGCGGGTGCCGACCAGCTCGCGGAAGCGCTCGACGACGAGCATCAGCTCGAACTCCAGGTCGGAATCATGCCGGGCCAGCTCGCCGACCACGGTCGCTATCCGGTCGACCATCCCCGGTGGCATCGGGTCGTACTTGTCGCACGCACGGCGTACGGCGTCGTACAGCTTGTCGTCGTCCATCACGGTGTCCTCCTCGCGCAGTCGGACGTAGGCCGCTGCGCCTGGCGTCTCGGAGGCGCGACGGACGTGTTGCCACCGGTACCTCGGACGACCGGTCTGCGGATGCGGCAGCATCCACGGGCATGGTCGTCGTCGGAGTCGGGGGATTCCGGTTCCACTGGCTCAGGAGCGGGTCGTGACGCTCCTGATACATCCGACATCGAGGTGACACATCTCGCGTCGTTCGTGGCTCGTTTCCGGGCCCGATCGGAGCCGCGACCGGCCCCGGTAGCCTCGTCGCCGTGACCCTGACCGTCCGGCCGATCCCCGCCGCCGACCACCTCGCGTTCCTGCGCGAGCAGTCGTGGGCGAGCTTCCTGCAGACCCCGGCCTGGGCCACCGTGAAGGCCGAGTGGCGGGCCGAGTCACTGGGTTGGTACGACGGCGACCGCCTCGTCGGCGCCGGGCTGGTGCTCTACCGACAGCTGCCGCGGCTCAAGCGCTACCTCGCCTACCTGCCCGAAGGACCGGTCATCGACTGGGCCGCCGACGACCTCGCCTCCTGGCTGGCGCCGATGGCCGAGCACCTGCGCGGCCAGGGCGCGTTCGGGGTGCGGATGGGGCCGCCAGTGGTGACCCGGCGGTGGAGCGCGGCCCAGGTCAAGGAGGGCGTCGCCGACGAGTCCGTACGTCGTCTCGGCGACCTCGCGCCGCTCGAGCGGTCCGCCGCCGGCGCCCGGGTGGTCCAGCAGCTCGAGGCGCTCGGGTGGCGGCCCCAGGTCGCCGAGGGAGGGTTCGCGGCGGGGCAGCCGCAGTACACGTTCGTGATCCCGTTGGTCTCGACAAGCTCGACCGACGGCGAGCGTCGTACCGAGGAGGACGTGCTCGCCGGGATGAACCAGCTCTGGCGGCGCAACATCCGCAAGGCCGAGAAGTCCGGGGTGGTGGTCTCGACAAGCTCGACCGACGGAAGCAGCTCGACCGACGGAAGCAGCTCGACCGACGGGGGCAGCGCGACCGCAGATGACCTCAAGGCGTTCCACGACCTCTACGTCCACACCGCCGAGCGCGACCACTTCACGCCGCGGCCACTGTCCTACTTCCAGACGATGTACGACGCGCTGGGCGCGGAGGACCCCGGCCGGATCACCCTCTGGCTGGCCCACCACGAGGGCGACCTCGTCGCCGCCACCATCGCCGTCCGCGTCGGCACCCATGCGTGGTACTCCTACGGCGCCTCCTCCACCGAGAAGCGCGAGGTCCGCGGCTCCAACGCCGTGCAGTGGGCGATGATCCGCGACGCGATCGCCCAGGGGGCGGAGGTCTACGACCTGCGCGGCATCACCGACACCCTCGACGCCGACGACCCTCACGTCGGGCTGATCCAGTTCAAGGTCGGCACCGGCGGCGAGGCCGTCGAGACCGTCGGCGAGTGGGACCTGCCCCTCAACCGCGCGCTCTACCAGAGGCTTCGAGCTCTACATGAACCGCCGCTCACTGATCCCCCGGCGGCACGCATGAGCCTCATCCTGACCGTCGACGGCGACCGTTGGCGGCAACATCTCCGCCAGGTCGCCGACGACAACCCCGGGCTGGTCCCCGTGGACAAGGGCAACGGCTACGGGTTCGGTCTCGGCCGGCTCGCCCGCAAGGCCGACTGGCTCGGCGTCGACACTCTTGCCGTCGGCACCTACGAAGAGCTGCCGGAGGTCGCCCAGCGCTTCTCCGGCGACCTGCTGGTGCTGACGCCGTGGCGCCCGACCGGCCAGGTGCCGGCCGAGGACCTCCCGCACGGCCGAGTGATCCACACCGTCAGCCGCCTGGCCGACCTGGTGGCCCTGCTCGACCGCGACCCCCAGGCCCGGATCGTGCTCGAGCGGCTGACCTCGATGCGCCGCCACGGCATGTCCGCCGAGGAGCTCCGCGCGGCGGCCAAGCTGCTCCAGCGCCGCCCGGCCCACCTCGAGGGCGTCGCCTTCCACCTGCCGCTCGCGGCCGGCGCCCACCTCTCCGAGGTGGTCCACCTGGTCAACGACGTGGTCGCGGCCGAGCTGCCGACCCGCACCCTGTGGGTCAGCCACCTGACCCCGTCCGAGCTCGCCTCGCTCCGCACCTCCCACGCCGACTTCGAGGTGCGCCCGCAGGATCGGCACCAGCCTCTGGCTCGGTGACCGCGAGGCGCTGACGGTGAGCGCGACCGTGCTCGACGTCCACGAGGTCGAGCGCGGCGACGTGTTCGGCTACCGCGGCCGCACGGCCCCCAAGGCCGGCCACATCCTCGTTGTCTCCGGCGGTACGGCGCATGGCATCGGCCTCGAGTCACCGACCGGCGACCACTCGATGCGGGCGCGCGCAGCCACCCTGGCCCGCGGCGGCCTCGACGCGGTCGGCTTCGTGCGCTCACCGTTCACCGTCGACGGCAAGCTCCGGCTGTTCGCCGAGCCGCCGCACATGCAGGCCTCGATGCTGTTCCTCCCCCACGGTCCGCGGGTGCCCGCGGTCGGCGAGGAGATCCCGGTGCGGGTGCGGCACACGATCACCCGCTTCGACCGGGTCGTCGTCAGCTGACGGAGTCGGCCCGGTCGCGGCTGCCGCCGAGCGCCAGCTGACCCGGACCGCCGAGCTGCCACCACGACAGGCCGCCGCGGTGGCGGGCCGTGCGCACCACGTCGTACTCCGGCCGGAGCACGTCGCGCACCACGATCGCGACGAGGTAGAGCTGGGCGGCGACCCGGACGATGATCGCCAGCCAGTAGAAGCCGGCGTCGCCGCCGCCACTGGGATCGAGGTAGTGCGCGAGGTACCACCACACGGCGCAGAAGTAGAACAGCTCACCGCCCTGCCAGATCAGCTGGTCGCGCACCCGCGGGCGCGCCATCACCGCCAACGGCAGCAGCCACAGGGCGTACTGCGGCGAGTACACCTTGTTCACCAGCAGGAAGCCGACCACCAGCAGGAAGCCCAGCTGGGCGAACCTCGGGGTCTCCGGCGCCAGGACGGCGACCCACGCGACGCCCAGGCACCAGATGCTGAACAACACCCAGGAGACGACGTTGATGGTGTGGACCGCGCTGCTGGTGCCGGTCATCTGGTCGAACATCAGCCACACCGAGCCGAGGTCGGAGCCGCGGTGGGAGTTGAAGGTCCAGAAGACGTTCCACTCCTGCCGCCCGCTGAGGAACCCGGGTGCGTTGACGACGACCCAGGTGCCGAGGCCGCTCACAGTCGCCACCACGAGATCACGCCACCGGCGCTCGCGGCCCCACACCAGGAAGAGACCGCCCAGCAGGAAGAGCGGGTAGAGCTTCATCGCCGTGCCGAGGCCGATCATGACCCCGGTCAGGGCCGGACGCCCGCGGGCGTGGGCCCACAGCGCTCCCGCGACACAGACCACCGCCAGCAGGTCCCAGTTGATCAGGCCCTCGAACAGCAGCACCGGCGAGGCCGCGAAGAGTGCGGCGTCCCACGGGCGACGCCGGTGTACGCCGGTCAGGAACCACGCCGCGAGCAGCGCGCAGAGCGCGAACCCGATCGCGGTCACCGCGACGAACAGCATCGTCTCCCGGCGTATCTGGGGGTCGCGGGACAGCTGGTCCTGCGAGAAGCCGCCCCGAGGGTCGAGGTTCGGAGACCCCGACAGCCAGTGCGTCGCCCACGCCGTACCCCAGGCGTAGTAGGCGATCCCGACGGGGTACTCCATCACGCTGTAGCGGTCGCGCACGTTGATCGAGTCGGAGTACGGCCACGCCAGCTCGGCGAAACCGCGGCCGACGTAGAGGTAGGGCAGGTCGGAGTAGCAGAGGTCGGAGTACTCGGCCTGCTGGTTGGTCCACTTGGTGTGGTAGCAGGGCGCCTTCTGGACGAAGCCCAGCGCGCACACGATGGCCACCATCGCCAGTACGACGCGCACCGGCGTCCACCAGGGATGGTGTCCGGCATGATCGCCGACCGGGCCGCCGACGCTGCGGCTCAGGGCCGCGACGATCGGGTCGTCCTCGGTCGGATGGACGACCGGCTCGGGGTCGTCAGGCCCCGAGTCGACCACCACCGGCGATCACCACCAAGGCTCGTGCCTGGCCAACGGCCGGGCGCTGGCTGGCGCGCCGGTGGTGGGCAGGGTGGCCGGCGGGGTGGACGCCGGCGGGGTCGAGGGCGGTGGCGGCGGCGCACTCGACGTGGGCGGTGAGGACGTCGGCGGGGCGCTCGAGGTCGGCGCGCTCGACGTGGGTGCGCTCGACGTCGGTGCGCTCGACGTCGGTGCCGAGGAGTGCGGCCGGGAGGTGTGCCGAGTGGGCGGCGGTGCAGGCGTGAACGTGGGGGCCGGGGCGTGGTCGGCCTGCTCGGCCGGCACGTTCGCGGGCGGCGGGAACTGCTGCACAGGCTGACCGAGGAGGTCGCGCTTCATGATCGCGGCCCACGTGGCGGTCGGGTAGCCGGCGCCGAAGTAGCCGGCGGCCCCGTTGTACGGCGGCAGCCAGTTGTTGTCGAGCTGGTTGTCGCCGTCACCGCGCACGTACATCACCGCGGTGGACATCTGCGGGGTGAAGCCGACGAACCACGAGGACGAGACCTGGTCCAGGTTGTTGGTCGCCGTACCGGTCTTGCCGGCCGCCGGGCGGCCGACCGCCTGGGCGTTCGTGCCGGTGCCGTGCTGCACGACCTGCTGCATCGCGTAGCTGACGTCGGCGTTCACCTTGGGGTCGATGGCCTGCGTGGTGTGCGGCTTGTAGCGGTACTTCACGGTGCCGTCGCTTGCCGTGACCTTGTCGATGATGTGGACGTCGGCCCGCTGTCCGCCGTCGGCGATGGTCGCGTAGGTGTTGGCCATGTTGATGGCGCTGATCCGGGCCTTGCCCAGCGTGATCAGGGCATCCGCCTCGAGGTCGCGCGTGGAGCTCGGCATCCCCGGGTAACGCCGATCCGGCTTCGCCGGCGGGATCCCCATCTTGTTGGCCATCGAGAGGATCTTGTCCGGCCCGTCCTGCATGCTGTTCGACATGTCCACGAACGCGGTGTTGATCGACTGCTCGAGGGCGAGCACCGAGGAGACCGCCGAGCCGTAGCTGGTGCCCGGCGGGGCGCCCTCGTTGTGGACCTCGAGCCCGTCGGGGAAGGAGTACGGCGAGTTGCCGTCCCAGGTGCTCTTCAGGGAGTAGCCGTCGGTGATCGCGGCGGCGAGCGAGACTGGCTTGAACGTCGAGCCGACCATGCCACCGGCCTCCGCCCAGTTGATCTGGGAGCGGAGGTAGTTCTGGCCGGCGTAGAAGCCCAGCAGCGCGCCGGTGCCGGGCTGGACGGTAGCCGCCGCGACGTGCAGCTCCTTGTCGCTGATACCGGGCCGCACCTGCTTCACGCCGGCCGCGGCCGCCGCCATGGCGGTGGGGGTGAGCGTGGTGGTGACCCGCAGGCCGCCGCCGTCGATCTGGTCGTCGGTGAAGCCGAGCCGGTGCAGCTCCTGCCTGACCAGGGTGAGGATGTGGCCCTTCTGACCGCCGTACTGGCTGGAGGCCTTGAACACCGGGAAAGCCGGGAGGCGCTTCTCGGCGCGGGTGGCCTGCGCCTGCGTGATCGTCTTCATCGAGGCCATGCCGCCGAGCACGTAGCGGTAGCGGGCGAGCAGCGCCTGCTTGTGGCTCTTGCCGTTGGCGGGGTCGAACTGCGAGGGGTTGTTCAGCACGCTGGCCAACACCGCGCTCTGGCGCAGCGTGAGGTGCTGGGCGTCGACCCCGAAGAAGGCCTTGGCGGCGGCCTGCACGCCGTACGCACCACGGCCGAAGTAGATGGTGTTGAGGTAGCCGGTGAGGATCTGCTGCTTGCTCTGCTGCTTCTGCAGCTTCAGCGACAAGATCGCCTCGTGCACCTTGCGGTTCACCGAGCGCTCCTGGGTGAGGTACAGGATCTTCACGTACTGCTGGGTGATGGTCGAGGCGCCCTGCGTCGCGCCGCCGCGCGCGTCGTTGAACGCCGCGCGGACGATGCCCTTGGGGTCGATGCCGCTGTTGGTCCAGAAGGTCCGGTCCTCGGCGGCGACGATGGCGTCGCGCAGCTTCTTGGGCATCTCGGCGTAGCTGATGATCTGCCGGTTCTGGGTGGCGTACTGGCCGATCTCGGTCTTGTTGTCGTTGTAGTACACGAACGACGTCTGGGTCTGGAAGTCCTTGTTCGGGTTCGGGATCGGCGTGGTCTTGTAGAGGTAGACAAAGCCCCCGATCAGGACCAGGGTGCCGACCAGGGCGACGATCAGGAACCACTTCAGGGCGCGCCGGAGCCGCCGCTTGGTCGTTCCGGACTTGCGCGGCTTGCGCGTCACGGCGGGGCCGGCGGCCCTGCGCTTGGGACTCACGGTCGGTCTCTCCAGAGGTGGTTCGGGGGATCGGTGCATAGGACAGCCGCCCGCCTCACCGGGCCGCCATCGGGTCGAGGGTACGGGGCGGGACCACAGGCGGCGAAAACGTCGGCTTGCATTCTTGATATATCGTTGCGATAGATTGCGCCGATAGAACGACGCGACACATCACCACCCCCCTCGAGGACCAGGACACCCACCGCATGGCACGCAAGGCGGCATCGCTGGAGGTGGCCGTGCTCGGCCTGCTCCACGAGTCCCCCCTGCACGGCTACGAGCTCCGCAAGCGGCTCAACCTGCTGCTCGGTTGGGGCCGGCTCCTGTCCTACGGCTCGCTCTACCCAGCGCTCAAGCGGCTGCTGCGTGCGGGCTGGATCACCGAGGTGACAGCGGAGTCCCCCGGGGTCTCGCGGCGGCAGCGGATCGTCTACCAGATCACCCCGGCCGGCCGGCAGTACTTCGGCGAGGAGATCACCGACAGCGGGCCGGCCGCGTGGGAGGACGACAACTTCAACATGAGGTTCGCGTTCTTCTCCCGCACCGATGCCGACATCCGACTGCGCATCCTCGAGGGTCGCCGTACCCGGCTGCAGGAGCGCCTCGACCGCGCCCGGTACGCCGCGGGTGGCGATGACCGCTACCTCAGCGAGCTGCGTCGCCATTCCATCGAGTCCGTCGAGCGCGAGGTCCGGTGGCTCACCGACCTGATCAACGCCGAGCGTTCGACCGAGCAACCCGGGCGCGCGGACGACGCGCCCGTCGAGTCCACTGACCAGGCCGATCTCGACGGCACTACCACCACCACCACCTGAAACACCCGCAAGGGAAAAGGAAGGAACAAGCCCCATGGGTTCGGTTCGAGTAGCAATCGTGGGCGTCGGCAACTGCGCGACGTCCCTGATCCAAGGCGTCGAGTACTACAAGGACGCCGACCCCGAGGGCACGGTGCCCGGCCTGATGCACGCGAAGTTCGGTGACTATCACGTCTCCGACGTCGAGTTCGTCGCGGCGTTCGACGTCGACGCCAAGAAGGTCGGCTTCGACCTCGCCGACGCGACCCAGGCCTCGGAGAACAACACCATCCGGATCTGTGACGTACCGCCGACCGGCGTGACCGTCATGCGCGGACACACCCTCGACGGCCTCGGCAAGTACTACCGCGAGACCATCGAAGAGTCCGACGCCGAGCCGGTCGACATCGTGCAGGTGCTCAAGGACACCAAGGCCGACGTCCTCGTG
Source organism: uncultured Actinomycetota bacterium (assembly GCA_963796975.1). Classification (GTDB taxonomy): domain Bacteria; phylum Actinomycetota; class Actinomycetes; order Propionibacteriales; family Nocardioidaceae; genus Nocardioides. The sequence goes on from CAWCNW010000010.1 coordinate 454,978, forward strand.
TCCTACCTTCCGGTGGGCTCCGAGACGGCCGACAAGTTCTACGCGCAGTGCGCGATCGACGCCAAGGTCGCCTTCGTCAACGCGCTGCCGGTCTTCATCGCCTCGGACCCCGTGTGGGCCAAGAAGTTCGAGGACGCCGGCGTCCCGATCGTCGGCGACGACATCAAGAGCCAGGTCGGCGCGACCATCACCCACCGGGTGATGGCCAAGCTGTTCGAGGACCGCGGCGTGGTGCTGGACCGCACCTACCAGCTCAACGTCGGCGGCAACATGGACTTCAAGAACATGCTCGAGCGCGACCGCCTGGAGTCCAAGAAGATCTCCAAGACCCAGTCGGTGACCTCGAACCTGACCGGCCCGCTCGGCGGCAAGACCCACCTCGACCGCAACGTGCACATCGGCCCGTCCGACTACGTGGCGTGGCTCGACGACCGGAAGTGGGCCTACGTCCGCCTCGAGGGTCGCGCGTTCGGCGACGTGCCGCTGAACATGGAGTACAAGCTGGAGGTCTGGGACTCCCCGAACTCCGCCGGCATCATCATCGACGCGCTGCGCGCGGCGAAGATCGCCAAGGACCGCGGCCTCGGTGGCCCGATCATCTCGGCGTCGTCGTACCTGATGAAGAGCCCGCCGGTGCAGCTGCCCGACGACGAGGGCCGCCGCCGCGTCGAGGCCTTCATCAAGGGCGAAGCGGAGGCGTGAGGCACGAACGCCTCCACGTCTCGACCGCCGGTTGAGCAAGCCCCGCGGCTGAGGAACGAAGCCGCGACGGGCGGGTCGAAACCAAGACGAGAAGTGATCGTCAAGCGCTGACGCTCCGGGCCCCGGTTCCGCTTCGGCGGGCCGGGGCCCGCGCGCGTAGCGGTACGACGACTCGAGACGACGACGCGCAGCAACCCTAGTTGCTGCCTATGAGTGACCGGAACGAGCTCATGGGGCCTGAAGGTTCCACCGACCCGCCGCCCGCCCCACCGAGGCGATCGACTACGGGTGGCGCAAGTTATCCGCCAGCCCCGCAACTCTGCTGGTCCCGATGATCGTGGCCTGCCTCGGCATCGTGATCACGGTCGCGCTCTACAAAGGCGCGGCCAACATCGTGGACGGCAATTCGTTCAGCCTGGGTCAGATGTTCGACGGCTGGGACAAGGCCCAGGTCGTGATTGCCGCGATCCTGATCGGCGTCGCCAGCGCGATCGGCACGATCGGCACGATCCTGTGGTACCTACCCCGCCTGATCGTGTCGTTCCTCTCCCAGGTCACCATCCTCTACGTCGTTGACAAGCAGCTGGACGCCGTCCCCGCGATCAAGGCCAGCGTGACGCTCGTGACCAAGAACCTCGGCAACGCCTTCATCTACTGTCTGCTGGCGGCCGTCGTGCTGTTCGTCGGCGCGATCTTGTGCGGTATCGGCCTGCTGATCGCTGCTCCGGTCGCCCTGATCGGCCTCGCGTGCACCTACCGGCGACTGCAGAAGAGCCGGTCGTCGCCTGACCTCGTGGGTCGAGCGACGTCGAGACCCGGTGCCCCGCGACGTCCGGCCGCGGGGTATCGGCTCGGCCTCAGTCACCCGGATGAGTGACACAACATCATCGCCGCCCCTAGATTGCCTGCCATGAGCGACGCCCTTGTCCCCGGTCAGCCCGCCGAATCAGCGCCGTACAAGGCCACCGACGCGATCGGCTACGGGTGGCAGAAGTTCAAGGAGCGCCCGAGCACCCTGCTGGTGCCGATGATTGTGGTGCTGGTCGTGCTGATTGCCGTGGGTCTCCTGTTTGGCTTCGTAGCCGGGGGAGGGTTCTTCGGCTCAAAGAGCTGCAGCACGTCGAACATCAACGGCCAGGTCAGCCAGTCCTGCGGCCAATCCTTCTGGCGGCAGGTCCTGGGTGCCGGCCTGGGTGCCGGGCTTCTGACCCTCTTTGGCGAGATCATGCTGGCCGGCATCTTCCGCGGCGCCCTGCGCGTCATGGACGGCGAGGGCTTCAGCCTCGGCCAGCTGTTCCAGGGCTACAACAAGATGCAGGTCGTGTTCGCGGCCATCTTCATCGCCGTGGCCACCGGCATCGCCACCGTGCTGTGCTTCCTGCCCGGGGTCCTGATCGCGTTCCTCACGTCGTTCACGCTGTTCTTCATCGTCGACCAGCAGCTCGAAGCCGCCGAGGCGATCGCGGCGAGCGTGAGGATGGTCTGGCACAACTTCCTCCCCGTGCTCCTGTTCGGGATCCTGGCGTTCATCTGCCTGGTGATCGGCACCATTGCCCTGCTCGTCGGACTGCTCGTCGCCGTGCCGGTCGTGGTGTTCGGTGCGGCGTACACCTACCGGCGGCTGGCGGCCCCCGAGTTCGCCTAGCGAACGGCCAGCACCAGGGGCAGGACCTCGGTCGCACCGGCCCCGCGGAGTGCTCGGGCGGCGAGGGTGAGGGTCCAGCCGGTCACCACCTGGTCGTCGACGAGGAGGACAGGCCCGCTCGGGATCTCGCCCTCGAGCCGGAACCGGCGGTTCACCGCGGCGACGCGCTGCGCGGAGTTCACCGCTCCCTGTCCAGGGGCGATGGATGCGTCGGCGATGGCCCAGCGACCGACGATCGGCCGGCGCAGGTAGCGCGAGAGCCCGTCCGCGAGCTCGGCGGTGAGAGCGGGGCGGGTCGCGGACTCGACGACGACGATCCCCTCGACGTGCGGCCGCCAGTCCTGCAGGACCTCGATCACCGCGCGCACCAACGCGTCGGGGAGCGGGCTGTCGTGCGGTTCGCCCCCGAACAGGTCCCGCAGCGCCTGGCCGTGACCGAGGTCGGTGAGGCGGGCGACGGCGCGTCCGGGCTCGGCGCCATCGCCGATCCGGCCCTTGAGGTCGAGGCCGAGATTGGCGAGCGCCGAGGGCCACATGCTGCGCGGCTCGACCACGACGCCGGGGCGCGACAGCCGCGCGCGGGCCTCACCCAAGGCGTCGCCGGAGACCTCCGTCGTCAGGGCGACACCGGTGCACCGGTCGCACCGGCCGCAGCGCTCCTGCCCCTCGATCGCTGGGTCGTCGAGCTGGTCGCGCAGGAACCACATCCGGCATCGGTCGGTGTCGAGGTACTCCAGCATCGCCTGCTGCTCCCGCTTGCGGGCCGCGCTCACGCGCGCGTAGCGGTCGGCGTCGTAGGCCCACGGCTCGCCCGTCGCCTCCCAGCCGCCTCGGACCCGGCGTACGGCGCCGTCGACGTCGAGCACCTTGAGCATCTGCTCCAGCCGGGTGCGGCCGAGGTCGACGTAGGTCTCCAGGCTCGCGGTGCTCAGCGGCCGGCCCTCCTCGGCGAGCACCCGCAGGGTGTGGCGCACCTGGTCCTCGCGGGGAAAGGCGAGCGAAGCGAAGTACGCCCAGATGTCCTTGTCCTCCGGCTGCGGCAGGAGGACGACGGACGCGCGGTCGGTGCCACGCCCGGCGCGGCCGACCTGCTGGTAGTAGGCCACCGGGGACTGCGGCGCGCCCATGTTGACCACGAAGCCGAGGGTGGCGTCGAAGCCCATCCCGAGCGCGCTGGTCGCGACCAGCGCCTTGACCTGCCCGGCAGCCAGCTGCTCCTCGAGGGCCAGCCGCTCGGTGGGGTCGGTCTGGCCGGAGTACGCCGCGACGTCGTGGCCGCGGGAGCGCAGGTAGCCCGCGATCTCCTGGGTGGCGGCGACCGTGAGGCAGTAGACGATCCCCGAACCGGGCTGCTCGGCGAGGTGGTCGGCCAGCCAACCGAGCCGCTGCTCGGGAGTGGGCAGCCGGACGACGCCCAGCCGCAGCGACTCGCGGTCGAGCGAGCCGCGCTGCACCAGGACCTCGGGGCCGAGCCCCTCGCCGTGGACGCCGCTCGCGCCGAGCTGCTCCGCGACGTCGGCACTGACGCGGGCGTTGGCGGTCGCGGTGGTGGCGAGCACCGGGATGCCGGCGGGGAGGTCGGTCAGGAGGGTGCGGATCCGGCGGTAGTCGGGCCGGAAGTCGTGGCCCCAGTCGGAGATGCAGTGGGCCTCGTCGACCACCAGAAGGCCGCACGTCGCGGCGAGCCGTGGCAGCACCTGGTCGCGGAAGCCGGGGTTGTTGAGCCGCTCGGGGCTGACCAGGAGGACGTCGACCTCGCCGGCCGCGACGGCCTCCTGGATCGGCTCCCACTCCTCGATGTTGGTGGAGTTGATGGTCACCGCGCGGATACCGGCGCGCTGGGCGGCGGCGATCTGGTTGCGCATCAGGGCCAGCAGCGGCGAGACGATCACCGTCGGGCCGGCACCCTCGGCCCGGAGCAGCAAGGTGGCGACGAAGTAGACCGCGGACTTGCCCCACCCGGTGCGCTGCACCACGAGCGCGCGCCGGCGCTCGACGACCAGCGCCTCGATCGCCGTCCACTGGTCGTCGCGCAGCGTGGCGTCGTCGCGACCGACCAGCGCCCGGAGGTGGCGCTCGGCCGAGGCGCGGACGTCGGTGGTGGTCGCGGTCATCGCCCCTGTCTAGCAGTGACCCCCGACCGCCGTACGACGTCCTCCACAGGGGTGCCTCGACGGTCGAGCCTGTCGAGACCACGCGGTCGGTGAGGCAGCCACCGTTTCTCGGACAACTTCGGTGGCAGGCTCACCGCTCCGGCCTAGCCCCGCCCGGCCCACCAGGTGAGCAGGGCGGCCTTCGCCTCGTCGTACGACGACGGGCCGTGGTCGAGGCGGAGGTCGAGCAGGAAGCGGTAGGCCTCGCCGACCTGCGGCCCCGGCCCGATGCCGAGGATCTCCATGATCTGCGTGCCGTCGAGGTCGGGGCGCATCGAGGCGAGCTCCTCCTCCTCGGACAGCCGGGCGATCCGCTCCTCGAGGTCGTCATAGGTACGACGCAGCCGGTCGGCCTTGCGCTGGTTGCGGGTCGTGCAGTCCGCCCGGGTCAGCACGTGGAGCCGCTCGAGCTGGTCGCCGGCGTCGCGCACGTACCGGCGTACGGCGGAGTCGGTCCACTGCCCCGACCCGTAGCCGTGGAAGCGCAGGTGCAGCTCGACGAGCTTGGTGACGGCGTCGATGTCGTCGCCGGAGAACTTCAGCGCCTGCATCCGCTTGCGGGTCAGCTTCGCGCCGACCACGTCGTGGTGGTGGAAGGTGACGGTGCCGTCGGCCAGGAAGCGACGGGTGCGCGGCTTGCCGACGTCATGCATGAGCGCGGCGAAGCGCGAGACGAAGTCGGGTCCGCCGAGCCGGCCCTCGAGGTCGATGGACTGCTCGAGCACGATCAGGGTGTGCTCGTAGACGTCCTTGTGGCGGTGGTGCTCGTCGAGCTCCAGCGCCAGCGCCGGCAGCTCGGGCAGCACCAGCGCTGCCAGGCCGGTCTCGACGAGCAGGCTGAGACCCGCCCGGGGGTAGGTCGCCAGCACCAGCTTGGTGAGCTCGTCGCGGACCCGTTCGGCCGAGATGATCCCGATCCGGCCGGCCATCGCGGTCATCGCCGCGACGACCGGGGGGTCGACGGTGAAACCGAGCTGGGCGGCGAAGCGGGCCGCCCGCATCATCCGCAGCGGGTCGTCGGAGAAGGAGTCCTCGGGCGTGCCCGGGGTGCGCAGCAGCCCGTGCGCGAGGTCGACCACCCCGCCGTACGGGTCGACGAACTCCCGCGACGGCAGCCGCACCGCCATCGCGTTGACCGTGAAGTCGCGCCGGCGCAGGTCGCCCTCGAGCGAGTCGCCGAAGTCGACGGCCGGCTTGCGTGAGGAGGCGTCGTAGCTCTCGGAGCGGTACGTCGTGATCTCGACCTGGAAGGAGCCCTTGCGGCTGCCGATCGTGCCGAACGCCCGGCCGATGTCCCAGGTGGCGTCGGCCCACCCGACCAGGAGCCGCTCGATCTCGTCCGGACGCGCCGAGGTGGTCAGGTCGAGGTCGTTGTGCTGACGGCCGAGCATCGCGTCGCGGACCGGGCCGCCCACCAGCGACAGCTCGTGCCCGGCGGCCGCGAACCGCACCCCGAGCTCGTCGATGACGGGGGCGATGCGGTCGAGCTCGGCGGCGACGTCGCGCTGGGCGTCGGCCAGCCGGACGCTCCCCGGCGGTCGGCGATCTCCTGCGTCGGACACGGAGCGACAGCCTAGTGGTGGGCGACGGACCCCGGTTCGGCGCGGGCCCGGCACTACAGTCGGGGCGTGCTCCGCCCGTCCTCGCTGTTGCGCGCCCTGATCGGGGTGGGCGCGGCGGTGCTCACCGTGGTGGGCGCGGCAGCGGGCGTGCCGCTGGGATCGTCGTACGGCGCGAGCGCGCTGCCGGCCGACCCGGCGCAGCCGCTGGTGCTCCACATGCGCTCGATCACCCCCGACTACGTGCCCGACAGCGGCCCGATCACGATCCGGGGCACGATCACCAACGACTCCGACGAGGAGTGGACGGCGATCAACGTCGAGGGCTTCATCGGCTTGGCTCCGATCACCACGGCGGCCGACCTCGCCGCGGCAGCGCGGACGCCGGTCGATGCCGACGTCGGCCACCGGATCGCCGCGCCCGGCACGTTCGACCATGTCGACTCCCTGCAGCCCGGGCAGACCGCGACGTTCGTGGTCCGGATCCCGCGCAAGAGGCTGCAGGTGTCGGCTCCCGGGGTCTACTGGTTCGGCGTGCACGCCCTCGGCTCGACCGCCGAGGGACGCACCGGCAGTGCGGCGGGGCGCGACCGCACCTTCCTCCCCCTGGTGCCGCCCTCGGTGGCTGCCAGCGGGCAGATCGAGCAGACCGCCCTGGTGCTGCCGCTGAGGGCCGGGGTCACCCACGCCCCGGACGGGACGATCGAGGACACCGCGCAGTGGATGCACTCCCTGCGGTCCGGGGCGCTGCGCGCACTGGTCGAGACCGGACAGGCCGCGGCTGGCCGGCCGCTGACCTGGGTCGTCGACCCAGCCGTGGTCGACGTCGTACGCCGGCTCGCTGCCGGCAACCCGCCGCGGACCCTGGTCGCGCCTGCCAACCGGAACCCCGACGGATCGTCACCGAGCCCGTCCGCGAGCGCGACGGCGTCCGGCTCGGCGGACTCGGCGAGCGACGCCGCGGTCGCCCCGTCGGACCTGGCCAGGGCGGCCCGGCGCTGGCTGCGCAGCCTGCACGGGGTCCTGGGCGTGGGGACCGGCCAGGTGATGGGGCTGCCGTACGGCGACCTGGCGGTCGACTCCGCCCTGCGCCACGACCGGCCGCTGCTGGTCGCCGGCGTGCGTCGTACCGGCCAGAGCCTCGCTCCGTGGGCGATCCCGCTCACGTCGGCCGTGGCACCGCCCACCGGACGGATGACCGGCGCCGACGTGGGCGCGCTGCCGCGCGCGAGCGCCGTACTCCTGGAGGACACTGCGGTCCGCGGCACCGCCCCCACCACCGCCATGGTCGACAACCGGCGGGTCTTCCTCTCCTCGTCCGGCGCCGCCGAGGGCGGCCCGGGCCCGTCCGACCCGCTCGGCTCGCTGGCGCTGCGGCAACGGGTGCTCAGTGAGGCAGCGCTGCGCGTCCTGGACGACCAGCAGCCGCTGGTGGTGCAGCTTCCCGTCGGCCCCGACCGCGCGCTCCACCCGAGCTTCTTCAAGGGCCTGGAGACGCCATGGTTGCGCCTGACCACGCTGGCCGGGGTCACCTCAGGCCCCACGCCGGCGATCAGCGGCGCCCGGCTCCGCACGCCGCTGCCCACCGCGGACCAGCTCGGCGCCGTCTTCTACAACGAGGCCAACCGGACCGTGGTGGCCGGCTCCACCCTGCAGTCGGTGCTCGTCGGCAACACCGTGCTCGGGCGCGAGATCTTCGACGAGACCACCAGCAACGCGTCGTACGCCGCGGCCACCGACCCGATCGCGGCGCTGGCGCGGGTCCGCTCCACCTCCACGTGGGTGAACGGGAACCTGGCGGAAATCGACCTAGCCGCACCGCCGAAGGTGACCCTGGCCAGCGCCCACGGACACTTCTCGGCCCTCATCAGCAACGCCCTCGACGTACCGGTCAAGGTCAAGGTCAAGGCCGTCAGCGACTCCCACATCAAGATCACCGGCGGCGACGCCGTCATCCTGCCACCGCACGGACGCACCTCGGTCCTCCTCAACGCCACCACCCATGTCCTCGGCGTCCGTACGGTCACACTCGAGGTGACCAACCAGGCCGGCCGGCCGCTGGGCGCCAGTGACACCTTCCCGATCCGCGCCGAGGCGGTGAGCCGCGTGATCTGGGTGATCATCGGCGCCGGTGTGGTGCTGCTGTTCGGCGCCATCGCGGTCCGGCTGGTACGCCGGCTGCGGCGGAGCCAGGCCTCGTGAGCGACGTCTCCGAGACCCGCGGCATCCTCGCGTCATCGGCCGTGATGGCCAGCGGCACGGTCGTGTCGCGGATGAGCGGCTACGTCCGCAACCTGCTGCTCGCGGCCGCGATCGGCAACGAGCTGCACGCCGACCTGTTCAACATCGGCAACACGATCCCCAACATGCTCTACATCCTGCTGGCCGGCGGGGTCGTCAACGCGGTCCTGGTGCCCCAGCTGGTGCGCGCTCAGAAGAACGACCCCGACGGTGGCGCGGCGTACACCAACCGGATCATCACCCTGGCGCTGCTGTTCCTCGGCACCGTCACCGTGCTGCTGGTCCTTGCGGCCCCGCTGGTGATGCGGCTCTACCTCAACTCGTCGTACGACGACCCGGGGCTGGCCGCGCAGCGCGACTCGGCGATCGCCTTCGCCCGGCTGTGCCTGCCGCAGGTCTTCTTCTACGGCATGTTCGTGCTACTCGGCCAGGTGTTGAACGCCCGCGGGCGGTTCGGCCCGATGATGTGGGCGCCGATCGCCAACAACGTGATCGCGATCCTGGTCCTGGTCGGCTATCTCGTCTGGTTCGGCCCGCTGCCCACCGGCAGCCAGTGCGCGGCGTTCACCGGCAGCCAGGAGCTGGTGCTCGGCCTCGGCTCGACCCTCGGCATCGTCGTGCAGACCCTGGTGCTGCTCCCCTACCTGAAGGCAGCCGGGGTCCGCTTCCGAGCCCGCTACGACTTCCGCCACACCGGGCTCGGACACACCCTGCGACTCGGCGTCTGGACCGTGCTGTTCGTGATCGTCAACCAGGTGGCCTACACCGTCGTGGTCCGGCTCGCGTCCGGCGGTACGGCGCGCGGGGCGTGCGGGCTCGGCCATGCCACCCAGGACTCCACGGGCTACACCGTCTACGCCGCGGCCTTCCTGTTCGTGATGGTGCCGCACGCGATCATCACCGTCTCCCTGGCGACCGCGATCCTGCCCCGCCTCTCCGCCAAGGCCTCCGACGGCGACCTGCCCGGGCTGGCCGCCACCCTGGCCGGCACCGTTCGCACCGCGCTCGCCCTGGTGGTGCCGTTCGCCTTCCTGCTGCCGCTGGTCGCCTACGACGCGGCCAAGGTCCTGTTCGGGTACGGCGCCACGTCCACCACCTTCGACCACTACGTGCCGTCGATGATCCTGTTCGGGCCTGGGGTCGTGTTCTTCACGGTGCACTACCTGATGCTGCGCGGCTTCTACGCCCTCGAGCAGAACCGCACCGTGTTCTTCATCCAGTGCGGCATCGCCGCGACGAACGTCGCCGTGGCGGTCGTCCTGGTCTCGCAGGCGACCCCGAAGCAGACCTCGCCGGCCCTCGTCCTGGCCTACCTCTCGTCGTACGTCCTCGGCGCGACCGCGTCGTACCTCATCCTGCGGTCCCGGCTCGGCGGTCTCGAGACCCCGCAGCTGGTCCGCTTCCTGGTCCGGCTGCTGATCGCGGCGACGGTCTCGACCGCCGTGGCCTGGGCCGTCGGCCTGGTTCTGCCCGGCGCCGGCACCGACGTCACGCACCTGTGGGCGGGTGTGCGGCTGGTCGTACTCGGCGGCGTCGACGTCGCCGTCTTCCTCTTCCTGGCGCGCGCGATGCGGCTGACCGAGGTCACCACGCTGGTCGACACGGTCGTCCAGCGCCTACCGGGGGCGAGACACTCCTAGGATTGGGGCGCGGGCAACCGGAAGGGGAGAGGGTGCCTCAGCACACCCGGCCCGGCGACGTGCTCGCCGACCGGTACCGACTGACCGACCTGCTGACCGAGAGCGGGGGCGGCCGCTTCTGGCGTGCGTTCGACTCGGTGCTGCAGCGCGACGTCGCCGTGCACATCATCGCCAGCGACGACGAGCGCGCCCCCCTGCTCCGCGATGCCGCCCGTACGTCGGCGACGGTCCTGGACCGCCGGATGCTGCGGGTCCTCGACATCGACGAGGCAGCAGACCGCTGCTTCGTGGTCAACGAGTGGGGCTCCGGCACCAGCCTCGACATCATGTTGGCCGACGGCGAGCCGCTCTCCCCGACCGTCGCCGCCTGGGTGGTGGCCGAGGTGGCCGACTCGGTGGCGCTGGCCCACGAGGCGGGCGTCGCCCACGGTCGCCTGGTCCCCGAGAACGTGCTCATCGACCACGACGGAGCCGTCCGGCTGATCGGCTTCGCCGTCGATGCCGCGTTGCACGGCCTCCCGCCGGGCCGCATGACGATCGACGTCTCCGACCTGGTGGGCCTGCTGTACGCCGCCCTGACCGGCCGGTGGGCCGGCGTCAGCCGCTCGGTCGTGGCGGCCGCGCCGTCCCAGCACGGTCACGTGCTGCGACCCCGTCAGGTGCGGGCCGGGATCCCGCGCACCCTCGACGCGCTCTGCGACCACGTGCTCAACCGCGGCGGCGACGTCGACGTCACCGCCGAGATGGTCAGCGACACGCTGCGCGACTTCCTCGGCCCCTCGGCCTCGGCGGCGGAGGCGTGGCTGGCCCGGATCGACCACCCGCGGCGCGGCCAGGAGACCGTCGTCCTCGCAGCCCTCCCGGACCCTCCGGTCCGCGACCCCGACGACGTACTCCCGCCGGCGGCCGAGGCGAGCGAGGACGAGCCCGCGGCCGAGGCCGACGAGCCGGACGAGCCCGACGACCTGACCGGGGTCCAGCTCGATCCCGACGCGGAGCCGGCCACCCAGGCCGGGATGCCGATCTTCCACGACGACCGCGACGAGGTGACCTGGCTCCCTCACCACACCGAGCCGGCTCCCCCGCCGCCGCCCTTCGAACCCCCTCCCGAGCGTCCGCTGTTCGCGCCCACCCCGGAGGAAGGCCAGCCCGCGCGGCGGCCGCGGTCGCTCCCGGTCGGGGCGACGTCGGCCGGCAGCGGCTTCTGGCCGTGGGAGAACACGGGGACCGGGGCCGGCACCGGCAGCGGCGTGTTCCCGGCGTTCGTCGACGACGAGGGGGAGGACGACCGCAACCCGCCCGGCTCGAGCATGCTCCGGCTGGCGCTGATCGTCGCGGTCTGCCTGCTCGTGCTGATCGGCTGCGTGATCGCCTTCAACCTCGGCCGCGGCCGATCGCCGCTCGGCGCGACCCCCGACACCCCGGCGAGCCGGCCCACGGCTAGCCAGACCAGTCCCGGCACCGGCGCCTCGGCCGGCCCGATCACCGGGGTCACCGCCCAGGACTTCGACCCGCAGGGAAGCCCGCCCGAGGAGAACCCCGAGCAGGCACCGCTCGCCGTCGACGGCGACCCGACCACGGCCTGGTCGACGCAGACCTACGACCAGAACCTGGGCCCGGGCGGGCTCAAGACCGGCGTCGGGCTGGTCCTCGACCTCGGCGCCGACCACAAGGTCAGCAAGGTCGACCTCACGATGGTCGGCTCGCCGACCAACGTCAGCATCTACGTCACCGAGCAGCGGCCGACCGGCGTCCAGGGGCTCACCGCCGCCGGCAGTACGACGGTCACCGGCGCCCGCGGCTCGGTCTCGCCAGCCTCGACCCCCACCGGCCGCTACGTCGTGGTCTGGCTGACCAAGCTGCCCGCGACCCCGGGCGGCTTCCGGGGCGAGGTCGCCGAGGTGGCGGTCACCGGTGACTGAGGCCCGGCCTGGTGGCCGGGAGGACGGACGTCCGGACGCCGACCTGCTGGCCGCCCACGTCGCCGGCGACCCCGACGCCTTCGCCCTGCTGTTCGCCCGGCACCGGGACCGGCTCTGGGCCGTCGCCCTGCGCACGATGGGCAACCCCCACGACGCCGCCGACGGCCTGCAGGACGGGCTCGTCGCGGCGTACCGGCGGGCCGACAGCTTCCGGGGCGAGGCCGCCGTCACCACCTGGCTGCACAGGGTCGTGGTCAACGCCTGCCTCGACCGCCTGCGCGCCGCGAAGGTACGCCGGGTGGAGGCGCTGCCCGACGACCTCGACGAGTACGGCGGTGGCGACCGGGGGTCGTCGTACACCTCGACCAGCCGGGCCGACGACCCCGAGCAGGCCGCGATCACCGACGAGCGGCGCCGCGCTGTCCTCGCCGCGCTCGCCACGCTCCCCGCCGAGCAACGGGCTGCGCTCGTCCTCGTCGACATGGAGGGCTACCCGGTCGCCGAGGTCGCGGTGATGCTGAACTGCGCCGAGGGCACCGTGAAGTCCCGCTGCTCGCGAGGGCGGGAACGGCTGGCCGGGCTGCTCCGGGACCGGCTGGACGAAGGGCCCGACGAGCCGCGTGAGCGAGGTCACCCGGAACCCCCGGACCCTCCCGCCCGTCCGATCCCCGCGTCCCCCACCGCCTCGACCCCTGCCCACGAAGGAGGTGCACCGTGACCGACGACGCCGACACCGACGACCTGGCGGTACGCCGCCTCCTCGCCGACGCACGCTCCACCGAGCCGATGCCCGACGACGTGGCCGCCCGGATGGACGCCGTCCTCGCCGACCTGGCCGCCGGCGCCACCCAGGCACCCGTCGAGCCGGCCGCGCCCGCCCAGGAGCACCCGGTCGTCGTCGCCCTCTCCCGCCAGCGCCGTCGCCGCGCCGCCGGCATGCTCGTCGCGGCCGCAGCGATCGTGGTGGGAGGTGTGGTCGTGGCGCAGCACCTGCCGCAGTCGACCGACCCGGCGAGCACCGCCGGCGCCGACCGCAGCCAGGCGGACTCTCTGGACACCAACGGCAGCAGCGCCGGCAAGGTCCCGTCGGCGAAGCCGCCACGCGACCAGAGCAGGGCCGAGGCGACGGTCCAGGGCGGGCGCGTCTTGGTGCGGCCGCAGCACTTCACCGCCGACGCCCTCGCCGCCCGACAGCTGCTGGACCAGAAGGCGCCGGCCTCGCAGTACGCCGAGCTGCGCCAGGCCGACGTGTCGTGCGTGGCCGCCGGCACCCCCGGCGAGCGGGCCGCCGCGACGTACCAGCGGGCGCCGGCGGTACTGGTCTTCCACGCGCCCGCGAGCGGCTCCCAGGTGGTCGATCTCTTCGTCTGCGGGTCCCAGCGGCCGGTCCGTTCGGCCACGCTCCCGGCCGGCTAGCCGGAGAGGTCGCAGGCGGCTCCCGGCGGGAATCCTGCTCGCCTACGATCTGTTGTAGCCAGTGGTCGAGGAGCCTTGCCGGTGGCCCGACCGAACCGCCGTCCGGCACTCAGGAGCACTCCATGTCGCAGTCCCCGTTGAACGACCAGGTCCGCAACGTCATCATCGTCGGCTCGGGCCCGGCCGGATACACCGCCGCGGTGTACGCCGCGCGCGCCTCGCTGAAGCCCCTGGTCCTCGAAGGATCGGTGACCGCCGGCGGTGCGCTGATGAACACCACCGAGGTCGAGAACTTCCCGGGCTTCCGCGACGGCATCATGGGCCCGGCCCTGATGGACGAGATGCGCGGCCAGGCCGAGCGCTTCGGCGCCGAGCTGATCTCCGACGACGTCGTCTCGGTGGACCTGACCGGCGACGTCAAGACCGTCAGCACTGCCACCGACACCTACTCCGCCCGCTCGGTGATCCTGGCGACCGGCTCGGGCTACCGCGAGCTCGGCCTGCCCAACGAGAAGGAGCTGTCCGGCCGCGGCGTCTCGTGGTGTGCGACCTGTGACGGCTTCTTCTTCCGCGAGCAGCACATCGCCGTGGTCGGCGGTGGTGACTCCGCGATCGAGGAGGCCACCTTCCTGACCCGGTTCGGCTCCAAGGTCTCGCTGATCCACCGCCGCGACAAGCTGCGCGCCTCCAAGATCATGCAGGAGCGCGCTTTCGCCGACCCCAAGCTGGAGATCATCTGGAACTCCGAGGTCGCCTCGATCAACGGCACCGAGCGCCTCGAGTCGCTGACCCTGCGCGACACCACCGACGGCTCGGAGCGCGAGCTGCCCGCGACCGGGCTGTTCATCGCGATCGGCCACGACCCGCGCTCGGAGCTGATCAAGGGCCAGGTCGACCTCGACGACGAGGGCTACGCGCTCGTCGCGCACCCCTCGACGGCCACCAACCTCCCCGGCGTCTTCGCCTGCGGTGACCTCGTCGACCACCACTACCGGCAGGCGGTCACCGCCGCCGGCACCGGCTGTGCGGCCGCCCTCGACGCCGAGCGGTACGTCGCAGAGCTCGACCACGCGGCCGCCACCGGCGCCGAGGCCCAGGCCGCCGTGGTCGGCTCCGCCGCGAGCGACGACGTCAAGAGCGCCGGGCTCTGACCCGCCTCCGGGCCGCCTCCGGGGTCCGCGGCGGCGCCCCGCGCGCGTCCCGAGACCCGGAACAACTGTCGGCACCATGGTGTTCACTCCATGTGACACCTGATGGTGTCCCCCGACGCACAGCCTCCGTGGCTGCGTACCAACAGGAAGGAATCCCCGTGGCGAACCTCGCTGCCGTCACCGATGCCGACTTCGAGTCGACGGTGCTCAAGTCCGACAAGCCGGTCCTGGTCGACTTCTGGGCCGAGTGGTGCGGTCCGTGCCGCCAGGTGGCCCCGATCCTCGACGAGCTCGCGAGCGAGCACGGCGACAAGATCACCTTCGTGAAGATGAACGTCGACGAGAACCCCGTCGTCCCGGCGTCCTACCGCGTCAACGGGATCCCGACGATCAACGTCTACCAGGGCGGCGAGGTCGTGAAGTCCATCGTGGGCGCCCGGCCGAAGGCCGTGCTGCTCAAGGAGCTCGACGAGTTCATCTCGGCCTGAGCCGGGCCTCTAGCCGCCCCTGGTGGCCCGAGGATGGTCGGCGCGCGCCTTGGGCGCGGGCCTGACCACCCCGATCAGCCGCTCCAGGGCGGCCTCGACCTCGTCCCGCCACGACAGCGCGCTCCGCAGGTCCATCCTCATCCGTGGGGTGGCTGCGTGGGCGCGCTGCGTCTTGAAGCCCACACTGGTCAGGAAGTCCACGGGCGTCAGGCACCGCCGGGCTCCGACCAGGCCGGGGCCACGCGTGTCGCCGAACGCCTCCACGGCGTGGATGCCACCCCGCTCGATCAGATCCTTCGCCATTCCCTGCACGAGCATCCGGCCGAACCCCCCGCCGCGCGCCGCCGGATCGACGTACAGCGCGGAGAGCAGCACCGCGTCGGTCGAGACCGGCGAGGTGGGGAACGCCCCGGAGCCGGCGAAGTACGCCGGCGGCGCGTAGAGCGCGTAGCCGACCGGGCGGTCGTCGACCAGCACCACCCGGCCGCACGAGCCCCAGTCGCGCAGGACGGCCGACATCCACGCCTCCTTCTCCTCGGCGGGCTCCTCGACCCGCTGCCGGCGGACCGGGTCCAGCTCCCAGAAGACACAGGTGCGGCAGGGCGCCTCGAGCTCGGCGAGATGGTCCAGCGTCATCCGGACGACCTTGCGTGCCATGGGCACCTCCTGCCTGAGGCGGCGGCGTGGTTCATCGGGCGGGCGGACTCCATCGTAGGCACGGCGCGATCTCCTGAGAGGATGAGCCGTGCGCCCGATCCGTCAGAGCAAGAAGCTGCAGCACGTGCGCTACGACGTGCGCGGGCCGATCCTGGTCGAGGCGCAGCGGCTGGAGGCCGAGGGTCACCGGATCCTCAAGCTCAACATCGGCAACCCGGCGCCGTTCGGCTTCGAGGCGCCCGACGCGATCCTGGCCGACATGATCCACCACCTGCCGGAGGCGCAGGGCTACAGCGACTCCCAGGGGATCTACCCGGCCCGCACCGCGGTCGCCCACTACTACCAGGAGCGCGGCCTGCGCGACGTCCATGTGGACGATGTCTACATCGGCAACGGGGTCTCTGAGCTGATCTCGATGGTCCTCCAGGCGTTCGTGGACGACGGCAACGAGATCCTGGTGCCGGCCCCGGACTACCCGCTCTGGACCGGCGCGGTCACCCTGTCCGGGGGCACACCGGTGCACTACCGCTGCGACGAGGCGAACGGCTGGGACCCCGACCTCGCCGACGTCGAGGCCAAGATCACCGAACGGACGCACGCGCTGGTCATCATCAACCCCAACAACCCGACCGGCGCCGTCTACAGCGAGGAGACCGTCCGCGGCCTGGTCGACATCGCCCGCCGCCACGACCTGGTGGTGATGGCCGACGAGATCTACGAGAAGATCCTCTACGACGACGCCGTGCACCGGCACGCCGCGACGTACGCCGGTGACGACGTGCTGTGCCTGACCTTCAGCGGGCTGTCCAAGGCCTACCGCGTCTGCGGCTTCCGGGCCGGCTGGGTGATGATCTCGGGCCCCAAGGAGCTGGCCGCCGACTTCCTCGAGGGCCTCACCCTGATCGCGAACATGCGGATGTGCGCCAACGTGCCCGCCCAGCACGCGATCCAGACCGCGCTGGGCGGCTACCAGTCGATCGCGGAGCTGATCGCCCCCGGGGGCCGCTTCCACGAGCAGACGATGCTGGCCGACCGGATGCTGAACGACATCCCGGGCGTGAGCTCGGTGCGGCCGAAGGGTGCGCTGTACTGCTTCCCGCGCCTGGACCCCGAGGTGTACGGCGTGGAGGACGACGAGGCCTTCGTGATCGACCTGCTGCGGGCCAAGCGGATCCTGGTCACCCACGGCACCGGCTTCAACTGGCCCGAGCCCGACCACTTCCGGCTGGTCACGCTGCCCGACGTCGCGGTGCTCGAGGAGGCGATCGGCCGGATCGCGGAGTTCCTCGCGACCCGCCGCTGAGCCTGGCCCGCACCCGGCCGTAGGCTGCCCGCATGTCCGAGGTCGTGTACTCCGCCATCATCTCGACCGCGAAGCTGGGGATGCGGGCCCTCGGGCAGCCGATCGACATCACCGGCCTGGAGCACCTGCCCCGCACCGGGGCCGCGCTGCTGGCCGTCAACCACATCGGGTACGTCGACTTCATCTACGGCGGGGTCGCTCCCGAGCGGATCGGGCGCCGGGTGCGGTTCATGGCCAAGCGTGAGCTGTTCGACCACAAGGTCAGCGGCCCGATCATGCGCGCCTGCCGGCACATCCCCGTCGACAGGGCCGTCGGTGAGGCCTCGCTGGCCGACGCTCTCCGCAACCTCGAGCAGGGCGAGCTCGTCGGGATCTTCCCCGAGGCCACGATCTCGCGGTCGATGGAGATCAAGGAGCTCAAGACCGGGGCCGCGCGGATCGCCCACCAGGCCGGTGTCCCGCTGATCCCGATGGTGCTGTGGGGCACGCAACGGCTGATGACCAAGGACCACCCCCGCGACCTGTCGCGCGGCACTGCGATCTCGATCCGGGTCGGGGCGCCGGTGCCGGTGGCTGGCGGTCCGGTCGCCGAGACCGCGGCTCTCCGGGCGGCCCTCCAGGACCTGCTCGCCGCGTCGATCGCGGCGTACCCCCAGCACGAGGACGGCGCCTGGTGGCTGCCCGCGTCGTACGGCGGCAGCGCACCCACCCTGGAGCGGGCCGCCGAGCTGGACGCCGCCGAGCGGCGGGAGCGGGCGCGGCGTCGCGCCGCCGAACGGAAGTCCTGACGCTGAATCGACGAGTCGTTTTGTCGACTTGTCGATGAGTGGCTAGATCGGCTTGTCGCTCCGGTTCCGCGGATCCATGATGTCGACGATCCGGCGCAGGTCGTCGAGCGAGGCGAACTCCACGGTGATCCGGCCCTTGCGCTGCCCCAGGTCGACCTTGACCCGCGTCTCGAAGCGGTCGGAGAGGCGCTCGGCGAGGTCGTTGAGGCCGGGCGCGGTCGGCTTGCGCCGGCGTACGGGGGCGGCGCCGCGACCGGTCTCGCCGACGGCCACGATCTCCTCGAGCCCGCGGACGCTGATCCCCTCGGCCACCACCCGGGCGGCGAGCCGGTCCTGGAGGTCGGCGTCGTCGACAGCCAGCAGCGACCGCGCGTGCCCGGCCGAGAGAACGCCCGAGGCCACCCGCCGCTGGACGGCGGGGGAGAGCTTGAGCAGCCGGATCGTGTTGCTGATCTGCGGACGGGAGCGGCCGATCCGCTCGGCCAGCACCTCGTGGGTGCAGGAGAAGTCCTCGAGCAGCTGGGAGTACGCCGCGGCCTCCTCCAGCGGGTTGAGCTGGGACCGGTGCAGGTTCTCCAGCAGGGCGTCGCGCAGCATGTCGGAGTCGTCGGTCTGCCGCACGATCGCGGGGATGGCCTCCAGGCCCGCCTCCTGGGCGGCCCGCCAGCGCCGCTCCCCCATCACCAGCTCGTAGGACTCCGGCCCGGAGCGACGGACCACCACCGGCTGGAGCAGCCCGACCTCACGGATCGAGTGGACCAGCTCCGCCATCGCCTCCTCGTCGAAGACCTGGCGCGGCTGGACGTGGTTGGGGGCGACCTGGGCGATCGGGAGGTCGGCGAAGTAGGCGCCGGCCGGGGGCGGCGTGTGCTCGGTGGCCGGCTGCTCGTTCTCGGTCGCGACCGGCCCGGTCGGGATCAAGGAGCCGAGGCCGCGGCCCAGGCCCCGGCGGCGGTCGTTGCTCATGGGGCTCCCTTCCGGGCGATCTCGCGCGCGGCCTCGAGGTAGGACAAGGCCCCTGGCGAGGCCGGGTCGTAGGTCATCACGGTCTGGCCGTACGACGGGGCCTCGGAGACCCGCACCGAGCGCGGGATCGTGGTGCGAAGGACCTCGTCGCCGAAGTGGGTGCGCACCTCCTGGGCGACGCCGGACGCGAGCCGGGTGCGCGCGTCGTACATCGTGACCAGGATCGTGGAGACCACCAGCTCCGGGTTGAGGTGGGCCTTGACCATCTCCACGGTCTCGAGCAGCTGGCCCAGACCCTCGAGTGCGTAGTACTCGGCCTGGATCGGGATCAGCATCTCCTCGCCCGCGACCAGGGCGTTGAGGGTGAGCAGGCCGAGTGACGGCGGGCAGTCGACGAAGACGTAGTCGAGGCGGTCCTCACCGATGGCCTCGGCGGTGCCGATCAGAGGGTGGCCCGCCACCGCCTTGCGCAGCCGGTTCTCCCGGGCCACGACGCTGACCAGCTCGATCTCGGCGCCGGCCAGGTCGATGGTGGCGGGCACGACCAGCAGGCCGGGCAGGTCGGGCGCCTCGGTCATCAGCTCGTGCAGCGGGTCGCCGTCGACCAGGGCGTCGTACGTCGAGGGGACGCCGCGCTGATGACCGACTCCGAGGGCCGTGGAGGCGTTGCCCTGGGGATCGAGGTCGATCACCAGGACCCGCTGGCCGAGCTGGGCCAGGGCCGCGGCGACGTTGACCGTCGTCGTGGTCTTGCCGACCCCGCCCTTCTGGTTGGCGACCACGATCACGCGGGTCGCGTCGGGTCGCGACAGCGGCGGACGCCGGGCTGCCTCTTGGCGGGCGCGCACGGTGTCTTCGGCCATCCGGGCCAACGGCGTGCTGTCGTCGTCGAGCAGCGGGCCGACCACCGCGAAGTCGGCCGCGGTACGCACCGTGGGCCGGCTGTCAGCGGGCTCGTCGCCGGTTTCACGTGAAACCTGGGCGGTCCGGTCGACCATCGGACTAGTCACCTCAGGCTGTGGATAACTGGTGCTCTTCTGTGGAATTTTACGCTCAGGGGGCCACCCCAGACCGGTGGAAAACGTTGGAAAGCGATCCTTCGCCGGATCGGCCTCCGGCCACCCGAGGCCGACCTCGGCGCTCTCCCGCGACGCTGCGGCAGACGTGCCGGCTGGGTCCTGGTTCACCTGGGTCCCCTTCGCCTGCCGCGCGTTGTGACGGTCGGCGTCCAACCTATCGCCGGGTCCCGGCCCGGGACCACCCGGACCACCGTGGTCGGGGACGACCCGGGCACCTCGCAGACCACGACCGAGGCCTCTGCGTGCCACCGGGCGAGCTCCGAGCCCGCCTCCTCGATCTCCGCCGCTGCCGAGGAGCCCTTCATCGCCAGGACCATGCCACCGGGCGCGACCAGCGGAAGGCTCCAGGTCAGCAGCCGAGGCAGCGGGGCCAGCGCCCGCGAGGTCACCACGTCGAAGCTCTGCCGGCCGGCCGACTCCTCGGCGCGGCCCCGCAGCACGGTCACCCGGTCCGCGCCCAGCCGGGCGCAGGCCTCGAGGAGGAAGTCCACCCGCCGGGCCATCGGCTCGATGAGGGTGACCTCGAGATCGGGGCGGGCCAGAGCCAGCACCAGACCCGGCAGGCCGGCGCCGGAGCCGAGGTCCGCGACCCGGGCGCCGTCGGGGATCAACGGGGCGAGCAGCCCGCAGTTGACCAGGTGCCGGTCCCACAGGCGGGGCACCTCGCGGGGACCGATCAGCCCGCGCAGTACTCCCTCGGACGCCAGCAGCCCGGCGTACTGCTCGAGGACGGGCAGCCGCGCGGGCGCGAAGACCTGACTGAGGACCGCAGGATCGGGAGGGGGCGGCGTTGTTTCACGTGAAACATCGGCCATCAGGCGGGCAGGACCACCACGTACCGACGTGGCTCGACGCCCTCGGACTCCGAGGTCAGGCCGGCGGCGGCCACGGCGTCGTGCACCACCTTGCGCTCGAACGGCGTCATCGCCCGCAGCGCGACTCGCTCGCCGGTCTCCTTGACCTGGGTGGCGGTGGTTGCCGCGAGCTCCTCGAGCTGGCGCCGTACCTCGGCGCGGTGGCCGGAGACGTCGAGCATCAGCCGGGACCGGTCTCCGGTCTCGCGGTAGACGGCCAGCCGGGTCAGCTCCTGCAGCGCCTCGAGCACCTCGCCGCGCTCGCCGACCAGCTGGGACAGGTCGGCGCCCACGATCGAGACGAGGGCTCGCTCGCCCTCGACGTCCATGTCGAGGTCGCCGTCGAGGTCGGCGATGTCGAGGAGCTCCTCGAGGTAGTCCGCGGCGATGTCGCCCTCGTTCTCCAGTCGCTCCTGCAGCGACGAACCGCCGGCCTCGGTGCTCTCGTCGTGGGAACCCTCGCCCTCGGAACCCTCACTTTCGGCAGAGTCCGCTTCCGTGGCGTCGTCCTCGGTGGGCTCGACCTCGTCGGTCTGGTCCACTACCTCGACCAGCGTCTCCTGGGCCTCGGTGGGCTCGCTCTCGGTGGCCTCGGCGCCGGTCAGCTCCCCGGTGTCACTCATGCCTGGTTCTCCTCTTCGATGTCATCGGACGTCCCGGAGTCGGACTTCGGTGGCCGGTTGGCCGACTTCCGTCGTTGCTCACGGGTCTGTTTCTTGGGTTGCTGCCGCTGGCGTTGCACCGGCTGCTGGGAGGCCTCGAGGAGCGCCTCCTCCTCGTGCACCTCGGTGACCTTGCCCTTGGCCCTGTCGCGGGCGAGCTTCGCGTCGAACGCCGGCGTACCCGGGGCCGGGTTGCGGCGGATCACGTAGAACTGTTGGCCCATCGTCCACACGTTGGTGGTCGTCCAGTAGACGAGGACGCCGATCGGGAACGCCACACCACCGGCGGCGAACGCCACCGGCAGCACGTAGAGCAGCATCTTCTGCTGCTGCGCGTACGGACCGCTCATCGCGTCCTTGGGCATGTTCTTGCTCATCAGCTGGCGCTGCGTGGTGAACGTCGTCGCGGTCATCGCGATCACCAGGATCGCGGCGACGATCTGGACGCTGACCAGACCCTGGTTGTGGATGAAGGTCGCCGAGATCGGGATCTTCCCGAACAGCTTCGCGTTGGCCAGGCTGGTGGCCTGCTCGGTGGTCATGAAGCCGTTGGCCTTGTTGTTCTTCTGCGCCTGGTCGAGCAGCCGGAACAGGGCGATGAAGATCGGCGACTGCACCAGCAGCGGCAGGCAGGCCGCGAACGGGTTGGTGCCGGTCTCCTTGTAGAGGTTCATCGTCTCCTGGGCGAGACGCTCCCGGTCGTGACCGTACTTCTTCTGCAGCTCCTTGACCTTGGGCTGGATCAGCTGCATGTTCCGGCTGGACTTGATCTGCTTGACGAACAGCGGGATCAGCGCCGCACGCACGACCAAGGTCAGGCCGATGATCGAGAGCACCCAGGCGGCGCCACCGTTGGGGTCCAGGACCAGGCTGAACAGCCAGTGCCAGGCCAGCAGCACCGCCGAGACGGCGTAGTAGAGCGGTACCAGGATCGCGTGGCCGATGGTGCCGAGGAAGTGCACGAGGTTCAGGCTCCTTGGGTGGGAGTGGTGCGGACGCGGGGTGGCACGGGGTCGTAGCCACCGGGCGCCCACGGGTGGCACCGCAGCAGACGGCGCAGAGCCATCCAGCTCCCACGCAGCGAGCCGTACTCCGTCACCGCCTCGAGGGCATAGGCCGAGCACGAGGGGTGGTAGCGGCAGACCTGGCCGTAGAGGGGGCTGATCAACAGCCGGTACAGCTTCAACAGGCCGATCAGGAGGTAGCGCACGTCAGCTCACCGTCCTCTGCCTGTCACCGAGGCTGCGCAGCAGACAACGGTCGAGCTGCTCGCCGAGTTCCGCGTACGACGCATCCGCGGACGGCGGCAGGGCGCGGACGACCACCTCGCAGCCGGTCGGGAGGACGGCGAGGCGCTCACGGCACAGGTGGCGGAGGCGGCGCTGGACACGATGACGGAGGACGGCGTTGCCGACGGTGCGACCCACGACGAACCCGACCCGAGCGGGATCCGGTCGCTCGTGACGTACGACGTGGACGACCAGGAGGTCGCTGCCACTGCGGCGACCCGTGCGGACCACCCGCCGGATGTCACCACCGTGGGTGAGCCGATGCGGCGCGGGAAGCACGGACGCTGGTCACGAGCCGGAGGTCGAGCCGCGCGGGCTCAGACCGCCAGGCTCTTGCGGCCCTTGCGGCGGCGCGAGGACAAGATGCTGCGGCCGGCGCGGGTGCGCATGCGCAGCCGGAAGCCGTGCACCTTGTGGCGACGGCGGTTGTTCGGCTGGTACGTACGCTTGCTCACGAGGTCTCTCCGATGATGGTCAGGGGCGGTCACGCCGGCGGCGGCCAGATCGCCCGTTGGCGACTGCGGCGCTGGTCGAAAACTGATCGCCAGATCAGAGGCTTCGGCCGGCACCGCTCACCCACGCGCCCTTGGAAACAGCCCCGGGAACGACCCCGGACGGAGCGTGGACATGCGGCACCCATCGACACCGGGTGACCGATGAACGGTACGCGGGGCGTCTCCGCGGCGTCAAATCGGCCGCCGCCCCGACGACGGGTCGGAGCAACGGTGCATCCAGACCGTCCCCGACCCGGCCCGCGACCGGTTCCGCAGGCCTCCCGCAGCCTGTGGATAGCGTCTTGCTCGGGGCGCGCGGCGGGGGTTATGTTCGAGCCTCGTCGAGTTTCCCCGCGTTCGGGTCGGACCAGGGTCCTGCGGCCGCCGTAGCCGGTGGTCGGAGGAGCATATATGGCCTCTGACCTGCGGTGATCCGGATCCCCCCGGGCCAACCGTGAGCGTCTCGGCAGGCCGTTTCCACCAGGAGGCGGTCACGTTCACAAGGTGTGGACAAACCTGTGGAACACGCAGCGCTCCGGGTCGTCGTACCCGGCGCGTCGGCGAGCCCGGAACGGCGACGAGAGAGCGGGACAACCCTGTGGACAACGATCAGGACCTGGCGACGGCGTGGCAGCGCGTGGTCGACGAGCTGCAGCCCAACCAGCAGGCGTGGGTGCAGGCCAGTGAACCGGTCACCCTCCACGGCAACACCGCCATCGTCGCCGTGGCCGACGACTTCACCCGGACCCAGCTCGAGGGCCGGCTGCGCGGTCAGCTCGAGGACGCGCTGACCGCGATCTTCGGCCACGAGATCCGGCTCGCGGTCACCGTCAACCCCCAGCTCGGCGACGGCGCCCATCGGCCCCAGCCCGCCGAGCCGACAAGTCCATTGAGCGATATGTCGACAGATGGACATGTCGCTTCGATGACCGCGTCCTCCCCCGAGCCCTCCCGGGCCACCGGCGAGACCCGGCTCAACCCGAAGTACGCCTTCGAGACCTTCGTGATCGGCTCCTCCAACCGCTTCCCGCACGCCGCCGCGGTCGCGGTGGCCGAGGCGCCGGGCAAGGCCTACAACCCGCTGCTGGTCTACGGCGACTCCGGGCTGGGCAAGACCCACCTGCTCCACGCCATCGGTCACTACGTGCGCAGCCTCTACAACGGGGCGAAGGTGCGCTACGTGTCGAGCGAGGAGTTCACCAACGAGTTCATCAACGCGATCCGCGACGACCGGCAGGACCGCTTCAAGCGCCGCTACCGCGACGTCGACGTGCTGCTCATCGACGACATCCAGTTCCTGGAGGGCAAGACCCAGACCCAGGAGGAGTTCTTCCACACCTTCAACACCCTGCACAACGCCAACAAGCAGATCGTGCTCACCTCCGACCGGGCCCCCAAGCGGCTCGAGGCGCTCGAGGACCGGCTCCGCAACCGGTTCGAGTGGGGCCTGATCACCGACGTCCAGCCCCCCGACCTCGAGACCCGGATCGCGATCCTGCGCAAGAAGGCCGCGATGGACCGGCTCAGCGCGCCGGCCGACGTGCTCGAGTTCATCGCCAGCAAGATCCAGACCAACATCCGCGAGCTCGAGGGTGCCCTGATCCGGGTCACGGCGTTCGCCAACCTGAACCGCCAGGAGGTCGACATGACCCTGGCCGAGATCGTGCTCAAGGACCTGATCCCCGAGGGCGGCGAGCCCGAGATCACCGCCGCGCTGATCATCGCCCAGACCGCGGCGTACTTCGGGCTCTCCATCGACGAGCTGACCGGGCCCAGCCGTGGCCGGCATCTGGTGATGGCCCGGCAGATCGCGATGTACCTGTGCCGGGAGCTGACCGAGCTGTCGCTGCCCAAGATCGGTGCCCAGTTCGGCAACCGCGACCACACCACCGTCATGTACGCCGATCGCAAGATCAACCAGCTCCTCGCCGAGCGTCGCGCCGTCTTCAACCAGGTCAGCGAGCTGACCAACCGGGTCAAGATGCAGGCCCGGCAGTCGTAACCCCCGGAGACCCGAGTTACAACGCTGCAAGATGTGTACGTCGTGTGGGCACGGACGGCGCGTCGTCCACAGCGGCTGTGGATCACCGGGCAGCCCCGCCGGCCCACCGCCCCCGAACCCACCGCGTCCCTGCACTTCGCACACCCTCGTCCACAGCCTCTGTGCACGCCGATTCGCCGACTGACCTGCACGAACAGTGGTTCTCCACAGTTTCCACCGCTGCTATGACTACTACGGACCTACCCATGGATCCGGATCGTTCGAAGCCCCTGCGCACCGGCCCACCTGGGGATGACCGCCGCCCAACTCGCACAATCGCAGGTGGCCCTCCCGCGTGGGGGACCCGCGTGGCAGGATGCTCAGTCCAGAATCCTCCCGAGCGGCCAGCAACCTGATGCGGCCGCCCTCCCGTCCCACGAAGGAACCGTGAAGTGAAGTTTCGCGTCGACCGCGACGTACTCGCGGATGCCGTCGCCTGGGCGGCGCGCAGCCTTCCCGTGCGTCCGAGCGTTCCGGTCCTGTCCGGCCTCCTGATCGAGGCGAGCGACGACGGGCTGGTGCTGTCGACCTTCGACTACGAGACCTCGGCGCGCGCCACCCTGAGCGCCGACGTCAACGACGAGGGCAAGGCGCTGGTCAGCGGGCGCCTGCTCTCCGACATCTGCCGCAGCCTGCCGGCCAAGCCGGTCGAGATGACGCTCGACGGCACGAGAGTCAGCCTGACGTGCGGCTCCGCGCGGTTCAGCCTGCAGACCATGCCGGTCGAGGACTACCCGGCCCTGCCCTCGATGCCGGCGGCCACCGGCACCGTGTCCAGCGACGTCTTCTCCCACGCGGTCGCCCAGGCCGTGACCGCCGCGGGCCGCGACGACATGCTGCCGGTCCTCACCGGCGTCCGGATCGAGATCTC
Source organism: uncultured Actinomycetota bacterium (assembly GCA_963796975.1). GTDB lineage: Bacteria > Actinomycetota > Actinomycetes > Propionibacteriales > Nocardioidaceae > Nocardioides. Next base: position 480,899 of record CAWCNW010000010.1, read on the forward strand.
GGGATCGTCGATCTCGATGTTGGCCACCGACCGGTTCCGGCTCTCCCACCGCGAGCTCCAGTGGTCGCCGCACAGCCCCGATGAGTCCGTCGCCGCGTTGGTCCCGGCCCGGGTGCTCGGCGACACCGCGCGCTCGCTCACCGCCGGCAGCGAGGTCACCATCGCGCTGGCCTCGGGTGGCAGCGGTGAGGGGATCATCGGCTTCGAGGGCTCCGGCCCCGGCGGCACCCGGCGTACGACGACACGGCTCCTCGACGGCGAGTTCCCCAAGGTTCGCAGCCTGTTCCCCAACGAGCACCAGACCACTGCGACCGTCGACAAGGCCTCGCTCATCGAGTCGCTCAAGCGCGTCGCCCTCGTCGCCGAGCGCAACACCGCGGTCCAGCTCGCCTTCAGCGACGGCACGCTGACCCTCGACGCAGGGTCGGGCGACGAGGCCCAGGCCAGCGAGTCGATCGAGGCCACCATCGAGGGTGAGGACATCACCACCGGCTTCAACCCGCAGTACCTCCTCGACGGCCTCCAGGTGATCGACGAGGCCGTCGTCGAGCTCGCGTTCACGGTCGGCACCAAGCCTGTTGTCATCAGCGGTGCGATGGGAGAAGGTGACCAGGGCAGTGGAGCAACGGCCTCCGCAGGCGCCGGCGAGACCGGGTTCCGCTACCTCCTGATGCCGCGTCGCCTGCTGTCCTGACCCATCCCCCGCGAGGAGCAACGTCTATGGAACTCGGACTCATCGGCCTCGGCAAGATGGGCGGCAACATGCGCACCCGGTTGCGCAAAGCCGGGCACACCGTTGTCGGCTACGACCGCAACCCCGAGGTCTCTGATGTCGGCAGCCTGGCCGAGATGGTCGAGCAGCTGCCCAGCCCCAAGGTGGTCTGGGTGATGGTCCCCGCCGGCGACCCGACCCGCGACACCGTCCGTGAGCTCGGCGACCTGCTCGGTGAGGGTGACCTCGTCGTCGACGGCGGCAACTCCAAGTGGACCGACGACCAGATCAACGCCGACCTGCTGTCGAAGAAGGGCGTGGGTTTCGTCGACTGCGGCGTCTCCGGCGGGGTCTGGGGGCTGAAGAACGGCTATGCCCTGATGTGCGGCGGCACCGACGAGAACGTCGCGAAGATCCAGCCGGCCTTCGACGCGCTCAAGCCCGAGGGTGACTCGGGCTTCGTGCACGCCGGCCAGCAGCCGGGTGCCGGCCACTTCGCCAAGATGGTTCACAACGGCATCGAGTACGCGATCATGCAGGCCTACGCCGAGGGCTGGGAGCTGCTCGAGAAGGTCGACCTCGTCGACAACGTCACCGAGGTCTTCGACTCCTGGCGGCAGGGCACGGTGATCCGTTCCTGGCTGCTCGACCTGCTCGTCGAGGCGCTCAAGGACGACACCCATCTGGACAAGATCGCCGGCTACGCCGCCGACTCCGGCGAGGGTCGCTGGACCGTCGAGGCCGGCATCGACCACGGCGTGGCGATGCCCGCGATCGCGGCGTCGTTGTTCGCCCGCTTCGTGTCCCAACAGGACGAGAGCCCGGCGATGAAGGCGATCGCCGCGATGCGCAACCAGTTCGGCGGCCACGCGGTGAAGACCGAGGCGCCTCCCGGCGGCGACGCCCCGACGAGCTGAGCTCCTCGGACGGGCACGACATCACGGAGGGAGACCGGTGTACGTCGCTCACCTGACGCTGGTCGACTTCCGCTCCTACGTCGCGGCCGAGGTGGCGCTCGAGCCTGGTGCGACGGCGTTCATCGGACGCAACGGCCAGGGCAAGACCAACCTGGTCGAGGCGATCGACTACCTCTCCCGGCTCGGCTCCCACCGGGTCGCCTCGGACGCACCGCTCGTGCGAGCCGGCGCGGAGCGCGCGCTGGTCCGGGCCTCGGTGGTCCGCGACGGCCGGCAGGCGATGCTCGAGATCGAGATCAACCCCGGGAAGGCGAACCGGGCCCGGGTCAACCGCGCCGACCTGCCGCGGGCCCGCGAGCTGGTGGGGCTGGTCCGAACCGTGATCTTCGCCCCCGACGACCTGGTGCTGGTGAAGGGTGACCCGTCCGGCCGGCGCACCTTCCTCGACGACCTGCTGGTGATGCGGACTCCGCGCCTGGCCGGTGTGCGGGCCGACTACGAGCGGATCCTCAAGCAGCGCAACTCGCTGCTGAAGACGGCCGGTGCCGCGCGTCGGGGCTCGACCTCGCAGGAGTCGGCGCTCTCGACGCTCGGGGTGTGGGACTCCCACCTCGCCCGCACCGGTGCCGAGCTCCTGGCCGAGCGGCTCCGGCTGGTCGCCGAGCTGAGGCCTTACGTCGGGCACGCCTACGCGACCGTCGCCAGGGGCGCGAGCACCGATGACGCGGGCCTCGACTACCAGCCCAGCCTCGAGATCGGCGACCTCACCGAGCGGGACGAGCTCGCCGAGCGCCTGCTGGCCGAGCTCGAGGTGCGTCGCAACGACGAGCTGGATCGCGGCGTCTCGCTGGTCGGCCCCCACCGCGACGAGCTCCTGCTCTCCCTGGGCAACGGCGAGCAGCGGCTCCCGGTGCGCGGCTACGCCTCGCATGGCGAGTCCTGGTCGTTCGCGCTCGCGCTGCGGCTCGCGTCGTACGACCTGGTGCGCGCCGACGGTGACGACCCGATCCTGATCCTCGACGACGTCTTCGCCGAGCTCGACTCCGAGCGTCGGGCTCAGCTGGCCGAGCTGGTGGCCGGCGCGGAGCAGGTGCTGGTGACCGCGGCGGTGGCTGCCGACGTCCCGGAGAAGCTGGCGGGCGTGCGCTACCAGGTCGCCGACGGCGAGGTACGTCGTGCCGACTGAGCCAGGCGAATCAGAACCGGCAGGGGAGCATGCCGACGACGGGCTCGACCTGGCTCGCAGCCTGGCCCGGGCCACGGCGCGCTCGACGCCCGGCCGCAAGAAGGCCGTACGTCGTACCGACCGGGCGCCCCGCACCGGCCGGATCTCCGGCGCCCACCCCGACGACCGCGACCCGCAGACCCTCGACGCCGCGTTGACCCGGATCGTGGACGACCACGGTTGGCAGGTCGACCTCAAGGTCGCCTCGATGTTCGCGCGCTGGGCCGACCTGGTGGGTGACGAGATCGGAGCCCACAGCCGGGCCGAGTCCTTCGCCGACGGCAAGCTGGTGGTCCGCACCGACTCGAGCGCCTGGGCGACCCAGCTGCGCCTGCTCGCACCCGACGTCGTACGCCGGCTCAACGCCGATCTCGGCCATGGCACCGTGGTGATGATCGAGGTGCTGGCCCCTCACGCACCGTCGTGGAAGCACGGTCCGCGCAGCGTCCGCGACGGCCGCGGACCCCGGGACACCTACGGCTGAGCCCACCCCACGGAGTGCCCCGCAGGTCCGCCCGACGTAGCCCGCGAAATGCCGTTCTGCCGGGCTCCCGGACGTATAGGGACCTGTCCGCACCCCCGCGAGGGCCTCGGATCCGCCCTCTCGGCCCGTCTGAGGCCCGATTTCATCCACAGATCCCCCCGCCCGCGGGGTGGAGACGTGGAGAGCGGCCCGTGAGCGGCTATCATGGACATCGAGGCCGCGCGCTCGTTCGCACGCGGCCCGCTCCATGTCAGTCCCTGGTCGCAGCCGGCCCCCGGCCGCCGCGATCCCGACGAAGAGGTGCGCGTGAGCGACGAGACTCCGAAGCCGTCCGTTCCCGAGTCCGTCCCCGCAGCAGCGGTCCCCGTGCCGCCCAACGGCGTCGAGTACGACGCGTCCGCGATCCAGGTCCTCGAGGGCCTCGAGGCGGTGCGCAAGCGCCCCGGCATGTACATCGGCTCCACCGGTGAGCGAGGCCTGCACCACCTGATCTGGGAGATCGTCAACAACGCCGTCGACGAGTCGCTGGCCGGCTACTGCGACCGGGTGGTCGTCACCCTGCTCGCCGACGGGGGCGTCCGGGTCGAGGACAACGGCCGCGGCATCCCCACCGACACCGCCCCGGGCCAGGAGCTCCCGGCGGTCACCACGGTGCTGACCGTGCTCCACGCCGGCGGCAAGTTCGGCGGCGGCGGCTACAAGGTCTCCGGCGGGCTCCACGGCGTGGGCGTCAGCGTGGTCAACGCGCTGTCGAGCCACCTGATCGTCGACGTGAAGAACCGTGGCCACCTGTGGCGTCAGAGCTTCAGCGTCGGCGTCCCCGACGGCGAGCTCGAGGACGTGCGCGAGCTGGAGCCCGGTGAACGCACCGGCACCACGGTCACCTACTGGGCCTCACCCGACGTCTTCGAGACCACGTCGTACTCCTTGGAGACGATCACCGCCCGGATGCGCGAGTACGCCTTCCTCAACAAGGGCCTGGAGATCGTGGTCCGCGACGAGCGCCCGGTGGCCGTCGAGGTGCTCGAGGCGGTCAAGGACGACACCGTCTCCGCCGAGGTCGACGGCGTCGGCCAGGACGCGATCCACGAGGCCCCGACCGGCGGCATCGAGCAGACCTTCCGTTACGACCGCGGCCTGGTCGACTTCGTCGAGTACCTCAACAAGCGCAAGACCCTGGCCAACCCGACGGTGATCTCCTTCGAGGCCGAGCAGAGCGCCGGCACCAACCAGGGCACCCAGGACCTCAGCCTCGAGGTCGCGATGCAGTGGAACGTCTCCTTCACCGAGTCGGTGCACACCTTCGCGAACACGATCAACACCCCCGAGGGCGGCACCCACGAGGAGGGCTTCCGCTCGGCGCTCACCTCGCTGGTCAACCACTGGGGCGAGGAGTGGGGCCTGATCAAGAAGCGCGAGGACCGGGTCTCCGGCGACGACGTCCGCGAGGGACTGACCGCGATCATCTCGATCAAGCTCACCGACGCCCAGTTCGAGGGCCAGACCAAGGCCAAGCTCGGCAACACCGAGGCCAAGGGCTTCGTGCAGCGCGTGGTCAACGACCAGTTCGGCGCCTGGCTCGAGCAGAACCCCGCGGAGGGGCGCGACATCGTGCGCAAGGCGCAGGCCGCGGCCAGCGCCCGGATCGCCGCCCGCAAGGCGCGCGACCTGGCCCGCGGCCGCAAGGGTCTGCTCGGTGGTGGCGGCCTGCCCGGCAAGCTGTCGGACTGCCAGTCGACCAACCCCGAGGAGTGCGAGGTCTTCATCGTCGAGGGCGACTCGGCCGGCGGCTCGGCGCGTCAGGGCCGAGACCCGCGGGTGCAGGCGATCCTGCCGATCCGCGGCAAGATCCTGAACGTCGAGAAGGCGCGCATCGACAAGGTGCTGGCCAACACCGAGGTCCAGGCGATCATCTCCGCGCTGGGCACCGGCATCCACGAGGAGTTCAACCTCGACAAGCTGCGCTACCACAAGATCGTGCTGATGGCCGACGCCGACGTCGACGGCCACCACATCAACACGCTGTTGCTGACGCTGCTGTTCCGCTTCATGAAGCCGCTCATCGAGCACGGCTACGTCTACATGGCCCAGCCGCCGCTGTACCGGCTGCGGTGGAACAAGCCCGCCGAGCACGAGTTCGTCTACTCCGACTCCGAGCGCGACGCGCTGATGCGCGACGGCCTCGAGTCGGGCAAGAAGCTGCCCAAGGAGAACCCCGTGCAGCGCTACAAGGGCCTCGGCGAGATGAACGCCGAGGAGCTGTGGGAGACCACGATGAACCCCGAGCAGCGGCTGATGCTCCAGGTCACCCTGGAGGACGCCGCCCACGCCGACGAGATCTTCTCGATCCTGATGGGCGAGGACGTCGAGCAGCGGCGGTCGTTCATCCAGCGCAACGCCAAGGACGTCCGCTTCCTCGACATCTGAGGCGGATCGTCGGTCCTGTCGAGACCACGATTCCGCTTTCTAGGGCGAAGACTAGACAAAGGTAGAGAGCCAGAGAATGACTGAGACCCCCACCGGCACCACTCCCCCCGAGGGTCCCGGCCCCGGCGGCCGGATCGAGCCGATCGAGCTGCAGACCTCGATGCAGCGGGCCTACATCGACTACGCGATGGCGGTCATCGTCGGCCGCGCGCTGCCCGACGTCCGCGACGGGTTGAAGCCGGTGCACCGGCGGGTCCTCTACGCGATGTTCGACGGTGGCTACCGCCCCGACCGCGGCTTCTCCAAGTGCTCGCGCGTGGTCGGCGACGTGATGGGTCAGTACCACCCCCACGGCGACACCGCGATCTACGACACCTTGGTCCGGCTCGCCCAGCCGTGGGTGATGCGCGCGCCGTTGATCCACGGCCAGGGCAACTTCGGCTCCCCGGGCAACGACTCCGCCGCCGCGATGCGCTACACCGAGTGCCGGATGGCGCCGCTCGCGCTGGAGATGGTGCGCGACATCGCCGAGGACACCGTCGACTTCCAGCCGAACTACGACGGTCGCTCCCAGGAGCCGGTCGTGCTCCCGGCGCGCTACCCCAACCTGCTGGTCAACGGCTCCGCCGGCATCGCCGTCGGCATGGCCACCAACATCCCGCCCCACAACCTGCGCGAGGTCGCCGACGGTGCCCGCTGGGCGCTCGACCACCCCGACGCCACCCGCGAGGAGCTCCAGGACGCGCTCGTCGAGCGGGTCAAGGGCCCCGACTTCCCCAACGGCGCGCTGATCGTCGGCCGCGAGGGCATCGAGCAGGCCTACCGCACCGGCCGCGGCTCGGTCACCCAGCGGGCCGTCATCGAGATCGACGAGGACGCCAAGGGGCGCACCTGCCTGTCGATCACCGAGCTGCCCTACATGGTCAACCCCGACAACCTGGCGCTCAAGATCGCCGAGCTGGCCGACTCCGGCAAGGTGCAGGGCATCTCCGACGTGCGCGACGACTCGTCGGGTCGCACCGGCCAGCGGCTGGTCGTCGTGCTCCGCCGCGACGCCGTCGCGCGCGTCGTACTCAACAACCTGCTCAAGCACACCGAGCTCCAGACCAACTTCAGTGCCAACATGCTGGCGCTGGTCGACGGCGTGCCGCGCACGCTGACGATCGACCAGTTCATCTCCAACTGGGTGACCCACCAGATCGAGGTCATCCAGCGCCGGACCCGGTTCCGGCTGGCCGAGGCCGAGCGGCTCGCCCACGTGCAGCGCGGCCTGGTCAAGGCACTCGACGCGCTCGACGAGGTGATCGCGCTGATCCGGCGGTCGCCCGACGTCGACGACGCCCGCACCGGGCTGATGGAGCTGCTCGAGATCGACGAGATCCAGGCGCAGGCCATCCTCGACCTCCAGCTGCGGCGGCTCGCGGCCCTGCAGCGGCAGGCGATCATCTCCCGGCTGGCCGAGCTCGAGATCACCATCGCCGACCTCGAGGACATCCTGGCCAACGAGGCCCGGCAGCGCGAGATCGTCAAGGAAGAGCTGACCGACATCGTGGACAAGTACGGCGATGACCGCCGTACCCAGATCATGGCCGCCGACGGCGACCTCTCGATGGAGGACCTGATCCCCGACGAGGAGCTCGTCGTCTCGATCACCCGCGGCGGCTACGCCAAGCGCACCCGCTCCGACGCCTACCGGACCCAGAAGCGCGGCGGCAAGGGCGTGCGCGGCGCGACCCTGCGCGGCGACGACGTCGTCCAGCACCTGATGGCGACCACCAACCACCACTGGCTGCTGTTCTTCACCACCGCCGGCCGGGTCTACCGCACCAAGGCCTACAACCTCCCCGAGGCGTCGCGCGACGCCAAGGGCGGCCACGTCGCGGGGCTGCTCAGCTTCCAGCCCGACGAGGACATCGCGCAGGTGCTGGCGATCCGTGACTACGACCAGCAGCCCTACCTGGTGCTCGCCACCCGCAACGGCCTGGTCAAGAAGACCCGGCTCGGCGACTACAACTCCCCGCGCCAGGCCGGCGTCATCGCCATCAACTTCCGCGAGGACGACGACGAGCTGATCGGCGCCGAGCTGGTCGGCCCGGACGACGACATCCTGCTGGTCTCGCGCAAGGGCCAGGCGATCCGGTTCCGCGCCGACGACTCCCAGCTGCGGCCGATGGGCCGCGCCACCTCGGGCGTGACCGGCATGAAGTTCCGCGACGGCGACGAGGTGCTGTCGATGTCGGTGATCCGCGCCGACCAGGTCGCCGCCGAGGCCGACCTGGAGGCGAGTGACGGGGCCGAGGGCACCCTCGACGTCCAGCCCCAGTACGTGTTCACGATGACCGACGGCGGCTTCGCCAAGCGCACCCGGATCACCGACTACCGCCAGCAGTCCCGCGGCGGCCTCGGGATCAAGACCATGTCGCTGGCCAACGAGGACCGAGGCGGCCTGGTCGGGGCCTTCATCGTGGTCGAGGGCGACGAGATCCTCTCGATCACCCAGGCGGGCCAGGTGGTCCGCAGCCCGATCAACGCCGAGTTCCGGCCGACCGGACGCGACACCATGGGCGTGAAGTTCGTGACCCCCAAGGGCGGTGACGCGGTCGCCGTGGTCACCCGGTCGGTGGAGACCCCCGAGATCGTGGAGCCGGACGCGGAGTCCGAGCCTGGGCCGGACCCCGAGTCCGGCGAGGGCGCACCCGAGGCGTCCACGGACGGGAGTGACGAATCGCCGGATGTGGGTACGGATGCAACAATCGACGGCGGGACGACGTCTCCAGAGGAGTCGTCCTAGTCCGAGAACGGACCTGCTGTCGATCCAGAGAGGGAGGGCTGATGACAGAGCGCTCTGCCGAGCAGGCACCTGTCCAGACGCGCCCGGACCACCAGGACACCGCGCGGATCCCCCTGGCCGAGCGACTCCAGCGGCGGCTGAGCTCCTCCGAGGAGCGCCGCGCCGCGGGCCAGGCTCAGAAGAGCTCCGGCCGGGTGCTGCCGCCGCCGCCCCCCGAGCTCATCGAGCAGCGTGAGCGGGAGGAGGCCGAGCGCCTCGCCGCCGAGCGTCAGGCTGCTGAGCGTCAAGCGGCGGAGCGCGAGGCCGCCGAGCGTCAGGCCGCGGTGGCCACTGCCCCGGCGCCGATCCAGACCCAGACCCCGATCGCACCCGCTCCGCCTGTCGCCCGCGCGCCGAAACCTGCTCGCCGTACGTCGTCGGCTCCTGTCCGCGGCCCGCGTCGCGCCCGGCTCCGGCTGAGCCGGATCGACCCGTGGTCGGTGATGAAGGTGTCGTTCCTGCTGGCGATCGCGTTCGGCGTGGTCACCGTGGTCTCGGTGTTCATGGTGTGGTCGGTGCTCGGCGCCGCCGGCGTGTGGAGCTCGATCAACAACACCGTCTCCGACACGCTGTCCAGCGGCAACAACACCTCGACGTTCAACATCGAGGACTACCTCGGCATGTCGCGGGTGCTCGGCTTCACGATGCTGGTCTCGGTGATCGACGTCGTGCTGATCACCGCGATCGCGACCCTGGGTGCCTTCCTCTACAACCTGGCGGCGTCGCTGCTCGGCGGTATCGAGGTCACCCTCGCGGAGGACCAGGGCTGATCTCCTGGTTGTCCCTCCGGGACGTTTTGGGTGGCCGTCGGCCGCTGCGGTAACCTTCCCGCGCGGTCGCTCTTGGCGGCCGTCCCGGTCGTCGGCCGCAGTTGCGGCGGCGGCCAGTTCCGGGCCTATAGCTCAGACGGTTAGAGCGCTTCCCTGATAAGGAAGAGGTCAGAGGTTCAAGTCCTCTTAGGCCCACTGGTTCACCATGGACGGAGTCGACGTGAAGAAGATCCTCCTCATCGCCCTGGCCGCGGCCGGCGTGCTCTTCGCCAAGCGGAAGCTGGACGAGGGTCAGCGCGAGCAGGCGCTGTGGGCCGAGGCGACCGACCGCGTCGACCGTCCCTGAGCCACACCCGCACCGGCCCCGGCCGGCCGAGGGGCCTTGGCGCAATTGGTAGCGCACCTGCTTTGCAAGCAGGGGGTTAGGGGTTCGAGTCCCCTAGGCTCCACCCGTTTTCCTGCACCCGGACGTCATACGAATCGTGGCCTGGAGCGCTCGGGACGTATGACGTCAGCCGGCGCCGTGGAGGTTCTTGGCGGTGGCGGAGGTGGGCACCGTCTCGGGGTCGGGGTGGGTGCCGAAGAGCCGGTCGGCGGTGCCGGCGGTGGTGACGGTGAACCAGTAGTGCTCGTTCTTGTAGTGGTGCAGCCGGTGGTTGCGCCACACCGCCCGATACACGCGGGTGCCGGGCCGGTGGTCGCTGTGGATCAGGTAGTGGGTCCACTCGTAGCCGTACATCACCGCGTAGACCGACACCAGCAGAGTCCAGGCCGCGGGGGCGCTCGGGATCGCGAGCAGCGCGACCACGACGTACGCCGGGAGCAGCCAGGTCAGCACCGGCCAGGGGATGAAGACCAGCGGCAGGTCGCGCGGGTCGGCGTGGTGCTCGCGGTGCTTGCGCGCCAGGAGCGAGTCGACCTGGACCGGGCCGACGCGACGCGGGCGCCAGTGCAGGATCCCGACGTGGATCACCCACTCGATGACCGGGAAGAACGCGACCAGGGCGACCGGGATCAACAGCTCCCACCCGGAGCCGCCGCCGACCACGACGCGGCCGGCCACGGAACCGAGGAGGAACGCCGAGATCATCCACGGTGACGGGTGCCGCCAAAAGGCGCGCCAGGCCTGGCCGAGGGTGAGGCCGCGGCGCCGTGGGCCCGTGATCCGGGCCTCGTCGGCGGCGAGGCGCTCGTGGGCCAACCGGTCGACGTCGTCGGTCATCGGTCCTCCACGGCGTCGAGGGCGGTCAGCAGTGCGTCGGTGCTGGGGCGGAGCACGCGCTCGGCAGCGGCGCGAGCGGTGTCGGGGTCGCCCGCGGCGAGGGCGGCGGTCAGTGCGCGGTAGGGCCCGGCGCTCTGGCCGGTGCCGAGCACCGGGGCGAGCACGACCAGGGCCGGCTCGTACGCCGCCCGCAGGCTGTTGAACATCAGCCGGAAGGTGATCGAGTCGGCCGCGTCCACGACGAGGTCCCAGTAGGCCAGGGTGTGGCGCTGCCGGTCGACCGGATCGTCCGAGGCGGCGTACGCCACCACGGCCTCGGTGAGCTGCTCGACCAGTGCGTCGGTACGACGAGCGGCGGCCAGCGCCGCGACGCCGGGCCCGATCACCAACCGGGCCTCGATGACGCTGCGGACGGCGGCCACGTCGACCGACCCGCCCCGCACCAGGAGCGCTGGGAGCAGGTCGAGGCCGGCGTACCGGCGGTAGTCGCGGACGGTGGTGGCGCCGCCGTGCCGGACCTCGAGCAGCCGGGTCTGGGTCATCCGCTGCAACGCCTCGCGGACCGCCGGCCGCGAGACGCCCAGCACCTCGGCGAGGCGGCGCTCGCTGGGCAGCGGTGCCCCGGGGCCGAGGGCGCCGGAGACCACCTCATCGAGGACCTGGTCGAAGACCTCGTCGGGGACCGAGCGGCGCAGGATCGGCTGGAGGGGCACGGTCCAGGACGGTAGGAGCACGTGAGGTCGTGGTCAAGTGGTCTGACCAGTATCCGGATGGTCTCGACTCCGCTCGACCAACGAGCATCTCCCTCGACCGACGAGCATCTCCCTTGACCGACGAGCATCTCCCTTGACCGACGAGCATCTCCCTTGACCGACGAGACCCCGAGGGCTCGGAACGCATGCCGTCAACCCGCGCCGTAGCCTGAGCGCGTGCCGTCCGACCTCGCCGTACGCCCCCCGGCGCACGCGCTCGCGCCGCGCTACTGGGGGGTCCACCTGCTGATGGTGGCGGCCGTCGTGGCCACGGTGCTCCTCGGGCGCTGGCAGTACGACGTGTGGCACAACCACCGCGCGGACAGCGCCGCCTCGGTCACCCGCGAGGTGCCGGTGCCCCTCGACTCCGTGCTCGGACCGGACGCGGCGTACCCGGGCGACGCCCTCGGCCGTCCGGTCACCGTCGTCGGCACCTGGGCCCCGGCCGGCACCGTGTACATCTCCGGGCGCGAGCGCGAGGGCAGCACCGGCTACTGGGCGGTGACCCCGGTCGTGATGCCGTCGGGCTCCGAGATCCCGGTGGTCCGGGGCTGGGTCACCGACCCGTCGCGGGCGCCCGCGGCACCGCACGGCAGCGCCGCCCTGGTGGGGCTGCTGCAACCGCCGGAGGACTCCGGCGTACCGGACGACGACACCTCCGACGCGGTGCTGCCGGACCTGAGCGTCACCGACCTGCTGCAGCGCACGGATCGCGACCTCTACGGCGGCTACGTGATCGCCACGGACCGCGCCGTCCCCGACGCGACCACGATCGCGGGCACCGCCGGACTGGCACCGGCGAGCGTGGAGCACCTCCCCGGCGCGGATGCCGCGACCGGCCTGCGCAACCTGCTCTACGCGTTCCAGTGGTGGGTCTTCGGCGGCTTCGCGATCTTCATGTGGTGGCGCTGGTTGCAGGAGGACGTGCTCGGACGGGGCCGTCCCAGCGAGGCTGGGGTCGCCGGGTAGGTTCGGGGCCGTGTCCGTGTCCCCTCCCGTCTCCAAAGGCCTCTTCGTCGCCTACCGGGTGCTGGCCATGGTGGTGGGCGTCCTGCTGGCCGTCTGTGCCCTGATCGTCTTCCCGGCGCAGCACTTCGCCACCCAGGGGACGACGCTGCAGGACTTCGGCGAGACCTGGAGCATCCTGTGGGTCGCCCACGGTTGGGTCTTCATCGCCTACGTCGTGGTCTCGTTCCTGCTGTGGCGCCAGACCCGCTGGTCGGTCCCCTTCGCACTCCTGGTGGTGATCTCCGGCCTGATCCCCCTGGTCATCTTCTGGGTCGAGCACGTGGTCACCCGCCGGATCCGCGAGGAGCACCCCGAGCTCGCGCCCCAACCCGGGTAGTCCCATGACGACAGCGTTCGTGCTCGGCGGGGGTGGCGTGCTCGGTGCGGCCGAGGTCGGGATGCTGCGGGCGCTCTTCGAGGCCGAGATCACCCCTGACCTGGTGCTCGGCACCAGCGTGGGGGCGCTCAACGGCGCGATGGTCGCCCGCGACCCCACCCCGGCGGTGATCGAGCGGCTGACCGACCTGTGGCAGGACGCCGAGACCATGCGCGCGGTCTCGGACCGCCCGCTGCGCACGGTACGACGAGCCGTGTCGACCGGCACCCACATCTACTCCGCTGTCCCGCTGCAGCAGCGGCTGCTGGAGGAGTTCGGCGAGACCACCTTCGAGGACCTCGCGGTCCGGTTCCAGGTCTGTGCCGCCAGCATCGAGCGGGCGGCCGAGCACTGGTTCGACAGCGGCCGTCTGGTCGACGCGATCATGGCCAGCGCCGCCGTACCCGGGCTGCTGCCACCGGCCAAGGTCGGCGCCGAGCACTACCTCGACGGCGGCATCGTGAACTCGATCCCGCTCGGCCGCGCGGTGACGCTCGGGGCCGACCGGGTCTACGTGCTCCAGGTCGGCCGGATCGACCGCCCGCTCAAAGTGCCGAGGCGACCCTGGGAGGTGGCCCGCGTCTCGTTCGAGATCGCCCGCCGGCACCGCTTCGCCCGCGAGCTGGCCGAGGTACCCGAGGGCGTCGAGGTGCACGTGCTGCCGGCCCGCGGTACGTCGGCGCGCGACGACTCTCTGCTGGCCCATCGCGACTTCTCCCAGGTCGGGTCCCGGATCGAGGCCAGCTACCAGGCGTCGCGGGAGTACCTGGATGGTGCCCCGTGACCTGGCTGCTGCGCCGGTGCGTGCTCGCGCCGGCGATGGTCGGCCTCGCGATCCTGGTCTGGGTCACCCTGCCGCTGTGGCTGATCGTCGGCGCTGTGCTGGCGCCGGTGCTGCCCGGCCGCTGGCGGGCGCTGCGGCTGCTGTGGATCTTCGTGATCTACGTCAGCGCCGAGAGCGTGCTGCTCGTCGTCCTGCTCGGGCTCTGGCTGGCCTCCGGCTTCGGCCGCCGGATCCGCACGCCGTACTTCGAGGGCATCCACTACGACCTCGTGCAGGGCCTGATGTGGGTGGTGTTCAACGAGGCCCGGCGGGTGCTGGCCCTACGGATCGAGACCCGCGGGCCGGACCCCGACGCCCATCCGGGCACGCCGCTGATCGTGGCCTGCCGGCACGCCGGCCCCGGCGACTCGTTCACCCTGATCCACGCGCTCATGGACTGGTACCACCGCGAGCCCCGCGTCGTTCTCAAGGACACGATGGCCTGGGACCCGGTGATCGACGTGGTGCTGAGCCGGATCCCCGCCCGGTTCATCAAGACCAACCCCGGGCAGGGTGAGGACTACGAGTCGCAGATCGCGGGGCTCGTACGCGGCCTCGACGACAACGACGCGTTCGTGATCTTCCCCGAGGGCGGCAACTTCACCCCCGAGCGGCGTCGCCGCGGGATCGAACGGCTGCGCCGGCTCGGTCTGGAGCGGATGGCCGAGCGGGCCGCGCGGATGACCCACGTGCTGGCACCCCGCCCCGGCGGCTTCCTGGCAGCACTCGAGGCCGCCCCGGAGGCGGACGTCGTCCTGGTCGCCCACACCGGGCTCGACCACATGCTCACCGTGGGCGACGTCTGGCGAGAGCTACCGATGGACAAGGTGATCGTGATGCGGTGGTGGCAGGTGCCTCGCGAGGAGATCCCGGCCGGGCGCGACGCGCAGATCGAGTGGCTGTTCGGCTGGTGGGAGACCATCGACACCTGGATAGACGAGAACCGGCCGCAGGATCTCTCCCGCGGCCGGTCCCGGCGTCGTGCTGTGGTGTCCTGAGGTCAGGGCCTGGCCGAGGGGTTCTCGACGTCGACCACGTCGGCCGGCTCGTCGGGGGTCGTGATCGGGTGCGCCTCTTCGGCGGCATCGGCCAGGGCCTCGTCGGGGCCCGCACCACCTTCGTCGTCCGCCTTCGGGTCGGCCGATGAGGCGGCGGCGTCGAAGATCGGGGTGTCCGAGGGCTTCGCGGGGGGCGGAGGCGGCGGGGTGTACGACGACTGCCAGTTGTCCTGGTCGCCTCCGGACCGCAGCTTCTTGGCCACGAACGCCAGCAGCCCCGCGACGCCGGTGATGATCAGGAGGTTGCGGAAGCGGTGCTTCTTCTTCGGCTCGCCCTTGATCTCGCCCTTGATGTCGGAAGCCTTCTCCGAGGCGTAGTCCGCAACGTTGGATGCCTGCGCGGCGGCGGCCGCGACACCGGCGGCCAGCAACGGCGTCGCTTTGTCCTTGGCGTCGGCCAGCACCGGCCCTGCCTTGTCGCGGGCGTCGGCCAACGACGTACCGGCCTTGTCCTTGGCGTCGGCCCAGATCGGGCCCGCCTTGTCGAGGGCGTCGGCGATGGCCGGTCCCGCCTTCTCGTTCGCTGCCTCTACGACCGTC
The DNA here is from genome assembly GCA_963796975.1 of uncultured Actinomycetota bacterium. Lineage (GTDB taxonomy): Bacteria > Actinomycetota > Actinomycetes > Propionibacteriales > Nocardioidaceae > Nocardioides. The sequence goes on from CAWCNW010000010.1 coordinate 496,043, forward strand.
TCGACGTAGTCGGCAGCCTGCTCGAGGATCGTCTTGTTCCGGCGGATGCCCATGGCGGATCTCCCTCTCGTCTCGTCTTCCCATCCCATCATGTCGGCTCCGTACCCAACAGGGCGACCCCCATCGCGGACCCGGGCGGTGGACGACGTGAGTTGTCTCGCATGGGAGGATCGGGGCGCACCAGCTACCCACATGCGAGAGGCAGACATGGCTGACCAGCAGGCCGTCCTGAAGACCAACCGGGGCGACATCACGATCAACCTGTTCCCGAACCACGCCCCCGAGACCGTCGCGAACTTCGTCGGTCTGGCCGAGGGCACCAAGGAGTACCACGACGACGCCGGCCGCTCCGGGGAGCGCTACTACGACGGCCTGACGTTCCACCGGGTCATCGACGGCTTCATGATCCAGGGCGGCTGCCCGCTCGGCACCGGCACCGGTGGCCCGGGCTACACGTTCAAGGACGAGCCGCACCCCGAGCTGGTCTTCGACAAGCCCTACCTGCTGGCGATGGCCAACGCCGGGCCCGGCACCAACGGCTCGCAGTTCTTCATCACCACCGGTGCGACGCCGTGGCTGAACTTCAAGCACACGATCTTCGGTGAGGTCGCCGACCAGGCGTCGCGCGACGTCGTCGACGCGATCGGCACGACCCGCACCGGCGGCGGCGACCGCCCGGTCGAGCCGGTGGTCATCGAGACCGTGGAGGTCCGGGCCTCCTGAGCGCCACGGACGGACCAGGGACGACGCCGGCGGGAGACCCCGCCGGCGTTCCCACCTGCTATCGCCACCCCGACCGCGAGACCTACATCCACTGCCAGCGCTGCGGTCGGCCGATCTGCCCCGACTGCATGCGCGACGCCGCGGTCGGCTTCCACTGCCCGACGTGTGTCGCCGAGGGCCGCAAGGAGACCCGCAGCGGCCGTACGCCGTACGGCGGGCTCCGGCCCACCCGCAACGGTCTGATCACCCAGATCCTGATCGGGATCAACGTCGCCGTCTGGCTGCTGATCATCACCACTGGCGGTGCGCGGAGCCGCTGGGTGGAGCGGCTCGCGCTGACGCCCCGGGTCTGCTCGGTCGGTGAACAGGGCGCCTACTACCCCGGGGTCACCACCGCCACCCAGTGCGCACACACACCTGACGGCACGTGGGGCGGCGTCGCGGGCGGCGACGTCTACCAGCTGCTGACCAGCATGTTCACCCACGTCGAGCTGTTCCACATCGGCTTCAACATGGTCGCGCTGTGGGTCCTCGGCCCGCAGCTGGAGATGCTCCTGGGCCGGGTTCGCTACCTCGCGCTGTACCTGCTGTCCGGGCTGGTCGGCTCGGCGATGGTCTACTGGTTCTCGAACCCGACCACGCCGACGCTCGGCGCCTCGGGCGCGATCTTCGGCCTGATGGGCGCACTGCTGGTGCTGGCCTTCAAGGTGCGCGCCGACATGAACCAGCTCCTGGTCTGGATCGGGATCAACGTGGCCTTCACGTTCTTCGGGCGCTCGACGGTCTCGTGGCAGGGCCACCTCGGCGGGTTCATCGGCGGCGTCGTGCTGGCCGCGATCCTCGCCTACGCGCCACGGCAGCGTCGTACGACGTGGCAGGCCGCCGGCTTCGCGGTCGTCTCGGTGCTGGTGGTCGTCGCCGTGGTCGCCCGGACCGCCGTCCTCACCTGACCGCTCTCCACAGCTGTGGAATCACCTGTGGATAATCACACCGGTGTAGTTCCCGCTCACTCCCAGCGAGTAGCGAAGGCGAAGCCGACCGCCATGAAGCCGATGCCGACCATCAGGTTGTACTGGTCGAGGTCGTTGAAGACCGGCACCTTCGGCAGCTGGTCACCGGAGAGCACGTAGAAGGTGCAGATCCAGATCAAGCCGATCAGGAAGCAGCCGAGCATCCCGACCACGACGCCGCGTCCGCGGCCCAGCGGGGTGGACTCGTGCGCCGAGACCAGCAGGCCGAGGAGGATCAGCCCGAACCCGATGGCGTAGTTCCAGTCTTTGAGGTCCGCCATGAACTTCGGTGACCCGGGCTTCGGCGCGGGCAGCACGGTCGGGTCGACCCGGACCGCGGTGTAGTAGTAGACGATCCAGGCGATTCCGAGCAGCATCAGGACGATCGCGATCACGAACCGCGGGCTGACCAGCGGCCCCCGGTCGGGATCCACGAACGTCTGCTTGGCCTTGAGCTTGGCCACCGGCACTCCTCCACGCCTCCGACGCCGGATGGCGTCCCTTCACACGTCGCGGGATACCTTAGTCGGCGTGAGCGACCGACCCCACCGCAGGCTCCGCGGCCTACGTGCGCGCGCCTCGGGGTCCGGGCCCGCGGGCGAGGGCGTCCAGCGCCCGCGCCGGTCGCTGGTGTGGCGCGTCGCCACCCCGCTGATCGGCCTACTCAGCGGCGCACTCTTCGTGATCAGCGCCCACAGCAGCGAGGGCACCGACCTACGGCCCGGCCGGTTCGTCGACCTCGCCTCACTGGTGCAGTACGACGCCACCCGGGTCGACGCCCTCAAGTCACAGGTGTCGGACCTGAACGCCCAGATCGGCCAGCTCAGTGGCTCGGTCGGCAACAAGCAGGTGCGCAGCGTCAACCGCAAGGCCGACGCCATGAAGGGCGCGGCCGGCCTGGTCGCCCAGACCGGTCCCGGCGTCAGCGTGACCCTCTCCGACGCGCCCGCGGACGTCACCGCGAGCTCCACGGCCGACCCCAAGCTCCTGATCGTCCACCAGCAGGACATCCAGGCCGTGGTCAACGCGATGTGGAAGGGCGGGGCCACGGCGATCACGATCCAGGGCCAGCGGGTGGTCAGCACCACCGGGATCCGGTGCATCGGCAACTCCGTGCAGCTGCAGGGCGTGCCCTACAGCCAGCCCTACGTGGTCGCCGCGGTCGGCGACACCGCGTCGCTCACCGACTCGATCGCGCGCGACGCCTACCTGCAGGCCTACCGCGGGGACGCCGCGGACCCCAACATCGCGGTCGGCTGGGACGAGCAGGTCGAGGACCAGATCACCGCACCGGCGTACGACGGGCTGCTCGGCCTGTCCTACGCCAAGGTCCTCCCCACCCACCACTCGTAGTGCTGACCCGGCCCTAGGCCGGCGGCGTCGTCGCCGGGGTGCTCGGCACGTCGGTGGCCCCCGACGTCGGCGAGCTCGGGGAGCTCGGGGAGCTCGGGGAGCTCGGGGACGCGGTCGGACCCGAGGAGACCACGATGGTCACCGAGGTGCCCTGCGGCTGCGGAGAGTTCGCGCCCGGGATCTGCTGGATCACCTGACCCTGCGGCTTGTCGGACGCCGATGTCACGGGGACCGGCACGAAGCCGGCGTCCCGCAGGGCCTGCTCGGCGTCGGACTGCTGCTTGCCCACGACGTTCGGCACCTGCTGCGGACCCTTCGCCACGTTGACCGTGACCGGCGACCCCTGCGGCACCTGGGTGCCGGCAGCCGGGTTGGTGCTGACGACCGTGCCCTTCGGCTGGTCGGAGTCGACGGGTTTGAAGGTCGGGTCGAGGTGGGCCTTCGTGAACGCGGCGGACGCCTGCTCCTGGGTCTGCCCGATCACATAGGGCACCTTCACCGGATGCGTGCCGAGCGAGACCGTGAAGTCGACCGAGGCGCCCGAGGTCACCGACGTGTCGGCTTGGGGATCTTGGGAGACCACCCGGTTCGCCTGGACGGTGTTGTCGAAGGCGCGGTCGATGGTGCCCACGTCGAGGCCGGCGTCGCCGAGGGCGGCGCGGGCGCTCTGCTCGGTCATCCCGGAGAGGTCCGGCACGCTGACCGAGTCGTTCGGGCTGGCGAACATCTTCGGCAGCAGGTACGCCGCGAGGCCGAGCACCAGCAGCAGCAGCAGCGCCAGGAAGATCAGCAGCCCCGGCCGGGTGCCGCGGTCGTCCTCCTCGTCCTCGACGGGCGGGGGTACGGCGGCCACGACGGCGGTCGAGTCGGTGACCGGGATCGGCGGCTCGACCGGCGGCGGCGGTACGACGTGCACCGGGTGGCCGGCGAGGTAGCGCTCGATGTCGCTGCGCATCGCGGCCGCCGACTGGTACCTGTCCTCGACCCGCTTGGCCAGTGCCTTCATCACGATCGCGTCGACCTCGGGCGTGACCTCGGTGTCGTGGTCCGACGGGGGAGCGGCGGGCTCGCGGACGTGCTGGTAGGCGACCGCGACCGGGGAGTCGCCGACGAACGGCGGCCGGCCGGTCAGCAGCTCGTAGAGCAGGCAGCCGGCGGAGTAGACGTCGGAGCGCGAGTCGACCGGTTCGCCGCGGGCCTGCTCGGGCGAGAGGTACTGCGCCGTGCCGACGACCGCCGCGGTCTGGGTCATCGTGCTCGACGCGTCGGACATCGCACGCGCGATGCCGAAGTCCATCACCTTCACGTCGCCGGCCGGGGTGAGCATCACGTTGCCCGGCTTGATGTCGCGGTGGATGATCCCCGCGCGGTGGCTGTAGTCGAGCGCCGAGAGCACGCCGCTGGTGATCTCCAGGGCACGCTCGGGCAGGATCTTGCGACCCTCGCGGAGGATGTCGCGCAGCGTCCGCCCTGCGACGTACTCCATCACGATGTAGGGCTGCGAGACGCCGGACCCGTCGGTGGCCTGCTCCTCGCCGGTGTCGTAGACGGCCACGATCGCCGGGTGGTTGAGCGAGGCCGAGCTCTGGGCCTCGCGCCGGAAGCGGGCCTGGAAGGTGATGTCGCTGGCCAGGTCGGTGCGCAGTCTCTTGACCGCGACCACGCGCCCGAGCCGCGCGTCGGTGCCCTTGCGGACCTCGGCCATGCCACCGCGCCCGAGCAGCTCGCCGAGCGCGTAGCGCCCGCCGATCAGCGTCTGTCCGTCTGGGCTGTTCTCGGGAGTCACTGGTGACCCTTCCCCTCGTGACCATGGTGCCGGGTGTGGAGCGTGTGGGCGGCGTACGTCGTGTCAGCCATGCGACCGGAGCACCGCCTCCATGACCGCCTTGGCGATCGGTCCGCCGAGCGTGCCGCCGGCGATCTCGTCGGTCGGCCGGTCGATGTGCTGGATCATCACCGCGACCGCCACCTTGGGCGACGCGGCCGGCGCGAACCCCACGAACCAGGCGTACGGCGGGACCTCGCTGCCGTCGGGGTTGGTGCGGCCACTCTCGGCGGTGCCGGTCTTGCCGGCGACGAGCACCCCGGGGATCGCGGCCGGCTTCGCCGTGCCGTTCTGGACGGTCGCCACCATCAGCTTGGTCACCTCGGCAGCGCTGGTCGCCGAGATCGCCTGGTTCAGCACCTCGGAGTGCCCCGGGACCAGCGGCTCCTGCGACGGCGACTGGAGCTCGTCGTTGAGGTAGGGCCGCATCACGACCCCTCGGTTGCCGATCCCCGCGGCGACCATCGCCATCTGCAGCGGGGTCGCGGTGACCGAGGCCTGACCGAAGCCGGACAGCGCGGTCTGCGCCTCGTCCATGCCGCTGGGGTAGAGCGAGATCGCCTGCGTCGGGTACTCCGAGGTGTCGAGGTACTTCTGGTTGAAGCCGAAGCCCTCGGCCGTCTTGTGCATGCCAGTAGCCCCCACGTCGACCGCGATCGGCGCGAAGCTGGTGTTGCAGGAGAACTCCATGGCCTGCGTGAACGGGATCTTGGTGGTGCCGCAGTTCGGGATCTCGTTGTGGACGACCTTGGTGGACTGCGGGAGCCGGTAGCTCGGGCCGCCTGGCACCTGGGTGGTGGAGGTGTAGCGGCCGGTCTGCATCGCGGCCGACGCGGTCACGGTCTTGAACGTCGAGCCCGGCGCCAGCGTGGTCTGGACCGCCCGGTTCAGCAGCGGGTCCGAGGGCAGCTTGGCCAGCGAGGTGGCGTAGGCGTTGGCGGCCTTGAAGTCGTGGCTGGCCAGCTTGTTGGGGTCGAAGGTCGGCAGCGACACCATCGCCAGGATCCGGCCGGTGGCCGGCTCGATCGCCACCACAGCTCCCTGGATGCCAGGCCCGAGGTTCGAGAGCCCGTCGAAGGCCGCCCGCTGGGCGGCTGGGTTGATGGTGAGGACGACGTTGCCGCCCTTGGTGGCGTTGCCGTTGACCAGGTCGACCAGGCGGTTCACGAACAGCCGGTCGTCCTCGCCGGAGAGGAAGGAGTTCTGGGCGCGCTCGACGCCGGTCTCGTTGCCGAAGGTGTACCAGCCGGTGATCGGGGCGTACATGAGCGGCAGCTTGTAGACGCGCTGGAACTTGTACTGGTCCTTGCTCGGGACGCTCTCCGCGATCACCTGCCCACCGGCCAGGATGGCCCCCCGGTCGCGGGAGAACGTCGCGGCTGCCACGCGCCCGTTGTCGAGCCGGTCGTTGAGCGCGTTGGCGTGGTAGTACTGCAGGTACGTCGCGTTGAGCGCCAGCGCCAGGAAGAGCAGCAGGCAGAAGATCGACACCGTCCGGATCGGCTTGTTCATCGCGGCCCACTCATAGCTTGATCACCTGGGTGGTCTCGACGTCGGCGTCCTCCGACACCGTCAGGTCGGGCGGCGGTCGCCTGGCCGCGTCGGAGATGCGGAGCAGGATCGCGATGATCACCCAGTTCGCGACCAGCGACGATCCGCCGTACGACAGGAACGGCGTGGTGAGGCCGGTCAGCGGGATCAGGTGGGTCACGCCGCCGATCACCACGAACACCTGGAGGGCGATCGCGCCGGCCAGGCCGGTGGCGAGCAGCTTGCCGAGGTCGTCACGGCAGATCAGCGCCGCTCGCAGGGCCCGCTCGACGATCAGGCCGTAGAGCACGATCACCGCGATCGAGCCGGTCAGCCCGAGCTCCTCGCCGATCGCACCGAAGATGAAGTCGCTCTCGGCGAACGGGATACGCCAGGGCGAGCCCTGCCCGAGACCGCGGCCGAGCAGACCGCCGTACGCCATCCCGAACATCGTCTCGACGGTCTGCCGGCCCTTGTCGTCGGTGCCGTCGCCGTAGTGGGCCCAGACGTTCCACCACAGGTGGAACCGCTCCTGCACATGGCCGATGAAGGCGTAGGTGAGGTAGGCGCCGCCGATGAAGAGGGCTCCGCCGACGACCAGCCAGCCGGCGCGCTCGGTGGCGACGTAGAGCATGATCAGGAAGAGGCCGAAGAACAGCAGGCTCGAGCCCAGGTCGTGCTGGAAGACCAGGATCCCCAGGCTGACCAGCCACATCGCCAGGATCGGGCCGAGGTCTCGACCTCGTGGCAGGTCGACCATCGCGACCCGGCGGCCGGCGAGCGCGAGCGCGTCGCGATGGAGCACGAGGTAGCCGGCGAACGTGACCACCAGCAGCACCTTCGCGACCTCACCGGGCTGGAAGCTCATAGGGCCGACGTGGATCCAGATCCGCGCGCCGTTGACGGTCTTGCCGATCACCGGCGCCATCGGCAGCAGGAGCAGCACGATCGCGGCGAGGCCGCAGGTGTAGGTGAAGCGCTGGAGCACCCGGTGGTCGCGCAGGATCACCAGGGTCGCGATGAACAGCCCGACGCCGACGGTCATCCAGACCAGCTGCTGGCGGGCGAGGTGGGTGTTGCGGGCGAGGTCGATGCGGTGGATGACGGCCAGGCCGAGGCCGTTCAGCGCGGCCACGATCGGCAGCAGCACCGGGTCGGCGTACGGCGCGACCATCCGGACAGTGAGGTGCGCGGCGATGATCAGGGCGGCGAGCCATCCGCCGTACGACACGATGTCGGCAGGCACCTCCCCCTTCACGCCGAGACCGACGCAGGCGTAGGCGCCGACGCCGACGATGAGCGCCTCGATCAGCAGGAACAGCTCGGCACCCCGTCGGCGACGGTGGACGAACTGCATGAGGGCGCCGGGCTGGGCTGAGCGCTGGGCCATCTCAGCCCCCCGCCGTCGTGGTCGGCTGCTGGTGGGCGGCCAGCCGTTGCACGGTGCGCTGGGCGTCGTCGAGGCTGCTGGCGCCGATGCCGTCGTGCACCGAGTTCGCGGAGTAGGTGTCGAGGAGCTCGACCTGCACGTTGCTGGTCTGGTACGGGTGCGACAGGTCGAAACCGGGCACCTCGGCCTGGATGCCGCGGTAGATGGTGACCACGCCGTCCTGCTCGCCCACGTAGTACTGGTGCTGGCTCCAGCCCCAGGCGGCGGCTCCGGCCATCCAGACGACGCCGAGGATGCCGAGGACCACGAGCAGCGGCCGCAGCCACGAGTGGCGGCGCGGTGCGCGGGGGGCGTAGCGAGCGGTCTCGGGGTCGGTGTCGATCGCGAACGGGACGCCCGGTGGCAGGTCGTCGGGGATCTCGGCCGCCACCGGCTCGAGCTCGCCGGTGTCGCCCGCGCGGTGGCCGCGGAAGAACGACGTACCGCTGCGGGGCTTGCGCCTCAGCTCGGCCGCGGACCCGACCACCATCGGGACACCGGGCTCGTCGGCGTCGGTGGCCGGGACCACGTCGGCGACGATGCAGGTGACGTTGTCGGTGCTGCCGGCCTCGAGGCTGGCCCGCACCAGCTCGACGGCGGCGAAGTCGGGGGAGCCGGTCGAGAGGATGTCGGCGAGGCGCCCGTTGTCCAGCGACCCGGAGGCGCCGTCGCTGCAGAGCAGGATCCGATCGCGCTCGGTGAGCTGGACGGTGAACAGGTCGGGGTCGACCTCGTGGACGCCGTCGAGGGCCTTGAGGATCAGGTTGCGGTGGGGGTGCGTGCGAGCGTCCGCCTCGCTGATCCGGCCCTCGTCGATGAGGCTCTGGACGAAGGTGTGGTCGCTGGTCAGCTGGCTGATCTCGTGGTCGCGGAACAGGTAGGCGCGACTGTCGCCGACATGCCCCATCGCCAGGCGCTCGCCGTCGAACAGCGCCACCGTCGCGGTGGTGCTGGTGCCGCTGAGTGCGGGTTCCTCGTCGACGAGGTCGCCGATCCGGTCGGAGGCCCGGTGCAGGGCGCTGGCCACCAGGTCGAGCCGCGCCGGCTCGTCGTCGGGCTCCGCGGGTGGCTCGTCGAGGCGGCGGAGCTGCCCGATCGCCGTACTGGAGGCGAGGTCGCCGCGCGCGGCCCCACCGACGCCGTCGCAGACCGTGAGCAGCCAGGGCCCGGCATAGCCGGAGTCCTGGTTGTCCTTGCGGACCCGCCCGACGTCGGAGATCGCGGCGTACTGGAGTCGGAACGTCACTTCCGCAGCTCCAGGATGGTCTTGCCGATCCGGACCTGGGTGCCGAGGGTGAGGGTGGTCGGCTGGGTGATCCGGGCACTGCCGATGTAGGTGCCGTTGGTGGAGCCGAGGTCTTCCACGAACCACTGGTCGCCGCTGGCCGCGATCCGGGCGTGCCGGGTGGAGACGTAGTCGTCGTCGAGGCGGATCGCGGCGTCGTTGCCGCGGCCGATCAGGATCGGGGCGTTGGCGAGCTCGGCGCGCTCACCCTGGTTGGCGCCGTCGACCACGAGGACGTGGCTCGGGGCCCCCTTGCGAGCGCGCTGCTTGGGCTGCCGGCGGGGCTTGGGGGCGGCGGCATCGCGCGCGGTCTGCGGCACCCGGGCGCCGAACATGTCGGACCGGACCACCGAGATCGCCGACAGCACGAAGATCCAGAGGATCGCCAGGTAGGAGATCTTGATCAGGAAGAGGGTCAGCTCAGACATCGGCGTCCTCCTCGACCACGCGCACGGTCAGCGTGGTCCGCCCGACCCGCACCTCCGAGCCGTCCTTGAGCGCGGTGCTGTTGATCCGGTGGCCGTCGACGAGCATGCCGTTGGTGGAGCCGAGGTCCTGCACCGCGATCGACACGCCACCGTCCGCGGACTCGTCGACGGTGAACTCGATGTGGCGCCGGCTCACGCCCGGGTCGTTGATGCGGAGGTCGGCCTCGGTGCCGCGGCCCACGACCAGGCCCGGAGGCTGCAGCGGGTGGCGGGTGCCGTTGACCTCCACGTAGGCGCGGGCACGCCGTACCTGGGTGTTGGTGGCGTTGCTGGTCACCGCCGCGTGCGCCCGGCTGCGGACCCGGAACCGGCCGATGGTGAGGTCGTCGGCGGCGGCGAACTCGATCGCGACCGGCCCCGAGAACAGGTAGCTCTGCTTCTCGGCGTGCTCGGCCAGCTGGGTGGTGAGCTCCTTGACCAGGGTCGAGTCGTACGGCGCGAGCCGGTCGAGGTCGGCCTGGGACAGCTCGACGTGGAAGTCGTTGGGCACCATCCGCCGCTGCCGGGACAGGATCTGGGCGTTGTTGTCGCACTCGCGCTGGAGCGCCGCGGAGATCTCCACCGGCTGCACCGCGCTGCGGAAAGCCCGGGCGAAAGCACCGGAGACGAACTGCTCGAGGCGTTGCTCGAACCTTTGCAGGCCACTCACGCCGCGCGTCCTCCCCTCACCTAGTGCCCCGTTGCGTCGTCCTGCTCCTCCCGCCCCGGTGGGACGCGACCCGAGTGGGTCGGGTTGCGCCGATGGTATCCGGCGAGCACGGAGCGACCCGACTCGGCGAAGCCGAGTCGCGTGGTACGTCGTACGTCGGTTTGGGCGGCGTGCGCGCGCTGGGATAGCCTTGCCCCGCTTCTGGCGCGAGTGGCGGAATAGGCAGACGCGCACGGTTCAGGTCCGTGTGTCCGAAAGGACGTGGGGGTTCAACTCCCCCCTCGCGCACCAGAGAGATGGGACTCGTGGACGTCGAAGAGCTGCTGCGCGACGATCGCTCCGAGGTGATCGACGAGGCCTTCACGGCCCTGAAGCGGTCGCACCACGCCCACTACGAGCACGCGGGCGACGTGTTCACCCGGGAGCGGCTCGGTGAGCTGTTCGATCTGGTGATCACCGCGCTGCACGACCGTGAGCTGGCCCCGGTCGGTGCGTACTGCGAGGACATCGCGACCCAACGGTTCAGCGCCGGGTTCGCCATCACCGAGGTGCAGACCGCCTTCAACACCCTCGAAGAGGCGATGTGGCGGCGGGTCGCCGAGGGTGTTCCCGCAGCGGAGCTTCCCGAGGCCATCGGCCTGTTGAGCACCATCCTGGGCTACGGCAAGGACTCGCTGGCCCGGCGCTACGTGTCCCTGGCGACCGAGCGGCACGTGCCCACGCTCGACCTGTCCGCACTCTTCGACGGCACCGAGCGCTGACCTTCGGGCGGCCCTGAGGGCCTCGTCCGGAGACGGAGGAGCCCCCGCCCGTCCTGCGAGCGGGGGCCGTGGCTCCGTACCTTCGGTCCCCCGATCAAAGGCACTCCCCCGGTCAGCTGCCGTTCCCCCGATCGACAGCGGGCCACGCGCGGAGCGATCCCTGTCTCGCGCCGCACGGTAAAGAAACGCACGGATCCGCAGGACGTGACGCGGTTGCGCCGTTCTTTCTTTCCCGACTTCGGCGGTGCTGTTGCTACTGGGTGCGGGCTGTGCGGGCACTTCGGCGGTGCTAACCCCGCGTTACAACCGAGCGACCGCCGGAACGGGGCGGGTCAGGCGGGGGCCGAGCCCTCCAGCAGGCGTACGGCGCCCTCCCGGCGCGGGTCCGCGGCGGCGACCAGGTGGCCGTCGGCGCGGACCAGCGTGGCACCCACGCCGCCGAAGTACATGGTCAGGTCGGTCTCGCGTTTCACGACCTCGTCTGGACGCCCCGGACGGTGTACGTGCACCCGCGGCCGGTTGATCGCCTCGTGCAACGAGAGGCCGGACAGGTAGCCGGCCAGCACCTGCGCGATCGCGGTCGTGATCCGGTCCGCGCCGGGTGAGCCGATCGCGAGCGTCGAGCCGTCGTCGTGCCGACCCACGGTGGGGGCCATGTTGGACAGCAGCCGGGCCCCCGGGGTCGCGGCGTGCAGCCCGCCCGGGTTGAGCTCCTGCTCGCCGAGGCAGTTGTTGAGCCAGATCCCGGTGCCGGCCGCGATCATCCCGGAGCCGTAGCCCGACGAGAACGTGACGGCGCACGCCGTACCGTCCCGGTCGGTGGCCGACACGTGGGCCGTCGACCCCGACTCCAGGACGGCGAGGTGGTCGCGGTCGACCCGGTCGAGGAACTCCGCGGCCGCCGCCACCAGGTCGGGAGCGTGGTCCAGTACGTCGAGCCGGTGGCCGAGCACGGCCCGCTGGACCTCGACCACGTGGTCGGCGTCGAGCGGGTTCTCCTCGGGGTGGGCCAGCAGTAGCCGGAGCATCGCCGTGAGGCAGACCCCACCGACCGAGGGAGGCGGGGTGGTGGACAGCGCCCAGCCGCCCGCCCGCGAGACGAGCGCCGGCCGGACGACGGGCTGGTACGCCGCGAGGTCCTCGCGGCTGAGCAGGCCACCGCGCTCGGTCACGTCGCCGCTGACCAGGTCGGCCAGGTCGCCGTGGTGCAGTGCGCCAGGACCCTCGGTCGCGATCAGCTCGAGCGAGGCGACGAGGTCCGGCATCACGATCCGGCCGGTGGTGAGCTCGCCCTCGGCGTCGTGCAGGACCGCCCGGCTGACCGGGTCCCAGCCGAAGATGTCGTCGTGGGTGTGGTCGAGGTAGTAGCGCGCCGCCGACGTGAGCCGGTAGCCACCCCTGGCCACGGCGACCGCCGGGGCGACGATCTCGCGCCACGGCAGCCGGCCGTCGCGGCGGTGCGCCTCGCCGAACGCCGGCAGCGAGCCGTGCACCGCGACCGAGCCCGGACCGATGGTGATGTCGACCCCGCCGCCGTACGCCGTCGACACGTCCCACGTGGAGCCGGTCGCCTCGGCGGGCGTCCGGCCGCGACCGGGCATGTCCATCCAGCCGTCCACGGCGTACGCCGGTCGGCCGTCGCCGGGCTGGACGGTGATGAAGCCGCCGGAGCTGAGCGAGACGATGCCGACCTCGTTGACCATCGCCACCAGCGCCGCCGCCAGTGCGGCGTCGACAGCGTTGCCGCCCGCGAGCGCCACCTGCTCGGCCGCATCGGCGGCGGCCTCGCTCGGCGCGGCGACGGCAAGAGCGGTCATGGCTGAACGCTAGTCGCGAGCCGGGGCATCACGAGGCACCGGCCATACTGGCGCACGTGAAACTACCGGGGCCGCGCGCGCGACGGATCCTGGTCGTGGTGATCGCGCTGCTGGTGATCAACGCGCCGTACGTCCTCTACCGCTACCAGATCCACCGCGTCCCCTCCGACGGCGTGCAGGTGACCGCGACCGTGGTGACCGCCGGCCAGGCGGGCGGCGACGACGTCGTGCTCGGGCTCCGGTTCCCGACCAGCGTCGACCCGGACCAGAAGGTGCACAACGCCCGGGTGGACGCCGCGGCCGGCGCCGCTGCCGTGCGGGCCGGCACCGTCGACGCGCGCGTCCTGAAGGGCCACCCGGACGTGTTCGAGACCGACGGCCTCAAGCGCGGGAACGGCCCCACCATCCTCACTCTCGGCGCCGACGCCATCGTGCTGATCATGATCCTGCTGACATTCCGCTTCGGCGGCAGGCTACGGCGCCCAGCCCTGGTCGCCGTCGCGCTCGGCGACGTCGAGAGCGGCGAGGACGGCTCGCTCCTCGACAGGCAGGACGACGGCACCTACCTCGTCAACGGCGAGGTCACCGAGGCCGGCCCCGACTCGATGGTGCTCACCCTGCGCGACCGCAACGTGACGGTCCACCTGCGCGACCACACCAACCCGTTCGACGTGGGGCATCGGGCGAAGGTCCACGTCCACCTGGTCGGCTGATGCTCCAGAAGGTCGTCGACACGTTGCTCGGCGTGCCGCCGTGGCTGGCGCTCCTCATCATCGCGGGACTGGTGTTCGGCGAGGCCGCCCTGTTCTTCGGGTTCGTGCTCCCCGGCGAGACCGCCGTCCTGTACGGCGGGGTGCTCGCCGACGCCGGCAAGGTCTCGGTCTTCGTCGTCCTTGCCGTGGTCATCGTGGCCGCCGTGGTCGGCGACAGCGTCGGCTTCGAGGTCGGCCGCAAGCTCGGGCCGCGACTGGTCCGCTCGCCGCTCCTGCGCCGCTACCCCGAACGGATCGACGCCGCCCAGGCCTACCTGCGCCGGCGCGGTGGCAGGGCCGTCGTCGCCGGCCGCTTCACGGCGTTCCTGCGCGCGGTGATGCCGGCGCTGGCCGGGGCGAGCCGGATGGCCTACCCCCGGTTCCTGGTGTTCAACGCGCTCGGCGGCATCCTCTGGGGTACGGCGTGCGTACTGCTCGGCTACTTCGCGGCGCACTCGATCAGCAAGGTCACCCACTACCTCGGCCTGACCAGCGGAGTGGTCGTGGTGGTGCTGCTCCTGAGCATTCTCTGGACCTGGCACCGCCGCAACCGGGATGGCTGAGCAGCTCGCACCCCGTGACAGCCGGTCGTGGGCCGGCTGGCGCACCGTGCTCTGGCTCGGGGTGGTCAGCCTGCTCGTCGACCTCGTCTACGAGGGAGCGCGGTCGATCACCGGGCCGTTCCTGGAGTCACTCGGGGCGTCGGCTCTCGTGGTCGGTCTCGTCACCGGGGCCGGTGAGGCCGCCGCGCTGGGCTTCCGGCTCTTCTCGGGTCCCGCCGCGGACCGGTCGGGCCGCTACTGGCGCTGGATGGTCGTCGGCTACGCGATGACCGCAGTGTGCGTGCCGCTGATGGCCCTGGCGCCCGCGCTGGGCGCCGCGGGTCTCGTCTTCGGCTCGACCATGGTGCTGCTCGAACGCACCGGCAAGGCGGTCCGCAGTCCCGCGAAGTCGACGCTGCTGGCGGTCGCGGCCGCCAACGTGGGGCGCGGTCGCGGCTTCGGCGTCCACAAGGCGCTCGACCAGACGGGAGCGCTCATCGGCCCGCTGCTCGTCGCGCTGGTGATCGCGCTGACCTCCCAGACCTGGGCAGGTCTGGCCGTGCTCGCCGTACCGGGGGCCATCGCGCTGGGGGTGCTGGCGTGGATGCACCGGCACGTGCGCGACCCCGAGCCCGCCCCGGATGCCGCGACCGTCCGCCTCGAGGCACTGCCGCGCACCTTCTACGTGTACGCCGTCGCGTGCGCACTCACGACCGTCGGCCTGATGACCTTCGGCGTGATCTCGTTCCACCTCGTCAACGATGACCTGGTCACGGCCGCCGTGGTGCCGGTCGTCTACGCGGCCGCGATGGGTGCCGAGGCGGTGGCATCGCTCGGCACCGGGTTCGCCTACGACCGGGTGGGAGCGGGCACCCTGCTGCTCCTCCCGGTGGTCGTCGCCTTCGTCCCGGTGCTGGTCTTCACCGACCAGGTGGGGCTCGCGGTGACCGGCGTCGTGCTCTGGGGGGCGGCCACCGGTGTCCAGGACTCCACGGTGAAGGCGTTGGTCGCGGACCTGGTCCCGATGGGTCGCCTGGCCACGGCGTACGGCGTGTTCGCGGCCTTCCAGGCGGTGGCGGCGCTGGTCGGCGGCGTCCTCGCCGGTTGGCTGTACGACGTACAGCGCACCGCGCTGGTCTCCGTGATCGGCGCCGCCCAGCTGGTCGCGTTCGCGCTCCTGGTCGGCGTCCTGGTCCGCAGGCCACGCGACCCGGGGCGATCCACACCTCCCGACTAGGGTGAGGAGCATGTCGGCCACCCCGTCGTCGTACTCCATCACGATGCGACTGCACACCGCTCCCGACCACGGGATCGTCGGAGCCGTCGCCACCGCGATCTCGACCGCCGGCGGCATCGTCACCGGCATCGACGTCGCCGACTCCAGCCACGACCGGCTCGTGGTCGACGTGACCTGCTCGGCCTCCGACGCGGAGCACTCCGAGGCCCTCGTCGACTCCGTCAGCCAGGTCGACGGCGTCGAGGTCCACAAGGTCAGCGACCGCACCTTTCTGCTCCACATCGGCGGCAAGATCGAGGTCAGGAGCAAGGTCCCGCTGCGCACCCGCGACGACCTGTCGATGGCCTACACGCCCGGAGTCGGCCGGGTCAGCCTGGCGCTGGCCAACAACCCCGAGGACATCCCGCGGCTCACCATCAAGGGCAACTCGGTCGCCGTGGTCACCGACGGCTCGGCCGTCCTCGGCCTGGGCAACATCGGCCCGGGTGCCGCGCTGCCGGTGATGGAGGGGAAGGCGGCCCTGTTCAAGCGCTTCGCCGACATCGACGCCTGGCCGATCTGCCTGGCCACCCAGGACACCGACGAGATCGTCAAGGCGGTCGAGATGATCGCGCCGGGCTTCGGTGGCATCAACCTCGAGGACATCGCTGCCCCGCGCTGCTTCGAGGTCGAGCGCCGGCTGCGAGCCAGCCTCGACATCCCGGTCTTCCACGACGACCAGCACGGCACCGCCATCGTGGTGCTCGCCGCGCTGACCAACGCACTGCGCTGCGTGGAGAAGAAGCTGGCCGACGTACGGATCGTGGTCTCCGGCGGTGGCGCCGCCGGGTCGGCGATCGTCACCCTCGTCCTGGCCGCGGGAGCCGCCGACGTGGTGGTCTGCGACAAGGAGGGCATCCTCTGCGACGGCGACGAGACCTTGAGCCCGGCGATGGCCGAGCTCGCCACCCGCACCAACCCCCACCACCTGCGCGGCGGCCTGCACGACGCACTCCGCGGCGCCGACGTCTTCATCGGCGTCAGTGCGCCCGGGATCCTGCCCGCCGAGTGGATCGCCGACATGGCCTCGCGCGCCGTGGTCTTCGCGCTGGCCAACCCCGACCCGGAGGTCGACCCGGCCGACGCCGAGAAGTACGCCGGCGTGGTGGCCAGCGGGCGCTCCGACTTCCCCAACCAGATCAACAACGTGCTGGCCTTCCCCGGTGTCTTCCGGGGCCTGCTCGACGCGCGGGCCCGCGAGATCCGGATCGAGATGCTCCTCAAGGCCGCCTACGCGATCGCCCACGTCGTCAAGGACGAGGAGCTCAACCCCAACTTCATCATCCCCAGTGTCTTCAACACCGACGTCCCCAAGGCCGTCGCCGCCGCCATCAGAGGAGACGCATGAGCACCCCACGACCTTCTTCGCCTCCCCCGCTTCGCTGCGCCGTCGAACAAGGCCGCGGGGACCCCGCATGACGAATCTCGGAGACTTCCACGCCACCACCCTCACCGGCGAGGACCGCGACCTCCGCGACTACGTCGGTGACGTCGTACTGGTCGTGAACACCGCCAGCAAGTGCGGGCTGACCCCGCAGTACGAGGGCCTGCAGCAGCTGTACGACGACTACTCCGCGCAGGGGCTGACCGTCCTGGGGTTCCCGTGTGACCAGTTCGGGCACCAGGAGCCGGGCACCGAGGAGGAGATCGGCGCGTTCTGCCAGCAGAACTACGGCGTCTCGTTCCCGATGTTCTCCAAGATCGACGTGAACGGCGACGACACCCACCCGCTCTACGTGTGGCTCAAGCACAAGAAGTCGGGCGCGCTCGGCGCGAACATCAAGTGGAACTTCACCAAGTTCCTGATCGGCCGTGACGGCCGGGTGGTCAAGCGGTTCGGGCCGACCAAGGAGCCCGACAAGCTGCGCCCGGCGATCGAGGCCGCGCTCGGTGGCTCGGCCGAGGGCGAGGCCGCGGCGAGCTGACGTCGTTCAGTCATTGCTCTCGGTGGCGTAGAGCGCGGCGCCGACGATGCCGGCGGCGTTGAGCAGCGTCGCCGGGATGATCTCGGTGTCGATGTCGATCAGCGGCAGGAACTTGTCGGCCTTCTTGCTGACCCCGCCACCGACCACGAAGAGCTCGGGGGAGAACAGGACCTCCAGCTTGCGGTAGTAGATCGTCAGCCGCTCGGCCCACTCCTCCCAGGACAGGTCGCTGCGCTCCCTGGCGCTGGAGGCCGCGCGCTTCTCGGCGTCATGGCCGTCGATCTCGAGGTGTCCGAGCTCGGAGTTCGGTACCAGGACGCCGTCGTACACCAGCGCGGAGCCGATCCCGGTGCCGAGGGTGGTGACGATGACCAGCCCCTGCCGGCCCTTCGCTGCGCCGTACCGCACCTCGGCGAGGCCGGCCGCGTCGGCGTCGTTGACCACGTGTACGTCGCGGCCGGTGGCGTCGGTGAACAGCTTGTCGGCGTCCTCACCGATCCAGTGCTTGTCGATGTTGGCAGCCGAGTGCACCACGCCGTGCTTGACGACACCGGGCACCGTGACGCCCACGCGTCCATCGGAGTCGTCGAAGCGGGCGAGCAGCTCGGAGAACACCTTCGCCACCGCGTCCGGGGTCGCCGGCTGTGGCGTGTCGATGCGCACCCGCTCCTCGGCGAACTCGCCGCTGTCGAGGTCGACCGGCGCGCCCTTGATGCCGCTGCCGCCGAAGTCGATGCCGAAGGGAAGTCCGGTCCCGCGCTGCTTGCTCATGGCCCCCATCTCATCCCGTGGGGGAGCCGGGCGGCAACCCCGGCCTCCGGCGTCACCGCTCGCCGGGGGTCGACGCGGCCCGGTAGTAGCCTCGCCGAATGGGCTCCGGGACCGTCGCGTACTCCTCCGCGGCCGGTCGCGGACTGGTGCTCGCGACCACGCTGGGCTCGGGGATGGTGCTGCTGGACGGCACCGTCGTCAACGTCGCTCTCCGCACCATCGGCGGTGACCTCGACGCCTCGCTGTCGCAGCTGCAGTGGATCAGCAACGCCTACCTGCTGACCCTGGCCAGCCTGATCCTGCTCGGCGGCTCGCTCGGTGACCGGCTCGGCCGGCGCCGGGTCTTCCTGGTCGGCGTCGTGTGGTTCGCGGTCGCGTCCGCGCTGTGCGGCCTGGCCCCCAACGCCGAGACGCTGATCGCCGCGCGGGCCTTGCAGGGCATCGGCGGCGCGCTGCTCACCCCGGGCTCGCTGGCCATCATCGAGTCGGGCGTCGACCCCGCCGACCGCGGCCGCGCGATCGGTGCCTGGACCGGGATGACGAGCATCGCCGCCGCGATCGGGCCGTTCATCGGCGGCGCCCTGGTGCAGTACGCGGACTGGCGATGGATCTTCTGGATCAACGCGCCGCTGGCAGCGGTGACCATCGCGGTCACGCACGCCTACGTCCCGGAGAGCAGCACCGCCGAGGAGGGCCGGTACGACGTGCTGGGCGCCGCCCTGGCGGCGCTGTCGCTCGGCGCGATCACCTTCTGGCTGATCGAGTGGCACAGCGACCTGGCCCTGCCCGCGCTGGCGGTGGGCGTCCTGGCGGCCGTGGCCTTCGTCGTCGTGGAGCGGCGGACCCGCCATCCGATGCTCCCGCTGGGGCTGTTCGCCTCCCGCACGTTCTCCGCGGCGAACTCGATGACCCTCCTGGTGTACGCAGCGCTGGGCGCGGTCCTCTTCTTTCTCGTGATCGACGTGCAGACGGTGCTCGGGTACGGCGCCCTCGAGGCGGGGATGGCGACCCTGCCGATCACCATCCTGATGCTGCTGCTGGCCTCCCGCGGCGGCGCGCTCGGCACCCGGATCGGCCCGCGCATCCCGATGACGGTCGGCCCCCTGGTGATGGCGGTGGGGGTGGCCTGGCTGTCCTTCGTCGACGAGGGCACGTCGTACTGGCTCGGCGTGCTGCCACCACTGTGCGTCTTCGCGCTCGGTCTCGCGCTGATGGTCGCTCCGCTGACCGCCACGGTCCTGGGAGCTGCTCCTGCCGACCGCGCGGGAGTCGCGAGCGGCGTCAACAACGCGGTCGCCCGGGCGGGCTCGTTGTTCGCCGTCGCCGCGCTCCCGGTCGTGGTCGGCCTGTCGGGAGCGGAGTACGACGACGCGCAGGCGTTCAGCAGCGCCTACAGCCAGGCGATGCTGGTGTGTGCGGGGCTCCTGGTGGCCGGGGGAGTCGTGTCGTGGTTCACGATCCCGAACAAGCTGCCGGCCAAGCCTGCCGAGCATCCCCCGGGTCGGGTGCCGGCGCCGCAGCTGGACTGCCCGCACCGCGGTCGATGAGGATCCGCGAACTACCCTGTCGACCATGACACGGGGGCGTCTGGGACTCGCGAGCGCGGCGACAACGGTCGTCGCGCTGCTGCTGGCGTCCTGCGGCACCAGCTCGTCGGACCCGGTCGCGGGCTCGTCAACGGGTCCGGTCGCATCGACGTCCTCGACCACGCCCACCGGACCGGCCGACCCGTCCTCGCCGCCGCTGGACCCGGCGCACGCCGTCGCCGACCCCGGCCCCTTCCGGGCGCCGCTGCACACCGCCGACATGATGATCTTCCGGCAGCGACCACTCAGCGCCGCGATGGTGCGGCGGATCCGGCACGTCGACGGGGTGACCCGCGTCGAGCGCTTCTCGCTGGCGCAGGTCAGCATCGACGACCACGCCATCAACGTCGCGGCGATCAACCCTGCGACGTACCGCAACTACAACCCCTACCAGGTCGCGAAGTTCCAGCAGGAGTGGAACCGGATCGCCGGCGGCGAGATGGCGATCCGGCCGCAGTTCCGCAAGCAGGTGCCGCACGGCGGCTTCGTGCGGATGGGCACCCGCTCCGACGCCCCGCGGATCCATGTCGGCGTCTACGCGCCCCAGATCCCGCAGGTGGACGCGATCGTCAACAGCAGATGGGTGAAGACCCTCGGCATGCGCCGCGGCAACGCGCTGCTGGTCTCGACCGGGAGCCGGACGCCGTTGTCGATCCGCAAGCCGATCCAGCGCATCGTCGGGGGCAAGGCGTCGGTGCAGCGGATGGACGCCGCCGCCCGACTCGGTCTCGACCCGAGCGTCACCCAGACCGCCCTGCTGGTCGGCACCACCGCCGAGGCCGTCGGGGCGTTCAGCTACACCGTGCTCACCGGCGGCCACATCGCACCGCAAGGGTCGTGGGTCGGCAACCACATCTCGACCGAGACGATGCCGATCCTCGGGTCGATGACCTGCAACACCTTGATGTTCCCGCAGCTGCGGGCGGCACTCCAGGAGATCGAGGCCCGCGGGCTCGCCAGTGCGATCCACCCGAGCCAGTACGGCGGTTGCTACGTCCCGCGCTTCATCGCCGGCACGACCACCCTGTCCAACCACGCCTTCGGCCTTGCCTTCGACGTCAACGTGCCGGAGAACGAGCGCGGCACGGTCGGCCAGATCAACCGCGACGTCGTCGCCATCTTCCAGCGCTGGGGCTTCACCTGGGGCGGCACCTGGCACTTCACCGACCCCATGCACTTCGAGATGAACCGGCTGGTGCACCCCGGCTGACGCCGACGCGGCGACTCGACGGCAGGATAGGACCATGCGCGCCGTACAGGTCCTCCAGCCCACCGGCCCCGCGGATGTCGCGGTGGTCGAGGTCGACGAGCCGGTCCCCGGCCCCGGCGAGGTGCTGGTCGAGGTGCACAGCGTCGGGATCTCGTTCCCGGACCTGTTGCTGAGCAAGGGGCAGTACCAGGTGCGTCCCGAGCCGCCGTTCACCCTGGGAGTCGACGTGGCCGGGACCGTGGTCTCGACAGGCTCGACCGACGGGGGCGGCTCGACCGACGGGGGAGGCTCGACCGACGGGGGCGGCTCGACCGACGGGGGCGGCTCGACCGACGAGGGAGCCGGCTCGACTGACTGGTGGCGGGCGTTCGCTCCGGGCGCCCGGGTCGCCGGGGTCGTGCCGTACGGCGGAGCCGGCGAGCTCGCGGTCATCCCGGCCGCCTCGACCTTCCTGCTGCCCGACCGGTTGTCGTACGACGAGGGCGCGGCGCTGCCGATGAACTACCTGACCGCTCTGTTCGCCCTGCAGGAGCGTGGCCAGGTCAAGCCGGGCGAGACGGTCCTCGTGCACGGAGCGGCCGGTGGCGTCGGCACCGCCACCCTCCAGGTGGCCAAGGGGCTCGGGGCCCGCACCATCGGCGTCGTCTCCACCCCGGAGAAGGCGGACTTCGCGCGCGCCGCCGGCGCGGACGAGACGGTGCTGGTCGACGGCTTCAAGGACGCGGTGCGCGAGCTCACCGGCGGCCGCGGGGTCGACGTGGTCCTCGATGTGGTCGGCGGCGATGCGTTCACCGACTCGCTGCGCTGCCTGGCGGAGCTGGGCCGTCTGCTCGTGGTCGGCTTCGCCGCGGGCCAAGGGATCCCCGAGGTGAAGGTCAACCGGCTGCTGCTCGGCAACCTCGACGTGCGCGGCGTCGGCTGGGGCGGCTACGCGATGATGCGCCCGCCGTACATGCACGAGCAGTGGCAGGCGCTGCTCCCGATGATCGAGTCGGGCGTCGTCTCGCCGCCGGTGGGGGCGACGTACGAGCTCACCGACTTCGGTCGTGCGCTGCAGGACATGGAGGCCCGGCGCACGCTCGGCAAGGCCGTCGTCCGCGTGCGGTGAACGGCGTACGCACCCTAGGCTCCCTTCAATGAGCACGCTCGATGACGCCCGCGAGGGCATGGATCCCGCTATCCGCCCTCAGGACGACCTCTTCGGTCACGTCAACGGGCGGTGGCTGGAGACGACCGAGATCCCTGCGGACAAGGGCAGCTGGGGCTCCTTCGTCCACCTCGCCGACGCGGCCGAGGAGCAGGTCCGCGTCATCATCGAAGGGCTCGCCGAGCAGGTCGTCGCGGGCGAGGAGGGGCTCGACGGCGACGCGATGCGGATCGCCTGCCTCTATGCCTCCTTCATGGACGAGCAGGCGGTCGAGGCGCGCGGCTACGAGCCCCTGGGTCCGCTGCTCGGCGCCGTCGACAGCCTGCGCGACGTGCGCGACCTGGCGGCGTTCCTCGGTGAGTTCGAGCAGATCGGCGGCAGCGGCGCCTTCGCCGTCTATGTCGACGTCGACGGCAAGAACTCCGACCGCACCCTGTTCAACGTCGTCCAGGGCGGGCTCGGGCTGCCGGACGAGTCGTACTACCACGACGAGAAGTTCGCCGAGATCCGCGAGAAGTACGTCGCCTTCCTGACCCGGATCTTCGAGCTGGTACGACGACCCGACGCCGCCGCGGACGCGGCCACGGTGATGGCCGTCGAGACCCGGCTCTCGCAGGGGCACTGGGAGCGCGCCGAGACGCGCGACGTCCAGAAGACCTACAACCTGCTCACCGTCGAGGAGCTGCACAAGCTCTGCCCGGCCTTCGACTGGGAGGCCTTCATCCGCAACCTCGGTGGCTCGGCGGAGACGATCGCCGAGACCTGTGTGCGGCAGCCGTCGTACCTCGAGCACCTGTCCGCGGCCCTGACGGAGCTGCCGATCGAGGACTGGCGACCCTGGCTGGCCGCCCGCGTGGTCCGCGCCTATGCGCCGTACCTCAGCGCGGAGCTGGTCGAGACCAACTTCGACTTCTACGGCCGCACCCTGGGCGGCACCCCGCAGCTGCGGGAGCGCTGGAAGCGCGGCGTGGCGCTGGTCGAGGGCTCGATCGGCGAGGCGGTCGGGCGCCAGTACGTCGCGCGCCACTTCCCGCCCGACTCCAAGGCGATGATGGACGAGCTGGTCGGCAACCTGCTGCGTGCCTACCGCCAGTCGATCTCGGCGCTGGACTGGATGAGCGAGGAGACCAAGCAGGCGGCGTACCAGAAGCTCGACCGGTTCCGGTCGAAGATCGGCTACCCCGAGACCTTCCGTGACTACTCGTCCTTGGACTTCGTCCCCGACGACCTGATCGGCAACGTCGCCGCGGCCAACGCCTTCGAGACGCGTCGTCAGCTCGCCAAGATCGGCGCCCCGGTCGACCGCGACGAGTGGCTGATGCTGCCGCAGACCGTGAACGCCTACTACCGGCCGGGCATGAACGAGATCTGTTTCCCCGCCGCGATCCTGCAGAAGCCGTTCTTCGCACCCGACGCCGATCCGGCCGAGAACTACGGCGGCATCGGCGCCGTCATCGGTCACGAGATCGGGCACGGCTTCGACGACCAGGGCGCGCAGTACGACGGAGCCGGCAACCTCCATGACTGGTGGACGCCCGACGACAAGTCGGCCTTCCAGGTCAAGGCGCAGGCACTGATCGAGCAGTACAACGGCTTCTCGCCGCGCAGCCTGCCCGACGAGCACGTCAACGGTGCCCTCACGGTCGGCGAGAACATCGGTGACCTCGGTGGCCTCACCATCGCGCTGACGGCGTACTCGATCGCCCGCGGCGACGACATCGGTCTCGAGGACGCCCAGCGGCTCTTCTTCAACTGGGCCTACTGCTGGCGGACCAAGCGCCGCACCGAGCTCGACCAGCAGTACCTCACCATCGACCCGCACAGCCCGCCGGAGTTCCGCGCCAACATCGTGCGCAACCTCGACGAGTTCCACGCCACCTTCGGCACCAAGGAAGGCGACGGGCTCTGGCTCGACCCGGCGGACCGCGTCCGCATCTGGTGAGCCGCGGCGCGCACGGCCAGGCGGCGTACGCCGTACGGCTCGACTGGGGTCTGGCCGGTGCCCTGGCCCTGGTGGCGGACGCACGGCCCGGGGATGTCGCGGTCGTCGTCGACGTGCTCTCCTTCACCACCACCCTCACCGTGGCAGTCGAGCAGGGCGTGGTGGTCCATCCCTACCCCTGGCGTGCCGAGGACGCTGCGTCGTACGCCGCCGAGCGGGGCGCGACGCTGGCTGTCGGCCGTCGCGAGGGCCTCGTGCGCCGGTCGGTGAGCCTGTCGCCGGCGTCGTTCCAGGGCGTCACGGGTGTCGACCGGGTGGTGCTGCCGTCGCCCAACGGCTCGGCGATCGCGTTCGCGCTCGCCGACGCGGGTGTGACGGTGGTCGGCGCCTGCCTGCGCAACGCATCGGCGGTCGCGGAGTGGTTACTGGCGCAGCCGGCCGCGCGGGTGTCGGTGATCGCCGCGGGGGAGCGGTGGCCGGACGGCTCGCTGCGGCCCGCGGTCGAGGACCTGTGGGGAGCCGGTGCGGTGCTGGCCGCACTCGGTAGGACCGACGCGAGCCCGGAGGCGGGTGCGGCGGTGGCGGCGTTCCAGGCCGTCGCGGGCCGGCTCGCCGACGCGCTACCGAGCTGCGCCAGCGGTCGTGAGCTGGTCGAGGACGATTTCGAGGAAGACGTCGCCCTGGCCGCGGCGTACGACGTGAGCCGCGCCGTACCGGTGCTCGACGGTGACGCCTTCGCCGACGCTCAGGACTGAAACTCCAGGCACGCCTTGGCCTGCAGCGACCGCCAGGTGTCGACGTCGACCACCCCGTTGGGTGTCAGGCCGCGCTCGGACTGGAAGCGCGCGACCGCGTCGGCGGTCTGCTGGTCGTAGAAGCCGGTCAGGTGACCGGGTGGGTTCAGGTCGATCGCGGTGAGCATCTTCTGCAGCTCCCGCACCCAGAGGCCGTCCAGGAGCGACAGCTCGGCGCCGACTCGGAGGGTCGGCATCGACGTGGGGCCGATGTAGCAGCCGCACTCGACCGCCTCGGTGTTGCCGGCGTGGAGCCTGGTCACCACGTCGCCGCGGTACTCCACCGACATCCGGATCCGGCAGGCCTCCCCGGTCGAGGAGTACGGGCCGAGGTAGGCGACGTACCGCGAGTCGGAGGGGTACATGGTGGCGCAGGACGAGC
Source organism: uncultured Actinomycetota bacterium (assembly GCA_963796975.1). GTDB lineage: Bacteria > Actinomycetota > Actinomycetes > Propionibacteriales > Nocardioidaceae > Nocardioides. The sequence goes on from CAWCNW010000010.1 coordinate 521,240, forward strand.
GGCTGTCGAGGTACTGGGCACCGGGATGGTCCGCGATGCCGCGTCCGAGCGGCGACCCGGACTCCCCCCAGCCCAGCAACAGCAGCGACTTGCCGGTGCAGTCCTGGTTGACGAGCGGGATGCCGAGCCCGAGCGGGTCGGGGTGGTCGTCCCCGCCGAGGGCGAGTCCTGCGCCCGCGCCGAGCAGCAGCCCGAGCACGGCTGAAACCGCCACGGCGACCAGGGAGGTACGGGGCACAGGGCGCAGGATACGGCCGCCTCGGCGGCCCCGGGTCAGCCCACCATCATCGCCGGGGCGTCGGCCTGCTTCTCGGCGGGACGACGCGGCAGGAAGAACGCAGGGACCAGGCACAGCCCGACCAGCACCGTCGCGACCACGAAGACGTCACCGAAGGCGAGCCCCATGAAGTGCAGGCCGCGCGCCACGACCGGGTTGCTGGCGTCTGCACCACCGGCCTGGAGCTTCAAGGTCGCGTTCACGACCGCCGCGTGCTGGTTGTAGGCGTTGGTGAGCAGCACCGAGAACAGCGCCGTACCGATCGAGGCCGAGACCTGCTGGGTGATGTTCATCAGCGTCGAGCCGCGGGCGATGTCGTGGTCCTTCAGGCTGGCCAACGCGGCGGTGAACACCGGCATCATCGTCGCGCCCATGCCGAAGCCCATGATCACGAACGCCGCGATGATGTAGGAGTACGGCGTGCTGTCGTCGAGCTGGGTGAGCATCCCCATGCCCACTGTGTCGAGGACCAGCCCGGTGAGGACCACCTTGCCCGGCCCGATCTTGTCGGCCAGGAAGCCGGCGATCGGCATCGTGATCATCGCGCCGAAGCCCTGGGGCGCGACCAGCCAGCCCGAGGCCAGCGGGGTCGTGCCCCGCACCTGCTGGAAGTAGAGCGTGAAGAGCAGGCTGGCGCCGAAGAACGCGATCGCGAACAGCGACATCGTGATCACCGCGACGGTCATGTAGCGGTTGGTGAACAGGCGCAGCTGGATGAGCGGGTGGATGTTCTTCTTGCGCAAGGCCCAGGGGACGAACGCGGTCACCAGCACCAGCCCGAGCAGCGTGCAGGTCACGACGGTCTGGCTCCACATGGTGCCCTGCTCCTGCTTGGCAGCGGGGATCGACGAGATGCCGTAGAGGAGCAGCGCCAGGCCGGGAGACAGCAGCAGCATGCCGACGAAGTCGAAGCTCTCCGACGGGTGGACCGAGTCACGCTCCAGGACCCTCCAGGCGTAGACGGCGGCGACGATCCCGATCGGCACGTTGATGAGGAAGATCCAGTGCCAGGAGGCGACGTCGATCAGCCAGCCACCCAGGATCGGGCCGAAGATCGGGCCCAGCAGCATCGGGACGCCGAGGATCGCCATCACCCGGCCGAGCCGCTCGGGGCCGGCTTCACGGGTCAGGATGGTCATCCCGAGCGGCATCAGCATGCCGCCGCCGAGGCCCTGTAGCACCCGGAAGGCGACCAGCATCTCCAGCGACGTGGCGGTGGAGCAGAGCGCCGAGCCGGCCGTGAAGAGGACGATCGCCAGGATGTAGAGGCGTTTGGTGCCGAACCGGTCGGCGGCCCAGCCGGTCATCGGGATGACCGTGGCGAGGGCCAGGGTGTAGGCGGTGGACGTCCAGGCCACCTGGGCCTGGGTCTTGTCGAAGGTCTCCTGGAACGTGCGTTGGGCGACGGCCACGACGGTGATGTCGAGAATGGACATGATCGCGCCCAGCACGACCACTCCGGCCACGATCATGACCCGTGTATCGAGCCTGCCGTCCGAGGGGCCGGCGGGCTCGCCGACCTGGCTGTCGATCTCGGTGCTCATGCGTGCGTCTTCCTCTCGTCGTGACAGGTCGAGCCGTCCTTACAAGTCGAGCGTAGGCAAGGCTGCCGACACCGGCGACCCCAATTCCGCGTCGCGCTCGGGTGCGGGCAGGTCCCCACCGGGTCCGCCCCGCACGTCGTCGCGGATCTGACGGCGCAGCCAGAAGGCGATGTGGGCAGCGGCGAAGAGGGTGACCACCGACATGATCGCGAAGATCTGCCGGTAGGTCAGGATCACCACGAGGGCGGAGCCGAGGGCCAGTGACACCGCTTGCGGGACGGACATCACGACCTCGACCGCGGTGGACACCCGCCCCATGATCGCCTGCGGGCTGCGCCGCTGCACGAGGGTCATGAAGGCCACGATCAGCATCGGCAGCGCCATCCCGAACAGCGCCGCGCTCAGGCAGACCACCACGATGCTGTGGGTGGCGCCCATGATCGCGATCCCGGCGACCAGGACGACCAGGCCGACCACGCAGGTGGCGACCTCACCGATCCGCTTGACGACCCAGCCCGACGAGAGGCCGCCCGCGATCGCGCCGACGCCCTGCACCGACACGATCACCGAGACGAACGTCGCCGGCCGGTCGAAGGCGTCGAGCATGGCGTAGATCGACGACTCGGCGAACCCCAGCACCAAGAACGTGATGCCGAAGCCGATCAGCACGTGCTTGAGCACGCGGTCGGTGCTGAGGTACCGCAACCCGGCCGTGAGCTCGTGCCAGAAGTGCGCATCCTCCGCGTCGGGCTTGGTCTCCCGCACCGTGATCGCTGCGATCACCGCGGCCGCCACGAAGAACGACGCCGAGTCGAGCAGCGCTACTGCCCAGCCGCCGAGCCAGGTGAAGAGCAGCGCCCCGATCAAGGGCCGAACAGGCGGAACGACTCCTTGGTGGTCTGCAAGGAGGAGTTGGCGTCGACCAGCATCTCGTCGGGCATGAGCTCCTTGAGCAGGCCGTTGAGTGCGGCCGGCAGGGCGACGAACGAGACGCCGTACAGCATGGCGACGGCCCAGACGATCCAGACCTGGCCCGGTCCGCGCACCAGCACGAGGGGGAGGACGCCGATCCCGGACGCGATGTGGCCCCAGACCAGGAAGGGCTTGCGCTTGACGCGGTCGATCCAGATGCCGAGCAGCGGAGCGAGCAGGGCTGGGATCACCATGAAGAAGAACGTGATCCCGGCCTGGGCGTTGGAGCCGGTCAGGGTCTTCACCCAGATCGAGAGCACCAGCAGCATCGCCGAGTCGCCGAACATCGATGCGGTGAGGCCGGCGTACAGGCGCGCGAAGCCGGGTTGACGGAAGGCCTGCCTCATGACGCGTCAGCTCCCGTCCGGGTCGAGTCGGGGGTCTCCTCGACGCCGGGCAGGAGCAGGGGAGCCCCCCACGCGACGAACTCGCACAACCGTGAGCCCGCCGGCCGGCGGGAGGGGTCGACCAGCCGGTCCACGTAGCGCTCCAGCACCGCCCGCACCTCGGAGTTGAGCTCCTCGAGCTCGTCCAGGGTGAGCCAGCTGGCCGACTGCGTGGCAGTGCTGGCGTCGGCCCAGGCCTCGTCGCCGTCGTCGTGGAGCTGGGCGCGGGACTGGTGGAACCGCGTGACCTGGCGCTCGAGCATCATCTGCTCCAGGGCCCGGCCCGCCCGCACCTGGCCCGGGGAGGCGTCGGACTCGTCCCAAGCCAGCCCGATCGAGCGGACCTTCCAGGGCCGTTGGCGGCCGATGCCGCCGCCGGCCTCCTCGACGAAGTGGTGCTCGGCCAGCTTGCGCAGGTGCCAGGAGCAGTTGGCGGGGGTCTCGTCGAGCCGGTCGGCCAGCTCGGTCGCGGTCAGCGGGCCGGAGACGGTGAGCAGCTCCATGATCCCCAGCCGCACCGGGTGCGCGAGAGCTGCCAGCTCACGGGGGTCCTGCAGCCGCCGGTACGTCGGTCCCTCAGCGGGCACATCATCAACCATGGCATCGAAACTACTCTTTCGAAAGAACTCTTGCAATAGGTTGAGTCGGGTAGTCCCTGACGAGATGGCTGCAGATCCGGCCGGATCACCACCGTTTCGTCAGGGACTACCCATCCGGGCCCACCCGCTGTCGGTACGGCGGGCTAGCGTCGAGGTGGTCGTTGCCTGGGGAGGTGTGGATGAGCTTCGTGCCGCTGTCGGGTCCGGCGACCCTGCGCGCCGCGGAGTCGCCCCGTGACGGGCTCGTGGAGTTCACCGAGTCCGGGGTGGGCAGCCGCACGATCGCGCTGCCGATCCGGGCCGCCCTGCCGGTGCTGGCCAAGGCCCGCACCGATGAGGCGGCGCATCCGTCGGTGACCCTGCTCGCGGCGGCCTCGCTGCTCGCGATGCGGTTCGTGGCGGCCGGCAAGTTCGAGCCGGGTGACGGCGTGTGGCGCTTGGCCCCGCTCGACGCCGACGACGCGGAGCGGCTGCGCCGTCTGGCCGAGTCCCGGGCCTACGCCGGGCTCCCTGCGGCCGATGCCGAGCACGTCGTACGCCGTCTGGTCGACGCCGTCGTCGACGCCATGCCGCGCACCGCACCCGCAGCACCCCCGACGACACCGAGACCACAGCTGTCGGTGCCCCGACAGACCCGACCCGAGGGCGACGCCTTCAGCCGGCGTCTCCAGGCCCTGGTCGCGCGCCACCGCGGCGAAGGCGCCGACCTGCCCCAGCTGGTGACCCTCTCCCTGCGCGTCGAGGCCCACGAGGAGGAGCTGGTCGCCGGTTCCTGCCGGGTGGTGCTCCAGGTCCACGACGAGCAGGACTCCCTCCACGTCTGCGACGCCGCCTCGCTGTGGACCGACCCGCCGTCCGTGCACGGGTTCGGTGACCGGGCGCGCACCCACACCTCGCTGGCCCTGCGTGAGGCGGCCGTCGCCTGGCCACCGCTCGAGCGTCTCCTCGAGCAGCGGGTGCCCGACGAGCTGGCGCTGACCACCGACGACCTGGTCAGCCTCCTCGACACCGGCGTCGAGGCGCTGCACCGCGGCGGCGTCGACGTGCTCTGGCCGCGCAGCCTGGGCCGCGACCTCAAGGCCACCGCCACCCTCGACAAGGTCCCGGCCCGGCGCGAGGGCCAGCTGGTCGAGGGTGTGCTCAGCGGCGACGCCCTGTTCGCCTTCAACTGGCAGGTCGCGCTGCGCGGGGACCCGCTCACCGAGGCCGAGATGGACGCCCTGGCCCACGCGTCCTCGCCGATGTTCCGGCTGCGCGGTGGCTGGACCGTCGTCGACCCGTCCGTGGCGCGCCGCGCTCGCAACCGCCTGATCCGCACCGTCAAGCCGGCGCAGGCCGTGGCCGCCGCGCTGACCGGCCTCGTCGAGATCGACGACGCACCCGCCGAGGTCGTCGTCGGCGCCAGCCTGCTGAAGGTCCGTGAGCAGCTCCTCGAGGCCGCGACCGCAGCTCCGCTGCCGACCCCGCCCGGGCTGGCGGCTCTGCTCCGCGACTACCAGCGCCAGGGGTTCACCTGGCTCGAGCGCGTCACCTCCCTCGGGCTCGGTGCGTGCCTGGCCGACGACATGGGGCTGGGCAAGACGGTCACCCTGATCGCCCTCCACCTCCACCGCGCCAGCGCCCGTCCGGGGCCGACGCTGGTGGTCTGCCCGGCCTCCCTCCTCGGCAACTGGGAGGCCGAGATCCGGCGCTTCGCCCCGGGCGTCGCCGTACGCCGTTTCCATGGCGGCCAGCGCTCGCTCGACGACCTCGCGCCCTCCGACACAGCTCCCGACCCCGGCTTCGTCCTCACCACCTACGGCACGGTCCGGCGCGATGCCGAGGCTCTGGCCGGGGTGTCGTGGGGGCTGGTCGTCGCCGACGAGGCGCAACACGTCAAGAACGCCCGTTCCGCGACGGCTCGCGCCCTGCGCGCGGTCCCGTCCGCGGCGCGAGTGGCGCTCACGGGCACCCCGGTCGAGAACAACCTGACCGAGCTCTGGGCGATCCTCGACTGGGCCACTCCCGGGCTGCTCGGCAGCCGGCAGGCGTTCCGCAAGGTCTGGGCGGGCCCGATCGAGTCCGGGCTCGAGCCCACCAAGGCGCGCCAGTTCGCTGGCCTGATCGGGCCCTTCCTGCTGCGCCGCCGCAAGTCCGACCCGGGCATCGCCCCCGAGCTCCCCGACAAGACCGAGACCGACCACCTGCTGGGGCTGACCCGCGAGCAGGTCGTCCTCTACGAGTCGTTCGTCCGCGACACCATGGATCGCATCCGCCGCGCCGACGAGGACACCCGGCGTGGGCTGGTGCTCAAGCTGCTGACCGGGCTCAAGCAGATCTGCAACCACCCGGCCCACTTCCTCAAGCAGTCCGGCGGCCGGCTCGCCGGCCGCTCGGAGAAGCTCGACCTGCTCGAGGAGCTCCTGGTCACCGCCCTGGCCGAGGGCAGCTCGGTGCTGGTCTTCACCCAGTACGTCGCGATGGCCCGGCTGGTCGAGGACCACCTGTCCCGGATCGGGCTGCCCCACCAGTTCCTGCACGGCGGCACCCCGGTGCGGCAGCGCGACGCGATGGTGGCGAGCTTCCAGGCCGGGCCCGACGCCGGAGGCGTCCCCGTCTTCCTGCTGTCCCTCAAGGCCGGCGGCACCGGCCTCAACCTCACCCGCGCCGACCACGTCGTCCACGTCGACCGCTGGTGGAACCCCGCCGTCGAGGACCAGGCCACCGACCGCGCCCACCGGATCGGCCAGACCCGGCCGGTGCAGGTGCACCGGATGATCACCCAGGGCACCGTCGAGGAGCGGGTGGCCGAGCTCCTTCGCCGCAAGCGGTCGCTGGCCGATGCGGTCCTCGGGCGTGGCGAGGCCGCACTCACCGAGCTCAGCAACGACGAGCTGCTCGACCTGGTCAGCCTGCGGAGCCACCCATGAGCGCGGTGACCTTCGCTCGCATCCCCCCTCGGCGCAGCACGACGCGGGCGGCCACCTGGTGGGGCCGCGCCTGGGTGCGCGCGGTCGAGGAAGCGTCGTACTCCGAGGGCGACCTGCACACCGCCCGCGCGATCTCCCGCAGCGGCGCGGTGGGGGGCATCACCGTCGACCGCGGCTCGATCATCGCCGCCTGCTACGACCGGTCCGGCGTGTGGTCGGTCGGAGGCACGGTCCCCGAGCTCGACCCGATCAGCCGCCGGGCCTTCGTCGAGGTGGTGGCCGGGGAGTCCGGGCACCTCGCCTCGCTGCTCTCGGGCGACCTGCCCTACCGGCTCATCGAGCAGGCCGAGGAGGCGGGCGTCGAGCTCCTGCCGTACGGCGGTGAGCTGGGCGCGTCATGCTCGTGCGACTCCTGGGTGGACCCGTGCGTCCACGCCCTGGCGGTGCTGCTGCAGGTGGCCTGGCTCGTCGACGGCGACCCGTGGGTGTTGCTGAGGCTGCGCGGGCTCTCACCCGACGACCTGCAGGCCGAGCTGGCCAGGGGAACGGAGTCCGAGGCCGACGAGCTCGGCGGCGACCTCGCTGCCGCGGTCGACGCGGCGGTGCGGGCGGCGCGGGTGCTGGCGCTCGCCGACGACCCGAGCGCCGAGATCACTCACCTGGTCTGAGGCCCGGTCAGCGCGCCGAGCGCCATCCGGTGCAGCACCCCGCGCATCGCGTCGTCGGGGATCAGTCCGCTGTGCGGGGTGGAGTTGATCAGCCCGAAGGCCGCGTGCGCCATCGCCCGAGCCCGGTCGGTGTGCAGGCCGCGATGAACGCGACGCAGCTGGCCGGCCCAGACGTCGACGTACTCCCGTTGCAGGGCGCGCACCTGCTCGCGCGCCACCGGCGGCAGCGACTGCCAGTCGCGGTCCTGGACGACGATGAGTGACCGGTGCCGGAGCGCGAAGTCGGTGTGCCACCCGATCAGCGCGTCGATCGCGTCGTGGGCGTCGCCGGCGGCCGCCACCCGCGCCTGCCCCTCGTCGAGGAGGCGCTGGCTGATGTCGACCAGCATCGCCGCGAGCACGGCGTCCTTGGAGGCGAAGTGCTTGTAGAGCGCCGGTCCCGAGACGCCGCACGCCCGGCCGATCTCGCCGACGGAGACGCCGTGGAAACCCTTCGCGGCGAACAGCTCAGCCGCGGTCTCGAGGATCTGCTCCCGCCGGCCCACGACGCCAGGTTAGCGGTCGTTAACGTCGACGGAAGCCGATGTCTCGGCACGACAGCGTCGTCGGGGGCATGATGCTCGGGTGACCGGCCATCGCCTCGAACTCCGGAGGACCCCCATGCGTTCCACCCTCACCCGCGCGGCCAGGCGCGGTGCCGTCGCGGCCGCGCTGCTCGCCGCCACCGCGGCGCCCGCGGTCGCCGGCGCCTCGGCCGCCGCCCCTGGGTCTGCGGGATCCTCAGCCCGCGCCGCGCAGGTCGCCTCGGTGCGGGTGCACCGCGGGGGGCCGGACGCGACGGTCGCCTTCCACCGGGGTCGCGCCGGCGAGGTCTTTCTCGACGCGACGGTCTCCGCACGCGGCGTCTCCTGGGCCGACCGGGGCAACGAGTCAGCGGTGGTCTCGGCGTTCGTCGACGGGCACTACGCCACCGACATCGTGATCACGTCGTCCGGTCGGGTGACCCGTCAGTTCGCGCTCGGTCACCTGTCGGCCGGCCGGCACACCCTGCGGCTCCACTACGCGGCCCACCGGTCCCGGAGTGACGCGGGCGCGGCGAGGCTCGAGGACCTCCGCTTCACCACACTCACGCCCAGCAGCCCGGCGTACGTCGCTGCCCGCTACGCACCGGTGCTCTTCGGCCGCAACGTCGCGACGAGCGGTGGGCTCCTGCAGAACGACCACACCGACACCCCACTGGTCGCTTGGCACCAGATCCTGCCCGCGGCGAAGCCCGGCCACTCGATGATCGAGTACTCCGTCGCGTGGAGCAACGAGGACGGCGGCACTCCCGCGCCCGCGCTGATGGCGCAGTGGGGCCGGACCACCGACATCGAGTGGATCTACCGGGTCGAGGTGGATGCCCACGGCCGGCGGGTGCCGGGTAGCGGCGTGTTCCAGGGCCCGAACCACGCCACATCGGCGTTCCACGGGGTCTACGACGGCACCCACCCGCTGCTCCAGACCTGTACCTCCAACAACAACGTCTGCGACAGGCCGACCCTGAAGGCGCTGCCGGAGGCCCAGGACCCGATGCGGTTCGCGCTGTCCACCCGCGACGTCCTGGCGGCCGACCAGCCCCGCGAGCACGAGATGGACCTGCATCCGTGGACCTACCAGGTGATGGCCCGCGAGATGCTGCGCGAGCACGATGTCACCGACCCCGCCTCCGACCCGTCGCTCCCGGGGCTCGCCGACCAGCGCACCTACCTCTACCTCGCTCTCGACCAAGCGCCCGCCGACGCCAGCGTCGGCCTCGCCGTCGACGTCGTCCTGAAGAGCGGACCCACGACGTACACCTCGGACCACGGGGGGCTCCCCTCGCTGTTCACGGTCCATCGACGTGGGCCGGTCGCGACGACGGTCAAGCTCCCGGCGGGTACGACGGCCGCCGACATCGCGTCGATCTCGGTACGCCGGGTCGCGCCCCTGCTCCCCACGGGCACCGACAGCGGCGCCTCCGTGGGTGTCTCCGCGATCAATCGTGCGTTCTTCCTCGGCAGCAACTACCTGCCCCGGCCGTCGTTCGCACAGGGCTCCCTCGCGATCACCCTCACCACTGCGTCACCGACAGCGGTGATCTGGACCCCGTCCCCCTGACCCGATCGGTTGGCACCGCAGGTTAATGATCGCTAACCTTCAGGGCATGGTCTCGACAGGCTCGACCAGCGAAGCAAGCTCGACCGGCGCCGGCTTGAAGGAGCTCGTCGACGAGCTGCGGGAGCGCTTGGTCGTCGTACGACGTGGCGGCAGCGAGTCCGCGCGGGCCAAGCACACCGACCGCGGGAAGCTGCTGGTCCGGGACCGCATCGACCGGCTGCTCGACCCAGGCAGCCCGTTCCTCGAGCTCAGCCCGCTGGCCGCGTTCGGGATGTACGGCGAGGGTGACTACGCCGTACCGAGTGCCAGCATCGTCACCGGCATCGGCCGGGTCAGCGGCCGCGAGTGCGTGGTGGTCGCCAACGACGCGACCGTCAAGGGCGGCACCTACTACCCGATGACGGTGAAGAAGCACCTGCGCGCCCAGACGATCGCGGCCGAGAACCGGCTGCCCTGCGTCTACCTCGTCGACTCCGGCGGCGCGTTCCTGCCGATGCAGGACGAGGTGTTCCCCGACCGCGAGCACTTCGGCCGGATCTTCTTCAACCAGGCCAACCTGTCCGCGCGGGGCATCCCGCAGATCGCCAGCGTGATGGGCTCGTGCACCGCCGGCGGCGCGTACGTGCCGGCGATGAGCGACGAGACCGTGATCGTGAAGAACCAGGGCACGATCTTCCTCGGCGGACCGCCGTTGGTGAAGGCCGCAACCGGCGAGGTCGTCACCGCCGAGGAGCTCGGCGGCGGCGAGGTGCACGCCCGCACCTCCGGCGTCGTCGACCATCTGGCCGACGACGACGCCCACGCGCTGGCGATCGTGCGCTCGATCGTCGACACGTTGCCCGTGGTCTCGACAAGCTCGACCGACGGGCGTGGGAGCTCGACCGACGGACGCCACTCGGTCGAGGAGCCGCTCGAGCCGCCCGAGAGCCTGTACGACGTGGTGCCCGGCGACACCCGCACGCCGTACGACGTGCGCGAGGTGATCCGCAGGGTGGTCGACGGCAGTCGCTTCCACGAGTTCAAGAAGCTCTACGGCGAGACGCTGGTATGTGCGTTCGCACGTATCTGGGGACGCGACGTCGGCATCGTCGCCAACAACGGCATCCTCTTCAGCGAGTCGGCGCTCAAGGGCGCCCACTTCATCGAGCTGTGCAACCAGCGCAAGATCCCGCTGGTCTTCCTGCAGAACATCACCGGCTTCATGGTCGGCAAGGAGTACGAGAACCGCGGCATCGCCCGCGACGGCGCCAAGCTCGTGACGGCGGTCGCGTGCAGCGTCGTCCCGAAGTTCACTGTCGTCATCGGCGGCTCGTTCGGGGCCGGCAACTACGGGATGTGCGGCCGTGCCTACGACCCGCGCTTCCTGTGGATGTGGCCCAACGCCCGGATCTCGGTGATGGGCGGCGAGCAGGCGGCGAGCGTGCTGGCGACCGTGCGTCGTGATGGCTTCGACGCCCGCGGCGAGGACTGGAGTGCCGAGGACGAGGAGGCGTTCAAGGCGCCGATCCGAGACCAGTACGAGGCGCAGGGCTCGCCGTACTACGCCACCGCACGACTCTGGGACGACGGCGTGATCGACCCCGCCGACACCCGCCGGGTGCTCGGTATGGGCCTGGTCGCCGCCTCCCACGCACCCGTCCCCGAGCCCTCCTACGGCATCTTCCGGATGTGAGCGGGATGGTCTCGACAGGCTCGACCGACGGCGTTGCGGGCGCGTCGAAACCCAGCGAGAGGAGAGAGCAGATGATCCGCACACTCCTCGTCGCCAACCGCGGCGAGATCGCCCTGCGCGTCTTCCGTACCTGCGCCCGGCTCGAGCTGCGCACCGTCGCGATCTACACCGACGTCGACGCCTCCGCCCCGCACGTACGGGGCGCCGACGAAGCGGTGCGGGTCGACAGCTACCTCGACATCGACGCCGTCGTCGCGGCCGCGGTCGAGGCCGGCGCCGACGCGATCCACCCCGGCTACGGCTTCCTGTCCGAGCGCGCCGCGTTCGCCCGCGCTGTCGAGGAGGCCGGCCTCCGCCTGGTGGGTCCGAGCGCCGAGGTGATGGAGGCGATGGGCCGCAAGGACCATGCCCGGGAGATCGCCGTCCGCGCCGGCGTGCCGGTCGTCCCGTCGTACGCCGCAGACGACGACCCCGAGACGTTCACCTACCCGGTGCTGGTCAAGGCCGCGGCCGGCGGCGGTGGCAAGGGAATGCGCGTGGTGCGCTCCGCTGGCGAGTACGCCGCAGCGCTGGCCGCGGCGACCCGGGAGGCCGGGTCGGCGTTCGGCGATGCCACGATGCTGGTCGAGACCTTCGTGGAGTCAGGCCGTCACCTCGAGGTGCAGGTGCTCGGCGACAGTCACGGCGACGTCGTCCACCTCTTCGAGCGCGACTGCTCGACCCAGCGCCGGCACCAGAAGGTGCTCGAGGAGGCGCCCGGTCCGACCGTCGACGAGGACCTGCGGCACCGGCTCACCTCCGCCGCCGTCGCCCTGGCGAAGGCCGTCGGCTACACCAATGCCGGCACCGTGGAGTTCCTGCTCGACAACGCGAACGGCGACTTCTACTTCCTGGAGATGAACACCCGCCTCCAGGTCGAGCACCCCGTGACCGAAGCGATCACCGGTCTCGACCTGGTCGAGGAGCAGTTGCGGATCGCGGCCGGAGCACCTCTGCGATTCACGCAGGACGACCTGGTGCTCCACGGGCACGCGATCGAAGCGCGGGTCTACGCCGAGGACTCCTTCGGCGGCTTCCTCCCCCAGGCCGGTACGACGAGCCTGGTGCGCTGGCCGGCCGGCGAGGGCATCCGGGTCGACCAGGCGCTGGAGTCCGGCCAGGTCGTCAGCACGTCGTACGACCCGATGCTCGGCAAGATCGTCGCGCACGGGCCGGACCGCGAGACCGCTCGCCGGGCCTTGGTCGCCGCCTTGGACGAGACCGCGATCCTCGGGCTGACCACGAACGCCGGCTTCCTGCGCGCGCTCGCGGCGGGCGACGAGTTCCGTGACGCCACCCTCGACACCTCCTGGCTCGACCATCACGACGTACCGGCGCCCGACGCCGTCGTACCGCGGGTGATGGCCGCCTGGGTCTCGGCCATGCTGGCGTCCTTTGACACCGGCCACCCCTTCCAGGCCGACGGGTTCCGCCTCGGCGGCCCGCCGGCGCCGATCCTGGTGACGCTCGACCGCGAGGTCGTCGTCGACCGGGCAGCCGGCACCGTGGACGGCGTACCGGTGCGCCAGCTGTACGGCGAGAACCACGTCCTCGAGCTCGAGATCGACGGGCACCGGGTGCGGGCCGTGGTCAACGTGCAGCCCGACATCGTCGAGGTCAGCTACCACGGGCAGCGGTTCGACCTCACCGGACCCGACCGGCTCGCGGCCGCGGAGGCTGTCGGCGACGGCACCGTCACCGCGCCGATGCCCGGCACCGTGCTCGAGGTCCGCGTCTCCGAGGGCGACCCGGTCGAGGAGGGCCAGGTGCTGGGCATGATGGAGGCCATGAAGATGGAGCTGTCGCTCACCGCGCCGTTCGCGGGCATGGTCGACTCGGTCGCCGCGGCGGCCGGCGACCAGGTGGCGCTGGGGGCGACGTTGTTCGTGGTCTCGACGGGAGCGGACAGCGATGAGTGAGCTGCCGATGGCCGTGCCGGCCGAGGGCCTACCGGCGCGGGTCACGATCTACGAGGTGGGTCCGCGTGACGGGCTGCAGAACGAGTCCGCGCTGGTCCCGACCGAGGTGAAGGCCGAGCTGATCCGCCGACTGCTGGCCGCCGGGCTGCCGATCGTCGAGGCGACGAGCTTCGTGCACCCGCGCTGGGTTCCCCAGCTGGCCGACGCGGAGGACCTGATGACGAGGCTGGGCGACGCCGGCCGAGACCTCCCGGTGCTGGTGCCCAACGAGCGCGGGCTCGACCGGGCGCTGGAGCTCGGCTGTCGCCACGTCGCGATCTTCGGCAGCGCCACCGAGACCTTCGCCCAGAAGAACCTCAACCGCAGCCTCGACGAGCAGTTCGCGATGTTCGAGCCGACGGTACGGCGTGCGCGTGACACCGGCCTCGACGTCCGGGCCTACGTCTCGATGTGCTTCGGCGACCCGTGGGAGGGGGCCGTCCCGATCGACCAGGTCGTCGACGTCGGGCGCAGGCTCTTCGACCTCGGCGCCTCCCAGCTCAGCCTCGGCGACACCATCGGCGTCGGGACGGCCGGCCACGTCACTGCCCTGCTGCGTGGCTTCACCGACGCCGGGATGGGCATCGCCGACCTCGCTCTGCATTTCCACGACACCTACGGCCAGGCACTGTCCAACGCGGTGGCCGGCCTGCGCGCCGGCGTCACGACGTACGACGCGAGCGCCGGCGGCCTCGGCGGCTGCCCCTACGCCAAGAGCGCCACCGGCAACCTCGCCACCGAGGACCTGGTCTGGCTGCTCACCGGCCTCGGCATCGAGCACGGCGTCGACCTCGACGCGCTCGTCGCGACCAGCACCTGGCTGGCCGGCCACCTCGGTCGCCCCAGCCCGAGCGCCGTGGTCCGCGCCCTCGCCGGCTGACCCCACCGGTGGAGAACGTGGCCGAGGGTGGGGTAGTCCGTGACAAAGAGGTTGCGGGAACGGTCACCTGACGACCGTTCTGTCATGGACTACCGGGACAGTCAGCGTCGCACCCGCCGACCGGTGCTCGCGGACGGCTGCGCTTCCAGGCAGAATCCCGGCATGAGCCGGAGGGTGTACGTGCACATCGGTGCACCCAAGACCGGCACGACGTACCTCCAGGACCGGCTCGCCCTCAACGCCCGGACCCTCGCGCGCCACGACGTCCACCTGCCCAGCCGATCCCCCCTGGTGAGCCCCGCGCTGTTCCACTTCCGGGCCGCCCTCGACCTCCTCGGCGAGGACTGGGGTGGGCACGAGGGCCACGCCGCGGGCAACTGGCAGGCCATGGTCAAGCGGGTACGACGTGCGTCGGGCACGGTCATCTTCAGCCACGAGATCCTGGCCCCGGCCGAGCCGGAGCACATCGCGCGGCTGCGGCGCGACCTCGACGGCTGCGAGATCCACGTCGTCTACTCGGCCCGCGACCTGGCGCGGCAGGCCCCTGCCGGCTGGCAGGAGAGCATCAAGCAGGGGCGGCGCTGGAGCTACCGCCGCTACCTCTCGCGAGTGACCACAGGTCGGCCGTGGTTCGCCCGCGCGTTCGACCTCCCGACCGTCCTCTCCCACTGGAGCGTCGGGCTCTCGCCGGACCGCATCCACGTGGTGACCGTGCCCCAGGCCGACGCCACCGGGGGCGACCTCCTCTGGGAGCGCTTCTGCCAGGCGTTCGTGATCGACCCGGCCTGGGCGCCCCTGGAGAGCGACCGGTCGAACGCCTCGCTCGGCAGTGCCGAGACGCAGGTGCTGCGCCGGCTCAACCAGCGCATCTCCCGCGAGACCCGGCGCGACGCGATGTACGACGACCTGATCCTCGGGATGCTCGCCGCGGACACCCTGGCGGGGAGCCGGTCGCGGCCCATCCTGCTGCCTCCGAAGCTCCACGACTGGGCCGTCGAGCGCGGCGAGGCCTGGATCGAGTGGCTCGAGGAGAGTGGCGTCGACGTGGTCGGAGACGTCAAGGACCTCCTGCCGGCACCACCGGCCGAGGACTTCCGGCACCCCGACCGCGTCCGACCACGCCCGCAGCTCGACGCTGCTCTCGACGCGCTCGCCGCGATGACCCGCGAGGCGGCGTCCCGGCCCGACCCCGAGACCACGGTGCGCGGCCGGTTGCGGCGCGTCCGCGAGCTCCGGCGCCGGTGACCCCCACGGAGAGCCGCTCCCCCGCCGAGACCACGGGCGTGGCCCGCGCCTGGGGCTGGGTCGGCCATCTGCGCGCCGGAGGGTCGACCCCGTGGGCGCAGTGGCAGGAGCCGGCGCCGCCGGACGAACAGGCGGGCCGCTACCTGCCCGGCGCCCAGCAGCTGGAGCTCCTGCGGCGGCTCAACCTCGCGGGTCCGCCGTCCGCGGAGCTCGCCGAGCGGGTGCTCACCGCCAGCGCACCGGGGCGTGGTCTGCCCGACCTCGGCCTCGAAGGCGCGCTCCCACCGTCCCCGTTCGGGCCGCCACCGGTCGACCCCACCCGGCTGGCCCCCGAGGAGCTGGTGCGGGTCGCCACCGCCCTCCTCGCCGAGAACGTCGTCGCCGCCGGTGATCCCGACCCACCGGCCCGGGTCCGGCTGCTCCGCCGTCGGTACCGGATCCTCGGCGACCCGGTGCTGGCGCGTCCGCTCCGCGACGCGCTCATCGCCGAGGGCCGGCCCCCGGGCGGGTCGTCCGCGACCGTCGTGGTCCTCGGGGCCGGTCTCGACCGGATGCTCGTCCACGTCTGGACGGCGCGCTCGTTCGGTGCCGGCGTCCGCTCGTGGCCCGACTTCCTGGCCGCCGAGGTACGCCGTACCTCGCCGGCGCCGCGCGTCGACCTGGCCGACGTGGCGCAGACCTGGGCCGGCCGGATGGGCACCGGCCGGGTCCATGTGGTGATCGACGACCCGCGCCTGGCCGCTCGTCTGGCCGGTCGCCGGAAGGCCGTCACCGGCCTCCCCGAGCTCTCGGCCGACGCCGTGGAGCTGGCACGGCGTACGGCGCCCGTCGTCGGCTCGTTGGTGCCCCCGGAGCGTCGCTCGCTGCTGATGTGGCACCGCTTCCGGCCGGCCGTCGCGGCGTACGCCGGACCCCCGCTGCTGGTCCCGCGCCGTCACCACGCGTGGCTGGATGAGCGCACCGACGACCTGCGCAGACGGCTGTCCACCGGTGGCTACGCTGTCCACGGCGACCTCCCCGGGCCGTCCAAGCGCCCGGGGGTCACCGCGCCCGACGAGGAAGGGGTGCTCGCGCTGGCCATGCGGGTGCTGCTCGGCCCTCCGATCGGGGCACCGGTCGACCGGGCCGTGGCGAACATGACGGGGGAGGGCAGATGACCAAGCGGGTCTTCCTCCACGTCGGCACCCCCAAGACCGGCACGTCGTACCTCCAGCACGTGCTGTTCCACAACCGGCACCGGCTGCCGACCCACGGGTTCAGCTACCCTGCCGACCGCTTCGACTCCCACTTCCTGGCCGCGCTCGACCTGATGCGGCTGCCGTGGGGCGGGATCGAGGCCGACGCGATCGGCAGCTGGGACCGCCTGGCCGCCTCCGTACGACGCTTCGACGGCACCTCGATCATCAGCCACGAGATCCTGGCGACCGCCTCGCGTGCTCAGATCGGCCGCGCCCTGGAGAGCCTCGGCCACGGGAACGACGCCGAGGTCCATCTGGTGCTGTCGGTGCGCGACCTGGTCCGCCAGATCCCCGCGGAGTGGCAGGAGAACATCAAGCACCGCGCGGGCCTGAGCTACGGGCGCTTCCTCGACAAGATCCAGGACCCACGCCGCGTGGGCCGGATCCCCACCTGGTTCTGGGGCGTCCAGGAGATCCCCGACATCCTCGACCGGTGGGGCCACGACCTGCCGCCCGCCCAGGTCCACCTGGTGACGGTCCCACCCGCCGGCGGCTCGCCCGACCTGCTGTGGTCGCGGTTCACCGAGGTGTTCGGGCTCGGGCGGGTGCCTCTCCAGCTGGACGGCGAGCGGGTCAACGCCTCGCTCGGCGCCCCCGAGACCACCTTGATCCGGCGGATCAACCGGGCCGCCAACGAGGAGCTGGAGCCGGCCTACTACCGGCCGCTGGTCCGCGAGCTGCTCGCGCACCAGACGCTGTCCCACCGCACCGCGAGCCCGCGCCTGGCGCTGCCGCCCGACGTACACCCATGGGCGACGGCGCTGGAGGACTCCTGGATCGAGGAGGTACGTCGCCGCGGCTACGACGTGGTCGGTGACCTCGAGGACCTCCGCGGCGGCCCGCCGGTCCAGGAGTACGCCGACCCCGACCACCCCGACGAGGCGCTGGTCGCCGGCGCCGCGGTCGACGCGCTCAAGGCGCTCCTGCTCCACAACGCCAAGCTCCAGCGCGAGCTCGACCATCGCAACGCCGAGCTGGTCGACACCCAACGGCGGCTGGAGCGGTCCTTCCTGCGTCCGACGTACCGCTGGCGGCAGCGGCTGGTGCGCAACCTCGAGGCGAGCAACGCCGGCCGCTCCGCGATGAAGACCTACCGTCGCCTGAGGGGCAGGAGCTCACGGTCGGCGTAGCGCCCGACCTGCCAGGTGGCGAAGCCGTCCGCCCCTGCGCCCACCAGTCCGCCGACCAGCGGGATCTTGCGGGCGGCCGAACCGGCCACCCGCTTGCCGGCCACCTTGGCCACCAGGTCGGCCGCGACCTCCGCGGAGATCACCCGGTCGAGACCCGGGTCGTGGGCCGGGGCGGTGGCCATGGCCATCGGCGGGGCCGGGATCGTGCGAGCCTCCACCAGCTTCTGGACCGACGCCTCGCCGAGCATGCTCACCAGCACCGCGTTGCGGACCCGCGGGTCGGTCAGGTCGTAGCCACGCAGGTGGGCGATCCCGGCCACCATCCGGCACTGCACCAGAGCCAGCCCGGTGATGTTGGCCGGCACCATGTAGACCATCGTGGTCAGGCCGCCGAGGTTGGTCAGCAGGCCCTGGGCGCCGGCGTACCGCACGTGGTTCTCGATCACCTCGTGGATGGCCCGCTCGACGTCGCCCTTCTGCTCCTTGAGCTGCTTGTCGGCGGCGGCCGAGGCCGGCGGGAGCGGGCCCACGCCGTGGATGGCCCGGTGCAGGGCCTCGCGGACGAACGCCGCGGTCAGGCCCGGGGCGAGGTCGGTGAGCGTCGCCGGCTGGCGACTGGTTCCACTCGTGGACATGCTCCGATCCTACGTTCGGACTGAAGGACGGGGCCGGGGATGACTACCGTGTGCGACGTGCCGGTCGATCCGCCCCCGAGCGTGTGGGAGTTCCCGTCGCCGTCGCGGTTCCATCCCGACGACGACCTGGTCGCCACCGGCGCCGATCTCGAGCCCGGCACGGTGCTCACGGCGTACCGGCGCGGGCTGTTCCCGATGCCGATGGGCGGGCGGCGGGCGCCGATGGCGTGGTTCAGCCCGGTACGCCGCGGCGTGCTCCGCCCGGCGGACCTGCGGGTCAGCCGTTCGCTGCGCAAGTCGCTCCGCCGCTTCGAGATCCGCGTCGACACCGCCTGCGCCGAGGTGATCGACGCCTGCGCCGATCCGTCGCGCCCGTCGGGCTGGATCGACGCCCAGATCAAGACGGCGTACCTCCGCCTCCACGAGCTGGGCTGGGTGCACTCGGTGGAGACCTGGCGCGACGGACGCCTGGTCGGGGGCCTGTACGGCGTCGGCATCGGCGGCATGTTCGCGGGCGAGTCGATGTTCCACCGCGAGACCGACGCCTCCAAGGCGGCGCTGGTCGGGCTGGTCGAGATCCTCGACGACGGTCAGGACCGGCTGGTCGACACCCAGTGGCAGACGCCGCACCTGGCGTCGCTCGGCGTCACCGAGCTGCCGCGCGAGGAGTACCTGTGGCTGCTGCCCGGGCTCCTCCAGGTGCCACTGCCACGCTGGCCGCAGCCCGGAGCCGATGGACGGGTCACGTCCTCGATGTGACGTCATGGGGGGTGTGGATGCACAGTGGTGCGACACCACCGATGGGGGGAGCTCCGGATGTTCACCACCAAGGTCGCCTCGGCGGCCGCACTGCTCGTCGTCCTCGGCACGACCGCCGCGTGCGGCTCGTCCGACTCCTCGTCGTCGTCGGACGGCGCTGGTGCGCCGACTGACGCCAGCAAGACCGACTTCTGCTCGACGATCGCGTCGGTGACCGACAGCACCACGCCGCACCAGCTGGCCGCGGACTTCCAGAAGGTCGGTACGCCGGCCGACATCGATGACAGCTCGCGGCACGGCTTCGAGGTCTTCGTGGACACCATCACCGCGCTGCCCGACGACACCAAGTCCAGCGACCTGACGGCCGCCGCTGTCACCAAGGACATGAGTGCCGCCGAGAAGGCGGACTTCGCCGCGTTCGGCGCCTACCTCGCCAAGGAGTGCGTGCCGGCCGGCTCCGCACCCAGTGCCCCCTCGTCCTGACGGAGAGCTAGACAACGACGCCCGGTCGACCGTCGTCGGTCGTGAGCGGCCGCCCCGCGCCGTGCCACGCGAGCAGACCGCCGGCCAGGTTGACCGCGTCGATGCCCTGGTCCACCAGGTACGCCGTCGCGGCCTCCGAGCGGTGTCCCGACCGGCACACGACCAGCACCTGACCGCCGCCGGGAAGCTCGGTGAAGCGCTGTCCGAGCTCGCGCAGCGGGATGTGCAGGGAGTTCTCGAGGCGGCCGGCCTCCCACTCGTCGTCCTCGCGGACGTCGAGCACGCAGAGGTGCTCAGGTAGCGGGTCGGGGACGCCGTGGACGGCGGCGGTGGGGATGCTCATGCTGCTACTTCAGCAGACGTGACATGCGGCGGTCGGCGAGGGGCTTGCCGCCGGTCTGGCAGGTCGGGCAGTACTGCAGGCTCGAGTCGGCGAAGCTGACCTCGCGCACGGTGTCGCCGCAGACCGGGCACTTCTGGCCGGCGCGACCGTGCACCGCGAGGTTGCTCTTCTTCTCGCTCTTGAGCTCGCTGGCCGCCAGGCCGCGGGAACGGGCCACGGCGTCGCCGAGCTCGTCCTTGACCGCGGCGAAGAGCCGGTCCAGCTCGTCGGCGGTCAGGCTGTTGGCCGGCTTGAACGGCGACATCTTCGCGGCGTGCAGGATCTCGTCGCTGTAGGCGTTGCCGATCCCGGCGATGGTGCCCTGGTGGCGCAGCACGCCCTTGATCTGGGACCGGCCGGCGTCCTGCAGGATCCGGTCGAGGGTCTCGCGGGTGAAGGCGTCGTCGAGCGGGTCGGGCCCGAGGCTGGCGATGCCGGGTACGTCGTGCGGTGACCTCACGACGTACATCGCGAGACTCTTCTTGGTGCCGGCCTCGGTGACGTCGAGCCCGCTCTGGTCGTCGAGGATGATGCGCACCGCGAGCGGTGACTTGTTGCTGGGTCGCGGCGGCACGGGTGGCACCTCGTCGCGCCAACGGATCCAGCCGGCGCGGGCCAGGTGGAAGACGAGATGGAGGCCGGAGGCCTCGATGTCGAGGAACTTGCCGTAGCGGGTGACGTCGTCGACCAGCGTGCCCTCCAGCGCCTGCACCGGCGGGTCG
Source organism: uncultured Actinomycetota bacterium (assembly GCA_963796975.1). GTDB lineage: Bacteria > Actinomycetota > Actinomycetes > Propionibacteriales > Nocardioidaceae > Nocardioides. The sequence continues at coordinate 541,877 of CAWCNW010000010.1, forward strand.
AAGGTCTTCAGCGCGCTGAACGCCACCACGTGGACCCTGCCGATGGCATGGCCGTCGAGCCGGCCCTTCAGATCGAGGGCCAGCGCCTCCACCTCGGGCAGCTCCGGCACCGGTCCAGTATGCCCAGTCCCCGGGCACCCGGTCTTTGCCAGGCACAGCGGTGACAGATCACCAGGGCAGGGCGACACTGGATCATGGCCACCGCTCGTCCACTGCCCGCGGCCGGGGAGATCTTCCTCGACGCCCGCGGCGGCGATCGCGCGCTGCGGGTCTCGTGGCACCACGAGTCAGGACTGGTCGTCCTGTCGCTGTGGCGTGACAACGTCTGCGCCGGCTCCTTCCGCCTGGCGGTCGACGAGGTACCGGCCCTCATCGACCTGCTGCGCAGCGGCCTCGACACGGCGTACGACGTCGCCCTCCAGCGCCGCCACGCGTGACACCGGGCGAGCAGCCCTGAGCTCGGCCGGCATCAGAGGTGACGCGAGGCAGCCTGAGGACACACGTTGGTCACCGGATCGTGCCTCGCGAGCACCGCCCAGGTGAGCAACGTGTGTCTGAAGGGAACGGGGGTTACTCGCCGACGTCCAGCCCCACGACCCACCCGTCGAACGACATCGACTCGCGCCGCTCGTCCCGAGTGTTCGACACCCACGGATCGGCCACGGAGACCCCCGTCAGCCAACCTGACTCCCGGACGGGAATCGAGACCTGGCCGGCTCCATCAGCCTGAAGCTCTCGCCGACATCGCACCTCGTGAATCGTGCGCACCACCCCGCTGATGGTGGTCTTCTCATCGTCGTGGTGACCTTCGGAGTACGTGACCTTGTCACCCCATGAAGGCCCCAGCAGCTGCTCGATGGTGACCACCGTGCCGAAAGGCCGGGTCGTCCACGCGATCCAGTTCGCGCCGGACGACGGACCCGTCCTGATCGAGTGGCCGACCTTGCGATAGCCCCAGGTGCATCGATGAGGGACCCGCAGCGCGGAACGGGCTCGCGGGCCGCGGTTATCGTGTGCCGGATGTCGGATCTGCTGACCGTCGCGACGATCGACGAGGAGCCAGATGTCTACGTACGGCGTCAGGGAGCCGTGGCTGCGGAGTTCGGGCATCTCACGCAGGACTCCGGCAACGTGTCGTGGCTCGTCGACGTGGGCGACCGGCGACTCTTCGTGAAGACCGCGGGCCGCGACGCCCCGCCGCCGTCCGGCGCTGCCGTCCCGTACTTCGACCACGCGGGTCGGGTCGCTCTGCTGCGCAACGCCGTCGACCTCGCCGAGTCCTGTCGCCACCCGTGCCTCCCCGAGCTCCTCAATGTCATCGAGTCACCCGGCGGCCCAGCGCTGGTCTACGAGGCTGCGCGCGGCGAGCTGGTCGGAGTGCGCCGAGAGGCTCGCGGCGACCCGGCCTCGCCGTACCGACGCTTTGCGCACCTGCCCGCCGACCAGCTGCTCGGCGTCTTCGACGACCTGATCGACCTCCACGCCGACCTCGCCGCTGCCGGCTGGGTCGCCTGCGACCTGTACGACGGGTGTCTGATCGTGGACTTCGCCACCGCGTCGCTGAAGGTCGTCGACCTCGACACCTACCGCCGCGGGCCGAGCACCAACGAGATGGGGCGGATGTTCGGCGCCACCCGCTTCATGGCGCCCGAGGAGTTCGAGCTCGGGGCCGTGCTCGACGAGCGCACCACCGTGTTCACCCTCGGTCGGCTGGTGTGGCACTTCGCGACCCGCCTGACCGAGCGGGCCGACGACTTCTGCGGGCCGCCCGAGCTGGCCGGGGTCGTCGCACGCGCCTGCCGGCCGGCCCCGCCGGACCGATACCCCGACGTGGCCGCCCTCGCACGAGCCTGGCGGTCGGCGCGGGGCGCCTGACACGGAAGAAAACGCGGAACGGAACCCCGACCCGCCCGACCGGTCGCGGCATCCGTTCCGCGTTCTCTTCCCGTGGGCCCGGCAGCGGGTCAGCCGCTACGCGGGCCCTCCACGTGCCGGTCGGCGAGCTTGCGCAGCACCGGGACGGCGGCCTCGAGGGTGGTGCGCTCGGCCTGGGTGAGGTCGGCGAGCTCGGCGCTGAGCACCGAGGCCGACTCGCTGCGCAGGGTGTCGAGCGTCTTCCGCCCGACCGGCGTCAGCACCAGGAGCAGGGCCCGGTGGTCGCTCGGGTCGCGCTCCCGCTCGACCCAGCCCGCCTCGGTCATGATCTCCACCAGCCGGGTCATGCTCGGGGGAGAGACGTTCATCAGCTCCGCGAGGTCGCCCTGCCGCAGCCCCTCCGGGTAACGCGCCACGGCCGCCAGCGCGGCGAGGCGCGTGGGCGTGATGCCCGAGCGGGTGGCCGGCGTCCGCAGGTGGAAGGCCAGCCGGGCGAGCTCGGTGCGGACCTCGCCGGCGAGGCGGGTGACGTCGTCCGGTGTGGAGGAGGCGTTCATCGTCGCGCCACCTCCGAGGCGGGCACGCCCACCCCGCTCTCCGGTACGTCGTCCGGAACGGCGCCCTCGGCGTCGCCCACCTCCGGCTGCGCGAAGTCGATCGTCACCTCGTGCTGGTCGTCGGCGTGTACGAACTTGCCGCCCATCTGCCACGACGCCAGCGCGGCGACCAGGCAGGCCACGATCGCGAACGCGAACGCAACCACGAGCCCGTCGTGGAACGGCCCGGAGATCAGCGAGGGGAAGAACGTGTGACCGGTGAGGTACGACGCCTGGCTCGGGTTGAGCTGGCTCAAGGTGTGGGCGCCGAGCAGCGACTGCACAGGGTTGTAGCCCAGCAGCGAGGCGAACAACACCGATACCGGGGGCAGCCCAGCCACCGCCTGCGCCTGCCCCGCGGGTACGCCGTGCGCGGCCAGGCCGCTCTGCATGGTGGCCGGGAGCGAGCCCGCGAGGCCCGCGATCATCAGCGAGAAGAAGATGCCGATCGACAGCACCATCGAGGTGTTCTGGAAGGTCGTGCTCATGCCGCCGCCGACACCGCGCCGGTTGGCCGGCAGGGCGTTCATGATCGCCGCGCGGTTGGGGGAGGCGAACAGTCCCATCCCGAAGCCGTTGGCGAAGAGCGCGGCCGCGAACATCCAGTAGGTGAAGTTCACCGGCAGCGCCGCGAACCAGACGAAGCTGAAGGCGGCGATCAGCATCCCGCCCGTGGCGAACCAGCGCGCGCCGTACTTGTCGGACAGCCAGCCGGACAAGGGACCCGCGATCAGGAAGCCCACCGTCATCGGCAGCATGAAGATGCCGGCCCACAACGGGGTGGACTCGAAGGAGTAGCCGTGCCGGGGGAGCCAGATGCCCTGCAGCCAGATGATCAGGATGAACATCAGACCGCCGCGGCCGAGGCCGGCGAGCAGGCTGGCCAGGTTGCCGTAGGAGAAGGCCCGGATCTTGAACAGGTCGATGTGGAACATCGGGTGCTCGACCTTTGTCTCGATCACGCAGAAGATCGCCAGCAGCGAGACCCCGCCGACAAATGAGGCCATCACCCAGGGGTTGGTCCAGCCCATGATGTGGTCGCCGTAGGGCTGGATGCCATAGGTGATCGCGACCAGTACGCCGATGAGGCCGGCCGCGAAGGTGACGTTGCCCCACCAGTCCATGACGTGATGGCGGCGCGGGCTGAGGTCGCGGAGCTTGAGGTAGCCCCAGACCGTGCCGAACAGGCTGAACGGGACCGAGACCAGGAACACCAGGCGCCAGTCGATCGGCGCGAGCACCCCGCCGATGACCAGGCCGAGGAACGAGCCGGCGATGCCGGCCACCATGTTGAGGCCGAGGGCCAGGCCGCGCTGGTCGGCGGGGAAGGCGTCGGTGATGATCGCGCTGGAGTTGGCCATCAGCAGGGCGCCGCCGACGCCCTGGAGCAGCCGCATGATGATCAGGTAGAGCACGCCCGCGGTGCCGGTCAGCCAGCAGACGCTCAGCGCGATCGAGAAGAACGTGAAGATCGCGAACCCGGCGTTGTACATCTTGACCCGGCCGTACATGTCGCCGAGCCGCCCGAATGTCACCACCAGGACCGCGGTCACCACGAGGTAGCCCATGATCAGCCAGAGCAGGTAGCTGGAGTTGCCCGGCGCCAGCGGGTCGATCTCCAGACCACGGAAGATGTCGGGGAGGGCGATCAGCAGGATCGACGCATTGATCGTGGCGATCAGGACGCCGAGCGTCGTGTTGGACAGGGCGATCCACTTGTAGCGGGGACCGAGAGCCGCGGGAGTCGAGGAAGTCATTTAGTTCAACTGTACTAACCAATCCTGCCGGACCGCCACGTGTGTCTCAGAGTTCATCTGCGGGCCAGGTCGCCGTCGGCGTCCGCTCACCCTGCTCCACCCGAAATGGGGTGGACGACGCCGAGCTGCCCGACCTGTCGAAGGGTCCCTTCCGCCTTCCGCTGACATTCCACCGCCGCACCACCCCGGACCCCCGGCACGCGCTGCCGGGGGTCCGGCCTCTCGCGGACGACGCGCAGGCGGAGAATCTACGGAATCGGCTAGACAGCCCGATAGCGTCCGAGCATGGACCCGATCCGCAACCCGTACGCGCCCGGCGCAGGACAGCGGCCGCCCGAGCTCGCCGGCCGCGACGCCCAGTTGCGGGCCTTCGACGTCGTGCTGGAGCGGGTTGCGAGGGGGCGGCCGGAGCGCAGCATCGTGCTCACCGGGCTGCGTGGGGTCGGCAAGACCGTGCTGCTCAACGCGCTGCGCTCGGCTGCCGTACGACGCGGCTGGGGCACGGGCAAGCTCGAGGCCCGACCCGACCAGGGGCTACGACGCCCGCTGTCCTCGGCGCTCCACCAGGCAGTACGCGAGCTCGGGCACCCCGACGAGGAGTCGGTCACCCACGTGCTCGGCGTGGTCCGCTCCTTCGCCCAGCGCGAGGCCGGAGCCGGGGCGAAGCTCCGCGACCAGTGGAACCCCGGCATCGACGCCCCGGCTGTCCGCGGCCGGGCCGACTCCGGCGACATCGAGATCGACCTCGTCGAGCTCTTCACCGACCTCGGCGGCCTCGCGGCGGACCGGGGCCTTGGGATCGCCGTCTTCCTCGACGAGATGCAGGACCTCGGTCCGGACGACGTCTCCGCCCTCTGCGCGGCCTGCCACGAGATCAGCCAGTCGGGGCTGCCGCTGATCGTGGTCGGCGCCGGCCTGCCGCACCTGCCCGCCGTACTGTCGGCCGCGAAGTCGTACTCCGAGCGGCTCTTCGGCTACCAGCGGATCGACCGGCTCGACCGCGAGGCCGCCGACCTGGCGCTGCGGTTGCCCGCCGAGGCCGAGGACGCGGCGTACGACGACGACGCACTCGCTGCGCTCTACGCCGCGACCGGTGGCTACCCGTACTTCATCCAGGCCTACGGCAAGACCGCGTGGGACCTCGCCCCTCGCTCGCCCATCACCGCCGCCGACGTCAAGGTCGCGGCACCGGAGGCAGAGCGCGAGCTGGCCGTCGGGTTCTTCGGCTCCCGGTTCGAGCGGGCGACGCCGGGGGAGCGGGAGTACCTCCGTGCGATGGCCGACGCGGCCTCCACCCTGTCCGACGGCGGCGCGACGCTCGACGAGGTCGAGTCGGTGCCGACCGCCGAGGTGGCCACCGTCCTGGGCAAGAAGCCGCAGTCGCTCTCACCCGCCCGCGACGCGCTGCTGAAGAAGGGCCTCATCTACTCCGGCGAGCGCGGCCGGATCGCGTTCACCGTCCCCCACTTCGGCGCCTTCCTGCGCTCGCGGTAGCCGGTCAGATCCTGGGGCGGTAGTTGAGGTAGACGACGCCGTTGTCGTAGTGCTGGGAGGTCGCGAGCTCGTAGCTGCTCACGTCGGCGTCCTCGGTGAACAGCCGCGGGCCGGCGCCGCGGGTGGTGGGGTAGACGAACAGGTGCAGCTCGTCGACCAGCCCGTCGGCGAGCAGTGCGCGGACCAGGGTGATGCTGCCGCTGACGTAGAGGCTGCCGTCCACCTCGTCCTTGAGCGCCCGGATCCGGTCGGCGTCGTACGCGCCGAGCAGCTCGGTGTTGCGCCAGGTCGGGTCGGTGAGGGTGCCGGAGACGACGTACTTCGTGGTGTCGTTGAAGAACGGCGCGCCCGGGTCGTCCTCGACGGTGCGGACCGACCACGACGGCTCGAACATCTGGTACGTCGTGCGCCCCAGCAGGATGCCTCCCGAGCCGCCGGTCACGGCCGCGAGCGGCTCGAACATCGCCGGGTCGAACCCGTACTCGGCGGTCCAGGTCGGTGCGTCGATGATGCCGTCGAGGGTCATGAACTCGTGGACGAGGATCGCTCCCACGCCTGCCTCCCCAGTGGTCGAGTGACGAGGTCACCACCCTAGGGGCGACGGGCGAAGTGGTACGAGGGCCCCTTCGCCTGGCCGATGGACGACCGGATCCGTCGATCGCGGGGCCACGATCGCGTGATTGCGCAGCTCCGGCGATCAATTCGACGGAAATCGGGACAAAGCGGCGCTTTGGTGCCACCGTGGCGAGGTACAGGAGCTCTGCTCCTGTGGGGGGTGGCCGTTGGGGCCGCCAACAGAACGGTCCGGGGGGACTGATGACGAACTCCCAGCTCACGGACGCGCCCGTCACGGCGACGCGCCCGACCACCGACCAGCCCGCCGAGGGCAAGCGCGTTCTCGAGCACCCGCGGGGCCGAGGCTTCTCCGTCGTCAGCCGCCTGGCGCGCGAGGTAGAGGAGTCGACCGAGCCGCCGCGTCACCGGCGCGACGATGCGGGCCACGAGTCCGCCGACCCGACCGCCTGACGGCAGCCGCGCCCTCGGAGCAGACCGTCACGCCCGGAACGGGATGCGTGGTGACACCACGAAGAACAGCTGGACGAGCGCGAGCGCGACGATGCTCGCCACCGGACTGACCAGTACGACGAGCGCGGCGACGGCGTAGGCCGACTGCGCGAAGACCAGGCGTCGTCGGACCAGCGTGAGCGCGCTGCGTCGTTGCAACGGCACGAGCCCTCGCCCGGCATGGATGATCGCGCAGGCCAGGGTCGCGCCCAGGGCAGCGAGGTTGGCCCAGTAGAGAAGGACCGCCAGGCTGAGCTGCGCGTGCTCGGCGAGCACCGACGCCGTGAAGGGCAGGGTGGTGACGAAGAACAGGAAGCCGAGCACCGACCAGGCGAGCGTGCGGTCGGAGTCCTCGCAGAGATCCAGCACGGCGTGGATCGCCAGCCAGAAGGTGCCGAGCATGGTGAAGCTCAGCAGGTACGCCGCGAGGTTCGGGCCGAGGTCGGTCAGCTGGTTCCACAGCGCGCCACTGTCGGTGACCTTCTGCGCGGGCAGCCGGACGTCGAGCACGAGCAGGGTCATCGCCACCGCGAAGACCCCGTCGGCCAGCGCCTGGATCCGGCCGACGCTGCGCCCCGAGTACTCGTTGTAGATCCCGCTCACGCGACCAGGATGTCAGGCCTCGCGGTGCTGGTCGGCGGCGTCCTGCACCTTCTCCAGGTACGACGTCCACCAGTCGTCGGTGCGCTCGTCGCGGCCCGAGCGGCCGTCGATGAGCTCGCGGACCATGTCGCAGTGGCCGGCGTGCTGCGTGGTCTCGCCGAGCACCCGCACCACCAGGTGGCCGAACGTCGTCGCGCGGTGCTCCTCGGGCCACCACGGCACCGAGGCCGGCGCATCGAGCGGCAGCGAGGCCAGGGACTCGTCGCTGTGCTGCCACGCGCGTCGGTAGAGCCCGAGCAGGTACTCACGGCTCTGGTCCGCGGTCGCCCACATGTCCGCGGACTCCCAGACCGAGCCGTCCTCCTCCCACGGCAGGGTCACCGGGGACGGCCGGCCCACGCTGGCGCCGAGGTAGCCCAGCTCGATCCCGGTCAGGTGCTTGACCAGGCCGAGCAGGTTCGTGCCCGACGGGACCAGCGGCCGGCGCACGTCGTACTCCGAGAGGCCGTCGAGCGACCGGACCACGTCGTCGCGGCCGCCCTGGAGGTAGCGCTGCAGGTCGTCGGTGAGACTCATGGCCGCCGGGTGAGGTCGGCGTAGTCGGGGTGCTGGTCGATCCAGGCACGTACGAACGGGCAGCTCGGCCGCACCCGCAGCCCACCGGTGTCGCGGACGGCGTCGAGGGCCTGCCGGACCAGGCTGGAGCCGACCCCCTGGCCCTCGAACGCGTCGTCCACCTCGGTGTGGGTGAAGGTGATGACGTCGTCGGACAGCTGGTAGGCGGAGATGCCCGCCAGCTTGCCGTCGACGTACGCCTCGAACCGGCCCTCGTCGGGGTTGTCGCGCACGGTCACGTCACTCATGGGCCAACGCTAGCCGGGGCCGCCGCCCTCGGTGACGTAGGCCGGTACGTCGGGTACCGGCTGCCCCTCCGCGACCGCGGCGAAGCGGTCCAACAGGATGCTCCACTCGCTGAAGCGGGCCCGGCCGGCGACGTTGGCGGCCGTCCAGCCCCCGTGTGCGAAGTGGAACCGGCAGCCGCGGAGGTGGGGCTCGAAGGTGACCTCGAGCGTGCTCGGGTGCTCGGGATCCTGGGCGAGCGTGAACGTCTGCGCGTAGTGGCTCGGCTGGTCGGCCGCGATGACCGTGCCCCATGGGTACGTCGTGCCGTCCTCGAGGCTCATCGTGGCGGCGGCCCCGACGAGTGGGTCGATCCGCACCTCTCGGAGCCCGGCCGGCGCGTACGCGGGGTGCCACCACTGGTTGATCCGACGGATGAAGGCGTCCCAGGCCAGGCTGGGCGAGCACGCGAGGTCGTAGCTGAGCTCGATCGGTGCGGCCGCCTCGCTCGGGCGCGGCTCGACCTCGTCGGCGACCGGCTGGTGGAAGACGATCCGGTTGTGGAACGGGTCGATCACCACCATCACCCGGCCCCACTCCTCGTCGCGCACGCCCGGTCGCGCGAAGTCGTAGTCGCGACCTTGCAGCTGGGAGTGCAGGTCGGCGATGTCGGTGACCGGGATCAGCGCCGCGCCGCCGGGGCTGGCGTCGCCGTGGTGCTCGCTGAGGTGCAGCCGAGCGCCGCCGCGGCTCACCTGGGCGTAGAGCGGGGAGTGGTCGGCGTGGCCTCCGTGCTCCCAGTCGAGGGTGAAGCCCAGGAAGTCGACGTAGAACTCGACGGCCTTGGCGCGGTCGAAGATCCGCAGGATCGGGACGGCCGGCCCCACGGAGGCCTCGGCCGGTGGGCGCGCGGACAGCGTGTTCCAGTCACGCGCGCCGTACAGGTGGGCGACGATCTCGAGCGCCTCGCTGTGGCTGAGCGGTACGTCGCGGGCGGCCAGGTCGGCGCGCAGCCGACGGGCCACGGACTTGGGATCTGACATCGTGCTGCTTCTCTCCGGCGGACGCCGCGGCTGCGGCAGCAGGGGCCTGCGTTGCCTGGCGGGTCCGCCCGGTGAGGGCGCATCACGGTCAGGTGAAGGATCGAACGGGGCATTCACCGTCCCGGAGGTCCGGGTGCAGGCGGCGGGCTGCCCCTGGCCGACACCAGAGTAGACCCGAGGCAACGGGCGGTGGAAGAGTCGGTGAACGTGTGCGCGACCGGGCCCCGTCGCCGCCGATCCGGCTCGCCGGTGGGTCACACTTCAGGCATGAGGCCGCAGGTCGTCGCCCATCGTGGTGCGAGCTTCGACAATCCCGAACACACCCTCGGCGCCTACGTCAAAGCGATCGAGGACGGCGCCGAGGCACTGGAGTGCGACGTCCGGCTCACCGCCGACGGCCACCTGGTCTGCGTCCACGACCGCGACCTCCGGCGTACGGCGAGCGCCAAGGGCCTGGTCTCCACGATGGACCTCGCCGACCTCGACCAGCTCGAGTTCGCCTCCTGGAAGAACCCGTGGGCGGGGCTCGACGACGAGGCCTCGGACCGTGATCCCGAGCTCGACCGGGTGCTCACGCTGCGGCGGCTGATGGAGACCGTCGCGGACGCCAAGCAGCCGATCGAGCTGGCGATCGAGACCAAGCACCCGACGCGGTACGGCGGGCTGGTCGAGCGCCGGCTGGTGGAGGCGCTCGCCGAGTTCGGCTGGACCGGCCCCGACAGCCCGGCGCGGGTGATGAGCTTCTCCTACGTCGCGCTGCAGCGCATGCAGCGCCTGGCACCCGACCTCCGGCTGGTGATGCTGATCGAGAAGTCCCGACACTGGCCGATGCTCAAGCCGGTCCTGGAGGACGGCTGGATCCTCGGCCCCGGGATCGACACCTTGACCCGGCACCCGAAGTTCGCCGAGAGGCTCGTCCGCACCGGCCGCGAGCTGCACGTGTGGACCGTCAACACCCACGAGCAGCTCGACCTGTGCCGCTCGCTCGAGGTCGACGCCGTCATCACCGACAAGCCGCGCCAGCTGCTGGGCTGGCTGCAGCCGCAGCCCACGTCGTAGCGGGCGACTAGCCTCGGGCGCATGGCGAAGCGCTCCCGCACCAAGGCCCGCGACCGGGCGACGACCGACTCCGGCGACGGGGCGGTCGGCCCGCGCCAGCCGTGCCCGTGCGGCTCGGGCAAGCGCTACAAGGCCTGCCACGGCTCAGCCGGTGGCGCGTTCGTGGTGCGGCCCTTCGCCGGGCTGGTCGCCGAGTGCGACCTGGTGGCGTTGCGGGAGTTCGTGCCGTCGGCGACCGCCCCGCTCCGGGTGGGTGAGCGCACCGTCACCCTCGGGTCGCTGCTGCCGATGGCTGCGCCCGCCATGGTGCGCGACAGCGGCGAGGTGTGGCTGGGGCTGCAGGTGCGGCACGCGTTCGGTGACCCGTCGCGCGACCTGGGCGCGGTGCTGGAGAAGGCGCTGGCGACCGAGGAGCCGGGCGTGGTCGGGCTGGTCGACCCGCCGGGACCCGGCGTACGACTGCAGGACCTGGTGCACGACGAGCCGCTCGAGATCACCGTGCACGACGGCTTCGGATGGTGGCTGGACGACGTGACCGACCCCGACGCGGGCGCTGCCGAGGCGCTCGAGCAGGCGAACGGCGCCGTGTCACCCTCGGCCCGGCTCGCTGCTGTCGAGGCGGCGTACTGGATCGACGCCGGACCCAAGGAGCACCTGCGCTGGGTGCTCCCGTACGACGAGGGGTCGCTCATGGACGCCCTCGCGCGGCTGCACACGGCCGGGGCGGACGTGCTGGTCGAGGGCTCCAAGCTGGTCGGCATGTTCCGCGCACACGGTCTCGTCGTACCGGTCTGGGACCTGCCGTCCGGCACCGGACCGGTCGCGCTGGAGGAGCCGGTCGCGGCCCTGCAGGAGCGGCTCACCGCCGCGCTCGACGAGTCCGGCGAGCTGACCTCGCAGGAGCGCTCCGCGCGCGTCGAGCTGGCGAACCGTCAGGTCACCCTCCGCTGAGAAAACATGCACGCGTGGTGGGTTGAACAGCCGAACAACCTTCGCTACGTTCATCCACGGCCCGGTCGGTGTTGTCTCCCCCGTCGACACCGGCCGGGCCTCTTCACGTCTCCGGCTACCGCCGCGTCGCGTTCGATGCGACCTACCCTGACTCCCATGGTGTCGTTCGTGAAGTCGGTGACCTTCGACTGCGCCGATCCGATGCTGCTCGCGGCATTCTGGGCCTCAGCCCTGGGATCGAACGTGGACGAGGACAGCACGCCTGAGCGGGCCTGGGTGGAGCCGGCGGGATGGGGAGGGCCGAGCTTGTGGTTCCAGAAGGTGCCCGAGCGGAAGAGGGAACGAGTTCTGTGTGGAGCCCTGACGGGCCAGGGGACTTCCGGCCCGTTTCGGTCGGGCCGCAGGTGGAGTAGGCAGGGGCCATGACAACGCCGCTTCCCACCAGTCTCGAGATCGCTCACGCCGCCACCCTGCGTCCCATCTCCGACGTGGCCGCCGACCTCGGCATCGACGAGGCGCACCTCGAGCACTACGGGCGCGGTGTCGCGAAGATCGACCTCGCGGCGTTGGACACTGCGCGCTCCGGGGGTGGTGCCGCGAAGTACGTCGTGGTCACCGCCGTGACGCCCACCCCGCTCGGGGAGGGCAAGACCACGACCTGTGTCGGGCTCACCCAGGGGCTGGTCGCCCGCGGAGCGAGGGCCGTGGTGACGCTGCGGCAGCCGTCCATGGGCCCGACCTTCGGGATCAAGGGGGGCGCCGCCGGTGGGGGCTACAGCCAGGTGGTGCCGATGGAGCGGATCAACCTGCACCTCACCGGCGACTTCCACGCCGTCACCGCGGCTCACAACCTCCTGGCCGCGGTCGTCGACAACGACCTGCACCACGGCAGTTCCGCCGGTCTCGACCCCCGTCGCGTGACGTGGCGGCGGGTGATGGATGTCAACGACCGGTCGCTGCGCAACCTGGTGATCGGCCTCGGCGCCCGGCAGGACGGCGTACCCCGGGAGAGCGGGTTCGACATCACCGCGGCCAGCGAGGTGATGGTGATCCTGACCCTCAGCACCTCGCTCCGCGACCTGCGCGAGCGACTCGGGCGGATCGTCGTGGGGAGCACGGCGCAGGGCGAGCCGGTCACGGCCGAGGACCTCGACGCCGCCGGTGCGATGGCGGTGATCCTCAAGGACGCGCTCCAGCCGAACCTCCTGCAGACCCTCGAGGGTGGCCCGGCGCTGGTGCACTGCGGGCCGTTCGGCAACATCGCGACCGGTACGTCGTCGGTGGTCGCCGACCGGATCGCCCTGTCCCGAGCCGACCTCGTGGTCACCGAGGCGGGGTTCGGCGCCGACATGGGGGCGGAGCGGTTCTTCGACGTGAAGTGCCGGGCCGAGGGACTGACCCCCGACCTGGCCGTGGTGGTGACCACGGTGCGGGCGATGAAGGCCCACTCCGGCCGCTACGACATCCGCCCCGGCAAGGACCTGCCGCCCGCGATGCTGGACGAGAGCCCGGACGACGTCACCGCCGGCCTGCCGAACCTGAGTGCGCACGTCGGGATCGTGCGCCGCTTCGGGGTCACGCCCGTGGTCGCGATCAACGCCTTCCCCGAGGACCACGACTCCGAGCACGAGGTCATCCGCCGTCTCTGCGAGCGGCTCGGCGTCCGGTGCGCGGTCACGCGGCACGTCGCCGAGGGCGGGGCCGGCGCCGCGGACCTGGCCGAGATCGTGGTGGACGCCCTCGAGGACGGGTCGGACTTCCACTTCCTGTACGACCTTGCGACTCCGCTGGTCGAGAAGATCGAGACCATCGCGACCGAGGTGTACGGCGCGGACGGCATCGACCTCTCCCCGGCCGCCGCCCGGGGCCTGGCAGAGTACGAGCGTCTCGGCTTCGGCAAGCTGCCGGTGGTCATCGCCAAGACCCACCTGTCGATCAGCTCCGACCCGAAGCTGCGCGGCGCCCCGACCGGGTGGCGGCTGCCGGTGCGCGAGGTACGGGCCGCGGCCGGCGCCGGCTACGTGTACGCGATCTGCGGTGACATGCGGACCATGCCCGGGCTGCCCCAGCACCCCAACGCCCAGCGGATCGACCTCGACGCCGAGGGCAACGTGGTCGGCCTCTTCTGACAGGACCGCTCAGGCCTCGAGGAGGGCGTGCAGTCGGTCCGAGACGTCGGCGTCGATCTCCACGATCTTGGTCCTGCTCGTCGCGCCGGTGACCAGCCGCAGGTCGGCACGTCGTACGCCGAGAGCCTGCCACCGTTTCGCGGGGTCATGCGGTGGCGCATCCACCGCCACGTGGGCTGCCCCGGGGTGGGCGGTGAGCCTGCCACCGTTTCGCGGCGTCATGCGGTGGCGCATCCACCGCCACGTGGGCTGCCCCGGGATGGACGGTGAGCCTGCCACCGTTTCGCGGGGTCATGCGGTGGCGCATCCACCGCCACGTGGGCTGCCCCGAGGTGGGCGGTGAGCTCAGCCGAGCGACTCGCGGGTGATCGGGCAGCTCATGCAGCGCGGGCCGCCGCGGCCGGAGCCCAGCTCGGAGCCGGCGATCCGGAGCACCTCGATGCCGGCGTCCTCGAGCCGGTCGTTGGTCTCGTCGTTGCGCTCGTAGGCGACGGCGACCCGGGGCGCGATGGCCAGGGTGTTGTTGCCGTCGTCCCACTGCTCGCGCTCGGCGGTGACCGGGTCGAGGCCGGTGTCGATCTGGTGCAGCGTGTCGATGTTCATCGCCTTCGCCGCCGCGATCAGGAAGTGCTCGGCGTCGGCCACATCGAGGCGCCGCAGCCCTGCGCCGTCGTCCTCGGCGACCGTCACGGCGTACGCCGTCAGCGAGTCGGCGACGTTGGGGTACATCACGATCTTGTCGACGTCGACCATCGTGCAGACGGTGTCGAGGTGCATGGTCGCCCGCTCCTGGGCGATGGGTACGGCGAGCACGGTGTGCGCCAGCCCAGCCCCGAAGACCTCACGGGCCAGCTGCTCGGCACCGGCCGGCGTGGTCCTCTCACCGACGCCGATGGCCAGCACACCAGGTGCGAGCAGCAGGACGTCGCCGCCCTCGACGTGCTCGTTGCGCCAGCCGTGCAGGGTCGGAGTGCCGGCGAAACGCGGGTGCTGGGTGTAGATCAGCTCGGTCAGCTGGGTCTCGCGCGCCCGGGCCGGCATCGCCAGCGAGGTGATGGTGACGTGGTCACGCACCCACACCGAGGAGTCGCGGGTGAACAGCAGGTTGGGCAGCGGGTCGATCAGGAAGTCGTAGTCGGGCAGCAGCGAGGTGACCAGACCGAACCCGCCGCGCACCTCGTCGTTGCGGACACCGGCCGTCAGGTGGGTCGCGAGCTCGGCCGGCGACGCCTCGCGCAGCATCGGGCCGAGCCAGGCCCGCATGGTGTCGCCGAGGTGCAGGCTCGAGATGGCGGTGGTGATGGCGTGCTCGCGCGCGGACTCGCTCGCCAGGGTCTCGGTGAGCAGGTCCATCAGGTAGAGCACCTCGACACCGTGGTCGCGCAGGGCGGCCGCGAAGGCGTCGTGCTCGTCCTGCGCGCGGGCCACCCAGGGGATGCCGTCGAAGAGCAGCCGGTCGTTGTTGCGGGGCGTGAGCCGCTTGAGCTCGTCACCGGGGCGGTGCAGCATGACCGTGCCGAGACGGCCGACCTCGGAGTCGGCGCCGTGCGCCGGGCGGCCGGTCGTGGGGATGGTCGACATGGCCCGCACTCTAGGGTGCCGACGCGTGCGCGGTCACGCGAGAACGATCTGGAACGCCGTGAGCACGGCGAGCAGGAAGCACACGGCCGCCCCGATGTAGTGGATCGTCGACAGCCGCATGTGCTGCAGCAGGAAGCGTCCTGCGACGACGGCGAGTCCCGAGACCGCCAGCAGCGCCGCCCAGGCGCCGATGAAGACCGAGAGCGCGTCGTGGTAGCGACCGACCAGGCTGATCGTCAGCAGCTGGGAGAGGTCGCCCCACTCCGCGGCGAACAGCACCAGGAAGCTCGCGCCGACCGCGGCCAGACCGGACTTCGGCGAGGTGGCCTTGGCGGCGTACTCCTCCTCGGTCGAGGCCTCGGCGGCGTCCGCCTTGGGCGCCTCGCGGAGCAGCAGGATCGCTCCCGCCAGGAAGATCAGCCCGGCCACGATCTCGACCACCGTGTGCGGGAGAAAGGTGACGACCTGACCGACGGTGACCGCGATCGCGGTCTGCACGAAGAACGCGAGGCCGACTCCGACCCACACCGCCCAGGGCTTGTAGCGGGTCGCGAGCACCAGCGCGGCGACGAAGGTCTTGTCGGGGAGCTCGACCAGGAAGATCGCGCCGAAGGACACGGCGATGACGGCGAGATCCACCCCTCGAACCTACCCGGCGGAGTTGGTACGTCGTTCACCCTGCGGGCCGTTGCCAGCGTCGGTGGACGGGTGTAGGCAGGAGGAAGGGGTCGACCACCACGAGCGAGGGAGCAGCACATGGCCAGGTTCGAGCACTACGACCAGGGGACACCCAGCTACGTCGACCTGATGACGCCCGACCAGCGGGCCGCCGGGGAGTTCTACGGCCAGCTCTTCGGCTGGGACATCAATGAGATGCCGGTCGACGACGAAGGCAGCTTCTACCTCACCGCGGGGATCGACGGCGACGCCGTCAGCGGCATCGCCGGGCAGATGCCCGAGCTGGCCGGCCACCCGGCGTTCTGGAACGTCTACCTCGCCGTCGACGACGTCGACGCCGTGACCGCGAAGGTCGAGGGTGCCGGCGGCAGGGTCGACGCCGGGCCGTTCGACGTGATGGAGCTGGGCCGGATGTCTGCGATCGCGGACCCGACCGGCGCCCGCGTCAACCTGTGGCAGGCGAAGTCCACGATCGGCACCGTCCGGGCCAACGAGGTCGGCACCCCGATCTGGAACGAGGTGATGACCCCCGACATCGACAAGGCGACAGCGTTCTACGCCGAGGTGATCGGCATGGGGTCGCAGACCCAGCCGATGGGCGACGACACCTACACGGTGCTCACCAACAGCGAGGGCCGGATGATCGGCGGGGCGATGAACCCGCCGTCCTCGGAGGTGCCGCCGCACTGGAACGTCTACTTCAACGTCGACGACGTGGACGCGACCGTGGCCAAGGCCGAGGAGCTCGGCGGCAAGGTCGTGGCACCGGGGTTCGACGTCCCAGGCGTGGGCCGGATGGCCGTGCTGGCCGACCCCCAGGGCGCGATGTTCAACCTGATGGCCGCCGACACCACCGACGCCGGCACCTGAGCTCCGGTCAGCCGGCGCGGAAGGGGTCGGCGGCGTAGACCCCGAGCACCTTCACCTCGGTGGTGAAGAACTCCAGCTCCTCGAGCGCACGTCGTACCGGCAGGTCGTCGGGGTGTCCGTCGACCTCGGCCAGGAACTGGGTGGCGGTGAACTCGCCGCCGACCATGTAGCTCTCGAGCTTGGTCATGTTCACGCCGTTGGTCGCGAAGCCGCCGAGCGCCTTGTAGAGGGCGGCCGGCAGGTTGCGCACGTTGAACACGAAGCTGGTCACGACCGGGCCGTTCCCGGCCGGGGCCTGCACGAAGTCGCGGGACAGGATCACGAAGCGCGTGGTGTTGTGGTCCTCGTCCTCGATGTCCTCGAGCAGGACGTCGAGACCGTAGATCCCGGCCGCCAGCGGCGGTGAGATCGCGGCCTGGGTCGGATCGCCGGCCTCCTTGACCTCGCGGGCGGCGCCCGCGGTGTCGCCCGAGATGACCGCGATGAAGCCGTGCTCGCGGATCACCTTCCGGCACTGGCCGAGGGCGTGCACGTGGCTGTGCACCGTCTTCACGTCGTCGAGGGCGGAGCCCGGCACGCCGAGCAGCGCGAAACGGATCCGCAGGAAGTGCTCGCCCACGATGTGCAGCGGCGAGGTGGGCAGGAAGTGGTGGATGTCGGCGACGCGCCCGGCCAGCGAGTTGTCGATCGGGATCATCGCCAGGTCGGCGTCGCCGTTCTCGACGGCCGCGAAGGTGTCCTCGAAGCTGGCACAGGCCACCGCCTCGACCTCGGGGTAACGCTCCTGGCAGGCCACGTGCGAGTTCGAGCCCGGCTCCCCCTGGTAGGCGATGCGCTGGGGTTTGTCCGCACCGGACGTCGTACTCACGCGCGTCAGTGTTCCACGGCGCGGTCGCGCGCGATTAGGCTCGCTCAGCGTGTGGATCCTCGACGTCGTCGCCCTCCTGGTCGCGCTCGCGGCCGCCGGGCTGGCCGTCGTCGCCCTGCGCCGCCAGTCCGCTGTACGACGCGGGTCGGGCGCCGAGGCGCTGCCCGAGGACGTGCACGGGCTGCGCCAGGAGGTCGCCGCGCTCCGCGCGGAGACCGGTGACGCGCTACGCCATCTCGCGGTGGTGCGCTACGACGCGTTCGGGGACATGGGCGGCCATCTCTCCTGGTCGCTCGCCCTGCTCGACGACGCGGGCAACGGGGTGGTGCTGACCTCGATCCACGGCCGCAGCGACGCCCGCACCTATGCCAAGAACGTCGCCGCCTGGTCCTCCCAGCAGCAGCTGTCGCCGGAAGAAGAAGAGGCCATCGCCCACGCGAGGGTCGGCTGACGCCGTACGACGCTCACCGGGGCACGCGCACGAGCACCCGGCCGTGCCGGCAGATCATCCGCAGCTCGCGGCCGGTCCCGAGCGGGTCACCGTCGAGCTGGCGCGGGGTCGGACTCGCGGCCCTGACGGTCACCGTCCGGCCGCGCATCCGGGTGATCGTCTCGTCGGTCCGCGGCCTCTTCAGCAGCACGCGGTAGGCCAGCGGCACCCACGACAGGAACCGCTTCGGGTGCAGCAGCACCACGTCGAGCAGGCCGTCGTCGATGGCGGCGTCGGGCAGCAGGGGCATCCCGGCCTGGAGGTAGCCGACGTTGCCGACCACGATGGTGCGGGCGCGGTGGGAGGTGAACTCGCCTTCGTCGATCGAGATCTCCATGCGGACCACGGGCGACATCAGCGCCTTGACCCCCGACACGACGTAGGCGAGCCAGCCGACCTTGGCCTTGAACTGCTCGTTGACCCCCTCCATCATCGCGGCGTCGAGACCCATCCCGGCCATCACCATGAAATGGGTGTCCTCCATGTCGTCACCGGAGACCTCGACCAGGTCGATCGCACGGTCCTGGCCCGTCAGGCAGACGTCGATGGCCGCCCGTAGGTAGAGGGGGATGTCCAGGTTGCGGGCCAGCAGGTTGCCGGTGCCGGCCGGGATGATCCCGACCGGGATGCCGGTGCCGGCGAGCTCCGCGCAGACCTCGCGGACGGTGCCGTCACCGCCGCACACCATCACCAGGTCGGCGCCCGCGATCGACGCGGCCTCGGCCATCCCGGTGCCCGGGTCCTCGACCGTCGTGTAGTGCCACACCGGCTCCGACCAGCCCGCCCCCGCGGCCATCGCCGTCACCGTGGAGCGGAACTGGACGAGGTCGTCGATCTTGGACGGGTTGACGATCACCGCGAGCCGGTGCTCGGAGCGGATCACCTCGGGGAGGGGATCCGCGGCCACGGCGTGACTGCGCGGGAGCGGGCTGTAGAACGACAGCCAGAGCAGCACGACGCAGGCCCCGAGCGCCCACCCGGCCACGACGTCGGTGGGGTAGTGCCGGCCGAGCAGGACGCGGTCGAGCCCGACCACGAGCGCGAGCAGCACGGCTCCGACGTACACCGCACGACGGAGGAACGCCTTGCGGACCAGCATCGCGGCCAGCACGATCAGGACGCCCGCGAGCGCCGCGGAGCTCGAGGCGTGGCCGGACGGGAACGACTTCGAGACCAGCTTGCCGATGGGGTCCTGCCAGGTCGGGCGGTTCCGGCCGTAGAGCAGCTTCACCCCGGTCGTGGCCAGCGACGTCGAGACCATCACCCCGACGGTGAAGACGGCCGCGCGGCGGTGCCCGCGCAGGAACAGCGGTACGGCGATGAGGATCGTCCAGACGGTCATCCCGACGGTGGCGAACGCGATCTCGATGTCCCGAAGGACCCGATGCAGGCCCGACCTGCCCTGCGCCCAGTGCTCGGCGGTGCGGCCCAGGTCGTCGAACCCGTTCAGCGGGGCGCGCTGGAGGTGGACCAGGAGGGCCAGCAGCAGGAAGAGCGCCGCGCACACCCCGGCCCAGGCCAGCGTGACGCTACGGGGGCGGTCGAGCACGGGCGTCAGTATGCCGGGAGCCCAGGCGGGGCTGCCCACCCGTGCGGGGGCTTACTGATGTGCTGACCGTCGTACCGCGCGGATAGCCTGGGCCGCATGACCCGCCCCATGACCAGCAGGCCCGGAGCGCTCCGGTGATCGACCCGAAGGTGCTGCGTGACGACCCGGCTCGGGTGCGCGCCGCGCAGGCCAAGCGCGGGCTGTCCGACGAGGTGGTCGACCGGGCCCTGACCGCCGACACCGCGCGGCGGCAGGCGATCTCCACCTTCGAGGCCAAGCGGGCCGAGCAGAAGCAGCTGGGCAAGCAGATCCCGCAGGCGGCGGGCGACGAGAAGGCTGCGTTGCTGGCGCGCACCAAGGACCTCTCGGCGGAGGTGAAGGCCGCCGAGGCTGCCCAGACCGAGGCCGAGGAGACCTGGCGCTCGGCGCTGATGGAGATCCCGAACCTCGCGGCCGACGAGACGCCGGCCGGCGGCGAGGACGACTACGTCGTGCTCGAGACCGTCGGCACGCCGCCGGAGTTCGACTTCGAGCCCCGCGACCACGTCGAGCTCGGCCGGATGCTCGGCGCGATCGACCTCGAGCGCGGCGCCAAGGTGTCGGGCTCGCGGTTCTACTTCCTGACCGGGATCGGGGCGCAGCTGGAGTTCGCGCTCATCAACATGGCGATGGACCAGGCCCGCAACACCGGCTTCACCCAGATGGTCGCGCCGTCGCTGGTCAAGCCGCGTGCGATGGAGGGCACCGGCTTCCTCGGGCAGGCCGCCGACGACGTGTACCGGATCGAGGGTCAGGACCTCTACCTGGTCGGTACGTCGGAGGTCCCGATGGCGGCGTACCACTCCGACGAGATCCTCGACGGCAGTCAGCTGCCCCTGCGCTACGCCGCGTTCAGTCCCTGCTTCCGCAAGGAGGCCGGCTCCCACGGCAAGGACACCCGCGGCATCTTCCGGGTGCACTGGTTCGACAAGGTCGAGATGTTCGTCTACACCACGGTCGAGGAGTCGTACGCCGAGCACCTGCGGCTGCTGGAGTGGGAGAAGGAGTTCCTCGACAAGCTCGAGCTCTGCTACCGCGTCATCGACGTGGCAGCCGGCGACCTCGGGCTGTCGGCCCAGCGGAAGTTCGACTGCGAGGCCTGGATCGCCTCGCAGGGGCGCTATCGCGAGCTCACCTCGACCTCCAACTGCACCGACTTCCAGACCCGCCGCCTCGACACCCGGCGCCGTGACGAGAACGGCGACATCGGGCCGGTCGCCACGCTCAACGGGACCCTGTGCTCGACCAACCGGCCGATCATCGCCCTGCTGGAGACCCACCAGCAGGCGGACGGGTCGGTGCGGGTGCCCGAGGCGCTGCGGCCCTACCTCGGCGGCCTCGAGCTGCTGAAGCCGGTCACGACCTAGGTGTCGCCCGAGGTGGTCTCGACAGGCTCGACCGACGAGCGCGGCTCGACCGACGAGCGCGGCTCGACCGACGAGCGCGGCTCGACCGACGACGCGTGGGCGCCGCGGCTGGTTGCGCTCGACATCGACGGCACCCTGCTGAAATGGGTCGAGGGCGTCGGTACGACGTACGAGCAGATCAGCCCGCCGGTCTACGCCGCCGTGCACCGGGCCAGGGCGGCCGGGGCCCAGATCGTGCTGGCCAGCGGCCGCTCACCGCATGGCATGACCCGGATCGCCGACCTCCTCGACCTGCACACCGACGGCGACGATCCGATCTGGGTGGTGGCCAGCAACGGCGCCGTGCTCTTCCGCTACCCCCCGCTCGAGGTCGTGCACGAGGAGACCTTCGATGCGGCGCCGGCCGTCGCCGCCGTCCTGGAGCATCACCCGACCGCGCTGGTCGCGGTGGAGGAGCGCGGCGTCGGCTACCGCGTCAACCGCCCCTTTCCCGAGGGTGAGCTCAGCGGCGAGATGGTGCTGGCCGAGGTGGACGACCTCGTCTCGCTGCCGGTCAGCCGCGTCATCATCCGCGACCCCGAGGCCACCGCCGACGACTTCGTGGCGCTCGCCGCCCGGCTCGGGCTGCACGGGACCGACTACGTCGTGGGCTGGACCGCGTGGCTCGACCTCTCACCGGTCGGCGTCAGCAAGGCCTCGGGACTCGCGCAGGTCGCCGCGGAGCTCGGCGTGGACCAGGCCGACGTCCTAGCGATCGGAGACGGCCGCAACGACATCGAGATGCTGCGCTGGGCCGGCCGCGGCGTCGCGATGGGCCAGGCGATCGAGGTCGTCCGCGAGGCCGCCGACGCCGTCACCGGCACCGTCTACGACGAGGGCGCCGCCACCGAGCTCGACCGATGGTTCGGTCCCGACCCCTCCTCGTGAGCCTCCCGCGGCTGGTCGCCACCGACCTCGACGGCACCCTGCTCCGCTCCGACGGCACGGTCTCCGCGCACACGGCCTCGGTGCTGCGAGGCGTGCTCGACCGGGGGGTCGAGGTCGCCTTCGTCACCGCGCGGCCGTGGCGCTGGGTGACCGACCTGTGGGCCTACGTGGGATCGCGCGGGCTGGCGGTGCTCTCCAACGGCGCGCTCCTCCTCGACATCGCCACGGCCGAGCCGTTGGAGGTGCACGGCATCGACCCGGCGGCCGGCCTCCGGCTGACCGACGAGATCCGGGCGCGGGTGCCCGGCTGCCACTTCGCAGTCGAGATGATGACAGGCATCGCCCTCGACGCCGACTACGCCGAGCCGGGCCACGCACCGCCCGGCAGCCCGCGCGGTGAACTGGCCACCGTGTGGACGGCCCCGGCCCTCAAGCTGCTGGTCCGTCATACGACCATGGATCCAGCGGAGTTCCGCACCAGCGTGATCGAGGCCGTGGGTGACCGGGCGACGCCGACCTGGACCGTCGACGGGCTGATGGAGATCAGCGCAGCGGGTGTCACCAAGGGCGTGGCCCTGGCCCGGCTGTGTGAGCTGCGGGGGGTGGACGCCGGCGACGTGGTCGCGTTCGGGGACATGCCCAACGACCTACCGATGCTCACCTGGGCCGGCACGTCGTACGCCGTCGCCAACGCCCATCCCTCGGTGCGCGAGGCGGCCGACCACGTCGCCCCGGCGAACGACGACGACGGGGTGGCCTCGGTGCTCGCCGGGCTCTTCGGGCTGTGATGTGATGTGTCGGTGAACCGGCCGGTACGACGCGCCCTCGCCGCCGCGACGACCGCGGTGGCGCTGCTCGCCGTACCCCTGGTCGCCGCCCCTGCGACCGCCTCCGCCGCACCCGACTGCCCGACGCCGACGCTCGACCAGGCGATCGCTCGCGCCCACGTGGTCTTCCGCGGCGAGGTGAAGCACGTCCGCGGCGTGCAGGGCGCCGGTAAGCACCGGACCCGCACCTACCGGGTGGTCTCCGACCGGGTCTACAAGTCCTCCCTGGTCCAGCCGTCGGTCGTGGTGACCGCCCGGGTCGGCACGCCGTGCGCGCTGCCCACCCTGTCCCAGGGCAAGCGCTACATCTTCTTCGTCACCGAGCGCGGCGCCCGGTTGATGGCGACGTCGTCCACGGCCAGGGCGACCCCGAAGCTCACCCGCCAGGTCGTGAACCGGCTCGGCAGCGGCGCTCAGCCCGAGCCCGCCCCACCGGCCGCCGCGGAGCTCACCACGGTGGCGCACGCCGACCCACCGGCCCTCTCCCGGCTGCTGGCGCCGGGGGCGGCGCTGCTGATCATCAGCCTGCTGGGCCTGCTCGTCGTCGGCCGCCTCGGCCGTCGTACCCCGGGCTGAACACGGCGCATCCTGCAGCAGGCCGATATCCGGTCGCCATGGGCGGTGGGCCCTCGTAACGTCCGACGCGTGACCCGACTCGACTATCCCGCCTATCTCGCTGCCATCCGCGGCGAGTCCGCCCGATTCCGTGACCTTCTGGCCGCCTGCGATCCATCCTCCCCCGTCCCGTCCTGCCCAGAATGGACCGCCGCCGACCTGCTCTGGCATCTGACAACGGTGCAGCACCGGTGGCACGCCGTGGTCGCCCACCGACCGCAGAACCCCGACGAGATGGAGTACGCCGCGCCCGAACGGCCCGACGGCCTCGACGCGCTCCTCGCGGCGTACGACGAGGCGCACGCCGCGTTCACGGCGGCCGTCGCGGCGGCCGACCCGGCCGACGCCGCCTACTCGTGGTCCGGCGACCCCGCCAACCACACGGTCGGCTTCACCTACCGACGGCAGGCGCACGAGGCCCTCATCCACCGACTCGACGCCGAACTGGCCGCCGGCGACGTCACGCCCCTCGACCAGGCGCTGGCCGCCGACGGAGTCGAGGAGGTGCTGGACGTGATGTACGGCCACCTCCCGCCGTGGGGCAGCTTCGACCCGCTGCCGCACTACCTCGAGTTCCGGCTGTCCGACGCGGGGACCTCGGTGTGGACCCAGATCGGCACCTTCTCGGGCACCGCGCCGGATGGCCAGGAATACGCACACGAGAAGGACATGCACGTCGTCGCCCACCCCGGCGTGCCGGCCGACGTCGTGGTGACCGGCGAGGCCGGTGCGATGGACGCCTGGCTGTGGCAGCGCCGCGACGACGCCGGCATCTCCGTCACCGGCGACCCGGCCGTGTTCGACCACGCCCGCGCGGTGCTGGCGCACCCGACCGACTGAGACTCCTCCGTGATCGGATCGAAACGCGCTATGCCGCACCCGCTCACCTGCAGACGTGGAGAATGCAGCCACTCCTTGCCTAGGCTCCGGCCATGAGCGAGCCAAGCACGCCACCGGCTTCGTCCGCGGTCCCCACCGAGGCCGATGCGCTGCAGGCGGTCCTGGAGCGGAACCGACGGACCTTCGCCTGGAAGACCTCGGGACTCGATCACCAGGGCATGCGGGCAACGACGGCTGCCAGCTCGATGACGCTGGGTGGGCTGGTCAAGCATGTTGCCCTGGTCGAAGCCGACTGGCTGGCAGTCAAGCTCGCCGGCCAGGAGTACGGACCACCCTGGGACTCCGTGGACTTCGACACCGATCCTGACTGGGAATGGCGCACAGGTGCACTCGATCCCCCCGAGGAGACCTTTCGACTGTGGCACGACGCCGTCACCCGTTCCCGCGGAGCCGTGGTCGCGGTCATCAACGAGCGCGGGCTTGACGGCCCCGCCTCCTTCACCTGGCCTGACGGTCGCACACCCACCGTCCGCGCCATGCTCCTCGACATGATCGAGGAGTACGCCCGACACACAGGCCACGCCGACATCCTCCGCGAGGCTGTCGACGGCCGAGTCGGCGAAGGTGCCCCCGAGGACTTCGACATCTGACCTCACCGACATCCCACTGTCATGCGCGCAGAGCGGGCCGAGCTGCTGAGCTAGAGGTACATCCCGCCCTGGGTGCTCCCCGGGTCGCCGTCGGCGGCCTGCTGGGGCACACCCGGTCGCAGCGCCTGGCCGGGCTGGCCCTGGCCTTGGCCGCCAGGCAGGCCGCGCCGCATCTGCTCGAACTGCGCGCGGGCGGAGACCTGCTGGGCGTAGATCGCGGTCTGGATGCCGTGGAACAGACCCTCCAGCCAGCCGACGAGCTGGGCCTGGGCGATCCGCAGCTCGGCATCGGACGGGGTGGCGTCCTCGGTGAAGGGCAGGGAGAGGCGCTCGAGCTCCTCCACCAGCTCCGGCGCCAGCCCGCTCTCGAGCTCCTTGATCGAGGAGCGGTGGATCTCCTTGAGCCGGTTGCGGCTCGCGTCGTCCAGCGGTGCCGACTTCACCTCCTCGAGCAGCTGGCGGATCATGCTGCCGATCCGCATCACCTTCGCGGGCTGCTCGACCAGGTCGGTGAGCTCGCGCAGGTCGTCGCCCTCGCCGTCCTCGGTTTGCTGCACCGCGTCGGCCGGTACGGCGACGGGCTGGCCGTCGGGTCCGACCACGATCACGTGCTGCTGTCCGGACTCCTGCTGTGAGCTCATCCCGACAGCCTACAAACGCACCCCGACAGACCCTCAGGCCACCAGCACGATCTTGCCCGTGTGCCCGCCGCTCTCCATCCGGCGGTGCGCCTCGGCGGCGTCGGCCAGCGGGACAGTGGTGTCGATGATCGGTCGGATCGTCCCGTCGGCCACCAGCGGCCAGACGTGCTCGACCACAGCACGGCAGATCGAGGTCTTCTCCGCGACCGGGCGCGCCCGCAGCGTGGTCGCCACGATCGCCGCTCGCTTGCGCATCAGCACGCCGAGGTCGAGCTCGGCCTTGGTGCCGCCCTGCATCCCGATCACGACCAGGCGCCCCTCGGTGGCCAGCGCCGCGACGTTGCGGCCCAGATAGGCAGCGCCCATGTTGTCGAGGATCACGTCGACACCGCGGCCGTCGGTCACCTCGCGCACCACCTCGACGAAGTCCTCGTCGCGGTAGTTGATGGTGACGTCCGCGCCCAGCTCCCGGCAGAAGTCGAGCTTCTCGGCCGACCCGCCGGTCGTGAGCACGCGGGCCCCCAGGGTGGCTGCGAGCTGGATGGCGAAGGTGCCGATCCCGCCGGCTCCGCCGTGCACCAGGAAGGTGTCGCCGGAGCTCAGTCCGGCCACCATCATCACGTTGGACCAGACCGTCGCCGCCACCTCGGGCAGCGCGGCGGCCGTCACCAGGTCGACACCCGCGGGTACCGGCATCACCTGCCCGGCCGGCACCGAGACCCGGGTGGCGTACCCGCCGCCCGCGAGCAACGCGCACACCTGATCGCCGACCGCGTGGTCGGTCACCGAGTCGCCGACCGCTGCCACCGTGCCGCTGCACTCGAGGCCGATCACGTCGGAGGCGCCCGGCGGTGGGTCGTAGTGACCCTGGCGCTGGAGCAGGTCGGCGCGGTTCACCGCGGTCGCGGCCACGTCGACCAGGACGTCGTCGGGACCGACCACCGGGTCGGGCACCTCGACGTACTCCAGCGCCTCGGGGCCGCCGGGCTCCCGCACCACGATCGCCTTCATCGGCTCGTCACTCGAACTGGTCGCCGGTGTGGTCCACGACGCTGTCGTCGGGGACGTCGTCGTCGATGTCGATCGGGTCCGGTGCGCCCGACGGATGGTCCCAGTTCTCGGCCAGCGCCTGCGCCTTCCCGGCCAGCCGCTCGATCTCCTCGACGTTCGCGTCGCTGCTGCCGGCGGCGTACCCGAGGAGGTACGTCGTGATGGGCGCGGCCTTGCGGACCACATTGTCGGCGGCCACTTTGGCCAGGTCGAGGACCAGCGCCTCGTCGACCTCGGTCTCGATGTCGAGGGCGTCGCACAGCTCGTCGATCCAGTCGTGGAGGTTCACAGGCCAAATCTCGCGAAACCGGGGCCGGTGTTCAAGTCCGGTCCCCTCGTGGCGTGGGACCGGTGTCCGCGCCTCGGAGCCGGGCTACGTCCGCCCAGGTGTCGACGTCGTCGGCCTCGTGGCCCACCGGGGCCACCGTCACCGTGTGGTCGAGCTCCATCAGCCGTCGCATCGGTACGTCGTGCGCGTCGCCGGGTGGGGGTACCAGACCACGGCGGATGACCCCGGCGAGCTGGCGCCGTCCGGTCTCGTCGGCCAGCCAGGCACCGTCTCCCTCACCGACCGCGGCCAGCAGCCGGGCCACGGTCTCGGCGGTGACGTGCGGCATGTCGACCGCCAGCACCACGACCAGGGGCGGAGTGCCGGCCAGAGCGGCGACGCCGGCGCTGAGCCCGGCGAGCGGCCCACCGCCCGGGGGCGACTCGCGGGCGAAGATGACGGGGCGGGAGGTCGGGACGGCCGGACCGACCACCACGATCTCGCTCGCGGCAGCCACCGCGTCGAGGGCGTGCTCGAGGAGGGTGCGGTCCTCGTGCTCGAGGGTGGCCTTGTCCGTGCCGCCGAGACGGGACGCCGTACCGCCCGACAGGACCACCGCCGCCCACTCCACCCGGCCAGTCTGGCAGCGGCCGCCGTGCCGACCCGCGCTCCGGATGGCAGGCTGGGTCCATGCAGGTCGTGCTGGTGCAGGAGGCGTCGTCGTTGGACCCGGTGCAGAACCGGGAGCGCCTGGCAGCGGCGGTGCCCGAGGGAGCCGACCTGGTGGTCTTCCCCGAGGCCTGGGCCCGCGACTTCGGCGATCCCGGCTCCGACCTGGCCGGCGCAGCCGAGCCGCTCGACGGTCCCTTCGTGACCGAGGTCGAGCGGGTCGCCGCCGAGCGTGGCACCACGGTCGTGGCCGGTCTCTTCGAGAGCAGCGACTCCACGCCGTACAACACGGTGGTGGTGCGGGGCGAAGCCCATGCCGACTACCGGAAGATCCACCTCTACGACTCCTTCGGCTACCGGGAGTCCGACGTCCTCGCGCCCGGTGCGCTGGAGCCGGTGACGGTCGAGCTCGGCGGGGCGACGGTCGGGGTGATGACCTGTTACGACCTGCGGTTCCCCGAGCTCGCCCGCGCCCTGGTCGACCGCGGGGCCGAGGTCCTCGTCGTGCCCGCCGCCTGGGTGGCCGGGCCGCGCAAGGTCGACCACTGGACGACGCTGCTGCGCGCCCGCGCGATCGAGAACACGGTGTACGTCGTCGGCGTCGGCCAGCCCGGTCCGCGCTACACCGGCCACTCGATGGTGGTCGGCCCGCTCGGCGACGTCCTCGTCGAGGGCGGTGAAGAGGCGGCGACGCTGCGCGCCGCGCTCGACCTCTCCGCGGTCGCGGAAGCCCGCCGCACCAACCCGTCCCTGGCCAACCGGCGCCTGTAGCCTCACCCACCGTGTCCAGGGCCGCTCCACGTCGTCGTGCGGACCCGCGCGCCGCCAGGCGGGCGGCCCGACCACCCGCACGCCGAGCCGCCGATGAGACCGACGAGAGATCCACGGCTCCGCCACCCGAGGCGCCGGTCTCCCCGCCCACCCACGCGGAGCCGGTGGCGTCGCCGGCACCCGTGAGGCGCCGCAGTCACCGCATGAGTGTGGTCGTGTGGTTCGCGGTCGTCGTCGCGGCGGCGGCCGCGCTGGTCGCCGCTTTGGTCGGCGCCGACGGCCCGGGCCGCACGAACGCGACCTGGCTGGCCGATGCCGGCGCGATCGCCGCCAGCACGGCGTACACCTGGGGACTGGCGGCCCGCACCGGCGGACGGCCCCTGCTCTTCTCCGCGCTCACACTCGCGCTCGGTGGCCTGGTCGTGGGCGTCGACAGCGACGCGCTGCGCAGCGGGGCGGCCGTGGTCACCGCGGTGCTGACCGCGGTCTTCGCGGTGATGGTCACGGTGCCGGCCGTCCACTTCGCCGGGGCGGTGAGGGAGAATGTGGTGGCACTGCTCGTCGCAGCGGTCGGCTCGATGGCGACCGTCGCCTGGGCGCCGGTGGTCGACCTCGACCGCTTCCAGTACACCGTGCTCGGCCTCTCGCTGGTGGCCGCGTTCCTCACCGTCTTCCGGCTCGGCGCCGGCTGGCACGGCCTGGGCAGCAGAGGCGTGTTCACGGTCGTCCTGGGCAGCCTGATGCTGGCGCTGACCCTGGGGTACGCCGAGCTGCTGCGGCGCTACGGCACGGCGAGCCTGGTCGACTCCCTCGACGAGGTGGTCCGGTGGAGCCACCACCATCTCGGCGCCTTCCCGCGCCCGATCGTGGCGCTGCTCGGCGTACCGGCCCTGACCTGGGGGACCCACATGCGGGCGCGGCGCCGGCAGG
Organism: uncultured Actinomycetota bacterium; assembly: GCA_963796975.1. GTDB lineage: Bacteria > Actinomycetota > Actinomycetes > Propionibacteriales > Nocardioidaceae > Nocardioides. The sequence goes on from CAWCNW010000010.1 coordinate 570,919, forward strand.
GCTGGTGGGTCTGCGCGTTCGGCGTCGCGCTCACCGCCCCGGTCGCCTACGCCCTCGTCGACCCCGCGCGCACCGTCCTCGAGGCCACCCTCGCCACGGTGTACGGCGCGGTGATCGGTTTCCTGATCGGGTACCTGCTGATCCGGCTCGACCTGCGGCTGACCGCACCACGGCCGAGTGGCCGACGCGGCCGGCGGCTCGCCGAGACCGAGGAGGCGACCGCGGTCCGGCCCGAGCCCGGGCGCAGCTACGCCTTGTGGTGATGCACCGACGCAGCCATGAACGGCTACCTGCCGGTATCCACTAGGTTCGGGAGCGTGCCTCGCGAGCAGACGGTCCGGATCCTGGCGGAGATGGTGGCCAACGTGATCGTGGTCGAGGTCGCCGTCGACGACCGGATCGCGGCCGGCGACACCGTGTGCCTGCTGGAGTCGATGAAGATGGAGATCCCGGTCCTCGCCGAGACCGGCGGGCTGGTCTCCGCGATCAAGGTCGCGCCCGGCGACGTCGTCCAGGAGGGCGACATCCTGGTGGAGCTCACCACGACGCGCTGACTCTGAGCATCGTGTCGTCCCAGGTCACAGAGCCGATGACCCCTACATTGCTGACATGGCCGACATCATTCTGGGCCTCCTGGCGATCATCGCCGGGGGCGCCATGCTCGTCGCAGGGCAGCTCGTGCTGCGACTCGTGATCCCCATCTGGGGCTTCTTCGCCGGGTTCGCCTTCGGCGCCGGCATCGTCGCCGAGATCGGTGGCGACCACTTCCTCGGCACGGTGCTCGGCTGGGTGCTCGGCCTGGTCTTCGCGGTGGTCTTCGCGGTCCTCGCCTACCTCTACTACTACGTCGCGATCGTGATCGCGATGGGCGCGGCCGGCTTCGCGATCGGCTCGGGCATCGTCGTCGCGCTCGGGATCGACTGGAACTGGGTGGCGGTCCTGGTCGGACTGGTCCTCGGTCTCCTGGTCGGCCTGGTGTCGATCTTCGGCAACATCCCGATGCTGGTGCTGGTCGTGGTCGGCTCCATCGCCGGTGCCGTCGGCGTCACCGGCGGGCTGATGCTGCTCTTCGGCTCGCTGAACTCCAGCGACTTCAGCCGGGGCGACTTCACCGACACCGTCTCGAACAGCTTCGCCTGGTCGTTGCTCCTGGTGGTGCTCGCCGTCGGCGGCATCGTCGTCCAGATGATGCAGCGCGCCGCCATGCGTCAGAGCGTCCGTGAGGTCTGGTACGCCGAATCCGTCTGACACGCGTCGTAGCCTTCGGGGTGACCAGCCGCAGCAGAAGGTAGGGAACCACGATGGCGAAGATCAGTCAGCGGTCGGGCGCGGCAGCGACCGCGATGCTCGGGCTCGGCATCTACCGGCCCGAGCGGGTGGTGACGAACGACGAGATCTGCGAGGTGCTCGACTCCAGCGACGAGTGGATCCAGAGCCGCTCCGGCATCCGGACCCGTCGCTACGCCGCTGAGGACGAGACCCTGGTGGAGATGGCGACGCGCGCCGCGCTGGCGGCGCTGGACGCGTCGGGCGTGGGGGCCGATGAGCTGGGTGGCGTGATCGTCGCGACCTCGACACACGCGCAGCACACACCGGCCGCCGCACCTCTGGTCGCCGACCGGCTGGGCTCGCGGGCGGCGGCGTTCGACGTGTCGGCGGGCTGCGCGGGGTTCTGCCACGCCGTCTCGGTGGCCTCCGACCTGGTCCGGGGCGGCAGCGCGCGCCACGTCCTGGTGATCGGGGTCGAGAAGCTCAGCCTCTTCCTGGACCCCACCGACCGATCGACCGCCTTCATCTTCGCCGACGGCGCCGGTGCGGTCGTGGTGGGTCCGGCCGACGAGGCCGGCATCGGTCCCGTGGCCTGGGGCTCGGACGGCTCGAAGTCACACGTGATCACGCAGGAGCCGGGCTGTCAGGACCGGCACTCCGACCAGCCGATGGTCGTGCGGATGGAGGGCACCGCGGTCTTCCGGTGGGCGCCGTTCGCGATGGCCGACGTCGCCCGTGAGGCGGTCGACGGCGCAGGGCTCACCCTGTCCGACCTGGACGCCTTCATCCCGCACCAGGCCAACCTGCGGATCACCGAGACCCTGGCCCGCAACCTGAAGCTGCCCGAGGGCATCGCGATCGCACGCGACGTCCAGGACTCCGGCAACACCTCGGCCGCCTCCGTGCCGCTGGCCATCGAGGCGATGCTGCGCAACGGCGAGGCGAAGGTCGGTGACACCGCGCTGCTGATCGCGTTCGGAGCCGGGCTGAGCTACGCCTCCCAGGTCGTCACCCTCCCGCCCCTCACACGCGCTTGACCTCTGCGACTCTGCTCGTGCGGGCTTCCCGGCCACCTCGGCAGAGGGGGCGGGATTCGAACCCGCGGCTGACATCTCTGCCAGCGACCGCTTTCAAGGCGGTTCCGATCGGCCACTCCGGCACCCCTCCGAACACGCCGGCTCTCGCGAGCGGCGGCGCGCCGCGCCAGAGTCTAGGCGCTGGCCGTCCGGGGTGGACCGGCTACTCCGAGCCGCCGATCTCGATCTCGACGTCGTCGTAGGCGAGGTCGTGGAGCCGTTGGCGGTGGTGCTCGATGTCGACCAGCAACCGGCTCAGGGCCACGGCCACCTCGTCGACGTCGTCGGCGACCAGCACCTCGTGGGACAGCACGTGGAGCCGCGCGAGCAGGGAGTCGCGCTCCCGGACGACGCGCGCGGCGCGCGCTGACAGCCAGGCATCGCGCCGGTGAAGGGGCTCCGCGACCAGACGGTCGCGGACCGGCACCAGCCGGCGGCGCACCGTCCAGCGCCAGGCATCCACATTGTCGTGGACGTGCTCGGGCCGCAGGAGATCGAGAAAGGAGTCCGTCTTCGTCGCCATGGGAGGCCTCCCGGTGCTGGCCGAACCAGAGGTCCACTGTGAACCCCTCGGCCCCCGGGGGCAAGGCCTGGGACGCGTCGGTTTCGTCTCGGAGACTCCCGGCCGGTTGAATCGTCTCGTGTCCGAGAACCCCCGCCCCACGTCGTACCGCCTGGCTCCTGCCCTGGGCGCACGACTGGTGGGACGCAGCCTGGTGACGCTCGGATTCGTGGTGGTGCTCGCGACCGTGGTGGGCCTGCTGACCGGGGCCGGCTGGGTCCCCGCCGGCGTCGTCACCGTGTTCGGCCTGCTCGCCGTGGCCGGCTGGGCCTGGTGGCTGCTGCGCCGGGCGCAGGCACTCCGGCTCGACGACGAGGGGTACGCCGTGCGGTTGCTCGCGGGCGTGGGAGTCGCGGCCGCGCCGTGGTCGCTCGTCGACGAGGCGGTCGCCGCCAGCCCGGGCGGCGAGCGGTGCCTGGTGCTGAGGCTCACCGACGGCCGGATGACGCGCCTCCCGGTGGTCGCGCTGGCTGCCGACCCGGACGCCGTGGCGCGCGACGTACAGCGGCGACTCCGCGATGCGCACACCTCGCCCGACGCGGGCCGCGACCGTGGTCCGGCCTGATTCGGTGCCCGGGGAGCACTCCTTGTAACCTGTGCTCGCTGTCGGGAGGCGTCGCCTAGCCCGGTTTATGGCGCCCGCCTGCTAAGCGGGTTGAGGTTCATCCCTCTCGCGGGTTCAAATCCCGCCGCCTCCGCCAGTCCCGCAGGCCTCGTCGTGATCGTGGACGGGGCCTGCGGACGTTGGTTGCACTCAGTTGCAAGAAGTTGCATTGCAAGTTTCTGACCCACCAGTCGTTTCCCGTGTCGTGTGCGCCGCACGCACAATGGTGCTCCGGGGGACGCGTCCCCCACAGGGAGGAACAACGTGAGGATGAAGAACATGCGCAAGGTCGGTCTCTTGGTCGTAACGGCGATGCTGAGCTTCGGTGTTCTCGGGATCACTGCACCCGCACACGCGGACACCACGTGGGGGTGCCCAGGCTGCCTGCGGGCACCCCGCTGAGGGCCGCCACCGACGCGTCATCGAAAGGACGAACCCACCAGACGATCCGACGACTCGGGACAGGGTCGGCCGCCCACCCCCCTAGGGCCGCTGCCCCCAGTGCCACCCCACAGGCCGTCTCGAGCACCTGAGATGGGACGGGACCCTCGGGCCCCGTCCCATCTCGTCGTCGGGTGCTGGTGGCTACTCGTCCTCGAAGCCGGAGACGCCGGCCTGACCCATCGTGTAGCCGAGCTGGAACCGGGTCTCGGCGTCGTACTCGGCCTTGAGGTCCGCGACGTACGCCGCGAAGGTGCGGGCGCTGACGCCGAGGCGCTTGGCGCTGACCGGGTCGGAGTGACCCTCGATGAGCATTCGGATCGTCATCGCCCGCTGCTCCTTCGCGATGTCGTGCATCATCGTGCGCTCGGTGTTGGAGAACGGTCTCGCACGCTCCCAGGCCCGCTCGAAGACGTCGACGAGGTAGGTGACCAGACCGGGCTCGCGGATCGCGATCGCGACGCTGAGGTCCGGGGCCCCCGGGATGATCGCCAGGCGGCGGTCGATCACGATCATCCGGTTGAAGAACTCGTCGAGGGTCCGCACCTCCGCGCCGTGCTCGGTCACCTCGGCGACGTACTTGCGGGTGGGCGCGTGCCGCCGCGCGCTGTGCTGGTAGAGCGTGCGCATCTTGACGCCGCGATCGAGCGCCGCGATCTCTCGCTCCGCCGCGACCGAGAGCCGCGACGCGCGCGAAACCTGCGCGCTGTCCCGCGCGGCCTGCGGCTGCGCCGTCAGCAGTTCCATCTCGGCCTCGCGGACAGCGCCCTCGATGAAGCTGCCGATGGCCCGCTTGTGGAACTCCGTGATCGGCCCTCGCGCCGACGACGGCGATCGTCGCCACGACTGGGACAGGTGGCCGAACGCGCGCGCCCACTCCGAGGACTCGTTGAGGAGCACCGCGCCCTGCTGGCTCATCGGGCTGACCACGTGGGAGGAGACAGTCGCGGGATCGACCGGCATGTACTGCCCGGTCGAGCGGTCGAAGACGAGGAGGTTGAGCGAGACCAGGAGGTCGAGCGCGGCCCGGAGCTCCCCGTCCTCCGCGAGCCGTGGGTCGGACTCCTTCAGCCCCCCGCCCACGGTTGCCTCTTCGTAGAGCGGAGTCGCCACCTTCTCGAAGAGCTCGCGCTCTTCAGGGCCGAGCTCGGTCACCGCTCACCTCGGTATCCGCGCACCCTCGCATCGTTGCACATACCGCGCGTACGTCGTCACGGAGCCGTGCACACGTGCCGGAGTTCTGTGACGGGCGGGCCACGCCCCGGGGGTCAGACCCCCAGGCGCGCCTTGAGACCGTCGAGCTCGGTCCAGAGGACGGCGGGCAGCTGCTCGCCGAACTTCTCGAACCACTCCTGGATCTGCGGGATCTCGGCCTTCCACTCCTCGGCATCGACCGCGAGGGCCTGGCGGACCTGGTCCTCGGTCAGGTCGAGACCGTCGACGTCGAGCGAGCCCGGCGCGGGCACGTGGCCGATCGGGGTCTCGACGGCGGCCGCCGTGCCCTCGATCCGCTCGATGACCCACTTCAGGACCCGGCTGTTCTCACCGAAGCCCGGCCACAGGAAGCTGCCCTCGTCGTCGCGGCGGAACCAGTTGACGTAGAAGATCTTCGGCAGCTTGGCCGCGTCGTTGTCCTTGCCGACGGTGATCCAGTGGTTGAGGTAGTCGCCGGCGTGGTAGCCGATGAAGGGCAGCATCGCCATCGGGTCGCGGCGGACCACGCCCACCTCGCCGACGGCGGCTGCGGTGGTCTCCGAGCTCAGCGTGGCGCCCATGAAGGTGCCGTGGGTCCAGTCGCGGGCCTCGGTCACCAGCGGGATCGTGGTGGGACGGCGACCACCGAACAAGATCGCGTCGATCGGGACGCCGCGCGGGTCGTCGTATTCCGGGGCGAGGATCGGGCACTGTTTGATCGGCGTGCAGTAGCGGCTGTTGGGGTGGCTCGACAGCTCGTCGCTGTCGGGCGACCAGGGCTCGCCCTTCCAGGAGGTGGCGTGGGCCGGTTCGTTCTCCAGACCCTCCCACCAGACGTCGCCGTCCTCGGTGAGCGCGACGTTGGTGAACACGGAGTTGCCGAGGTTGATGGTGCGCATCGCATTCGGGTTGGTGTGCTCGTTGGTGCCGGGTGCGACCCCGAAGAAGCCGTACTCCGGGTTGACCGCCCAGAGCCGGCCGTCCTCACCGATCCGCATCCAGGCGATATCGTCGCCGATCGACTCGACCTTCCAGCCGGGGACGGTCGGGGCGAGCATGGCCAGGTTGGTCTTGCCGCAGGCGCTCGGGAAGGCCGCCGCGACGTACTTGGTGACGCCCTGCGGCGAGGTGAGCTTGAGGATCAGCATGTGCTCGGCCAGCCAGCCCTCGTCGCGGGCCATCACGCTGGCGATGCGGAGGGCGTAGCACTTCTTGCCGAGCAGCGCGTTGCCGCCGTACCCGGAGCCGTAGGACCAGATCGCGCGCTCCTCGGGGAACTGCACGATGTACTTGGTGTCGCTGCAGGGCCACGCGACGTCGGCCTGGCCGTCGGCGAGCGGCATGCCCACCGAGTGCAGGGCCGGCACGAACCCGGCGTCCAGCTCCTCCATCCGGCGCAGCACCTTGGTGCCCATCCGGGACATCACCGTCATCGAGGCGGTGACGTACGCCGAGTCGGTGATCTCCACGCCGAACATCGGCTTCTCGGCCTCGAGGTGGCCCATCACGAACGGGATGACGTACATCGTGCGGCCCTTCATGCAGCCGGCGTACAGCCCGCGCATGATCTCCTTCATCTCCTGCGGGTCCATCCAGTTGTTGGTGGGACCGGCGTCCTTCTCGTCGACGGAGCAGATGTAGGTGCGGTCCTCGACGCGTGCGACGTCCGAGGGGTCGGAGGCGCAGTGGAACGAGTTCGGCTTCTTCGCGGGGTCGAGCCGGGTGAACGTCCCCGAGGCGACGAGGGCGTCGGTGATCTCCGTCCACTCCTCGTCGGACCCGGTGCACCAGTAGATGCGGTCGGGCGTGGTCAGAGCGGCGACCTCGGAGACGAAGTCGAGGATGCCCTGGTGGGTCGTCGGGGCGGTCTGCTCCGTCGCTGAAGGGGTCTGGGTGTCGAGGCTCATGGCGGCTTGTCCCTCTCGATTTCTCGGCGGTCACGTGCCTGCGGGCCAGCGGTCCGGGACCACCTCCGCCGACGAGTCGGCGGCGGTGAAGTGAGTTGTCACGATCGGTCGGCGTCGTTGTCGCCCGACTGGTGGGGCGGACGTTACCCGTTGTCAGGAGTCCTGACATATTGGATCGATCAAGGATCCGTGGCCTGGATCACACCGACCGGCGAGGCACGCTCAGGGCCTTGTCTGGGCCGGCCCCGAGCCCCACCAGACACTGATTCGGCGCCGTACGACGGGTCGGCTATCCTCGTGCAGTCCTCGTCGGGGCTTCCACCCGGCGGGGACATGCGCCCGTAGCTCAACGGATAGAGCATCTGACTACGGATCAGAAGGTTAGGGGTTCGAATCCCTTCGGGCGCGCCGCTCTGGCTCTGATCTGCGCAGACTTCTCGGAAGCTCGATTCTTGGGTTGACGTGCATCCGTGAGTGCTCGGCGGAACTGCCGTGTGCTGTGCCCCGACACAAGACGCACAGCGGCGTTCGGACCCCCGACTCTCGCGGGGTCACGCCCGCTGTCCGGCGCCGCTGGCGCCACACGTTGGCGGCCCGGGATTCGGGCGCATCCACCCCGAGGGCCACGTGGATTGCCCGCCAGTGCTGATCTTCGCCAGGGTCTCGGCGCGCCACTCACGTAGGTCCGACCAGTCGGCGCCTTGGGGTGTAGCGCTAGACAATCGGAGAGTAGACAGTGGACCAGAGCCCTTGTATCTCGATGAGGTCGCCCTGGTCGGCCAGCGGGTTCTCTACGCAGTACGACCTGCATCACGACGCACGCCGGAGGCAAAACGTGACCAACCTGGCCGACCACCTCACCCGCACCGCCGAGCAGCACGGCGACCGCCCTGCGGTCAAGCTCGACGACTTCGTGCTGACGTACTCCGAGCTCCAGGACGGGGCCCGGCGGGTGGCGGCCCTCCTGAAGTCCCACGGGGTGGGGCCCGGCGACCGGGTCGGTCTGGTGATGCCCAACGTGCCGGCGTTCCCAGTGCTGTTCTACGGCGCCTTGGTCATCGGTGCCGTCGTCGTGCCGATGAACCCGCTGCTCAAGGGCCGCGAGGTGAAGTACTACCTCGAGGACTCGGGCGCCTCGATCGTCTTCGCTTGGAAGGACATGGCCGAGGAGGCCGGCAAGGGTGCCTCCGAGGTGGGGATCGAGTGCGTCGAGGTCGGTCTCGACTTCGCCGACTTGCTCGGCGAGCACGACCCCGACGACGAGGTCGTGGACCGCGAGGACGACGACACAGTGGTGCTCCTCTACACGTCCGGCACCACCGGCCAGCCCAAGGGCGCGGAGCTGACCCACCACAACATGAGCACCAACGCCGCGACCAGTGCCGAGACCCTGGTCGAGCTCACCGAGGAGGACGTCGTGATGGGGTGCCTCCCCCTCTTCCACGTCTTCGGCCTCACCTGTGGCCTCAACGCCTCGATCCTCAAGGGGTCGTGCCTGACCCTGATCCCGCGCTTTGACGCCGAGAAGGCGCTCGAGATCGTGGCTCGCGACCACGTGACGGTCTTCGAGGGCGTCCCGACGATGTACGCCGGCCTCCTGAACTCCGAGGGCGCCGACCAGGCCGACATGTCGAGCCTGCGCACCTGCATCTCCGGCGGGTCGGCGATGCCGGTCGAGGTGATGAAGAACTTCGAGAAGAAGTTCGACTGCATCGTGCTGGAGGGCTACGGCCTCTCCGAGACCTCCCCCGTCGCCTCCTTCAACCAGCCCGGCCAGGAGCGCAAGCCCGGCTCGATCGGCACCGAGGTGCGCGGCGTCGAGATGAAGGTGGTCGGCGACAACGACGACGACGTCCCGCAGGGCGAGGTGGGCGAGATCGTCATCAAGGGCGAGAACGTGATGAAGGGCTACTGGGGCCGCGAGGAGGACACGGCCGAGGCGATCAAGGACGGCTGGTTCCACTCGGGCGACCTGGCGAAGATCGACGAGGACGGCTACTTCTTCATCGTCGACCGCAAGAAGGACCTGATCATCCGCGGCGGCTACAACGTCTACCCCCGCGAGGTCGAGGAGGCGCTCTACGAGCACGAGTCCGTCGCCGAGGTGGCCGTCATCGGCATTCCCGACGACAGCCTGGGCGAAGAGGTCGGTGCCGCCGTCGCGCTGAAATCCGGTGAGAAGGTCAGCGAAGAGGACCTCCAAGCGTTCGCGAAGGAGCGGTTGGCAGCCTACAAGTACCCCCGCGTGGTGTGGATCGTCGACGAGCTGCCCAAGGGCCCCACGGGCAAGATCCTGCGGCGCGAGGTCAGCGCCCCAGATGGAGAGGCGAAGTGACGACGGCCATCGAGGACGAGACGCAAGAGTCGGCCGACCTGTCAGCCAGCACCGCGCTGGCGACCCCGCTGGACCTGCTGCTGGCCAACGCCGGCAGCGGGCCCATCCGCCGGTTCATCCCAGGGATGTCGGGGGTCAAGTTCACCGCCGGGCTCGTCCGTCACCCCCGGCTGGTCGCCCAGCGCGCGGCGGGGCTGGCCTCCGAGCTGACCCGGGTCGGCCTGGGCCGTTCGCGGCTGACACCCGGTGAGAAGGACCGCCGCTTCAGCGATGAGGCCTGGGGCAAGAACCCGGCCTTCAAGCGCACCCTGGAGAGCTACCTCGCCGTCGGCGAGGCGGCCCGCGGGCTGGTCGACGACGCCGGCCTGGACTGGGGTGACGACCAACGCATCCGCTTCATCGTCGACAACCTGGTCGACGCGGCGGCACCCAGCAACAACCCGTTCCTGAACCCCCAGGTGATCAAGCGGACCCTCGACACGGGCGGGGGCAATCTCATCGCGGGTGGCCGGCGTTTCGTGAAGGACTTCGCCACTCCCCCGCGCGTGCCATCGATGGTGGAGGCGGACGCGTTCGAGGTCGGTCGCGACATCGCGGTCACGCCCGGCGCCGTGGTGTTGCGCACCGACGTCTTCGAGCTGATCCAGTACACCCCGCAGACCCCCAGGGTCCGCTCGGTGCCCATGCTGATCGTGCCGCCGACGATCAACAAGTACTACGTCATCGACCTGGCGGAGCAGCGCTCGCTGGTGGAGTACCTCGTGCAGAGCGGCCAGCAGGTCTACTGCATCTCCTGGCGCAATCCCGACGTACGGCACGCCGACTGGGGCCTGGACACCTACGGCCAAGCGATCCTCGACGCGATGGAGGCCTGCGAGGACATCAGTGGTCAGGACAAGACCGCGATCTTCGGCATCTGCTCCGGTGGCATGATCGCCTCGATGGTGATGGCTCACCTCGCCGAGCTCGGCGAGAAGGACCGGGTCGCGGCATTCAGCCTGGCGGTGACCGTGTTGGACCAGGACCGGGCCGGTGTCACCAGTGCGCTGCTCTCGCACAAGGCCGCGGCGGCATCGACCCAGGCATCGCGGGAGAGGGGGTATCTGGACGGACGCACGCTGGCTGAGATCTTCGCCTGGCTGCGGCCCAACGACCTGATCTGGAACTACTGGGTCAACAACTACCTGATGGGGCACGCCCCCAAGGCCTTCGACATCCTCTACTGGAACGCCGACTCGGTGCGGATGAGCGCCGCCATGCACCGCGACTTCATGGACCTCGCCATCCGCAACGCGCTGGTGGAGCCGGGGGCCGCAACGATGCTGGGCACGAAGGTCGACCTGGGCAAGGTCACCACCGACTCCTATGTGGTGGCCGGGATCGCCGACCACCTCTGCAAGTGGGAGTCCTGCTACCAGACCACCCAGCTCTTCGGCGGCGACACGAAGTTCGTGCTCTCCACGAGCGGCCACATCGCCGCCATGGTCAACCCACCCGGCAACCCGAAGGCCAGCTTCTCGACCTCACCCTCCGGTGGCGGGAAGCAGGGCACCGACAACCCCGAGGACACCGAGCAGTGGCTGTCGCGGTCGGTCAAGGTCAAGGGCAGCTGGTGGGACGACTGGGTGGTGTGGCTCTCCGCCCGCAGCGGCGAGGAGCGCAGCAAACCGCGCAAGCTCGGCAACGCCGCCCATCCGCCGCTGGACGACGCCCCGGGCACCTATGTCCATGACCGCTGAGCACGCACGGTCGCGCGCCGACGACCATCTCCGCAACCTCACGGTCCGAGGCGTCACCGCCCGCGTCTCCGTACGGCGCGGGGTCGGCTGCTACACCGACAAGCCCCCGTTGCTGCTCTGCAACGGCATCGGCGTCAGTCTGGAGGCCCTCCAGCCGCTGGTCGACCGGCTGCACCCTGACCGCGGACTGGTGCGCTTCGACGTACCCGGCGTCGGCGGCTCGGCCCTGCCGCCGTTTCCCTATCCCATCGCCGGGCTGGCCTCGTGGGTGACCGCACTGATGGCCAAGCTGGGTCACCGTTGCTTTGACGTCCTCGGTCTCTCCTGGGGCGGTGGCCTCGCCCAGCAGCTGGCGGTGCAGGCACCGCGTCGGGTACACCGGGTGGTGCTGGTCGCGACCGGCACCGGAACCCTGATGGTGCCCGCTCACCCTCGGGTGCTCAAGGTCATGTCGACGCCGCGGCGCCACCGCGACCCTGCCTACGCGGCCAGGGTGGCGCCGGAGATCTACGGCGGATCGATGCGCACCCACCCGGCGCAGGGGGCGGCCCTCCTGCACGGCGCCACCCGCTCGGGTCCCCAGCGCGGCTACTACTACCAGCTGGCCGCCATGGTCGGCTGGACCAGCCTGCCCTTCCTGCGCTTGCTGCGGCAGCCGACGCTGGTGATGGGTGGTGACGACGACCCGATCATCCCGGTCGCGAACCCGAAGCTGCAGGCCGCGCTGATCCCCCACTCGCAGCTGCACATCTACCACGGCGGGCATCTCGGCATCTTGACCGAGGCACAGGAGCTCGCCCCCGTCATCGAGTCGTTCCTCGATGCTCACAGCCGGGACGGGACGCGCCTGGTGGAGGAGAGCCGCGGATGAGCGACCTCGAAGACCTCGGACTGGAAGACTCCCCCTTCTCCGATTTTCTCGGCTTCGAGCTGCTGCTCGGCGACAAGGACCGCGAACTGCTCAGCAGTGTGCGCGCGTTCATGACTCGCGAGGTCGAGCCGGTCATCAACGACTACTGGACCCGCGCGGCGTTCCCGCACGAGCTGATCCCGGGCATCGCGGAGCTCGGTATTGCGGGACTGGCTTTCGACGGGCCCGGCTGTCCCAACCGCGGGGCCCTGGTCGACGGCATGGTCGCGATGGAGCTGGGCCGGGTCGACCCGTCGATGGCCACATTCATGGGGGTCCACGGCGGCTTGGCGATGGGCTCGATCCACCTGTGCGGCTCCGACGACCAGCGCGAGCGCTGGCTGCCCGCGATGGCCCGGATGGAGATGATCGGTGCGTTCGGACTGACCGAGCCCGACGTCGGCTCGGCGATCTCGGCCGGTCTCGCCACGAGCGCCCGCCGTGACGGCGACGAGTGGGTCCTCAACGGGGAGAAGAAGTGGATCGGCAACGCCGCTTTCGCCGACCTCGTCGTGATCTGGGCGCGCGACGAGGAAGACAACCAGGTCAAGGGGTTTGTCGTCGAGAAGGACACCGAGGGAATGACCTTCGACAAGCAGGAGGACAAGATCGCCCTGCGCGTCGTGCAGAACGCCGAGATCCACCTCCACGACGTGCGGGTCCCCGAGGCCAACCGGCTGCAGAAGGCCGAGAGCTTCCGGTCCACTGCCGACGTACTGCGCGTGACCCGGATGAGCGTGGCCTGGCAGGCGGCCGGGTGTGCGCGCGGCGCCTTCGAGCACGCACTGCGTTACACCAAGGCCCGCCAGCAGTTCGGACGGCCGATCGCCTCGTTCCAGATGGTGCAGGACCTGCTGGTGAAGATGCTCAGCAACGTCACCGCCTCCACGGCCATGAACGTCCGAGCCTCGCAGCTACAGGATGCGGGACTACTCGAGGACGAGCACGCCTCGCTGTGCAAGGCGCACGCGACCGTGAGGATGCGCGAGGCCGTGGGCTGGGCGCGCGAGGTCCTCGGCGGCAACGGCATCCTGCTCGAGCACCATGTGGGCCGTTTCGTCGCCGACGCCGAGGCGATCTACTCCTACGAGGGCACCCGCGAGATCAACACCCTGATCGTGGGACGCGCCATCACCGGCGAGAGTGCCTTCGTCTGACCCGGACCGGCTTCTACACAGCGGCGGGTCCCACGCGGTGCGGCCGTTGGCCTGCCTCCCGCGGCTGGGAGGACGCACGGGAACGGGGCGTTCCAGTCCTGTTCTGGCGGAGTTCCTCTGACCGCCAAGATCCGGCCAGCAGGGAGGGCGACAGCGCGTACGTGTGCTCGACTGCGACAAGTTGGATGTGGGGCCGGCCGTCGGCCCAGTGATACCTTCGCGCGGTGCGTCGCCATGAGCTGCTCGAACAGCTGCACGACCTGCTCGCCCCGCGGACGTACCTCGAGATCGGGGTCAGCGCCGGGATGAGCATGAGCCTGTCGCGGACGCGCTCGATCGGCGTCGACCCGTTCTACTCGATCCGGCGCGAGCTGCACTGCGACCTGCAGCTGGTGCGGGCTTCGAGCGACGAGTTCTTCGCCTCGCCCGGGGCCTTCGACCACTTCGGCGGCGGCGCGTTCGACCTGGCGTTCATCGACGGCATGCACCTGGCGGAGTACGCCCTGCGTGACTTCATCAACACCGAGCGCCACGCCCACCCGGCGTCGGTGATCGTCATCGACGACATGCTGCCGCAGGTGCCGGTCGAGGGGGTGCGCGACCGCCGCAGCGCGAAGTCACACGGTTCGTGGGCTGGGGACGTCTACAAGATCCTGGAGCCGCTCCGCACCCTGCGTCCCGACCTGGTGGTGCTCGAGCTCGACACCACACCGACCGGCACCGTCGCCGTGCTGCTGCCCGACAGCTCCTCGAGCACCCTCACCACGGCGTACGACGACCTGGCAGAGGCGTACGTCGTACCCGACCCGCAGGACCTCCCCGACGAGGTCCTCCGTCGCAGCCGAGCGCTGGACCCAGCGGTGTTCCTCGGGACGCCGATCTGGGACGGGCTGCGGCGGCTGCGCGAGCTGCCGGCCGACGAGGCCCGCCCGCAGGTGGCCCAGCTGCTGGCCGAGGCGGGACTGGCGACCGCGCGCTGACGTCAGTCGATGTTCGGGGTCTTGCCGAACAGCAGGGCGACGGGTTGGTCGGCATGGAGGAGCACCCGCGCGCCCAGGTCGTGCAGCGGGGCTCCCTTGCTCTCGCGCAGCTTGAGCCGCCAGACCCCGTCTGCGAGCTGGTCACGGGGGACCGAGACCCGCACCGTGCTGCGCCCGGCCGCCTGCTCCAGCGCAGCGGGCACCCGGAACCCGCCGTCGCGGTTCTGGAACCGGACGAAGACCTGCGGCCCGGTGAGAGACGCGTCGTCGGAGAGGGCGAGCACCACCCGTACGGCGTCGCCGTCGAGGCGGGCATAGCTCAGCAGGGAGTCGGGGGCGAGCTGGCCGGGCGGCATGACCGTCATTGAACCAGCCCCTCGATCAGCCGGTCGAGGTGCGCTCCGTTGGCGTCGAAGTCGAACGTCCACGAGCTCTGGTGCGCGTCGTAGGAGTAGCCGCCGGGTGGGTGGTCGACGTCGGGGCTGCTCCAGAACGTGTGCAGCTGCGCCCCGCGGACGGCTGCGAACAGGTGCTCGTTACGGGCGTGGTAGGCCGACTGGTTCAGCACGATCACGGTCTCGACCGACTCGGCGTACGCCAGGTTGAACATGCCGGCGCCCCCGAAGCCGGCCACGACCCGGGCGCCGGCGAACATCGCCACCTGCTCGGCCAGGGTGTGCTCCTCGGGGGCGACGATCGCGAAGCCCCGGTCGGCGAAGAAGCGCTCCACGTCGTCGACGTTGCTGCACGGGCGGTTCCACTGGCGGCGGGTCACGAAGATCGGGCCGACCGGCTCCACCGGGTCGTCGCCGATCAGACCGCTACGGAACCGCGCCCAGGTCTCGCGGATCGCGGGATGGACGTAGAACGGCGGGGCGTTGTGCCACATCGGCGTGCAGCCCACCAGGCTGGTCACCGCGACTGGACCGTCGACCCACTCGATGTCCTCGGGTGCGATGCCGAAGGCCGGGAGCAGCCTCTGCTCCGGGCCCGGCTCACCGGTGGCATGCCGGCGCCGGACCAGGATCTTCAGGTCGGGGTCGGCGGCCTTGGCCGGCCCCCAGGCCCACAGCTTCGAGAGCGCCTCGGTCATCAGGTGCCCGAAGTGACCGGGCGGGCCGTACGCCAGATGGAAGTACCTCCCCTCCAGCGGCTCGGGCCACTGCCGCTTCGGGAGCCGGCTGAAGTGCTCGTCGACGTTGCGCAGACTCGTGACAGTGGGCTGGGGGGTGAGGTGCCAGCGGAACGAGTCCGGGAGGACGCTGCGGCCGTGGTGGGCCAGCGGCGCCCTCGGCAGCCGCACCAGCCCGTCGTACCGCCACGCCGTGTGCTCCGGATAGCGGAGTACGGCGGGCACCTCCAGGTGGGGCGTCGCGCCGTAGTCGTGCACCCATCCCGTGGTGTCCAGCACCCCGCCGTCGAGCCGGGCGATCTCGGTGACCCCGAGACCGGGCTCGCGGGTGCGCAACAGGGCCGGCGCCCCCTCCTCGCGGAGCCGCAGCAGGTGCCGCTTCCGCTTCCGGACCACCAGCAGCTCGGGAGTGATCCGCACCCCGGCGACCGAGCGGGCATGCTCGCGCCACCTCTCCTCCGCCTGTCGGGGCGACTCCAGTCCCTCGAGCCGACGCGCCAGGTCGACCAGCGGCTCGCCCCGTCGGCCGGGTCGCGTCGTGCGCAGCGCCACCCAGGCTCCCCGCGGAGGCAGGTGGAAGAAGCACACCTCGAAGGAGTCCAGCTGCGCGGGGCCGCTGGATGCCCGCGCGTCGACGACGAGGGCGAGGGTGTTGCCCAGGGCGGACAGCTCGCGATGGAGCTCGTCTGGCGACCGCCCGAGGACCGGTACGACGTGGGCCCTGGCCCAGCGGCTCTCGCCGATCGCGAGCCGGCTCACCTGGCGCTGGTCATCCGCGACGACCACCAGGGTGCGGCGGCCGGGTCGGCGCCGGAGGCGGGGCGGTAGCTGCCGGTCGATGTCGGTCATCGTGGGGTGACCGAACCAGCGCCGGAGCATGGGCCAGGATGCTACCGAGCAGTGGTCCCAGGCTCGCAGTCGGTGTCGAGCGTGACGACGTACCTTCCGTAGACGAGGTGAGCACTCAGTCCGGTGGACGATCCGCGGGCGCAGGCGGAAGGCGTCCCGTCGCCGGGCGCGGTCGCGGAGGTAGGTGAGCCCCAGGCAGCGCTGCCGAGGCATACGACGACCGCGCCCACCAGGGCGGTCGTGGAGCGTCTGATCCCGGCCATCGGTCAACCCCCGGGGACGGACCGCGGTGCGGCTCGGTATCCGCCACGGTCATCGGTATCTCTGTCACCGATGAATCTGCCGCTAAGAGCGCCGCTGCGGATCCGGCATCTGCCGTATCTCTCGAGACGTACGGCGATCGGAGCGGTCAGCCGAAGACGTCGCTACGGCCGTCGCGCCACACGACCAGGCCGCGCCGGCCCGTACGCCCGCGCAGCCAGGACAGGGCGTCGGCGCCCATCGCGTAGGCGGCGGTCGCGTCGACGTCGGCCCAGGTCAGGTCGTCGGCCAGGACCGTCACCGACGCGACGGCACTCGGGGTGGCGCCGGTGCGGGCGTCGGTGATGTGCGCACCGCGATGGGCGGTGCCGGACGTCGCGACCGCGCCGCGCCGTACCTCGACGGTGGCGAGCAGGGCCTGGGGGTCCCTCGGGTCCTCGATGCCGACCCGCCAGGCAGGACGCGCGTCGTCCGCGACGTGGCAGACCATGTCGCCACCGGCGGAGAGGCAGACGTCGGTCTCGTCGAGGGCGAGCAGGTGGGCGGACGCGCGCTGCACTGCCCAGCCCTTGACCACGCCGCTGGGGTCGATGATCGGTACGCCGTCGGGGCCGGGCCGGCACACGTCGAACGCGCCGTCCGACTCGACCCGGGCCTGCTCGGCCAGGGTGAAGACCTCGTGCACCTCGTCGGGGCAGTCAGCGGCGTCGATCTCGCCCCGCGACAGCCGGGAGATGAACGAGTCTTCGCGGTAGGTGCTGAAGACCCGATCCACCTCGGTGAGCTCGGCGACGCAGCGCTCCCAGGCGGCTCGTGCCACCGCGTCGTCGGTGTGCCGCCCGCGCAGGGCGAGACTGACGGGCATCCCCATCAGGTGGACGACGTACCGCTGGAGGGGCAGCTGGTCCACGGTCACAGGTTCGCCTGGTCGAGCGCGCTCTGCAGGGACTGGATGTAGCCGTCGCTGGTGTAGGTCGCACCGCTGACCATGTCGACGTTCGCGTTCTGGCTCTTCAGCGTCTCCTGGATCAGGATCGGCAGTGCGTAGTTGGCGAGCTCGACATCGCGGCTGTTGCCGTTCGGGTACTGAAGGATGTTCACCTTGGTGATCGAGCTGTTGCTGACCACCAGCTGCACCTGAACCGGACCCCACTGGGTCTGCGCGACCGCACCGGTCACCGTCTTGGTGGCCGAGCCCGTCGAGCCGGAGCTGTTGCCCGAGCTGTTGCCCGAGCTGTTGCCGGAGCTGTTGCCGGAGCTGTTGCCGGAGCTGTTGCCGGAGCCGTTGTTCGCCGATCCGTTGCTCGACGGAGTATCCGAGGAGCCGCCGGAGATGGTGGTCGTGGCGGCCGTGCCGGCGCCACCGCGCTGGGAGGCGTCGAAGCCGAAGAGCAGGACGAACGCCGAGACGGTGGACAGCGCCCAGTAGGAGATGCGTTTCACGAGGTCACCAGCCGAACGTCTCGAGGTGGAGCAGGTCCTCGGGGAGACCTGCGGCGATCAGGGTGGCGCGGACCATCGCCGTCCACCGCTCGGGTCCGCAGACGAAGACGTCGCGGTCGGCGATGTCGGGCACCCAGCGCTGGAGCGCCGTCAGGTCGTCGACGCGCTCGTCGACGCCCTGCGGCAACCACGAGCCGTCGTACCGACGATGACCGGGGAGGTTGAGGACGCCGAGCCCGCGCTCGCGCTCGAGCACGGCGAACTCGTCGACGAAGAGCGGCTCGCTGGTCCACCGGTGCAGCAGCACGCAGTCGCCCGGCCCGGCCGGGAGGCCTTCGGCGAGAGCACGGAGCGGCGTGATGCCGACGCCCGCCCCGATCAGGGCGACGCCACGACGGGTGCGGGCCCGCGGGCTGAGCCGCCCGTAGGGGCCCTCGAACAGGGCCCGGGTGCCGGGCCGCAGCGAGAACGCCGATTCGCTGCCGTCGCCGACGGCCTGCACGGTGATCCGCAGGCTGCGCCCGTCGGGGGCCGCCGAGAGTGAGTAGGGGTTGGCGCGCGACCAGCCGGGGCCGTTGAGGAAGCGCCAGGTGAAGAACTGGCCGGGCTCCGCCCGCAGCCGATGGAGACGGTGGCCGGTCAGGTAGACCGAGACGACGTCGTCGGTCTCACGCACCACTGAGGTCACCACGAGGCGGTGCCACAGGTTGCGCCACACCGGCACGCCGATCCGGAAGACCAGGATCGATGCGGCGGCCATGCCCCAGGCCGTCCACCAGAAGAAGGTGCGGCCGGGCGAGGAGAGGAACTGCTGCCCGGTCCACAGCTGGTGCGGGAGTGCCAGGCCGACGCCGAGATAGGCGTAGAGGTGGAGCAGGTGCCAGGACTCGTAGCGGATCCGGCGGCGGGCGGCTTTGATGCTGGTGAACACGACGAGGAAGAGGCAGGCCGTGCCACCGACCGCCATCAGCATGCCGGGGTAGTCGGTCACCAGGTTCCACATGGTCCCGGGGGTCTGCGTGAGCTGGCCCGCCGCGTAGCCCCACGTGATGAGGACGATGTGGGTGAGCATCAGGTTGAACGACGTGAAGCCCACCAGGCGGTGCAGGTGGGCGAGCCGGTCCTGGCCGTACGCCGACTCGAGCCGAGGCACCCGGGCCATCAGCACGACCTGGGCCAGCAACAGTACGGAGGCGACCAGCCCGGTCAGCCGGCCGAGGGAGTCGAGCCCCGTCACCCAGCCGCTCAGGTCGCGGATCCCACCGTCGGCATCCCACCAGAAGATCACCAGCAGCAGGCTGAGCCACAGCGCCCAGAACGCAAGAGCGCGCACCGTCGCGTCGCCGCCGGCGCGGGTGCCCGTCGTCCGGCGCATTCCGCGCGGGGGTGCGGTCATCGCGTCGCGGGACAGCACGCTCACGGGGTTCCGTCGTCGTCGTTGTCGCCGTCGGGTCCGTCGAACTGGCCGTGGTCGTCGTCGCCCCGTCCGTCCTGGCCCTGTCCGTCCTGGCCCTGGAAGCCCTGCCCGGGTGTGAATCCCGGCGGCGCCTGGCGCGTCGTACCGACGTCGGGGTTGTCCGACCCGGCGCTCGCCGAACCGACGGCGTACCCGGCGACGCCGGCTCCGAGCACCAGCGCGGCTGCACCGGCGGCGATCAGCCCGGTACGACGTACACGGCGCGGCTGGGCGGTCGGCGGGGCCGTGGGCTGGGCCGTCGGCTGGGTGATCGGCTGGGTGATCGGCTGGGGTGTCGGCTCGGCGGCGGCCTGGGCCGTCGACTGTGAGGCCGGGGGAGTCGGCGGACCCGGTGGGGTCCGGGCCAGGGGCTGGGTCGCGTCCTCGGCCGGCTCCCACCGGTTGCCGCTCGGGGTCTCGGTCATGACGATGAGTGTGCGTCACCCGGCTGGTGGTCTCGTGGGTGCGACCTGTGCGCTTGCTGTGAACGTGGTGCTCACCCTTTGCGGTGAGGGGTGGCCGCGCGGCATGCGGAACACTCCGGTGCGTGTCTGCGACCAGCCGCTTCGCCCCGCCGACCGGCCGTCCGCTAGGCCGGACGATCGTCCTCCTGGTGGTCGCGCTGGCGCTCCTGACCGCCCTCCTGGTGTCGGTCGGCTGGCTGCTGACGCACCCCCTCAAGACCACGATGACCGGCGAGAACTCGGTCAACCGGTGGTTCGTGGACCAGCGCACGAGCGATCTCACCCAGGTCGCCGACGTGGGCACGTTCATCGGGCAGACCCTCACGGGCGGGATTGCCCTGGTCGTCCTCGGCGTCGTCTTCGCGGTCTGGAAGCGCACCTGGTGGCCGCTGGTGTTCGTCGGAGTGCTCGACGCGGGGCTGGGCTTGTTCTACCTCGCCGGCACGACCCTTGACCCGCGGGTGCGGCCGCCGGTGCACATCCTGCAGTCCGGGCTGGTGCACAACCACAGCTTCCCGTCGGGCCACACCGCCACAGCGGCGGGCATCGCGTTCGCGGCGGCCGCGCTGCTCTGGGCCTACACCCGGGTGCCGGCGGCAGTGCTGGTGGTGCTGGTCGCGATCCCGGTGTGGACGATCCTCGCGCGCCTGTACGTCGGCGCCCACCACGTCAGTGACGTCCTGACCGCGCTCGTCATCGCCTCCGTGTGGATCCTGACCTGCGCGCGGCTGTTGCTGCCGGCTCGAGCACCCGCGCACCAGACCCACGCGACCCGTGCGGAGGAGCCGACGCGGGCGTAACCTCGAGGCACATCATTGGGCCCTCGGGGCCGCCCGGGGGCAACGCTTTCGGGAGTTCGCATGTCTCTACGTCGTCTCGTCCTGCCCCTGCTCGTCTGCCTGGCCGCCACGGTGGCGTTCGCGCCGTCGGCCGCCGCCGCCGCTCATCAGCGCCACGACGGTCACCTCCGCTGTCTGCCCGTCGAGGCGACCGGTGTCGGCCAGGACCTCGGTGGAGGGCAGACCACCGCCACCATCTCGGTGCACGGGTTCACGATCGGCACCACCGCAGCCGCCTTCACGATCACCGGCATGGACGGCACCGTCGCGTCGTTCACCGGGCCGATCACCTTCACCGGACTCGGTGGCACGCTCACCGCCCAGGTCGCCGGCACGCTCGACGTCACCACCGGCGCGTTCACCTCGACGTCCACCAGCCTGGCCGGCACCGGCACCTTCCGGCACGTCACGGGCCAGCTCACCTTCACCGGCACCGAGGACCTCGCGACCGGCGCCTTCACCGAGTCGATCACCGGTCAGCTGTGCGCGCAGGGGCACCGGCACCGGCACTGACGAGCGACCGCCCGGGCCCCGGTGGTTGAGGAGCGAGCGCCAGCGCCCCGGTGGTTGAGGAGCGAGCGCCAGCGAGCGTCTCGAAACCATGGTGACGCCCGCGCGTACGTCACGGTGGTTTCGAGACGGCGCGCCAGCGCGCCCCTCCTCAACCACCGGGGGAGGGGTCGGTTCGGCTCGAGTTCGAGACGGCGCGCCAGCGCGCCCCTCCTCAACCACCGGGGGAGGGGTCGGTTCGGCTCGAGTTCGAGACGGCGCGCCAGCGCGCGCCTCCTCGACCACCGAGGGGAGGGTCAGTTCGGTTCCAGGTGGCGGGGTACGACGCCGAGCAGCGCCACCAGCACGACGGTCAGCCCGACCCCGGCCACCGCGGCCGCGGTCCAGCTGGCGACCACCGAGAAGATCAGCACCGAGGTGCCGACGATCAGGACGGCGACCGCGACGATGACGGCCTGGCTGAGCACCTGCCCGACCTGCACGACCCGCTCCTTCACGTGGTCGCCGAAGACCCGGCGGTGCAGCATGATCGGGGTCAGGTTGAGTCCGACGGCGATGCCGGCGAGCAGCACCAGCCCGAGGTAGAGCCGCTTCTGGGTCTGGTCGAGCCCGTCGAAGACCTGCGTGAACGGCAGGGTGAGCAGGAAGCCGGACAGCAGCTGGATCCCGGTCTGGACGACGCGGAGCTCCTGGAGCAGCTCGCCCCAGTTGCGGTCGAGCCGCTCGTCGTACGACTCGTCGCGGTCGTCCGACGCGGCGCCCTCGCTGGCCATCTCGCCTCCCCGGGACGCGTCAGCGGACGTCGTTCGCCAGGTCGTCGCCGGTCAACCGGCTGCGGTCGGGCTGGAAGCCGTGGTCGATGCCCCACAGGATCGCCCGCGAGCGTGAGGTGACCCCGATCTTGCGGTAAGCCGAGCGGATGTAGGACTTGATGGAGTTGATGGAGAGCATCGTGGTCTCGACGATGTCGTTGTTGGAGTAGCCCTGCGTGATCAACGACAGCACCTCGGACTCGCGCGCGGTGAGCCCCTCCTCGCGGCCGGGCCAGTCACCGCCGACCAGCGGCCCGCGGCCGGAGTCGTGGAGCCGCACGGTCTCGCCGGCGTGCACCTTCTCCAGCGCGGTGACGAGATCGGCGGCGGCGAGGCGCTTGCTGATGTACGCCGCGATGCCGGGCACCCGGGTCTGGCCCACCGACGGGTCGTCGGCGCTCCAGGTGTAGACGACGACCTTGTCGATGCGCGGGTCGGAGACCAGGCGTGCGATCCGCTCGCGGTCGCGGAAGCTCTGGGCGAAGGTGTCGAAGAGCGCGATGTCGACGTCGGAGCCCGGGTGGGTGCCGGCATCGAGCTCCACGACCTCGATGCGGTCGCTGTAGGACCGCAGCATGGAGGCGAGGCCGTGGACGACGACCTCGTAGTCGTTGACGATCGCGAGCCTGATGGTCACCTGGAGAGGGTAGGCCCTCCCTCCTTGTGAGCGTCGTCACCCCAACGGGTGTATCGGCGGGTCCAGACCGCAGGCAGGGTCCGACACGACAATCCACACGACAGGGAAAGGGGTGGTTCGCATGGTTATCCTCGGACTGATCCTGCTGATCATCGGGCTGATCGCCCACATTCCCATCCTCACCACCATCGGCGCGATCCTGGTGGTGGTCGGGCTGATCCTGAACCTGGTGCCGATCGGCGGCACCCGGCGCAGGTACTACTAGCCGACGAAGAGTACGTCGACAGCCCCCGCCCCGCGACCTCCGGGGCGGGGGCTGTCGCACGACCACGCCCGGCCGCCTGTCGGCCGCCGCGCATAGGCTCCGCCCGTGAGCCTCCACCTGCACCGTGCGCTGCGAGCCGACGCGCTCGCCGACGGGCTGGGCAGGCTGCTGACGACCCCGCTCCCCGACCCGTTCGCTGCCGAGCTCGTCGTCGTGCCCGCGCGGGGGATGGAGCGGTGGCTCTCCCAGCGTCTCTCTCACGTGCTGGGGGCGGAGCCCGACGGCGACGGGGTGTGCGCGGCGGTGACGTTCCGCTCGCCGGGGTCACTGGTCGCCGAGGTCACCGGCACCCGCGACGACGACCCCTGGGCGCCGGAAGCTCTCGCCTGGCCTCTGCTCGACGTGATCGACCGCAGCCTCGACCAGCCCTGGGCGGCTACGCTCGCCCGGCACCTCGGGCACGGGTACGGCGATGACGAGGCCGAGCTGCGGAAGGGCCGGCGGTTCTCGGTGGCCCGCAGGCTCGCGCGCCTGTTCGCGTCGTACGCCGGTCAGCGTCCCGCCCTGGTGGCCGACTGGTCCGCGGGGCGAGACACCGACGGCGCCGGGCGCGCGCTCGCCGGCGACCTGTCCTGGCAGCCCGAGCTGTGGCGTCGCCTGGTCGACCGGGTCGATGCGCCCTCACCGCTCGAGCGCCAGGCCGTCACGGTGGCGCGGCTGCGCGAGGACCCCGAGGCCTTCGATCTGCCGGTGCGGCTGTCGCTGTTCGGGCACACCCGGCTGTCGGTCACCGAGATCGAGCTGCTCGACGCCCTGGCCGCCGAGCGCGACGTCCACGTCTGGCTCCCGCACCCGTCGCCGGCCCTGTGGCAGACCCTGACCGGTCCGGGCGGCGCCGTCGAGCGGGCCACCGATGACAGCCACCAGCGGGTGCGTCACCCTCTGCTG
Source organism: uncultured Actinomycetota bacterium (assembly GCA_963796975.1). GTDB lineage: Bacteria > Actinomycetota > Actinomycetes > Propionibacteriales > Nocardioidaceae > Nocardioides. Next base: position 594,709 of record CAWCNW010000010.1, read on the forward strand.
CTCAGCCTCGGCCGCGACACTCGAGAGCTCCAGCGCGCCCTGTCGGTGGCGGCCATCGCCACCGACGAGGAGCTGCCGGTGCCGACACCCCCCGACACCCTGCTCGGGATGCTCCAGAGCGACCTTGCGGCCGACCTGCCCAGGCCCACCGGCCGCACCCTCGCCGACGGCGACCGGTCGGTCCAGGTGCACGCCTGCCACGGTGTGGCCCGTCAGGTCGACGTGCTCCGCGAGGTGCTGCTCGGACTGCTCGACGACGACCCCACCCTCGAGCCGCGCGACGTGCTCGTGATGTGTCCCGACATCGAGACGTACGCGCCGCTGATCGAGGCCGGGTTCGGGCTCGGCGACATGGTCGGCACCACCGGCCATCCCGCCCACCGGCTGCGGGTCCGGCTCGCGGACCGGGCCCCCGGGCAGACCAACCCCGTGCTCGGAGTGGCGATGGCGCTGCTCGACCTCGCGGGCGGCCGGGCACCCGCGACGCAGGTCCTCGACCTGGCCCGCACCGAGCCGGTGCGGCGGCGGTTCGGGTTCAGCGACGACGACCTCGACCAGCTCGACGTCTGGGCCCGCGAGTCCGGGGTGCGGTGGGCCTTCGACGCCGCGCACCGCGCCGACTTCGGGCTCTCGTCGTACGTCGCGAACACCTGGGAGTTCGGGCTCGACCGGCTGCTGACCGGCGTCGCCCTCTCCGACGACTCCTCGGCGTGGCTCGACCGGGCGCTGCCGCTCGACGACGTCGGCAGTGCACAGGTCGAGCTGGTCGGCCGGCTCACCGAGTACGTCGAGCGGTTGCGCTACGCCACCGATCGCCTCACCGGCACCCGTCCGCTCGACCACTGGCTGTCGGCCCTCGACGACGCGGTCTCCTCGCTGACCGCCGTCACCACCAGTGACGGCTGGCAGTCGGGGCAGGTGCAGCGCGAGCTCGGCCGGGTCCGCCGCGCCGCAGCCGGCCTCGGGCAGGTCGACCTGAGGTTGCCCGACGTACGCGCCCTGCTGTCCGACCGGCTGGCCGGGCGCCCGACCCGCGCCAACTTCCGCACCGGCACACTCACCGTCTGCACGATGGTGCCGATGAGGTCGGTCCCGCACCGAGTGGTCTGCCTGCTGGGTCTCGACGACGGCGTGTTCCCGCGGCAGGGCGCGGTCGACGGCGACGACGTGCTCGCTCGACACCCGATGACCGGTGAGCGCGACGCGCGCAGCGAGGACCGCCAGCTCCTGCTCGACGCGATCCTGGCCGCGACCCAGACCCTGGTCGTCACCTACACCGGCGCCAACGAGGTGTCCGGGCGGCCGCGCCCTCCCGCCGTACCCCTCGGCGAGGTGCTGGACGCGCTCGACGCGACGGCGTCCACCGCCGACGGCCGGCCGGTCTCGGAGGCGGTCACGATCCACCACCCCCTCCAGCCCTTCGACCCCAAGAACGTCACGCCGGGCGGCCTGCTGCCCGGCGCCACCTTCTCCTTCGACCTCGCCGCCGCCGCGGGCGCCCGAGCGGCGTCGAGTCCGCGTGTCGCGCCGGTGCCCTTCCTCGACGCGCCCCTGCCACCCGCGCCGGCCGGCGACGTGTCCCTGGCCGATCTGGTCCGCTTCTGGGGCGACCCGGTCAAGGGGTTCCTGGCCCGCGACGGCGTGGACGTCGCCGTGGCCGCCGACGAGGACCAACCGGAGGACGCCCTCCCGGTCGAGATCGACAGCCTCGCCCAGTGGGCGGTCGGCGACCGGGTCCTCGGGGACCTGCTGGCCGGCCTCGACCCGGCGGTCGTCAAGCAGCGCGAGTGGCGACGCGGGGAGCTCCCGCCCGGGCAGCTCGGCTGGCGGATGCTCGGTCAGATCCTCGGCCGCGCCGGCCCCCTGCATGACAAGGCCGCCGAGCTGCGCACCACCCCGCCGCGGGCGGTCGACGTCGCGGTCGACCTCGGCGACGGGCGGCGGCTCGTCGGCACCGTCCCCGAGGTGTACGGCGACCGGCTGGTGTCGGTGACCTACTCCCGGCTGGGTCCCAAGCACCGGCTCGCCTCCTGGGTCCGGCTGCTCGCGCTGGCCGCGGCCGACGAGGACCGCAGCTGGACCGCCCACACCATCGGCCGGCCGCACAGCCGCTCGCGTGACGACACCGCCGTGTCGCTGCTCGGGCCGCTCGACCACACCGCTCTCGACCTGCTGCGCGACCTGGTCGCGCTGCGGGACCGAGGCCTGCGTGCGCCGTTGCCGCTGCCCCTGAAGTCCTCCTTCGGCTACGCCCGTGCGCGCCGTACGCGAGCAGACGTGCCCGACGCGCTGATGAAGGCGGGCTATGACTGGAAGGACGGCAACTTCCCCGGCGAGCAGTCCGAGCCAGCGGCGGTGATGATCTGGGGCCGGCCCGACGAGCCACCCGGGCTGGGCGAGCAGCCGGGTGCGGGCGAGGACTTCTCCGGGGAGACGACCCGGTTCGGGTCCCTGTCGCTGCGGGTGTGGAGCCCGCTGTTCGAGGCCGAGCAGGGGAGCTGGTGATGGAGTCCTTCGACCTCGCTGGTCCGCTGCCCACCGGCACCACCCTGCTGGAGGCGTCCGCCGGCACCGGCAAGACCTTCACCGTCGCCGCGCTGGTCGCCCGCTACGTCGCCGAGCAGGGCATCCCCCTCGACCAGCTGCTCGTCATCACCTTCGGACGCGCGGCCAGCCAGGAGCTGCGCGAGCGGGTGCGCGAGCAGCTGGTGCGCGCCGAGCGCGCCCTGGCCGACCCGGCGGCGGCCGACCGCGACCACCCCGTGGTCGCGCGGCTCCTCGACGCCGACGAGGCCGAGGTCGTGCTCCGCCACCGGAGGCTCCGCGACGCTCTCGCCTCGTTCGACGCCGCCACGATCGCGACCACCCACCAGTTCTGCCAGACCGTGCTCCGCTCGCTCGGCGTCGCGGGCGACTCCGACACCGGCGCCACCTTGGTGGAGTCGCTCGACGAGCTGGTCGTCGAGGTCGTCGACGACGTCTACCTCCATCGGTTCGGGCAGCTGACCGACCCGCCGCCGTTCAGCCGGGAGACCGCCCTGACCCTGGCCCGCACCGTGGTCGGCGACGCCCATGCCGAGCTGGCCGCGTTCGACGATGCGGAGTCCGAGGCCGGCGCCCGGGTCGCCTTCGCCCACGCGGTCCGCGCCGAGGTCGACCGCCGCAAGCGACGCCTCGGGATCCTGTCGTACGACGACCTCCTGGGCCGGCTCGCCGAGGCCCTCGCCGATGACGACGCGCCGGCTCGGGAGCGGATGCGCCAGCGCTGGCAGGTCGTGCTCGTCGACGAGTTCCAGGACACCGACCCCAAGCAGTGGGAGGTCCTCGACCGAGCGTTCACCGGCCACGCGACGATGGTGCTGATCGGCGACCCGAAGCAGGCGATCTACGCCTTCCGCGGCGGCGACGTCGTTGCCTATCTCGCGGCCGCCGCGACTGCCACCACCCAGGCCACGCTCGACACCAACCGTCGCAGCGATGCCGCCCTGGTCGAGCGGCTCCAGGTGGTGCTCCGCGGGGCCGCGCTGGGCGACGAGCGGATCGTGGTGCGCGACGTCACCGCGTCGCATGCCGGCTCGCGACTGGCCGGGGCGCCGTCGTCCGCGCCGTTCCGGGTCCGGCAGGTGCACCGCCGCGGCTTCAAGCTCGCCAAGGGGCTGGTGCGTGCCCCCGACGCGCGTCGTCACATCGCGGCCGACTGCGCGGGCGACATCGCCGCGCTGCTCGCCTCCGAGGCGACGTGGGACGGCGAGCCGATCGCTGCGCGTCACGTCGCCGTACTCGTAGCCGAGTGGTCGCAGGCGGAGCTGGTGCGGTCAGCCCTCGTCGAGCGCGGTGTGCCGGCGGTGGTCGGCGGCGGCACGAAGCTGCTCACCTCGCCGGCGGGCGACGAGTGGCTGACCCTGCTCGAGGCCCTCGAGCAACCGCACCGGTCCGGCCGCGTGCGTGCCGCCGCGCTCACGTCGTTCCTCGGCCGCACGTTGAGCGAGCTCGACCGCGGCGGCGAGGAGCTCACCGACCAGCTCGCCGACCGGCTGCGTGGCTGGGCGCTGCTGCTGCGCGGGCGGGGCGTGGCGGCGCTCTTCGAGGCGACCGAGGAACGCGGCCTGACCGCCCGCGTGCTGGGCACGGTCGGCGGGGAGCGGCTGCTGACCGACCTCCGTCACGTCGCGCAGACGCTGCACGAGACCGCCCGGCGCGACTCGCTGGGCCTCACCGGCCTGCTCGAGTGGCTCCGGGCCGAGCGCGAGAACGCCTCGCAGGAGCGGGTCCGGCGCCTCGACAGCGACGCGGCGGCGGTGCAGATCACGACCGTCCACCAGAGCAAGGGCCTGCAGTACCCCGTGGTGCACCTGCCCTTCGCCTCGATGAAGTACGTCTGGCCGGTGGGCTGTGCGCGCTACCACGAGACCGACGGCACCCGGATGCTCGATGTCGCCGGTGCCGGGCCGTCGTGGGCGGCGCACGAGCAGGCGCACCTCCACGAGGAGGCGGGTGAGGAGCTGCGCGACCTCTACGTCGCCCTGACCCGGGCCCAGTCGCAGGTCGTCACCTGGTGGGCGCCCACCGCGAACACCCAGCACGGCGGGCTTCAACGGCTGCTGTTCGGACGCCGTCCGGAGCAGAGCGAGGTGCCCGACAGCTGGGCGGTCAAGGACGACGCGTACGTCACGCGGGTGCTCGGCCTGCTCGCCGAGCTCGGCGGCCCCTCGCCCGAGGAGTCCGTGGTCTCGACCGCAGCACCGGCGCCGGCAGCCGAGGCGACCGGCGTTCTCGCGGCCCGGCCGTTCGACCGTGAGGTCGACACCGAGTGGCGCCGCACGTCGTACTCCGGGCTGATCCGGGTGCAGGAGCAGCCGGCCGGTGTGACGTCCGAACCCGAGCGAGACAACTGGGATCCGACGGACTCGGAGCCCAGTGGTCGCAGCGAGACCGAAGCGAGCTTGCTCGCGAGGGGATCCGTGCCAGGGGTGCCGTCGCCGATGGCCGCGCTGCCGTCGGGCGCGGCTTTCGGCAGCCTGGTGCACGCCGTGCTCGAGGAGACCGACCCCGAGGCGCCCGACCTGCGGGCCGAGCTCGCCGCACACACCCGCGAGCAGCTCGCCTGGTGGCCGGTCGGGGTCGTCGCCGACGAGCTCGCCGAGGCGCTGCTGCCCTCGCAGCTCACCCCGCTCGGAGCCACCGCGTCGGGTCTGTCCCTGGCCGACATCCCGTTGCGCGACCGGCTCTGCGAGCTCGACTTCGAGTTTCCTCTCACCGGCGGCGACCGACCCGCCACCGTGCGACCCGACGTACGCCTGCGCGACCTGGCGCCGCTGCTCACCGCGCACCTTCCCGCCGACGACCCGCTCGCGCCGTACGCCGAGCAGCTGACCGGCCCGCTCGGCGACCAGTCCCTGCGTGGCTACCTCTCCGGGTCGATCGACGTGGTCCTGCGGGTGCCGGACCCGGACCGTCCTCACGACCACCGCTTCGTCGTCGTCGACTACAAGACCAACCTGCTGGGGGAGGTCGGGGTGCCGGTCACGTCGGCCGACTACGGCCACGGCGAGATGGCGGCGGCGATGCTGCACAGCCACTACCCGCTCCAGGCGCTTCTCTACTCCGTCGTCCTGCACCGCTACCTGCGGTGGCGGCTCCCGTCGTACACCCCGGAGCAGCACCTCGGCGGCGTGCTCTACCTCTTCCTGCGCGGGATGTGCGGGCCGGACACCCCGGTCGTCGACGGCCACGTCGCCGGTGTCTTCGACTGGTCGCCCTCGGCCGCGCTGGTCGTCGCGCTCAGCGACCTGGTGGAGGGGCGCCGGTGATCGAGCCCTTCGAGACCGACGACCCACGCGACCGACGGCTGGCGCTGGGAGTGACCGGGATGCTCGGCCGCTTCAACGCCGCCGGCGTCATCGAGGCGGCCGACGCCCACACCGCCCGCCGGATCCAGGCCCTGGCCGCCGAGCCTGACGACGAGGCCGCGCTCGCCCTCGCCCTCACGGTGCGCTCCCTGCGTCACGGGTCGGTGTGCCTCGACCTCCACGACCTGGTCACCGAGACGCTGCCCGACGGCCTGTCCTGGCCGGCCGCGGGCTGGGTCGGCCGGGTAGGCGCGAGCCGGCTCGCGGAGGCCGGGGTGCTCCGGGTCGAGGGGAGCGTCACCTACCTCGACCGCTACTGGCGCGAGGAGTGCCAGGTGCGCGACGACCTGGCGGCCCGGCTCGCGCTCGTGCCACCGGTGGTCGACGACGCGCGTCTCGAGGCGCTGGCACCGGTGCTCTTCCCGGAGGGGTACGACGAGCAGCGCGCCGCCGCGGCCGCAGCGGCGCGCCAGTGGACCACGGTCCTCACCGGCGGCCCCGGCACCGGCAAGACCACCGCGGTGGCCGGTCTCCTCGCCCTGCTCGCCGACCAGTCCGACCGGCCGCTGCGGATCGCGCTGACCGCACCGACCGGCAAGGCCGCGGCCCGGCTGCAGGAGGCCGTCCGCGGGGCGTTGGCCGAGCCGCGCTTCGCCGGGCACGCCGACGCGGTCGGTGAACCGACGGCACAGACCCTGCACCGGCTGCTCGGCTGGAAGCGGGGCAGCCGCAACCGGTTCCGCCACGACCGGCGCAACCGGCTGCCGCACGACGTGATCGTGGTCGACGAGACCTCGATGGTCTCCCTGACGATGATGGCCCGGCTGGTGGAGTCGGTGCGGTCCGACTGCCGGCTGATCCTGGTCGGCGATCCCGACCAGCTCGCCTCGGTCGAGGCGGGCGCGGTGCTCGCCGACCTCGTCGACGGGCTGGCCCGGCGCGAGCCGGCGACCGTGGCCTCGCTGCGCGAGTCCCACCGGTTCGGCCGCCAGATCAACGACCTCGCCGAGGCGGTCCGTGACGGTGACGCCGACCGGGCGCTGGCCCTGCTCTCCGCCGGGGGAGACCACATCGAGCTGCTCGACCCCGGCGACCCCGACACCTTGCCCTCGCTGCGCGCACGCCTGGTAGCGCACGCCGTAGCGCTCCGAGCCGTGGCGACCTCCGGTGACGCCGCCGGCGCGATCGCGGTGCTCGACGCGCACCGCCTGCTGTGCGCCCACCGCGACGGGCCCTGGGGCGTCGGCCACTGGAACCGCGCGGTCGAGCGTGGCCTCGCCGAGCACACCGGGCTGCCGATCGGCGGCGGCTGGGGGCAGGAGTGGTACGCCGGCCGCCCGCTCCTGCTGACCAGCAACGACTACGGGCTCGACCTCTTCAACGGCGACACCGGCGTCGTGGTCGCCGACGGGGATGGCGTCCGCGCGGCGATCGCCACGCCGTACGGGCCGCGGCTGCTGTCCACCTCGCGGCTCACCGACGTGGACACCATGCACGCGATGACGGTGCACAAGAGCCAGGGCAGCCAGGCGGCCGAGGTCACGGTCTTGCTCCCGCCCGACGACTCCCGGCTGCTCACCCGCGAGCTCTTCTACACCGCGCTCACCCGCGCGGAGCGGAAGGTGACGGTGGTGGCGACCCACGACGCCGTACGTCTGGCGGTCGGGCGTCCCGCCCACCGGGCGAGCGGGCTCGCCGAGCGGCTTGCCCACCCGTCGAGCGACGAAACCTGAGTGTCATGCACCGCGGCTAGGGTCGTGGGCATGTTGCTGCTCCGCGTCGAGATCCCCGACGTGCCCGGGTCCCTGGGCAGATTGGCGAGCGCGATCGGTGCGGCCGGCGGCGACATCGAGGCGATCGAGATCGTCGAGAAGCGGTACGACGGCACCGCGGTGGACGACGTACTCCTCGAGATGGTCGACGGCGCGATGCCCGACTCCGTGGTCTCGGCCTGCACAGCCGTGGACGGCGTGAAGGTGCTGTGGATCAGCCGCTACCTGGCCGGCGGCAACCTCTTCCTGGATCTCGAGGTGGTGGAGTCGCTGACCGCCGAGCCCGAGACCGCGCCGGACCGGCTGGTGGAGCTGTTGCCGGTGGCGTTCCGTTGCGAGTGGGCGGCGCGGATCAAGGCCGTCCCCGACGGCTTCCGGGTCGAGCACGCCAGCGAGGGCGCGCCGCCGGTGATCGACCTCAAGCCCGGCAAGGGCCTCGAGGTGCAGACCCTCGGTGACGACCTGGTCGCGATCGCGCCGGTCGGGCACAAGCGGATCGTCGCGATCGGCCGCCGGGGCGGTCCCGAGTTCCTCGACTCCGAGCTGGCTCGGCTCGGCCACCTGGTCGGCCTCGCCTCCTCGATCGCCCGGCGCGGCTAGAGCTCAGGCGCGCTCGAGCAGGAAGACCGGGATCTCGCGGTCGGTCTTCTTCTGGTACTCGCCGTAGGTCGGCCAGGTCGCCACGGCGTACGCCCACCAGTCCGCGCGCTCCTCGCCCTGCGCCAACCGCACCGTGTAGGTGTGCTTCTCCGCGCCGTCCTGGAGGTCCACCTCAGGGTGCGCCAGGAAGTTGAAGTACCACTCCGGGTTGTCGTCCGAGCCGCCCTTCGACGCGATCGCGACGTAGGTGCCGTCACGCTCGACCCGCATCACCGGGTTCTTGCGCAGGTTGCCCGACTTCGCGCCCACCGAGGTGATGACCACGATCGGGTCGCCGGAGTCGCGCAGGGTGTTCGCGCGGGCGCCGTCCGACGCCTCGTACGCCGCCACCTGGTCGCGGACCCACCGCTGCTTGCTCGGGACATAGGTGCCTGTCAGTGCCATGTACGCCGTAACGCGGCCCTCGCGCGGACCATTCCGACCTCCCCCTACGCTGCTCGACATGAGCGCCCTCGACGGAGTCAGCGAGATCTTCGACCCGGAGCTGTGGGACGACGTACCGGGCTTCGAGGACCTCACCGACCTGACCTACCACCGCGCCAAGGCGCACGGCACGGTCCGGATCGCCTTCGACCGCCCCGACGTCCTGAACGCGTTCCGGCCGCACACCGTCGACGAGCTGCTACGGGTCCTCGAGCACGCCCGGATCAGCAGCGACGTCGGCTGCGTCCTGCTCACCGGCAACGGGCCGAGTGAGAAGAACGGAAAGTGGGCCTTCTGCACCGGCGGCGACCAGCGGATCCGCGGCAGGGCCGGCTACCAGTACGCCGAGGGCGAGACCGCCGAGACCGTCGACAAGGCCAAGCTCGGGCGGCTCCACATCCTGGAGTGCCAGCGGCTGATCAGGTTCATGCCCAAGATCGTGGTCGCGCTGGTGCCCGGCTGGGCAGCCGGCGGCGGCCACTCGCTCCACGTGGTCTGCGACCTCACGCTGGCCAGCGCCGAGGAGGCGAGGTTCAAGCAGACCGACGCGGACGTCGGCTCGTTCGACGGCGGCTTCGGCTCGGCGTACCTCGCTCGCCAGGTCGGCCAGAAGTTCGCCCGCGAGATCTTCTTCCTCGGCCAGGAGTACTCCGCCGAGGACGGCGAACGGATGGGCGCCGTCAACCGGGCGGTCCCGCACGCCGAGCTGGAGACCACCGGGCTCGAGTGGGGGCGCCTCATCAACGGCAAGAGCCCCACCGCCCAGCGGATGCTGAAGTACTCCTTCAACCTCATCGACGACGGCCTGGTCGGCCAGCAGCTCTTCGCCGGCGAGACCACCCGCCTGGCCTACATGACCGACGAGGCCCAGGAGGGCCGCGACCAGTTCCTCGAGAAGCGCGACCCCGACTGGTCGCCGTTCCCCTGGTACTACTGATCTGACCTACGCTCTTGATCCTGCGGGCCGGCGGTCGCATCCTCATGAGAGGAGGTCGTGATGAGGTCATTGGGTGTTCCGGACGGCGTACCGGTCCTGTCTCGTGGGAGCCATCGATCGCCTCGACGTGGCGCGTGCTTCATGGAGTTCGCCTCCTTCCTCGCAGGTGAGCGATGGAGCGATCACCCGTCCTGCACGCACCCCTTGTTGGCGCACCTTGCTCGGCGGGTCAACGACCACATGAGCCACGCGGGCCGTCAGCAACTGGTGCCGCTGATCCCGTTGGTGGTGGGTCGGCACGGCGACGATCGCACGTGGCTGACCCTTCCGGTCGCGGTGGCCGCCCGGCCGATCCTCGATGTTCCCGAGACGACGCAGCGCATTCTCGCTGCCGGGCTGTTGAGCGCCGAACGGGTCTGCGCAGAGGCTGGCCCGGATCTGGCCGCGACCAGGCGCGAAGCCCGGGCCGCACTCGACCTCGTCCCCGGCGCAGTCGCGTGGGCCCAACGGCTACCGGTGCCTCCGCGGATCACTCCCCGGATCTTCGCCGAACGCTGTGCTCCGACGATGGTCCGGTGCACCGCCGACGGCGTAGCGACGAGCGGCACCCCGGACTGCGACGAGCGCCTGCGGGCTCTGCTCGAGGTGGCCATCGCCGCCTGCCCGGCGCCGACGCACATGAACCACACACGCGAGGTTGCGGAGGTGGCGAGGACTGCCCTCAGCCGGCGCGTGGGTGAGCCGGACGGCGGCATGGCCGAGTCGATGGCGCTGCACAGAACGGCGCGTGCTTGAGGCTCGGCTCTCGGGCGCATGAGAACGCCCCGCCGGGCTACGGGGGGAGCCTGGCGGGGGCCTGAGCCGCCTTGGGGGGTGCGGCATCGCTGAACGATAGACGCCGCCTACACCGGCTCGGCACCACCCTTCAAGGTGAGCGAGAACGGGTAGTTGCTCCGAGATCCGGCGAATGGCAACGCCGCTGGACCGGGTCTCGGAGTCCTGCGGACGACGGGGCTGCGCCCCCGTGGCGGCCCGGCGCCAAGGTACGCCGTCCCCTCCCGTGCCTGAGCAGGGGCCGGACAGTGGGCAGGTAGGTGCGTGTGGTGACCACATGATCGTGCCGATGGTCGTAGGACCTTGGTACATCTGGTTGGCACCGAGCGGACCAAGGCAGGGTGTCTTCGATCCCGTTCGGGACCGGCCAGGGGTCCGTCGCTGCGGGCCCAGGATCGGCACCAGCAAGGCCATGCAGAGTCAGGAGGGCACATGTTCCGGATCGTCATTGCAGAACCTGACGCGGCGTTGAGCCTCTGGTTGGCAGCTGCGATTGCACCCGCACAGGGATTCGAGGTCGTCGGAACGGCCCATGATGGGGAGAGCGCGCTCGACGTGGTACGTCGTACGCGCCCCGACGTGGTGTTGGTGGACGTTGACATCGTGATGCCGCCGGAGGGTGGCTTGACTCTCGTCGCAGCGATCAGGGAGGCGGTCCCCGAGACTCTGGTCGTGGTCCTGGCCGCAGAAGCGCGGGAGGAGACCGCGCTGGCCGCACTTGCCGCAGGGGCGACGAGCGTGCTCCCGAAGGATGGCTCTGCTCCGATCCCCGCAGACCTCGGCTGGTCCGACCCGGGGGAAGGCCGAGTCACGCGACCGCGACGCGGGGGGTGCACCTACCGCGAGCGGCCCACGAAGACGGCCCACCCTCGTAGGGTCCTGGAACTCGCTCCGATGGGGGCTTCTCACGTCACCTGTGAACACCGCTCAGGGGCGAGCAGGCGGACACCGGCGGGACGGCAACGGGCGACTGGCTCCCCGGCCACGAGCGTGTTGTCCTACCGCGGTTGCGGTTGGTGATACGACCAGCATCGACAGGTGACGCCGTGGGCGACCGCGTGTTCGGCTTCACCGCCGAGGAGGGAGCCCGGGCCGAGCTGGCAGTTCTGGCCCGCCCCACACCGATCCCGGCGTCGCTCGACCTCGCTGGTGCAGCCGCTCTGCGCGCCGCGATCGAGACGCCGAAGCGTGTCCTTGACCAGCTCGGTGTCGGGAGCGGCATCACGCTGCTCATCAATGGCGCTTCCGGCTCCCGGCCGCGCAGGGCTGCCCGCTCGCCGGTGTCGCCGATGCGCACAGGGCAAGTGAGCAGGGTCGTCGGCGCGGGAAGCTTGTGCTGCTTGTCGATTGACAGCGGACGCCATTGGCCTGCGTGAGTTCGGACCGCTCACCCTCGTTCGGGCAGTCGGGTCAGAATGGCTGCATGCAGCTGGGCTGGCACGCAGCCCGACACGACTGGGGCCCTGAGCCACGCCCGGACCAGTGCGCGTCGATCCGACGTCGGCCTATGCCGGCGGCTGCTTCAGCACCGACCCGATGTGGTCCAGGTCGAGGGAGCGGACGAAGTCGGGATCTTCGTAGAGTGCCTGGAGGGCGGCGGGGTCGACGGCCTTGGCGCTTGCCGCGGGGATGGTGCGGGTGCCCTTGCCGACCGCGAAGGCGGCCTCCCAGATCGCGGCGAGGGTGCGAGTGCCGTCGGCCATCACCTTCACGGTCGCGGCCCCGACGTGCTCCCACAGGGTGGCGAGGACGGCCTGGGTGACGGTCGGGCCCAACGTCGTACGGCCGACCTGGGTCTGGGCGAAGACGGCGACCAGGTCGGCGGGCTTGATCGTCTTCGCGGTCCGGTCCATCAGGTGTACGACGGCCACCGCGGCGTCGTGGCCGCTGAGGATCGGTCCCTGCTCCGCGCCGCGACGGGTGAGAGTGGCCTGGAGCCCGGTCAGGATCTCGGCGGCGAAGGCGTCCACCATCGCGCTCTCGTAGGCGGAGTGGACCCCCTGGCCCTGGGCCGGGGTGGTCGGTGTGGCCGGCACGCCGTCGGCGAGGTAGGAGCCATGCAGCGGCTGCGAGGCGTCGCCGACGTAGTGGGAGACCAGCCCGGCCGCGCAGACGAACCTGGCCGCGTCGCCGGCCGCCACGGCGTCGACCATCTCGTCGAAGAACTGCCAGACCCGGAAGGGCAGCAGCCCGCGGTCCGCCGGGTCGGTGTGACCGAGCGAGGTGTAGTACTCCTGCCAGGCCTCGACGCTGACCACCGTCGGGTCCGCGATGCACAGCTGGCGCAGGGTCCTGCCGTCGGTGGTGCGCGGCTCGTCGATGTCGGCGTAGTGGGTGGGGTGCTCCGGGCCGCGGCGGGCCGACGTGTCGCGGCCGCCGACGACCGCGGTCGGCAGGTTCTTCCAGACCAGATCGGGCACGTCGGCCAGAGGCACGAACCGCGGGTTCTGGCTCAACCGGCCGGTGGCGGCGTCGATGTCGTCGGGGTCGAGGGCCGAGAGCTGGAAGCCGATCCGGTCCAGGTTGTTGCGCATCAGCGTCTTCAGGCGCGAGGTCCTCAGGTGCTCGCAGGCGAGGCTGGCGATCGTGTAGTGGCCGGTCTTTCCCCAGAACGGCTGGGCCTGGGTGTTGTGGTCGACGACCAGGCTGACGTCGAGGAGCCGCAGCACGTTGGTCAGGCTCGAGGCGAGAGCGAAGTTGAAGCCGCGGCCCTGGCTCGCCCCGACGAGGTTCTCACCGCCCCACTGCAGAGCGATCGGGAGGAGCTGGGCCGAGCCGTCGTCGGCGGTCTGCCGCAGGTGCCACACGGTGCCGGAGTCACCGGGCTGGGAGCCGTGCTGGCCCGGCCCGGGGGCGATCAGGAAGTCGGTGATGTCGTCGTACCCACCGATGGAGCGGTAGCGGAAGAGCAGCGCGGCGATCCGGCCGCGCAGGTAGCCGGACGTCGCGCCGAAGGCCACGACCTCGGCGTTGACGAGCTTGGTGGTCAGGTTGTGCTCGCTGAGGTCCGCGAACGGTCCCGCGGGTGGCAGTCCGTAGGTCTGGGAGGTCCAGTCGGCGAGCTCGTCGATCTCGATCAGCCCGGCGTCGAGGGTCAGGTACGTCCGGTGGCCGACCAGGTCCGGGTAGGCGACGTCGAAGGGCACCCGCCCGAGCTGGAGCGGGCTGGACTGGCCCACCTCGACCTCGCGGCGACGCAGCCGGGTGTTGACGGGAGTGCCGGCCGGCCCGCACACGTGCCGGGCCGTGAGCGCGTAGACGGTGTGGCCGTCGGTGACCAGGGTGCCGACGCTGGCCACGTGCTCCTCACCCTGGCTGCGCGTGATGACCGGGAGCCCGCCACCGATCACCCGCTCGGGCCACACCCACGCCGGAATCGGGTCGCGGCCGGGTTCGGCCGGGTCGACCTGTACGACGCACACCGGCACGGTTCGCCCGTCCGGCAGGTACAGCGTCGTGGGCACCTTCTCGTCGACCGACACCTGACCCGGGCCGCTGCCGAAGTCCTCGGGCTCCAACCAGCGCTCGACGAGGACGAGCACGCACGGCCACGAGTAGTCCCGGATCCCGGAGTTCTGGAAGGTTCGCGGCGCCTTCCTGGTGCCCGGCGCGGCCGACGTGGTCGACGTACGCCGGGACGACGGCCACGGGTCGGTGGTGCGGATGTAGTAGAGGCCGACGGCGGTGCCGACGACGTTGCGCTGGTGGGTCAGGTGCCAGTGGTAGAGGTCGCGGGCCTCGACGAGGTCGGCCAGACCCAGACCGGCGAAGTTCCGTTCCGTGCCGAGGATGTCCATGCCTCACCGTCCGAAGGTGGTCCTCCCGGGCATCCTGCACCCGTCCGAGCATCACCACCAGAGCGGAACCTGCCCGCGGTCGGCGAAGCCCAGGAAGGGAGGGGGCCCTTCCTGGGCTGCCGCGGGGGGTCGCTGGTCGGCTCAGTCCTCGTCGTCGTCGGGGGCGGCCATCACGCTGGCGATGTAGGCGTTCGCACGCGTGCCAGGCGTCACAGGCGAGTCGGGCTGGATCAGGACGACGGCGTCGGCACAGGTCTCGGGGACCATCAGGCTGACGCGGAACCGCGAGTCGCCCCCGGGGACCGACATCGGCTGGGACCCGCTGTCGGCGGCGGCCGCGCCGCTGCAGTAGAGGACCGCGTGGATGTTCGCGACCGGGTTGTCGGCTGCGCCGTTGCGCGGGATCTGGAGACCCTCGATCCGGACGTCCATTCGGCCGCTCTCGCGCACGCGCACCTCGCCGCGACCGAGGATCCACGGTGCGCCGCCCGGTGGGATCAGGTTGATGGCGGCGTCGGTGGGCAAGCTCGGGGTCAGGTCTCCTCGGAGCAGGTTGTGCCCGTGCCCGCCGCCCCCGCCGCCGCCGTCGTGGGCCAGGGCTGCCGAGGGGCTGAGCGCCAGGACCAGCGCGGACGCCGTGCCGAGCATCGCTACGGGCAACTTCGAGTGCATCATGCGGATACCTCCGGTTGGGGGATGCAGGTCCGGACGCGGCAGGACGTGCCCGAGCAGGTGTCGCGTCCTTTCAGGGGTGTACGGGCCGGGACGCCGAATGGTTCGGAGGCATCTCAGCGGAGCCGGAATGCATCGGCGACCGATGCGGTTGGCGCCCTGTGAGCTCTCCTCGCGCGCCCCGCGCCACCCGCGCCGAGGTCGGCCTGCGCAGCGAGCGAGGGCCGATCCTGCTGGCGGTGATGCTGAGCATCGGGTTGGTCGCCATCGACGCCACGATCCTGGCGACCGCGGTGCCGTCGGTGGTCTCCGACCTCGGCGGGTTCACGTCGTTCCCGTGGATGTTCTCCATCTACTTGCTGGCGCAGGCGATCTCGGTGCCGCTCTACGGCAAGCTCGCCGACGTCTACGGGCGCAAGCCGTTGATGCTGCTCGGGGTCGGGCTGTTCCTGCTGGGATCACTGCTGTGTGGCTTCGCCTGGAGCATGCCGGCACTGATCGTCTTCCGGCTGGTGCAGGGCCTCGGCGCCGGCGCCGTACAGCCGATCGGGATGACCATCCTCGGCGACATCTACACGTTGCAGGAGCGCGCGACCGTCCAGGGGTACGTCGCCAGCGTCTGGGCGATGGCCTCGCTGATCGGTCCGACGCTCGGTGGTGTGTTCTCCGAGACGATCGGCTGGCGCTGGATCTTCTTCGTCAACCTGCCGCTCGGCCTCCTCGCCGGTTGGGTGCTCTGGCGCTGGACCGAGGTCCGCGCCGAGCGCACCAAGCACCGGATCGACGTCGCCGGCGCCACCCTGCTGGCGCTCGGCGGCACGCTGCTGCTGCTCGCGCTGCTCGAGGGCGGGATCGAGTGGGGGTGGGGCTCGCCGGTCAGCCTCGGCCTGTTCGCCGGCGCGGCTGTGGTCCTCGTGGCGTTCGTCCTGGTCGAGCAGCGGGTGAGCGAGCCGGTGCTCCCGATGTGGGTCTTCCGGATGCGGGTGCTGAACGTCGCCAACGCGGGATCCCTCGTGGTCGGCGTCCTGACCCTCGGCCTCTCGTCGTACGTGCCGCTCTACGCCCAGCAGGTGCTGGGCTCCGGCGCGGTCGTCGCCGGACTGGCCCTCGCGGCGATGACCATCGGCTGGCCGATCGCGGCCACCACTGCCGGCCGCTTCTACCTCACGCTCGGGTTCCGAGCGACGTTCCTGATGGGCAGCGCCTTCGCGCTCGTCGGCGCGCTGCTGCTGCTCACCGTGAACGGCGACAGCTCCGTGCTGCACCTCGCCTTCCCTTGTTTCGTGATGGGGATCGGGTTCGGGTACGTCGCCAGCCCCGCCGTCGTGGCCGCGCAGACCGCCGTGGGCTGGAACCGACGCGGGGTGGCCACCGGGGCGAACATGTTCGCCCGCTCGATCGGCAGCGCGGTCGGCGTCGCCGTCTTCGGCGCAGTAGTGAACAGCGTGGTCAGCAGCCGGCTCGGCGGTGCGCGCCCCGCCCTCGAGCAGGTCTCCGCCCCGGTCCTCGAGGACGCCATCCACGGCGTGTTCGTGCTGACGATCGGCTTCGCGCTGCTCCTGGTCGTCGTGGCGTCGTTCATGCCGACCCGCGTGACGGAACCGGAACCGGAGCCGGTCACGGGCGCCGAGGCGTCGGCCGTCTCCTAACCCTCGTCGAACCAGGGCCGCCAGACCGCGGTCGTGTGCTCGAGCGCTACGCCGAGACTCTGGGCCCGACACCCGGTTGCGCCGACCTCGCGGAGAACTGCGGCCGTGAGGGCGCAACGGTCGAACTGCGGCGGCGGGCCGTCGTCGACACCGTCCGCGGCACCGGCGAAGCCGTCGTGCAGCAGCACGACCCGACCCGCCGGCGACGCGCCGCGCAGGTCGCGCAGACGGTCGTCGAGAGGTACGTCGAGCCAGTCGGAGCAGTGCGCGCTCCACAGCACCGGCGTCAGACCGGCCGCGCGGACGCCGCGCCAGGTGGCGGCGTCCTGCGCGCCGTACGGCGGGCGGAACCAGCGGAGCTCCACCCCCGCCAGGTCCTCCAGGTCGCGCCGCGCCTCGCTCAGGAGGCGCGGCAGCGTCTCCGGGTCGACCGTGGTCAGGCGTGTGTGGTCGCGTCCGTGCAGGCCGATCTCGTGGCCGGCAGCGAGGAGGTCGCGCAGCATCCCCGGGCTCTTCGTTGCCCGGGTGAGGAGCACGAAGAAGGTGGCAGTCGCACCGGCGTCCGCCAGGACTGTCGACAACCGGTCGGTGACGCCCGGCGTGGGCCCGTCGTCGTAGGTGATGACTACCGACCCCGACGCGGGATCAACGCCGACCACGGAGTTGCCCTCGGCCTCGCTCATCCCCTCAGTCTCGGGGATCGCCGCTGTCACGCGGGGTTATCACCGCCGAAGTGCCCGCACAGCACCGCCGAACCGGCCACAGCACCGCCGAAGTCCGCGGCGAGGGGCACCATGGAGCGATGAGCAGCAGCCTCCTGGACCGGCTCGGGGTGACCCTGCCCGTCCTCGCCGCCCCGATGGCGGGCGGCCCGACCACCCCGGAGCTGGTGCTGGCGGCCGCCCGCTCGGGCAGCCTCGGGTTCCTGGCTGCCGGCTACCTCCAGCCCCAGGCCTTCGCCGACCAGCTGCACGAGGTGACCGCGGCGACCGACGTGTACGCCGTCAACCTGTTCGCACCGCATCCGGTGCCGGTCGACCTCAGGGCGTACGCCGCGTACCGCGATGCGCTGCGACCGCTCGCCGAGCGCTTCGCCGTCGACCTGCCGGAGCTGCCGGTCGAGGACGACGACCACTGGCGCGACAAGATCGACCTCCTGGTCGAGGCGGCACCGCGGGTCGTCTCGTTCACCTTCGGCCTCCCCGACCCCGCGTCGGTAGCGGCCCTGCGCCGGGTCGGCAGCCGGCTGGCACAGACCGTGACCACCGCCGACGAGGCGCGGCAGGCGGTGGACGCGGGCCTCGACGTGCTCGTCGTACAGGCGCCTGCCGCCGGCGGACACTCCGGCACCTTCGACCCCGAGCGGCCCCTCGTCGAGATCTCCCTGCCTGCGCTGGTGGCCGAGATCCACGCCGCAAGCTCGCTCCCGATCATCGCGGGTGGCGGCATCGTCCGGGCCGAGCATGTCGAGGCGGCGCTGTCGGCGGGCGCCGACGCTGCGGCCGTCGGCACCGCGTTGCTGCTCGCCCCCGAGGCCGGGACAGCGGCGGCCAACCGGTCCGCGCTCGTCCAGCCGTGGCGCGGTGACGCCACCGTGACCCGGGCGTTCACCGGACGGCCGGCGCGCGGGCTGCCCAACGAGTTCCGGGCGCGGTACGACGACGCCGCTCCGCTCGGCTATCCCGCGCTGCACCACCTCACCAGCCCGATCCGCCGGGCGTCGGCTGCTCACGGTGACCCCGAGCAGGTCAACGTCTGGGCCGGCACCGGCTACCGCGAGATCACCGAGCGGCCGGCGGCCGAGATCCTCGCCGACCTGGCGAGCGGAGCCTGAGGGTCACAGCCCGGGGTCGGTCGCGAGCCGACCGTGGATGTGGGCGTCCTCGCGGCCGTCGCCCGGTACGGCGTACGCCGACCGCGTCGTGCCCTCGAGCACGAAGCCGGTCGCGACCGCCACCCGGCAGGACGCGAGGTTCGGTACGGCGTGCTCGAGCTGCACCCGGGCGAGCCCGCGCTCGGTGAACGCCCACCGGGTCACCGCGTCCACCAGCTGCCGGGCCACGCCGCGACCCCGGGCGGAGGCGAGCACCCGGTAGCCGATCTTGGCGACCAGGTCGTCGGTGTCGATCGCGAACAGGCTGGCGTTGCCGACCATCCGACCGGTTCGCAGGTCGACCGCGTGCCAGGTGGCATGGCTGCCGTCGGACCAGTCGGCACCGTCCCGGCACCACTGCTCGGCCGTGGCCAGGTCGGGGCACTCGCGGGTCGGGTTCCAGCGGCGTACGTCCGGGTCGTTCATCAGCTCGAACGCCTCGGACGCGTCCTCGGGCAGCGGTGGCCGGATGAGCAGGTCGGCGGTCCGGAGCTCCACGTGCGAGAGCCTAGGTCGACCTCGCGTCGAGACGCAGGAGGGCACCCGCGTGCGGCGGCAGGCTGAGACCGGTCGCGGTGACGGTCGCGCCGGCAGGCGTGGTGAACAGCAGCTCCCCCGACGCCGGCACCGACGCCGTCGCCTCCCCGAAGTTCACTGCGAGCAGGAGGCCCGACCGACGCAACGTGAAGACTCGGGTCGTCTCGTCGGCTGCTGCGGACAGGGCGCCGAAGGCGGGGTCGGTCAGCTCGGGGAGCGCGCGCCGCAGTGCAGCCAGGCGACGGTAGACGTCGAGCAGCACAGCGTGCCGGCCGCCCTCGAGCTCGGACCAGTCGAGCTGGGAGCGCTCGAAGGTTCCCCGGTCCTGTGGGTCGGGCACCACCTCGGGGTCCCAGCCCATCTGCTCGAACTCCACGATCCGGCCCTCGGCCGTCGCCTTACCGAGGTCCTCCTCCGGGTGCGAGGTGAAGAACTGGAACGGCGTCGTCGCCGCCCACTCCTCGCCCATGAAGAGCATCGGCGTGAACGGCCCGCACAGGGTCAGCAGAGCGGCGCAGGCGAGCTGGTCATCGTCGAGGTGCCCGTCGGGGTCCGAGAGCCGGTCGCCGCGGGCCCGGTTGCCGACCTGGTCGTGGTTCTGGTTGCAGACCACGAGCCGCCAGGTCGGCAGGTGCTCGGTGTCGATCGGGGCGCCGTGGTCGGACTCCCGGAACGACGACCAGGAGCCGTTGTGGAAGAACCCCTGCTCGCACACCTTCGCCAGAGCCGACAGCGGCTCGAAGTCGGCGTAGTAGCCGGTCGTCTCACCGGTGAGTGCGACGTGCACGGCGTGGTGGAAGTCGTCGCTCCACTGGGCGTCGAGGCCGTAGCCGCCACCCTCGCGCGGCGTGACCAGTCGTGCGTCGTTGAGGTCGGACTCCGCGATCAACGTCAGCGGCCGGCGCAGATGGGCCGAGAGCGCCTGGGTCTCGATCGCCACCTGCTCGAGCAGGTGGACCGGCGAGCTGTCCTGCAAGGCGTGTACGGCGTCCAACCGCAGCGCGTCGACGTGGTAGTCGTCGAACCACATCCGCACGTTGTCGAGGATGAACTGCCGCACCTCCGCCGAGCCGTCACCGTCGAGGTTCACCAGGTCGCCCCAGGTGTTGCGGCCCTGCTTGAGGTACGGGCCGAACAGCGGCAGGTAGTTCCCGGACGGACCGAAGTGGTTGTAGACGACGTCCTGCACGACACCCAGTCCGGCGGCGTGGCAGGCGTCGACGAACCGCTGGTATGCCGCCGGGCCGCCGTACTCCTCGTCGACGGCGAACCAGTCGACACCGTCGTAGCCCCAGTTGTGGGTGCCGTTGGAGGCGCTGACGGGCATCAGCTCGACCAGGTCGACACCGATCGAGCACAGGTGGTCGAGCCGCTCGATGGCGCTGTCGAGCGTGCCGGCCGGGGTGAACGTGCCGACGTGCAGCTCGTAGATCGACCGAGCCCGGCAGCTGGCGCCCGGTCCACCGCTGGTCGCTCCAGGCGAACGCCGAGGCGTCGTAGGTTCGCGAACGCTGGTGGACGCCCGCCGGCTGACGCCGCGACCTCGGGTCGGGTCGGGGCGTGTCCGTGTCATCGATCAGGTAGCCGTAGTCGACGTCTCCTCTCGCCGGATCCGGGACGGGTCCGTCGGGAACCCACCAGTCCCCTTCGGTCCTCCGCATCTCGACGATCGCATCGCCCACCGACAGTCGCAGGCGCTGCGGGATCGGGGCCCACACGTCGAACGGACCGTGCCGCGCGTCGGTCGAGCCCCGTCCGTCGGTCGAGCCTGTCGAGACCCCGCTCACGTCGGCACCTCGGGTGTCGGCACCAGCAGCGCTACCGGGTAGTCCGCCAACAGCCCACCCGCCGGCGCGGAGCCGTCGTACGCCCGCCCGGTCAGCAGGTCCGTCCACTCGCCCTCAGGCAGCTGGACGACGGTGTCGCCCCAACCCCGCGCGGCCAGTGCGACCGGGAGCCGGGTGGCGACGGCGATCGCGCCGCCGCGGTCGAAGGCCAGCACATGGTGCGCGGCCTCACCGGCAGCCAGGACCGGTCGGTACGTCGTGAAGCGGTGCGGCTGGTTCCGACGCAGCGTCAGCGCGACCTGGGTGACCAGCAGCTTCGCGTGACCCGGGTCGTCGGGCTCCGAGGTGAGCACCGGCCGTTCACCGCCGAGCACGCGCGCCAGCACCTCGCGGCGTACGTCGTAGTCCACCAGTCGCCGGTTGTCGGGGTCGACGAGGCTCTGCTCCCACAGCTCGCTGCCCTGGTAGACGTCGGGCACGCCCGGCATGGTCAGCGCGACGAGCTTGGCCGACAGCGCGTTGGACCAGCCGGCTCCTGCGATGCGCCCTATGAGGTCGTCGAGGACGGCGCGGACCTCGGCGTCGTCGAACGCGGCGTCCACAGCGGCGTGCACGGCCTTCTCGTACGACGGGTCCTGCTCGGTCCAGGTGGTGTGGTCCCCGGCTTCGCGCATCGCCTTCTCGGCGTACGCGTGCAGGCGTTCGCGGGAGGCCGGCCACGCGCCCACAACCGCCTGCCAGAGCAGGTTGCCGAAGCCGGGGTCGGGCAGCGGGGCGAGCGTGAGCAGACGGGCGAGGGTCTCGGTCCACAGGTCGGGGACCTCGGCGAGCACGGTGATCCGCGCCCGGGTGTCCTCGCTGCGCTTGGTGTCGTGGGTGGTGGTGGTCGTCATCGCCAGCGGCCGGTCGCGCTGGCGCTCGGCCATCGCCGCATGGAACCCGTCGGTCGACAGCGAGAAGTGATCGGGGTCGCCGCCGACCTCGGTCAGTGAGGTGAGCCGGGAGGTGCGGTAGAAGGCACAGTCCTCGACCCCCTTGGCCATCACGGCACCGGTCGTCTGTTGGAACCGCCAGGCCACGGACTGCTCCGGGTCGCCGAGCACGGGCGCCAGCAGGTCGAAGGTGGGGTCGAGGTCGGGCCGGCGGCCGCGGGCGTCCGCGAACGCCGCATCGAGGTGCTCGCGGCCGGCCGGGAGGTAGGAGCGGTAGACCGGGAAGCAGGCCACCAGCTCGGCGACGGCGTCGACGAGGTGGTCTCGACTCCGCTCGACCGACGAAGAGTCGCCGACCGACGAAGAGTCGCCGACCGACGAAGAGTCGCCGACCGACGAAGAGTCGCCGACCGACGAAGAGTCGCCGACCGACGAAGAGTCGCCGACCGACGAGAGGTCGGGGAGCTCGCGGACGATCCTGGCCACCTCCGAGCCGAGGATCCCGTCGGCCACGGCCCGCTTGGTGCCGTGGATCAGGTCGGGCCAGTCGAACGCGCGGCCGTGGAGGCTGGCGTCGAGCGCGGTGAGCGGCTCCTCGCCCGCGGGGTCGGTGAGGACGCGGTCGACGAGGCCGAGCACGTCGTACCCCGTGGTGCCGGCGGTCGCCCAAGCCGGCTCGAGGGTCTCGCCGGGTTCGAGGATCTTCTCGACCAGCACGTAGGCGCCGCCGGTGAGGTCGGCCAGGTCGTCGAGGTACGACGCGGGGTCGCGGAGGCCGTCGGGATGGTCGATCCGCAGCCCGTCGACGAGGCTCTCGTCGAACCAGCGCTTGATCTCCACGTGCGAGGCGTCGAACACCGCGCGGTCCTCGACCCGGATCCCGGCCAGAGTGTTGATCGCGAAGAACCGTCGGTAGTTGAGGTCGTGGTCGGCGCGCCGCCAGCTCACCAGCTCGTAGTGCTGCCGCGCGTGGATCTGGTCGGGGTCTCGACTCCGCTCGACCGACGAGGTGAACTCGACCGACGAGCTCAACGGGAAGCGGTGGTCGTGGTAGCGCAGTTCTCCATCGACGACGGACAAGTTTTCGATGCGGCCGTCCGGGAGCAGGTCGTCGTCACCGACCACCGGGATCCGGATCCGGCCGCCGCCGGCCTCCCAGTCGATGTCGAAGGCGTCGGCGTACGTGGACGTGCGGCCATGGGTGAGCAGGTCCCACCACCAGGCGCTCAGGTGTGGCGTGGCGATGCCGACGTGGTTGGGCACGATGTCGACGAGCACGCCCATCCCGAGTCCACGGGCCTCGGCGGACACCGCGGCCAGCCCCTCGGCACCGCCACGGGCGGGGTCGATGCGCTCGTGGGCGATGACGTCGTAGCCGTGCTCGCTGCCGGGCTCGGCCTCGAGCAGGGGTGAGAGGTAGACCCAGTCGACACCGAGGTCGTGGAGGTACGGCAGCGTCCGCGCGGCCGCGAACAGGTCGAAGCGTGCGGTGACCTGCAGGCGATAGGTGCTCAACGGTGTGCGCATCGCCGTGGTCGTACCCGCGGACGAGTCGCTCATCCCGCCTTGTCGGCCCGCGAGGCCTGCGACGCGGCGACGGAGGCGGCCACCGAGGAGTCGGGCGTCGCGGCGGCCGCCGTGTGCTCACGCAGCACGAGCACGCTGCGCCCGCGCAGCACCGACGCCGACCCGGCCGCGAGGGGCTGGTCGCCGCGCTCGGTGCCGGCCGTGTCGATCTCGACGTCCCAGGCCTCGGCGTACTCCTCCGGCGGCAGGGTCAGCGGTACGTCGTCGGCCGAGGCGTTGAAGTACAGCAGGAAGTGGTCGTCGGTGATCTGACCGCCGCGGGCGTCGAGCCCGGGGATGCCGTGGCCGTTGAGATACATCCCGATCGACTGCGCGCCGGGTGCGGTCCAGTCGCCGTCCTCGATCGGGTGGCCCTCGGGGTGCAGCCAGACGATGTCATTGAGGCGCTCGCCCTCCCCGCTGCCGGTGCGGACCGACGTACCGGTGAAGAAGCGCTTGCGGCGGAACGTCGGGTGGTCGCGTCGCAGGCGGGAGACGCTCGCGGTGAACTCCACCAGCGGCTGGTCGACGTCGTCCCAGTGCATCCAGGCGATCTCGGAGTCCTGGGCGTAGGTGTTGTTGTTGCCGTCCTGGGTGCGGCTGGCCTCGTCGCCGTGCAGCAGCATCGGCACGCCCTGGCTGAGCAGCAGGGTGACGAGGAAGTTGCGCTGCTGACGCGACCGCAGCTCGAGGATGGAGGGGTCGTCGGTCGGGCCCTCGACGCCGTGGTTCCAGGACCGGTTGTGGCGCTCGCCGTCGTTGCCGCCCTCGCCGTTGGCGTCGTTGTGCTTCTCGTTGTAGGAGACCAGGTCGCGCAGCGTGAATCCGTCATGGGCGGTGATGAAGTTGATGCTCGCCACGGGGCGGCGTCCGGAGTTCTCGTACAGGTCGGAGGAGCCGGCGATCCGGCTGGCGAACTCGCCGAGGGACGGCTCGCCGCGCCAGAAGTCACGCACGGTGTCGCGGTAGGCGCCGTTCCACTCCGTCCACTGCGGCGGGAAGTTGCCGACCTGGTAGCCGCCCGGTCCGACGTCCCACGGCTCGGCGATGAGCTTCACCTGGCTGACGACCGGGTCCTGCTGCACGAGCTCGAAGAACGTCGAGAGCCGGTCCACGTCGTAGAACTCCCGCGCCAGCGCAGCCGCGAGGTCGAAGCGGAAGCCGTCCACGTGCATCTCGGTCACCCAGTAGCGCAGGGAGTCCATGATCAGCTGGAGCGAGTGGGGATGCCGGACGTTGAGGGAGTTCCCGGTGCCGGTGTAGTCCATGTAGTAGCGGAGGTCGTCCTCGACGAGGCGGTAGTAAGCCGGGTTGTCGAGGCCGCGGAAGCTCAGGGTCGGGCCGAGGTGGTTGCCCTCCGCGGTGTGGTTGTAGACCACGTCGAGGATCACCTCGATGCCGGCCTCATGCATCGACCGCACCATCGACTTGAACTCCTGGACCTGGTGGCCCACCTGTCCGGCTGACGCGTAGTCGGCGTGCGGGGCGAGGAAGCCGAGCGTGTTGTAGCCCCAGTAGTTGCGCAGCCCTTTGTCGAGCAGCGTGCTGTCCTGCACGAACTGGTGCACCGGCATCAGCTCGATCGCGGTGACGCCCAGCCGCGTGAGGTGCTCGGTGACCGCCGGGTGGGCGAGCCCGGCGTAGGTGCCGCGCATCTCCTCGGGCACCTCGGGGTGAAGCACGGTGAGGCCCTTGACGTGCGCCTCGTAGATCAGCGTCTCGTTGTAGGGGATGTCGAGGCGGCGGTCGCCCTCCCAGTCGAAGAACGGGTTGATCACCACGCTCAGGGTCATGTGCGTCGCGGAGTCGTCGTCGTTGCGCGAGTCGGGGTCACCGAAGTCGTAGCCGTACAGCGACTGGTCCCACTCGATGTCGCCCGCCGTGGCCTTGGAGTAGGGGTCGAGCAGGAGCTTGTTCGGGTTGCAGCGCACACCCTTCTCGGGGTCGTACTCGCCGTGCACGCGGTAGCCGTACCGTTCCCCGGGCTGCACGGCCGGCAGGTAGCAGTGCCAGACGAAGGCGTCGACCTCGGTCATCTGGACCCGGGTCTCGACCCGGTCGTCATCGAAGAGGCAGAGCTCGACCTGCTCGGCGACCTCGCTGAAGACCGCGAAGTTGGTGCCACTCCCGTCGAACGTCGCACCCAACGGGTACGGCGTACCCGGCCAGACCTCCACGAAGCCTCCTGCTCGTTGTCGTGCCCCCCGTACCCGGGCGACCCGATCCCATCACACCCGACGCGCGCGCCAACGGGGTGATCGGGCAATGGTCCCTACCGTGGGGGCATGCGGGTCGTGGTCCTCACCGGTGCCGGGATCTCGGCGGAGAGCGGGCTGCCGACGTTCCGGGACGCGAACGGCCTGTGGGAGGGGCACCGGCCCGAGGAGGTCGCGACCCCTGAGGCGTACCACGCGGACCCGGCCCTGGTGCACCGGTTCTACGACGCGCGACGGGCGGCTCTGGCGACGGTCTCGCCGAACGCGGCGCACCGTGCTCTTGCCAGGCTCGAAGAGGCGCTCGGCGACGACCTGCTCCTGGTCACCCAGAACATCGACGACCTGCACGAGCGCGGCGGCTCGGCGCACGTCGTACACCTGCACGGTGAGCTGCTGGTGGCCCGCTGCCTGGTGTGCGGCTCCCGGGCCGCGTGGAGCGGCGACCTGGGCCACCATCCGCCGTGCCCGACGTGCGGCCGGCCCGGGCTGAGGCCGGACATCGTGTGGTTCGGCGAGGTGCCCTACCGGATGCCGGAGGTCGTCGAGGCGGTCGCGGAGGCCGACGTGTTCTGCGCCATCGGTACCTCGGGGGTGGTCTACCCGGCCGCCGGTCTCGGCCTGCAGGCGATCGCGCACGGCGCGCGCACGGTGGAGCTCAACCTGGCCCCGAGCGCGGCCGCCTCACACTTCCACGACCGGCGCCACGGCCCGGCGACGGAGCTGGTGCCGGCGTGGGTGGACGAGGTGCTGGGCTAGTCAGAAGTCCTGCGGCTGGGTGAAGAAGTGGTGGGGGTCGTACGTCGTGCGTGCCTGCGCGAGGCGGGCCGCGTTGTCGCCGAAGTAGTCGGCCTGGTAGTCCTGCAGCGACGCGTCGGCGTAGTTGACGTAGGCGCCCGACCCCCACGTGGGCGTCATCGCCGCCCGGAAGCCGCGCACGTACGACGTGGCGGTGGTGGCCGGACCGGAGGTGTAGGTCGCGGTGTACTGCACGGTGGCCAGCGCTCCGCGGTGCCCGAACGCCGTGTCGGTGGGGCCGACGTCGTCGACCGCGCCACCGAGCGCGTCGATCGAGAGGCCGGCCTCGGTCAGCCGGCTGGACTGGGCCGCAGCCACCTGCGCGCGGAGGGTGTCGGTGTCCACGTGGGGGGACACGACGATGTGGGACGTGGCGGCGAAGGCCTCGCGCTGCAAGGAGCCGCCGGGCCCGGTGTGGCACTGGGCGACCGGGATGCTGGAGCAGCCGGCGTAGGTCAGCATCGTGTCGAGGTAGCTCGCCGTGCTGCGCGAGTCGGTCGTCGGGCTCGGGACCGCGGACAGGAAGGGACGCAGAGCCGCGCTCATCGCCGACGCCGGACCGGTCCAGGTCGCCGACATGAACAGGGTCGGCCCGGTCGGGTGTGTCTGCCCGCCGAGCACCTTGAGCGTCGCCCAGAGCCTGCGGTCGGCCCGGGGGATGCTGTGCAGGAACTGAGGCACCACCTGGGCTGTCGCGGCGTACGGCCAGGAGACGAAGGCGCGGGTGATCGTGGGCGCCGCGAAGGTCGTCATCGTGAACGAGGTGACCACGCCGAGGTGACCACCGCCCCCGCCGCGGAGCGCCCAGTAGAGGTCGGGCTCCTCGCTCGGGCTCGCCGTGACGACCCGCCCGTCGGCCAGCACCACCTGCATCGAGGTCACCGCGTCGCAGGTCAGCCCGTGCGCGCGGGTCAGCACTCCGACGCCGCCGCCCTGGGTGAGCCCGGCGATGCCGACGGTGGGACAGGAGCCACCGGCGATCCCGCGGCCGCGCGTGCCCAGCCCGTCGTACACCTGGACGAGCGAGGCGCCGGCGCCGATCGTGGCCGTCGTCCCGCTGAGGCTGACGCCGTGCAGCGGCCGGACGTCGACCACCAGCGCGCCGTCGCCGGCCGACCAGCCCGGGTAGCTGTGGCCCCCCGATCGGATCACCACCCGGACGTCGTGGTCCTGCGCGAAGGCGAAGGCGGTGGCCACGTCCTTCGCTCCTGCCACGGAGAGCACGGCGAGCGGCCGGGCGCCGTCGTACCGCGGGTTCTGGGTGAGCCGCACCGTGTTGTACGTCGGTGAGCCGGGCCTCGCGAGCGTCCCCTGCACGCTCCGGGCCAGCTGCTGCCAGTCCGCCGCGGTCGGCGCCTGGCTGGCCGAGGCCGTCGCGTCGGGCGATCCCGGTGAGACGGGTGCACCGGGGGAGTCCTGCGGCGGCTGCGCGTTGTCCGGTGTGCAGGCGACGGCCGCCGCGGCCACCCCACCCAGCACCAGGCCGCGCCGGCCCAGGTGCCTGTCGTCGCCCACGGGCACAGGCTAGGCGCATCCGCGACCCCGACGGGTGACCCGCGGGTAACCTGCGGCCATGGAGCGCACCCTGTACGACGAGGACCACGAAGCCTTCCGCGGCTCGGTCAGGGAGTTCCTCGACCGGCAGGTGCGGCCCCACCTCGAGGACTATCAGGAGGCCCACGCGCTGCCGCGCGAGTTCTGGCTGGAAGCCGGCAAGCAGGGGCTGCTCGGGCTCGAGGTGCCCGAGGAGTACGGCGGCACGGGCGCCGGCGACTACCGCTTCAACGCGGTGCTCACCGAGGAGCTGGCCAAGGTCAACATGGCACTGCCGTCGTGCCTGGGCATCCACGCCGACATCGTCGCGCCGTACCTCGTCCACCTGACCACCGACGAGCAGCGCAAGCGCTGGCTGCCCGACTTCTGCTCCGGTGAGCTGCTCACCGCGATCGGGATGACCGAGCCGAGCGGCGGCTCCGACCTCGCGGCGCTCAAGACCAGCAGCCGTGCGCGACGGCGAGCACTGGGTGATCAACGGGTCCAAGACGTTCATCACCAACGGCTACTCCGCCGATCTGGTGGTGGTCGCGGCCCGGACGGCGCCGGAGAAGAAGGCGCGCGGCATCACGCTGTTCGGCGTCCGGTCCGACGCCCCCGGCTTCTCGCGCGGCCGCAAGCTCGACAAGGTCGGTCAGGACGAGTCCGACACCGCCGAGCTGGCCTTCGAGGACGTGCGCGTGACCGACGACGACATCATCGGCGAGCTCGACGAAGGCTTCATCCACATGATGACCTGGCTGCCGCAGGAGCGGCTCGGCTCGGCGGTCACCAACCTCGCCCACGCCCGCCAGATCCTCGACGAGACGGTCGAGTACGCCAAGGAGCGGCAGGCCTTCGGCAAGCCGATCGGCACCTTCCAGCACAACCAGTTCCTGCTCGCCGAGCTGGTCACGCAGGTCGAGGTCACCCAGGCGTACGTCGACCAGTGCGTCGCGGCGCACACCGACGGCAAGCTGACCGCCATCGACGCCGCCAAGGCCAAGTGGTGGACGGCCCAGGTGCAGAACGACGTGCTCGACCACTGCGTCCAGGTGCACGGCGGGTACGGCTACATGAACGAGTACCGCGTCGCCCGCGCCTGGCGCGACGCCCGGGTCACCAAGATCTGGGCCGGCTCCAACGAGATCATGAAGCTGCTGATCGGCCGCGATCTCGGCCTGTGAGCCCAGCCTTGCCTTGCTTGCGAGCCGCTCAGGCGGTGGGAGGATCGGGGGGTGAGCATGGAGATCGGGACCGACGAGAACCCCCAGCACTGGCACGAGGACATCGGCGACGATGTCGGCAACCGGCTGAACTGGCTGCGGGCCGGCGTCCTGGGCGCCAACGACGGGATCGTCTCGGTCGCGGGCATCGTGATGGGCGTGGCCGGCGCCACCGCTGAGCGGTCGCCGGTCTTCGTGGCCGGGCTCGCGGGCCTGGTGGCCGGTGCGCTGAGCATGGGCACCGGCGAGTACGTGTCGGTCAACGCCCAGCGCGACTCCGAGCGCGCGATGCTCGCGATGGAGGCCGAGGAGCTGCGGAAGATGCCGGAGACGGAGTTCCGCGAGCTGGCCAAGATGTACGAGCGCAAGGGGCTGAGCCGCGAGACGGCGAAGAAGGTCGCGCAGGAGCTCACCGAGCACGACGCGCTGGCCGCCCACGCCGACATCGAGTTCGGCATCGACCCCGAGAACCTCACCAACGCCTGGCATGCGGCGTTCGCCTCGATGATCGCGTTCACCACCGGCGCCCTGCTGCCCCTGCTGGTGATCACCCTGTCCCCGCTGTCGGTCCGCGTCTGGGCGACCGTCGTCACGGTGGCTATCGCGCTGGCCGTGGCCGGGGTGATCCAGGCCCGGCTCGGCTACAGCCCGGCCCGCCGCGCGATCGCCCGCAACGTTTTCGGCGGTCTGCTCGCGATGACCGTCACGTACATCGTCGGGAGCCTGGTCGGCCCGATGGTCTGAGCCCGCTGACATGCGGATGTTCGCGGCGGTGGTGCCGCCGGCCGAGGTCGTCGAGCACCTCGACGCCTTCTGGGAGGTACGACGTGGGGCCGGCGCGTTCCGGTGGGCACCGGCCGAGCAGCTCCATGTGACGGTGGCGTTCTTCGCCGACGTGGCCGACCGGAAGCTGGACGACCTCGTCGAGCGGCTCGGCCGGGCCGCGGCACGTCGTACCGCCTTCGAGACGGCGGTGGCCGGCGGTGGCGCCTTCCCGGACGCCGCGCGTGCCCGGGTGCTGTGGGCGGGCCTCGACCTCGACGAGCGCGGCCACACCGAGCTGACCCGCCTCGCCACCGGCGCCCGGGCCGCGGCCAACCGGTCCGGCGTACCGGTGGACGGCCAGCGGTTTCGCCCGCACGTCACGCTTGCGCGGATCGGGCATCCCCAGGACGTGACCAGCTGGGTGCGGCTCCTCGACGCCTACCGGGGCCCCACCTGGACCGTCGACCGCCTCACCCTCGTCGCGTCGTACCTCGGTGAGGGCCCCCGTGGCCGCCCCCGGTACGAACCGGTCGAGGAGTTCGCGCTGTCGGGATAGTCCGTGACGAAATGCAGGCGAGATCGGCCTGAGGACCTGCGGATCGTCACGGACTACCGCCGAAGGGCCCGACCTTGCTGTGGAGTACGCCACGCCCGGGGAATCACCCCATGAGTGGGAGCGGGGGCCGATATGGCCTAGTTTCAAGCGCGTGAAGATCGCAGTGGCCAGGGAGACCCGCGAGGGCGAGTCACGCGTGGCGATGGTGCCCGAGCTGGTCGGCAAGCTCACCGGCCTCGGGTACGACGTCGCCGTCGAGCCGGGGGCCGGGCTGCACGCCCTGATCTCCGACGAGGAGTACGCCGCGTCGGGAGCGACCCTCGACCCCGATGCGCTGGCCGACGCCGACGTGGTCGTCTCGGTCCAGCCGCTCGACGCGGGGGCGATCCGCAGGCTTCGCCGTGGGACGTCCGCGATCTCGTTCCTGTCGACGATGACCGAACAGGCCACGGTGGTCGAGCTCCGCGACGCCGGCATCACCGCCCACGCCGTGGAGCTGATCCCCCGCATCTCCCGCGCCCAGTCGATGGACGCGCTCAGCTCGCAGGCGCTGGTCTCGGGCTACCGCTGCGCGATCGTGGCCGCCGGACTGCTGCGCCGCTTCTTCCCGCTCAACATGACCGCCGCCGGCACCGTCCAGGCCGCCGAGGTCGTCGTCCTCGGCGCCGGCGTCGCGGGTCTGCAGGCGATCGCGACGTCCAAGCGGCTCGGCGCGATCGTCCGGGCGTACGACGTGCGCGCGGCCGCCGCGGAGGAGATCCGGTCGATGGGGGCCAAGTCGATCGACCTCGACCTCGACACCCTCGAGGGCGCCGGCGGCTACGCCCGGGAGATGACCGAGGACCGGGCGGCCCGGCAGCGCGAGCTGCTGACGCCGTTCATCGCCGCCGCCGACGCCCTGATCACGACCGCCGCCGTACCCGGGCGCCAGGCGCCGGTACTGGTCACCCGCGAGATGGTCGAGCAGATGAAGCCCGGCTCCGTCGTGGTCGACCTCGCCGCCGAGAGTGGTGGCAACGTCGAGGGCTCGGTGGCCGGCGAGGTGGTGCGGATCGGGAACGCCCAGGTCTGGGGCGGCCGTAACGTGCCCAGCCAGATGCCCGGCCCGGCCTCGAAGCTGTACGCCCAGAACATCGTCAACCTGGTCACCTTGATGACGGGCAAGGACGACGACGGCAACGGGGTGTTCGCCCCCGACTTCGCCGACGAGATCGTCTCCGGCAGCTGTGTCACCCACGACGGCGCGATCGTCCACGAGCCGACCCGCGAGGCGATCGACGGCCCGGCGGCAGCACCCCCCGTGCCAGAGCCAGAGCCCGCGCCGGCGGCCGTCGACGAGCAGCCGCATCTCCCCTACGACCAGGAGGCCGACCAGTGACCCTCGACCCGGGCGTCGTCTGGCTGACGATCTTCATCCTCAGCGTGTTCGTCGGCATCGAGGTGATCTCCAAGGTCTCCTCGACCCTGCACACGCCGTTGATGTCGGGCGCCAACGCGATCCACGGCATCATCCTGCTCGGCGCGATCATCGTCACCGGCACCACCGACAACACCGTCGCGGTCATCGTCGGCCTGATCGCGATCGTGCTCGCCGCGGTCAACATGGTCGGCGGCTTCGTGGTCACCGACCGGATGCTCCAGATGTTCACGCGGAAGAAGCCGGCGAAGACCGACGAGAGCAAGGTCGCCTGATGCCCGTCTGGATCCAGCTGGTCTTCCTGGCCTGCGGCGTCTGCTTCATCCTCGCGCTCAAGGGCCTGTCCGGGCCGAAGACCGCCCGGAACGGCAACCTGCTCGGCGCCGGGGCCGCGGTGGTCGCGTGCGCGATGCCGTTCTTCTGGACCGACCTCCATCTCCAGCACATCCCACTGATCCTGATCGCGATCGCGATCGGCACCGTCGGCGGCGTGTACGGCGCGCGCACGGTGCAGATGACCCAGATGCCGCAGATGGTGGCCCTCTTCAACGGCGTCGGCGGTGGCGCCGCGTCGCTGGTGGCACTGGTGGAGCTGCAGCAGGTCATCGACGCCGGCAGCCACGACTCGTGGTTCAACCTGGCAGCTACGGCGTTCACGATCGCGATCGGTGCGGTGTCCTTCGCCGGCTCGGTCGTCACCTTCGCCAAGCTCCAGGATCTGATGACGTCGCGGCCGGTGATCTTCCCGGGGCTGCCGATCATCTTCGGGGCGGCCCTGGTCGCCTCGGTCGTGCTCTCGGTGATGCTGGTCAACGACCCGCGGATCTGGGTCGGCATCGTGCTCGGTCTGCTCGGCCTGCTGGTCGGTGCCCTCCTCGTGCTGCCGGTCGGCGGCGCCGACGTACCGATCGTGATCTCGCTGCTCAACGCCTTCACCGGCCTCACCGTCGCCGCCGGCGGCTACGTGCTGTCCAACGTGCTGCTGCTGGTCGCCGGCACGCTGGTCGGCTCGTCCGGCACGCTGCTGACACTGTTGATGGCCCGCGCGATGGGCCGCTCGGTGCCCAACATCCTCTTCGGTGCGCTCAAGGGCGGCTCGACCCTCGGCGGCGGCGAGGCCAGCGACCGGCCGGTCAAGAGCATCACCCCCGAGGACGCCGCGATCATGCTGGCGTACGCCGACCGCGTGATCATCGTGCCCGGCTACGGTCTCGCCGTGGCCCAGGCCCAGCACACCCTCCGCGAGCTCGTCGACGTACTCGACGAACGCGGCATCGAGGTCGACTACGCCATCCACCCGGTGGCCGGCCGGATGCCAGGCCACATGAACGTGCTGCTGGCCGAGGCCCAGGTGCCCTACGAGCAGCTGCGCGAGATGGACCAGATCAACCCCGACTTCAAGGAGACCGACGTCGTCCTCGTCGTCGGCGCCAACGACGTGGTGAACCCCGCCGCGAAGACGTCGCCCGGCGCTCCGATCTACGGGATGCCGATCCTCAACGCCGACGAGGCCCGCCAGATCATCTTCATGAAGCGCTCGATGCGCCCCGGCTTCGCCGGCATCGAGAACGAGCTGCTCTTCGAGGAGAAGACGTCACTGCTCTTCGGTGACGCCAAGGACACCATGAGCAAGCTCCTCAACGCCGTCAAGGCCCTCTGAAGCCTGTTGAGTTGGCCCTCCGGGCTCGTTGACTTGGCCCTTGCGGCTGTGGTCGTAGCCCGCAGGGCCAACTCAACGCATGACATCGGCGGCCTTCGGTCGTTGGGAGGGTATGAGTGACGACGACGACCCGATGCTCAGGCCCGACGGGCACCGCTACGAGGCGCCCGAGTCGCGCGACACGACCGTCAACAAGGAGGTCGTGTACGCCGTCCTGGGGATGGTGGTCGTCGGGCTCGCGCTGCTGATCGCGACCGGCACCGTCCCGATCTTCCCCGGCGGCTGACCCTGGCCGTCGGTCGTGTGCTGAACCGGCCCCTGAGTGCGCCGGGGCCAGCACACGACGCGAGCCTGTGGAGGACCACCGACCCGGTCGGCGTGATCCCGCAAGACTCCGAGGGGTGGAGCGGTGGCGTCAGCAGGCGGAGAGCCAGGCGGGCCTGCTCTCCCAGCGCCAGCTGACCGACCTCCAGGTCTCGCGCTCCGCCGTACGGCGCCATCTGCGCGTCGGCCGCTGGTCCCAGCGGACCAGCCACGTCTTCAGCATCACCACCGGACCGCTGTCGTTCGAGCAACGCCTCTGGATGTCCGTCCTGCACGCCGGCCCGACCGCGCTCATCGGTGGTCTCTCAGCGGGGGCAGTGCACGGCCTGCGGAACTGGCACCGCGACGAGATCACCGTGCTGGTCGACGACGAGCTCTCGTTCGATCCCGTGCCGGGGGTCCGGTTCTTCCGGAGCCGCCGTCCGCTCGCCGACTGGCGGTCGCCTCGGGTGCTGCCGGTCAGTCGGCTCGAACCCGCGATCCTGCTGTTCGCGGCGTACGAGCCGAGCCTACGTACCGGTCTCGGTGCCGTCACCGCGATCTGCCAGCAGCGGCTCACCGTGGTCGGCCATCTCCAGACCTGGACCGAGTCCATGCGGCCGCTGCGGCGCGCTCGCCATCTGCGAGCGCTGTTCCGGGACCTCGAGGGCGGAGCGCAGTCGTTGGCTGAGGTGGACCTCCGGTCGATGTGCCGCGCCTTCAGGATCCGCCCGCCCACCAGCCAGCAGCGACGTATCGATCGCGCCGGCAAGGTCCGCTGGACCGATGCCGAGTGGCGTTTGGCGGACGGCCGGCTGCTGGTGCTCGAGGTCGACGGAGGGTTCCACGACGATGTCCTGCAGTCCTCAGCTGATCGCCGACGTCAGCGCAAGCTCTCGGCCACCGACCGCGTCGTGCTCAGCTGCACGGCGTACGAGCTGCGTTATCACCCCGGGGACGTCGCGGCCGACCTGATCGCCCTCGGAGTCCCGCTGTTGCCCTGAGTCGTGTGCCAGCTCAGGCGGCAAAAGGGGCCGATCCAGCACACGATCGGCTATTCCGCCAGGCCGTACAGCCGGTCGCCGGCGTCGCCGAGGCCGGGGACGATGTAGCCCTTCTCGTTCAGCTTCTCGTCCATCGCCGCGGTGACCACCGTGACCGGTACGTCGAGCCCCTCGAGGGCCGCCTCGAGCCGCGCGCAGCCCTCGGGGGCGGCGAGCAGGCAGATCGCGGTGATGTGGTCGGCGCCGCGGTCGGTCAGGAACCGGATCGCGGCCGCGAGCGTGCCACCGGTGGCGAGCATCGGGTCCAGCACGTAGCACTGGCGCCCGGCGAGGTCCTCGGGCAGCCGCTCGGCGTACGTCGAGGCCTCCAGCGTCTCCTCGTTGCGCATCATCCCGAGGAAGCCGACCTCGGCGGTCGGCAGGCACTTCATCATCCCCTCGAGCATCCCCAGCCCGGCCCGCAGGATCGGCACCACCATCGGCTTCGGCGCCGACAAGCGGACGCCCGTCGTGGGCGCGACCGGCGTGACGATGTCGAACGGCTCCACCCGTACGTCGCGCGTGGCCTCGTAGGCGAGCAGCGTCACCAGCTGGTCGACCAGGCGGCGGAACGTCGGGGAGTCGGTGGTCTCGTCGCGCAGCGCGGTGAGCTTGTGGGCGACGAGGGGATGGTCGACGACGATCGTGCGCATGGCCGAACCCTAGTGGTTGCTGACAGTTCTCCTTGTCACGGCCGAACAGGGTTGGCAGGGCTCAGGGCCTCTGTCACGCTGGTGACTTCGGCCGTGGCCTGACCAGATCGGAGGGAGCCATGAGCGAGCAGATCGAAGGGATCGACTTCGCGGTGGCGGCCTACCGCGAGGAGGGCGTGTGGCAGGTGCAGGAGCTGGCCCACGACGTCCTCACCGACATCGAACGCCTGGCGGGCGGGCTCCGGCGCTTCCCCGGTGACGGCGGCGCGATGGCGCTGATCGCGATCGACGAGGACTTCTTCCTCATCGTCCGCGTCACCGGACCCGTCGTCCGCATCCTGCTCTCCGACATCACCGCCGCCGACGAGTGGGAGATCGCCCGCTCGGCGGTCGAGGACCTCGGGCTGCCCGAGCCCGAGGACGACGACGACCAGGTGCCGGCCGGCGACCTCGACATCCTCGGCGACCTCGGCATGAACGCCATGGACATGGCCGTCCTGCTCGACGACTTCGACCTCTACCCCGACGAGATGCTCTCCGACGTCGCCCGCCGGCTGGGCTTCGGCTCGCTCTTCGACGAGGCCGTCGGCCTCACCTCCGCGTGACGTCTGCCGCTGGTCGAGCCTGTCGAGACTACGACGCGGCCATGCGCGCCGCGCTCGACGAGGCGCGCGCTGCGCTGGCCTCCCATGACGTGCCGATCGGGGCCGTGGTGCTCGGTCCCGACGGCTCGGTGGTCGGTCGCGGGCGCAACGTCCGCGAGCGCGACGCCGACCCCACCGGCCACGCCGAGCTGGTCGCGATCCGCGAGGCCGCGGCCCACGTCGGCGAGTGGCGACTGACCGGCTGCACCCTCGTGGTCACCCTCGAGCCCTGCACGATGTGCGCCGGCGCGGTCGTCCTGTCGCGCCTCGACCGCCTCGTCTTCGGCGCGTACGACGACAAGGCCGGCGCGGTCGGATCCCTCTGGGACGTGGTCCGCGACCGCCGCCTCAACCATCGCCCCGAGGTGGTCGGCGGCGTCCTCGCCGAGGAGTGCCGGAGCATGCTGGACGATTTCTTCGCCCACCAACGCCTCGGGTAGCCTCTCCCGCGGTGGCGTGTCCGAGCGGCCTAAGGAGCACGCCTCGAAAGCGTGTGTGGGCGCAAGCCCACCGTGGGTTCAAATCCCACCGCCACCGCCAGCCATGCGATGTCTCGAGACATCGACGACACCCGGACCCACGGCACGTGGGTTCGGGTGTTCTTCATTGCGGGGGTTGGCCCGGGTCGTTCGTCGCCGGGGGGCCGACGGCCGCTTCGAGACGCACGAGGGCCGCGCGCATGCGCTCGTCGTCGCGGTCGACGGTCGGCACCAGGACCTCGGTGATCACGTCGATGACGTCGGAGAGCCGCTGGTTGAGCTTGCGTGACTCCTGGACCTCCTTCTCCAGGGTCGCGATGCGCTGCTTGAGGGCCGGCACGCCCGCCATCTCCGCGACCCGTCGTCGGTACCTGGTCGCCATCACGTCCACCTCACTACGAGCCGACAGGTGTGTGGGTCCTCGCCCTCGAACGGCGCCAGGCCGACGCCCTCCTCGCGCTGCACCACGCTGCCTCCGTGCTGCTCGATCTGGGCGACGATCCGGTCCGCGTCGAGGACCGCGCGATAGTAGAAGGGCAGCACCTTGGCAGGCGGTGCACCGCGGCCGGTCCGGAACTCGAGGAACGTCAGACCGCCCCGGCGCTGGATCATCTCGGCCCAACGGAAGAAGTTCTGCCGGGTGTCCGGCTCGATGGCCTCGAACAGGAACCGGGCGTAGATGTGGGGCGGCGTGTCCTGGTGCGCGTACCGGGCGCCGGACACCAGCGTCGAGGCCAGGTCGTTGAGGTTGAGCGCCTGGGTGCGCACCTCCACCGAGTGCTCCTGGGCGAGCTGGCGGGTGAGCTGCAGCGCGGCCGAGGTGCACGTCGAGGGCATCGACCGCGTGTCCCTGCTCGGCGAAGTGGACGGAGTCGCGACCGTTCCCGCAGCCGACGTCGATGACCGGCTGGTGCGGCTCGACGTACTCCGCCACCCAGGTCGCGAACCGACTGGCGGTGGTGGGCAGGCGTTCGCTGCCCGACCGGTAGAACATGCTCCAGTACCGCACGTGCTTGCGGTTGTTGCGCAGCCAGCCGTTGAAGCGTCGCTTGGTGGCTCTCGACGGGTGGTAGGCGAAGGACGGGTCGGGCACCCGCCACGTCGGCCCGTACGTCACCTCGAGGAGCTCCTCAGGCCGGGCGGGGGCCACCAACCGACGTCCCTCCAGCGTCACCTCGCCGACCGGAAGCAGCGCCGACGGGTCGAGCGTGCCGGTGACCGTCGGCACCAGGTAGAAGGTGTCGTCGACGTAGAAGGACGAGAACACGTCGATACCGACCCTCCGGCCGCCACCGGGGTAGGTCCAGATCTTGAAGTCGCCCGCCGACATCCGGGTGATCTCCCAGCCGAGGGCCGCCATCGAGTCGTGGGCCCGCTTGTTCTCCCGGATCACGTCGAACGGGTGGGTGTGCGGGCTCAGGTACGCCACGTCGGCGTCGGAGTCGTGGCCGATCATGTGACCGTCCCGCACGGCGCCGAGCAGGCAGCCGAAGGCGAGGAACGCCTCGAGACCGCATTCCTCGCGCAGGTCGTGCAGCACCCGCTCCAGCGCGTCGACGACCTCCTCGGTCATCGCCCGGTCGGTGTGCGCGAACGTCCGCTGGAGCCGGCCGCCCTTGTCGATCGCGACGGCGTGGCCTTCCGGCGAGACCAGGCGGATGGGATCGGTTCCCGTGCCGAAGCCGACCCGCTCGTCGAGGAGGGTCTCGCCGGTCACGTGCTGGACCAGGCTCACCTCGGCCACCCCGTCCAGATAGGGCTCGAGGGTTCCGGGCCAGCGGACCCAGCCGTGGCTCAGCCTGGTGCGCTCGCGCTCGGGATTGAACGACCAGATCCGCTCGCCGCCGAACCGTACGTCGACGACCTCACTGAGGTCGTCCGGGACGCGGATCCCCTGGCTGCTGATCGCGAAGCCGGGCTCCGCCTGCGTGCTCAGCTCCGACTCCCGTCCTCGGCAGCGGGGAACCGGGCCACCAGCCGGGCCACGTGCGGGTCCTCGGACTTGTAGACCGCGAGGCCGCAGCCCTCTTCGCGATAGGTGATCTCGCCGCCGAGCGCCTCGATCTCCAGCTCGACGATCGCCGGGTCGAGGAAGACCCGGTAGTGGTCGTCGCCGAAGAGGTGCGTCTGCCCGAGGTCCTTGCCGGTGCGGAACTCCAGGAACAGCTCACCGACGCCGTCGCCGACAGCCGCGGCGCCGAGGCGGAGCAGGTTGGCGCGACCGGGCTCCTCCAGGGAGTGCACCAGGAACCGGGCGTAGACAGCGCGATCGCGCGGCTCAGCGGTCAGCGTCGACGCGACACGATCCACCGCGGCCTCGTCGTACAGGTCGAGTACGTCGAACCGCGCAGCCAGCGAGTCGGCCGAGGCCTGGCTCGTGGCGTGCTCGACGGCCGAGTCGGCGAAGTCGAGGCCGAGTACCGGTCGGCCCTGCCGAGCGAAGAACAGCGAGTCGCGCGCCGTCCCGAAGCCGAGCTCGACGACCTCCTGCCCGGCCGGCAGCTGCGCCTCCACCCAGCGGGCGAAGTCCGAGGGTTCGTCCGGGACGCCCTGGCTCGCTCGGCCGGCATAGAAGCTGTGCCAGTAGTCGCGGTGCTGCTCGTTGGTGTTGATGAGTTCGCCCTCCGGGAGGGGCTCACGATGAACCCCGGGCAAACACTAGGCCAACACCATGCAACTCACTCGACAATCAGGCTCGCCGGCGGTGGGGTGTCTCAGGCGGTCTTGAGCTCGTCGAGGCCCTCGAGCTGGTGGGCGTCCTTCGCCACCTCTTCGCTGACGCCGTTGGGCTCCAGGCGCATCGCGAGCGCCACGTAGTAGACGACGAGGGCGAACACGATCACCACGCCCAGGTCGACGAACGCGGGCAGGCTGTTCCTCGCATGGTCGCCGTACCGGCCGAAGTAGCCGATCACCAGGATGCCGCCCAGCCAGACCGGCACCCACCACGAGTTGTGGAAGGTGGAGAACGCGTGGGTGCGGTTGAGGATCGAGCCCAGGGTGAACAGCACCAGGCCGACGGCGATGGCGCCGATCACCTTGAGGTTCACGTCGTACCCGCCCCAGTAGAGGATCAGGTTCGCGCTGACGAACGCGGTCGGCAAGATCACCTTCGGCAGCGGCATCCGGTAGCTGCGCGGTCGGTCGCCGTCGCTGAGGTGGAGGGCGCCGAGCGCGATCGGCGCCATGGCGTACATGACCGCTGTCGCCCCGGTCACCGCGCTGACCAGGGCCGACCAGCTCTTGAACGGTCCGAAGCCGATCAGGCCGACGATGAGCGCCACGATGATCGAGACGACCGGCACTCCCCGGGAGTTGGTGGTCGCCAAGGCCCCGGGCAGCTCGCGCTCCTCCCCGAGGGCGTAGGAGAGGCGGGCCGACGTGCCGAGGTAGACGATGCCCGTGCCCGAGGGGGAGATCACGGCGTCGATGATCAGGATCACGGCCAGCCAGGTCGCGCCGACGGCCAGTGCCAGGGTGTACCAGGCGCCGTAGTCGGAGGGGTCCTGGCCCAGCGGGCGGTCCCAGTTGTTCGCGATGTCCGCCGGGTTCAGGCCGGCGATCATCGTGACCTGGAGGAGGGTGTAGAGCAGGGCGCCGATACCCATCGCGGTGAGGATCGCGCGGGAGAGGTCCTTGCGCGGGTTACGCGCCTCGCCGGCCAGGCAGACGGCCTGCTCGAACCCCTGCAGCGCGAACACGACGCCCAGGGGCAGGGCCGCGAAGACACCGTGCCACCCGAAGGGCATGAAGCCGCCGCCGGCGGTGAAGTTGCTGGGGTGGAAGCTCAGCGAGGCGATGACGCCGATGGCCAGGAACGGCACGGCCGTTTTCCAGATCACCAGGATCACGTTGCTCTCGGACATGAACTCGGCGCCCATCAGGTTGATGGCGGTGAAGAGCAGCATCAAGATGATGGCGACGACCAGGCCGCGGGAGTTCAGCAGACCCTTCGAGTTCAGCATCGCGAAGTTCTCGTTGACCCAGGAGACGCTGTTGACGTAGGTGATCGCGGCCAGCACCTCGATCGGGGCGATGAACACCGCCTGCACCCAGGCCGCCCAGCCGCCGATGAAGCCGGTGATGGGTCCGTGGGAGTAGTAGGGGAACCGGCCGGAGCCGCCGGCGACGGGATAGGTGGCGCCCAGCTCGGCGTACACCAGGGCGAGGGTGGCCAGCATGGCGGCGGCCAGCACCCAGGAGATGATCGAGGCGGGCCCGGCGGTCTCTGCCGCGGTCAGTGCTCCCAACAGCCAGCCGGAGCCGATGATCGAGCCCAGCGACACGAACATCAGGCCGTAGAAGCCGACCGATCGGTTCAGCTGGCCACCGCGGTGTTCCTCGGACACGCTCATGTCGCGACCCTCTCCGAAAGGGTCCGCGGACCCACGGGCGACGTCACGGGCGCTCCGTCGCTGTCCCGCAGCCTCGTGCAGCCCGACGGGGTTGCGCAAGGCTTTCCGCCTCAGCCTCCGAGCCCCGACCGCGGTCCTACGCTGGCGCGATGAGCGTGCGCATCGAGGTGTCCGGCCCCGTCACCACCGTCGTCCTCGACCGGCCCGAGGTCCGCAACGCCGTCGACCGGGCCACAGCCGAGGCCCTTGCCGACGCCTTCCGCGCCTTCGACGCCGACCCGGGCCAGTCGGTCGCGGTGCTCACCGGGGCGGGCGGCACGTTCTGCGCCGGCGCCGACCTCGGGGCCATGGACAACCGGGTCGAGCCCGACGGGGACGGTCCGATGGGACCGACGCGGCTGCGCCTCGGCAAGCCCGTGGTTGCCGCCATCGAGGGGTACGCCGTCGCAGGCGGGCTCGAGCTGGCGCTGTGGTGCGACCTGCGGGTCGCGGCCGAGGACGCGACGTTCGGGGTGTTCTGCCGGCGCTGGGGCGTGCCGCTGATAGACGGCGGCACGGTCCGTCTGCCCCGGCTGATCGGTACCAGCCGTGCGATGGACCTGATCCTGACCGGCCGCCCGGTGGCGGCCGACGAGGCCGAGCGGATCGGGCTGGTGAACCGGGTCGTCCCGACCGGCAGTGCTCGTCAGGAGGCCGAGGCGCTGGCGGCCGAGCTCGCGGCGTACCCCCAGCTCTGCCTGCGCAACGACCGGCTGTCGGTGCTGGCCCAGGAGGGGCTCGACGAGGAGGCGGCTCTGCGCAGCGAGCTGGCGTACGGCGTGACGTCGCTGCAGGCAGGGGCGCAGGGCGTCGAGCGGTTCCGCGGCGGCGAGGGTCGGCACGGCGCGTTCTGACGCCGGGCTCCTATGCTCGCCGGATGACGTGGTTCTCCTCGCCGACCGACGCCGGCGACCGGCTGGGCGCGGCCGGCTACCTCGCGGACTCCGCCACCGCCACGACGGCTTTCCTGGCCGGGGCGCTGGAGAAGCCGCTGCTGGTGGAGGGGCCGGCCGGTGTCGGCAAGACCGAGCTGGCCAAGGCGGTGAGCCGCGCCACCGGCGCCGACCTGGTGCGGCTGCAGTGCTACGAGGGGCTGGACGAGGCGCGGGCGCTGTACGAGTGGAACTACAAGAAGCAGCTCCTCCGGATCCAGGCGAGCGGTGACCAGGCGTGGGAGGAGACCCACGACGACATCTTCACCGACGAGTTCCTGCTGACCCGGCCTCTGCTGACCGCGATCCGGCGGGCCGAGCCGACCGTGCTGCTCGTCGACGAGGTCGACAAGACCGACGTCGAGGTCGAGGGGCTGCTGCTGGAGGTGCTCAGCGACTTCCAGGTGACGATCCCCGAGCTCGGCACCCTCGTCGCCGTACGCCGGCCGTTCGTGGTGCTGACCTCCAACGCCACCCGCGAGCTGTCCGAGGCGCTCAAGCGGCGGTGCCTGTACCTCCACCTCGACTACCCCGACGCCGAGCGTGAGCGCGAGATCGTGCACGGGCAGGTGCCCGATCTCGACGAGCGGATCGCGCGCCAGGTCGTCGACACGGTCGGGCGGCTGCGTGACCTGGAGCTGAAGAAGGCGCCGTCGATCGCGGAGTCGGTGGACTGGGCGCGGACCCTGGTGGCGCTGGAGATCGGCGACCTCGACGAGCGCGCGGTCTCCGAGACCCTGGGCGTCGTCCTCAAGCACGCCTCCGACCAGGAGCGGGCCGTCAAGGAGCTGAGGCTTCGGCCGTGACGCCCGACGAGGTCTCGACTCCGCTCGACCGGCGAGGAACGCTCGACCGGCGAGGGTCGGGCCTGCTCACCACCCACATCGCCTTCCTCGAGGCGCTGCGGGGGGCCGGCGTGCCGGTGTCGCTGGCCGAGGACCTCGACGCGATCGCCGCGTTCAGCGTGCTGGACTGGGGCGACCGGGAGGCGATCCGGCAGGGTTACGCCGCCACGCTGGTGAAGCGGCAGGCGCAGCGGCCGACGTTCGAGACGCTCTTCGATCTGTACTTCCCTCGGCTGGTGGGCGACGGGGTCTCGGCCGACTCGACCGACGTGGTCTCGACAAGCTCGACCGACGTGAGCGACGGGCCGCGGGAGCTCGAGGATGTCCGGTCGCGTCTGGCCGACGCGCTGACGGAGGGTGACCAGGACGCGATGCGGCGGCTGGCGGCCGAGGCGGTCGGCCGGTTCGGCGCGATGCGCGGGCGCGGGCCCGGCCTGTCCAGCTGGTCGGCGTACACGACCCTGCAGCGGGTCTCACCGCAGACGCTGGTCGACCAGGTCGTCGCGGCGCTCCTCGCCGAGGGCCGCGTCGACGACGAGGCACGTCGTACGGCGGACCGGCGCGTCGGCGCGTTCGCAAGCCTGGTCGAGGCCGACGCCAGGCGCCGGATCGCCGCCGAGAAGGGGCCCGACCACGTGGCGCGGGTGGCGGTCCGGCCGAGCATCGACCGGCTCGACTTCACCTCCGCGCGCAAGGCCGACCTCGCCGAGATGCGCCGCGAGATCTACCCGCTGGCCCGGCGGCTCGCCACTCGGATGGCCCGCGAGCGACACGCGAAGCGCCGCGGCCCGCTCGACTTCCGGCGTACCGTCCGGGCCTCGGTGTCCACCGGCGGCGTACCGCTCACCACCCACCACAAGCCGAAGCGGCCGCACCGCACCGAGCTCGTCGTGCTGTGCGACGTGAGCGGCTCGGTCGCGAGCTTCGCGCAGTTCACGCTGATGCTGGTCTATGCGCTGCACGAGCAGTTCGGGAAGGTGCGCGCCTTCACCTTCGTCGACCAGGTGCACGAGGTGACCGACGTCTTCCGACCCGGCGCCGACCTCGGCGACGTGATGGGCGGGCTCGCCGCGCGCACGGCGCAGGCGGCGCTGTGGGGGAGGACGAACTACGGCCGCGCGTTCACG
Source organism: uncultured Actinomycetota bacterium (assembly GCA_963796975.1). GTDB lineage: Bacteria > Actinomycetota > Actinomycetes > Propionibacteriales > Nocardioidaceae > Nocardioides. The sequence continues at coordinate 638,585 of CAWCNW010000010.1, forward strand.
ACGTTCGCCGAGGAGTACGCCGACGCGCTCGGGCCGCGGACCTCGCTGCTGATCCTCGGCGACGCCCGGTCGAACTACTCCGACCTCGGCGTCGACGTCCTGAAGGACCTCACCGCCCGGGCCCGCCATGCCTACTGGCTCAACCCCGAGCACCCCCGGCACTGGGACACCGGAGACTCCGCCGCCGGGCCGTACGGCTCCGTCGTACCGATGGTCGAGTGCCGCAACCTGGCCCAGCTCTCCGAGTTCGTCCGCGACCTCCGCTGACCCGGGTCAGCGGGTGATCTGGAGGATCTGGCTGGTGGCGGTGGCGCCGCCGGCGAGGAAGCCGTGGGTGCGCAGGCTGGCGAGCTGCTCGCGAATGGACGGGTCCGGAGAGGCTTGGGCAGCGGCGGCTCCGCGGACGTAGTGGTGGATCGAGTGGTTGGCGGCGATCGAGGTCTCGTGGTCGTCGAACTGCACGGTCACCTGCTGTCGGCTGTCGGGGTTGTCGTGGCCGTCGAGCAGCGGTACGACGTCGCCGCGGTTCTCCAGCGACAGCACGTGGCTGCCCGCGGGGAAGCCGTGCACCTGCGCGGTGGGCGCGCCGACGGTGACGACGTGGGTGACGTGGAACGGCGAGCCGTGGCTGAGCATCGCGGCCGCCTCCATGCCGCCCTGGCTGTGGCCGACCAGCAGCACCGGGTCGTCGGGACCGATCCCGGCCTCGGTCATCGCCCGCTCGATGCCCGCGGCGTACGTCGTGTCATGACCGGCGATGAGCCTCAGGTCGGTGGGCAGGTCGCGCACGTCGCCGTCCTGGCTGAACGGCGTGGTGGTCAGGTCGTCGGTGCCGGGCAGGTAGACGACGTGGCGCACGGTGCCGTCGGCCGCGGTGAGCGTCTGCACCTCGATCGTGCCCTGGTCGTCGGGACGCTCGTGGGGCGAGAGGGCGTCGGTCTCGCCGAGGTGCCGGATCAGGCCCTTCAGGTCGGGCGGCGCGACCCGCCCGAGCCGGACGGTGAGGTCGGGCCGGCGGCGTACCCGCGGCTCACCCTCGGGTCCGTAGAGCCCCGCGAGATCGGCGGCCGCGTCGCCCACGGTCGGGTGGAACGACACCAGCCCGACCAGTGCGGGCACGCCCACCGGCAGCCCGGCCAGCAGGCCGTCGAGCAGGCCGCCGCTGCCGTCGACGAGGTGCTGCACCTCCGCCGGGTGCTCGTCGGCCCACTCCTGGGCCTGGTCCGTCTCGTCGTGCGCCTCGACGCGCAGCCGTGCGCGGGTGCCGTCCGGAAGGCGTGGCCACGCCCAGCGCGCCGCCGGCACGGCCACGACGCCCAGCGCGAGGGCGTACGGCGCGGCCGTGACGACCGCACAGCCGAGCGCCCGCCCGGCGGTGTAGTCGATCGCCTCGAACGACGTCGCCACCAGCCGGTCGCAGTCCTCGAACGCCGCGACGGTGGCGCGCACCAGGAGCGCGTCGGCCTCGTACTCCAGCGACGACGCGAGGACGCCGTGCACGCCGGCCGTCGCTGCGACCACCCGCTCCTCGGCCTCGGCGAAGGTCAGCGGCGAGAGGGGTGCCGACTCCACGAGGTCGGGGTCGGCCAAGGTGCGGGCGCCGGTGGCGGCCCAGCCGCGCATCCGGTCGCCCGCCGCGTCGAACCGGTCGGCCAGCGCCCGGACCGCGGCGTACGTCGCGGCCAGCCCGGAGACCCCGCCGGTGACCCGGGTGATCGGCGGGGTCGCGACCGTCATCGACGCACCTCGGCGAGCCAACGGGCTGCGTCGACGGCGAGGTCGGCCGGTCGGCGCGGCTCCAGGCGGACCATCGGCCGGTGGTCGCGGACGGTCGGGGTCAACGCGTGCCAGCGGCCGCCGAGCAGCAGCCAGCTCACCCAGCCGACCCGCGGCCGTGAGCCGGGGCCGGCGCCGACGGCCCGCAGCCGGCCGGTGGCGGCGTGTACTCGGTGGAGCTGGTCGTGGCAGCCGGCCAGGTCGAGGACCCGGTCGCCGGCGCGGCACGACCCGACCGCCCGCGCCACCAGCACGTCGTAGACCTCGGGGCGGTGTCGTGCCCGGGCGGCGCCGGTGCCGACCAGCAGGTCCCACGGCAGCAGGAGATCCGGCGCCGGCGGCGGCGCGCCGACCATGGGCGCGTGCACCGTCACCGCGCGCGCCAGCTCGTCGGGCCAGCCGGCCAGGTCGACGTGCGCGACCTCCGCTGCTCCGGCGAACGCTGTCGACACCGTCGTCACCCGCTCCCCGCGTACGCCGTGCCGGGCGTGCAGGCGGGCCACTGGCCCGGGCTCGCGACGTACGGCGAGGTCGAGGGTCACCAGCAGCTCCCCTCCGGAGACCTGCGTCGCGGTGGTGGTCGTCATGAGGGGCTCGGCAGGTGGACCTCGAGCCAGGCCTTGTTGCCGAGCGGCGGTGGGTCGAAGTGGTCGACCCAGTGGTCGACGGCGTCCGGCACGACGTGCGAGGCGAGCCGGTGCACGACGCCTCCCGCGCCGTGGAGCAGGTGCATCGCCTTGCGCTCGACGGCCGCGATCAGCGCCTTCAGGTGGTCGACCTCGCGGGCGTGACGCTCCAGCGCCTCGGCCGCGTCCTCGTGCAGCCCGGCACAGGTGCGCAGGCCACCAGCATGGTCACCGGCCAGCTGCCGCATCGCATCTGCGGCCACGCCGGTCCACGGCACGGCCTCGGCCCGCCCTTCCAGCGCGTCGGCCTCGACCCGGATCTCCGCGCCCTGCTCGCGGAGCCGCCGGGCGAGTGCCCGGATCACGGCCGTGTCGCCGTACATCGACGCCTCCTCCCGGCGGCTCCGCGAGGTGAGCCGCGACCAGAGGCAGACTGCCCGGGCGGGACCGTTCGGGAAACCCGGTCGGCCGGGACCTGTGGACGAACGCCGCTAGGGTTGGGTACCGCCGCCCCTGCAGCCATGCGAGGTGACAAGCCCGATGACCTTCGACGTCCACCAGCTCGACACGTTCCTGCTGGTCGGGGCCGGGGTCACGCTGCTGGCGATCCTCGCCGTCCGGGTGTCCTCGCGCGCCGGCCTGCCGAGCCTGCTGTTGTACCTGCTGATGGGCGTCGCGCTGGGCGTCAACGGCATCGGGATCCAGTTCGACAACGCCGAGGTGGCCCACGCGCTCGGGTTCGCGGCGCTCGCCGTGATCCTCGCCGACGGTGGCCTCTCGACGAGCTGGCGCGAAGTGCGGCCCTCGATGCGGCTGGGCCTCTCGCTGGCGACCGTCGGGGTCGCGGTGTCGGTGACCGTGGTCGCGCTCGGCGCGCACTACCTGCTCGGACTGTCCTGGCAGCTCGCCGTGCTGCTCGGCGCAGTGACCTCCCCGACCGACGCGGCCGCGGTCTTCTCCGTGCTGCGCGGGCTCCCGCTCCCGCCCCGGTTGGTCGGCGTGCTCGAGGCGGAGTCGGGGCTGAACGACGCGCCGACGGTCGTCCTGGTCACCCTGGTCTCCACCGGCGCGGTCACCGAGCACGGACTCCCGTACATGTTCGGCGTGATCGTCTTCGAGCTCGTGGTCGGCGTGGTCGTGGGGCTGGCTGTCGGCTTCGGCGGCGCCTGGCTGATGCGGCGGGCCGCACTGCCCTCCTCGGGTCTCTACCCGCTCGCCGTGCTCTGCCTCGCCCTCCTCGCGTACGGCGCCTCCGCGTGGATCCATGCCTCGGGCTTCGCCGCGATCTACGTCGCCGCGCTGATCCTGGGCAACTCCGAGCTGCCGCACCGGCTGGCGACCAGGTCGTTCGCCGAAGGGGTGGCGTGGCTCGCCCAGATCGGGCTGTTCGTGATGCTCGGCCTGCTGCTCACCCCGAGCCGAATCACCCCCGAGGTGATCGCGATCGCGGTGGCGGGCAGCCTGCTGCTGACCTTCGTTGCGCGGCCGGTGACGGTGTGGGTCAGCTCGGTCGTCCGGCCGATGCCGTGGCGCGAGACGGCCTTCGTGTCCTGGGCGGGGCTGCGCGGGGCGGTGCCGATCGTGCTCGCCACGATCCCGCTGGCCGAGCGGGTCACCGACTCCGAGCGGCTCTTCGACATCGTGTTCGTGATCGTGGTGATCTCGACCGTGCTCACCGGCCCGACCCTGCCGTGGGTCGCCAAGCGACTGCGGGTCACCCGGCGCTCCGAGCCGCGCAGCCTCGACCTCGAGGTCGCGCCGCTGGAGCGGGTCGCCGCCGACATGCTGCAGGTGACGATCAGCCCGGTCTCGCTGCTGCACGGGGTCGAGGTCGGGGAGCTGCGGCTGCCACCGGGGTCCTCGGTGTCGATGGTGGTGCGCGACGGGCAGGCGATCGTGCCCGAACGTCGTACCGTCCTGCGCCGCGGCGACGACCTGCTCGTGGTCACCCCCCGCGCGCTGCGCGAGCCGACCGTCCAGCGGCTGCGCACGGTCTCGGCCCACGGCCGCCTCGGTCGGTGGCTCGACGAGTGAGCCGGGCGGTCACTCGTCCGGCGGCGAGCAGATCTGGGCGGCCTTGGTGACCTTGACCGAGGACTTCCCGGCCACCAGCTTGGCGAACTGCGGCCCGACCAGCACGGTGACGCCCGGGCCCAGCGACGCACGACGTTCGACGTGGGCGCTCGGCCCCAGCCGGCTCTGCACCAGCCGGACCGCGGGGTTCGTCGGGTCGAGCGTCCAGATCTGCGCGTAGATCACGGCAGCGCTCTTGGGGGCGTTGCCGACCTTGCCGGCGCCGAAGCCCTGGTCCTCGAACGACGCCATCGTGCGCTCGGCCAGGCCGACCCGGTCGCTGGCGTTGTAGGCGCTGATCGTCACCTTGGGTGCGGCCAGGCGGTCGCCGGGCTGCACCGTGGTGGTGACACAGATCGGGGAGTCCGCGGTGCCGGGGAACGGCTTCGTCATCGCCGACCAGCCCCAGGTGATGCCGAGGATCAGCAGGACGGCGAGCACCGCGAGGGTGAGCAGTGCCTTGATGTGGGCGTTCATCTCAGCTCATCTCGTGGACGCGGGCGTGCAGCACGTGCCGCTGGTGGAGCGCCGCGCGCAGGGCGCGGTGCAGGCCGTCCTCGAGGTAGAGCTCGCCGTGCCACCGCACCACGTGGGCGAACAGGTCGCCGTAGAACGTGGAGTCCTCGTCGAGCAGGGCGTCGAGCCGGAGCGTGTCTTTGGTGGTGATCAGGTCGTCGAGGCGCACCTGCCGCGGCGGCAGCGCGGCCCAGGCCGCCGACGTCAGGTCGTGGGGTGGGTACGGCCGCCCGTCTCCCACCCGCTTGAAGATCACGCGGCGGAGTCTACTGAGGGTGGGTTGTCACGACCCGACCCTGACTACGCTTCGTGGGCATGACCGACAACGCTGTGGCAGACGCCGTCGCTCCCGGGTACCAGTTCGAAGGTCCGGCACTCGAGCTCGGCGGGCTGATGCTCGACGAGACCCAGCTCTCCGACGTGCACATCAGGATCCCGTTGGGAATGCTCAACCGGCACGGCCTGGTGGCCGGCGCCACCGGCACCGGCAAGACCAAGACCCTGCAGCTGCTGGCCGAGCAGCTGTCGGCGGCCGGGGTGCCGGTCTTCGCCGCGGACATCAAGGGCGACCTGTCCGGCATGGGTACGCCGGGGGTCGAGGACGACAAGATCAAGGCGCGCGCCGCGTCGGTCGGCCAGACCTGGCAGGCCACCGGCTTCCCGGTCACCTACTACGCGCTCGGTGGCCAGGGCACGGGGATCCCGCTGAGGGTGACGATGACGTCGTTCGGGCCGCTGCTCTTGAGCAAGGTGCTCGGCCTCAACGAGACCCAGGAGTCGAGCCTCGGGCTGGTCTTCCACTACGCCGACCAGGCCGGGCTGCCGCTGCTCGACCTCAAGGACCTGCGGGCGGTCGTGCACTTCCTCAACAGCGACGAGGGCAAGCCCGACCTCAAGGAGCTCGGTGGGCTGTCCAGCGCGACGGCCGGGGTGATCCTGCGCGAGCTGATCGCCTTCGAGAGCCAGGGCGCCGAGGCGTTCTTCGGCGAGCCCGAGTTCGAGTCGTCCGACCTGATCCAGGTCGCGCCCGACGGTCGCGGCGTGGTGTCGATGGTGGAGCTGCCCAACCTGCAGGACCGCCCGGCTCTGTTCTCGACGTTCCTGATGTGGCTGCTCGCTGACCTGTTCCACGACCTCCCCGAGGTCGGCGACGTGGACAAGCCCAAGCTGGTCTTCTTCTTCGACGAGGCCCACCTGCTCTTCAACGGCGCGTCCAAGGCGTTCCTCGACCAGATCGCCCAGACCGTGCGGCTGATCCGGTCCAAGGGCGTCGGCGTCTTCTTCGTGACGCAGAGCCCGACCGACGTACCCGACGCCGTCCTCGGCCAGCTCGGGTCGCGCGTCCAGCACCAGCTCCGGGCCGCTACCCCCAACGACGCCAAGGCCCTCAAGCAGACCGTCAACACCTACCCCACCTCGTCGTACGCCGATCTCGGCAAGGTGATCCTGTCCCTCGGCATCGGCGAGGCGATCGTCACCGTGATGAACGAGCGCGGTGCGCCGACCCCCGTGGCGTGGACCCGGCTGCGGGCACCCGAGTCGCTGATGGGGCCCGCCGACGCGGCCACCATGGACGCCGCCGTCAAGGCCAGCCCCGGCTGGGCGACGTACTCCGTGGTGGTCGACCGCGAGTCGGCCAGCGAGACCCTCGCCGCCCGGATGTCGGCGGGGGCCGAGAAGGCCGCCCAGGAGGAGGCGACCAAGGCGGGCACGCCGGCACCGGCGCCGAAGCCGAAGGCCGCGAAGCCCCAGGACAGTGCGTTCGAGCAGGTGCTGAAGTCGAAGACCTTCCAGTACGCCGTGTCGACCGCCGCCCGCGAGGCGGTGCGGGGGATGTTCAAGGTCGGCCGCCGCTGACCCTGCCTCACCACACGCGCGGCACCAGGCGGTGGGTCCGTGCGCGGTAGGCGGCGTACGACGTACCGAGCGCAGCCAGCAGGAAGGCCTCCTCGACCGCGATCCGCCGGACGATGGCGGCGAGAGGGAGCGCGGTGAGCGCGATCGCCGGCCAGACCCGGGTACTGATCTCGAAGCCGAGCACGACCAGGAGGAGCCCGGTATAGCTGGGGTGCCGCACCAGCCGGTAGGGGCCGGTGTCGACGACCTCCTGCTCGGGATGCACCTCGACCGTCGTCCGGAACGAGCGGCCGAGGGTGAGCACCGCCCAGATCCGGACCACGAGCCCGGCCAGCATCACCGCCACACCCACCGCGACGGCGGCTCGCGGGAGTCGCCAGACCGAGCCGGCGTCGGTGACAGACGCGAGCCAGAGCCCACCGACGATCGCGGCAGCGAGCGCCAGCGCGATCACCACCCGCGTGCCCCGGTCGCTCGCCGTACCGCCCTGGCGTCGCAGCGCCTCGGTGACGCGCAGGACGAGCTCCAGGGCGGCCCACACGGCGAGGGTCACCGTCACTGCCGGCGCGACCATGCCCCGAGTGTCCCGCACCTTCGGGCCTGGGAGCTGGACGGAGACAGCCGAGCAGGGCGATGGTCGGCGTACGACGGCGACGGCTCACAACCTCGGTTCCTTCCAGGTGAGCTGGACGACGTCGACCCCGCGCTCGCGGGTGACGAGCCGACCGCGACCGGGTGGCGCGGGCACGGGTCGGACGGTGCCGACCAGCGGGCCCTCCTCCGGGCTGCCGGACAGCACCAGGCCGGGGGTAGCGAGGTCGCGCAGCGTCTGGAGCACGGGCTCGTAGAGCGCCCGCGAGGCGCCGCCGGACCGGCGCGCGACCACGAGGTGGAGCCCGACGTCGCGGGCCTGCGCGAGGAGCGGCACCAGGGCTTGGACCGGTGAGCTGTGCGCGGTGGCGACCAGGTCGTAGTCGTCGACCACCACGAACACTTCGGGCCCGGTCCACCAGGAGCGCTGACGCAGCTGCTCCGGGCTCACGTCGGGTCCGGGGAGTCGCCGCACGAGGTACGACGCGAGCTCGGCCAGCGCGGGCGTTGCCTGAGTCGTCGATACGAGGTGGTCGAGCAGGTACTCCTCCGAGACCTCGCCGAGAAGCGACCGGCGTGGGTCGACGACGACGATCTGCGCCTGCTCGGGGCTGCGGGTGCGCATCACCTCGTTCAGGTAGCCGCGGAGGGCGGCGCTCTTGCCCGACCCGCCGTCGCCGAAGACCAGCCAGTGCGGCTCGGTGTCCGGGTCGAGCCCGATCGGCGCGAGCCGCCTCTCGTCGACGCCGAGCAGCAGCCGCCGCCCGGTCGGGAGGTGTCTGCCCGCCCGGCCCAGCAGGTCGTCGGCGGTGAGCCGGTCCGGGAGCAGCCGCAGCTTCGGCCCCGGCGGACCGGGCCACGCCTCGGAGATCCTCGCGACCAGTTGCTGGGTGCCTACGCCGAGCGAGGCTGGGTCGGGGTCGCCGTCGATCCGCGGCAGGGCGGTGAGCACGTGCCACCGGCCCGGCACCAGACCGCGCCCGGGCCGTCCGGGCGGCACCAGAGCGGCCAGGGCGCGGTCGATCTCGGAGTCCACAGGGTCGCCGAGCCGGAGCTCGAGGCGGGTGCCGAGCAGGTCGCGGACCGCGGCCCGATAGTCGGCCCAGCGCGCCGTCGCGGTGAGCAGGTGGACGCCGTAGGTGAGACCCCGAGACGCCAGGTGCTGCAGCTCGGCCTCGAGGTCGTCGAAGTCTGCCCGGAGCGCACCCCAGCCGTCCACGACCAGGAACACCTCGCCGTACCCGTCGTCGACGAGCCCCTCCGCACGGCGGCCGTGGTAGGTCTCGATCGAGTCGATGCCGTGCGAGGCGAAGTACGTCTCGCGCTGCTCCACGATGCCGCGCACCTCGGCGACGATCCGGCGTACGACGTCGGGTTCGGACCTGGTGCCCAGCCCGGCGAAGTGCGGCAGCCCGCGCAGCGCCGCGAAGCCGCCACCACCGAGGTCGACGACGAAGAACTGTGCCTCGACCGGGGTCATCGTCAACGTCAGTGCGGTCACCAGGGTCCGCAGCAGCGTGCTCGTGCCGGTGCGCGGTGCGCCGACGACCGCGAGGTGGCCGCCGGCGCCGGACAGATCGACGGTCAACGGTTCCCGGCGCTGCTCGCGGGGCCGGTCCACGGTGCCGACCGGGACGGTGAGCCGGCCGAGCGTCCGCCAGGTCTTCGACACCAGGCCGAGCTGGGGATCCGGCTCGATGTCCGGCATCAGCCGGTCGAGGGTCTCGGGGGTGTCCAGCGGGGGTAGCCAGATCTGGTGCGCGGCGGGCCCGGCGCCGGCCATCCCAGCGACCGCAACGGACAGCAGCGAGCCTTGATCGCGGGGCACCGCGGGCTCTGGCTCGGTGGGCACCGGTTGCCCGGCCGGCCGCACCTCGGTCACGGTCCACGGCAGGATGCCGACCGGCTCCGCACGCCGTACGACGTGACGGGCCGCGGGCGGCCCGGAGACGTACGCCGCGGTGAAGCGCCTCAGCGTCGACCGGTCGTGCTGGAGGAACCCGAGGCCGGGGCTGGGCGGCAGCTCGTAGGCATCGGGTACGCCGAGCACCGCCCGGGACTCCTGGGCGGAGAACGTGCGCAGGCCGATCCGGTAGGACAGGTGGGACTCCAGGCCGCGCAACCGCCCCTCCTCCAGCCGCTGCGAGGCGAGCAGGAGGTGCAGCCCGAGCGAGCGACCCAGCCGGCCGATCGTGACGAACAGGTCGAGCAGCTCGGGACGGGCCGACAGCAGCTCGGAGAACTCGTCGACCACGATCACCAGCGAGGGCAGGGGTTCCAGGTCCGCGTCGGCCGTCCGCGCGCGCTCGTAGTCGCGCACGGACGCGTGGTTCCCGGCGGCACGCAGGACCTCCTGGCGCCGTACCAGCTCACCGGACAGGGCGTCCTGCATCCGGTCGACGAGGGCGAGCTCGTCGGCGAGGTTGGTGATCAACGCCGAGAGGTGGGGCAGCGCAGACATCCCGGCGAAGGTGGCGCCGCCCTTGAAGTCGACGAGCACCAGGTTCAGCTGCTCGGGGGAGTGGGTGAGCGCCAGGCCGAGCACCAGGGTGCGCAGCAGCTCGGACTTGCCGGAGCCGGTCGCTCCCACGAGCAGGCCGTGCGGCCCCATCCCCTTCTGGACGGCCTCCTTCAGGTCGAGGTGGACCGGCCGGCCGTCGTCGTCGAGGCCGATCGGCACCCGCAACAGGTCGCGCGCCGGACGCGCACCCCAGGCGGATGCCGGGTCGAACAGGCGTACGTCGCCGAGGCCCAACAGGTCCGTGAGCTCGACCTCGGTGCTTGGGTCTGCCCCCGACCCAGCGGCGTGGCGCAAGGGGGCGAGCCGCCGGGCCAGGGCCTCGGCTGTGGCGAGGTCGCAACGGTCGGTCCGTCCGTCGACGGGCAGCCGGAGGACGGTGTTGTCGTCGGTCTCCGCGGAGCGACCGGACAGGTCGAGGACGGTGACACCGGGCCGCCCACCGGGTGGAACGACAGCACCGTCGACGACGAGCAACAGGTGTGCCTGCTTCTCGTCGCGCGGCAGCAATGACGTGAGCTCGGTGAGGTCGGTCGCCACCAGCCGGCGCGACCCGACGGCGTCGCAGTGCCACCTCGAGAGGGCGTGGGGCAGCCACTTCACCCAGTCCCACTCGGCCAGGGCGTCGGTGCCCGCAAGCACGGCGATCACCAGGTCCGCGGGGGAGTGGAACGTCGCCGCCGAGCAGACCATCGCCCGCGCCAGCGCACGTGCCTCCTCGGTGGTCCCGCAGACCTCGACCCGCGAGACCGCGCGCAGGTCCACCGTCGCAGGCAGGCCCGACTGCGTCCGGTGTACGGCGAGCAGCCGGTGGAGCGCGCGGACCGCGGCCGGGTCGGCGCGACCGCTCGCCACGGGGTCGGGCGCCACCAGGTTCCGCGACAACGGCCGGTCCTCCACGCCGTACCGCACCTGGAGGGCGTGGGCGTGACTCGCGCCGCGCTCCCAGACCCGCGACCGCTCCGCGGCCAGAGCCGGCAGCGCGGCCGGGTCGGGGTGCAACCGGAGCAATGCGTCGCGCTGCTGCCTCGCGGTCTCGCGGATGACTTCGCGGACCGCGCCGAGACGGCGGAGGTACGACGTGCGCGCTCGGTCCGCCCTGCGCAGTCGGCCCACGCGGTGCCGGTCCAGCTGGACGACGACGAAGCCGACGGTGGCGACCAGGAACATCCCGGCCGCCAGCAGGCTGCGCCCCTGAGCCGCCGACGAGGTGCTTCCCATCGTCGCCAGGACGGCGACGGAGCCGAGGCTGCCGAGCATCGGGATCACGTGGGTGAGGACGCCGCCCGAGCCTTCGCCGTCCTCGACCTCCGGCGGCGCCGGCAGCACGATCTCGCCGCTCGGCAGGTCGGGTTCGGCGACCCGTGGGTCGTCCGCGGTGGTGGTCACCGGGCCGAGGCTAGGTGCGCGTCCGGGGTCGGCGTCGGCCGCTGACCGCAGCCTGTGGACACGGCTCTCCACAGCCTCAGAAGACCGCGGTTGTGCCGTCGGCTCGTCCGGTTCAGTCTGCGGTCGGGCGCCGCGGACGGCGATGCCGACGACGAGAAGGAGACACACGCATGTCCTCAGCGAACGAGATGGGCCAGGGCCGGGCCACGCTCTCGATGGCCGCCGGGCGGGTGGCCGACGCCCGGCACGACTTCGACAGCCTCGACCACGAGCTGGTGCAGCACCTCGACGCAGCCCGGGCGATGTGGTCGGGCCAGGGCAGTACGGCGTTCACCGCGCTCGGCCGGGCCTGGGCGGAGAAGCAGCAGGTGATCGTCGGCGCGCTCGACGGTTTCGAGGCCGCGCTGCGCGCCACCGAGACCGACAACACCAGCACCGACGAGGCGCAGTCGGCGGTCTTCGTGCGCCACCAGCAGCGCCTCGGCTGAGCACGACAGGAGACGGAGATGGAGCTCGACGGACTGAGGGTCAACCACGCGGGGCTCGACCGGGCGGCGGAGGACCTGATGCGCATCGTCAACCGGATCGACGCCCGGATGGGCCACCTCGACGCGGAGCTGGCGCCGCTGCGCTCGCAGTGGGTCGGCGAGGCCCAGCTGGCCTACACGGCGGCCAAGGCGCGGTGGGACGCCGCCATCGACGAGATGCGAGACCTGCTCCGGGTCACCTCGGTGCAGGTGACGCAGGCGAACGCGGAGTACCGCGCGGCCGATGCGCGCGGCGCCCGATCGTTCGGCGGATGAGCAGTACGGGGCTGGTGCGGGTCACCGTCACCTCGGCCACCCGCCGGGTCGACCTCGCCCTGCCCAGCGCGGTGCCGGTCGCCGACCTGGTGCCCGAGCTCGCCAGGAGCGTCGGCCTGCTCGACGCCGCGACGGCGCACGAGGGCTACCGCTTGGTCACCCCCGCTGGTCACATCCTCGCCGCGGACGCCGGGCTGCTCGGCCAGGGGGTCGAGGACGGCGGCGTGATCACCGTGGCGGTCGGCGTCGACGACCCGCCGCCACCGGTCTACGACGACGATGCCGAGGCGGTCGCCGATGCCGTGGAGCACGACCTCGAGCCCTGGGACGCGGCGACCGGTCGTCGTACCGCTCTGGTCGCGGCGGTGCTGCTGCTTCTGGCAGGCGCCGCCGGTCTCGCGCTGCAGCGCGGCTCCGGCCTCGCAACGGGGGCCGCGGTCGGGGTCGCGGCGGGGCTCGTGCTCGGCTCGGTCGCCCTCTCGCGGGTGTGCGGCGACACCGGAGCCGCGGTCACGGTCGCCTGCCTGGGCTGCGCGTACGCCGCGGTCGCGGGGTGGCTGTTCGGCTCTCCTCTCGGCGGTGCGCCGTTCGCAGCGGTCGGCGCGGGCGCCCTGGCCGCGGGACTCGTCGCCGCGCTCGGCCTGGCCGAGGGACGGGTCCTGATGCTGCCGCCGGTGGTCGCCGGTGCGGTCCTCCTCGCCACCGGCTCGGCAACGCGGACGACGTCGTACCACCCGGCGGTGCTGCTCACCGTCGTCCTCGTGCTCGTCGTTCTCGCGGGCAACGTCTTCCCGGCGCTCGCGGTCGCGGCCGTCGGCGCGGGGGGCGCACCTTCGGATCTGATGCGTGACGAAGGACCGGTCGATCTCGGCCGGGTCCGTGCCGACGTCCGGGTCGCCCACGAGATCCTGCTCGCGTTGACGGCGACCGCGGCGCTGCTGCTGGTGCTGTTGGCATCCGTGGCCGTCTCGCTCGGGCCGGCCGGCGCGCTCGTCGCGGTGCTGGCCTGCGTGGTGGTGATGCTGCGCGCCCGCGTTCATCACAGTCGCGCGGAGGTCCTGACCGGTCTCTGCGGTGGCGTGCTCGGCCTGCTCGCCACCGCCGGGGCCGTGCTCTGCTTGGAGCCGTCCTGGCGACTGGGTGCCGCGCTCGCGCTCGCCGGGAGCGGCTTGGCGGTGCTGGGCACGGGTTTGCTCCGGCCGGGCGCCTCGGTGCGAGCCGCGCGACTCGCCGACCTCGCCGAGACGACCGCGCTGCTGGCGCTCCCTCCGGCTCTCGTGGTCGCCACCGGCGTCCTCACCTCGGTGTCCACCTGGGTGGCTGGTCGATGACCTCCCGGCGCGACCTGGTCGAGGCGGATTCCTTCGACCGCCGGCGCCTGGTCGGTGCGTTCGTGTCGGGCCGCGGGGAGGAGCCGAGGCGGCTGGGTCGCACGGTGGCCGGCGGGCTGGTGCTGGCAGTCCTGCTGACTGCGGGTGTGGCCGTGGGTGACGTACTGACGCGTCGAGGCGCCACGTCCGCCAGCCCACCTCACCCGCTCCCGGGGACGGTGACCTTCGCAGAGGCTGCGGCGTGCCGGCCGGTGGCAACCAGCCGGACGACGTACGTCGTGCTCCGCGCCCGCCGCACCACCGGGAGGGTCGCCGTGCCGTCGCCGCCGAGGGTCGTCCCGCCGACCTGGACGAGGTGTCCGCCCAGGCGCCGCAGTAGCACGACTCGGTCACCGCCCTGGCCACCCACCGCGGTGGCCACCACGTCGTCGGCGCCGTCCGGGCGGGCGGACAGCGTCGGGACCAGCACCACCCGCCAGGGCGCGCTGTGGACGCCGTTCGCGGCGACCAACCGGTAGCGGACGGTACGGCTGGCGGCCGGCGTCGCGAGGGCGACAGCGCCGCTGCCGTCGGTCGTCGCCGACCCGACCCCGAACCAGCGCTTCGGTCCGCGGACCTGCAGCCGGACAGGCCGCCCGCTCAGTGCCGACCCGTCCGCGGCGCGCACCGCGCCGGAGACCGTGAGCGAGCCACCGACCGGCACCCGGTGGCTCGGCGCAGTGATCGCGACCGCGGCCACGGGGGGTGGGACGACGCGAACCTGCGCGCGGGCTGCGGCGTGCTCGTGGGTCGGCAGCAGCCGGAGTGCGAAGACACCGCGGCGTGGTGGGGTGGCGACCGGGAAGCTCACCGACCCGTTCGCGTCGAGGGTGCCGGTGCCGACCATGGTCGCCTGGTGGTCGGCCCAGCGCAGGAGCTGCACGCTGTCACCGGGACGGCCGCCCTGGGTGGTGCCGGAGACGACGGTGGTCGTGCCACCCACGTCGGCCGTCACCGAGAGCGTGGGCACCATCCGGACCAGCCAGGGGGCGCTGTTGACCCGGTCGTCCGTGTGCCAGCGGAAGCGCTCCGACTGCGCCAGCGGCGGCGTCACCACGGTGGCGGTGCCGGTCGCGTCCGTGATGGTCTCCGCAACGGGCTGCCACTGGTCGGGGCCACGCGCCTGGAGGACCACGGGGTAGTCGGGCAGCGCGCTGCCCTCGGCCGTGGTCAGGACGGTGGTCAGGGTGACCGCCTCGCCGACTCCAGCGCGGTGAGTCACCCCGGCGGCCGTCATTCCGCCCGGCGTGCCGACGGTCGCCGTGGGCGTCGAGGTGGCCGAGGGGTCGCCAGAGGGGATGGGCGACGGGAGGGTCAGGCCGCCCGAGGGTCCATCCGTGGGCCGCGCGCTGCTGGTCGTCGGCGTCGACGTGGGGGCGGAGGACGTCGTGCCCCCCGACGGGCCGGTGGTTGTCGCCGAGCCGGACGGCAGTGGTGCGAGCACCTGCCCCGGCCGGGTCGGACCGGCCACGGTGCGACCCGTGGGGTCCGGGGGCGGCGCACCGATCACCCGGTGCGCGATCTGCTGCACCGGGTCGGGCAGGTGTCCGGTGTACGCCGCCGCCATCCCGCTGGTCAGGGCCACGGTGACCACGACGGCCGTGCCGCCGGCACCGAGCCGGCCCACCGAGCGGCGCGGGAGGGAGCGGACCTTCGGGGCCGGGCCCCGCGCCTCGCGGAACGCTGCGACGTACTGCTCCTCGGAGGCCAGCTCCGTGGTGGTGCCGGGAGCGCGCAGGGCACGCACCAGGTCGTCGTCGGCCCAACGGGCCAGCTCCTCGTCGTACTCGCTCATCTCACACCACCTCTCGTGCCGAGCGGACCCGTGGGTCGCGGGACAGGGACTTCAGGGCCCGGTGTACGGCGACGCGCACCGCCCCGGGTTTCTTGCCGACCAGCTCGGCCACGGCCGCGACGTCGAGGCCCGCGACCACGCGGAGCATCACCATCTCGGCCTGGTCCGGCGGCAGCGTCGCCACCAGCCGCAGCGCGGCCGCTGTCGCCTCGCGCTCGACGACGTCCTGCTCCGCACTCGGGGTGCTGTCCTCGGCCCGGTCCGCGTGCGGCTCCGC
Organism: uncultured Actinomycetota bacterium; assembly: GCA_963796975.1. Classification (GTDB taxonomy): domain Bacteria; phylum Actinomycetota; class Actinomycetes; order Propionibacteriales; family Nocardioidaceae; genus Nocardioides. The sequence continues at coordinate 654,176 of CAWCNW010000010.1, forward strand.
GACAGGTACGACGGGCCGGGTCGCCCTGGCCCGGCCCTGGTCGACGGCGCGGTGCCGGGCCACGGTGAACAGCCAGGCCCGGAAGTCCTGTGCGTCACCGCGGAACCCGTCGAGGTCGCGTACCACCTGCAGCCAGGTCTCGGCGGCGAGGTCTTCGGGAGCGTCGTTGCCGCGCACCGTCAGGTAGCGCAGCAGCGGCGGGTGCAGGGTCCGCCAGAGGACGGCGAACCCGGTCTCGTCACCCCCGCGGGCGAGACCGAGCGCCTGGTCCAGATCCGGTCCCCGGTCGGCCGGGGCAGGCTGCCGCCCGCCGGCCCGGTCTCCCTGGGAGCCGGGCCGGCGGGCGGCGTCGTGAGACTGCGAGGCGTTCAGCGCCGTACCCTCTGGGGTTCTCGGGCCGACCTCAGGAGACGACGGTCCCGCTGCTGCTCGGCGCGAACCGTGGCCCACCCGCATAGGCGAGACGGTAACCGGTGCCGGGCACCTGCGGGGTCCGGAACCTGGCCAGCCCGAGATGGTTGGTCAGGTCGGTGCCGGCCTCGGTCCAGATGGCCGACCCGGGCGCCTGCTCGAGCAGCGTCACCGTGCGGTGCGCGAGCGGGCCACCGCCGCCGCGGAGGGTGCCGCTGACGGCGAAGTCGCCGGCCGCCTGCTTGCCCCGGATCGACAGCGAGGTCGGGATCCGGACCGAGACCCGGGCGGCGTCGCTGACGGCGCCGGGCAGACCGGTCGAGGGCACCAGGCGCAGCCGGTAGACCGTCGAGACCAGCGGTGTGGCGACGAAGCTCACGCTGCCGTCGGCGGCGGTCGTTGCGGTGCCGACCAGGTGCACATGCGTGGACCCGGCCCGGCGGCCGAGCAGCTTCACGGTCCCGCCGGCGACGGGTGCGCCGCCGCTGGTGACGGTGCCCGAGACGGTCGTGGAGGCGCCCGGGTCGATCTGCGTGGGCGTGGCCGCGATGGTGACGTCCGGGCGGTTGACGACGCGGACGACGCCGCTGGTGGCGGGCTGCAGGAGCGCCGTGCCGAGGAAGGCCAGCCGGTACGTCGTCCGCGTCGCCGGCTCCACCCGGAACGCGACCGCGCCCCGGGCGCGGGTCCGGTGCAGGCCCGCGAAGGTCCAGTCGCCGGTGTCGCCGGTGCGCGAGAGCAGGATCACCGGGCGGTGGCGCAGCGGCACGCGTCCTGCACGCAGCCGGCCCCGGACCAGGTCGGACCCGTCGGGCCGCACGACATGGTGCACTGCGCGGATCGACAGAGAGGTGTTGATGCGGAACGGCGGGTGCTGCGGGGTGCGGACCCGCACCCGCACCACGCCGCTGTTGCTCGGGCGGGCGTCGGTGTCGCCGGCGTAGTGCCAGCGATAGCGGGTGGTCACCTCCGGGGTCACGGCCTCGCGGACCCCGCCGCGGTCGCCGGCGACGGCGTCGCCGACGGGCGTGAAGGTGTCGGACCCCATCGGTCGCGCCTCGAGGGTGACCGTGCGTCCTGCCGCGGTCCCGGGGCCGGCCAGGATGAGGGCACCGGTGACGGTGTCGGTGCCGCCGGGGCGGACCGCGCCGTGCAGCGCGCGGATGGTGAGCGACGTGGCGGCCTGGCCGGGATCGGCGGACGCGGACGATGCCGGTACGGCGGCGGCGCCGGCCACAGCCGTCGCCAGCACGGCAGCACCGGCCGCCGTACGTCGCAGGGCAGTGAGGCTCATGGGTTCCCCTTCGCTGGGCGCCCCGGAACGGGCGCGTGTCACCCCAGACAGCGCACGACGGGCGGTTCGCGTTACACACCACCCGCCGGCTCGAGGGGTCTAGCCTCGGGTGCTGTGCCCCGCGCCCGGATCCTGCTGCTGGCAGCGTCGCTGTTGGCGATGAGTGCGTGCAGCTCGAGCGCCTCCTCGACCGAGGCCGACAACCCCGGTTCGTCCGTCGGCTCTACCTCGAGCTCGGGACCAACCTCGGGCTCGGCCTCGGGGTCGCCCACGACGTCCAGCACGACGCCGCTCGCGGTGGTGGCCCTCGGTGACTCCGACACGACCGGCGCCGGCGACCCGACGGGCAAGGGCTGGGTCGGTCGCTACGCCGGGCTGGCCTCGCAGCGCCTGGGCCGGCCGGTCCGGGTGACCAACCTCGCGGTCGACGGCAAGACCAGCGCCGCGCTGCTCGAGGACCTGCGCAGCGATCCCGCGACCACCGAGGCGGTGAAGACCGCGGACGTGGTGCTGATCGGCATCGGTGGCGCCGACCTCAACGCGGGCGACCACCGGCTGTCCTCGGGCGCGTGTGCCGGGAAGGCCTGCTACGCGCCGCTCCTGCGCCGGTTCGACGCCCGGATGATCGCCATCGGGGCCAGGGCCCGGGCGCTGGCGGGCCACGATGCGGTGATCCGAGCCATCACTGTCCCCAACGCCTTTCCGGGCGCCGGCTCTGCCGTCCCGGCGTTCATCACCGGCGGCCTCAGCCTCTACCAGGTGAGGTCCCTGCGCCACGGCGTCTGCCACGCGATGGCCCGGTCCGGTGGGCGGTGCATCGACGTGGTGCGCGCGATCAACGGCCCGTCCGGTACGGCGAACGCCTACCGCACCGGCCTGATGAACAAGCAGGACTGCTGCTACCCCAGCGGTCAGGGCCAGCAGCTGATCGCCAAGCTGGTCGACCGCAGCATCGGTACGTCGGTGCCGTCGCCCTCGCCGTAGGCCTCCCGCTCAGGCGAAGACGATCGTGTGGTTCTCGTGCCGGATCACCCGGTCCTCGCTGTGCCAGGCCACCGCCCGCGAGAGCACGGCGCGCTCGACGTCGGCGCCGCGTCGCTGGAGGTCGGCGGCGGTGTCCTTGTGGCTGACCCGGATCACGTCCTGCTCGATGATCGGGCCCTCGTCGAGGTCCTCGGTGACGTAGTGGGCAGTGGCGCCGATCAGCTTCACGCCACGGTCCTTGGCCTTCGCGTACGGGCCGGAGCCGATGAAGGCCGGCAGGAACGAGTGGTGGATGTTGATGATCGGGACGCCGAGCTCGGCGATCAGCCCGCCGGAGAGGATCTGCATGTAGCGGGCCAGCACCACGAAGTCGACGTTCCCCTTGAGCAGCCGCAGGATCTCCGCCTCCGCCGCCGACTTGTCGGGACCCGCGGAGGGCACGAAGAAGTAGGGGATCCCGAAGCCGCGGACCTCCTCGGCCATGTCCGGGTGGTTCGAGATCACCATGGCGACGTCGATGTGGAGCTCACCGCGCCGGTGCCGCCACAGCAGGTCGACCAGGCAGTGGTCGGACTTCGAGGCCAGGATCCCGACCCGCTTGGGCACCGACAGGTCCCGCAGCGTCACGGTCAGCTCGAACCCGTCGGCGAGTGCGGTGTCGAGGTCCTCCTGCAGCCGCGGCAGGGCCTCCCGCACGCCGTCGAGGGTGAACACCGTGCGCTGGAAGAACGCGCCACCGGTGGGGTCGTCGGAGTACTGGTCGAGCGAGACGATGTTGGCGTGGTGGCTGCTCAGCACCGCGCTCACCGTCGCCACGATCCCGGTCCGGTCCTTGCCCTCCACGATCAAGGAGGCCAGGCCGCCTGGGTGTGCCCGTCGGCTCTGTCCGCTCATCGGTGTGATCTCCCGCCCGCCAGCACTCGTCGTACGAGGTGCGTGTCCCTGCCCGAGTCCCTGCGCGGGCAAGTCTCACAGAGCGCCCTCCGCGGTACGACGGGCGCCTCACAGGCGCGCTCGTTGCGCAGGCCCACCCGATGCCGCAGGCTCCTGAGCGGCGGACGTCGTGCGACGCCGGCGGCAGCCAGGGAGGACCGATGAGCGAGGACGAGGCGTTCCGGTCGCTCGCCTTCATCCTCGGCTCCGCAGCGCTGACGCCGATCGTGCTGGGACTGCTGCCGAAGGTCCGGCTGCCCGAGGTCGTCGTGCTGCTGGCGCTCGGGATGACGATCGGGCCCTTCGGTCTCGGGCTCGCGGAGGTCGACCAGCGGATCGGGTTCGTCTCCGACCTGGGCCTGGGGATGCTCTTCCTGCTGGCCGGCATCGAGGTCGACCCGCTCGTGCTGCGGACCCGCGACGGTGGGAAGGCGGTGACCGCCTGGTTCATCTCGCTGGGCGTGGCCCTGGCCTGGATGTTCCTGCTGTCGCGGATCTTCCATGTCTCCGCGTGGGTGGCGGTGGCCATCGCCCTGACGTCGACCGCCCTCGGCACCCTGCTGCCGATGCTGCGTGAGACGGGGCTGCTGACCCAGCGGATGGGGCGGCTCGTGCTGGCCAACGGGGCGATCGGCGAGTTCGGCCCGATCGTCGCCATGAGCGTGTTCCTCAGCGGCACCGTGGTGCGCGGGCTGGTGTCCCTTGCCGTGTTCGCTGTGGTCGCGCTCGGCATCGGGTACGTCCTGGTCCGCCACAGCCCCCGCGCCGAGCGGCTCGGAGCCGTCGTACGACGAGGAGCCGACACGACCGCGCAGGCCCCGCTGCGCCTGGTCCTCCTGCTGCTCGCGGTGATGCTCGCCGCGTCAGCCGCCCTGGGCCTGGACGTGATCCTCGGCGCGTTCGTGGCCGGCGCGATCATCCGGCTCCTGCTGCCGGCCGACCACGGCTGGCTGCTCGCGAAGCTCGACGGCGTCGGCTACGGCTTCCTGATCCCGGTGTTCTTCGTGGTCTCCGGCATGGGCATCGACGCCGACGTCCTGGTGGACCGGTTCGGCGTGACGCTCTTCGTCTTCGTCAGCATCCTGCTGATCCGCGGCGGCTCGGTCTACGCGATGTTCCGCCACCTCGACAGCCGGTCCCGGTTGACCCTGGGGCTCTTCAGCGCCACCGGCCTGCCGATCATCGTCGCGGTGACGACCGTGGCGGTGGAGTCGGGCCACATGGGCCGGGAGGAACAGTCGATCGTGGTCGCGGCCGGCATGCTCACCGTGCTCTGCCTGCCGGTGCTCGCCCTCGGCCTGCACCGGCCTGATGACCCGACCGGCCCGTCGCCGGGCGGCGCCGCGGGGCCGGCGACGAATGGCGGAGGATAGGGGATTCGAACCCCTGAGGGCTGTTAACCCAACCCGCTTTCCAAGCGAGCGCCATAGGCCACTAGGCGAATCCTCCGCCGAGGAGGCTACCGGGGCCGGTGCGGCGTCACGAAATCGCTCCGCACCCCTCGACTTCGTGCGCCGTACGACGGTCGCCTAGACTCCCCGGCAACCCCCCATGCGGCGGCATCTTGCTCAATCCCCCAGGGCCGGAAGGCAGCAAGGGCAGGCGAGCTCTGCTGGGTGCGTGGGGGGCCTCTTCATGTCCGGACGCCGCCACACCGGGTCTAGCATCCGGTCGTGTCGTTCCTCGACCTGGCGATCGTCTGTGCGGTCGGCCTGGCCGGACCCCTCCTCGCCGCCCCGCGACGCTGGTACCTGCCGGTCGTCCTGGGTGAGCTGCTCGCGGGCGTCGTGCTCGGCGTCACCGGGTTCGGCGTGCTCGACGCGAGCGACCCGACCTTCACCTTCCTCGGCAACGCCGGCTTCGTGCTGGTGATGTTCGTGGCCGGCACCCACGTGCCGGTCCGCGACCCCCGCCTGCGTACGGCGCTGCGCACCGGGCTGGTGCGCGTGGCGGTGGTCGGCGTCGCCGCCTGCCTGCTCGGGTACGCCGTCGCGCGCCTCGTCGACGTCCCGCATGCGGCGCTGTACGCCGTGCTGATGGCGTCGTCCTCGGCCGCCCTGGTGCTGCCCATCGTCGACTCGCTGGCGCTCACCGGCCGTCACGTCGTCGAGCTCCTCCCGCAGGTCGCCGTCGCCGACGCCGCCTGCATCGTGCTGCTGCCGCTGGTGATCGACCCCGACCACGTCGCCCGGGCCGCGCTCGGCGCGGTGGTCGTGCTGCTCGCCGGGGGCGTCCTCTTCCTCGCGCTCCGCTCGGTGGAGCGCAGCGGCGTGCGCAAGCGCGTCCACAACGTCTCGGAGGACCGGCAGTTCGCGGTGGAGCTGCGGGTCAGCCTGACCGCGCTGTTCGCGATGGCGGCCCTCGCCGTCGCCGTGCACGTCTCCCTGATGCTGGCCGGGTTCGTGGCCGGCATCGCCGTGGCCGCGGTGGGGGAGCCGCGGCGGGTGGCCAAGCAGCTGTTCGCGGTGACCGAGGGGTTCTTCGGCCCGGTCTTCTTCGTCTGGCTGGGCGCCGGGCTCCAGCTGGGAGACCTGGTCCACCACCCGTCGATGGTCTGGCTGGGGGTCGGGCTCGGCGTCGGCGCCGCCCTCGCGCACCTCGTCGCCGTACCGCTGCGGCAGCCGCCGGCATACGCCATGCTCGCCACTGCCCAGCTCGGCGTACCCGTGGCCGCGGCCGCCATCGGCGCCCAGCTCGACCTGCTCCGCCCCGGCGAGGGGGCCGCGATCGTGCTGGGGGCGCTGGTCACCCTCGCGGTCACGGTGGCGGGCGGTCACCTGGCCGCTGGTACGGCGAGCGACCGCGTCGCTGAGGCCCCTCCGGGGACCACGGCGGCCTGATCCACCACCGGCCCGGCTCCGCCCTCCCGGTTGTCGGTGTGCCTGGTTAGGGTTCAGGAGTGGAGTCACCCCTCGCGCTCTACCGGCGCTACCGTCCCGAGACCTTCGCCGAGGTCATCGGGCAGGACCACGTGACCGAGCCGCTGCGTGCGGCTCTCGCGGGCAACCGGGTGAACCACGCCTACCTGTTCTCCGGCCCCCGCGGCTGCGGCAAGACCACCTCGGCCCGGATCCTGGCCCGCGCGCTCAACTGCGAGCAGGCGCCCATCGCCGATCCGTGCGGTGAGTGCGACTCCTGCCGCGACCTGGCGCGCGGTGGCCCGGGCTCGATCGACGTCATCGAGATCGACGCCGCCTCCCACGGCGGTGTCGACGACGCCCGCGACCTGCGCGAGAAGGCCTTCTTCGCGCCGGTCCGCAGCACTTACAAGGTCTACATCATCGACGAGGCCCACATGGTCAGCACGCAGGGCTTCAACGCCCTGCTCAAGCTGGTCGAGGAGCCGCCGCCGCACCTGCGCTTCATCTTCGCCACCACCGAGCCGGACAAGGTGCTGCCGACCATCCGGTCCCGCACCCACCACTACCCGTTCCGGCTGATCCCGCCCCGCCTGCTCTCGTCGTACCTCTCCGAGCTCTGCGAGAAGGAGTCGGTCACCATCGAGCCCGCCGCGCTGCCGCTGGTGGTCCGAGCCGGGGCCGGGTCCGCGCGTGACACGCTCTCCGTCCTCGACCAGCTGATGGGGGGCGCCGGTCCCGACGGCATCACCTACACCCTGGCGGCGGGCCTCCTCGGCTACACCCCCGACACCCTCCTCGACGAGGTCGTCGACGCGTTCGCGGCCGGCGACGGCGCTGCTGTCTTCGGCGTCGTCGACAAGGTGATCGAGACCGGCCAGGACCCTCGCCGCTTCACCGAGGACCTGCTCCGCCGGCTGCGCGACCTCGTCATCGTCTCCGCGGTCCCCGACGCCCCGGCCACCGGGCTGATCGACATCGCCGAGGACGCCGCCGAACGCCTCGTCTCGCAGGCCGCCCGCTTCGGCCCGGCCGAGCTGAGCCGCGCCGCCGACCTGGTCGCGACCGGCCTCACCGAGATGCGGGGCGCCACCGCGCCACGCCTGCTCCTCGAGCTGATCTGTGCCCGCGTGCTGCTGCCGGGCGCCGACCACTCCACCGAGGGGGTCCAGGCCCGCCTCGACCGCCTCGAACGCCGGATGACGATCACCGCCGGCGACGTACCCCCGCCGCCTTCGCCGGTCGAGCGACGTCGAGACCCCGAGCCGACCTCGCCAGTCGAGCGGCCTGCCTCGCCGGTCGAGCCACATCCCTCGACGGTCGAGCCACATCCCTCGACGGTCGAGCGAAGTCGAGACCCCGAGCCGCACACCTCCCCCGTCGAGCCACCCGCGGCGCCCGTCGAGCCACCCGCTTCGCCGGTCGAAAGTCGAGATCCCGAGCCCGAGCCCATCGCCTCCGTCGCACCGGTCACCGAGACCGCCGCCGGCTCCCCACTCAGCCTGGTCGACGTCCGGCGCCTGTGGCCCGACATCGTCGAAGCCACCAAGCAGCGCCGGCGGGTGACCTGGATCCATCTCACCCAGCACGCCCAGGTGGTGGCCGTGGACGCCCAGATCCTCACCCTCGGGTTCAGCAACGCGGGCGCGCGCGAGTCGTTCGACAGCGGCGGCAGCGCCGAGATCGTCCGACAGGCCGCGATCGATGTCGTGGGTCACGACTGGCGGGTCGAGACCATCGTCGACCCGGGCGCAGAGCCGGCCGCAGCACCGCCGCCGGCCGCCCCGGTCACGGCAGCGCCCCCGGAGCCACCGCCGGTCCCTGCCTCACCCGCGGTCACCGACGAGGCCGCGGCCGAGCCGGCCGGCAGCCCCTCGGCGACGGCCCGCCAGGCCATCGCGCCCACCCGCACCGGCGGGCGCGACGACTCCGACCAGCCACCCACCGACTCCGACGGCGGCGCCCGCCCCGACGACGACGACGCCGAGTCCTCCGGGCTCGACGGGGCCCAGCTCCTCCAGCAGGCGCTGGGCGCCCAAGTCATCGAAGAGATCCCCCACCAGTGAGAGACGACAGGTGAAGCCAATGACCCAGAACCCCTTCGAAGCGCTCGGTGGCGGTGGTGAGTCCGGCGGATTCGACCTCGAGAGCCTCCTCCAGCAGGCCCAGCAGATGCAGTCCCAGCTCGAAAGCGCCCAGGAGCGCCTGGCCGAGGCCCGGATCGAGGGCACGGTCGGTGGCGGCGCGGTGACCGTCACCGTCAACGGCATCGGCGAGCTCCAGGCGGTGACCATCAAGGCGGGCGGCTTCGACGGCTCGAGCGACGACGACCTCAGCGATCTCGGCGACCTGATCGTCGCCGCCTACCGTGACGCCAAGTCGCAGGCCGACGCGCTGGCCACCAACGCCCTCGGCCCGCTCGCCGGCGGCGGCATGCCAGGCCTCGGCGGTCCAGGTCCCGACGCGGGGCCGGGCGCACTGGGCTTCTCGCAGGCGGACTGACTTGTACGAAGGCATCGTCCAGGACCTCATCGACGAGCTCGGCCGCCTGCCCGGTGTGGGTCCCAAGGGCGCCCAGCGGATCGCGTTCCACCTGCTCCAGGCCGAGCCTGCCGACGTACGACGCCTGGCCGAGGTGCTGCTCGAGGTGAAGCTCCGCGTGAGGTTCTGCGCGGTCTGCTTCAACGTCTCCGAGGACGACGAGTGCCGGATCTGCCGCGACCCGCGGCGCGACCAGACCGTGCTCTGCGTGGTCGAGGAGTACAAGGACGTCGTCGCCATCGAGCGCACCAAGGAGTTCCGCGGCCGCTACCACGTCCTCGGCGGTGCGATCTCGCCGATCGACGGCATCGGCCCCGACCAGCTGCACATCTCCGAGCTGCTCAAGCGGCTCGCCGACGGTGCCATCACCGAGGTGATCCTGGCCACCGACCCCAACCTCGAGGGCGAGGCGACCGCCACCTACCTCACCCGTATGCTCAAGCCTCTGGGGCTACGCATCACCCGTCTGGCGAGTGGGCTCCCCGTCGGTGGCGACCTGGAGTACGCCGACGAGGTGACGCTCGGGCGGGCTTTCGCTGGGAGGCGCACGGCCGAATGACCGAACAGACCACGACGAGCCAGATCCTGCCCGCTGGAGCGACGCTCCCGCCGGTCGAGCCCGGCGACGAGTTCGCGGCCCAGATCGCCGACCAGGTCGAGAGCTTCCTGATCGCGCTGCGCGCGGTCGCGGCCGAGGGTGACGCCGGGCGCAGCATCTCGCTGCTGCTGCTCGAGATCAGCCAGATCCTGCTGGCCGGTGCCCGGCTCGGCGCCCAGGTCGACTTCACGCCCGAAGATGACTACCAGCCCGACGTCGGCCCCGACGCCGACCTCGACGGCCTCCGGCTGCGGCTGGCCGACATGTTCGGTGACATCGACACCTACAGCTTCGTCTTCGACCCCTATGACCCCGAGCAGGTCGACAGCCAGCTCTCCGACGACCTGACCAGCATCGCCAGCGACCTCGAGAACGGGCTGCGTCACTTCCGCCTCGGCAACATTGCGGAGGCGCTGTGGTGGTGGCAGTTCTCCTACGTCTCCTCCTGGGGAAACCTGGCCGGCGCGATGCTCAACGCACTGCTGTCGGTGGTCGCCCACGACCGGCTCGACGTGGAGTTCACCGGCGAGCTCGACCAGGTCGCCGCGGCGAATGAGATGTTGGAGAGCCCGCCCGAGGGTCCCCAGTAGAATCGAGGCCGTCTCCGCGCAGCGTCGCGCGTGAGCGCCGTACCGCTTCCTGTGCTGTGAGGATCTGACCGTGGGCATTGTCGTGCAGAAGTACGGCGGCTCCTCGTTGTCGGACGCCGAGGCGATCAGGCGCGTGGCGCTGCGGATCGTGCAGGCCAAGAAACAGGGCCACGACGTCGTGGTCGCGGTCTCCGCGATGGGCGACAGCACCGACGAGCTGCTCGACCTGGCCAACGACGTCAGCCCGTTGCCGCCGGCCCGCGAGCTGGACATGCTGCTGACCGCTGGCGAGCGGATCTCGATGGCGCTGGTCGCGATGGCGATCTCCGACCTCGGTTTCACCGCGCGATCGTTCACCGGCTCGCAGGCCGGGGTGATCACCGACTCGACCCACGGTCGGGCCAAGATCATCGACATCACGCCCGGCCGCATCACCCACGCGCTCGAAGACGGTCACATCGTGATCGTGGCCGGCTTCCAGGGGGTCAGCCAGGACACCAAGGAAATCACCACCCTGGGCCGGGGCGGCACCGACACCACAGCCGTGGCGCTCGCCGCCGCCCTCGGGGCCGAGGTCTGCGAGATCTACACCGACGTCGACGGGGTGTTCACCGCCGATCCCCGACTGGTGCCCACAGCACGCCGGCTCGACATCCTCTCCACCGAGGAGATGCTGGAGATGGCAGCCTCGGGCTCGAAGATCCTGCACCTGCGCTGCGTGGAGTACGCGCGTCGCTACGACATCCCGATCCACGTCCGCTCGTCCTTCTCCCAGAAGGTCGGCACCTGGATCCTGCCCGACCCACCGGAGGGAGCAGATCCCATGGAGCAGGCAATCATCGCCGGCATCGCCCACGACCGCAGCGAGGCCAAGATCACCGTGGTCGGCGTCCCCGACAAGATCGGTGAGGCGGCCCGGATCTTCGAGGCGCTCGCCGACGCCGAGATCAACATCGACATGGTGGTGCAGAACATCTCGGCCCAGGCCACCGGCCTGACTGACATCTCCTTCACGCTCCCGCGCGAGGACGGCCAGACCGCCATGGGTGCCCTGGCGAAGCTGCGCGGCCAGGTCGGCTACGACCATCTGATGTACGACGACGAGATCGGCAAGGTGTCCCTCATCGGCGCCGGGATGCGTTCACACCCGGGCATCACCGCGAAGTTCTTCGCCGCCCTGGCCAACGCCGGCGTCAACATCGAGATGATCTCCACCTCGGAGATCCGGATCTCGGTGATCGTCGACGAGGCCGACGTCACCTCGGCCGTGCAGGCGACCCACACCGCGTTCGACCTCGACAGCGCCGAGGTCGAGGCGGTCGTCTACGGCGGGACCGGCCGATGACGGTCTCGACTCCGCTCGACCACCGGCCGATGCACGTCGGAGTGGTCGGCGCGACCGGACAGGTGGGTGCCGCGATGCGGCAGATCCTGCTCGAGCGTGACTTCCCGATCGCCTCGATCCGGTTCTTCTCCTCGGCTCGCTCCGCCGGCACGGTGCTGCCCTTCGGCGACCTCGAGATCACCGTCGAGGACGCCGAGACCGCCGACCCGAGCGGGCTCGACCTGGCGATCTTCTCCGCCGGCGCCACCGCCTCGCGGGCCCTGGCCCCGAAGTTCGCTGCGGCCGGCGCGATCGTGATCGACAACTCCTCGGCCTGGCGGATGGACCCCGACGTCCCGCTGGTGGTCTCCGAGGTCAACCCCGAGGCGATCGACCTGGCCTGGTCGGGTGCCCGCAAGGGCATCATCGCCAACCCGAACTGCACCACGATGGCCGCGATGCCCGTACTCAAGCCGCTTGATGTCGAGGCGGGGCTGGTCCGGCTGGTCGCCTCGACCTACCAAGCCGTGTCCGGCAGCGGGCTGGCCGGCGTCGACGAGCTCGCCGAGCAGCTGGCCGCTTCCGGCGAGAAGGCCCGTGAGCTGGCCTACGACGGCTCCGCGGTCACGTTCCCGGAGCCGGTGAAGTACGCCCGCACGATCGCCCACAGCGTCATCCCGCTGGCCGGCTCGGTCGTCGACGACGGCTCGTTCGAGACCGACGAGGAGCAGAAGCTCCGCAACGAGTCGCGCAAGATCCTCGGCCTGCCCGACCTGCCGGTGTCCGGCACCTGCGTGCGAGTGCCCGTCTTCACCGGGCACAGCCTGTCGATCAACGCCGAGTTCGAGCGCCCGCTGACCGTGGCGCGAGCCCAGGAGCTGCTCGCCGCGGCGCCGGGGGTCGAGCTGTCCGAGATCCCCACGCCGCTGCAGGCCGCCGGCCGCGACCCGTCGTACGTCGGAAGGCTGCGGCAGGATCCCGGCGTCCCCGACGACCGCGGCCTGGTGCTCTTCGTCAGCAACGACAACCTGCGCAAGGGCGCCGCCCTCAACGCCGTCCAGATCGCCGAGCTGGTCGCCGCCGCCCGCTGACGTCGTCGGTCGAGCTCCGTTCGAGGGTCGAGCTCCGTTCGTCGGTCGAGCTCCGTTCGTCGGTCGAGCCTGTCGAGACCGTCAGTGCGGCGGGTGCTCGCCCGGCTCGGGATGGAGCCGTCGGCCGAGGGTGGACGCGGGCAGCACGTCGTCGCTGTGGTCGACCTGGAGCGTGGTGTGGTCGATCCCGAACCGCTCCTCCAGCAGCTCCTCGATCGCCAGCCGGCGCTCGTGGCAGTCGGCGCCCGCGTCGACGAGCACGTGGGCGGACAGCGACGTGAAGCCCGAGGTGACCTCCCAGACGTGCAGCTCGTGGACCCCCGTCACCGAGTCCACCTCGAGGATGCCGGCCTCGACGGCGCCCGGCTCGATCCCGCGCGGGGAGGCCTCGAGGAAGATGCGCGCGCTGTCGCGCAGCAGCCGGTACGCCGCGAGGGCCATCAGAGCGGCCACGACCAGGGTCGCGACGGCGTCGGCCTGGTTCCAGCCGGTGAGGTAGATGACGAGCCCGGCCACCAGGGTGGCGACGAACGCGATCAGGTCGGTGACGACGTGCCAGAAGGCGCCGGCGATGTTGAGGCTGCGCCGGTCGGCCCGGGCCAGCAGGGCGGCCGCCGACAGGTTCACCAGGATCCCCACGGCGGCGACCAGGGCCACCACCCCGCCGTCGACCTCGGGCGGATGGAGGAACCGGCGTACGGCCTCGACGACGAACACCACGACCAGCACGGCCAGGGTCAGCCCGTTGATCTGCGCCGACAGGATCTCGGCCCGCTTCAGCCCGTAGGTGTAGGCACCTGACGCCGGCCTGGCCGCCAACCGCATCGCCACCAGGGCGAGCCCGATCGCCGCCGCGTCGGTGAGCATGTGCCCGGCGTCGGCCAGAAGCGCCAGTGAGTCGACCAGGATGCCGACGACCACCTCGCCGGCCATGAAGGCGAGGATCAGGCCGAGGGCACCGAGCAGCAGCCGCCGGTCCGCGTCGGGACCCGGGGCGTGCGCGTGGTCGTGCCCCATGTCCCGCCTCCTCCGTGGTCTGACTCCATGATCCCGCATCCCCGGTCGCTGGCCGGTGCCGGCCGACGTCGGCATGATCGGACGTGCTCCACGAGAGGAGAGCCATGTCCTTCGCGCCGCCGCCGACGCCGTACCCGCCCGACCGCTACCACGGTGAGGGGGGTGAGGTGACCGGGACGTTCCGGCCGGACGACGCGCCCCACGACCTCGAGTCGGCCTCCGGCTGGACCGACTACCTGACCACCGGCGCGGGGACGGAGGGCGACTTCGGGCTCTACCGCTGGCACATGGCGGGGCCGCCGGGTGGACCCGCCCCGCACTTCCACCGCTCGCTGTCGGAGTCGTTCTACGTCCTGACTGGCGAGATCCGGCTGTACGACGGCAGCGAGTGGCTCAGCGGACGCCCCGGCGACTTCCTCTACATCCCGCCCGGCGGGATCCACGGCTTCCGCAACGAGTCGGGGGAGCCGGCGACCATGCTGATCCTCTTCGCGCCGGGCGCTCCGCGCGAGCGCTACTTCGAGGGCCTGGTCGAGCGGGCCACGATGGACCCGAAGCCGACCGCTGAGGAGATGGCGGAGTTCTTCCGCGTCCACGACACCTACTGGGTCGACTAGGTCCGCGTCCGGCTCCTCACCTCTCAGGCGTCGGCGGGCTCCGTGATCGGGTCCTTGGTCCAGCCGTGGGAGGTGTGCTGGCGCAGCTTCGAGCCCTCGAGGTCGACGTCGGGCAGGATCCGGTCGAGCCAGCGCGGCAGGTACCACGCGCGCTCGCCGAGCAGCGCCATCACGGCCGGGACGATCGTCATCCGTACGACGAAGGCGTCGATGAGGACGCCGAAGGCGAGGGCGAAGCCGATGCTCTTGATGGTCGGGTCGCCGCCGAGCATGAAGCTGCCGAAGACCGAGCCCATGATCAGGGCCGCCGCCGTGACCACCCGGGCGCCGTGCCGGAAACCGCCGATCACCGACTCCGTCGGGCTGTCGCCGTGCATGTGGTCCTCGCGCATCCGGCTGACCAGGAACACCTCGTAGTCCATGGCGAGCCCGAAGAGCAGGCCGATCAGGAGGACCGGCAGGAAGCTGATGATCGGGCCGGTGCCGTCGACGCCGAGCGGCGCCGAGAGCCAGCCCCACTGGAAGACCGCGACCAGCGCGCCGAAGGTGGCGCCGACGCTCAGCAGGAAGCCCAGCGTCGCCTTGAGCGGGACCAGGAGCGACCGGAAGGCGATCATCAGCAGGATGAACGAGAGGCCGACGACCAGCAGCAGGAAGATCGGCAGCGCGCTGGCGAGCTTCTGCGAGATGTCGATGCCGACGGCCGTGTTGCCGGTGACCAGGATGTCGGTGCCGGTCTGCGTTTCTACGCTGCCGCGGAGGTCGCGGATGCCGGCCACCAGGTCCTTGGTCTCGACCGCTGAGGGTCCGCTCTTCGGGATGACCGTGATGATCGCGGTGTTGCCGGCCTGGTTGGTGACCGCGGGTGTGACCGCCACGACGTCGTTGAGACCCGGCAGCTCGCGGGCCAGCGTGCTGGTGGCCTGCTTGATCTCGTCCGCGCTGCCGTCGACCACCAGCGTGAGCGGTCCGTTGAAGCCGGGCCCGAAGCCCTCCGCGAGCAGGTCGTAGGCCTTGCGCTGCGTGGTCTGGGTGGGCTGCGTGCCGTCGTCGGGCAGACCGAGATCCAGCTTCAGCGCGGGCACCGCGATGATGCCGGCGCCGACGATCGCCACCAGCAGGAAGGCGACGGGCTTGCGGGTGATCGCCGCGGCCCAGCGGCTGCCGAACGACGGGCGGGTGCCAAGGCGTGCCTGACGACCACGCAGACCGGGGATCGGCCAGCGGTCGAACCGCCCGCCCGCGAAGCCGAGGAAGGCCGGCACCAGGGTGAGCGCGACGAGGACCGCGATCGCGACCATGCCGGCCGCCACCAGACCCATCGTGGTGAGGAACGGGATGCCGACGACCGAGAGGGCGGCCAGGGCGATCATCACGGTGGCCCCGGCGAACACCACAGCGCTGCCCGCCGTACCGACCGCGCGGCCGGCCGCCTCGTGTGGGTCGAGGCCGGAGGCGAGGTTCTCCCGGTGCCGGGTGGTGATGAACAGGGCGTAGTCGATGCCCACGGCCAGCCCGACCATGAGGCCGAGGGTCGGAGCGGTGCTGGTCAGGTCGAGCACCGAGGTCAGGGCGTAGACGCCGGCCATGCCGGTGGCCACGCCGACCAGCGCGGTGACGAGCGGGAGTCCGGCAGCCAACAGGGAACCGAAGGTGACCGCCAGCACGAGCAGAGCCACGAGCACGCCGAGTCCCTCGGCGCTCGAGGTCTGCGGCTGCGCCTGGACGGCCTCCCCTCCGTACTCGACCTGGAGACCGGCGCTCTTCGCAGCATCGCCGGAGTCCAGGAGCGCGGACTGGTCCGACGCGGTGATCTGGTCGGCGGTGACGGTGTAGGTGACGGTTGCGTAGGCGATCCGGCCGTTCTGCGAGATCGCCTTGGTCTGGAACGGATCGGAGACGGCGGCGACGTTGTCGCCCTTCGAGGCCTCGTCGACGGTCTTCTCGATCGCGGCCTTGGCCTGCGGGTCGGTGACGGACTCCCCGGCCGGGGCCGCGAACACGATCCGGCCGGCCGCGCCGCCGGCGCCGCTGGCGGGGAAGCGCTCCTGGAGGAGATCGGCGGCCTTGATCGACTCGACGCCGGGGATGGTGAGTGTCGACGTGGTGCCCTTCGCGAAGCCCGCAGCGAGGCCGCCGAGCACGGCCAGCAGCAGGACCCAGGCGAGCAGGACCGTACGACGGCGGCCGTAGGCGGCGCGTCCGAGGCGGTAGAGGAACGTGGCCATGCGAAGTCCTTCAGGAGAACGGGGGAGGCGCTGGAACGGCGCGATGGTTCGAGTATGAGTGCAGTAACTGCATTCACGCAACTTCTGCACGTGTATAGTGACGGTCGTTACTTGTCGAAGGAGGAGCCATGACCACGACCACGTCGCCCGACTCCACCACGGACACCCCGATCTCGCGCCGCGAACGGAAGAAGCAGCAGACCCGCCAGGCACTGCGCCGCGAGGCGCTGCGCCTGTTCGGGGAGCGGGGCTTCGACGCCACCACGATCCAGGACATCACCGACGCGGCCGACGTCGCGCCGCGCACCTTCTTCCTCCACTTCGGCTCCAAGGAGGACGTGCTGCTCGGCGATGCCCGCGACGGGGTGGCGGCGTTCGAGGAGATGCTGCGCGAACGGCCGGCCGACGAGGACATCTTCACCGCAGTGCGCGAGACGGTGATCGGCCTGCTGGCCGCCGACGAGACGCCCGTCGAGGAGACCCGGCTCCAAGCGCGGCTGATGATCGACGACCCGAGTCTGGTCGGCCGGGTCTTCGAGCACTACGTCGAGTTCGAGGCGATCATCGCCCGCGCGGTCGCCGACCGCTACGACCTGGATGCCGAGCGCGACGCCTACCCGCGGCTGTTGGCGACCTGTGCCATGACGGCGGTCCGGGTGGCCCTGGTGCTGTGGTACCGGCGCGGCGAGAAGCAGCCCCTCGCCGAGGTGGTCGCCGAGCTGTTCATGATCCTCGGCAACGGGCTCGACACCGCCGAGGTGCGCCCCCGCCACTCGTGACCGCCGAGAGCAGGCGGAAATGACCACTGCCGGACCCGCGCTCGCAGATCCGGCAGTCTCACACGGTCGGGCTGACAGGATTTGAACCTGCGGCCTCCTCGTCCCGAACGAGGCGCGCTACCAAACTGCGCCACAGCCCGATTGCCGGTCCGGGCGATCGACGAGCGATGCCGGGCGACAAGCACGGGCGAGCATACCGGGTGGGTCGGGGCGCCTGAGAATCGCCGTCCGGTGGCCGGGTCTCGACTCCGCTCGACCAACGAGAGGACCGTCGCTCGACCAACGAGGGGACCGTCGCTCGACCAACGAGGGGACCGCCGCTCGACCAACGAGAGGACCGTTGCTCGACCAACGAGCGCCTCGAGTCAGGTGAGGGTCAGCAGGGTCGCCTCGGGGCGGCAGGCCACCCGGAGCGGCGCGTACGGCGACGTCCCGAGCCCCGCAGAGACGTGCAGCCAGGCCGAGGCCGGGTCGCCGGGGCGCGAGTCCGCGGGGTGCCGGTGCAGCCCCTTGGCCCGGGCCGGCTCGAGGTCGCAGTTGGTCACCAGGGCACCCTTGAGCGGCAGACAGACCTGGCCGCCGTGGGTGTGGCCGGCGAAGATCGCCTGGTAGCCATCGGCGGCGTACTGGTCGAGCACCCGCAGGTACGGCGCGTGCGCGACGCCGAGTCTCAGGTCGGCCGAGGGGTCGGCCGGCCCACTGACCGCGACCAGGTCGTCGTACTCCATGTGCGGGTCGTCGACACCCGCCCAGGCGATGCTCAGCTCTCCGACCTTCGAGGTGGCCCGCCGGTTGGTCAGGTCGAGCCAGCCGGCGGCGCTGTAGGCGTCCTTGAGCTCCTGCCAGGGCAGCTTGGCGGTGTGGGTGTTGCGCTCGCCGTTGTCGGGCAGCAGGTACTTCAGCGGGTTGCGCACCCTCGGGGCGTAGTAGTCGTT
Organism: uncultured Actinomycetota bacterium; assembly: GCA_963796975.1. Lineage (GTDB taxonomy): Bacteria > Actinomycetota > Actinomycetes > Propionibacteriales > Nocardioidaceae > Nocardioides. The sequence continues at coordinate 672,376 of CAWCNW010000010.1, forward strand.
GGAGCCCAGCACGAAGACGCCGGGTACGTCGAGCAGCGGGCCGAGAGCGTCGAGCACAGGCGGAAGCGCCTCGAGGTGGGCCAGGTTGTCGCCGGTGTTGATGACCAGGTCGGGCTCGAGGTCGGCCAGCGACCGCACCCACTCCTGCTTGCGCGACTGGCTGGGCGTCATGTGGATGTCGCTCAGGTGCAGGACCCGCAGCGGACGCGCACCTGCGGGCAGCACGGGCATCGTCGCGGACCTCAGCGTGAAGGCGCGCGACTCCCACACGGCGTAGGCCGTGAGGCCGGCGCCGGCGACGACAGCGGGACCGAGGGAACGCAGCAGAAAGCGGGCGGGAGTCACGCGGCAAGGCTGCCACAATGCACCTCATGAGCGCTCTCAAGGACCGGCTGCGCAGTGACCTCACCACCGCCATCAAGGCGCGTGACGAGCTGCGCTCCTCCACGATCCGGATGGTGCTGTCGGCCATCACCAACGCCGAGGTGGCCGGCAAGCAGGCACGCGAGCTGAGCGACGACGACATCGTCGGCGTGCTCTCCAGCGAGGCCAAGAAGCGGCGTGAGGCCGCCACCGCGTTCGCCGACGCCGGCCGCACTGAGCTGGCCGACAAGGAGACAGCCGAGGCGGCCGTGATCGCCGGCTACCTGCCCGAGCAGCTCTCCGCCGAGGAGATCGCCGACCTCGTCACGTCCGTGGTCGCCCAGACCGGCGCTGCCGGGGAGGGCATGCGCGCCATGGGCAAGGTGATGGGCATCGTCACCCCGCAGGTGCGCGGCCGCGCCGACGGGGGCACCGTCGCCGCCGAGGTACGACGTCAGTTAGGAGCCTGATCGGGGGGCCGCGTCGGTCGAGCCTGTCCAGACCGCCGGCGACCTGCTAGCCCGGACCGGGCCCGCCGTTCCCGTTCCCATTGCCGTTCCCATTGCCGTTCCCGTTCCCGTTGCCGTTCCCGTTGCCGTTCCCGTTCCCATTGCCGTTCCCCTTGCCCGGCCCGTTCTGCTGGGGGACGAACGGCGTGCCGTTGGAGCGGAAGATCGTGACGGTCGTGCCGCTCGAGGTCTGGCTCCCGGCACCGGGGCTGGTGAAAGCGACGTCGTTGGCCGAGTAGCCCGAGCTGCGGTAGCCACCGTCGGCGACTTGGAAGCCTGCCTGCCGCAGCTGCGTCGCGGCCTCGTCGTACGGCACACCGGTCACGTCGGGCACGGTGGTGACGACGCCGCTGATGTCTTGGGCGCTCGGCGGGGTGAACGTCGCGTCGGGCAGCCAGTTCTGGATCTGGCTCATCGCGCCGTACCACATCGGGCCGGCGGTCGTGGAGCCGTGCGCGACGTCGGTGAACGTGCCACCGATGGTCTGGCCGTTGAGGGTGATCCAGTGACCGAGCCGGTTGGCGCCGGCGATCATCGACGCCGTGGCGAGGTTGGGGGTGTAGCCCATGTACCAGACCGACATGTTGTTGTTGTTCGTACCGGTCTTGGCCGCCGACTCCTGGTTGAGGATCAGGGCGGCACCGAAGCCGGACGGTGACTGCACGCCGCGCAGGACGTCGTTGACGGCGTCGGCGACGGGAGCCGCGATCACCTGCTGGCACTGGGGGGCGTAGCTCTTGAGCTGGTTGCCGTTGGAGTCGTCGATCGAGACGACGGGCCGGGCGTCGCAGTGGAGGCCGCGAGCGGCGAACGTAGCGTAGGCATCGGCCAGCTCGAGCGGGCTCACCGAGGCGACGCCGAGGGTGAACGACGGCACCATCTCGGTGGCGGGGTCGGTGAGGTTGATCCCCATCTTCTGGGCGAGGTGGTAGGGCTCGCACAGACCGGTCTGGAGCTCGAGCTTGGCGAAGAACGGGTTCACCGACTCCTGGGTGCCCCGGTAGAGGTTCATGTTGCCGAAGACGGTCGAGGTGTGGACCTGCCAGGTGTCGGTACTGAAGAAGTGCTGTCCGCCGCACGTCTGGTACTGGCTCATCGGGATGTTGACCACCGCCGGGGCGGAGATGTTCTCCGTCAGCGGGATGCCTTGCTGGATCGCCGCCGCGAGCACGAACGCCTTGAACGTCGAGCCGGGCTGGAAGCCGTTGGAGTCACCGTACTTCTGCGGGACCACGTAGTTGAGGTAGGTCTGGCCGGCCTTGGAGTCGCGACCCATCGGCCGCGACTGCGCGATCGCCTTCACTTCGCCGGTGCCGGGCTGGACCATCGCCAGCGCACCGATCGCCTGGTCGGTGGGGAAGACGTGGTTCCTGACCGAGGTGTCGGCCGCACGCTGGTCGCGCAGGCTGATCGTGGTGTGGATGGTCAGGCCGCCGGTGTAGAGCAGCTTCTTGCGGGCCGCGACCGTTTTGCCGAGCGCGGGGTCCTGCTCGAGGTAGTTCACGACGTAGTCGCAGAAGAACGGCGCACTGGAGTTCACGCAGCCGTTGGGCGTGGCCACCGGGTGCAGCCCGAGCGGCTGCTTCTTGAGCCTGTCGGCACGCTGCTGGCTGATCACGTGCAGCTGGGCGAGCCGGTCGAGCACGACGTTGCGGCGCAGCAGACCGCGGTCGGGGTTGGTGATCGGGTCGTAGCCCGAGGGGTTCTTGACCAGACCGGCCAGGGTCGCGCCCTGGAGCAGGGTGAGGTCCTTGGCGTTGGTGTCGAAGTAGTGGCGGGCCGCAGCCTGTACGCCGTACGCCCCGTCGCCGTAGTAGGCGATGTTGAGGTAGCGCTCGAGGATCCAGTCCTTGGAGTAGTTCTGCTCGAAGGCGATCGCGTAGCGCAGCTCGGCGATCTTGCGGGCGTAGGTGTCGGCGGTCGCCGCTTTGCGCGCCTTGGCCGTCTTCGCCTGGTTGACCAGGGTCATCTTGACCATCTGCTGGGTGATCGAGGAGCCGCCCTGGACCGAGCCGCCACTGGCCTGGTTGGTGACCAGCGCCCGGAGTGTGCCCTTCAGATCGAGCGCGCCGTGCTGGTAGTAGCGGTAGTCCTCGATGGCGACGATCGAGGTGACCATCTTCCGCGAGATCTGGCGCAGCGGGACGTTGATCCGGTTCTGGTCGTAGAGGGTCGCGATGGTGTTGCCGGCCTGGTCCACGATCTGGGTCTGCTGCGCGAGCGGCTGGGTGCGGAGGTTGGCCGGGAGGTCCTCGACGCTGTGGGACACCGACTTGGCCCCGATCCCGAGCACTCCGGCGAAGGGGAGCGCGAGGCCGGCGACGACCACGCCCATGACGGCCGCGACGATGGCCATCACACCGAGATGGGAGGCGATGCGAGCGGCAGGCAGACGCTCTCCGGGGGGCACGGACATGGCGCCCAGAGTACGTGAAGACGTGAAGCGTGCCCATTTGTGACCCCCGCGGACTAGTCCTCTGGGACTAGGGCGATAGGTCCCTATGACTCTGTCGGCGTGCCACCCCCGGTCTTTACCTTGATACCTGACCGAAGCATCCGGAAACGGATGGCGTCATGGGGACGCATCGGTCACGACGATCGTGGGGACGTCATTATGTGGAATCAAGAGTGGGCTGCCGCGGCCGCGTGCCGGGCGTCACAGCCCGACAAGCTGTTCGTCCGTGGTGCTGAGCAGAACAAGGCCAAGCAGGTGTGCGGTGCGTGCCCGGTACGCACCGAGTGCCTCGCCGAGGCTCTCGACAACCAGATCGAGTGGGGCGTCTGGGGCGGGATGACCGAACGCGAGCGCCGTGCGCTGCTGCGCCGCCGTCCGAACGCATCCTGGAGGGTCGTCCTCGAGACGGCTCGTGAACAGCACGTGGGTGTGGCCGTCAACGCCTGAGCCGCGCTGACGACGACACCGACGGTCGGCACCTCCGTCAGGTCGGTCGCTCCCCCGCCAGGAGCGCGCCGACCTGACGGAGACCGTCCAGGTCGTGCACGTCACCTGCCAGAGCAGGGACGACGGCCGTCGGGACCTGCGGGTGCGCCGCCTCGAAGCGGCTCCGCAGTCTCGCCTCGCGCTCGACCATCCGGACCCGGTCGGCGTGCAGCCTGAGCAGCCCGGCGGTCAGCGAGTCCGGAGCGGCCTTCCGCAACCGCTGCGCCGCGGCCATCGCCTCGTCGGCCGACACGTCGCCCTGGGTCTCCGGGCTGGCCCGGTTGACCACGAGTCCCGCGAGCGGCATGTCGTCCTCGCTGAGCCGCTCGACGAAGTACGCCGCCTCCCGCAGCGCGTCCGGTTCGGGCGCCGCCACGACGAGGAACGCCGTACCGTCGGCCTGCAGGAGCGCGAAGGTCTTGTCGGCGCGCTGCCGGAAGCCGCCGAAGAGTGTGTCGAACGCCGCCACGAAGGTCTGCATGTCGCGCAGCACCTGCGCGCCCAGCACCTTGGTCAGCGCGTTGGTCACCATCGTGAAGCCGGCGGTCATCAGCCGGGCCGGCCCTCGCGCGGGCGCCAGCAGGAGCTTGATGAAACGGCCGTCGAGGAAGCTCGAGAGGCGCTCGGGGGCGTCCAGGAAGTCCAATGCCGACCGCGACGGCGGGGTGTCGACGATGATCAGGTCGTAGGTGCCGTCCCGCTGGGCGTCGGAGTGGATCTGTCCCAGCTTCTCCATCGCCATGTACTCCTGGGTGCCCGCGAACGAGCTGGACAGGGCGACGTAGAAGGGGTTGTCGAGGATCTGCTTGGCCTTCTCGGGGCTGGCCTGGCTCTCGACCACCTCGTCGAAGGTGCGCTTCATGTCGAGCATCATCGCGTCGAGGCTGCCGCCGTCCGCGCCGACGCCGGGCACCGGCCGCGGAGTGTTGTCGAGCTCCTCGATCCCCATCGACTGGGCGAGGCGACGGGCCGGATCGATGGTGAGCACGACGACCTGGCGACCGCGCTCGGCGGCCCGCAGCGCGAGTGCCGCCGAGGTCGTGGTCTTGCCGACCCCTCCGGACCCGCAGCAGACGATGATGCCGGTACGACGGTCGTCCAGCAGCGCGTCGATGTCGAGCACCCGGCCACCCTTGACCGACTGCGGACCGACCCGGGCGCGGGCCCGGCTGGGCTGCCGCTGGGGGGACATGCCCCGCGGCTCCTTGCGTGGTGCCGCCATCAGGCCATGCCCTGGTCGCGGAGGAGCCCGGCGAGCTCGTAGAGCCCGCCGAGGTCGATGCCGCCGACCAGCAGTGGCAGCTCGTACGACGGGACCTCGAGGGTCTCCACGACCGCGCGCTGGCTGTTCTCCAGGGCGCGGCGCTCGGCGTGGTTGCGCGCCTCGTTGAGGAGTCCGGTGACGAGGGTGCCGGTGCCGGAGAGCCCGGCCCGGGTCAGGTCCGTGGACAGCTTCTTCTTGGGGACCTTGTTGGTGCGGATGGCGGTGAGGTCGTCCTCGTCGAGGTCGCGCGGGCGCACCTGGTTGACCACCACCCCGCCCACCGGGATCCCGTGCTTCCGGAGCTCGGCGATGCCGTCGGCGGTCTCCTGCACGGGCATCTCCTCGAGGACGGTCACCAGGTGGCAGACGGTCTGCGGTGACCGGAACAGCCGGGTCACCGAGTCGGCCTGGCTCTTGATCGGCCCCATCCGGGCCAGCCCGGCCAGCTCGTCGTTCACACCGAGGAACTGGGCGATCCGGCCGGTCGGCGGCGCGTCGAGCACCACCGCGTCGTACCGGATGGCGTCCTTGTTGCGGGCGTTGCGCTTGGTCGCCTCGTAGACCTTGCCGGTGAGCAGTACGTCGCGGACGCCGGGTGCGATGGTGGTCGCGAACTCGATCACGCCGAACCGGTCGAGCGCCTTCCCGGCGCGGCCGAGCTTGTAGTACATCGACAGGTACTCCAGCAGCGCCGACTCGGGGTCGATGTGCAGGGCATGCACCACCCCGCCGCGCTGACCCTGCGGCCCGACCAGACCGGTGGCGATCCGGCGCTCGGCGTACGGCAGCGGCTCGACGTCGAACATCCGGGCGATGCCCTGCCGGCCCTCCACCTCGCAGAGCAGCACGTTGGTGCCGTTCGAGGCGAGCCCGAGGGCGAGCGCCGCTGCGACGGTGGACTTCCCGGTCCCGCCCTTGCCGGTGACGATGTGCAGGCGCGCATCGGGGAAGTCGTGGCTCGGCACAGGGGTGAGCGTAATGGTGAAGCCTTCCCGGACTTGGGGGCGGGGATCGCCGCTCGGGGTTACCGTCGTGCGGGGGGAAGCACGATGGACTGGATGGAGCTCGAGGTCGACGGGCGCGTCACGGCGCTACGTCGCGGCATTGCTGCCGGGGTCGCGGCGGACGGCCGCGCGTTCACCTGGGACCTGACGGCGACGCCGCCGACGAGGGTCGCGTACGACGAGATCCTGCTCGACTCCCTCGGCGTGGTCGGCGCCTCGCTCGGGGCACAGGCCTGGCTCACCGGCCGTGGCGCGGACGGCCGGCTGACGCTGTTCGGGACGCGGCCGGGGCTCGACGGCACCGCGCGCGAAGCGACCGCCCACCCCCTCGACGCGATCGGCGCGATGTGGGCCGCGCCGGTCCTCGACGCCCGGGCCGCGCATCTGCTGGCCTCGGACCTGCAGGACGGCACCTGGCGCCTGCGCGCCTACCACCTCGACGCCGCGATCGCCGGCGGTGCGGCTCGCGGCCGGGGCTTCGCGCTCGGCTCCGAGCCCGGCACCAGCCTGGCGTTCTCCTTCCACGAGAGGGCCCCGCTCGTGGTCGCCGGCCGGATCGGGGAGGGGCAGGCACCGGGTCCGTCCGCCTGGACCCTCGCCGACCTCGACGGGCCGCCCGCGCCCGGACGCGACGAGGGCTGGCGCCGGGTGCACCTGGCACCGGCTCCCACCGAGCTGACCTCCGTCGCCGTCGGCCACGCCTCCGCCCGGATCTGGGTGGGTGGCCGGGTGGAGGAACGACCCGCCGTCTGGGAGGTGCTCCAGCTGCCGTTCCGCGGCCCGGTCCGCTCGGCCGCGGTCGCGATGCCCCACCTCGAGCTGGCGCCGGAGGTGCTGCGGCCCGGAGGCGGACGGCCGCTGGTGCTGGTCGAGGAGACCCACGGCGACCAGCCCGTCTTCGTCGCGGCCACAGCGCGCGGGAACCGTCTCTGCTGGCACGACGGCACCGAGTGGAAGGCCCTCCCGGCTCCGGACGGACGGCTCCACTCCGCCTGCCTCGCGGGTGGCGCCGTACATCTCCTGGCCGACGCTTCCCTGTGGTCCGTCGAGGACCCGACGGGCGGCTGACGACCCCGTCGTACCCCGCCGTCGGGCGCGGTGGCGCCGTGGCAGGATCACAGCGGAGCGGGAACAGGAGGTCCTCATGGACAAGGTCGTGGCGAGTGCTGCCGAGGCGGTGGCGGACGTCAGGGACGGTGCCACGCTGGCGGTGGGTGGGTTCGGGCTGTGCGGTGTGCCGTCGGTGCTGATCGACGCGGTGCTGGACGCCGGGGTCTCCGACCTGCAGGCGGTGTCGAACAACTGTGGCGTCGACGAGTGGGGTCTGGGCCGGCTGCTGATGGAGAAGCGGCTGCGGCGGATGATCTCCTCCTACGTCGGCGAGAACAAGGAGTTCGCCCGGCAGTACCTCTCCGGTGAGCTCGAGGTCGAGCTGACGCCGCAGGGCACGCTGGCCGAAAGGATGCGAGCCGGTGGCTCGGGGATCCCGGCGTTCTTCACCGCGACCGGCGGGGGCACCCAGGTCGCCGAGGGCGGGCTGCCGTGGCGGTACGACGACGCCGGCAACGTGGTGCTCGCCTCGCCGCCGAAGGAGACGCGAGAGTTCTCCATGACTGGTGAGAGTCGTGAGTACGTGCTGGAGGAGGCGATCGTCGCCGACTTCGGGCTGGTGCGGGCCTGGAAGGGTGACCGGCACGGCAACCTCGTCTACCGGGAGTCCGCGCGCAACTTCAACCCGCTGGCCGCGATGTGCGCGCGGATCAGCATCGCCGAGGTCGAGCACCTGGTCGAGCCCGGCGAGATCCCACCCGAGGACGTCCACACCCCCGGGGTCTACGTGCAGCGCGTGGTCGCGCTGACCCCCGAGCAGGCCGCGGACAAGAAGATCGAGAAACGCACCACGCGTCCTCGACCGGAAGGGGTCTGACATGGCTGGTCATGGTTGGACCCGTGAGCAGATGGCCGCGCGGGCGGCCTCGGAGCTGACCGACGGCTCGTACGTCAACCTCGGGATCGGGCTGCCGACCCTGGTGCCGAACTACGTCGCGGACGACGTCGAGCTGGTGCTGCAGTCCGAGAACGGCATCCTCGGCGTCGGCGCCTACCCCTACGAGGGCGACGAGGACCCCGACCTCATCAACGCCGGCAAGGAGACGGTCACCCTGCGCAAGGGAGCGTCGTTCTTCGACAGCGCGACCTCGTTCGGGATGATCCGCGGCGGCAAGATCGACGCCGCGATCCTGGGCGCGATGCAGGTCTCGGCGAAGGGCGACATCGCGAACTGGATGATCCCCGGGAAGATGGTCAAGGGAATGGGTGGCGCGATGGACCTGGTCCACGGCGCCAAGCGGGTGATCGTGCTGATGGAGCACGTTGCCAAGGACGGCTCGCACAAGATCCTCGAGGAGTGCGACCTGCCCTACACCGGCCGGGCCGTGGTGCAGCGGATCATCACCGACCTCTGCGTCCTCGACGTCACCCCGGAGGGGTTGAAGCTCGTCGAGCTGGCGCCCGACGTCACCCTCGACGAGCTGCGGGAGAAGACCGGGCCCGAGATCCTCGGGGGCTGAGCGCTCGACCAATCCGCTGCGGCGGGGCCTTCGAACTACCTGTGGCATCCCTCACACGACGGGTGCATCAGCACTGGGAGGTCTGAGGCATGAGCGAGACGAGCAGAAGGAAACTCCTGGCGGGAGCCGGGGCGGGCGTGGCCGTCGGCACCGTCGCCCTGACGGTACGACCCGCGGACGCCGGCGAAGCACGTCGTACCGCGTCCAGCGCGCACGAGTCGGTCGTGGCGTACGTCGAGGACCACCGGTCCGGCGTACTCCGGCTGATGGTCGGCGAGCGCGAGGTGGTCGTCCACGACCGCGACCTGGTCACCCGCATCCTGAACGCGGCTGGGGGCGAGTGAGATGTCGTCCCACCGCGAAGCACCCGAGACCGCCAAGGACCCCGTCGCCGACAGCACGGACGTCTACGCGTTCGTGAGCCCCGAGCGTCCCGACACGGTCACCCTGATCGCCAACTACATCCCGTTCCAGGCGCCGGACGGCGGGCCCAACTTCTACGAGTTCGGCGACGACGTCGTCTACGACATCCACATCTCCAACCGCGGCAAGGGCGAGGCGGACATCACCTACCGCTTCGACTTCACCACCAAGGTGCGCAACCCCTCGACGTTCCTCTACAACACCGGCCCGATCAAGGGTCTGAAGAGCGCCAGCTGGAACAGGCCGCAGTTCTACTCCGTGACCCGGATCAAGGACGGCAAGTCGAAGGTCCTGGCCGAGAAGCTGGCCTGCCCGCCGGTCAACATCGGCCCGCGCTCCACACCGAACTACGCCCGCCTCGCCTCGGCCGCGGTCCACAAGATCGGTGCGCGCCGCGTCTTCGCCGGGCAGCGGGCCGACGCGTTCCACGTCGACCTGGGCAGCATCTTCGACCTCGGTGCGCTACGGCCGGTGCAGAACCTGCACCTGCTGCCGATGGCGGCCTCCGCGGGCGTGAACTCCTTGCAGGGGTTCAACGTCCACTCGATCGCGATCCAGGTGCCGATCAAGGAGGTCACCCGCAACGGGACCATGCCCACGAACCCTGCCAACAAGGGTGCGGTGATCGGGGTCTGGGCAGCGGCGAAACGGCGGAAGTCGCGGATCTTCGACAACAAGGCCGGCAAGTACGTCGGTCACGGTCCGTGGGAGCAGGTGTCGCGGCTCGGGAACCCGCTGTTCAACGAGGTGATCACCCCGATGGCCCACAAGGACATGTGGAACTCACATGCGCCCAAGGGCGACAGCGCCTTCGCCAAGTACGTCAACCATCCGGAGCTGGCCAAGCTCATCCCCGTGCTCTACCCGGGCGTCTTCCCGAAGCTGGCGGCGTACCACAAGCCGCGGGCCGACCTGAATGCGATCCTGCTCACCGGCATCCCGTCGGGCGTCGTACCGGGCTTCCAGAACTTCACCGGCCCGGTCGAGTCGGACATGCTGCGGCTCAACGTGGCGATCCCGCCGACGGCCAGCCCCAACAACCTGGGTCTGGTAGCCGGCGACGCGGCGGGCTTCCCGAACGGGCGCCGGGTGGACGACGACGTGGTGACCATCGAGCTGCGGGCGATCGCGGGCCTCACGATCCCGCTGGTCGACAAGTCGTTCACGCCGGATGCGGCGACGGCCGCGATCGCCGACGGGACGACGAACACCAACTCGGCGGCGACCGGCAGGTTCCCCTATCTCGGTAACCCGGGTGGGGGCTACCAGACCCAGCCGGGGACGACCGCGGTATGAGCGCCGAGAACCCCTTCGCCGGGCAGGGTGCCGTCCTGCTCGACATCGGGGACGACATCGGGGCACTGGTCGTGACGATGCCAGCGGCCATGGTCGACGCCGAGGTGGAGATCCGCCCGGTGGGAGAGGTGGCACACCACTCCCACTCACACGGAGGTCATCAGCACTCCCACGATGACGGGCACCTCGCCCACGTCGCGGTGGTCGAGCGGCCGGTGGGGGGCGGCACGGTCCCCTCGCTGGTGTTCGGCGAGCTGACGGCCGGCCGCTACGACCTGTTCGAGAAGGGTCAGCCGGACGACGTCGCACTCACCGTGGACGTCGTCGGGGCCGAGGTGGCCACCGCCACCTGGCCCGGCTGACCGGACCGAGCTAGGGGGGTGGCACCGACGCGATCGGGGGACACGTCGGTGCCACACCAGCCCCTCGCGGGGGCCTCGCCCGCCCCCCGCGATCGGCCGTCCCGCCGGGAGTAGGGTCGCGCCATGACGCAGATCCAACGGTGGGAGTACCTCACGGCGCCGATCCTCACGCACGCGGCGAAGCAGATCCTCGACAACTTCGGAGCCGACGGCTGGGAGCTCGTCCAGATCGCGCCGGGAATGAACCCCGAGAACCTGGTGGGCTACTTCAAGCGCCCGCTGGAGGCGTCGTGAGCGGCGTCGAGGACCGGCTGGCCGAGCTCGGCCTGTCGGTGCCCGAGGTGGCCAAGCCGGTGGCGTCGTACGTCCCGGCAGTGCGCACGGGCTCCTACGTCTTCACCTCCGGCCAGCTCCCGATGCGGGCCGGTGAGCTGATGGGGACGGGCAAGGTGGGTGGCGAGGTCTCGCCCGAGGACGCGGCGGTCTACGCGCGTCAGTGTGCACTCAACGCGATCGCCGCGGTGAAGGCCGAGATCGGTGACCTCGACGCGGTCACGCGGGTGGTCAAGGTGGTCTGCTTCGTGGCCTCGACGCCCGACTTCACCGGTCAGCCGCAGGTCGCCAACGGTGCCTCCGAGCTGCTCGGTACGGCGTTCGGTGACGCGGGTGTGCATGCGCGGTCCGCGGTCGGCGTACCCGTGCTGCCGCTGGACGCGCCCGTCGAGGTCGAGATCCTCGTCGAGGTCTCGACTCCGCTCCAGCCCACCGCCTGACCGTGCGGGTCTCGCTGCCGCCACAGCTGGTGGAGCACGCACGCGCCTTCGCGGACGGCTCCCGGACGCCCGCCGAGCCGCGGAACGCCGCGACCGTGGTGCTGATGCGACCAGGGGACGACGGCCCCGAGCTCTACCTGCTGCGCCGCCAGACGTCGATGGCGTTCGCCGGCGGGATGTGCGTCTTCCCCGGGGGCGGCGTCGACCAGCGGGACTTCGACCACACGGTCGCCTGGGCGGGCCCGTCACCGGCCGAGTGGGCGGCCCGGCTGGTGACCTCGGAGGAGCTGGCGCGCGCGCTGGTCTGCGCCGCCGTGCGTGAGACGTTCGAGGAGTCGGGCGTCCTGCTGGCCGGTACGTCGTCTGCGGACGTCGTCGCCGACACCACCGGCGAGTCGTGGGAGGCCGACCGGCTGGCGCTGGAGGCCAAGGAGCTGTCGTTCACGACGTTCCTCGAGCAGCGCGGGCTGGTGCTGCGCACCGACCTGCTCGGCGTGTGGTCGGCGTGGTGCACCCCGGTGTTCGAGCCGCGCCGCTTCCGGACCTGGTTCTTCGTCGCCTCGCTGCCCGCGGGACAGCTCACGCGCGACGTGTCCACGGAGTCGTCGTCGGTGACCTGGCTGGGTGCCTCGGCCGCCTGCGACGCCGTCGACGCGGGCGAGCTCGGGATGATGCCGCCGACGTACCTCACCTGCCTGGAGGTCGCGCAGCACGCGTCGCCAGCCGAGGTGCTGGCGGCCGCGCCCGGTCGCGTGGTCGAGATGTTCACGCCCTCGGTCGAGGGGAGCGGTGAGGACGCGACCCTCTCGGTGCCGCCCTGGCTGGAGTCGGTGATCGAGGCGCGGCGCCGGTGACGTGGGCGGGTGGGTCGTTCGGATCCGTGGCCCGGTGCGTGCTCGCGCCGAACGCGTCGCCGATGACCCTGGACGGCACGAACACCTGGGTGCTCCGCGACCCGTCGTCCTCTCGGTCGGTCGTGATCGACCCCGGGCCTGCGGACGAGGGGCACCTCGACGCCGTGGCTGGCGCGGCCGGCGACGTGGCCGTCGTACTGCTGACGCATCACCACCTCGACCACTCCGAGGCCGCCCGGTCGTTCGCGGAGCGGGTGGGCTGCGGCGTCCGCGCGCTCGACCCGTCGTACCGGCTCGGGTCGGAGGGGCTCGGCGAGGGTGACGTGGTCGCTGTCGGGGACCTCGAGATCCACGTGGTCGCGACACCTGGCCACACCTCGGACTCGTTGTCGTTCGTGCTGCCCTCGGAGCGCGCGGTGCTGACCGGTGACACCGTGCTCGGCCGCGGCACGACCGTGGTCGCCCATCCCGACGGCGAGCTCGGCGCCTACCTCGGCTCCCTCGACCGTCTGCGCGCGCTGGCCGACGCCCACGAGATCGAGACCATCTGGCCCGGCCACGGCCCGGTCATCGACCGCGCTCTGCCGGTCCTCGACCACTACCTCGCCCACCGCCGCGAACGCCTCGACCAGGTCCGGTCGGCGCTCCGCGACCTGCACGCCGACGCCCGCTCCGGCGTACCCCTCGACCACGACGCCCTGCCGCACCGCGTCGTCGAGATCGTCTACGCCGACGTCGACCCCGTCCTCTGGCCCGCCGCCGAGCTCTCCGTCCGGGCGCAACTGGCCTACCTGGCGAAGTAGGCGTCGTCTTCGGCGGTGCTGTTGCTACTGAGTGCGTGCTGTGCGGGCACTTCGGCGGTGATAACCCCGCGTTACATCAACGGGCGCGGCGGCGGAGGCGGTCGACGTCCATGATCACGACCGAGCGGGGCTCGAGGCGCAGCCAGCCGCGGGAGGCGAAGTCGGCCAGGGCCTTGTTGACGGTCTCGCGGGAAGCGCCGACCAGCTGGGCGAGCTCCTCCTGGGTGAGGTCGTGGTGCACGTGGATGCCGTCGTCCGCGGTCCGGCCGAAGCGGTCGGCGAGGTCGAGCAGCGCCTTGGCCACGCGACCGGGTACGTCGGAGAACACCAGGTCGGCGACGACGTCGTTGGCCTTGCGCAACCGGCCGGCCAGCTGGTTGAGCAGGCCGCGGGCCACCGCTGGGCGGCCGTCGAGCCAGCGCAGGAGGTCCTCGTGGGAGAGCGAGAGGAACGCGGCGTCGGTGACCGCGGTGACGGTGGCCGACCGCGGGCCTGGGTCGAACAGCGAGAGCTCGCCGAACATCTGGCCAGGCCCCTGGATCGCGAGCAGGTTCTCACGGCCGTCGGCGGACGTGCGCCCGAGCTTCACCTTGCCGTCGGTGATGACGTAGAGCCGGTCGCCGATGTCGCCCTCGTGGAAGAGCACCTCGCCGCGCCGCAGCTTCGCCTCGCTCATCGAGGCGCGCAGCGCCGTGGCGGCCTCGTCGTCGAGCGCGCTGAACAGCGGCGCCTGACGCAGAACCTCGTTGTCCACGAAACTCCTCCATCGCCCGCCCCTGCGCGCCCGTACGTCGAGCACGAGGGCTTGGCCCTGCCTGATCCTATCCAGAGTGGGCCGGGTCACACTCACCCCTCGGTCCGGGGCGGACGTGCGGGAGGGGGACCGTAGGCTGTCGGGGTGCCAGCCGTGTCCGCCCCCGAGTCCCGCACGGGCTTGGTCCGACGGGCCCGCAGGATCAACCGGGTGCTGGCCGAGACCTACCCCGATGCCCGGATCGAGCTCGACTTCGACGATCCCTTCCAGCTCCTGGTCGTCACCGTCCTCAGCGCCCAGACCACCGACCGCCGCGTCAATGCCGTCCGCCCCACGCTGTTCGCGGCGTACCCCGATCCGGCGGCGATGGCGGCGGCCCCGCGCGAGCGGCTCGAGCAGATCATCGGCCCGCTCGGCTTCTTCCGCGCCAAGACCGACTCCCTGCTCAAGCTGAGCGCCGCCCTCGTCGAGCGGTACGACGGGCAGGTGCCGCCGCGGCTCGACGACCTGGTGACGCTGCCCGGGGTCGGTCGCAAGACCGCCAACGTCGTCCTCGGCAACGGGTTCGGCATCCCCGGCATCACCGTCGACACCCACTTCGGCCGGCTGGCCCGCCGCTTCGGCTGGACCGACGAGACCGACCCGGTCAAGGTCGAGCACGCGATCGGCTCGCTCTTCGAGAAGCGCGACTGGGTGCTGCTCTGCCACCACCTGATCTGGCACGGCCGCCGCGTCTGCCACGCCAAGAAGCCTGCGTGCGGCGCCTGCTCGGTCGCGCGCTGGTGTCCGTCGTACGGCGTGGGGCCGGTCGACCCGGAGACCGCGGCGAAGCTGGTCCGCACCGAGGGGCCGGCATGAGGCGCGCCCTGGCGGCCCTGCTGCTCATCCCCTTCCTGGCGGCCTGCGGCCCGAGCAGCCCGGCGCAGGTCATCCCGGGGCGGTCCCATGTCGACGTCTCGTCGAAGGACCTCGTCGCCTACAAGAAGCAGACCACCGTCCCTACCTGCCCCCGGGTGTCGTCGGCGACGGTGAAGGACGGGATGCCCGACGTGACCCTGCAGTGCCTCGGTGGCGGTCGGGCCGTCGACGTCGCCGGGCTCCGAGGCCCGATGGTGGTGAACTTCTGGGCGTCCTGGTGCGGGTCGTGCCGCGAGGAGATGCCGGCCCTCGCGGCGTACGCGAAGGGCCAGTCGGTGGTGAAGGTGCTGGGCGTCGACTTCCTCGACACCCAGCCGGGCGCGGCGCTCGAGCTGGCGAAGAAGAGCAAGGTGGCCTATCCGCTCGTCGCCGACCCGGAGGGCACCCTCGACCGGGCCAGCCCGCTGCCCCACATCCTGGCGATGCCGATGACGGTCTTCGTGGGCGCGAACGGCGCGATCGCCCACATCGAGTTCAAGGCCTACACGAGCGAGCACGACGTCGCAGCCGCAGCCCAGAAGTATCTCGGGGTCGGCGGGTGATCCCCGACTGGCTTCAACCAGTCATACGCGCGGCCCAGGAGATGACCGCGGAGGATCTGACGAAGTTCGTCGCCCCCGACGACGTCGAGGCGCGCCGCGGCGCTGTGCTGCTGCTGTTCGGCGCGCAGCGCGACCTGCTGCTGACCGAGCGGGCCCACGACATGCGCTCGCATCCCGGGCAGGTGTCGTTTCCCGGCGGCTCCATCGACCCCGGCGAGACCCCGCGCGAGGCGGCGCTCCGCGAGGCCGAGGAGGAGACCGGTCTGCGTGCAGACGGCGTCGAGGTGCTGGCCGAGCTGCCCGAGCTGTGGCTGCCGCCGAGCAACTTCGCGGTGACCCCGGTCCTCGGCTGGTGGCGCGAGGAGACACCGGTCAGCGTCGTCGACCCACGGGAGGTGCACGCGGTCTACCGCGTCCCGCTCGACGAGCTCCTCGACCCGACCCACCGGATCTCGGTGCGTCACCCGAGCGGCTGGGTGGGCCCGGGCTTCCTGATCGGCCCCGAGCACGACGTACTCCTGTGGGGCTTCACCGCCGGGATCATCTCGCGGCTGCTCGACTTCCTCGGCTGGACACGGCCGTGGGACGAAGGCTCCTTCCGCGATCTGCCCGCCTACATGCTGCAGGGTGGACCCCGCCCGGCCGCGCCGGGCGCCGTCCCACCCGAGGAGCGACCGTGAACCTGCTCGACTGGGTCCTGGTCCTCATCGTCGTGCTGTACGCCGTCTCCGGCTACTGGCAGGGCTTCGTCACCGGGGCCTTCGCCACGACCGGCCTCCTGCTCGGCGGCCTGGTCGGCGTCTGGCTGGCACCCGAGGCGCTCGGTGACGCGACGCCGTCGATCCTGGTCTCCCTGGCCGCGATCTTCATCGTCATCGTGTGCGCCTCCCTCGGGCAGGCGCTGTTCCAGGTGGTCGGCACCCGGCTCCGCGAGCGGATCACCTGGCAGCCCGTGCGCGCCCTCGACGCGGTCGGCGGGGCCTTGCTGAGCGGCGCCGCGGCACTGCTCGTGGCGTGGGCGCTCGGCGTCGCGTTGTCCGGCTCGGGGCTCCAGGGCATCACGCCGATGGTGCGCGACTCGAAGGTGCTGGCCGAGGTGAACGCCGTACTCCCCGACTCCGCGAGCTCGAAGCTGTCGGCCTTCAACGACGTCGTCGGTACGACGTTCTTCCCGCGCTATCTCGAGCCCTTCGCGCCGGAGCGGATCGTCGCGGTGCCACCGGGGCCACGCCGGCTGCTGACCGACCCCGATGTCACCCGGGCCGAGGCATCCGTCGTCCGGATCCGCAGCAACAACCAGTGCGGTCAGGGCATCGAGGGCTCCGGCTTCGTCTACGCGCCCGACCGGGTGATGACCAACGCCCACGTGGTCGCGGGGGTGTCCGACCCCGTCGTCGACGTGAACGGCACCTCGGTGCCCGCCCACGTCGTCTACTACAACCCGCAGATCGACGTCGCGGTGCTCGCGGTGCCCACCGGCAGCGCGCGGCCGTTGCGGTTCGGCACCGACCCCGCCGCCGGCGACGGGGTCGCGATCCTGGGCTTCCCCCAGAACGGCCCGTACGACGCGCAGGCCGGCCGGGTGCGTGCCGACCAGCGGCTCCGCTCACCCGACATCTACGGCGGTGGCACCGTGATCCGCGAGGTGCTGTCGCTGCGCGGTCTGATCCGCCCCGGCAACTCCGGTGGCCCGGTCCTGGACTCCGGCGGGCACGTCGTGGGGGTCGTCTTCGCCGCGTCGGTCACCAGCGACGACACCGGCTACGCGTTGTCGGCCCAGCAGGTCGCGAGCGCCGCGGCCGCCGGGTCGATCGCGTCACGCACCGTGTCCACGCAGGGCTGCGCGGCGTAAGGCGTCGTTGCGCGCAAGGGCGCAACGCCGGTCCTGCGGTGGTCCGCTCCGGCTCCGCCGGATCGGACCGTCCTCAGTCTCTCTTGAGGATCTGCTTGGTCTCCTGGGCCTGCGCGATCGCCTTCTCCGGGCCACGGACCCGCTTCACCTTGCGCAGGCCGATGAAACCAAGGAGGGCCGCCACCAGCAGGTAGAGCGCGAAGACGACGAGGAAGGCCCACTGCAGTGCGAGGCCGTCGCCGTTCCAGTTGATGAGGTAGGCCAGGCCCATCGAGAACATGACCAGGCCCATCAGTACGAAGAAGGCAGCGCCGGCGAACAGCCCGATCCCGGTGCCGCCGTTCTTGAGGCTCAGCTGGAGCTCGGACTTGGCGAGCTGGATCTCCTTGTTGATCAGCGAGGAGATGTCACGGGTGGCGTCGGAGACGAGCCGACCGATCGTGGGATCGGTGTCCTTGACGGGTTCGTTCGCCATCTGGCTGCGGCTCCCTGGTCGTCTGGCTGGTGGTGGGCGGGTCGTGCCGACCCTACAACGGCCCGGGACGCCTTCAGCGCCCGGTTCGGACGCCGCTAGCCTGACGGCCGAGAGTCGAAAAGCTTTCGGCCCGGCATGCGTGCGGGCACCGGACCGGTCGGAGGGCCAACCCGTGTCAGTCGAACGCCGAATGCTGCCCGAGCCGGAGCCGGGCGAGACACGGTTCCTGAGCGACCTGCTGCGCAGCGAACCGGTCGGCGGACTCCTCGCACTGACGGCTGCCGTGATCGCGGTGATCTGGGCGAACTCGCCCTGGGACGCGTCGTACCAGTCCTTCATCAGCTTCGACCTCGGCCCGCTCGACCTCGAGCACTGGGGCGCCGACGGCGCGCTCACACTCTTCTTCTTCGTGGCCGGGCTGGAGCTCAAGCGGGAGTTCGTGGTCGGGTCGCTGCGGCGGCCGGCCGACGCGGCGGTGCCGGTGGCTGCGGCGCTGTGCGGTGTCGCCGTACCGGCGCTGCTCTACACGATCGTCAACGTGGTGGCGCCCAGCGGCCACACCGGCGGCTGGGCGATCCCGGCAGCGACCGACATCGCGTTTGCGCTCGCGGTGCTCGCTGTCGTCGGTTCGCACCTGCCGCCGGCCCTGCGCGCCTTCCTGCTGACCCTCGCCGTGGTCGACGACCTGGTGGTCATCTTGATCATCGCGCTGGTGTTCACCGACGGCGTTCACGTCGGCGACCTCCTGATCTCGCTGGCGTTGGCGGCCGTGTGGGCGTTCCTGCAGTGGCGGCGGCTCCGGCCCTGGCCGATCTACCTGGTGCTCGCGGTGGCGGGCTGGTGGTTCATGCACGAGAGCGGGGTGCACGCGACCATCGACGGCGTCCTGCTCGGGCTGCTGACGCGCGTACGTCGTGACCCGGGCGAGGAGCACTCGCCGGCCGAGTCGATGGAGCACACCCTGGCGCCCATCTCGGCGACCGTCGCCGTACCGTTCTTCGCCTTGGTCTCGGCCGGGGTGTCGCTGTCCGGCGGGGCGTCGCTGCTGAGCGACCCGATCGTGATCGGTGTGCTGGTGGGACTCGTCCTCGGCAAACCGCTCGGCGTACTCGCAGGCACCTTCCTGGTCACCCGGTTCACCCACGCCGAGCTCAACGAGGACCTCAGCTGGGGGCAGCTGGTCGGGGTCGCGGTCCTGGCCGGGATCGGCTTCACGGTCTCGCTGCTCGTTGCCGACCTGTCGTTCACCGGCGCCGAGGCCGACGCGGCCAAGGCAGCGGTCCTGATGGCGTCCGTCATCGCCGCCCTCGCCGGCGCGTTCCTCCTCCGCCGTCCCGGCACCACCTGACCGCCGAGTCGGCGCACACCGGCATGCAGACAACGCCGAGTCGGCGCAAAGAGACGCGCGGAATGCGCCGAGTCGTCATATGACGACTCGGCGATCCCGGACGTTTCCAGTTGGCCCGCCGAGCTCGACCTGAAACCACCAGGGCCAAGTGAACGGACTCGGCGATCCCGGTGCGAGTAGCTCAGTCCTCGGTGCTGGTGGCCATGCCGTCCTTGATCTGGTCCATGACGGCGGAGTCGGCGAGGGTGGTGACGTCGCCGACGTCGCGCTTCTCGGCCACGTCGCGCAGCAGCCGGCGCATGATCTTGCCGGACCGCGTCTTGGGCAGCTCGGCGACCACCAGGATCGACTTGGGCTTGGCGATCGGGCCGATCTCCTTCGCGACGTGGTTGCGCAGCTCGGCGATCAGCTCGTCACCCACGGTCTGTCCCGGGCCGATGGCCGACTCGCGCAGGATCACGAAGGCGTTGACCGCCTGGCCGGTGTCAGGATCGTTGGCGCCGACCACGGCCGCCTCGGCGACCTTCGGGTGCGAGACGAGGGCCGACTCGATCTCGGTGGTCGACAACCGGTGGCCCGACACGTTCATCACGTCGTCGACCCGACCGAGCAGCCAGATGTCGCCGTCCTCGTCGAGCTTCGCGCCGTCACCGGCGAAGTACATGCCCTTGAAGCGCGCCCAGTAGGTGTCCTTGTACCGCTCGTCGTCGCCCCAGATGGTGCGCAGCATCGCAGGCCACGGCTCGGTGATCACCAGGTAGCCGCCGGATCCGGGCGACACTGCGTGCCCCTCGTCGTCGACCACCAGCGCGGTCACGCCGGGCAGCGCCTTCATCGCCGAGCCGGGCTTGCCGCGGGTCACGCCGGGCAGCGGGCTGATCATGTGCATCCCGGTCTCGGTCTGCCACCAGGTGTCGACGACCGGGGTGCGTCCCCCACCGATCGTCTCGCGGTACCAGATGTAGGCCTCGGGGTTGATCGGCTCACCGACCGACCCGATGATCCGCAGCGTCGAGAGGTCGAACTTCTCCGGGATGTCCGCGCCCCACTTCATGAAGGTGCGGATCACGGTCGGCGCGCAGTAGAGCAGCGTGATCTTGTACTTCTGGATGATCTCCCACCAGCGGCCCTTGTGAGGCGTGTCGGGCGTGCCCTCGTACATCACCGACGTCGTGCCGTTGGCCAGTGGCCCGTAGACGATGTAGGAGTGCCCGGTCACCCAGCCGATGTCGGCCGCGGTCCAGAAGACGTCGTCGTCCTTGAGGTCGAAGACCGCCCAGTGCGTGTACGACGTACCGACCAGGTAGCCGGCCGTGGTGTGCAGGATGCCCTTGGGCTTGCCGGTCGTGCCCGAGGTGTACATGACGTAGAGCGGGTGCTCGGAGTCGAACGCCTCGGGGGCGTGCTCCTTCGACGCACTGTCCACGGCGTCGTGCCACCACACGTCACGCCCCTCGGTCCACGCGACGTCCTGGCCGGTCCGGCGTACGACGAGCACGTTGCGCACGTCGGGGCACTGCTCGAGCGCCTCGTCGACTGCGGGCTTCAGCGCGGCCGGTGCACCGCGGCGGTAGCCACCATCGGAGGTGATCACGACGCGGGCGTCGCAGTCCTGGATCCGGTCGCGCAGGGCGGTCGAGGAGAACCCGCCGAAGACGACGGTGTGGGGTGCACCGATGCGGGCGCAGGCCAGCATCGCGACCACGGTCTCGGGGATCATCGGCATGTAGATCGCGACCCGGTCGCCGGTCTTCACGCCCATGTCGATGAGGGTGTTCGCGGCCTGGCAGACCAGGTCCTTGAGCTCGGCGTAGGTGATGTCGCGGGTGTCGTCCTCGGGCTCGCCGACCCAGTGGTAGGCGACCCGGTCGCCGTTGCCGGCCTCGACGTGCCGGTCGACGCAGTTGTAGGCCGCGTTGAGCTTGCCGCCGACGTACCACTTCGCGAAGGGCGCGTTGTCCCAGTCCAGGACCTGCTCCCACTTGGTGTCCCACGACAGCCGCTCGGCGGCCTCCGCCCAGAAGGCGAGCGGGTCCGCGTCGGCCGCGTCGTAGGCGTCGGCCTTCACGTTCGCGTTCGCGGCGAGGTCCTCGGGAGGCTCGAACCGGCGGTTCTCGTGCATCAGGTTGGACAGGGTTTCGTCGCTCACGACTCTTTGTCTCCTCTCGGCGTCCCTCGCAGCCGGGACCCGTCCGGCCACCCTAGGTGCGGTGGGTTGGAGGGGCGTTGGTCCGGCTGCGAGGGTCGCTCAACTGGTGTGGGTCACTCGCGCGGGCCGACGGGAAGGACCTGGCGCTCGAAGGTGAACGCCATGACGCCGGCGATCGCGGCGTACCAGGCAGCAGCTGCCGTCAACAGCCCGAAGTAGCCACCGGTCTTGGTGATCCCGGTCGACGTCGCGAACTCACCCCAGGCGAGCAGCAGGAAGGTGAGCGTCAGCAGCACGAACACCGTGAGGACCGCCATGTTCACCCTCGTTGCGGCGACGGTCATCAGGGCGGTGAAGATCGCCCAGGCCAGCAGGTACATGCCGATCGCCTTGTGGGCATCGGCCGCCGGCAGTTCGGAGACGTTGTGGCCGGTGAGCCACCAGTACGACACCCAGAACGCGCCGTAGGAGCAGAACGCCGTGGCGCCGAACGTGTTGCCCTTCGCGAACTCCCAGACGCCCGCGGTGAACTGGCCGATGCCGCCGTAGGCCAGCGCCAGTCCGAAGACCACCGGAGTCAGCGTGTCTGGCAGCCAGCCGGCGTTGACGGTGCTCAGGACGAACGTGGTGAGGGCGAACGCGGCCAGGCCGAGTGGCCCTGGGTCGGCGATATGGGCGCCAGGCACGCGGCCGGCGTCCGTGGGTGCGGATGTGGTTTCAGACATGCATCCTCCGAGGACGTGCAGCCTCCGGACACCCCGAGATTGCCCCGGGATACCCGGCAGCCGCTGACGGTTGAACCGCCACTCACCTTCACCCTACGAACGCTTCACGTCAAGAGACCTGGTGGACGAAGGCGATGCCACGAGGCCCGCCGCGTGTCACACTGCGCCGGTGAGCACCCAGGTCCGGTCCGGCAAGGGCACGCGTGCGGCGCCCACGCTGGAGGAGGTCGCGGCGCGGGCGGGCGTCTCCCGGGCGACGGCCAGCCGGGTGCTGCGCGGCGACAAGAAGGTCAGCGAGCATGCCCGTACCGTGGTGCTCGAGGCCGCCGAGGCGATCTCCTACGTGCCGAACTTGGCGGCCCGCTCCCTGGTCACCGGCCGCAGCGACTCCGTGGCCTTCCTGGTGGAGGAGAGCGAGGAGCGGATGTTCTCCGACCCGTTCTTCCTCGGCATGCTCCGCAGTGCCCAGGAGTCGATCGCCGAGGCCGGGCTCCAGCTGGTCTTCACGGTGGTCAACCGGCCAGAGGACCAGTCGCGCTTCCTGTCCTACGCCGCAGGCGGCCACGTCGACGGCGTACTCCTGCTGTCGCTGCACGGGCAGGATCGGCTGCCGCAGCGCCTGGAGGACCTCGGCGTCCCGACCGTGCTGAGCGGCCGGCCGTTGAGCGGCCGGCGCCGGCTCTGGTACGTCGACGCCGACAACGTCGGCGGTGGCGCCCTCGCCACCGCCCACCTCCTCGCGTCGGGACGGCGCCAGGTCGCGACGGTCACCGGGCCGCTCGACATGTGCGCCGGGCAGGACCGCCTGGCCGGCTACCGCAAGGCCGTCGAGGCCGAGGGTCGCGAGTACGACGAGAGTCTGGTCTCGGTCGGCGACTTCACCTCCGTCGGCGGGTACGACGCGACGCGTCGCCTGCTGGAGCAGCGTCCCGACGTCGACGCGATCTTCGCCGCCTCCGACCTGGCGGCGTTCGGAGTGATCCGGGCCCTCCACGACGTCGGCCGCGACGTAGGCGACGACGTGGCCGTGATCGGGTTCGACGACATCCCGGCCGCCGCGGAGCAGGAGCCACCGCTGTCCACCGTCCGGCAGCCGATCGCCGAGCTCGGGGTGGCGATGACGAGCCTCCTGCTCCGCCGGATCGAGGGCGACACCCCGGCCCGGACCGAGATCCTGCCGGTAGAACTCGTGCTCCGCGCGACCGCGTGAGTGAAAAAAAGCGACGACCTGCCGTCGGACCCTTGACACGGTGACCACCGTCACAGCATTCTGTGCGCGAGTGCTTGTGAGAGCGCTCTCACACCCGGAGACCGAGTCTCCACCCGGCCAGTGTTCAGGAGGATCCCATGCGCAGAACAACCACGAGCCGCCGAGGACCGGTGGCTTCGCTGATCGCCTTGGCGGCGACCGGCGCGATCGTGTTGGCCGGGTGCGGCGGTAACAACTCGTCGGCCGGCTCCGCGGCCCCGGCCGACGCCGGTCCCTGTGGCACGACCGCCGACACCACCCTGACCGTCGGCCTGTTCGGCACCTTCGGCTTCAAGGAGGCCGGCCTCTGGGACGCCTACAAGAAGGTCTGCCCGAACATCACGATCAAGGAGGACGTGGTCGAGCAGTCCGCCGACTACTGGACCCGCCTCAAGACCCGCCTCGCCTCGGGCAGCGGGCTCGACGACGTCCAGGCGATCGAGATCGGCTTCGTCGCGGACGTCGTCCAGAACCACGCCGACCAGTTCGTGAACTGGAACACCGTCTCGAACGCCGCCGCTGACAAGGCCGAGTTCTTCCCGTGGAAGTGGCAGCTCGCCTCGTCGACGGACGGCAAGGACACGGTCGGTCTCGGCACCGACATCGGCCCCCAGGCCATCTGCTACCGCAGCGACCTGCTCAAGCAGGCCGGTCTTCCCTCGGACGCGGCCACCCTGGCCACGAAGTGGAAGACCTGGGACGACTTCATCGCCTTCGGCAAGCAGTACGAGGCGTCCTCGACCAAGCCGTCCGGCTCGCACTTCGTCGACAGCGCGGCGAGCATCTTCTCCGCTGCTGTCTACCAGGGCAAGAACGCCTACGCCGACGACCAGGGCAACGCCGACGTCGAGAACAGCGACGGCGTGAAGACCGCGTGGAGCGAGGCCAGCACCGCCGCAACGGAGGGCATCACCGCCGGGCTGCAGCAGTTCTCGCCCGAGTGGAACAAGGCCTTCTCCAGCGGCGCGTTCGCAGCGCTCGCCTGCCCCACCTGGATGATGGGTTACATCCAGGGCCAGGCCGGCGACGCCTACAAGGGCAAGTGGGACATCGCACCGGTGCTGCCGGGTGGGGCCACCAACTGGGGCGGCTCGTGGCTCGGCGTACCGAACGCGGCCAAGAACAAGGCGGCGGCGATCGCCCTTGTCGAGTGGCTGTCGGCTCAGAACCAGCAGGTCAAGATGTGGAAGGACGGCGGGCACTTCCCGTCCAACTCCGACGCGGCCGCCGCACCCGCGGTGAGCACGGCCAAGAGCGCGTACTTCAGCGACGCTCCTGTGGGCCAGATCTTCGGAGACATCTCCAACAGCATGACGATCCCGCCGATCGGGCTCTACGACACCCAGATCCAGCAGGCGTTCACCACGCAGCTGACCAACGTGGAGACCAAGGGCACCTCGCCGGATACCGCGTTCAACGACGCACTCGACCAGATCAAGCAGATCACCGGCTGAGAGACCACCGGGCCACCGACTCTCCTGCGCGAGTCGGTGGCCCGGTCCTCGGCTGCCCTCGTCTACTCCGTGTCGAAAGGGTGATCATGACGGTCGTGTCCCAGACCAGGTCCGACGTACGCCGGGAACCGCACGCCGACACCGCGCGCCGGCGCAACCGCAACCGCCGCCCCGGAAGCCGGATCGGCTACGCCTACGTGCTGCCGTTCTTCCTGGTCTTCCTCGCCTTCAGTGTCTACCCGTGGATCGACACGGCGTGGGTCTCGCTGCACGACACGCGGCTCTCGACGTACGACCAGTCCAGCTTCATCGGCCTGGAGAACTACCGGAACCTGTTCACCAACCAGTTCTTCTGGAACGCCTTCAAGAACACCATCACGATCGGGATCATCTCGACGGTCCCGCAGCTGTGCATGGCGCTCGGGATCGCGCACCTCCTCAACTACCAGCTACGCGGGCGCACCTTCTTCCGGGTCGCGATCCTGATGCCGTACGCGACCAGCCTCGCGGCCGCGACCGTGATCTTCGCCGAGCTCTTCAACCCCCACGTCGGGATCATCAACTGGATGCTGACCTCGGTGCACCTGCCCGCCGTGGACTGGCAGGGCTCCAAGTGGCCGTCCCAGATCGCCGTGTCCACGATCGTCACCTGGCGCTGGACCGGCTACAACGCGTTGATCTACCTGGCCGGCATGCAGGCGATCAGCTCCGACCTCTATGAGGCCGCCGCCATGGACGGCGCGGGGCGGTGGGCACAGTTCCGCAACGTCACGCTGCCCGGCCTGCGGCCCACCATCCTGTTCACGATCGTGGTCTCGACCATCGGCGCAGCCCAGCTCTTCGGTGAGCCGCTGCTCTACCACAACGGCCTGGCCGACGGCGGTACGTCGAACCAGTACCAGACGCTGGGCCTCCTGATGTACCAGCAGGGCTGGGTCAACGACCGGCTCGGCCTCGCCTCGGCGACCGCCTGGACGATGTTCCTGATCATCGTGCTCGCGGTCTCGGCCAACGTCCTGCTGGCCCGACGTCGTGAGCGCCTGGAGGGCGGACGTCGGCTTCGAGCCGCCTCCCTGGCCGTCGTGGCGCCGGAGGTGACCCAGCGATGAGTGCCGCCAGCAGCGCCGTCCTCAAGGCCCGGTGGCCGACGTACGCCATCGTCACCGTCGTCACCCTCGTATCGGTGTTCCCGCTCTACTACACGATCGTGATGGCCTCTCACACGAACGCCGAGATGGCGGCCCACACCCCGCCGATGCTGCCCAACACCTCGCTGTTCCACAACATGCGCCAGGCCCTCGACCTGGCCCCGCTCAACCTGGGCCTGATGAACTCCGTCATCGTCTCCGGCGCGGTGACGCTCGGCACCGTGTCCTTCTGCACGCTGGCCGGCTTCGCCTTCGCCAAGCTCCACTTCCGCGGGTCCACCCTGCTGCTGGCGATCTGCATCGCGACGATGATGGTGCCGCTGCAGATGGGCGTCATCCCGCTCTACATGCTGATGGCGCGGCTCGGCCTCGCGAACCACCTGGCGGCGGTGATCCTGCCGACCCTCTGCACGGCGTTCGGCGTGTTCTTCATGCGCCAGTACATCGCGAGCGCGGTGCCCGACGAGCTGATCGAGGCGGCGTGGATCGACGGCGCCAGCCCGATCCGGGTCTTCTGGTCGGTGGTGGTGCCGGCGGTGCGGCCTGCCATGGCCGTGCTCGGGATGCTCACGTTCCTGATGACCTGGAACGACTTCTTCTGGCCGATCATCGTGCTCAGCTCGCAGAACCCGACGATCCAGGTCTCCTTCCAGAGCCTCGCCACCGGGTACGCCCCGCAGCAGTCGATCATCATGGCGGGCACCCTCTACGGCACCGTGCCGGTGCTGATCGTGTTCGCCCTCCTCGGCCGTCAGATCGTCGGCGGCATCATGTCCGGGGCGGTGAAAGGATGAATACCCCACGAACTTCTTCGACTCCCCCGCTGCGCTCCTCCGCCGAACAACGCCGCGGGGACCCCGAGTTCGCGGGTCGCCGTTTCCCGCCGGGCTTCGTCTGGGGCGTCGCCGCTGCGTCGTACCAGATCGAGGGCGCCGTCACCGAGGACGGCCGCGGACCCAGCATCTGGGACACCTTCTCCCACCGTCCCGGTGCGATCGACAACAACGACAACGGCGACATCGCCTGCGACCACTACCACCGGTGGCCCGGCGACCTCGACCTGATCCGCTCGCTCGGCATCGCGTCGTACCGCTTCTCGGTGGCGTGGTCGCGGGTGATGCCCGACGGCCGCACCGTCAACCAGGCCGGCCTCGACTTCTACAAGCGCCTGGTCGACGGGATGCTGGCGCGCGGCATCCGGCCGCTGATGACGCTCTACCACTGGGACCTGCCCGAGGCGCTCGACTCCGGCGGCGAGGCCGGCTGGCTCTCGCGCGACCTGCCCGACCGGTTTGTCGACTTCGCGATGGTGCTCGGCAAGGAGCTCGGCGACCGGGTCCCCGAGGTGACGACCCTCAATGAGCCGTGGTGCTCGGCGTACCTCGGCTACGCAACGGGTGAGCACGCGCCGGGGCTGCGCGAGCCGGCGCTCGCCTACCGCGCCGCCCACCACCTCAACCTGGCCCACGGACGAGCGGTGACCGCGCTGCGCGGCGTGCTGCCCCCGACCGCCGACCTGTCGGTCACCCTCAACCTCCACCAGGTCGAGGCGGCCACCGAGAGCGAGGAGGACCTTGCGGCTGCCGAGCACGTCGACCTGATCGCGAACCGGATCTTCCTGGACCCGATGTTCGCCGGCGGGTACTCCGCGGATCTCATCGCCACGACCGCGGGCCTGACCGACTGGGACTTCGTGCAGCCAGGTGACGAGGCGGAGATCGGCGCGAGTCTGGACTCGATCGGCGTCAACTACTACAACCCGGCCCGAGTGGCCGCGCAGGACGGCAGCGGGAAGTCGTTCCCCGGCACCGATCGCGCGCGGTTCGTGGAGATCCCCGGCCCGCAGACCGTGATGGGCTGGCCGATCGTCGCCTCCGGGCTCACCGACCTCCTGCTGCGCGTGCAGCGCGACTGTCGTCTGCCGATCCGGGTGACCGAGAACGGCATGGCCGCGCGCGACCAGGTGGTCGACGGGGTCGTGCACGACGACGACCGCATCGGCTACCTCCGCGACCACCTCGCAGCCGTGCACGACGCGATCGAGCACGGTGCCGACGTACGCGGCTACTACCTGTGGACGTTGCTCGACAACTTCGAGTGGGCCTGGGGCTACGACAAGCGCTTCGGCCTCGTGCACGTCGACCTGGAGACGCAGGTGCGCACGCCCAAGGACTCCGCGCACTGGTACGCCGAGGTCATCCGAGCCCACGGCGTGTGAGGGGTCTCAGCGGAAGTCGATGAGGAAGTCGTCGTCAGGCTTCTCGCCCTCCCCGGCTTGCTCCGGTTCGGCGCCGGAGGGCCGGTCGAGCGCCGTCGCAGTGAAGCAGCGGGTGACGTAGGGGAGCTGCATGCCGTCCATGCCCCGGCCGTAGTCGTCGTAGAAGGCCAGCACCTCGGCCAGCTTGGCGGCGCGGCCCTCGGCGTCGAGCACGGCGACGTTCGAGCGTGAGAGCACGAGGTCCTGGATCGTCTTGCGGTCGATGGTCTGCCAGTGGCTGAACTCGCGCTCCTCGACGAAGCCGAAGAGCTCGCTGAAGATCAGTGACTGCGCGGGGTCGCGCAGCTGCTCCTGGGTGCCGATCAGCGCACCGAGCCGGCGCACCCACGGGATCTTCTCGTTGCGGTAGTTCCACACCAGGCAGATGCGCCCGGCGGGCACGAGCACCCGCGAGATCTCCGGCAGGGCACGGTCCAGGTCGAACCAGTGGAAGGCCTGGGCGGCGATCACCGCGTCGACCGAGCCGTCCGGGAGCGGGATCTCCTCGGCGCTGGCGACCGCCGTCCGGGTGCCCGGCACCCGGTCCTCGAGGATCGCCAACATCGCGGCGTCGGGATCGGTGGCGTGCACGTCGTGTCCCTGCTCGACCAGGACCCGGGTCAGCTTGCCGGTCCCGGCACCGAGCTCGAGGACGCGCCGTGGCTGGTCGCCGAGCATCCACTGCACGGCCTCGGCGGGGTACGACGGGCGGCCGCGCTCGTAGGCCTCGGCGACGCCGCCGAAGGAGTGGGCCCAGTCGGGGGTCTCGTCGTTCATCGGCTCCGAGGCTACCCGTCGCCGGCCGCACTCCCGGTCACTCACTACTGTGCCGGGCGTGGAGGACGTGGCGGGGGTCGAGCGCCTCGAGGGGGTCGGGTCGGCGTACGCCGCCGCGCGCGACGGGATCGACACGATGCTGCGCGACCGGGGGCTGCGGCAGACCTCACCCGAGCTGACGACCGAGTCGCTGCTGCGCGGAGCGCATGCCAGCGCGGTGCTGGAGGGGTCGGCGTCCAGCCTCGACGAGGTGCGCGCGGGTGCCGGCGACGACATCGCCCAGGGTGCGCTGAGGGTGTCGCTCGAGCTGCTCGGCCAGGTGCCGGTGTTTGCACGGTCGCCGGCACAGGCGCTCGCCCGGCTCCACGCCCTGGCAACCCCGGACTCGGTCCCGGACGACGAGCGAGGCAGACCTCGGGACGCGGCGTCGGCAGCGCGGCTGCGCTCGTCCCTGCTGATCCTCGACTCGCAGCGGCCGGCCCTGATCACGGCCGCCCTGCTGCACGCGGAGCTGGTGTGCGGCGCGCCGTTCGCGGGCGCGAACGGCATCGTCGCGCGTGCAGCTGAGCGGCTGGTGCTGGTCAGCAGCGGCGTTGACGCCAAGTCGTTGGTGGTGCCCGAGGCCGGCCACCTCGCACTGCGCGCGCCGTACGAGTCGAACCTGCGGGCCTACGCCGAGGGCGGGCGCCCGGGGCTGGTGGCGTGGCTGCTGTACTGCGCCGAGGCGTACGCCGCGGGGGCCGAGGCGAGCCCGCTCAGGGATCGATGAGTCCAGAATGTGCGAGCGGCACCCGATCGCTCGGGTGCCGCCGCTGACACTCGGACCCGGCTACCAAGCGTGCTCGTACCAATGGCAGCCCCGGAAGTCTTCCGATGACATGCGCCCTGTAGGAAGGGTGGATCGCCGCGTGGGTACCCGGTCCGTGTGCTGGTCTTGAGTTGTCGTTGCCTCATGTCTACGCCGGTCGGGAGGCACCTACAACCCTTGACTTTCACCCGCAAGGGTGGGCGCGCGTGTTCACGCCCGCGGACCGGGCCTGCGAGCGACGCGTCACGCAACCACACCGTGCGCCTACGCGCCGAGCCTCCGGCGGCGGTTGAGCCAGATCGCCCCGCCGACGGTGATCGCCGTACCGACGGTGATCGCGGCGAGGGTCGGCTTGACGGGGATGCGGCTGCGCAGGGTGACGGGGCGGGTGAACTGCAGCACCGGCCAGCCCCTGCTCGCGGCCAGCTTGCGCAGCTCGCGGTCGGGGTTGACGGCGTGGGGGTGGCCGACGACCTCGAGCATCGGGGCGTCGGTGATGGAGTCGCTGTAGGCGAAGCAGTCCTCGAGGTCGTAGCCGCGCTCGGCGGCCATCGCCTCGATCGCTCGGGCCTTCTCCTCGCCGTAGGCGTAGTAGTCGAGGTCGCCGGTGTACTTGCCGTCGACGATCTCGAGCCGGCTCGCGATCACGTGGTCGGCGTCCAGCATCTCGCCGATCGGCTCCACCACCTCGGTGCCGCTGGCCGAGACGACCACCACGTCGCGACCGGCGCGGTGGTGCTCGTCGATCAGCGAGACGGCCTCGTCGTACACGATCGGGTCGACGACGTGGTGCAGCGTCTCGGCGACGATCTCCTTGACGGTCTCGACGTCCCAGCCCTCGACCAGCTGGGACATGAAGGCGCGGATCTTCTCCATCTGGTCGTGGTCGGCGCCGCCCACGAGGTAGACGAACTGGGCGTACGCCGAACGCAGCATCGCCCCGCGGGTGATCAGCCCACCGGCCTGGAACGGCTTGGAGAAGGCCAGCGAGCTCGACTTGGCGATGATCGTCTTGTCGAGGTCGAAGAACGCAGCGGACCGACGTGGGACGGCTGGTCCGCGGTCGGGCGACATGCCTTCATGGTAGGTGGCACGGCCGGCGCGGACCCGCTGTTCGCACACAGCACCGCCCGGCGTGCCCGTGCTCCACAGGCTGTACGTCGCGGCGCGGCCGCCGGGTGCGATCGCGGGCACCGTGACGTGCATGACCGCTCCCTTGCTCGTCACCGCCGACGAGACCCTGCTCGACGAGCTGCTCCGACTGTCCGCGGCGGCGGGCACCACGCCCGACGTCGCGCACGACGTACCGGCAGCGCTCCGGTCGTGGAGCAGGGCACCACTGGTGCTGGTCGGGGCCGACCTCGCCGAACCGCTCGCGCGGGCCGCTCCTGCGCGCCGTGACGGTGTCTTCGTCGTGCTCCTGTCTCCGAGCCCCGACGCCGTCTTCGGCGTTGCGCTGGCCGTCGGCGCCGAGAGCGTCGCCGAGCTGCCGCGCTCGGAGGGGTGGTTGGTCGAGCGGCTGACCGACGTGGTGGACACCGGCCCGGCGCGGGGTCTCACCATCGGCGTCGTGGGTGGCAGTGGCGGGTCTGGCGCGACGACGTTCGCCTGCGCCCTCGGGCAGGTGGGCGGCCGCAGTGGTTCGGCCATGGTCGTCGACCTCGACCCGCTGGGACCCGGGGTCGACCGGATCCTCGGCCTCGATCTCGTCGACGGGATTCGATGGGACGGGCTCGGCCACACCACCGGCAGGCTCAGCGCGCGGGCGCTGCGCGACTCGTTGCCCCGCCGCGACGGGGTCGCCGCGCTCACCTGGTACGCCGGGCCGCAGCCGCGCCATCTCCAGGCGTTCGCGGTCCGTGAGGCGCTGTCGGCCGCGCGCCGAGGCCACGACACGGTCGTCGTCGACCTGCCGCGCGGCTGGGACGCACTGACCGAGGAGGTCGTGACCCGCTGCGACCACGTGCTGGTCACCGTCGTGCCGACCGTGCCGGGCCTGGCCGCAGCGGTGCGGGTGTGCGGCAGGTTCGCCGACCCGCGCGGACTCGCGCTCGTGGTGCGGGGTGCCGGCCTGGACGACCACACGGTCACCCGGCTGACCGGTGCCCCGGTCGCGGTGCGGATGGGCGACCAGCGCGGGCTGTCGGAGACCACGGATCTCGGTCTCGGGCCAGTGCGGTCGCGCCGCGGGCCACTGGGCAGGGCGGCGACGACCGTGCTGGCGTCGCTGGGCTCGGCGGCCGCCAGGGCGGCCTGATGCGAGCGTCTGCCGACCTGGTCGAGGACGTCCGCGAGCACCTGGCCCGCGAGCCCGGGCCGCTGACGCCCCATCGGGTGGCGGAAGCACTACGGGCATCCGGAAGGCCCGTCGGCGACGCGACCGTGCTCGCCGTCCACGAGGCTCTGCGGCGAGACGTACTCGGGGCGGGCCCGCTCGAGCCGTTGCTGCGCCTGCCCGACGTCACCGACGTCCTGGTCAACGGGCCGAGCGCGGTCTACCTCGACCGCGGCTCCGGTCTGGAGCTCTCGGAGGTGACCTTTCCCGACGACGCCGCCGTACGCCGGCTCGCTCAGCGGCTCGCCGCGGCCGGCGGACGACGGCTCGACGACTCGGTGCCCCACGTCGACGTCCGCCTCGCCGACGGCACCCGCTTCCATGCCGTGCTCGCGCCGCTGGCCCGGCCCGGCACGGTGCTGTCGCTCCGAGTGCCCCACCAGCGGGTGCTCACCCTCGACGAGCTGGTGGCCGCCGGCACGGTCAGCGACGACGGCGCACGGCTGCTCCGCTCCCTGGTCTCGCGAAGGCTGGCGTTCCTGGTCAGCGGCGGCACCGGCTCGGGCAAGACCACCCTGCTGAACTCACTCCTCTCCTTGGTTCCTTCCGATGAACGCCTGGTGCTGGTCGAGGACGCGAGTGAGCTGCGCCCCGACCACCCTCATGTGGTCGGCCTCGAGGCCCGGCCTCCCAACATCGAAGGGGCCGGCGAGGTCACGCTGCGCACCCTCGTGCGCCAAGCGCTCCGGATGCGGCCCGACCGCCTGGTCGTCGGCGAGGTGCGCGGCGCGGAGGTCGTCGAGCTGATGGCCGCCCTCAACACCGGCCACGAGGGAGGCTGCGGCACCATCCACGCCAACTCCGCGCGCGACGTCCCCGCCCGGGTCGAGGCCCTCGCGCTGGCCGCCGGGCTCGGCCGCGAAGCAGCCCACAGCCAGCTGCTCGCGGGCCTCGACGCCGTCCTGCACCTCGGGCGTGACCAGGACGGGCACCGGGTGCTGCGCGAGGTGGCGGTGCCGTCGCGCCGGACTGATGGCCTGGCCGACCTGCGGACGGCGGTGAGCTTCCGCGACGGCGATGTGGTGACCGGGCCCGGCGAGGCGGACCTGGTGGCCCGGCTGTGCCGGTGACCGAGCTCTCCCTCTCGTCCGTGGTCGCGGCGGTGGCGGTGAGCGCCGGCGTGCTCCTGCGTTGGCGCGCGCCTCCCCAAGGCCTTCTGCTGTCCGGTCCGGCACCACGTTGGCTGCCCTGGGCGGCCGCTGGCGCCGCGCTGCTGCTCGTACCAGGGAGATGGGCGGTGCCGCTGGTCGTGCTCGTCGCCGCCGCGCTCGCCGGTCGGGCGCTGTGGCGGCGTCGGGCGCAGGCGAGGGCCGCCGAGGAGACGGCTCGCCGGATGCTCGAGGCGTGTGAGGTCGTGGCGGCGGAGCTCGCGGCCGGGCGGACCAGCGGCGCGGCCCTGGACGAGGCGGCCGAGACCTGGCCGGCGATGAGGCCGGTCGCCGACGCCTGCCGGCTCGGTGGCGACGTCCCGGAGGCACTCCGGACCCTGGCCCGGACCCCCGGCGCCGACGGTCTGCGGCTGCTCGCGGGTGCGTGGGTGGTGTCGCACCGCACCGGCGCCGGACTGGCGGCGAGCACTCGCCGCGTGGCCGAGGCCGTACGCCGTGACCAGGCCACGCGGGCAGTGGTGCGAGGCGAGCTCGCGTCCGCGCGCGCCACGTCCCGACTTGTTGCGGGCCTCCCTGTGGTCGCGTTGCTGATGGGGAGCGGGGCGGGGGGTGACCCATGGGCTTTCCTGCTCGGTACGCCGTTCGGCCTGGCTTGCCTGGCCTGCGGCCTCGCCATCGGGTTCACCGGGCTCTGGTGGATCGAGCTGATCGCCCGTGAGGTCGACCGGTGACCGCCTGGATCGCCGCGGCACTCGCCGCCCTGGCGGTGGTGTGGGTGCTGCCGCCGGCGGTGCGGCTACGTGACCCCCGTGTGCCGGCGTCCCGCGACGACTCGGGGTGGGTGCTGCGCTGGCGCTGGCTGTGGGCCGCGCTCGCCGGGGCCGCGGTCGCGAGCTTCGTATCGGGCGTCGGTGGGGTGGCCGCCGGAGTCGTGTCCGCGGTCGTGGCGTGGGTGCTGATCGGGCGTACCGAACCGGCCGACGCCCGGCGCCGGCGCAGGTCGGCCGAGCGCGATCTGCCAGGCCTCGTCCAGCTCCTCGCCGCCGCCCTCGAGACCGGGTGTGACGTCGCCGAGGCGCTCCGGCTGGTGTGTGGCGCGTGCCCCGGTCCGGCGGCCGAGGCGTTGTCCGCGGTCCCGCCACGGCTGGAGCTCGGTCTCCCGCCCGAGCTCGCGTGGCGGCCGGTGCTCGACGACACCCAGCTCGCCCCGCTGGGTCGGGCCTTGGTGCGGGCGAGCAGGTCCGGCGCCTCCGTCTCGCACGAGGTGGTCCGCTTGTCCGAGGAGCTCGCCGACCGCTCGCGGGCCACGGTCGAGGAGCGAGCCCGCGGGGTCGGGGTCAAAGCGGCCGTCCCGCTGGGCCTGTGCTTGCTTCCGTCCTTCGTGCTGATCGGGGTCGTCCCGCTGGTGGTCAGCCTGCTGCAGTCCCTGGACCTCTGACCGTGTGGGCCACCTGGTGTCCACCGGTGCCCTCCCGGATCGGCCACTCCACAGCAGGCCGGTCCCAGGCTCACCGGACCCGGTGGAGCCGAGCACAGTGCCACCAGGCCGCACCTCGCGGCCACCTGCAGACGGAGGAGACACATGCACCACCATGACGAGCGAGGGATCACCACCGCCGAGTACGCCGTCGGCACCGCCGCCGGCGCGGGACTCGCCGGCCTGCTGTTCAAGCTGCTGACCGGCGGCTTCGGCGAGCAGCTCCTGCGCACCCTGTTCGCCCACGTCCTCGCGCTGCTGGGCATCGGGTGACCCACGACCAGCGAGGCGCCGCCACGGCCGAGCTGGCCCTGGCGATCCCGCTGCTGCTCTCGCTGACCGTCGGCTTGGTCTGGCTGCTCAGCGTGGCGGCGGGTCAGGTGCGGATGGTCGACGCCGCCCGGGAGGCGGCCCGGGCGGTCGCACGCGGTGATGCCGCGGCTGAGGCGGAGGCTCGCGGTGAGCAGGTCGCTCCGCCCGGCAGCACCGTCACCGTGCAGAGCCAGGACGGTGAGGTGGTCTCGACGGCCAGCGGATCGGTCCACCCCCCGGGCGGCCTGTTGGGCTTCCTGCCGGCGGTGACGCTACGTGCGCGTGCGGTGGCTGCCCTGGAGGCACCGTGAGCCGGCGCCTCGGCGAGCGAGGATCGGCGAGTGTGCTCGTGGTGGGGGTGGCCGGGCTGCTGCTGGTGATCGGTGCGGCGCTCGGGGTGGTCGGGGCGATGGTGCGAGCCCATCGGGTGGCGCAGGCCGGCGCCGACCTCGCCGCCCTGGCTGGCGCGCACGGCGTGGGGATGGGACGCGACGGGTGCATCGACGCCGGTCGCATCGCCACCGCCAACGACGTGCACCTGTCCTCGTGCCGGGTCGACGGGCGCGACGTCGTCGTCACCGTCGTGGCGCCGGGGCCGCACTGGCTGGGCCAGACGGCCGATCTCTCGGCCCAGGCGCGTGCCGGACCAGGGTGACTCACAGCGGGGCGGGGCCGTCGCCTGCCCGGTCGCGCTGGGCTGCGGCGTTGCGCGCGTTCTGCTCGCGGAGCTGTCGGTTCTCACGCCGGAGGCGGAAGGAGCGGCGGGCACCCAGCTTGGTGATCGAGTAGCCCCACAGGACGGCCAGACCAGCGCCTACCCCGAGGAAGAAGATCGTCGCGGCGGCGAGGTCCGCGCCCAGGAAGGTGGCCGTGCCGCTGCTGCTCAGCAGTGCGGCGGCGACGGCCAGCAGACCTGCGGCGATGAGCAGCACGCCGAGGACGACCATGTCGGCGAGGCTACTCGGCCGGAGCGGCGGCGAGAAGGACGTCCAGCAGCCGTACGGCGCCCTGCTTGTCGAGTGGATGGTTCTGGTTGCCGCACTTCGGCGACTGCACGCACGACGGGCAGCCGTCGGGGCAGCCGCAGGACCGGATCGTCTCGCGGGTGGCCGACAACCAGGCGCTCGCGGCGGTGAAGCCGCGCGCGCTGATGCCCGAGCCGCCCGGGTGGCCGTCGTAGACGAAGACGGTCAGCCGGCCGGTGTCGGCGTGGTGCGCGGTCGAGACGCCGCCGATGTCCCACCGGTCGCACGTCGCGAACAACGGCAGCAGCCCGATCGAGCAGTGCTCCGCGGCGTGGGCGGAGCCCGGCAGGTCGGCGGCGAGGAGGCCGCTCTCGGCCAGCAGGTCGTCGGGCGAGGGTCCACCAGACGGCCTGGGTGGTGAGGGTCTGCACCGGCAGATCGAGCGGCACCTCGTCGATCACCTCGCCGGACGGCTGCCGGCGACGCAGGTAGGACACGACCTGGTGGGAGACGTCCACGGTGCCCAGCGAGATCCGGGCCTCGCCCCAGCGACGGTGCTCGATCTCCTCGACGACGGTGATGTCGGTGAGCTCGCGTGCCGTGGTGGAGAAGGCGACCTCGGCGCGGTCGATCATCGCGACGCTGTCGTCGAGGTCGAGCGACTCGACCAACCAGGTCTCGCCCCGGTGGACGTAGACGGCGCCGGCGTGCGCGGTTGCGTGTGCGCTCGAGCCGTCGACGGTGCCGACCACACGCCCGGTGGAGCCCTCGACCAGCGAGACGGCGCGGCCACCACCCGAGCGGATGTCGGTGAGCGCGTGGGCGGGCTCGGGGTGGGTCCAGTACCAACCCTGCGGCCGGCGCCGGAGACGTCCCGCGGCGGTGAGCTGGTCGAGCAGGTCGCGCGCGCCCGGGCCGAAGAGGTCCAGCTCAGCCTCACGCAGCGGCACCTCCTGGGCGGCGGCGCACAGGTGCGGCCCGAGGACGTAGGGGTTCTCTGGGTCGAAGACGGTCTGTTCTACTGCCTGGTCAAGCAGGGCCTCCGGGTGCGTGACGAGATACGTGTCGAGCGGGTCGTCGCGTGCGATCAGGAGGGCGAGCGCGTCGCCTGCGTTGCGCCCGGCGCGGCCGACCTGCTGCCACCAGGCGGCCCGGGTGCCGGGGAAGCCGGCCACGATCACGGCGTCGAGCCCGGAGACGTCGATGCCCAGCTCCAGCGCGTTGGTGGCGGCCAGACCGAGGAGCTTGCCGTCGCGCAGCGCCTGCTCGATCTCGCGGCGCTCCTCGGGGAGGTAGCCGCCGCGGTAGCTCGCGACCCGGCCCGGCAGCGACGGGTGGACCTCGGCCAGGAGGTCTGCCGCGGTCGTCGCCACCTGCTCGGCGGCCCGCCGCGAACGAACGAAGGTCAGGGTGCGCACCCCCTCGCTGACCAGATCGGCCAACAGGTCGGCGGACTCCGACGACGCGGCCCGGCGTACGGGCGCGCCGTTCTCACCGGCGTACGACGTGAAGCGCGGCTCCCAGAGCGCCAGGGCCACCTCACCACGGGGCGAGTCGTCGTGGCTGACCGCCATCACGTCCAGCCCGGTGAGACGCGAGGCGTGCTCGGCGGGGTTGCCGACGGTCGCCGAGGCGAGCACGAAGGTCGGGTCGGACCCGTGGTGGGCGCAGACCCGGCGGAGCCGTCGCAGCACCTGGGCGACGTGGGCGCCGAAGACGCCGCGGTAGTGGTGGCACTCGTCGACCACGACCAGGTCGAGCGAACGGAAGAGCCCGTCCCACCGGTCGTGACGGGGCAGGAGGGACCGGTGGAGCATGTCGGGGTTGGTGAGCACGTACTCGCCGTGCTCGCGGGTCCAGTCGCGCTCGTCGAAGGAGGAGTCTCCGTCGTGGGTGGTGACCCGGACGCCGAGCCCCAGCGTCCCGATCGCGGCCACCTGGTCCTGGGCAAGGGCCTTGGTCGGGCTGATGTAGAGCGTGGTCGCGCCGCGCTCGCCCCGCACTCCGCGCCGCTCGAGGATGGCGGTGAGGGCGGGCAGCTGGTAGGCGAGCGACTTGCCGGACGCCGTACCGGTCGAGAGGACGACGTGCTGGCCGCTGCGCGCGGCCTCGGCTGCGACCGCCTGGTGGCGCCACAGCTCGCCGATGCCTCGCGCGCGGAACGCGGCCACCACGTCGGGGTGCGCCCATTCCGGCCAGGCGGCCGTGCGTGCCTCCCGCGGGGGCAGCACGCGGAGGTGGCGCAGACAGTCCTCGCGCCCCGGCCCCTGGGCCAGCCGCAGGCAGAGGGCGCTCACGCCGGAGGGAGCCACGCGGTCGGGGTGACCGTCCACCGCCCCCTCCACAACACCCGTCACGACAGCAGTCTGACAAAGCCCACCGACACCTTCGCTCGGGCGGCTTGTGACCGAGCCTCCCCACGAGCCGCGAGAGCGTGGTTTGATATGGCCGAACGGGTCGGGACCGCTTGATTCCTCACCCGACCGGGAGCCCAGGGAGTGGAATCGTGGATCTGACCATTGCGACGCGCCAGGCCGAGGGCCGGACCGTCGTATCAGTCGCGGGGGAGATCGACGTCTACACCGCCCCCCGGCTCCGGGAGGAGATCACCGAGCTCGTGGCGGCCGGCACCTACGACATCGTCATCGACATGTCCGAGGTCGAGTTCCTCGACTCCACCGGTCTGGGGGTGCTCGTCGGCGGCCTGAAGAAGGTCCGCGCGCACGACGGGTCACTGCAGCTGGTGTGCAACCAGGACCGGTTGCTGAAGATCTTCCGGATCACCGGACTGGCCAAGGTGTTCGTCATCCACGACACCGCCGAAGCGGCCCTCGCGGCGAGCTGAACCCGGGCCGTACGACGTACGCCTGAGAGCCCGTTCGGGCCCCGCACCCGCTGTGGGATGCGCCACTGGCGTCTGACATGATCCCCGGGGCGCATGGCACAATCCGCGCCGTTCGCAGACGTCAGTCATCCCAGGAGGAAAATCCATGACCGGGATCAGTCCCGCCGTCGTGCATCTCTCGGGCGGCAATCTCGTGCTGGTCATCATCGTCTTCCTGATCGCGCTCGGCGCGCTCGCGATGGCGTACATGTTCCGCCAAGAGGTCCTAGCCGCCGGTGAAGGCACCGACAACATGAAGAACATCGCCCACGCGGTGCAGGAGGGCGCGAACGCCTATCTGACCAGGCAGTTCCGCACTCTGGCGGTGTTCGCGGTGCTGGCGTTCCTGCTCCTGCTGGCGCTGCCCGCCGACGACCTCACGGTGCGGGTCTTCCGCTCGGTGTTCTTCCTGGTCGGCGCCGGCTTCTCCGCGACGGTCGGCTATCTCGGCATGAACCTCGCAGTGCGTGCCAACCTGAGGGTCGCCGCGGCGGCCAACGAGCAGGGCCGCGATCCCGCGATGCGGATCGGCTTCCGCACCGGTGCCACGGTCGGCATGCTGACCGTGGGCCTGGGCCTCCTCGGTGCGTCGATCGTCGTCATCGCCTTCGGCAACGAGGCCCCCGCCGTGCTCGAGGGCTTCGGCTTCGGGGCCGCGCTGCTGGCGATGTTCATGCGGGTCGGGGGCGGCATCTTCACCAAGGCCGCCGACGTGGGTGCTGACCTGGTGGGCAAGGTCGAGCAGCACATCCCCGAGGACGACCCGCGCAACGCCGCGACGATCGCCGACAACGTCGGCGACAACGTCGGCGACTGTGCCGGTATGGCCGCCGACCTGTTCGAGTCGTACGCCGTGGTGCTGGTCGCCGCGCTGATCCTCGGTCAGCAGGCGTTCGGCCCCAAGGGCCTGGTGTTCCCGCTCCTGATCCCCGCGATCGGTGCGCTGACCGCCGTGCTCGGTATCTACCTGTGCAAGCCGAGGGCGGGTGAGAACGGTCTGACCACGATCAACCGGGCCTTCTACATCTCCGCGGGTGTCTCGGCAGTGGCCAGCGTGGTGTTGTCGTTCATCTACCTGCCGACGAGCTTCGACAAGTTCACGTTCCTCCGCATCACCACGCTCGACAGAGTCGTCGGCGTCACCCACACGTCGGGCAACCCGGCGCTGCTCGCGTCGGTCGCCGTGGTCATCGGCATCGTGCTGGCCTCGGCGATCCTGGCCCTGACGGGGTACTTCACCGGCACCGAGTACAAGCCGGTCAGGGACGTCGGCCGCACCTCGCTCACCGGCGCGGCCACGGTCATCCTGTCCGGCCTCTCGGTCGGCTTCGAGTCTGCCGTCTACACCGCCGGCGTGATTGCTGCTGCGGTCTTCGGTGCCGCACTCCTCGGTGGTACCTCGCTGACCGTCTCGCTGTTCTGTGTGGCGCTGGCCGGCGCCGGCCTGCTGACCACGGTCGGCGTCATCGTCGCCATGGACACGTTCGGCCCGGTCTCCGACAACGCCCAGGGCATCGCCGAGATGTCGGGCGATGTGAGCCCCGAAGGCGCCCAGATCCTCACCGAGCTCGATGCGGTGGGCAACACCACCAAGGCGATCACGAAGGGCATCGCGATCGCCACGGCCGTGCTGGCGGCCACGGCGCTGTTCGGGTCCTACGCCACGTCGGTGATCGAGAAGCTCGGGGAGTCCGGTGGCGGCCGGGACGCGAACCAGCAGCTGCTCGACTTCTTCGTGTTCAACCCCAGGGTGCTGGTCGGCGTACTGCTCGGCTCGGCGGTGGTCTTCCTGTTCTCCGGGTTGGCCATCAACGCCGTGGCTCGGGCCGCGGGCGCGGTCGTCTACGAGGTACGCCGTCAGTTCCGGGAGATCCCAGGGATCATGGAGGGCACCGGTCGTCCGGAGTACGGCAAGGTCGTCGACATCGTCACGAAGGACTCCCTGCGTGAGCTGATCACGCCGGGTGTCCTGGCGGTGCTCGCGCCGATCGCGGTCGGCTTCGGTCTCGGCGTGGCGTCGTTGGCCGGGTTCCTGGCCGGTGCGATCGGCACCGGCACCCTGATGGCGGTCTTCCTGGCCAACTCCGGTGGCGCCTGGGACAACGCCAAGAAGCTCGTCGAGGACGGCAACCACGGCGGCAAGGGGTCTGACGCCCACGACGCCACCATCATCGGTGACACCGTCGGCGACCCCTTCAAGGACACCGCCGGCCCGGCGATCAACCCGCTGATCAAGGTGATGAACCTGGTCTCGCTGCTGATCGCCAGCGCCATCGTCTCCCTGAGCGTGGGGAACGACAAGAACGACTTCGTGCGCTACACCATCGCGATCGTGGCTCTGCTGATCATCGTGGCCTCGGTGTACATCTCCAAGCAGCGCGAGGTCGTGCTCGGCGACGACTCCGGCAACCCGGCCCCGCCGGCGCCCCCGGCACCGGCCGACGAGCCGACCACCCCGGTGGAGTATGACACCCAGACGCGACAGTTCGAGTCGCAGGGCTGACGCCTCACGCCGTACCAGCACGACCACGAAGGCCCGTCCGGAGCGATCCGGGCGGGCCTTCGTCGTTCGCCGAGTCGTCATATGACGACTCGGCGCGATCCGGCTGCCTCTTTGCGCCGACTCGGTGCGTTCTACGTGTCTCTTTGCGCCGACTCAGCGGACGAGGAGGCTGACCCGGGCGGTGGAGTAGCGGACGCCGGCGTGGAAGAAGCGGTGGTAGTCGCGGGTGAGCGCCAGGATCGCCGACGGCGACATCTTGATGCAGCCGTGCGAGGTGTAGTCGTTGATCCTGGGGAACTCCCACCGGCAGATCTGGTCGCCGGGTCCGTTGGCGCACTGCCGGTTGCCGGGCCCTGACTCGGTGTGGATGAACAGCTGCTCGCGCAGGGTGCCGTTGGAGCAGCGCTTGTCGCTGAGCCGGAAGGCGCGGCCGTGGATCAGGTTGCCGTGGTAGTCGTCGTACTGCCGCAGCGAGTAGGTGCCGTTCGGCAGCCAGCCGTGCCCCTTCACGCAGGTGTTCTCCGCGCTGCCACCGGGGAAACCAGAGCCCGCGCGCCAGGTGTCGTGCGCCAGCACCTTCCAGGTCCCGTCGGCGCGCTGCCGTGCGGCGTCCCAAGTGATCGTGCTGTGCCACGGATGGGCGTTGCTCTTGGTGAAGGTGATCTGCGCGCGCAGCT
Organism: uncultured Actinomycetota bacterium; assembly: GCA_963796975.1. Lineage (GTDB taxonomy): Bacteria > Actinomycetota > Actinomycetes > Propionibacteriales > Nocardioidaceae > Nocardioides. The sequence continues at coordinate 714,256 of CAWCNW010000010.1, forward strand.
TCCCGGGCTGGGCATGGGTGCCGCCCCGGCTCGCCTCGCTCGGGTTCTGCGTCGCGACGAGCGCCAGCAGTACGGCGACGGCGAGCACACGCAGGACACGGGCCATGTCCAGATTGAAGCAGCAGCCGGCTCGGCTCGGGGCGAGACCGTCGTACTGCCACGATGGCGGCATGGCCCCCGCTCCCGGCGTACCCGCCGCCGACGTAGCTCCGGCGCTGCGCGACGCCCTGGCCGCCGCGACGTACACCTTCGACGCCGTCGGCGACCTGCTCGGTACGACGGGACAGCTCGCGCTGGCGCGGAACGAGACCACGCCGGCCCTCCGGCGTACGACGGGCGGGTCACCGCTGGAGACCCTGGTCCGGCTGTTCCTGCTCCAGACCGAGGTCGACCGCGCCGCCGCCGACGCAGCACTCCCCGGCCTGGTCGACCCGCTGGTGGCCGGCGGCATGCTGGTCGGCTCCGGCGGCGAGGTGCGCGCCCTCCTCGACTGTCGCCCGTACGCCGACGAGGACCACGACTGGTGGGTGGTCAGCGACCTGACGCCTGGTCTGGACGGCCAGCAGATCCGGGTCGCCCACGACCACGTCCTCGGCGTCAGCTCCGCGTCCACCTCGCTCGCCCAGCTGACCCTGCGCGAGCCCGTCGGCCGCGCGCTCGACCTCGGCACCGGCTGCGGCGTCCAGGCGCTGCACCTGTCGGGCCACGCCGACGAGGTCGTCGCCACCGACGTGAACCCGCGCGCGCTCGCCGTCACCGCCTTCAACGCGGCCCTCAACGAGGTCCGTGTCGACGTCCGCGACGGCTCGCTCTGGGAGCCGGTCGCCGACCAGCGCTTCGACCTCGTCACCACCAACCCGCCGTTCGTGATCTCCCCCGCGACGGATGAGCGCCTGGTCTACCGCGACTCCGGACTGCCCGGCGACCAGGTGGTCGAGGCCATCGTCCGCGGCGCGCCGGCCCACCTCACCGACGGCGGCTGGTGCCAGGTCCTGGCGAACTGGTCGATCACCACCGACCGACCGTGGGACGAACGGCTGGCGGCCTGGCTCGACCCGGACTGCGACGCGCTCGTGGTCCAGCGCGAGGTGCTCGACCCCGCGTCGTACGTCGAGCTCTGGCTGCGCGACGCCGGGCGGCACAGCAGCCCCGGCTACCTCGAGGCGTACGACGCGTGGCTGGGCTGGTTCGACCGCGAAGGAATCGAGGGCGTCGGCTTCGGCTGGATCAACCTGCGCCGCGGCGGCTCGGCGCGCGAGCTGCTCGACTGGCCGCACGCGGTCGAGCAGCCGATCGCACCCGCGATCCGAGACTGGGGCCGGGCCGCGCGCCTCGACGTCGGGCTCGACCACCGGCTGGCCGCCCGGGCCGACGTGCAGCAGGAGACCGTCGGAGCGCCGGGCGCCGAGGACCCGGAGGCGATCGTGCTGCGCCAGCAGACCGGGCTGCGCCGCGCGCGTCGCGTGGACACGGTCGAGGCCGCGCTGGTCGGGGCCTGCGACGGCGACCTGACCATCGGGCAGATCCTCGACGCGCTCGCGCACCTGCTCGAGCGTGACGCCGACGAGCTGCGCACGGCGTACCTCCCCGTGGTCCGAGAGCTCGTCGCCGAGGGTTACCTGGCCCCCGCCTGAGACCACCGGGTGGTGGGCTGGCGGCCGGACGATTGGACAGGACGCGCTACCGTGAGCCGCCGTGAGCCGTGAACACCACCGGCCCATGCCCCGAGCGAGGCACAAGGCAGAGTCAGGAGAAGCAGTGGCACACAAGCTGGTGATCGTCGAGTCGCCCGCCAAAGCGCGGACGATCGGCGGCTACCTCGGCAGTGACTACGTGGTCGAGTCGTCGATCGGCCACATCCGCGACCTGCCCAACTCCGCAGCCGACACCCCGGCCAGCATCAAGGACAAGCCGTGGGGCCGGCTGGCCGTCGACGTCGACAACGGCTTCACTCCTTACTACGTCGTGCCGCGCGACAAGAAGAGCCACATCGCCAAGCTCAAGAGCCTGCTCAAGGACGCCGACGAGCTCTACCTCGCCACCGACGAGGACCGCGAGGGCGAGGCGATCGCCTGGCACCTCCTCGACGAGCTGAAGCCGAAGGGCATCCCGGTGCACCGGATGGTCTTCCACGAGATCACCAAGCCGGCGATCCTCGAGGCGGTCGCCAACCCGCGCCAGATCAACGACGACCTCGTCGAGGCGCAGGAGGCGCGCCGCATCCTCGACCGCCTCTACGGCTACGAGGTCTCGCCGGTGCTGTGGAAGAAGGTGATGTCCGGCCTCTCCGCCGGCCGCGTGCAGTCGGTGGCGACCCGTCTGGTCGTCGACCGCGAGCGGGAGCGGATGGCCTTCCGCGTCGCGTCGTACTGGGACCTCGAAGGCACCTTCGACGCCGGCTCCGGCAAGGAGCCGCGGATGTTCCCCGCCAAGCTCCACTCCGTCGACGCGATGCGCGTCGCCGGCGGGTCCGACTTCGGCACGGACGGCGAGCTGAAGGGCAAGCGAGCCGACGACCGCATCCACCTCGACCGCAATGCCGCCGAGGGCCTGGTCGCGGCGCTGCGCGACACGTCGTACGACGTGCGCTCGGTGGAGTCGAAGCCCTACCGCCGCTCGCCGTACGCGCCGTTCCGCACCACCACCCTGCAGCAGGAGGCCAGTCGCAAGCTCGGGATGAGCGCCTCCGGCACGATGTCGGTCGCGCAGCGGCTCTACGAGAACGGCTTCATCACCTACATGCGCACCGACTCAACGACCCTGTCGAGCGCGGCCGTCGACGCCGCCCGGTCGCAGGTGCGCGAGCTGTACGGCGGGGAGTACCTCCCCGACGTCCCCCGCACCTACGCCTCCAAGGTCAAGAACGCCCAGGAGGCGCACGAGGCGATCCGTCCCTCGGGCGAGCGGTTCCGCACCCCGGCCGAAACCGGCCTGAGCGGCGAGCAGTTCCGCCTCTACGAGCTGATCTGGATGCGCACCGTCGCCTCGCAGATGAAGGACGCCGTCGGCCACTCGGTGACCATCCGGATCGGCGGCGCGGCTGCCGACGGGCGCGACGTGGTGTTCTCGGCCAGCGGCCGGGTGATCACCTTCCACGGGTTCCTCAAGGCCTACGTCGAGGGCACCGACAACAACAAGCGCCAGGACGACGCCGAGACGCCGCTGCCCGACCTGCACGAGGGCGACCCGGTGTCGGCGGCGTCGCTGACCGCCAGCGGGCACGAGACCAAGCCGCCGGCCCGCTACACCGAGGCCACCTTGATCAAGGAGCTCGAGGAGCGCGAGATCGGGCGGCCCTCGACGTACGCCTCGATCATCGGAACCATCCTCAACCGCGGCTATGTCTACAAGAAGGGCACGGCGCTGGTGCCGGCCTGGATCGCCTTCTCCGTCGTACGTCTGCTGGAGGAGCACTTCCCGCGGCAGATCAGCTACGAGTTCACCGCCGACATGGAGGACGTGCTCGACGAGATCGCCGGCGGCCGCAAGGACCGGGTGACCGAGCTCGGCGAGTTCTACTTCGGCTCCGACCGGGTCATCGGCCTTCATCAGCTGGTCAACGAGCTCGGCGAGATCGACGCCAAGGAGCTGGCGACCTTCCCGGTCGGCGGGCCCGAGAGCGGGATCGTGCTGCGGGTCGGGCGCTACGGCCCCTACCTCGAGGGCCCCGGTCCGGCGACGGAGGAGGGGGAGGGTGACGGGGCCGCCGTACGCGCGAACGTGCCCGACGACCTGCCCCCCGACGAGCTCACCCTGACCAAGGCCCGCGAGCTGCTCGCGAACCCGGCTGGTGAGGAGAAGCAGCTGGGCGTGCATCCCGAGACCGGTCTGGAGGTGGTGGCGAAGAACGGCCGCTACGGGCCCTACGTCACCGAGGCGCTGCCCGAGAACGCACCGAAGTCGGCCAAGCCCCGCACCGGCTCGCTGTTCGCCTCGATGTCACTCGACACCGTGTCGCTCGACGACGCGGTCAAGCTGCTCTCCCTGCCGCGGGTGGTGGGCACGGATGCCGACGGGGTCGAGATCACCGCACAGAACGGCCGCTACGGTCCCTACCTGAAGAAGGGCACCGACTCGCGGTCGCTGACGTCGGAGGAGCAGCTGTTCTCGATTGGGATCGACGAGGCACTGGCGATCTACGCCCAGCCCAAGCAGCGCGGTCGTGCCGCCGCGGCCCCGCCGCTCAAGGAGCTCGGCCCGGACCCGGTGTCGGGTGCGCCGGTGGTGGTGAAGTCCGGACGGTTCGGCGACTACGTCACCGACGGTGAGTTCAACGCAACCCTGCGCAAGGACGACACCGTCGAGGCGATCACCCTCGAGCGTGCCGCCGAGCTCCTCGCCGAACGACGGGCGAAGGGCCCGGCGAAGAAGGCGGCCAAGCGGGGCGCGAAGAAGGCGCCGGCCAAGAAGACGGCAGCGAAGAGGACCACCAAGAAGGCCGCGGCCAAGAAGTAGCCGCCGACCGCCCATCACCGGTGGTTGAGGAGGTCGCTCTGCGACCGTCTCGAAACCCGGTGCGTCTCGGTGGTTGAGGAGCGAGCGCCAGCGAGCGTCTCGAAACCCGGTGCTCTCGGTGGTTGAGGAGCGAGCGCCAGCGAGCGTCTCGAAACCCGGTGCTCTCGGTGGTTGAGGAGCGAGCGCCAGCGAGCGTCTCGAAACCCGGTGACGGTGCCTGGTGTCCCAGGTCCCTCACTGGGTTTCGGCTCGCCGTCACGGCTTCGCAGGCTCAGCCGTGACGCTCGCTCAACCGGGAGAGCCTCAGCCCGCAAGCTCGTTCCTCGCTCGCGGGCGGCCTCACCCCCACCAAAAAGATGTGGCGATGATGATGTAGAGGACTATGAGTGAGGCTCCTTCGAGCCAGTTCGACTCGCCGTCGAAGGCGATGAACGCCGCGAGGACCACCGCCAGCATCAGCACGACCACCAGCAGCGGCGAGAAGACCAGGGTCAACGACGCCATCCCGAAGATCTGCGAGATCAGCACCAGCGCCGGCGCCAGCACCAACGCGATCTGCACCGGACTGTTGAGGATCACCGAGAAGGCGTACGGCGACTGGTTCTTCGCCGCGAGCTGGACGCCCACGACGTTCTCGACGGCGTTGCCGGCGATCGCGACCACGACCAGCCCGGCGAAGGTCTCGTTGATCGACAGTGCGTCCATCGCCGGTTGCAGCGCGTTGACGAACCAGTCGGAGACGAAGGCCGCGCCGACGCTCGCCGTTGCCAGCAGCCCGATCGCGAGGGGGAGGGGCCACCGGGGCTCCTCGTGCGGAGCCGTCTCGTCGTCGGGGGAGCCGCGGCGTAGCGAGAACGGCAAGGACAGGCCGAACAGCACCAGCAGCAGCACCGACACGATCACCGAGAAGGCCGTCTCGTGCTCGCTGGCCGGGCTGTGCAGCCAGAACGTGAACGAGGGGAGCGCCATCGCCGACACCGACAGCAGCATCAGGACGAGGATCGTGCGCGCCCGCTCCGAGCCCAGCTGCTGCGTGCCGTGCTTCAGCCCGCCGACCACGAACGCGAGCCCGAGCACCAGCAGCAGGTTGGCCAGGATCGAGCCGACGAGGGCGGCCCGCACCACGTCGACCAGCCCCGCCTTGAGCGCGAAGATGCAGATGAAGAGCTCGGGCAGGTTGCCGAGCCCCGACTGGAGGACGCCGGTCGCACCGGGGCCGAAGCGGTCACCGAGCTGGTCGACGGAGCGTCCGACGAGCGCGGCCAGCAGGCACACCGCCCCGGCCGAGACGACGAAGGCGACCACGGCATCCCAGCCGCCGTACTCCGCGAAGCCGGCCAGGACGATGAACACCGCCGCGATCCCGAGCAGGAGCCTGTCGGAACGGATGAAGGTGGGCGTCGCAGGAGTGGCGCTCATGGCGTCACCGTAGCGAGCGGCACCGTTCCCCAGAACGGTGTGGGTGCCCTCGACTACGCTCGGCCGCAGCGACCATCACGACAGACACCACGGCAGAAGGCGAGCGGCGTGCACACCACCACCGGCGTCTTCGTCTGTTTCGAGGGGGGCGAGGGCGCGGGCAAGTCCACGCAGTCCAGGGCACTCGCCGCGACGCTCGAGGCCGCCGGGTACGACGTACTGCTCACCTTCGAGCCGGGCGACACTGCCGTCGGCAAGGAGGTACGCCGGATCGTCCTCGACCCGGCCACCGGTGCGCTGTCGGACCGCACCGAGGTGCTGCTCTACGCCGCCGACAAGGCCGAGCACGTCGACACCGTCGTCCAGCCGGCCCTCGACCGCGGCGAGGTCGTGATCACCGACCGCTACGTCGACTCCACGCTCGCCTACCAGGGCGCCGGGCGCACGCTGGCGGCCGACGAGGTCGAGCGCGTGGCCCGCTGGGCGACCCACGACCTGCGACCGCACCTGACCATCGTCCTCGACCTCGACCCGGAGCACGGCTTCGGCCGGTTCGCCGAGCGCGACCGGATCGAGGGGGAGTCGCCGGAGTTCCACGGCCGGGTCCGCACCGCGTTCCTCGACATGGCCGCCACCGACCCCGACCACTACCTCGTGCTCGACGCGCGGCGCCCGACCGACGAGATCGCGGCCGCGGTGTGGCAGCGGGTCGAGCCCCTGCTCGGGCAGGCGACGCGGCGATGACGACCGTCACCGCTCCCAGCGTCTGGGACTCCCTGGTCGGGCAGCGCCGTGTGGTCGAGGCGCTCCGCACGGCTGCCTCGGGTCACGGGATGAGCCAGGCCTTCCTCTTCATCGGGCCACCGGGCTCCGGGCGCTCCAACGCGGCGGTCGCGTTCGCCGCCGCGCTCCAGTGCGAGGAGAGTCCGCCCGGCTGCGGCGTGTGCCACTCCTGCCACACGGTGCTGGCCGGGAGCCACGCCGACGTCACCGTGGTCCGCACCCAGAAGCTCTCCATCGGGGTCGACGAGGTCCGCGATCTGGTCCGCCGATCGGCGCTCGCGCCGGTCGGTCGGCGGTGGCAGATCATGATCGTGGAGGACGCCGACCGCCTCACCGACCAGGCCGCCAACGCGCTGCTCAAGGCGATCGAGGAGCCCACCGACCGCACCGTCTGGATCCTCTGCGCGCCCACCGTCGAGGACCTGCTGCCCACGATCAGGTCGCGCTGCCGTCTGGTCACCCTCGCCACTCCCTCCACCGCTGAAGTGGCCGACTTCCTGGTCCGCCACGACGGCGTCGACGCGGCGCGCGCGTCGTACTGCGCCCGGGCCAGCCAGGGCCACATCGGCCGGGCCCGCGCCCTGGCCCGCGACGAGGACGTCCGCAACCGCCGCCACGAGGTGATCTCCTGGCCGGCGCGGCTGACCAGCCTGGGTGCCTGCATGAACGCCGCCGCCAACCTCTGCGAGACCACGCAGCAGGAGGCCGACCAGATCACCGGCGACCTCGACGCCCGCGAGCGTGCCGACCTCGACACGTCGTACGGCGTGGTGGAGCGCGGGCGCCGTCCCCGCGAGTACGCGCCGGCCCTGGCCGCGATGGAGAAGTCCCAGAAGACTCGCGCGAAGCGGCGACACCTCGATGTCGTGGACCGCAGCCTGATGGATCTCGCCTCGGTCTACCGCGACGCGATCGCGCTCGCCACCGGCGTCGGCGAGCTGGTCAACGAGGAGATCCGGCCCGACATCGAGCAGATCGCCCGCACGACCACACCCGAGCTCAACCTGCGCCGGATCGGGTGGATCTTCGAGGCCCGCGAGCAGATGCTGGAGTTCAACGTGCCGGTGCCGCTCGCCCTCGAGTCGATGATGGTCGCGCTGAAGGCGCCGTCGCGGTGAGGCGGCTGGTCGTCGCCGTCGTCCTGGTCCTCGCGTTCGTGCTCGTCGCGGGGGCCGGGCTGGTCGCCGCCCGCGACTCCTCATCCGGTGGCAGCGACGCCGGGGGACCCACCCCGGTGAAGCCCTCCGCGACGACCTCGCCCAGCAAGCCGCCCACCCCCGCGCTGGCGTCGTACTACGGCCAACGGCTGAAGTGGTCCGGCTGCCACGACGGCGACCAGTGCGCCACCCTCACCGTGCCCCTCGACTACGACCATCCAGCCGGTAGCACCCTGAAGCTCGCCCTGCTGAAGGTGCCGGCCTCCGGGTCGCGGATCGGCTCGCTGGTGATCAACCCCGGCGGCCCCGGAGAGCCCGGCACGTCGTACGCCGCGCTGGGCTCGCAGGCGTTCGGCCAGCCGCTGCTCGACCACTTCGACATCGTCGGGTTCGACCCGCGCGGCACGGGCGACAGCTCACCGGTCGACTGCCTCAGTGACTCCCAGCTCGACCAGTACCTCGCCGAGGACCCCGAGCCCAGTTCGGCGCGTGAGCTGGTCGGCTTCCGGGCCCAGCAGCACGCGATGGCGACGGGCTGCAGCCGGCTGTCGGGGGCGCTGGCTGCCCATGTCTCGACCGTCGAGTCCGCGCGCGACATGGACATCCTGCGCGCCGCGCTCGGTGACGCGACGATGAACTACCTCGGTGCGTCGTACGGCACCAAGCTCGGCGCGACCTATGCCCAGCTCTTCCCGCACCGGGTCGGGCGCTTCGTGCTCGACGGCGCGGTCGACGTCTCGCTCGGCACCCGCCAGCTGACGCTGCAGCAGGCGGGCGGCTTCGAGCGGGCCCTCGAGGCGTACGCCGCGAACTGCGTCAACTCCTCGGTCGGCTGCTTCCTCGGCGACACCGTGCCTCAGGTGCTCGACACGATCAGCAAGCTGGTCGAGCGGATCGCCGCGAATCCGCTGCCGGCCGGTGACCGTGAGCTCACGGCGGGCAACGCGTTCTACGGCATCGCGGTCACGCTCTACAGCCGCGACTACTGGATCCTGCTGACCAACGCCCTGCGTTCCGCGCTGTCCGGCGACGGCAAGCCGCTGATGCTCCTTGCCGATGCTTATGCAGCGCGCAACCCCGACGGCACGTTCCAGAACAACTCGATGGAGGCGTTCTTCAACATCTCCTGCCTCGACGACCCCTGGTCGATCCCGGCGACCCGCGTGCCCGCCCAGTTCCCGACCTTCGAGAAGGCTGCGCCGGTCTTCGGCAAGGTCTTCGCCTGGACCCTCACCTCCTGCCGCGGCTTCACACCCCGCAGCGACCAGCCGGTGCCGACCATCCATGCCAAGGGTGCGGCGCCGATCGTCGTGATCGGCACCACCCGCGACCCGGCCACGCCGTTCGCCTGGGCGGTCGCGCTGGCCCACCAGCTCGACTCCGGGGTCCTGCTGCGTCGCGACGGCGACGGCCACACCGGCTACAACACCGGCAACTCCTGCATCGACCGCGCCGTCGAGTCCTACCTCGTCTCCGGCACCGTCCCGGCGAACAACACCTCCTGCTGACGCCGATTCCCTCGCGGCCGAGCGCTCTCCGTATACTTCCGGCGGTCGCCCGGGCGTACGTCGTACCGGGCAGCGCGCCGCCTTAGCTCAGTCGGTAGAGCGTCTCACTCGTAATGAGAAGGTCGTCGGTTCGATTCCGACAGGCGGCTCCACCTAACCCCAGGTCAAAGTGGGGTTCACGTCCTCCGGGCCTCTCGCGGTTGCATCGAAACGCCTCCTAAACGCCTCCTCCGGTTCCGGGCCAGTCCGCTGGACAAATGCTGCAAGCAGCAGCGGCAACGGTCCACAGGCTGCCGAGGATCGGCCTCGGCGGATTCACCAGGCGATCCGATCTGGCCAACGTGCCGCACGACCTTCCCAGGCTGTCATGCCTTCCGATCCATCGGAGCGTGACGGCCTTTCTGTTGCCTCCGGTGCCATACCCCGGAGAGCCTGACCATGACTGACCACCGCGAGTGGGCCGACGTGACGGCCATCGCCGCGCACCTGGGCGTCTCGCCACCCACCGTCCGCCGGATGCTCACGCGCGGCCTGCGCCACGTGAAGTTGGACGCCGCCCAGCAGTGCCGCGTGCTCGTCCGCTGGGACTGGCTAGAGGCCTGGCTTGAGGACCACGCGGTCGAGCACGACTGCTGACCTCCGCACGCGCTGTGGTGGCGCGCTGGGGCGTCCAGAAGGCCACCACGTCCGTTGCTTCATCACTCCGCAGCGGCACCGCGCACCAACACAGTTCCCCACGGCGAACTAGCGCGGCGAACACTGCTGCTTGGGGGCGGGTCTTCCCTGCACGCACAAGCTAAGTGCCCACCAGCGCCCACGTTCCGCATGATCGCCGGCAGGGCAAATAGGCTCGATGCATGAGTACAGGCCCGATTGGGTTCAACACCCGTCCTGACCAGACCGAGCCTGAGAGTGAGTACGGCGGTGCCTCCGGTCTGATCCAGCCGGACCCGCACGACCTGACTCCCTCAGAGAGCAACTCCGCCATGACGCGTGCCGCGTTGGCCAACGGCACCCCCATCAGCGACGACGTGGTTGATCCCGTGACTGGCCGGGTGGTCCCTGTGACCACGCAGATCCCGTACCGGTCCGACTGACCAGGCCAAGCCCGCCATGAACGCACGGCTCACCGGTTGAGCAAGGGGCGGCCATCGGGACGGGTAGCGCGTCCTAGTCTCGCCCGGTGGGCCGTGCCTCCAGCCCGACGGGACACTTCACCGTGCATGGAGTGGACTCCGAGCGGTGCAGGCTGTCAGCGAGGAAAGTTGAACTTGTTGCGTCCCATGAGGGTGACCGCAATGACGACTGGAATGGCCGCACCCACGACCATGACGATCCAACAATCCCAGTCGAGACCTGCACTGCTGCTCCCAGCGAAGGCTTCGAAGAGGATCCACCCGATCAAAGCGCCCACGATGCCGCACAGAACGGTCAGCCAAAGAGGAGTGTCGTCTTTCTTGACGACGGTGACCAACCTGCCCAGAAGCCCGACGCTGATTCCAGCGACGAGGACGCCGATGATCGCCACAGCGCTTCCCCCTCCAGACGTGTGCCTATGCCGATTGTCGCTCAGAGTGCCGACTCGCCCCCGATTTCTGACAGCTTTGTAATCAACAGTCGATCAGTGGACCAGAGCCCACACGGTTCGCAGCGCCTCTCGAGCCCGCCGACCGGGCCGACCCCAACCCGACCCCAAGCCGACCCCCTGGGCCGCTTGCGGCCCGCGAGCCGCACGGTTGGGCTAGGCCCCAGGGTTGCAACCGCCGATCCGCCTCGGCTGGGCCTACGGAGTCCTAGGTGTGCGACCGCCGACCGCCGCTAACCCACTCAGGCGTGCCTACGTCACAGATTTGCGGGAGGTGCGCGCACCCGGCGGACGTCGCCCCACGCCGGGGTCGAAGGCAGCGTCTAGGGGCTCGCCCTTAGTAACGGTCAGCGGCGCGCGCTTCATGACTGCCCGTGGTCGACAACAGGTAGCCGAACCCGTAGATCGGCGGATGCCCCGCGCCCCCAATTCGGCCATCGTTGATGACGGATCCCTCTCAGAGATCGCTGGTACTCCACCCAGCAAATTCGAAAAAAGGACACAGTCATGCAGAAGCGCTCGGTCATCGCCGCGTTCGGCATCGCCACGGTGCTCGTGGCTGCTGGCACCGCTGGCGCGAATGCCGCGGGCCTCATCACCACGGCGCAGATCAAGAACGGCGCCGTAACGAGCGCCAAGGTGAAGGACGGCACGCTGACCCTGAAGGACTTCAAGGCCAGCGAGCGCACGAAACTGGTGGGACCGGCTGGTGCCAACGGAGCCAACGGAGCCAACGGAGTCAACGGAGTCAACGGAGTCGCCCAGACGACAATCGTGAAGAGCCCCACGGTGACGGTGCCCCGCTAGCAGCAGCGGGACGGTCATGGCATCCTGCCCGGTAGGCATGAAGGTCACTGGCGGTGGCTACTTCAGCAGCATTGCCATCGCGGCGAGCAGCACGCCGGGCACGGGTTCTTGGGGTGTCGTAATCAACAACTTCGCGAACTCCATCCCCGTCGACGTCAACGCCTACGCCGTCTGCGCGTAAGTCACACACGACCGGGCCCCGTCCCCTCTTCGGAGGGGCGGGGCTCTTGTGCGCACATCGGCACGAGAGCGCCGATTCACTGTCGACGTTCCGGGCTAGAACGCCGAGCCACACTGGTGTCACAGCTGGGGTCAGCGGCCAGGACGCGCGTTTGAGTCGTGGGCGCGCGATACCTGACACCCTGCGCCGATCCCAGCCCCACAGGACTGAAGAGTCGCAGAGACAGTCCACGACAAAGTGCGCAAATCAAGGTAGCCACGGGTCGGCGTTGAACCCACCGGCGTTGCTCTCGCAACCGGTCGCGCAGTCGCGGCTCAGCTTCGGAGTCATCCTGCCTCCCAGCACGGGAAAGCCCCAACACCGTCACCTTCCGTGGCGCCCCGGTGATGCACTGTGCGACCAACACTGCCCATGCCACCGCCACGTTCAGGGTCTGCCACCGAGACCCCAAGGGGATCTTCATCGGCGCCGCGAGCGGTCGCGGGAACCATCTGTGCAGCCGCCTCACCCCGGTCGTCGCCGGTACGACGTTCCGCTACCCGACCACCGCGGAGTACGTCAGCGCCACCGTGACCCCGACGACCCCCGGCCGGGTCGTGGTGACCGGCGCGGACTTCGACTACTCACTCGCCGCAGCCACCTCTGGCGCCGCGGGGTCGACCCCGTGAACCTCAGCGTCGTGCTCCGCGCGACCGCGGGCGCTTACCCCTGACGTCTCACGCCTGAGCGGCCTCGCGCTCTGCCTTCGAGCGGAGGATGCAGAACTCGTTCCCCTCCGGATCCGCCAGCACCGTCCATCCGGTGCCCGGCCCCCACTGGTCGCGCAGGTCCACCACCTCCGTCGCACCGTGGGCGAGAAGGCGTTCCAGTTCCGCGTCGCGGGTCCCCGTGCGCGGCATCAGGTCGAAGTGGATCCGGTTCTTGACCTGCTTGACGTCGGGCACCTCGATGAAGAGCACCTGGTGACCGGTCTCCGGGTCGCGGATCAGGCACTCCTCGTGGCCCGGCTCGTTGGGGTCGTCCTCGAGGTCGACGTAGCCCAGCACCGGCTTCCACCACTCGGAAAGCTCGTAGGCGTTCGCGCAGTCGACGGTCGTGTGCGAGATGAAGGAGGTCATGCGGACACTGTGCCCAGATGTCCGGGGGTCGCTCAATGCGAATTAAACGTGCCCCCTGCGGGTGGTCCCGCCGCCGGTACGTCGACCTAGCGTGGTGCGCATGCCCGCTCAGGAAGCCGCCGCCGACGAAGCCCACTACGACTTCGCCTTCGCGGCGAGCTACCGACTCCCGGCGCTGCTCTTCGGGGTGACGCCGAGGACGACCGGCGTGACCCTCGGGCCGGACGGCCTGCGGGTGCGGTTCGGCCCGTGGCGGCTGCGGACGACGATCGCCAACATCACCGACGTACAGACCTCCGGCGACTTCCGGTGGCTCACCACGGCCGGTCCAGCCCACCTGTCCTTCGCCGACCGCGGGGTCACCTTCGCGACCAACGGTGACGCGGCGGTGTGCGTCACGTTCCTGCAGCCGGTGGCGGCCATCGACCCGACCCGCACCATCAGGCACCCTGGCGCCACGATCTCCGTCGCCGATCCGGCGGCCTTCGTCGCGCACCTGGAGAGGCTCCGTGCCGGACCGCGGCCCGGCGCCACCCGGAGATGAGAGTCCCGCCTGTCGCTGGCCGGGCGGGTACAGCGTCACTCGGGACTCCCTCAGCGGGGTGCCCCCATCCTCCCCCGCCTCGTCGCCGACCAGACCCTGACGTACGGCGATCGAGAGGGCCTCGAGCTTCGAGTGCGCCCCCAGCTTCGCCGCCGGACGGCAGGTCAGGTGGCGAAGAATTCGGGCGCTCACCCGCGCGGGGCGAAGCGCGCGGGGCTGCTGAGCCGGAGACTGTCGGCGTGCTGGACCGATGGCTGGCGAAGGGCAGCTTCTCCGAGGACCCGGACGCCCGCGATCGGCTGATCGCCACGGCGGGCGGCGACCTCACCGACCTGGCCCGACGCCTGGCCGACTCGTTCCTGGGGCGCTGTGTGCGGCGCTTCATGGACATGACGGGCATCGACCGGAGCATGGTGTTGGCCTCGCAGGCCTTCACCTCGCTGATCCCGCTGCTGATCCTGATCGCCACCTGGGCGCCGTCGGGCGAGGATGCCGTGATCTCGTCCTCCATCATCCGCAAGTTCCACCTCGAGGGCGATGCCGCATCCGCCGTGACGCAGCTCTTCGCTGTCCCGGCCACCGCCACCGGCTCGGTGAGCACGTTCAGCGCACTGCTGCTCCTGATCTCCGGTACGTCGTTCACCCGTCGGTTCCAGCGGATGTACCGGGCGGCGTACGAGCGGGAGAAGCAGGGCATCCGCAGCGGCGTCTACTCGACCCTGGGCCTGATCGTGATGCTGGTCGAGGTGTTCGTGCTGTACGGCGTACGCGCGCTCGTCGCCTATCTCCCGTTCAGCTGGCTGTGGAGCCTGCCCCTGGCGATCATCACCGGCGCCATGCTCTGGACCTCGATCCCCTACCTGCTGCTGAACCGTCAGGTCCACTGGCGCCGCCTGGTGTTCGGGGGAGTGGTCGCCTCCATCGCGACCGCGGCGTACTCGGTGGCCAGCACGATCTACATGCCCGAGACCCTCGAGCGCTACACCCAGGAGTTCGGTCTCTTCGGGGTCACCATCGCCTTGATCGGCTGGTTGCTCGCGATCGCCTTCATCGTGGTCGGCGCCGCTGCTGTCGGTGCCCAGTTCGACGCCTGCCTGGCCCCCTGGGCGCTGTACCTCAAGACCAGGTTCAAGCTCGAGGACCCCGACCTCGTGCGCCCCGAGCCCACCGCGGCGGACCTCGACGCCGGCCTGACCACCGATGACATCCGCCTGGTGATCCGCGTGATCGGGAGCTGGGGGATCCTGACGGCTTCGGTCTGGGCCGCCACCGCCGTGGTGCCGGGCATCAACGTGCCGGGCGGCTTCTGGGCGTACGTCGTGGTGTCCCTGCTGCTCGGCCTGGTGAGCGCCTTGCTCGGTGCGGTGCCACGGATCCTGCCGGTACCTCAGCCGGTGCTGGTCCTGGCCGCACTCTCGCTGGTGGTCAACGGCCTGCTGCTGGTCATCGTCGCGTGGCTCGCCGCCGGACTGGAGATCGACAGCTTCGGTGCGGCCATGCTCGGCGGGCTCGTGATCGCGGCGGTGACCACCGCCCTCGAGGTGCTCTGGAACCCGATCCGACGGCACCTGTAGAGGCGTCACCCGGCCTGGGTGATGCTCGGCCACTCGTGCCCGACCTAGGTTCGAGGCCTGTCCGAGCGCGCCGCGCCCGGCACGAGGAGGGGTACCTCATGGCGCACCAGCCCAACATCCTGGTGATCTGGGGCGACGACATCGGCCAGAGCAACCTGAGCTGCTACAGCGACGGGGTGATGGGCTACCGCACGCCGAACATCGACCGGATCGCCGCCGAGGGTGTGCGCTTCACCGACTACTACGGCGAGCAGAGCTGCACCGCGGGGCGCGCGGCCTTCATCATGGGCCAGAACCCCTACCGCACGGGCCTGACCAAGGTCGGCCTCCCGGGCGCCGACATCGGCATCCGCGCGGAGGACCCGACCATCGCGACCGCGCTCAAGGCGCAGGGCTACGCAACCGGGCAGTTCGGCAAGAACCACCTCGGCGACCGCGACGAGTTCCTGCCGACCATGCACGGCTTCGACGAGTTCTTCGGCAACCTCTACCACCTCAACGCCGAGGAGGAGCCCGAGCTCGACGACTACCCGACCGAGGCCGAGTTCCCGCACTTCCGCGAGCGGTTCGGTCCGCGCGGGGTGATCCACTCCTGGGCCAACGGCGACGGCACCCAGCGGATCGAGGACACCGGCCCGCTGACCAAGGAGCGGATGAAGACCATCGACGACGAGATCGTCCCCGAGGCGCTGCGCTTCATGAGCGACGCCCAGGCCGACGACACGCCGTTCTTCGTCTGGCTGAACACCACCCACATGCACTTCCGCACCCACCTCAAGGACGGCAGCCGCGGCAAGGCCGGCCGGTGGCAGTCGGAGTACCACGACACGATGGTCGACCACGACGAGCTGGTCGGGTCGGTGCTGGACTTCCTCGACGAGCACGGGCTCGCCGACAACACCATCGTCATGTACTCCACCGACAACGGTCCGCACATGAACTCCTGGCCGGACGCCGGGATGACGCCGTTCCGCAACGAGAAGAACTCCAACTGGGAGGGCGCCTACCGGGTGCCGGCGATGGTGCGCTGGCCTGGCCACATCCCCGCCGGCGAGATCCGCAACGGGATCGTGAGCCACAACGACTGGTTCGTGACCCTGCTCGCTGCTGCGGGCGACACCGACATCGCCGACCGCCTCGCGGCCGGCGCCGACCTCGACGGTACGACGTACCGGGTGCACCTCGACGGCCACAACCAGCTCCCCTACCTCACCGGCGAGGTGGCCGAGAGCCCGCGCGTCTACTTCTTCTACGTCTCCGACGACGGCGACCTGACCGCGCTGCGCTACGACAACTGGAAGTTCGTCTTCCTCGAGCAGCGCGCGACCGGCACCCTCCAGGTCTGGGCCGAGCCGTACGTCGAGCTCCGCGTGCCCAAGCTCTTCAACCTCAGGACCGACCCCTACGAACGCGCCGACATCACCTCCAACACCTACTTCGACTGGATGCTCGACCACATCTTCCTGTTCGTCCCGGCTCAGGCCTTCGTCGCCCAGAAGCTCCAGACGTTTGCGGCCTTTCCCGTGCGTCAGAAGCCGGCCAGCTTCAGCCTGGAGCGCGTGCTGGAGAAGCTCCAGGCCGCGTCACTGGACGCGTGACCCGCGCCCGCCTCGACCCTCCGATCTCCCTCGCGGGGGGCACCTTCGTGATGGGCTCGGACGTCCACTACCCGGAGGAGGGGCCGAGCCACCGGGTGAGCGTCGACGGCTTCGCGATCGAGCCGGTACCGGTGACCAACGAGCGCTTCGCCGCCTTCGTCCACGCCACCGGCTACGTCACCGTGGCGGAGCGTGCCGTGGACCCCGCCGACTTTCCCGGTGCGCCGGCGGAGAACCTCGTGTCCGGCTCCCTGGTGTTCACCCCGACGCCGGGCCCGGTCGACCTCCGGCACCTGAGCCAGTGGTGGACCTGGACGCCCGGCGCGTGCTGGAGCGCGCCCGAAGGACCCGGGAGCTCGGTCAAGCGACGTCCCGACCACCCGGTCGTCCACGTCGCGCACGAGGACGCCCGGACCTTCGCCGACTGGGCCGGGCTCGACCTGCCCACCGAGGCCGAGTGGGAGTACGCCGCGCGCGGTGGTCTCGACCGTACGACGTACACGTGGGGGGACGAGCCCCGCCCCGGCGGCCGGATCATGGCCAACACCTGGGACGGGCCCGACTTCCCGTGGCGCAGCACCAAGGAGAGCGGTTACACGCGGACCTCCCCGGTCGCCACGTTCCCGGCCAACGGGTTCGGACTCCACGACATGGCCGGCAACGTCTGGGAGTGGACCGACGACTGGTGGACCAGCCGACACCCCGACGAGGCCACGTCCCCGTGCTGCGTGCCGGCCAACCCGCGCGGGGGTGACCTCGAGCAGAGCTACGACCCGGGTCAGCCGCAGTTCCGGGTCGGTCGCAAGGTGATCAAGGGCGGCTCCCACCTGTGCGCCGACTCCTACTGCCTGCGCTACCGGCCGGCCGCGCGCCGGCCGCAGATGATCGACACCGGCATGAGCCACGTCGGCTTCCGGTGCGTCCGGCGAGAGGCATCGACGATGACCGACCACGCCGAGCGCTTGCCGTCATGGCGGCCCGGTGCCACGCGCGAGGCTCTGCTGGACTTCCTCGACCGGGTGGTGATCGTGCCGGTCGAGCACCGGGTGGCCTGCTTCGACAACGACGGCACGCTGTGGTGCGAGCGGCCCAGCTACGTGCAGCTCGACTTCTTCCTCGACGTGCTGAAGCGGGCCGTGGCCCGCGAGCCGAGTGTGGCCGAGACGGCGGAGTTCGCGGCCCTGCTGTCTGGTGACCACGCGGCGATCGACGCCCTCGGCCTGTCGCGGATCGCCCTCGCGCTCACGGGGCTCTGTGCGGGGATCTCGCCCGAGGAGTTCACCGCGATGGTGCGTGACTTCATGGGCCGCGCCCGTCACGCGACCCTCGACCGCCCGACCCGCGCCACGACGTACCAGCCGATGCTGGAGCTCCTCGACGAGCTCCGGTCCCTCCACTTCACCGTCTCCGTGGTGACCGGCGGCGGCACGGAGTTCGTGCGCGCCATCAGTGACGACCTGTACGGCGTGCCGCCCGAGCGCGTGGTCGGGACGCTGCTCGCCTACGACGTGCACGACCCCGACGGCAGTCCCTCGTTGGCGCGCTCCACACGGCTGTTCGGGGAGGTCAACGAGGGGGCCGCGAAGGTGGCCAACATCCAGACCCAGCTGGGCCGCCGCCCGATCCTCGCCGTCGGCAACTCCGCCGGTGACCAGCAGATGCTGGCCTGGGCCGCAGGGGGCGAGGGGCCGACGCTGGCCCTGTTGCTCGACCACGACGACGGCGAGCGCGAGTTCGCCTACGCCGGCAAGGCGGAGACCTTCGCCGAGACCGAGCCGATCACCGACGTCGCCGCTCGCCTGGGCTGGACCGTGGTCAGCATGGCGCGGGACTGGGAGACCGTCTTCCCGCCGCTCGGGTGACCGAGCGGCGGGACGAGAGCGGTCAGGCCTCGGTGGCCACCTCGAGGGGGGCGACGTCCTCGCCCTTGCCGAACATGTACACGTAGGTGAGGCCGGCGATCGCGCCGCCGACCAACGGCGCCAGCCAGAACACCCAGAGCTGGCCGATGGCATCGGCGCCGGCGAACAGCGCGGGACCGGTGGAGCGGGCCGGGTTCACCGAGGTATTGCTGACCGGGATGCTGATCAGGTGGATCAGGGTCAGGGAGAGCCCGATCGCGATCGGGGCGAAGCCCTTCGGGGCTCGGGTGTCCGTCGCGCCGAGGATCACGTAGAGGAACACCGCGGTGAGGACGACCTCGATCACGATCACGGCCAGCAGGTCGTAGCCCTGCGGTGACCGGTCGCCGTACCCGTTGGTGGCGAATCCGGATGCCTTCGCGCTGAAGCCGTCCACGCCGTTGGCGACGACGAAGAGTGCGGCGGCCGCCACGATCGCGGCGACCACCTGGATGACGATGTAGGGCAGGAGGTCGGCCATCTTGAAGCGCTTGGCCAGGGCCAGGCCCAGCGAGATGGCCGGGTTGAAGTGGCCGCCGCTGATGTGACCAACGGCGTACGCCATGGTCAGGACGGTGAGGCCGAAGGCGAACGCGACGCCGAGGTAGCCGACGCCGACGTCGGGGACGCCGGACGCGAGCACGGCCGTGCCGCACCCGCCGAACACGAGGACGAAGGTGCCGAGGAACTCGGCGGTCAGTCGCTTGGTCAGGGTGTGCTGCTCCATGGGGTTCCCTTCAGGAGTCGGCGGGGCCGGTTCGAGCCCGGACAACCGTTACCTGCCCATGCTTCACCCACATCGCCTGACTGGGGCCGTGGCGCGCCGCATCTACCCAAGCCGCGCGCCGTGCCGGTACTTTGGGCGGCGGCTCGACATCAGCGGGTGACTGCCCCCTTTCCGCGCGACCGGTCTCGGGATGCCGGACGCGCGGGCATGGGCCCTCGTGTTCCCGCATCGGCCGGTGACGTCGTACGACGTGCCGCGAACGGGGAGGCGTCAGTGGCGCGACTGCTGCACCGGCTCGGACTGTTCAGCGCGCGTCGTCCTCTTGTGATGATCGGCCTCTGGGTGCTGCTCGGTGTCGTGGTCTTCGGCTCAGTCGCCGCGTTCGGGGCCCAGACCAACAACGACCTCTCCCTGCCCGGCACCGGCAGCCAGTCCGCCAAGGACCTGCTCCAGGAGAAGTTCCCGCCCCAGCAGAACGGCGTGAACCCGATCGTCTTCGACGTCCCGACGGGCAAGCTCACCGACAAGGCGAACAAGCAGGCGGTCACTGACTCCGTCAAGGCGATCCGGGCGCAGCCCCACGTGTACAGCGTGACCAACCCGCTCAGCAGCTCGGGCCAGACAGCCGGTCTGCTCGCGAAGGACGGGCAGACGGCCTTCGCGCCGGTGCTGATGGACATCTCGTCCGGTGACCTCACCACCGAGCTCGCCCAGAACGTCATGGACGCCACCGCGCCGGCCACCAAGGCAGGCATCACCACCGCTGCCGCCGGGTCGATCGGGACGACGCTGTCCGACGAGTCGTCGGAGACCAGCGAGATCGTGGGCATCATCGCCGCGATGATCATCCTGAGCTTCGTGCTCGGCAGCCTGGTGGCGATGGGGCTCCCGATCATCACGGCGGTCGCCGGGCTCGGGATCGCGCTGGCGTTGATCGGTCTGGTCGGGCACGCGGTCGCCATCCCGTCGAGCGGGCCGACCCTCGCGACGATGATCGGGCTCGGTGTCGGCATCGACTACGCGCTCTTCCTGATCACCCGACATCAGGAGCAGCTCCGGGCCGGGATGGCCATGCGGGACTCCATCGCGAACGCCGTGGCGACCTCCGGCAGCGCGATCGTCTTCGCCGGCACCACGGTCGTGATCGCGCTGCTGTCACTCGGGGTGGCCGGCATCCCGCTGGTCAGCGCGCTCGGCCTCGCTTCGGCGATCGGTGTCGTCGCCGCGGTGTTCGGCTCGATCACGCTGCTGCCGGCGCTCCTGGGCCTGCTCAAGCACCGGATCGCATGGGCGTCACTGCCGGCGTTCCTGAGCCCGACCCCGAAGCCGGGGCAGGGCCTGTGGTTCCGCTGGTCGGGCGTCGTACGTCGTCACCCGGTCGTGGTCACGGTGCTGTCGCTGGCCTTCCTGGTGCCGCTGATCATCCCGGTGTTCTCCCTCGAGCTGGGTCAGGAGGACATCGGGGCCACCAACCCCTCGACCACCGAGCGGCAGGCCTACGACCTGATCACGGCCGGCTTCGGCGTGGGCTACAACGGGCCGCTCCAGGTCGCCTCCGACCTGAACCCGCCGGCGACGCCGAGCTCGACGTACACGAAGAAGTACAACAAGGCGCAGTCGCTGAAGAAGGACCTGGACCAGAAGCAGAAGACGCTGCCGAAGCAGCAGCAGCAGCTGGAGAAGCAGCAGAAACAGCTGCAGGCGCAGCAGGCGTCGCTGCAGTCGCAAGGCGCGGCGCTGAAGCAGCAGCAGGCGTCGCTCCAACAGCAGGCCGACCAGCTGAAGCAGCAGCAGGCGTCGCTCCAACAGCAGGCCGACCAGCTCAACCGGCAGAAGCAGGCGCTGCAGGCGCAGGCCGACCAGCTCAACGCACAGGAGCAGAGGCTGGAGCAGCAGAAGGCGTCGCTGCAGCGCCAGGCGCAGGCTCTGGCCACCGAGGCGCGCGCGCTCGGGCGGCGGCTGGCGGCGCTGAAGGCGCACGAGCGGGTGCTGCGGCAACGCATCCAGGAGAACCCCGGCAACCCGGCTCTGCTGCGCCGGCTCGAACGTCGCCTGGCCCGCGTCGTGGCCCGTGAGGCGACCGTCCAGCAGCAGATCCCGGCCCTGGAGACGCAGGCCCGACAGCTGGCCGCGCAGGCCGAGAAGCTGCAGCGGCAGGCCGCGGCACTGCAGAAGCAGGCGGACGCGCTGAACCGGCAGAAGGAGAGCCTCCAGGCCCAGGCCGCGTCGTTGCAGCGCCAGGCCGATGCGCTGCAGACCCAGGCGGACCAGCTCCAGGCCCAGGGGGACGCGCTGCAGGCCCAGGCCACGAAGCTGCAGCAGCAGGGGGCAGCCCTGCAGAAGCAGGGCGATGCGCTGCAGCAGCAGGCGAACGCGCTCAAGCAGGAGCAGAAGCAGGCCCAGCAGGAGCAGCAGCAGGCCCTGAAGCTCCAGGACCAGCTGACCGCCATGCTCACCGCGGCCGGCGGCGACGACCGGGCCACCGACCCGCGGGTGGTGAGCCTGCAGTCCGCGCTCTCGGCGACTGCCGGCGTGGTCTCACTGACGCCGCCGCAGGTCAACAAGAACGGCGAGGTCGTCCTGCTGTCCGCGGTCCCGGTGACCGCACCGGCCTCCAACGACACGGCCACCCTCGTGAAGACGGTCCGCAGCGACGTGCTGCCGCCGGTCAACCCGGCCGGCATGCGGTCCTACGTCGGCGGCTTCACCGCGTCGTACGTCGACCTCGCCTCCCTGATCACCGCCCGGCTGTTGCTGGTGATCGGCACCGTCATCCTGCTCGGCTTCATCCTGCTGATGATC
Organism: uncultured Actinomycetota bacterium; assembly: GCA_963796975.1. GTDB lineage: Bacteria > Actinomycetota > Actinomycetes > Propionibacteriales > Nocardioidaceae > Nocardioides. Next base: position 736,415 of record CAWCNW010000010.1, read on the forward strand.
GCGTTCCGCTCGCTGTTGATCCCCCTGCAGGCGGCGATCACCAACCTGCTGTCCGCGGCGGCCGCGTTCGGCGTGCTGACCGCGGCGTTCCAGTGGGGCTGGGGGATCTCCCTGCTCGGCATCGACACCCCCGACACGTCGGTGCCGATCGCCAGCTACGTGCCGCTGATGATGTTCGCGGGACTCTTCGGTCTGTCCATGGACTACGAGGTGTTCCTGGTCAGCCACATCGACAGCCACCACCACCGCGGCGAGGAGGCACGTCAGGCGGCGGCCTCGGGCCTGGCGTCCAGTGCCCGGATCACCACAGCGGCCGCCCTGATCATGGCGTCGGTCTTCGCCAGCTTCATTCTCAACGGCGACCCCACGATCAAGCAGTTCGGGGTCGGTCTGGCCACCGCGGTGCTGCTGGCGGGCCTGCTCGTGGTGACGTTGGGTCCGGCGGTCATCGTGCTGTTCGGCAAGGCGGCGTGGTGGCTGCCGGGCTGGCTCGACAAGATCCTTCCCCACATCTCGGTGGAGGGGGAGACGATGCCCGCGGCCGACGTTGCCGAGGGTGGGCCCAAGCACGCGGCATCCAAGCCGCAGACGGTCCCACCGTCCGCGCGCGACGAGGATGAGCCGTCTGAGGCTGTTCCGCCCCTACGATGAGGTCTTCTCGCGGATTCGGTCTGAGGAGGGCCGAACGATGACCACGTCCCGCACCGTCCGCCCGTTGCTGCGCGCGCGCACCTCGCCGCCACGGCCGTCGACTCACATCCTGTCCCGGCCACGGCTGCTGGAGCAGATGGACGTCGGTAGCCGCCGCTCGGTGACGCTGGTGTGTGGTGGCCCGGGCACCGGCAAGTCCCATCTCGTCATCGACTGGGTACGACGTCGCCGCGGCGGCGCCCGCGTGGCCTGGGCAGCGCTCGGCGCCGACTGCAACGACCCGCAGCGGCTCTGGACCCTCTTCCTGGCCGCGCTCGACCGGGCCGGAGTGGACGGCCCGTCGCTGGCCGGCCTGCGGGCACCGGCCGAGGTGAACGAGGCGTTCCTGGACCGGCTGCTGCTCGCCCTCGAGGAGCTCGACACTCCGGTGGTGGTGGTGCTCGAGGACCTCCACGAGGTGTCGGCGCCGCAGGCCGTCAGCACGATCGACACACTCGTGCGGCTGCTCCCCGACAGCGTCCACCTGGTGATGATCACCAGGTCTGACCCGCCGCTGTCCCTGCACCGGCTGCGGGTGGGCGGCGGCCTCAGCGAGATCCGGCACGCCGACCTCGCCTTCACCCGCGACGAGGCGGTCGCGCTGCTGGGCCAGCACGGCGTGACCCTCGGCGACGCCGAGGTGGAGCGGCTGATGGAGCGCACCGAGGGATGGGCCGTGGGGCTCCGGCTCGCGGCCCTGACCCTGCAACGCTGCACCGACGACGCCGAGCGCGCCCGCGCGGTCTCGGACTTCGCCGGTGACAGCCGCGCGGTCGCCGACTACCTCGTCGCGGAGGTCCTCGACCGGCTGCCGGAGGACCTGCGCCGCTTCCTGCTGCAGACCAGCGTCGTCGAGCGGGTGGACGCCGGCCTCGCCGAGCACCTGACGGGCTCATCGGGCGGAGCCGAGGCCCTCGAACGCCTGGAGACCGCCGGCGTACCGCTGATCCCGCTCGACGACCACCGAGGCTGGTACCGCTACCACCGGCTCGTCCAGGAGCTGTGCCGCCAGCGACTGCACGCCGAGAATCCGGACCTGGTCACCGAGCTGCACACCCAGGCGGCGCTCTGGTTCGCCGACCACGGGGAGTACGACGAGGCCCTGCGCCAGTCCCTGGCCGCCCGCAACTGGTCGGTGTTCGGCCGGATCGCCGTCGCGCGCGCCGGGGCTCATGTGTTCGGCCACCCGAGCAGCGCCCTGCGCGGCCTGCTCGCCGACCTGCCCGAGCACGTCCTGCCGGAGGACCCCTGGCTCGCGACGGTGCGCGCCCTGGAGATGCACGACTCGGACAACGCCGGCCGGCTGACGCAGCGCGTGGTCCGCGCCGAGGAGCTCTGGGCCGAGCAGGTGGGCGACGACGCCGTCGCGAACACGATGGTCCTCGCCCTGGTCAGGGCAGCGGCGGCTCGCGGTCGCTACGACGTCGTCCTGGCCGCTGCGGAGTGCGAGCGCGCCTTGGGGCTCGCCGATGCCGTCGAGGCCGGCGCTGTCGCCGAGTGGACGGCACTCCCGGCCTACCGCGCCTACGCCGACCTGCTGCTGGGCAAGAGCCTGGTCTGGCAGGGCCGCCTCGAGGAGGCCGAGACCTGCCTGCTGCGTGCGGCGTCCTCGGCACCCGGCAGCCGCCCGGACCCCGTGGACGGCGGTCTGCAGGCGAGCGCCTACCTCGCCGTCGTCCTGGCGATGCGCGGAGCGCTGCGACATGCGACCGTCCACGCCGAGCACGCCCTGACCCTCGGCGGCAGCCGCGGCTGGTCCGACGAGACCCAGTCGACGAGCGCGTGGCTGAGCCTGGCGCTGGTCCACCTCCAGCGCGGCGACTCCCTGGCTGCACGCCGCGCCCTCGACGAAGCGACACTGGTCCTGGAGGGACGGCCCGACGCCCTGCTGGAGGTCTGCCGCACTCTGGCCACCGCTCGCCTCCTGGGTGAGAACGCAGACCCGGCGGCCGCTCGCTCGGCGCTCGGCGAGGCGCGCAGGCTGCTCGACCTGCTCCCCGAGATCCCGTTCCTGACCGACTGGTGCCTCCTGGTCCGGGTCGAGCTCGAGCTGACCGGTGGGAGACCTGCCGCGGTGCTCCCGCTGCTCGATCCCGGCACCCGTCTCGGCGACACCCCCACCGCGCACGTACTGCGGGGCCGCGCCCTGGTGCACCTCGGGCGAGGCGAGGAGGCCTTGGTGGAGGTCGCGCCTCTCGTCGCCGGCGGCCGGCCCGGAGTCGCGGGGATCGAGGCGCTGGTGGTGACCGCGCTGGCTCAGGAGTCTCTACGCCAGGACGGCGCAGCTCTCCTCGCCCTGACCCGGGCTCTCCAGGCGGCCGACTCGGAGGGCTGGCTACGCCCCTTCCTGCGCGAGCGGGAGCGGCTCACGCCGCTGCTCGAGCGCTACCGCACCGTGGTGATGACGCCTTCCCCGTTGGCCGCCCGGCTGCTGGCGACCGGGTCGGCGCCGGCCCGTCACGTCGTCCTGACCGATCGTGAGCTCGCGGTGCTGCAGCTGTTGCCCAGCATGATGAGCAACGAGCAGATCGCCCGCGAGCTCTTCGTGTCGGTGAATACCGTGAAGGTGCACCTGAAGTCGCTCTATCGCAAGCTCGGTGTCACCAGCCGGCGCGAGGCCGTGATCGCCGGTGCGGCCTTGGCCACCGACCAGTCGGCAACGGCCCCGACCGCGTAGGGCGGCCCGAAACCTCCCCGTTCGGAGTCAGTCGGGAGGGTCCAACGGGTCGTCGTCTGGACTCGTCCAGGCGGCGCGTGCCTCGTTCCGCTGGGCCCGTTGCCGTGCGAGGGACGGAAGGATGATCCTGGCGACCAGGCCGACGAAGATCAGGTCGAGGAAGATCTGGACCGTGACCACCAGCCTCGCCGCCTGGCCCGTGGCGTGGACGTCCCCGAAGCCGACCGTGGCGATGGTCGACATCGTGAAATAGAGCGCGTCGACGCGGGTGTGGAGCTCGTCGAACTGGCCCGGACTGGAAGCCAGACCGAGGTAGACCAAGGACATGAAGACCACGAACGCGTACAGGACGGCAATGAGCGCTTCGAGACGGATCGCGGTGTCCTCGGTCGACCGCTGAGCCCGTTGAGCGAGGGTGATGAACGCGTACGCCAGAAAGGCCAGGCCGGCCAGGGCCATCGCCAGGGTCAACCAGAGCGGCTCGCGCTGGCCCGGGACCGGGATCACGGCGTAGAGAGCGAGCAAACCGATCACCGTCAGCGCACTGCGCAGCAGCATCCTCGCGGTCTTCGACTTCATCCGGCCTCGTCCGTGTCCTCGGCGATCCGACGCAGACTCACCAGTTCGATCCCGGCGTCGCGGATCCGATGGCACAGCTCGACCAGCTCCTGCTCGTCGGCGACCTCGCCGACGATGGTCGTGGTCACCGGCTCCACGACGTACTGCACGTCACCGAAGAGGTACTCGGCGGCCTCGGTGACGTCGCCCACGATCCGGAACTCGACGCGGCGATGGCCGCGGGGCTCGGCGCTCACGTGCCGGTCCGTCCGGCCTCGGCGGACCGGTGGCGGACCTCGACCACGGTCAGGCCCAGGGCGACGATCCGGTCGAGGGCACCGTGCAGCGAGGCCTGGTCCGCGGGGCCGTCACTGGTGAGGGTGGTGAGCCGCGCTCCGGTCACGACGGACCACCCTGCGAACTCGTCTCGTTGTGCTTCGGGCACCACGCCGCGGCAGGTGATCTCAAACACCCGGTGCGGCGGTTGCGTCGGTGCTCCCACGTCGCGACTGTCCGCCCTGGACGGTGTCCGAGGCTTCACCCGCTGCGGGTGAAGAGGCGTGAGGGGCACGGCCGGCGGCTACTGGAGGGCGGCCGTCAGCCGCATCACGGTGTCGACGTACCGGGTCCGGCTGGGGCGTAGTGCCCACTCCTCCTTGGTCAACGGGCGGCACAGCTCGCGGTAGGCGTCCTCGACCTTGCGGAGCTCGGCGACGGCCTCGGGCCCGAGGAACATCATGATGACCTCGTAGTTGAGGGCGAAGCTGCGCAGGTCCATGTTGCTGGTGCCGATCACCGCGACCGTGTCGTCGATCGTGAAGTGCTTGCCGTGCAGGATCAGCGGCGGCGGGTACATCAGGATCTTCACGCCGGCATCCAGCAGCGCGTCGTAGTACGACGCCTGGGCGTGCCCGACCATGAACTGGTCGGACTCCTCGTTGACGAAGAGCTCCACGTCGACGCCGCGCTGGGCGGCGGTGGTGATCGCGTAGAGCAGCGACTCGTCGGGGATGAAGTAGGGGCTGGTGATCGAGATCCGGTCGTTCGCCGAGTGGATCAGCGAGATGAACAGCCGCAGGTTGTTCTCGGACGGGAAGCCAGGACCCGAGGGGACCACCTGGCAGGTGACGGCGTTGATCGCGTCGGGGCCGAGCGGCCCGTCGGGGTCGCCGCGCTTCACCTCGAGCAGCTCGCCGGACTCGGTGTACCAGTCACTGGCGAACACCGCGTCGAGGGCGGCCACCGTCTGCCCGGTCACGCGTGCCATCAGGTCGACCCACTTGCGGCCCATCTTCTGGTACTTCTCGTTGCCGTACGACGCCTCGACCAGGTTCTGCGAGCCGCTGAAGGCGACCCGGTCGTCGACGACCAGGATCTTGCGGTGGTTGCGCAGATCGGGCCGGCGCCACTCGCCGTGCAGCGGCCGGACCGGCATCATCCGGCGCCACTCGATGCCGTTCGTGGTGCAGTGCTCGAGCATGGCCTGGTGGCCGGGCAGCTTGCGCGAACCGAGGTGGTCGAAGAGGAACCGCACCTTCACCCCGCGCCCGGCCGCCTCGGCGAGGGCGCCGAAGAAGTCGCGGGTCGTGTCGTCGAGGTCGGAGATGTAGAACTCCACGTGCACCCGGCTCTGCGCGGTCTTCACCGCCTCGGTCATCGCCGCGATCGAGGTCAGGTAGTCGGGGAAGAGCTCGACCGTCGCCGCCTCCGCCGGTGGCAGCGCGCCGAGCTTGCGGTTGAGGTGGAGGAACGTCGTCACCAGCGGGGACGCCGCCAGCGCGGGATCGGCGATGCTGGCCGTCCGGTCGCTGATCAGCTGGTTGATCTCCGCCTGCTTGGCGCGGCGCTTGCGACCCACCCGCGCGCTGCCGAAGAAGAGGAAGAAGAAGAAGCCGATCCACGGGTCGAACAGGATCACCAGCAGCCAGGCCATGCCCGCCGTGGGCTTGCGGTTGCGCGGGATGATGCCCAGGGCCGCGATCCGCAGCACGATCTCACCGGCGATGACGACCGCTGCAGCGAGCGCGCCCAGTTCGCCCCAGCTCACGCGGCGGCCGGCTCCGGCGTCGCGGGCTGCTTGCGCCACGCGAGACCGATCACGACCAACGCGATGCCCCAGACCAGCGCGACGATGCCGAGGATGACGGTGATGCCCTTGGCGCTACCACCGGGGTTGGCCATGAAGAGGATGCCCAGCACGATGTCGATCCCGGCGCTCGCCAGCAGCAGTCCCCGGGGCGAGGTGCCGAACGCGGCCAGTCCCTCGAGCAGCCCGCGGCACACGAAGAACAGACCGGCGATCCAGGTGACCACGGAGGCAGAGAACCCGGGGTGGGTGATGATCAGCAGGCCGAACACCACGCCGAGCGCGCCCTGGAGGAGCAGCATCGTGCGGCGGGCGCGGGCCTCCGGTTGAAAGGCCAGGAAGAGCACGGCGATCCCGTCGATGAGCGCCCAGAGCCCCCAGATCAGCATGAAGGTGAAGATGGCGGTGTCGGGCCAGGCGATGGCGATGATGCCGAGGACGATGGCGATCGCGCCGCGTCCGAGCGCGCTCTTCCAGGTCCAGGATGTGGGTGTCATGGGTGCCTCCTGCCACGCAGTGTCTCGCACCAGCCTCCGCTGTCGGGGCAGGCGCGGGCGTCACCCGCGCCGGGTGACCGGCTCATCGCCGTACCGATGAGTTCTCGGCTCCGCCGTCGTTGAACGAGGTGAACGGCCTGACACAGTGGGCCGCAGACGAAGGAGGAACCAGATGGACTGGAAGCTCGAAGTGGTCATCGCTCCCGTGGCGGACGTCGAGCGCGCACGCGCGTTCTACGTCGACACCCTCGGCTTCAGGTTGGACACGGACTTCGCGCCGAACGAGCAGTTCCGCGTGGTCCAGGTGACGCCGCCCGGCTCGGCTTGCTCGATCGTCTTCGGTACCGGGCTCGGTGGCGGCGTGGCCCCGGGCTCGCTCAAGGGCGCCACGCTCGTGGTCGCGGACATCGAGGAGGCGCACGCGTTCCTGGAGGAGCGCGGGATCGCCAACACCGGCCCGCAGCACTTCCTCGACGGGCAGATGACCTCAGGGCTCGACCCGGAGCGCGCCTCCTACGGCACGTTCGTGTTCTTCGACGACCCCGACGGCAACTCCTGGTCGGTCCAGGAAGTCCCGCACCCGGCGCGCTGATGGCCGGGTTGGAGCAGGCCTTCGAGAGGCACCGGCGCGAGCTGCACGTGCACTGCTACCGGATGCTCGCGTCGTACGACGATGCGGAGGACGCCGTGCAGGAGTGCTACCTGCGGGCCTGGCGGGGGCGAGACACCTTCGACGGCGACAACGCCCGGGCCTGGCTCTACCGGATCGCGACGAACGTCTGCCTCGACCGCTCGCGTGCCCGGCAGCGCCGGGTCGCAGCGGGCACCGAGGTGAGCTGGCTGACGCCGTACCCCGACACCGTGCTCGACCAGGTGCCGGCGGAGGACGCCGAGCCGGAGCAGGCGTACGTCGCGCGCGAGACCATCGAGCTCGCGTTCCTGGCCGCACTGCAGGTGCTGCCACCTCGCCAGCGGGCGGCACTGCTGGCGCGCGAGGTGCTCGGGCTGCCGGCAGTCGAGACCGCCCGGCTGCTGGAGACCACCGTGGCGGCGGCCAACAGTGCGCTGCAGCGGGCCCGGGAGACGATGCGCCACCACCTGCCGTCGCACCGCAGCGACTGGACCGCGACCGACCCGGACCCGGAGGAGAAGCGGCTGCTGGACTCCTTCATCGACGCCCACGAGCGCTGTGACGCAGAGGCCGCGCTGGCGGTGGCGGCGACCGACCTGCGGGTCACGATGCCCCCCTACCCGTGGCAGTACGACGGGCTGGTGGCGGTCCGCCCGTTGCTCGAGCGCGCCTTCGGTCCCGACCGCGAAGGCGACTGGCGGCTGCTGCCGACGGCGGTGAACCGGATGCCGGCGGCGGCCAGCTACCTGCGCCGGCCGGGCGACACGTCGTACCGCGGGCTCAAGCTGGACGTGCTGCGGGTCGAGGGCGACCGGATCGCGGAGATCACGACCTTCGGACCGCGGTGGTTCGATGCGCTCCGCCTACCCGCCGACCTGCCCGCCTGACTACCGCGGTTTGGTCCCCAACCGCAGGTTTGAGGGCGAAGATCGTGCGGTTTGGGACCAAACCGCACCCCTTTATGGTCAGGGGGCAGGGCCGGGGGCGACCGCGGCCATCGCTTGATCTAGCAGCGTCGCCAGCCGCGAGGTGGGGTGCTTGGCCCAGGCGTCCTGCGCGGTCTCGAGGCAGGACAGGGCGCTCGCCACGATGGCGGCGGCGCGGACGTCGGGCGTGCTGCCGCCACGGCGTAGGGGGAGACGCTCGGCGACCGCAGGTTGCAGGAGCTCCTGCCACCGGCGGCGCCACTCCACCACGCTGGCCCGGACGCCGGGCTCGGTGCGGAGCATCACGAGCAGCGGCCGGGCCAGGTCGGCGTGCGCCTCCTGCTCGGCGACACTCTCGTCGAAGGCCCGGCGCAGCGACACCCAGACCGGCTCATCGGCCGGCCGACGGCGCAGTGCCTCGACGACGCCGGCGCCGGACTCGACGAGGCGGGTGAGGACCAGCTCGTCCTTGCCGGAGAAGTAGCGGAAGAAGGTACGTCGTGACATCCCGGCCGCGGCCGCGATCTGGTCCACGGTCGTGGCCTCGAAGCCCTGCGCGGAGAACAGCTGCCAGGCCTGCCGCATGACCTCCTCGCGCACCGCGCCGCGGGCGTGGTCGCGCAGGGTGAGCTCGGCGGTCATGGGAGCCATGCTAGCAGCGGCTGGCACTCGGTAGCGGGGTTGGCACTCAGTGCCACCACCTGCCTATGATGCTGTTCTGCCCGCTTCCCTGCCGCCGAGGACCCCCATGCCCGACCTGTCCGAGCCCGATCGCCCGCGCGCCGACCACGACGCCGAGATCGCGGCCCACACCTCGCCCCGCCGGGCCACGCTCGAGCTGCTCGTCGTCGGCCTGGGTGCCCTCGTCGTCTCGCTCGCCCAGTCCGTGCTGATCCCGGTGCTCTCGATCCTGCCGGCCAAGCTGAACACCTCGGCGGGCAACGTGAGCTGGCTGCTCACCTCGACTCTTCTGGTGGCGGCGGTGTCGGTGCCGATCATGGGCCGGCTCGGCGACATGTTCGGCAAGCGGCTGATGCTGCTGGTGGCGATGGCGGCGCTGACGATCGGCTCGCTCATCACCGCCCTGACCAGCAACATCGCCTGGCTGATCGTGGGCCGGGGTATCCAGGGCATCTCCGCCGCCGCGATCCCACTCGGTATCAGCCTGCTCGCGGCGCTGATGCCGCGGGAGCGGGTCGGCTCCTCGATCGCCCTGATCAGCGCGATGCTCGGCGTCGGCGGCTCGCTCGGGCTCCCGCTCGCCGGCTTCGTCGCCGAGCACGCCGACTTCCACTCGCTGTTCTGGATCACGACCGTCGCCGGGCTCCTGGCGTTCGTCGGGATCCTCACCATCGTGCCCGAGTCCGCCGGCCGCAGCGGCGGCCGCGTCGACGTGGTGGGGGCCGTCCTGCTCGCCGCCGGCCTGGTCTGCCTGATGCTCCCGCTGGCGCAGAGTCACGCGTGGGGCTGGGGCGATCCCAAGGTCGTCATCCTGCTGGCGTCCTCGGCCGTCCTGCTGGTGATCTTCGGCTGGACCCAGCTGCGAGTGACCGACCCGCTGGTGGACCTGCAGGCCCTGCGCCGCAAGCCGATCGTGGTGACCAACCTGACCTCGATCCTCTTCGGCTTCGCGCTCTTCGCCTCCTTCATCGGCACCGCCTCGTACGTCGAGGCGCCCACCGAGAGCGGCTACGGCTTCGGGTCGAGCCTGCTGGTCGGCGGTCTCGCAATGCTGCCGAGCGGACTGGCGATGCTCGCCCTGGCCCCGGTCGCGGCGCGGCTGATCACGCTGCGCGGTGCCCCACAGACCCTGGCCCTGGGCGCCCTGGTGGTCGCGTTCGGCTGGCTCCTGCGCATCGTCTGGCACGGCTCGCTCTTCGAGGTGATCGTCGGCACCACGGTGGTCGGGATGGGCACCGGCATCGGGTACGCCGCGATCCCGTCGATGATCAACGCGCACACCCCGCCGGCGGAGATCGCCGCCGCGAACGGGCTGAACAGCCTGTTCCGCTCGCTCGGCAGCACCCTGGCCAGCGCGATCGGCGGCAGCATCCTCGCCTCGGGCACGGTGATCCTCGGCAGCTTCGCGGTGCCGTCGCTCACGGCGTACCGCGAGCTCTTCGCACTCTGCGCCGGAGCCTCGCTGCTGGCGGCGATGATCGTGCTGATGGTGCCGCGGCACGGTGCCGACCACCTGCACGCCGAGTCGGTCGAGCCGGAGGAAGCCTCGGCCGAGACGGTCTGACCAGGCAGGAGACCTCCAGCGCGCGATGCCGGGACCTACGACCCTCCCGACACGCCCGGCTGGCGACGTACGTTCACAGCACACGCTTCGACACGGAGCGGCCCACGCCAGACCCGGGAGGCAGCCATGACACCTCCGACCACGGAGGACCCCGTCCAGACGCTGGATGCCGCGCAGTGCTGGGACCTGCTCGAGGGCGAGGAGCTCGGGCGGCTGGCCTACCGGCTGGTCGACGAGGTCCACATCGTGCCGATCAACTACATCGTGGACGGCCGCAGCCTGCTGTTCCGCACCGCGTCGGGCAACAAGCTGCTCGCCGCCGCGCTGCACTCCGATGTGGCGCTCGAGATCGACTGGCACGACGACACCTCCGCCTGGTCCGTGGTCGCCCGCGGGCACCTGCAGCAGCTGGAGGAGGACCAGGAGCACCGGGTCGACAGCCTGCCGCTGCACCCGTGGGTGCCGACCCTCAAGTACGACGTGGTCGAGCTGGTCCCCGACCTGGTGACCGGCCGCTACTTCCGCCTCGAGCGTGCCGAGCCCGACAACCAGCTGGTCGGGACCTGAGCTCCTCAGCCCTCCACGACGTACGGCGTGCGCCCGGCCATCCGGGTCACCACGATGCCGGTGAGGGTCATCGCGAACGCGACCCCTGCCAGGACCACCAGCTGGAACTGGGCCGCGACCAGCGGTGACGCGCCGCCGAAGAGGGCACCGACGAAGGCGCCGGGCAGGGTGACCAGCCCCGTCGACTTGGTCTGGTCGAGCGTCGGCAGGAGCGACTCGCGCACGGACTCGTGCCCGATCTCCTCGTAGGCCTGCGGCGAGGTGGCGCCGAGCGACAGCCAGGCCTCGATCTCCATCCGGCGGGCCACGGCCGCGCGGTTGAAGTTCCGCCCGGCCAGGGTGGCGGCGCTCATCGCGTTGCCGATCACGATGCCGGCGACGGCCACGAGGTCGCGGACGTCGGGGTCCACGAGGTGGAGCCCGAAGATCACCGCGAGTGCCGCGGTCGCCCCGGAGAGCACCCCGGCGACCGCGATCCGCCGGCCGTGCCAGAGCCCCCGGATCCGCCGCCCGGAGGTCCAGGACGCGGTGGTCAGCATCAGCAGGACGAACGCCGCGACCGTCCACGGCACGGCCAGGATCCCGCGCAGCAGCAAGGCCACGATGCTCAGCTGCACCGCCGCGCGGACGACGACGACGAGCGGGAACCACCCGAGGCCCACCCGCCCCCAGTGGGCCAGGGCGACGGTCAGACCGGTCAGGGTCAGCAGTCCGGCCGCGAACCCGGCGTACGACGCGATCCCCTGCACGTGGCCATCCTGGCCCATCGGGTCTGCGCCTAGCCTGGACCGGGTGAGAGCGGGCCGACGCGCCGTGGCCGCCCTGGCGGGCGGCTGCGTCGTGGTGCTCGCCGGCTGCGCGAGCGGCTCCGACCATCCGGTGCCGTCGGTGACGTGGCACGAGTCCTCGCTCCCGACCCCGGCCGGCGCCCGGGCGGTGGTCCGCGACGCGTCGTACTGCGGCGGGCGCTGGTGGGTCGTGGGCGCCACCGCGGACCCGGAAGGCCGGACGCATCCGGCCGTCTGGTCGAGCCCGGATGCGGCGCGGTGGCAGGTGGTGCGCCTCGACCCGGGCGGCGACTTCTACGCCGCGCGCGAGATCCTCGGCTCGGTCGGCTGCAGCGCCGGCCGGATCGCCGTACTCGGGGCGAAGCCGGGCGGAGCGCACGGGATGCCGCGAACGGCGACGTGGCGTCAGCGAGGCGACGGGTCGCTGGTCGCGGTGCGCGCGTCGTTCGCGCTGTACGGCGGGGTGCGGGCGGTGCGCGTCAACCGGATCCTGGGTGGCGCGCACGGCTTCCTGATCGCGGGCACGCGCAGCAGCGGCGCCGCGGTGTGGCGGTCCGCGGACGGGCGGTCGTTCCGGATCCAGGAGGGGGCGCCGAGGCTGGCCAGCACGGCCCACTCGGCCACCCAGGGGTTCGGTGCCGCCTGGTACGACGGCACCTGGTGGGTGGTCGGGTCCGCGACTGACGACGCGGGTTACGTGTCGGCGATGTCGTGGACTCCTGTCGGTGCCGGCTCCTTCGCGCGGCACCCGCTGCCCGGGGGTGGGTCGATCTCGATCGCCGAGCAGGCGGCCGTGACGCCGAAGGGGCTGCTGGCGGTCGGGCTCGACGGCCAGGCGTTCGGGGCCTGGACCCTGTCCGGTGGGTCCTGGTCGAAGCCGACGACGTTCGGACGACAGGACACCGCGGGGGTCGAGCCCGCGTACGTCGCCGGCCTCGCCGTGACCGGCGACGAGGTCGTCGCGACGTACAGCGACGGGGTGCACTTCCGCCTGGCCATGGCCTCGCACGGTGGTGCGTGGGCTGACCTGCCCGCGCCGGAGCAGATCGCGGTGACGGGTGACCGCCAGCTTGCGATCTCCGGGGGCGACGGTCGGTTCCTGCTGCTCGGGGACGACGGGACGCGGGGCCGGGTGTGGGTCGGGACGGCGCCGGGCTGAGGTCAGCGCGTGCAGGAAGTCGACCGTGCGACGCCAGGCACGCCGCGCCTCGGGGATGCCGGGCAGGATCGGGTAGACGTGGATCAGGTCCGGCTCCTCGACGTAGGTGAGGTCCCAGCCCGCCTCGGCGGCACGTCGTACGAGCAGTCGGCAGCCCGGCACCAGCAGGTCGCGGCTGCCGCAGAACATCAGCGCCGGCGGCAGTCCGGTCAGGTCGCCGAGGGCCGGGCTGACTTCCGGCCGGCCGAGGTCGTCGGGGCTGCCGGCCCACCAGCCGGCGTACGCCCGCACCTTGCCGAGGAACAGCCAGGGGTCGACGGCGTCCAGCGCCGCGGTCTCGGGGGTGGAGGTGGTGAGGTCGACCCAGGGTGAGATCAGCAGCAGCCGGCGCGGCTGCGGGCCGCCCCGGTCGCGCAACGACTCGGCGACCGCGAGCGCCAGCCCGCCGCCGGACGAGTCGCCGGCCAGGACCAGCTCGCCCTCGCCGGCGAGACGGGTCGCAAGGGCGACCAGGGCGTCATGGGAGTCGCGCCAGGTGTGCTCGGGCGCGAGCGGGTAGTCGGGCATCACCACCCGGGCCCCGACCTGGTCGGCCAGCCGCGTGGCGTACCGCACCTGCCACGCGCTGATCGGCGCCATGAAGCCCCCGCCGTGCAGGTAGAGCACGGTCCGGCTCGGCACGGTCCCGCGCCGCACGATCGAGTACGCCGGGAACCCGCCCAGCTGCTCGGTGACGACCGAGAAGCGGTGCCCGAAGCGTGGCGTCGACCCGGTCGGCAGGCTCCGGTCCAGCCCCGCATGCCAGCGCTCGACCCGGGCGCGTTCGCTGGGTTCGTCGTCCAGCTCCCGCGACTTCCGCAGCCGCGGGATCACCCGCGCCAGCACCTGGTGACGCACGCTCGGCATCCCCGCAGGCTACTCACCGAGTCGGCGCAAAGAGGCAGTCGAACGACGCCGAGTCGGCGCAAAGAGGCAACGATTTCGCGCCGAGTCGTCATATGACGACTCGGCGATCCGGGGTGGAGGGGAGGGACGTAGAGTGGGAGGACAAGACAGGGGAGCCCCGGCCGGGGCTGAGAGTGCGGAACGTGCCGCAGACCCTCCGAACCTGATCCGGTTAGCACCGGCGAAGGGAGTCAGATGTCCACGCCCACTCTGCTGCGCCCCGCGCGCGCCGTACTCGCCGCTGCGGTCCTCGCCGCACTCACCGCTTGCTCGCTGGTCGGCAGCGGTACGACGTCCGAGGGCAGCAAGGACGTCGTCCTGGTCACCCACGACTCGTTCGTGCTGCCCAAGCCCCTGATCGCGCGCTTCGACCGCGAGTCCGGCTACCACCTGGTCGTCCACGCCGCCGGCGACGGCGGCACCCTGACCAACAAGCTGGTGCTGACCCAGGACGACCCGACCGGCGACGTCGCGTTCGGCGTCGACAACACCTTCGCCACCCGGGCCCTCGACGCGGGCGTCTTCGCGCCGTACGACGTGTCCCTGCCGCCGGGCGCGAGCCGCTACGCCCTGCCCGGCAGCGACCAGCGCCTCGCGCCCATCGACAACGGCAACGTCTGCGTCAACGTCGACACCACCTGGTTCGCCGCGCACCACCAGCCGGCCCCGCGCAACCTCGGCGACCTGACGAAGCCCGCCTACCACGGGCTGCTGGCGGTCCCCGGCGCGACCACCAGCTCTACCGGCCTGGCCTTCCTCCTCGCCACCATCGGACGGTACGGCGACCGCTGGCCCGCCTACTGGGAGTCCCTGGTCGCCAACGACGCGACCCTCACCGACGGCTGGTCGCAGGCCTACGAGACCGACTTCACCCAGGGCGGCGGCCACGGCCGGCTGCCGATCGTGGTCTCCTACGACTCCTCTCCCGCCTTCACCGTCCCGAAGGGCGCGCACACCTCGACCACCAAGGCGCTGCTGAACACCTGCTTCCGGCAGGTGGAGTACGCCGGGGTGCTGGCCGGCGCGCAGAACCCGAAGGGCGCCGAGGCGTTCGTCGACTTCCTGCTCAGCCCCGAGGTGCAGCGGGCGCTGCCGGACTCGATGTACGTCTTCCCGGTCCGCACCGGCACCCCGCTGCCCACCGCCTGGGCGAGGTACGCCGTACAGCCGACGCATCCGATCACGGTCAGCCCGGCCGACATCACCGCCCACCGCGACGCCTGGCTCCAGCAGTGGAGCGACGTCGTCAGCAGGTGAACGCTCGATGAGACGGCTCCTCACCCTGGCCGCGACGGCCGCGATCCCCCTGCTGGTGCTGGGGATCTTCTTCGTCGTCCCGGTCGCCGGCATCGTCTCGCGCGGCTTCGTGCAGGACGGGCAGCTCGACGTCGGCGGGGTCCTCGCCGTGCTGAGACGCCCGGAGATCCAGCGCGCGATCTGGTTCACGCTCTGGTCCTCGACCGTCGGCACGCTCCTGGCCTGCCTGCTCGGCCTGCCGGCCGCGCACGTGCTCCATCGGCTGCGGTTCCCGGGCCGCACCTGGGTCCGCGCCCTCCTCGTCGTGCCCTTCGTCCTGCCGACCGTGGTCGTCGGCGTCGCCTTCGAGCTGGTGATCGGCCGGGGTGGCCCACTCGGCCGCCTGGGTCTCGACGGCAGCCCGATCGCGATCGTGGCGGGGCTGGTGTTCTTCAACGCCTCGGTGGTGATCCGGGTCGTCGGCGGTGCCTGGGAGTCGCTGGACCCACGCCCGGCCGAGGCGGCCGCCGCCCTCGGTGCCGCGCCGTGGCAGGTGCTGCGTGACGTCACCTTCCCGGCGCTCCGCCCCGCGCTGGTCTCTGCCGCGACCGTCGTCTTCCTCTTCTGCGCCACGGCGTTCGGGATCGTGCTGACCCTGGGCGGGCTGCGCTACTCGAGCGTCGAGACCCAGATCTACCTGCTCACCACGCAGCTGCTCGACCTCCAAGCCGCCGCCGCGCTGTCGGTGCTGCAGCTGGTGGTCGTGACCGGGCTGCTGATCGGGGCGGCGCGCGCACGCCGTACGCCGGACGGCACGGTCGTCAGGTCACGGGTCCGGCTGCGCCGGCCGAGGTACGGCGACCTCCCCGCCGTCGCGCTGACCTGCCTGCTGGTCGTGCTGGTCGCGCTGCCGATCACGGCGCTGGTCGTGCAGTCGCTGCGGGTCGACGGCACCTGGAGTCTCGCCAACTACCGCGCGCTCCAGACCCCGGGCTCCCACCAGGCGCTGCTGGTCCCGGTCACGACCGCGCTGACGAACTCGCTGCGGATCGCCGTCGACGCGACCTGGATGTCGCTCCTGCTCGGCCTCTCGCTGGCGATGATCGTGACCCGCCGCTCGCGCACCCGCTCCGAGCGCCGGCTCCGGGGCGGGCTCGACGGCCTCTTCATGCTCCCCCTCGGGGTGTCGGCGGTGACGCTCGGCTTCGGCTTCCTGGTCACCCTCGGCCACCCGCCCCTCAACCTGCGCGACTCACCGCTGCTGATCCCGATCGCCCAGGCCCTGGTGGCGCTGCCCCTGGTGGTGCGGATCCTGGTCCCGGTGCTGTCCGGGATCGACGACCGGCTGCGCCAGGCCGCGGCCACCCTCGGCGCCTCGCCCCTACGCGCGCTCGCGGTCGTCGACCTCCCGGTCGTCTGGAAGCCGCTCCTGGCCGCGGCGGGGTTCGCGTTCGCCTGCTCGCTCGGCGAGTTCGGCGCAACGTCGTTCCTGGTCCGCGACGACCGACCCACTCTGCCGGTCGTCATCTACCGGCTGATCAGCCACCCCGGCGACCTCAACTACGGGATGGCGCTCGCGGCCTCCGTCGTCCTCGGCGCCACCACGGCCGTGGTGATGCTGGTGGTCGAGCGGCTCCGGGTCCCGTCGGTGGGCACCCTGTGACGACCCTGGAAGACGCCGGCGTCGCGCTCGCCGTACGCGGGCTCTCCGTGTCGTACGACGGAGTCCCTGCCGTAGACGACGCCGACCTCGACCTCGGCGAGGGGCGGGTGCTCGCCGTCCTCGGGCCGTCCGGCTGCGGCAAGTCCACCCTGCTCCGCGCCATCGCGGGCCTGGAGGACGCGGCCGGCACCGTCGCCTGGCACGGCACCGACCTGAGCCGGACGCCGACGCATCAGCGCGGGTTCGCCCTGATGTTCCAGGACGGCCAGCTGTTCGGCCAGCTCACGGTCGCCCGCAACGTCGCCTACCCGCTCCGGCTCCGTCGTACGCCGCGGGCCGAGTCCGCGCGCCGCGTCGCCGAGCTGCTGGACCTGGTGGGGCTCGCCGAGCTCGCCGGCCGGCTCCCCTCCACCCTGTCCGGCGGCGAGCGACAGCGGGTGGCCTTGGCCCGGGCGCTGGCCGCGTCGCCCCGGCTGCTCCTGCTCGACGAGCCGCTCAGTGCCCTGGACGCCGGGCTCCGACAGCGCCTGGCCGACGACCTGCGCCGGATCCTGGTCGCGGCCGGCACCACTGCGGTGATGGTCACCCACGACCATGAGGAGGCATTCACGGTCGCCGACGACCTGGCCGTGATGCGTGCCGGCCGGATCGTCCAGGCCGGCCCGATCGGCGACGTCTGGCAGGCACCGGTCGACGCCGAGACCGCGCTCTTCCTCGGCTACGCCCGGGTCCTCGAGGGCGAAGGAGCCGCCCGGCTGCTGGCCGCGGCCGGTCTTCCGCCCGCCCCTGCCGTCGCCGTACGCCGTTCCGCGCTGGCCGTTGCGGACGACGGCCCGGTTGTCGCCGAGGTCGTCACCGTGCGCGCCACCCCCGGCCAGGTCCGCCTGGTCTGCCGCACCGATCTCGGAGAGGTCGACGCCGTCGCCTCGCTGAGCCGGCGGCTCGCGTCCGGTGACGCCGTACGCCTCTCGGTCGACCGCACCCGGCTGGCGCCGCTGCCGGCCGGTTCGCGCCCGGTCCCGCCACCCCTAAACTGACCGGATGTACCGCCGCGCCCAGATCCTCCTGATCTCCATCGCCGTGAGCATGGGCGTGCTGGCGGTGCTGACCTCGGTCGTCTTCGGGCACCCGCTGGTCGACCCCGACGGCTTCATCGGCCCCTCCTACCTGCGGTTGCCGACCATCCTCGGGTTGGCGTTCCTGCTCGACCTCCTGCCGCGCACCCTGTGGGGCTCACGCTTCAGACCGGCGCGGATGCCCGAGGTCTTCATGGAGCGGGTGCGTTCTCACTGGACCCGGCCCCGCCTCGAGCTCGTGGTGATCGGGCTGCTGTCCTTCTACGTCACCTACGTCAGCTACCGGAACCTCAAGTCGCAGCTGCCGTTCGTCGAGGGCAAGCACCACAAGTTCGACACCGAGCTCAACATCATCGACACCGCCCTGTTCTTCGGCCACTCACCCGGCGACGTGCTCCACCACGCGCTCGGCACCGGAGTGTCCGCGGAGGTGCTCTCGACGGTCTACCTGTGGTTCCTGCCGCTGGTCCCGCTCGCGCTCGCCGCCTGGCTGATCTGGTCGCGCAACCTCGGCTTCGGCTACTGGTTCGCGGTCTCCCAGTGCGTCGCGTGGACCCTGGGCACCATCTCCTACTACGCCCTCCCGACGCTGGGCCCCGGCATCGCCTACCCGTTCCGCTACACCGATCTGCCCAACACCGGGGCCATGCAGCTGATGACCTCGATCACCTGGACCCGGCAGTACTACCTGAACGACGCGAGCGGCTCGCTGCAGTCGATCGCCGGGTTCGCCAGCCTGCACGTCGCGATCACCTTATTGGTGGCCCTGATGATCCAGTACACGACGACCATGCGCTGGCTCAAGATCGTGTTCTGGGTCAACGCCTGCCTGACCGCCCTGGCCACGCTCTACTTCGGCTGGCACTACATCGCCGACGACGTCGCCGGCGTCGCGATCGCGCTGGTGTCCTTCTACGTCGGCGCCTGGGCCAGCCACCAGAGCTTCGTGCGGCACCGAGAATCGACCGAAGAGCGACTCGACGAAGTTACAACCGTGTAGTTCGTCAAGTCGACACGCCGCTATCTCCTGGGAATTTTGTGAAAGTTGTTCCCAATGTGACTCGAGCGCACTAGCGTGCAACGAGTTGCCACGGGTGAAGAGGAAGACACCCGAGACGACATCCGCCACACACGTCGCTGGTCGTCGCGCTAGGAGAAGCTCTCGTGCACCGAGTCGGGGTCACCGCCCTCGCCCTGTCCTTGGTCACCGGGCTCGGGGGAGTCGCGGCCGCTGCTGCGGCGGACGGCCACCACGTGTACCCGAGCCGGCACCAGGTCCACGCCGCGCAGCACCGCGCAGTCGCCGCCGTGCACGACGTCGCCGGCGTGAAGGCGGCGCTGGTGCAGGCCGACCTCCGGCTGCAGGCCGCCGCGGTCCGCGCCGAGCAGGCCGCCGAGCGCTACAACGGCGCGCGCTGGAAGCTGCAGCAGGCCCGCCGCGACGCCCGGGTGGCCGACCGGCACGCGACCATCGCCGCGAACGACGCCCGGCAGCAGCGGCAGTCGTACGCCGCGACCGTGGTGTCGTCGTACGAGATGGGGCCCTCGCTGAGCCCGATCTCGGCCGTGACCGGCAGCGACGGACTGGCCGGCGTGATCAGCACGATGGGCACCCTGCAGAACGCGCAGGACGCCATGGACCACACCTACGACTCGTTCCGCGCGTCCTCGACCCTGGCCGACGTCGCGAGCACCCAGGCCGAGAAGGCGAGCGCCCAGGCCGAGGCCCTGGCCACCCGGGCCCGCCAGGCGCGCGACCAGGCTGCGGGTGCCGCCGCCGCCGCGGACAGCCAGACCCAGGCCATCGCCGCGCAGAAGACGCGACTGATCCACCAGCTCGCCGGGCTCCAGCACGTCAGCGTCGCACTGGCCCAGCAGCGCCAGGCCGGGATCGAGCGGGCCGCCCAGGCGGCGGCGCAGCGGGCCGCCGAGCGAGCCGCCCGCAAGGCCGCCGCCCAGCAGGCCGCCCAGCAGGCCGCCCAGCAGGCCGCCCAGCAAGCGGCTGCTCAGGCCGCGGCGCAGGCCGCCGCTCAAGCAGCTCGCAGGCCCAGCAGGCCCAGCAGACCGCCCAGCCCTCGACGAGCCCCACCCCCGACCCGAGCGACTCCCCCTCCCCGACCAGCGACCCGACGCCGGAGCCCACGGAGCCCACCACCCCCTCGGCACCCCCCGCCGATCCGACTCCACCGGCTCCGGCGTCGGGCGCTGCAGGTGCCATCGGCTTCGCCCGCTCGCAGATCGGCGACCCCTACGTCTGGGGCGCCGCCGGACCCAGCTCCTGGGACTGCTCCGGCCTGACGATGGGCGCCTGGCGCGCCGGCGGCATCTCGCTGCCGCACTACTCTGTGGCGCAGTACACCCAGTCCACCCCGATCTCCCAGAGCCAGCTACAGCCCGGAGACCTGGTCTTCTGGGGCTCCTCGAGCTCGCCGTCCTCGATCTACCACGTCGCGCTCTACGTCGGGAACGGGATGATCGTCCAAGCTCCCCGCACCGGCCGCGACGTCGAAGAGGTCTCGATGTTCTACTGGATCACCCCGAACTTCTTCGCCCGCCCCTGAGACTGGGCGCGGCACGGCATGAGCGACGTCCCGGGCGTGATCGCCACCAGCTTCGAGCCCGAGGGCGACCCGGTCGGCACGGCGGTCGTCGTACCGGGCCGCGGATACCCGCCCGCCGCACCGCTGACCTTCTTCGCCGGCTTCGCCCTGCTGCAGCACGGATGGTCGGTGCGCCAGGTGTGGTGGGACCCGCCCGAGCACGAGTCGGACGAGAAGACCACGGCCTGGGTGCGCGGCGAGGTCGAGCGACAGCTGCCCGAGGACGGCCGGGTGCTGCTCGTCGCGAAGTCGCTCGGCACGTACGCCGCGCCGCTGGCCGCCGAGCGGGGCTACGAGGCGATCTGGCTCACGCCGGTGCTCCAGGTGCCGAGCGTGGCCGAGGCGATCGCCGCCAACCCGGCACGCCAACTGCTGGTGGGCGGCACCGCCGACACCTTCGCCTGGGACCCCGGCATCGCGCGTGAGCTCGCCGCGACCGGCTGCGAGGTCGCCGAGATCCCCGGCGCCGACCACGCGATGATGATGCCCGGCGACGTCGTACGCGGGGTCGAGGCGCACGTCGACGTGATCCGCGCGGTCGACGCGTTCCTCACCCGCCTGGCCGGCTGAAGGGCCTCAGACGTCGGCACCCTCGGTCTGCGGGTCAGTCGACTGAGCCGATTGCAGGGCGGAGTGAGGCAACGGTACGCGACGCTACGCTGCCAGGCATGCCGGCACCGGAAGAAGCATTGCAGGTCCTGATGAGGGGATTCCACCTCGCTGGATATCCAAAGGTAGAAGCGGGCGAGTGATGTTGTCACGATTCTCTCAGCGTTTCTCTCGAAAGCCCAGGTCCTTCGTCGCCTTGACTGCCGCACTTGCGTTGGTCATATCACTTTTCGTCTACAGCGCTCTTCTGCCCGTCCTACTTCTGTCGTTGTACTGTGCCTACTCCTATCTTGGGCGAAAGTTCTCAACCGTGTACGTCGACAGCAAATGCACTCTATTCATCATTGCACTTTTCACCCATACCGCCGTGTTCGGCTTGTTCGTCATCATCTGCTCGGCGGTGTCGAACATCAGTTTGCAGGCCGTCATGTGCCTCGAACTAGTCACCTTCGGTCTACTGCTTGCCTATGAAGCCCTCCGAAGCGCGGACCCACAGCAGCCTCGAAGACGTCCAGTCATGGCAGTCGACGTCGTATCATTGGGTATTGCGGCGGCAGCGTTCCTTCTGTTGCTCGGAATACCTTTCCTGAACTACCCCCCAGGGGAACAACCTAGCAACGCGTTGATCCTGATAACTGGCAATGTCGACTATGGCACTCATCTAGCCGTGTTCAATGACTATCTAGGTTTTGGATCTGTGCGCCCTTGGGACAGCGCGCAGTTGCCAAGAAGCGGGGGCGAGAGTTTCTATCCTTCGAGCTGGCATGCGGCGAATGCTGCCATGACACAATTCAGCATCCCGTCGATCCATCCGGGGAAATCGAGCGCGGCGGCACTTGGAGTCATCAACGTCTTTTGGCTTTGCGTGCTCGTGTTTCTCTTGGTACGCCTAGCCTTCACGCTGTACGACTTGATGAATCGAAATGAGAGGAAGTCGATTGCTGTCTATGTGGTGATGGCTTTGCTGTCCTTGGCTTCTGTCTACTTCTTCGTCGTGCACATTCAACGGTACGGCTTCTTCAACTTCACGCCAGAACTTCTGGCTATTCTGCTCCTGCTCTACACGCTTCATCAGTTCCTCAGTCAGGGTATAGGCGACAGAAGTGCACTCGGACTTGCCGCGTTGTACTGCAGTATCTCCTTGGCAGCGTGGGTCCTCCTGCTGCCCGTGGCTGCCGGCGCCGTGCTCCTGGCGATTGCCATCCGCATATCAAGGAGACGTCCAAGCTTGCATGACATCCGTTGCGAGCTGAGTTCGAATTGGCCCCTTTTTGGCATCGCGGTCTTCAGTGTGGTAGCACAGGTGTGGCTGGTGTTGACCGTCAAGACGGCTGCGAGCGTAGGCTTCAGTCAGGGCCTCTTAGCGGACGGTGCTATTCCCGTATACGACCAGTGGGTGTATGGCGCACTGTTCGCAGGACTTGTCTCGGCAGTGCTCATTTGGAAAGGCCGCGCAGACGACAGGCCATATGAGCCTGTACTGCTGGTCGCCAGCGCCACGCTTGTCATGACCGCGCTGCTGTTCGGATATCAAACATATTGGACAGGCGTGGTCCACTACTACTACCTCAAGAGCCTGATTTTGCTGCCCTTTGTGCTGTTACCGCTGGGTATCGCCATGGCTGGGGTCTTGGTCTGCGAGGTCAAGGAAACGGCGTCCGCACTTGTGGTGGCTGTGCTTGTTCCGGTGGCGGTCGTCCAGTTGATACCGAGCGACAGCACGATGGTGTCTTTCGTACGCGGATCACGTGTTGTTTCACCCGGAGTGAATAGCGATATCTGGTCAGAGATGTCTGCCTCTGAGTATGACTCGAAGAAAGTGAGCATCTATTTAGTCAGCAGTAACTTTGCATCAGACATCGCAACGCTCCTCGTCCAGGCAAACCGCCCGTTGAACGATTGCTTCACCAAACTGCGGTTCACAGTGATAGCTGCAGGGATAGACGCTGCCGTACAAGACCTCACGTCCTCCCGGCTACCGCAGTCTTGCAGGAACTATGACGTAGTCTTCAAGGTCGATCAGGATCGCGCCAAATTCTTGACCGAGGACCGGGACAAGAAACGCCGTCGACCTGGCTTGCAGTCCGTTCCCGGGTACCGTGTTGAGGTGATCCGGACCTAATAGCTTCGCAGCCCGGTCGGGTGGACGAGCCCGCGGGCCCCTCGGCCCGGACGTCCGCGGGTGCCTCAGACAACTGCCCTCCACGGGCCCGAGCCGACGGGTCGCGATCGTCAGGCTTGGATATGCAAGACTCCGGAGCGGGGGCGCGGTGGCCACGGTAGGGCGAGGTTAGGATGCCCGCATGTCAGGACCGGCCGGAGCTCCGCGCGTCCTGATCGTGGTCCCGGCCTACAACGAAGAGGCCTCGGTCGCGGCCACAGTGCGCGAGATCACCGCGACGAACACCGGCGTCGCTGTCCTGGTGGTCGACGATGGCTCCCAGGATCACACGGCCGACCTGGCGGCGGCGGCGGGTGCGACCGTGTGTCGGTTGCCGTTCAACCTCGGCGTTGGGGGCGCGATGCGGGCGGGTTTCCGCTACGCGCTGCGTGAGGGCTTTGACGTGGTGGTCCAGATCGATGCGGACGGACAGCACGATCCTCGCTACGTCGGGGATCTGGTTGCGGAGCTGGGGACCGCGGACCTCGTGATCGGGTCCCGGTTCGTCACCCGGGACGGCAGCTACCGGGTCCGGGGGTTGCGTCGGTGGGCGATGGTCGTGCTCGGGGTGGTGATCTCGCGCCTGGCACACACTCGCATCACGGACACGACGTCGGGGTTCCGGGCCTCCAACCGACGAGCCATCGCCGTCTTCGCCGCGCACTATCCGGCTGAGTACCTCGGCGACACTGTTGAGTCTCTGGTCATTGCGCTGCGGATGGGGTGCCGTGTCCGACAGGTGGCGGTGGAGATGCGTCCCCGCCAGGGTGGCCGGGCAAGTGCTTCGCCGGTGCGCTCCACGATCTACTTGTTCCGGGCCGCGGTCGCCCTGGGCCTGGCTCTGGTGCGCAAGTGGCCCGCTGAGCTCGCCAACCCCGAGCCCGTCGGCGCGCCGGTCCCGAACCCGGTGGTGCGCCCATGAGTGGGCCGAACGCGCTGGGCCTGGCGGGGTCGCTGATCATCCTCGTCGCCCTTTTCGAGATGCTGCGCAGACATCGGCTGCGCGAGAAGTACGCGCTCATCTGGTTCGTCCTCGCCGTTGGTGCGCTAAGCGTGGCGGTCTTTCCCGGGATTCTCACGTGGGCGACCGATCTGCTCGGCGTCAATCTGCCTTCCAACTTGGTGTTCTTCGTGGCCGCCATCGTCCTCCTCATGCTCAATCTCCAACACAGCTATGAACTGGGCAGGCTCGAAGAGAGAACCCGCACGTTGGCCGAGGAGCTCGGACTGCTCAGGTTGGCGACCGAGCGTCGGGACGACCCCGAACGACTGCCTGAAGAGCCATGAGCCGGGCGCATGGGGGGCACGTGGCGCGGTTGTCACGCGCTGGTGCTGGCGCTCGGCGACGAACCGCTCGTTGAGGAGCGCATCGCGGGTACTCGCGCGTCGGAAGGGGTGCACGTTCGCCGTCACACCGGACCTGTGACGCCGATACGGGCTATCCGGGTGCCCTTCTGATCACTCACCGCTGACGCCGGTTCCTTGGACGGCGACGAGACCCAAATGTCGTGCGTCGTCGACCTGGGGTTTCGTCCCCTCCCGGGCCGGCGGGCCCCGATCGATGGCTCGCCTGCTTGCTTCCAACGAGGCCGTGCGGAGGCTGACCGGCCGTGTTCACGGCCGGTCGGTCGGTCGGCAGGGCTGTAGTACATTGACGCCGCTTCTTGCCCCCTACCGACAAGGACGCAACCATCGTCACTCCCGAGCAACGCGTATTGCAGGATGACCTGCGCGCCGATGACTCCGAGGTGAGCGCCCCCCCGACGAAGAGCCGTCTGCGGTTGCGCGGCTCCCTCGCGGACCGGCTCGAGGTCATCCTTCCGATCGTGGGCTACCTCGCCGTTTCCCTGGCCGGCATCACCACGTATTCCTTGGGCCTCCTTCGACAAGGCGGCTGCCGGCTCAGGCGCCCACCAGATCGGCTCGGGCCTGCCGATCCGCAGTGACGAGTGGCTGGTTGCGACCCCGATCGAGCTGGGGACCCTGGCTCACGGTGTGCCACTCACGTCGGCCTTGTCGCAGAAGCCTGACATCATCTACCAAATCCCGTCAGGCAGGTTGTTCGAGTCGATCCTGTTCTTCGAGGGCAACCTGCTACGGCTCGGCGCTTGGTTGCCAGACCCCGTGCTGTTCGCCGCCTTCAACGCGTTTCCCTGGCTGGTGCTAGCGCTCAGCCTGCCGCCGTTGCTTCGTCGCCTCGGCGCGACCCGACCAATGTCGTGGCTCGCCTTGGTCTTGTGTGCCATGGCGCCGGCCAGCGTCTGGTGGTCCTTCGCCCCGGTGCGGATCCTCGCGTTCACTGCGGCGGGTTGTTACCTGCTCTTCCTTGCCCGCGACCAGCTCGCTCAGCGTGGGTCACGAAGGGCGCTGTTCTTGGGAGTGCTGCTGACGGCCGGTGCGGCGGTATTCCTGGCGCGCCTGGTGACGAACTATGTGCCCTGGTCGATCACGATCGGGGTTCCACTGGTGCTGGCCGTGGGAGTGTTCCTGGTCCGCGATCCGACCGTCCGCCGAGTGGGGCTCGTCACGATCGGACTCGGCGCGGCGTTCGCATTACTCCTGCTGGTCGGGACCTTCTGGGAGAACCTCGACGCCCTCCGGGCCCAGGCGGCCACCGTCTATCCGGGACTCAGGCGCACCTCGGGCGCGGCACAGCCCATCTATCAGCTGTTCGGCGCACCAGCTCTCTACGACCTCAAGCGGTATCCCCCGAACCCTGCGATCACCAACCAGAGCGAGATCACCTCAGCTTTCCTGATCTGCGGGGTCTGGGCCGCCCTGCTCTGGGGCGCCGCCAGAGCGAGATCGACAGCGGTGCAACGGGCAGCCATGGCAACACTGGGTATCGGGGTGGTCGTGCTCGTCGCGTGGGCGGTGGTGTCGTGGGGCAGCATCGGACCGCACGTGCCGGCTCTGAACCGGGTACTCCCGGTGAGAGTGGCGCAGACCGTGGGCTACCCCGCCACCCTCTTGGTGTGCCTTGTGCTGTCACGGTTGCCGCGAGGCAACGTCCGCACCGCCACTGTCTGTGCGGCGGTCTGCGGACTCGTCACGGCGTACGCCGGCAGCACGTTGATCGGGGCGCCGGCGGCATACGCCGGCACCGCGGTGCCTGCGGTTGTCGCGATCCCGACGCGGGGGATCTGGATTTCCTCGCTGGTCACAGCGGGCTTGATCTGGGTGGTCACGCGCTACCCCGAACGATGGCTCCCCGTCGTTCTGGTGGCCGTGGTGACGTCGGCGGTCGGGGCCAGGGTCAATCCGGTGGTGTTCGGTCTGGGCGACGTCAGAAACAGTCAGGCGGCCACCCTCGCCCAGGGATTCGCCGACCGGGCCGAGGCAGACGGCGGGCTGTGGGCGGCGGACACGCTTTTCGGCTCAGCCCTGCTCGTTGCCAACGGTGTCCCGTCGGTCAGCGGTTACCAGGTGACCGGTCCGGACGAGGACAAGTGGCGGATCCTCGATCCGACCGGTCGTTACAAGGACGCTTGGAACCGTGGTGTCAGCTACGTATATTTCATCTTCGCCCCACAAAAGGGCGTCGACACCCGGAGGGCGCCCTTCATCGGCAATGCTTCGACCGTGAACCAGATCGTTGTGTACGCCGATCCCTGCTGGCTGGCGGCCAGCAAGCTGTCGGTGGCCCACCTGCTGGCCGAAACGCCGGTCACGAGCCCCTGTGCCAAGCCCGTCTCGACCTTCGAGTGGAACGGCGCGACCCAGCACGTCTACGACCTGGTTCCGCGTAACTCCTAAGCCTGAGGCGCACGTGGAGGTGATCCGTGCGGCTGAGGGGCCTCAGACGTCGGCACCCTCGGTCGGCGGGTGGTGGGCGGAGGCCTCGTGCGGCTCCGCCTCCTGGAGGCGAGCGAAGGACGCGACGACCTCGGCCTCGGCCTCCGTGCGGCCGACCCAGTCCGCTCCCTCGACCGACTTGCCGGGCTCGAGCTCCTTGTAGACGGTGAAGAAGTGCTCGATCTCGAGCCGGTCGAACTTGGGAAGGTGGTTGATGTCCCGCATGTGCTCCAGGCGCGGGTCGGCGACCGGCACGCAGAGCACCTTGTCGTCGGCGCCCTTCTCGTCGGTCATCCGGTACATCCCGATCGCCCGGCACTTGATCAGGCAGCCCGGGAACGTCGGCTCGCCGATCAGCAGCACCAGCGCGTCCAGCGGGTCGCCGTCCTGACCCAGGGTGTTCTCGATGAAGCCGTAGTCGGCGGGATACTGCGTCGAGGTGAACAGCGTCCGGTCGAGCCGGATCCGCCCGGATTCGTGGTCGACCTCGTACTTGTTGCGGCTCCCCTTGGGGATCTCCACGAGTACGTCGAACTCCATGACGGCATCCTCCAGCGGCACAGGCGTCGGATCGACCCGGCCCCCGGGTCCGGGCCAGTCTCCCGCAGAATGAACGCGCGTGCCCAGTCGGGTGCGTCGACGAGACGAGCGGGCGAGAGGCGGGGCCGTGGCGCGACGAGATCGCCAGGGGCGCCAGCGTGGCCGCTCGCGCGGGAGCGCGCTGCTCCGTTGGGGACCGATCGTCCTGGTGCTCGCCCTGTTCGCCGGCGCCGCTGCGTCGTACCACTACGACCTCGGGACCCGCTGGTTCGGCGCCGCGCCCGACACGTCGCCCACCACGGCGCCCGTGCCGGGGCTCACCCTGGCGCCGGTGCCGACGCCGCGAGTTGTCGCGCGACCGGCACCCGAGGGACGCCCGACGCCCAGTGCGGTACGACGTGCGCTCGCGCCGGCTCTGAAGGACCCCCACCTCGCCGACCTCCGCGCCGTGGTCGCCCCGCTGACGGGTGCTCCGGTCCTCGACGACGGCCGCGGTACGTCGATGCCGGCCTCGACCCTGAAGCTCCTCACCACCACAGCCGCGCTCGAGACCCTCGGCCCCGACCTCACCTTCGCCACCCGGGTCGTGGCGGCTCGGCGCTCGCAACTGACGCTGGTCGGTGGCGGCGACCCGTTCCTGCTCGGGAAACGGCCCACAGACGCGGACGAACGCGGGTACGCAAGCCTCCAGGCCTTGGCCGCGGCGACCGCCCACAGCCTCAAGGCCCGCGGCGTCACCGCCGTCTCGCTCGGCTACGACGACTCGCTCTTCACCGGCCCGGAGCTCAGTCCGCACTGGCCCAAGAGCTACGTCACCGACGACGAGGTCTCCCCGATCACCGCGCTCTGGGCCGACCAGGGCATCACCCCCGGCGGCGAGAGCCGCGAGGCCGATCCTGCCGCGAGCGCGGCCGAGGAGTTCGCGACGTTCCTGCGCAAGGGCGGGGTCCGCGTCACCGGCGGGGTCCAGCCGCGTACGGCGCCCTCCGGCGCGCGCGAGGTGGCGCGGGTGACCAGCCCGACGGTGGCCGACATCGTCGAGCAGGTGCTGCAGGTCAGCGACAACGAGGGTGCCGAGGTTCTCGCCCGCCAGACCGGCATCGCCGTGAACGGCCACGGGTCGTTCGACGGCGGGTCTGCGGCGGTCCGCCAGGTCCTCACTGGGCTCGGGATCGACCTGCAGGACGCCACCATCTACGACGGCAGCGGCCTCGCGCGCGCCGATCGGCTCGATGCGACGTCCCTGGTCTCCGTCCTGCAGCTGGCATCATCGGCAGGCCACCCCGAGCTCCGCGCCGTGGTCACCGGCCTCCCGGTAGCGGCGTACGACGGCTCCCTCGCCGACCGCTTCGAGCACTCGCCCGGTCGCGGTTGGGTGCGGGCCAAGACCGGCACCCTGACCGGGACCAGCGCCCTCGCCGGCCTGGCCACCGACGCCCGTGGCCGGCCGCTGGTCTTCGCCTTCGTCAGCAACCACATCCCGCTCGTCGGCACCCTCGACGCGCGTGCGGCCCTCGACGACCTCGCCGCCAGGTTGACCAACGTAGGCTCCTAGGCCATGACGACGGAGATGGTCGACTGGCAGCTCGCGGTCTCGCTGGGGTCGCGGCTTGCCGGGCCCGGGCCGGTGGTGACCGCAGCGGAGGCGGCCGACACGGTGGCCGAGCTCCGTGCGGGCGCGGACCGGTCCACGGCGTACGTCCGGGAGTTCACCGGGCTGGAGGCGGGCGAGCGTACGGCGCCGGTCATCGTGGTCGACCGTCCCGCCTGGATCCAGGCCAACGCCGACGGGTTCGCCACCCTTCTCACCCCGGTCATCGACTCGATGACCGAGCGCCGCGGGCCGCCCGGAGCGTTCACCCAGGCGGTCGGCTCCCGGATCACCGCCGCCGAGGTCGGCGGTCTGCTCGGCTTCATGTCCAGCAAGGTCCTCGGCCAGTTCGACCCGTTCCACGAGCCGCACGGTCGCCTACTGCTGGTCGCGCCCAACGTTGTCCACGTCGAGCGCGAGCTCGAGGTCGACCCCACGGACTTTCGGCTCTGGGTGTGCCTTCACGAGGAGACCCACCGGGTGCAGTTCACCGCCGTGCCGTGGATGCGCGACCACCTGTTCGCCGAGATCGGGCGCCTCGCCGAGACCATCGAGCCGCAGCGGATGCTCGACGACGGGCTCAAGCGGATCTCCGAGGCGTTCCGCAGCGCCGGCAAGGGCGGCAGCCTGGTCGACCTGATGAGCACCCCCGAGCAGAAGGAGATCCTCGACCGGGTCACCGCGGTGATGTCGCTCCTCGAGGGTCACGCCGACGTGGTGATGGACGGCGTCGGCCCGGAGGTGATCCCGACCGTGGGCACCATCCGCCGCCGCTTCGACGAGCGCCGGCAGGGCATCGGGACCCTCGACCGGATGCTGCGCAAGCTGCTCGGGCTGGAGGCGAAGATGGCGCAGTACCGCGACGGTGCGCGCTTCGTCCGCGCCATCGTCGACAAGGTCGGCATGTCGGAGTTCAACGCCGTGTGGGCTGCACCCGAGAACCTCCCGAGCCGCCCCGAGATCGACGACCCCGACGCCTGGATCGCCCGGGTCCTGCAGGGCTGACGGGGGCTGATCGTGAGCCTGCACCCCTCCGTCGCGGCGGTACGTCACGCCGTACGGCGCGGGCTTGCCGACCTCGAGCCGGGCGCCCGGCTGGTCGTCGCCTGCAGCGGTGGCGCCGACTCGCTGGCGCTTGCCTCGGCCACCGTCTTCGAGGGCCGCGACCAGGGCTGGTACGTCGTCGGCGCGACCGTCGACCACGGTCTCCAGGAGGGCTCGGACGCCCGCGCCGATGCCGTCGTCGCGCAGCTGGCCACGCTCGGGGTCGACGAGACCGTCGGTGCCCGCGCGCGGGTCGAGGCGCCCGGGCTCGGCCCCGAGGCGGCGGCGCGGGCCGCGCGCTACGCCGTACTCGAGCAGATCCGTGAGAGCTTCGACGCTGACGTCGTACTCCTCGGGCACACCCGCGACGACCAGGCCGAGACCGTGCTGCTCGGGCTGACCCGCGGCTCCGGCGGCCGCGCGCTCGCGGGCATGCGCCGGTCCTTCGAGGCCTACCGCCGTCCGCTCCTCGACGTCTCCCACACCGACACCGTGACGGCCTGCCAGGTCGAGGGGATCCGGGTGTGGGAGGACCCCCACAACGACGACCCGTCCTTCACCAGGGTGCGGGTACGCCGCCGCGTCCTGCCCGTGCTCGAGGACGAGCTCGGGCCGGGCGTCACCGAAGCGCTGGCCCGCACCGCGGACCAGCTCCGCCCCGACATGGAGCTCCTCGACGGGTACGCCGAGCAGGCGCTGGTCGACGTGGGGGACGACTCGACCGAGGGCCTCCCGGTCGACGCCCTGCTCACCCTGCCGACGCCGATCCGGACCCGCGTGCTGAGACTCGCCGCCGTCACCGCCGGCGCCCCCGCCGGCGAGCTCTTCCACCAGCACGTGATGGCCGTCGACGCTCTCCTCACCGACTGGCACGGCCAGAAGTGGGTCGACCTGCCCGGCCACCTGCGCGCCGTACGTCGTGAGGGCGCTCTCCTCTTCGACCGAGCCTGACCAACCCCTAGGGTTCTCGGCATGGACGCGGCGCACATGGAGAACGACCTCGTGAACATCCTCTTCACCGAGGCCCAGATCCAGGAGCGGCTCGGCGAGATGGCCGTCGAGATCGCGGCTGACTACGAGGGCAAGGACCTCCTCCTCGTCGGCATCCTGCGCGGTGCGGTGATGGTGATGGCCGACCTCTCCCGGGCCCTGCCACGCCATGTCGAGATGGACTGGATCGCGATCAGCTCCTACGGCTCCGGCACCAAGTCCAGCGGCGTGGTCCGGCTGCTCAAGGACCTCGACACCGACATCACCGGCCGCCACGTGCTGATCGTCGACGAGATCGTCGACACCGGCCTGACCCTGAGCTGGCTGGTCAACAGCCTCGGCAGCCGCAACGCCGCGAGCGTCGAGATCGCGACCCTGCTCCGCAAGCCCGAGGCACTGACGATGCCGGTCGAGCCGCGCTACATCGGCTGGGACATCCCCAACGAGTTCGTGGTCGGCTACGGCTTGGACTACCGCGAGAAGTACCGCAACCTGCGCGACATCGGCACCCTCGCGCCGCACGTCTACTCGTGACGCCTCTAGTGTCAGGCCGAGCCACCCGGCGTAGGTGCGACCACGCGAGCAGCACCATCAGCGCCTCCGACGCCACGGCCGGGATCCCGAGCGGCTCGCCCCAGACACGTGACGCAGAGCGCGATGAACAGCCACCCGACGTACGGCGCCTCCTCGAGGTGGTCCTCGATCAGCGGGACGTGGGTGCCCGCGGCGACCAGCAGCAGGAACGACGCGCACCACTGCGCGGGCGTTCGGGTGCTGCGCATGGTCTGCTCCTGGAGTGGCCGGATGGGGGGTCCGTGGTCGACATCGTGCCGGTCGCCGGGTGCCGGCGCCATCCGGCCCAACGGGGGCGATTCTGTGGCCGATGTAGTGGCACGGGCCTTCTCAGGAGACAATGAGCGTTGGGGGTTGACGTGTACCGTCGTCATCCCCTGGTCAGTGCTTCCCCGGTGATCCGGTGAAGCAGCGAGTTCGTGGTCGAAAGAGTCCTGTGAAGCGTTTCCTCAGAAGCCCGTGGGTGTGGATCGTCGTCGCTGTCGTCGGCGTCCTGCTCGCGCTCCAGTACCTCGCGCCGTCCGGCGGGTACGACGAGGTCGACACCTCGACCATGAACGGCTACATCGCGGCCGGGCAGGTCAAGGACGTCACGCTGATCGACGGCGACCAGCAGATCAAGGCGACCCTCGACTCCGGAGTCCGAGCCGACGGCGACCAGGTCACCAGCCGCTGGCTGGGCGGTACGACGGTGCAGCTCCAGAAGCTGCTCGACGCGCAGAAGGCCAAGGGCACGCTCGACGACTACAACGTCAAGATCTCCCACCCGAGCCTGCTGGCCGGGCTGCTGACGACGTTGCTGCCGATCGTGCTGATCGCGCTGATCTTCCTGTTCCTGATGAACCAGATCCAAGGCGGTGGCGGACGCGGCGTCATGCAGTTCGCCAAGTCGCGCGCCAAGCTGATCTCCAAGGACATGCCCAAGACCACGTTCAGCGACGTGGCCGGCTGCGAGGAGGCGGTCGAGGAGCTCGGCGAGATCAAGGAGTTCCTGCAGGAGCCCGCCAAGTTCCAGGCCGTCGGCGCCAAGATCCCCAAGGGCGTGCTGCTCTACGGGCCTCCGGGTACCGGCAAGACGCTGCTCGCCCGCGCGGTCGCGGGTGAGGCGGGCGTGCCGTTCTACTCCATCTCCGGCTCCGACTTCGTCGAGATGTTCGTCGGCGTCGGCGCCAGCCGCGTCCGCGACCTGTTCGAGCAGGCCAAGGAGAACGCCCCGGCCATCGTCTTCATCGACGAGATCGACGCCGTCGGCCGCCACCGCGGCGCCGGCATGGGCGGCGGTCACGACGAGCGCGAGCAGACCCTCAACCAGCTGCTGGTCGAGATGGACGGCTTCGACGTCCGCGGCGGCGTGATCCTGATCGCCGCGACCAACCGTCCCGACGTTCTCGACCCCGCGCTGCTGCGACCGGGCCGCTTCGACCGCCAGATCCAGGTGGATGCCCCCGACCTGTCGGGTCGCCACCAGATCCTCCAGGTCCACTCGCGCGGCAAGCCGCTGGCGCCGGGCATCGACCTGCTCGCCGTCGCACGCCGTACGCCGGGCTTCACCGGCGCCGACCTCGAGAACGTCCTCAACGAGGCCGCCCTGCTCACTGCGCGCAACAACCAGAAGCTGATCACCGACGCCTCGCTGGACGAGGCCATCGACCGCGTGATCGCCGGCCCGCAGCGTCGTACCCGGTTGATGAGCGAGAAGGAGAAGCTGATCACGGCGTACCACGAGGGCGGTCACGCCCTGGTCGCCGCGGCGCTCCCGGGCAACGACCCGGTCCACAAGATCACGATCCTGCCGCGAGGTCGGGCGCTGGGCTACACGATGATCCTTCCGGACAACGACAAGTACTCCCAGACCCGCAGCGAGATGCTCGACGCCCTGGCCTACATGATGGGTGGGCGCGCGGCCGAGGAGATGGTCTTCCACGACCCGACCACCGGCGCCGGCAACGACATCGAGAAGGCCACCGCAGTGGCCCGGGCGATGGTCACCCAGTACGGCATGACCGACCGCCTGGGCGCCATCAAGCTGGGCGAGAGCAACGGCGAGCCGTTCCTGGGCCGCGACTTCGGGCACACCAAGAACTACTCCGAGGACGTCGCCGCGATCATCGACGAGGAGACCAAGAAGCTCCTGGCGAACGCCCACCAGGAGGCCTTCGACGTCCTCGAGGAGAACCGCGACGTCCTCGACGCGCTGGTGCTCGAGCTGATGGACAAGGAGACCCTCGACAAGGCCGAGGTCGCCACCGTCTTCGAGGCCCTGCGCCGGCGTCCGCCGCGTCCGGCCTGGACCGGGTCACCGGACCGCAAGGCGTCGCAGATCCCTCCGGTCGAGATCCCGCAGGCGATCCGCGACCGGGCGGCCAGCAACGGCAACGGCACGGCTCCCGACAACTCCGACGCGGGCGCGGTCCTGACGCCCCCGGGTGCCGGTGGCGACGTCCACGGCGGTCCGATCGGCCCCGTCAGTCCTCCAGAGCCGCCGGCTCCGGCGTGACCGACCCCGTCGCCTGGCCCCCGCGCGACCGCGACGAGATCCCGGCCTTCGACCACGACCGAGCCTCGGCCGCCGTCCGTGAGCTGCTGTTGGCGATCGGGGAGGATCCCGACCGCGAAGGGCTGCGCGACACCCCGGACCGGGTGGCGCGGGCGTACGCCGAGCTCACCTCGGGCCTGCGCCAGCTGCCGTCCGACGTGCTCACCACCACCTTCGACATCGGGCACGACGAGATGGTGCTGGTGCGCGACATCGAGCTGTGGTCGATGTGCGAGCACCACCTGGTGCCGTTCACCGGGGTCGCCCACGTCGGTTACATCCCGGCCGAGAGCGGCAAGATCACGGGCCTGTCGAAGCTGGCCCGGCTGGTCGACGTCTACGCCAAGCGGCCGCAGGTGCAGGAGCGGCTGACCACGCAGGTGGCCGACGCGCTGGTCGAGGCGCTCGAGGCTCGCGGTGTGATCGTGGTGATCGAGGCCGAGCACCTGTGCATGACGATGCGTGGGGTGCGCAAGGCCGGGGCGCGCACCATCACCTCGGCGGTCCGCGGCCAGATGCACAACGCCGCCACCCGCTCCGAGGCGATGGCGCTGATCAGCAGCAACCGTCGGTGACATGACGCCACTCCCGGTGCTGATGGGGGTCGTCAACGTGACCCCCGACTCCTTCTCCGACGGCGGACGCTGGGCCACCACCGATGCCGCGATCGCGCACGGCCGCGACCTGCTCGCCGACGGTGCGGACATCCTCGACATCGGCGGCGAGTCGACCCGCCCTGGAGCCACGCGGCCGCTGGTCGAGGAGGAGCTGGGACGCGTGGTCCCGGTGATCCGCGCCCTGGTCGACGATGGTGCGGTGGTCTCCGTCGACACCATGCGCGCCGAGGTCGCGGCCGAGGCTCTCGCTGCGGGCGCCACGATCGTCAACGACGTCTCGGGGGGCCTGGCCGACCCGCGGATCCTCGACGTGGTCGCGGCCTCGGACGCGACGTACGTCTGCATGCACTGGCGGGCCCACAGCGACCGGATGACCGACTTCGCGGTGTACGACGCTCCCGGCGGCGTCCTCGCCGCGGTGCGCGACGAGCTGAGCGCGCGGGTCGACGCGGCCCGCGCCGCCGGGGTGAGCGACCAGCGGATCGTCCTCGACCCGGGCCTGGGGTTCGCGAAGAAGCCGGCTCACAACTGGCGCCTCCTGGCCGGGATCCCGGTGCTCCAGGCGCTGGGCTTCCGGGTCCTGGTCGGGGCCAGCCGCAAGTCGTTCCTCGGCACCCTGCTCGCAGGCCCGGACGGCGAGCAGCGGCCGGTCGACGACCGGGAGGACGCCACCACCGCCCTCACCGTGCTGCTGGCCCAGCAGCGGGTCTGGGGGCTGCGCGTGCACGACGTACGCGCGAGCCATGACGCCCTGCGCACCTTCGCCCGCTGGGAGGAGGGATGAATGGCTGATGAACTCTCCGTGACCGGCATCGAGTGCTTCGCCCACCACGGTGTCTTCGAGCACGAGCGACGCGAGGGACAGGTGTTCGTGATCGACCTGACCCTGGGCATCGACACCCGTGGGGCGGCGGCGTCCGACGACTTGCACGACACGGTGGACTACGGAAGTCTCGTGGCGCACGTGAAAGCCGCAGTCGAGTCGGACCCGGTCGACCTGATCGAGACTCTGGCCCAACGCATCTCGGACGTCTGCCTCTTGGACGACCGGGTTGAATGGGCACGGGTCACGGTCCACAAGCCCGGAGCCCCCATCGACGCGACGTTCGCTGACGTGACGCTGACGATCACCCGACCGATCACCGACCGTTCTCTGACCGATCTCCAGCCAGTGAGGTACGACCCGTGACCGAGACGCCGAACCCCCACATCGTCGACGCGGACACCCTCACCGGTGAGATGCGCCCGATCCGGCGGGCCGTGCTGTCCCTCGGGTCCAACCTGGGCGAGCGCCTCGCCAGCCTCCAGGGTGCGATCAACGCACTGGCCGACACCCCCGACGTCTGGATCACCGAGGTCTCGCCCGTCTACGAGACCGAGCCGGTCGACGCCCCCGCGGGCTCGGAGAGCTTCCTCAACGCGGTGGTGCTCGTCGACACCACGCTGGCCGCCACGCGGCTCCTGGACCGCGCCCACGCGATCGAGGACGCCTTCGGCCGCGACCGCAGCACCGGTGAGGAGAACGCGCCGCGCACCCTCGACGTCGACCTGATCGTCGTCGGCGACCGGCGCGGGCACGACGACAGCCTCCGGTTGCCCCACCCGCGGGCGGCCGAGCGCGCCTTCGTCCTCCAGCCCTGGTACGACGTGGAGCCCGACGCCGTCATCCCCGACGCCGGACCCGTGGCCGACCTGCTGGAGAAGACGGACCGGAGCGGGCTCACCAGGCGCGACGACTGCGCGCTCCAGGTGCAGTGAGAGCGGCCTGAGTCACCTCCGGTGAGCGTCGAGCCCCCCGAGGAACCGCCCGAGGGCCGGCTCCGCCCGATGAGCCCCTCGGCTCTCAGTGCCTGGGGCGTGGTCGGCCTGGTCGCCGGCTGGCTGTTCCACCGGGTCATCTACGGCGGCCCCAAGTTCGCACCGCTGGTGCCGTGGAGCCAGTCCATCGCACTGGCGCTCGTCGCCGCGATCCTGCTGGTGACGGCGCGCTCGACGCGCCGCAGCATCCAGCAACGAGACACCGGGCTCGCCCCGCACCAGTTCGTGAACCGGCTCGCGCTGTCCCGTGCCTGCGCCTACGTCGGCTGCCTGATGGCCGGCGCCTACTTCGGCTACGCCCTGAGCTGGATCCGTGTGGACAGCGATCTGGCCACCGAACGGATCGTCCGGTCGACCGTCGCGGGCGTCTGCGGGCTGCTCGTCGTCGCTGCGGGGCTGCTCCTCGAGCGCGCGTGTCGCGTCCCTCCAGCGGACAACGAGCCCTAGCCTGACCTCATGTCTTCCCCCAAGGCTCGTCGTCGGCAGCGCAGCACCCGTCTGGTGTCCGCTTCCGCACTGGTCATGATCGCGGCGGTCGTCGTCCTCGGCGCCGTCCTCAGCGGATCGCAGGCCTTCCTGTCGGTCGCTGCCGTCCTCGCCGTCGCCTTCGGGGCCGCGGCTGCTCGCATCACCTACTCCGAGCTCGTCCACGCCCGCCGCGACGCCGCGGCCGACCGGGCCCGGCAGGCGCAGGCCTACCGCGCCATCGCCGAGGAGCGCTCCGCCGAGCACCAGCAGTTCGCCACCGCCATGCAGACCCGCGTCGGTGCGGCCGAGCGGGCCGCGACCCAGCTCGAGGCGGCCGTCGTCGCCTCCCAGGGTCGGGCGGCCGAAGCGATGCGAAAGGTCAACCACGAGGCCCGCCGTGCCGACCACGCCGAGGCCGAGGGGCGCCGGCTCACCCAGGCGCTCGACGAGTCCGAGGAGCGCGCCGCCGAGGCGATCGTCCGGGTGGCCGAGCTCGAGCAGGACAACGACGTACTCCGCGCCGAGATCGCCGCCCACCCCACCTGGCACCCCGAGGTCCGCCACGCCTGACCTTTCGCCGAGTCGTCATATGACGACTCGGCGCGTTCTGGACGCCTCTTTGCGCCGACTCGGTGCGTTCTAGCTGCCTGTTTGCGCCGACTCGGCGAGGCTTGCCCGGAGGGCCCGATGGATGCCCTCGGGGGTGAGGACGCCGACGAACTGGGCGCCTTCCTTGACGCCGACCAGCGGCCGGTCGTCGCGCAGGAGTACGGCGAGCGCCTGCTCGAGGGTGGAGTCGAGGTCGATGGCGGCACCGAGGTCGCCGGTCGCTACGCCGTCCAGCGGCTCGAGGTGCGTGCGGTCGAGCTTGGTGACCGTCAGCCGCCGGAGCCCGGCCGTGGAGCCCACGAAGTCGGCCACGAAGTCGTCGGCTGGATGGCCGAGCAGCTCGGCGGGCGTCCCGAACTGGGCGAGCCGACCGCCCTCGGCGAGGATCGCGACCTTGTCGCCCATCTTCACCGCCTCGTCGATGTCGTGGGTGACGAGTACGACGGTCTTGTCCAGCTCGTGCTGGAGCCGGAGGAACTCGTCCTGCAGCCGGGCCCGGACGACCGGGTCGACGGCGGCGAACGGCTCGTCCATCAGCAGCACCGGCGGGTCCGCGGCGAGCGCGCGGGCGACCCCGACCCGCTGCTGCTGACCCCCCGAGAGCTGGTGCGGGTAGCGGTCGGCGTACACGTCGGGGTCGAGCCCGACCAGCGTGAGCAGCTCGCGCGCCCGCTCCCGCGACTGCGCCTTCGGCGTGCCCATCAGTGAGGGCACGGTGGCGACGTTGGTGACGATCTTCTGGTGTGGGAACAGCCCGATCTGCTGGATCACGTAGCCGATCCGGCGGCGCAGCTTGACGGGGTCCTCGGCGGTCACGTCGCGACCCTCCAGGAAGATCCGGCCGCTGGTGGGCTCGATCAGCCGGTTGATCATCTTCAGCGTCGTGGACTTGCCGCAGCCCGACGGGCCGACGAGGACCACCACCTCCCCGGGCATCACCTCGAGGTCCAGCTCGTGTACGGCCACTGTGCCGTCGGCGTACTTCTTCCCCACGCCGTCGAGGCGGATCATCGGTTCCCCCGGCGCCGGCTCCCCCGCGGGCGCGGTAGCGTTCATGTGGTGACCCTACCTGCGGCCGCTGGGATCTCGATCCAGCCCAGCTGCTACAGCAGGATCACCAACCACTGGTTCTGCGTCGACTACCTGCGCGATCGTCACGAGGACCTCTCCACGGCTCTGGTGCAGCACCTCCAGATCACCTTCGCGGCTCTAGCGCTCAGCCTGGTGATCGCCTTCCCGCTCGCGCTGGTGGCCCGCCGGCTGCCACGGCTGCAGGGCGCGATCCTCGGCACCAGCACCGCCATCTACACGATTCCCAGCCTCGCGCTGTTCCCGATCCTGGTGCCGTTCACGGGCATCACCGCGAAGACCGTGGTGATCGGACTCGCGCTCTATGCCCTCACCATCCTGGTCCGGAGCATGCTGTCCGGGCTGGCCGGCGTGCCGGCCGAGGTGCGGGAGTCCGCCACCGGCCTGGGGTACGGCGCGGGCCGGATGCTGTTCCGGATCGAGCTCCCGCTGGCGCTGCCGGTGATGATGGCCGGCCTCCGCGTCGCCACCGTCTCGACCGTCGCGCTCACCACCGTCGGCACCATCATCAGCTACGGCGGCCTCGGCAACCTGATCCAGGACGGCGTGCAGAACGACTTCAAGGCCGAGCTGCTCGCAGCCAGCGTGCTCTGCGTCGTACTGGCCTTCGTCCTCGACGCCCTGGTCGTCGGCGCCCAGTGGATCGCTACACCGTGGACGAGGCGCCGCGGATGAGGACCTTCAACGACACCTGGGACTACCTGACGACAGCATCGAACTGGACCGGCGCCGACGGCCTGTGGACGTTGATGGTGCAGCAGCTGCTGATCAGCGTCACCGCGCTCGCCATCACCGTGGTGCTCGCTCTCCCGCTCGCGCTCTGGCTCGGGCACCTCGGCCGCGCCGGCTTCCTCGCGATCAACATCTCCAACATCGGCCGGGCGGTGCCGACCTTCGCCCTGCTCGCGATCCTGGTCACCCTGGACACTCCCGGCACCGCGACCTTCGGCCCCTACGGCCGCGCAGGGCTGGCCACCCTGATCGCGCTCAGCCTCTTTGCGCTCCCGCCGATCGTCACCAACGGGTACGTCGCGGTGGACGAGGTCCCCGCGGACGTCAAGGAGTCCGCCCGCGGGATGGGGATGACGGGCTGGCAGCAGTTCAGTCGCGTGGAGCTGCCGCTCGCGATGCCGTTGGTGGTCTCGGGCCTGCGCCTCGCGCTGGTGCAGGTGTGGGCGACCGCCACCATCGCCGCGCTCGTGGCCGGCCCCGGGCTCGGAACCCTGATCACCGCGGGCTTCTACCGCACCGACTACCCCAAGGGAATCGCGGCCGCCCTGGTGGTGGCCGTCGTGGCGTTCCTGCTCGAGCTGATCGGCAGTACCGCCGAACGTGCGGTCGACCCGCTCCATCGCGGGCTCACCCCGAGGGGGCTTCGCGAGCCCGCGACCGTTGCGGAATGATGGTCCTTTCAAGGCCCTGGCACGAGGGGCACCGGACACGCGCGCCGTACGGCGCGGGGCACAGAAGGTGAGAGCCGATGAACAAGCGTTTCCTGGCCGGGGTGGCCGCCACGGCCAGCGCCGTCCTGCTGGCCGGCTGCGGCAGCAACTCGAGCAGCAGCAGCACGGCGGCCGACCCGGGTGCGTCGACCCCCGCCTCGTCGGGCGGTGGCGTCGTACGGATCTCGGGGCAGAACTTCACCGAGGCCGAGATCGTCGCCGACCTGTACGCCGGGGTGCTCAAGAAGGCGGGCTACACCCCACAGGTGAAGCTCGTCGGCACCCGCGACATCTACATGAAGGTGTTCCCGAAGAGCATCGACGTCGTACCTGAGTACGTCGGCGGCATCCTGGAGTTCCTCAACGGCACCTACAACGGCAGCAACGCCAATCCGGTGACGCTGTCCGACCCCCAGCAGTCGATCACCGACGCCCAGCCGCTGCTGAAGAAGGCCAAGATCACGCTGCTCGACCCGTCGTCGGCGACCGACAGCAACGCGTTCTTCGTGACCAAGAAGTTCGCAGACGACAACAACGTCTCGAAGTTGTCGGACCTCAAGGGAAAGTCGGTCGTGCTCGCCGCGGCGCCCGACTGCCAGGGTCGGCTCGACTGCGAGGGCGGTCTCACCGACAAGTACGGCATCAAGATCACCAAGATCCTGCCGCTCGGCTATGCCAGCCCGCAGACCTACAAGTCGGTGCTCTCGGGTGAGTCGCAGCTCGGCGAGACCAGCACGACCGACGCCACGCTCGAGAGCCAGGGCCTGGTCCTGCTGACCGACGACAAGAAGATCCAGCCGGCGGAGAACCTGGTGCCGGCGGTGTCGTCGGCCTTCCTGGCCGCGCACCCCGACGTCGCCGCACCCCTCAACGCCCTGATGGCCGCGCTCACGACGGAGAACCTGACCCAGCTGAACGCCGACGTGTCGGTCAACCGCAAGGACCCGCAGGAAGTTGCCGACCAGTTCCTGTCGGACAACGGCCTGAACTGACTGCAGCCGGCTCACCGGTCGGGGGATGAGGCCCCCGACCGGCGCCTGCTGATCCCGCTCGTCGTTACGATCCTGGGCATGCCGCCCCGACCTCGCCTGCGTGCGGTCGGCCGTACGGCGTACGGGCTGCTGCCGGGCGCTGTGCGCTCCCGGGTGCTCTCGGCCCTCGGGGGCCGGGCCGGCATCGCCGGTGGTGACATCGGCCTGGTCTCGGTCGTCGTCGTCGTCGAGCCGGGCGACCGGGTGGAGGACTGTCTGGCCTCGGTGCGCGGTCAGACCCACGGACTGATCGAGGCTCTCGTCTGCCCGGTCGGCGCGGATGTGGCCGGGCTCCCAGACGACCCACGATTCCGCTCCCGACCTCCGAGCCCCACGTGGTACGACGCGGCGAACGCCGGCATCGGCGCCGCCGTCGGTGCGTACGTCGTCCTGCTCCGGGGCTGTGACCTCCTGCTGCCGCACGCCCTCGAGGCGCTGGCCGGTTCGCTGGCCGCGAGCGGCTCCGACCTCGCCACCGGGGTCCTCGAGCAGACTGGGGGAGCCGGAGCTCTGGCTGCAGCGCGCGCAGGCCGAGAGCCATCGGGCCCCGTCGGCCGGGCGGCCGGTGCAGCCCGAGCAGGCGGCGGACCTCACGCTCGCGAACAAGGCCTTCACCCGTGACTTCGCCCGACGGCTGCGCCTGGTCGGGTCCGACGACTGGTTGTGCTCGCCGACGCTCGCCCACCTGCTGCCGGCGGCCACTCTCGACGTCCTGGACCGGCCCGTCGCCCGCTGGGCCCACGGCCGTGGTCATCGTCCCTACGGCGCCCGGCCCAGCCCGCTTACCCCACCTCGAGAGCGCCCTCGTGGGTCGCGACCTGGTCACCGCGGCCGTGACCGGCTCGGTGCTGGAGCGCGGCTGGTTGCAGCACTGGTACGACGTACTGCTGCCGAGGTTCGTGGCGGACGCCGAGCGCGCCGACGACACCACCTGGCTCCGTCTGGTCGAGCTCGTCCACCCGGCGCGCGAGCTCGCGCTGCGGGCCTCCTCGCGCTCTCTCCTGCACCTGGCCGCCGAGGGTCGTCGCGACGAAGTCCAGGCGCTTGCGGCCGAGCTCGACGGGCTGGGCGAGGACCTCCCGACCGACGTGGCCGACGACGGGTGGCCGGTCGCCCGGTGGGGGTCGGTCGAGCTCCCTGCCGAGCTGCGACGGCTGGCGGACGCCGAGACGCGCCTGCGGGTCCGGGTCGTGCGGGCTGTCTCAGCCGTGGGGGGCCGCCGCGTCGACCTGTTCGTCCGCGTCGACGGGGTCGACCTCGCCGAGCACCCACTGCACGTGAGTGCCGAGGCCGACGGGGTCGTGCTCGAGGTGGTGCGCGCCCGGGACCTCACCGCGAACCGCTGGGCCGGTGCCCGCTTCCAGTCCGCCGCCGAAGGGGCGGTCCAAGTGACCGCCCCCGATGGGGTCAGCCGGTTCGCGGTGCGTGCCAGGGTCGGCGCGATCGATCGATCGACCACGGTCGACGTGCCGCCGCCGACGTCGCCGGTGGCCGCCGGGATACCGCTCGTCGAGGCGGTCACGCTCGACGGCGACCAGCTCGTCGTACACCTGGACCGGGCAGCCGACGGACTCCGGCTCCGTGGCCCGGGCACCGACGTCGCTGGCAGGACGCGCGGCGACCGTGAGGTGGTCTTCGACCTGCACCGCGACCTCTACGGCCGCC
The DNA here is from genome assembly GCA_963796975.1 of uncultured Actinomycetota bacterium. Taxonomy (GTDB): domain Bacteria; phylum Actinomycetota; class Actinomycetes; order Propionibacteriales; family Nocardioidaceae; genus Nocardioides. The sequence goes on from CAWCNW010000010.1 coordinate 779,337, forward strand.
CGACCCTGTGGCCCACCGCCGTCCACCGCCTGCACCGGCCCGGGGGGTTGGGCCTCGCGACCGCCTGGCGCGAGCGGCTCCCGGTCGAGGTCCTCGGGCCGCACCACCGCCTCCGGGTGCTCCCCGACCGCGACACCGGCGAGCTCCACCTCGGACCTCCCCGCGCAGACGCCGAGCTCGGCGCGTACGGGCAGGAGCAGCTCCGCACGTCGTACGCCGTCGACCCGCGGCCGACCGACCCAGCACTGTGGTACTTCGAGAGCTTCGCCGGCCGCTCGGCGACCGACACCCCGCTTGCCGTGTTCGCGGAGCTGCGCCGGCGCCGGCCCGAGCTGCGGCCGGCGTGGGGGATCCTCGACCACGGTCAGTGGACGCCGGAGGGCGCCACACCGGTCGTGATCGGCACCCGCGCCTGGTACGACGTGCTGGGCACGGCCCGGGTCCTGGTCACCAACACCGAGCTGGAGGTGTGGTACCGCCGCCGCCCCGACCAGCTCGTCGTCCAGTGCTTCCACGGCTACCCCTCGAAGGCGATGGGCGAGTCGCAGTGGCGGGCGAGCGAGCTGCCGCCGAGCCGGGTCGCCCGGTTGCGGCGCCGCAGCGTCGACACCTGGGACCTGATCTCGACCCCGACCCCGGAGATGACCGCGGTCTACCGCGAGCAGTACGGCTACGACGGTCCGGCCGCGGAGCACGGCTACCCCCGCAACGACGCGCTGCGTGGACCCGACGCCGACCGGACCCGACTCGAGGCTCGGCGCCGGCTCGGCATCGCGCCGGACCAGACCGCCGTCCTCTACGCACCCACCTGGCGCGACCACCTGGCGTCCCGGCCGCGCGCGGCGGCGATGACCGAGCACCTCGACGTCGATGCGGCTGCCGCGGCCCTCGGCGACTCCCACGTGCTCCTGCTCCGCGGCCACCGCTTCCACACCCCCGGCCCCTCGCGCCGCGGCGTCGTCGATGTGACCGACCACCCGGAGATCAACGACCTGGTCCTGGCCTCCGACGTCGCGGTGCTCGACTACTCCTCGCTCCGCTTCGACTACGCGCTCACCCGCAAGCCGATGGTCTTCCTGGTGCCCGACCTCGACGACTACACCGGCGGCGTCCGCGGGTTCCTGTTCCCCTTCGCCGACACCGCTCCCGGGCCGCTCGTGTCGACGACCGACGAGGTCGTGGCCCGGGTGCGCGACGTACCCGCGCTCGCGGCCGCCTGGGGTGACCGCGTCGCCGCCTTCGACGAGCGGTTCAACCCCTGGCAGGACGGCCACGCCGCCGAGCGGATGCTCGACCAGATCCTCGAGCTCCTCTGACGCCGAGTCGTCATATGACGACTCGGCGCAAAATGCGTGTCCCTTTGCGCCGACTCGGTGAGATCTGGATGCCTCTTTGCGCCGACTCGGTGTCAGCCGTCGCCGCGGGGGGTGAAGACCGCGTCGACCAGCCGCGCCGAGGCGTGCCCGTCGTCGAGGTCGGTGTAGGCGCGCCGGAACGTCTCGCGCTCGGCCGCGGTACGACGTGCCAGCCCGTCGAGGTCGCGCACCAGCGCCACCACCTCGCGGGTGGTGGTCACCTGCGGCCCGGGGGCGGTCGGTCCGAACGGGATCACGCCGCCGCGCACCGCGTCGTACTTCGCCAGGTCGGGGACCAGGAAGACCATCGGCTTGTCGGTGAGGGCGTAGTCGAAGCGGAGCGAGGAGTAGTCGAGCACGGCGGCGTCGGAGGCCAGGATCAGGTCGTTGATGTCGGGGTGGCTGGTGACGTCGAGGACCAGACCGCCACCCTCGTGCCGACCCCCCGCCCGGGCGTTGAAGGCGTGCCCGCGCACCAACAGCGTGAAGCCCGGCCCGAGGTCCCGCGAGGCCCGCTCGACGTCGAAGAAGTCGATCCGCTCGGCGGCCAGGTCGTCGGCCGACAGGTAGTCGCGGAACGTCGGCGCGTACATCACGACCTGCTGGCCGTCGGCGATCCCCAGCGCCTTGCGCACCCGCTCACGGATCTCGGGCGCCTCGTCGGACTGCAGCACGTCGTTGCGCGGGTAGCCGATCTCGAGCACCTCGGGCGTCGCGCCGGCGGGGTCCAGGAACGCTGCCCGCAGCAGCGGCGTCGCGTACGTCGCGGGGGAGACGAAGTAGTCCCAGGCCCGCGCCCGCCGGTCGAAGCTGTTGATCTGGCCCGCAGGGAAGCCGCCCTTCTCCCACCACTCGTGGCCCATCACCTTGTAGGGATAGCCGTGCATCGTCTCGATGATCACCTGGCCGCGCGGCTTGGCGTACCACTCCGGCTGGTGGACGTTGACCATCACGTAGCGCGACGTCGCCAGCGCCTGGTGCCACTCCGGGGTGCCCTCGATGAGCGCGACGCCCCCCTCGGGCACCGGGATGGAGTGGTCGCGCACCGACCAGTAGCGGGTCAGGCTGGTGCCGCGCCGACCGAGCTCGTGGTGGACACCCAGCATGTTGCAGTTGGCGACCTCGCTGTAGAGCGCGCGGAAGAACACGCTGTCCTGCGTGGCCTCCTCGACCTGGGCGGCGGTGCGGAGGCGGTACTGGTTGCGCTGGCCGCGTACGTCGTCGGCCAACGGCTCCAGGACGTTGAGGGTGAAGAGCGGCGGCCAGTTCGGCGAGACCTCCACCAGGACCCGGAAGCGGTCCAGCGTCTGGTCGACCTGGAGGAGGGCGAGCAGGTCGGACGACGGCGTGACCGGGAGGTCCTCCTCGCGATCGTCGCCGGCGGCCCGCATCGTGACCACGTAGCGGTTGGTCGGCAGCGTCAGGCCGTCGTACCCCCAGCGCGAGCCGACCAGGGGGAAGGCCAGTGCGTAGCCGCCGTCGCTCTCGCGGGTCAGGGTGCCCGGCACGTCGAGGTCGACGCTGGAGAGCTGAGGAGTGAAGCGCTCGAGCGGCAGGCTCGAGTGGACGCGCACGGTGAACGTCTCGTCGTCGACGGTGTACGACGCGGCGACCGGTACCCGGTCCATCAGCTCCAGCTCGCCGCCCTTGCTCCGCGTGAGCCGCCGGCGCACGGCCGGGTCGTCGATCACGCCGGGCGACTGCAGGGCGTCGGGCGGCGCCAGGATGGAGGTGTACTCGCCGTCGACATGGCGCAGGCGCAGCCGCAGCGGCCGCGAGATCACGCCGTACGACGTGCGGTTCGAGGTCGGCATCGCCAGGCTGGCGAGGTCGAGCCGCACCCGCCACTCCCCGCCGGTGCCCGTGGGCTCCGGGACCGCGGTCAGCAGCTCCCTGCGTTCGGCGTCGATGTGGTTGACCACGACGCGCTCGGGGTCCGCGGCCCGGAACACGACGGTGGCGATGCCCTGCGCATCGACCACCTGGGAGAGCGCGTAGGCGGGATAGCGGCTGACGCGCAGCACGACCTGGCGCTCGAGCCCGCGAACCACCGTACGGGCGACGCCGTCGCTGGCGATGTGGGTCTGGGGCACTGTCGCCGACCCCGCCATCGACACCTCGCGCAGCCGCGACGTCCGGCTGACCCCCGCCGCGGAGACCGTCAGCTCGAAGGACCACTCGCGGTCGGCGTCCGCCGGGACCTGGTCGGCGGTCAGCCGGGCACGCCAGCCGCCGGGTCGGTAGTCGCAGTGCCAGTGGCCGCCGAAGACATCGAGCCGGGGCTCGTCGTACCTCTCCAGCTCCAGCGGGATGCGGCTCGCGCCGTCGGGGGAGACCAGGTCCAGTCCGATCTCCGGCGGGTTGTCGGCCAGGTCGATGTTGCGGATGAAGCACCATCCGCTGACGGTGAGCACATCGCCGTCCCAGACGACACGCATCAGCCGGCTGATCAGCTCCAGCTGGCTGTCGGACAGCAGGTGGACGTCGTCGGGCAGACCCTCGGTGAGCGGCAGGTCGGCCCGGATCCCCTCCGGCGTCGCGTGGGTCAGGTAGCGCCGGGAGTCGCTGCCCCAGTTCTCTATGTAGTCGACCGCGGCATCGCGCCGGTCGTTGGCGATCAGCTCGACCAGCACCTTGTCCGGCGCGCTCACGCTGCGCACGAACTCCTCACGCGAGACCCGCGGCACCAGGTCGAGGATCGCCTCGCGCAGCAGCACCCAGAACTGCGGGCCACCCTTGGCGAGGTGGCGGGTGAAGAACGGCATGTTGAACGCGATCAGCTGGAGCGCACGGATCTCGATCGCGCGGTCCTTGCCCGCCGTACGGAGGGCCTCGAACGACGCAGTCACGGCCTCGTTGTGAGCCTGGAGGTTGCGGGTCGACCACGAGCTCTGGGAGATCGAGGAGCGGTCGTTGCGGATCCGCCACGACACCGAGATGTCGGGGAGCACGTCGAAGGCGCGTGCCTGTGCGAATGCCGCCGCGCTGACCTGCTGGTCCTCGTACAGCCTGCCCTCGGGGAAGCGCAGCCCGGCCCGGTCCCAGAACGTCCGGCGGTAGGTCTTGCTCCACGCGACCGCGTTGACCATCGCGTCGGGGAACCCGTCGAGGTCGACGCCGAGACGGCGCCGGGCATGGGCCGCGCGGATCCAGGAGCCGGCCGGGACCCGCTTCTTGCCCTCGAGCCGGTCGTAGCAGCTGAGCACGAAGTCGGAACCGGACTCCGAGATCGCCTCGATCGCGGTGGTGTAGGCCTCGGGCGAGGCCACGTCGTCGGAGTCGACGAAGGTGAGGAACTCGCCGCGGGCGTGCTCGATCCCGGTGTTGCGGGCCGCGCTCAGCCCGCCGTTCTCGCGGGTCACCACGCGGACGCGGAGGTCGCGGCGGGCGTGGTGCCGGGCGATGTCGCCGCTGCGGTCGGGGCTGCCGTCGTCGACGACGATGATCTCCACCTCGCGGTACAGCTGGAAGCGCAGCGAGACCAGGCACTCGTCGAGGAAGTCCTCGACCCGGTAGCAAGGCACCACGATCGAGAGCAGACCGGGCACGTAGCCACGGCGGTGCACGAAGCGGCGGCCGCGGATCCGGGCGCCGTCGGTCGCGCGCTTCGCCCGCTCGGGCACGGTCCTGGCCAGTCTCTTCACCCGTGCCAGGGGAGCGTTCGGCAGCGGAGCGGGGGCCTTCAGACGGTTCTGCATCGGTCCCTTGGGTCGGGTCGGGATGGGCGCGGCGCTCGGCTGTCTCGTGCCCACCGGGCGCGGCCTCATGCTAGGACACCGCAATCGGCCCGACCGACTCGCGACCGGGGGCCGTGGCGTCGCACGCCGGTGGTTGAGGCAGGGGCGCGCTGGCGCGCCGTCTCGAAACCACCCGTACGGCGCTAACCCACGTCCACCGGGTCGGCCATCGGGTCCAGCTTGCGCAGGTCGAGCACGTGCCCGGTGCCGTCGGAGAGCAGGACGTCGAGCGAGGCCTTGGCCACCGAGCGGGAGTCCAGCAGCGAGTCGGCCGGCTCCTCGCCGAACGCCTTGGTGCGCATCGGAGTGCCGGTGCGCTCGGGGTTCACGCAGTTGACGCGGACGCCGCTCTCGCCCCACTCGTCGGCCAGGGCCTGGGTCAGGTTCACCACCGCGGCCTTCGCCGAGGAGTAGAGGCTGTAGCCACTGCGGCCGCGGGTGTAGCTGCTGGAGGTGAACAGCAGCAGGCTGCCGCCGGTGCGGTGCAGGTGGGGGAAGAAGACCTGGGCGATGAACACCGGGGCCAGGTAGTTCACCTCGGTGGCGGCGTAGATCGTCTCCTCCGAGGTCTCGAGCAGCGAGCCCCGCGGGAGGATCCCGGCGGTGGCGACCACGTAGTCGATCCGGCCGTGCTCGGCGGTCACCTGCTCGGCGACGGCGATCAGGTCGGAGCGCCGTTCCACGTGGGTGTTGGTGCTGGACCGGCTGAAGGTCTCGACCGTCGCGCCGTACTCGCGGGCGACCGTGGCGATGTCGGCGCCGATGCCGTAGCTGCCACCCAGTACGACGATGACCTTGCCGGCCAAGTTGGCGCGGAACTCCTCGGCGCTGTGCCCCTCGGGCACGAAGCTGCTGGTCAGCTGGAAGAGCTTGTCGGCGAGGAAGACGTCGATGGGGTCGGTGACCTTCATGTTGCGCTCCTCGCCGCCGACGACCCAGATCGGGACGTCGGGGAGGTACTTGAGCACGACGCCGCAGTCGTCGGTGGCGGTGAAGCCGGGGTCCTGGGCGGCGACGTCGTACGCCGCGCGGAGCACCGAGGCGCGGAAGGCCTGCGGGGTCTGCCCGCGGCGCAGGTTGGCGCGCGGCGGGATCGCCCGGATCGTGTTGTCCTCGGGCGAGACCTCGATGATCGTGTCGGCCGAGGGGATCGCCACGTCGACCGCGTCGTACCGCTCCAGCGCCTCGAAGCACTCGGTGATGATCCGCTCGCTGACCATCGGCCGGACGGCGTCGTGGAAGAGCACCGGGCAGTCCTCCGGCAGGTGCTCCAGGGCCCGCAGCGTCGTCCCGTTGCGGGTCTCGGCGCCCTCGTGGACCTGGGTGACCTTGTCGTAGCCGCCGGTGCGCACCATCGCGCGGACGGCGTCGAGGTGGCCCTCGGCCATCATCACCACGATCTCGTCGACCATCGGGTGGGCCTGGAAGGCGGCCATGGTGTGCTCGAGGATGGTCTTGCCGGCGATCTTGATCAGCTGCTTGGGGATGTCGAGACCGACCCGGGTGCCGAGGCCCCCGGCCAGGAGCACCGCGACCCGTGGAGCACGGGGCTGGTTCACGAGCTCCTCCGCAGCTTGCCCGCCACGGTCCGGCGGATCTCTGCGAGTCGACTCTCGGGCGCCGCGGTCTCCAGCTCCTCGCGCACCCGTCGTACGGCACGGCGCTTCTCGCGACGCACGGTGGCGCCGGTGCGGGTGCGGGCCACGTCGAAGGACTCGTCGTAGTACGCCGTGAGCTCGGCCTGGATCTCGTCGAGCTGCGCCCGCGTCTCGCCCGTCTCGGACGCCGGTACGCCGACCAGTCGGCCGTAGAGGTCGTAGGTGCGGGTCGCCAGGTCGAGCAGCCGCGGCGGGAGCTCGAGCTCGTCCCAGTCGGCCGTGGAGCGGTGCAGCGTCGGGTCGACGAGGTCGCTCGCGTCGGCGATCTGCTCGGGTGTCGCCAGGTCGAAGAGCCCCATCTGGATCAGCTGGTCGGCCTGCGTCATCGCCGCCTGCCAGTCGACCAGCAGGTCGTCGTACCGCACGGTGGCGCGCGGCAGGTCGCGGCTGCGCAGCTCGGTGCCGAGCATCATGTTCATCCACCCGACGACCCGGGTGGTGTTGCTGGTCTTGGTGCCGTAGGCGATCTCGCGCGAGCGCATCACCTCGGCCGGGTGCCGCAGCATGGTGGCGACGTGCACCTCGGCGCCGAGCCGTTCGGCCGCGGCCAGGTGCAGCTCGAAGAACCACGCCAGCCGCGGGTCCTTGACCACCAGTCGGTTGTTCTCTGCGAACTGCCCCTCGAGCCAGTCGACGAGCCGGTCGAGCACGTCGGGCCGCTCGGCGACCTTGTCGGTGAGCTCCCACGCCTCGGGGCGGCCGTCCTCGATGACGACGTCGACCGAGGAAAGCAGGTCGTTGTGGAAGTCGACCAGCCAGCGCGGCTCACCGAAGCCGCGCGGGTTGGAGCGGTTGGCGCTGACCTCCGGCTTGGGGATGTGGACGCCGAGCCGTCCGGTGAGCCCGGCGAACAGGCTGGTGCCGCTGCGCCCCGAGCCGGCCACGACGAGCATCTGCCTGCGCCCGGCCGGCGCCGTCGACTCCTCCTGCATGGGGGAAACTGTGACACACGCACCCGGTCTCCACCGCAGCGCGGCGCCGCCGGGCGCGCACGCCGTACCGTCGCGACAGCGCACCCGAAGGAGACCCCGTGCCCGATGCCGGCCTCCGCCTCCCTCCGGGCGCGGTCCTGCTGCACATCGGGCCGTACAAGACGGGGACAACCGCGATCCAGGCCTCCCTGGAGCGTCATCGCGCCGACCTGGCGGCGTACGGCGTGCGCTACCCGGGCACTCGGCGCCGGCAGGCCCGGCCGGTGTTCGCACTGATCGGCCGCGGCCTGCCCGGGATGCCCGACGTACCCGAGCAGGAGTGGTCCGACCTGGTCGCGGAGGTACGCGCCGCGGCCGCCGAGCGCGTCGTGATCAGCTCAGAGGACCTCTCCACGCTGTACGCCGAGCAGGTCGCCCGAGCGGTCCACGACCTGGGTCCCGACCGCGTCCACGTGCTCACCGTGGCGCGGAACCTCGCGCCCCTGCTGCCGTCGGGCTGGCAGGAGCGGGTCAAGTCGGTCAACGAGACCCGCAGCTACGAGGAGTACCTCACCGAGGTGCTGGCCGAGCGGCCGACCGGGTCGTCGGCGGCGGTCTTCTGGCGGCACCACTCGCTGGCGAACCTGCTGGGCACCTGGACCAGTGCAGTGCCGCCCGAGCGGGTGACGGTGGTCGTGGCGGATGAGTCCGACCGTGGCCGGCTCCGTCGCGTCTGCGAGGAGCTGCTCGGGCTGCCCGACGGCCTGCTGACCGAGGCACCCGCCGACAACGCCTCCCTCACCTGGAACCGCGCGGAGCTCTACCGCGCGCTGAACCTGCGTGCTGCGTCCGGGCGCTGGGGCGAGCGCACCCACCGCCGGCTGCTGTTCCGCGGCCTGCTGCGCGGGCTCACCCAGGCGGATGTCGAGCCGGGCGAGAGCCGGCTCCCGCAGCTCCCGCCGTGGGCGGCCGAGCGGGTCGCCGAGCTCAGCCGGGAGCGGGTGCGGCAGCTGCGAGCCTCCGGGGTGCGGGTGGTCGGCCACCCCGACCTGCTCCTCGCCGACGCCGGTACGACGAGCGGGTCCAGCGCGGAGCCTCCCGACACCGTCCCGATCGAAGCAGCGGTCCGCGGGCTCGAGACGATGATCGAGACGATGCGAGGCAACAAGGAGCCGAAGGGCGGGGGCGACCCGGTCGGCTAGCATGCCCCGGTGCCGGTCAGATCCGCTGACGACGCCGACCTGCTGTTGCCGTCCGGGGCGATCCTGGTCCACGTCGGCCCCTTCAAGACGGGCTCGTCGTCCCTCCAGATGGCGCTGCACTCGCGGCGCGAGGAGGTCCTGACGCACGGCGTCCACTACCCGGGCACCACCTACCGCCACCTCCGCGAGAGCGCGTCGCTGATGGGGCGCGGGCCGCGCGGCGTACCGACGGTGCCACCGGAGGAGTGGACCGACTTCGTCGCCGAGATCAACCGCGTCGACGCGCCACGGACGGTGGTGAGCAGCGAGGGTCTGAGCACGGCGGGGCCGGCCGTGGTCGCCCGGATGGTCGAGGACCTCGGAGCCGCACGCGTGCACGTGGTCCGGGTCGAGCGGCGGCTCGACCGGCTGCTGCCCTCGGCCTGGCAGGAGCGGATCAAGTCCTCGAACGAGACCCGCACCTTCGACCGGTTCCTCGACGACGTACTGGCCGCGGACCCGGCCACGTCGCAGGGCAAGCCGGCGTCGTTCTGGGCCGCCCACAGCCTCGAGCGGTACGTCGCGCGCTGGGGCGCGGTCCTGCCGCTCGACCAGATCCACGTCGTGGTGGCCGACGAGCGCAACCCTCAGGTGACCTCGACCGTCTTCGAGCGGCTGCTCGGGTTGCCGGCCGGCATGCTCGACCCCTCGCAGCGCCCCAACAGCTCGCTGAGCTGGGAGCGCGTGGAGCTGTGCCGGCGGCTCAACGAGATCTTCGACGAGCACGGGTGGCCCGACCGGCTCCGGCGCCGCACCCTCCAGGGCGCGATCATCCCCGGGCTGCGCGACGCCGGCCCCAGCGCGAGCGACGTACGCATCCCGCCCGTCTCGGGGCAGCACCTGCGCCGTACCTCGGAGCTCAGCGCGAGCCGGATCGACCTCCTCACCTCGAGCGGGATCGACGTCATCGGTGACCCCGAGCCGACGAGAGTCGAGTTCGACGAGGGGGCCGCGGCCGCTCCCACCGAGCCCCCGGTCTCCATCTCGATCGAGGCCGTGGCCGCGGCCGTCGAGCAGCTGATGATCCAGCGCGAGGCCTCGCGGTGACCGCACCGGAGACCCTGCCCGAGGGGGCTGTCCTCCTGCACATCGGTCCCTACAAGACCGGCTCGACCGCCATCCAACAGGCGTTGTCCGACCAGCGCGAGGTGCTGGCCGAGCACGGCGTCTACTACCCCGACGGCTGGCGACGGATCTTCCGCGAGGGTCACGCCGTCATGCAGTGGTCGCCCCGCGGCCGCCCGGTGCCTCCGGTCTCGGTCTGGGACGACTTCGCCGCCGACATCCGGGCGCGCACCGACGTCCGGGTCTGCCTCAGCACCGAGGACTTCGGCCGGATCCGTGATCCGCGTAAGAGCCACAAGATCGTCGAGGACCTCGGACCGGACCGCCTGCACGTGATCGCGGTCGCCCGGGCCTACCACCGGCTGATGCCGTCGCACTGGCAGGAGCGCGTCAAGAGCCACGAGCGCCGCCCGTACGACGTATGGCTGCGGGAGCTCCTCGAGGGCGACGACTCGCACGAGGCGTACCGCAGCTTCTGGACCTCCCACGACGTGGAGTTCATGGCCTCGCGCTGGCTCGACGTCCTGCCCCCCGAGCGCTTCACGCTGGTGGTGACCGACGACTCCGACCGCGACCTGCTGCCGGGGACCTTCGAGCAGCTCTTGGGGCTTCCGGCCGGGCTGCTCGCGCCGGCCGAGTCCACCAACGCCTCGCTGAGCATGAACGCCGTCGAGGTGCTGCGCCGCGTGAACGAGGAGTTCGCCGGCCGGGGCTGGTCCGACCGCGACTACGTCCGGCTGGTCCAGAAGGGCATGGTCCGCGAGCTACAGGCGGCGGGCCCGGGCGCCGGCGACACGGCGGTGCCGGCCTTACCGGAGTGGGCGCGGCCGCTCGTGGCAGCTCGCAGCGCGCGGCGGGTGGAGGTCATCGAGTCGCTCGGGATCAACGTGGTGGGTGACCCGGCCCAGCTGCTGCTGCCCGAGCAGCCTGCCCCTCGAGCTCAGGACCTGGTGGCCGACCGGATCTCCGTGGAGGCGGCGGCGCTGGCCGTGACCGGGGTGGTCGCGGAAGCCCTGGAGCGGCAGCGTGCGCTGGCGGGGCAGGTGCGCAAGGCGGTGCGACCGCCGGAGGCCGCCCCGGCCCTGGCCGACGCGGGTCGCCGGGAGCTGCTCCGCGAGCTCTGGGGCCGGCAGACGGCGCGCTGGCGCCGGCGCGGGGAGTAACCCACGTCACACCGGCCGCGGTTACGGCCGCGACATCGTCCGGCGTAGATTCGGCGTTGTTCCATCGTGTGGTACCCACACCGGCCCTCGTCCGAGGGTGGTCGGAGGGACCTGAACGTAAGGAAACCCATGACCCCACTCCGGGTGGGCGTGATCGGTGCCGGCCGCGTCGGCGCCGTCCTCGCCTCCGCGCTCCGCTCGCGCGGCCACGAGATCGTCTCCGCGGCCGGTGAGTCCGACGCCTCCCTCCGCCGGATCCACGACCTGCTGCCGGGCGTCGCCGTCGCGAAGCCGACCGCGGTGGCCCGGTCCTGCGACCTGCTCCTGCTGACCGTCCCCGACGACATGCTCGACAACGTCGTGACCCAGCTCGCCGCGAGCGGTGCCCTGCACGCGGGCCAGTACGTCGTCCACACCAGCGGCAGCCACGGCCTGCGGGTGCTCGAGCCGGCCCGCCGGATCGGAGCGCGACCGGTCGCCGTACACCCCGCGATGACGTTCACCGGCACCGCCCTCGACCTCGACCGGCTGGCCGACTGCGTGTTCGGCGTGACCGCCGGCCCCGCGGAGCACGACTGGGCCGAGCAGCTCGTCGGCGAGCTCGGCGGAGACGTGATGTGGGTGCCCGAGGAGCACCGCAGCCTCTACCACGCCGGCCTGGCCCACGGCGCCAACCACCTGGTCACCCTGGTCTCCCAGGCGATGGAGCTGCTGAGCCGGTCGGGGGCCGACGACCCGGCCGCGATCCTGCGGCCGCTGCTCGAGGCCGCGCTCGACAACGCGCTGACCCAGGGCGACGCGGCCCTGACCGGTCCGATCGTCCGGGGCGACGTCAACACCGTGCGCGCCCACCTCGCGGAGATCGCGGCCACCGCACCCGACACCCTCCCGTCGTACGTCGCGCTCGCGCACGACACCCTCGACCGCGTGGTCACCGACGGCCGTGTCCTGCCGATCCGGGCGGCCACCATCCGGCGGGTGCTCGACGAGGCGCTGGCCGCGGTCGACCGCCCGAAGGTCACCCCGCCGGTCCGCCGGACCCCCTTGCGATGACACCCAGCCCCCTCCTCGCGTCCACGCGCGAGGAGCTCGCGGACGCACTCGCGCCGCGGCGTCGCTCCGGTGAGCGCGTGGCGCTGGTGCCGACGATGGGTGCGCTCCACGAGGGCCACGCCGCCCTCCTCCGTGCCGCTCGGCAGGCCGCCGAGACCGGTCCGGTGGTCGCCTCGATCTTCGTCAACCCGCTCCAGTTCGCCCCGGGCGAGGACCTCGACCGCTACCCGCGCACTCTCGAGGCCGACCTGGACCTGTGCGCCCGCGAGGGCGTCGACGTCGTGTTCGCGCCTGCAGCGGCCGAGGTCTATCCCGATGGGGAGCCCCTGGTCACGGTGGAGCCCGGCCCGCTGGGGGCCGAGCTCGAGGGAGCGTCTCGTCCAGGGCACTTCCGCGGCGTGCTGACGGTGGTCGCGAAGCTGTTCGGGCTGACCCGGCCCGACCTGGCGCTGTTCGGTGAGAAGGACTACCAGCAGCTCGTCCTGGTCCGGCGGATGAGTCGCGACCTCTGTCTCGGCGTCGAGGTGGTCGGTGTCGCGACCGAGCGGGAGGCCGACGGGCTCGCCCTCTCCAGCCGTAACCGCTTCCTCGGATCGGAAGACCGCCGACGGTCTGTCGCGCTGTCGAGGGCCTTGCGCTCCGCGCAGAAGCACGGACCGGACGGCCTGGCGGCAGCCGAGGCGGCCGCTAGGGCGGACCTCGACGCGGAGGGCATCGAGCCGGACTACCTCGAGATCCGCACCCCCGACCTGGCGGCCGTCGACCCGGACGCAGCCGGCACGGTCGAGGCGCGGATCCTGGTTGCGGCCCGGGTGGGCAGTACCCGGCTGATCGACAACCTGCCGCTCACGCTCGGCCGGTCCGGCTGAGTAGCCTCCTGTCGTGAGCGAACGTCGTGTGGTCCGCCGTCTCGCGGCGCCCGACCCCGGCTGGTCGGTCACGGCCGACGTCGTGGTGATCGGCTCCGGCATCGCTGGCCTGACCGCCGCGCTCCGGCTGCGCGGCAGCGTCGGCAAGGTGCTGGTGGTGACCAAGGACGTGCTCGACGCCGGCTCGACGCAGTGGGCCCAGGGCGGGATCGCGGCCGCCCTCGGACCCGGTGACACCCCGGCCCAACACGAGCAGGACACCCTGGTCGCAGGCGCGGGGGCGTGCGACGCCGAGGCGGTCCGGGTCCTGGTCACCGAGGGCCCCGAGGCGGTGCGGGAGCTGATCGCGCTCGGCGCGAACTTCGACCTGCACCCGGACGGCGAGCTCAGCCTCACCCGCGAGGGCGGCCATCACCGCGACCGGATCGCCCACGCCGGCGGCGACGCCACGGGCGCCGAGATCCAGCGGGCCCTGATCGCCGCCGTGGCGCGCGCGCCCGAGATCGAGGTCGTCGAGCACGCCCTCGCTGTCGACCTGCTGCTCGCCGACGATGGTGGCGTCGCCGGGGTCACCCTCCACGTGATGGGCGAGGGCCAGCGTGACGGCGTCGGCGCCGTCCGGTGCCGGGCCGTCGTCCTGGCCAGCGGCGGACTCGGTCAGGTGTTCTCCCAGACCACCAACCCGCCGGTCTCGACCGGCGACGGGATGGCGGTGGCGTACCGAGCCGGCGCCGTACTGCGTGACCTGGAGTTCGTGCAGTTCCACCCGACCGTGATGTGGCTCGGCCCGGACTCCCGCGGCCAGCAGCCGTTGATCTCCGAGGCGGTGAGGGGCGAGGGTGCGTTCCTCGTCGACTGGGACGGTCGCCGCTTCATGCAGGGCGTGCACGAGCTGGCGGACCTCGCCCCCCGCGACGTCGTCGCGAAGGCGATCACCCGACGGATGATCGAGACCGGGCACCCCCACATGTGGCTCGACGCGCGTCATCTCGGTGAGACGTTTTGGAGAACGCGGTTCCCCACCATCCTGGCGACCTGCCGCCGCCACGGCGTCGACCCGGTCACCGAGCTCATCCCCGTCGCGCCGGCGTGCCACTACGCCTCCGGCGGCGTCGCGACCGACCTCTGGGGTCGCTCCACGTTGACCGGCCTCTACGCCACCGGCGAGGTCGCCTGCTCCGGGGTGCACGGCGCCAACCGGCTCGCCTCCAACTCGCTGCTGGAGGGGTTGGTGTTCTCCCGCCGGATCGCCGAGGTGCTGCCCGCTGAGCTGCGCGACTGGGCCGACCCCGCCGGCGACGCCCGTCCGCCGGCCCTCGTCGACGGGGGAGTACGGCGCGCCCTCCAGGAGGAGATGACCGCGCGAGCCGGGGTCCTGCGCTCGGCCGACGGCCTCGAGGCCGGGCTCACCCGCCTGTCCGAGCTGGCCGACAGCGCAGCGTCGACGGTGGACCAGGACGCCTGGGAGGCCACCAACCTGCTCACCATCAGCACCCTGCTCGCCGAGGCGGCGCTCCTGCGCGAGGAGACCCGGGGCTCGCACTGGCGTGAGGACTTCCCCGAACGCGACGACGCCGGCCAGTCGGGCCACCACGACTGGTGGGTGGCCGATGGCGAACCGATGGGCGCCTTCCGGCCGTCGGCCCCGACCGACGTGGTGCCGGCATGAGTGTCGAGGTAGGGGTGCTGGGACCGTTGCTGAAGGAGCTGGCCCAGGCCGGGCTCGACCCGGAGGCCGTCCTCGCCAGCATCGACGCGGCCCTGGAGGAGGACCTCCCCGGTGGCGCGGTGGACGTCACCAGCGTCGCCACCATCCCCGCGGACGCGTCGGGCACCGGCGTCTTCGCCGCCCGCGAGCCGGGGGTCGTGGCCGGTCTGGGCGTGGCCGCCCTGGTCTTCCTGCGAGTCGACCCGGAGGTGGAGGTCGCCGACCGGGTACCCGACGGTTCGCCGGTGGCCGCCGGGGACGTGGTGATGCGGGTCTCCGGCCCGACCCGCTCGCTGCTCACCGCCGAGCGCACGGCGCTGAACTTCGCGTCGCACCTCTCCGGGGTCGCGACCGCCACGTCGCACTGGGTGGCGGCGCTCGACGGCACCCGCGCGCGGGTCCTCGACACCCGCAAGACGTTGCCGCGCCACCGTGCCCTCCAGAAGTACGCCGTGCGCTGTGGGGGCGGCACCAACCACCGCTTCTCGCTGTCGGACATGGCGATGGTCAAGGACAACCACGTCGTCGCCGCAGGCGGGGTGGTGCCGGCGTACCGCGCCGTACGCACGGCGTACCCGGGGATCCCGGTCGAGGTCGAGGTCACCGACCTCGACCAGCTGCTCGACCTGCTGGAGGCCGGTTGCGACCGGATCCTGCTCGACAACATGGACACCGCGACGATGGCCGAGGCAGTGCGCCTCACCGCCGGCCGGGCCTCGCTCGAGGCCTCCGGCGGGCTCACCTTGGAACGCGCCCGCGAGGTCGCCGAGACCGGCGTGGACTTCATCTCGGTCGGGGCGCTCACCCACTCGGTGAAGGTCTTCGACCTCGGTCTCGACCTGCGATGACCACCCTCCTCGCCGCCGACATCGGCAACAGCCACACCGTGCTGGGGTTGGTCCGCGACGGCGAGGTGTCGGCCGAGTGGCGGGTCGCGACCCTGGAGTCGCGGACGGCCGACGAGTGGTCGGTGCTGATCCGTGGCCTGCTCGGCGACCTCGAGGAGCAGGTCGGGGGGATCGTCGTGTGCGCCACGGTGCCGTCGGTGCTGCACGAGTGGCGGACCATGCTCGCTGACCACTTCGGCTCCCTGCCCAGCGTGGTCGTGGAGCCGGGAGTGCGCACCGGGGTGCCGGTGCTGACCGACAACCCCCGTGAGGTCGGCACCGACCGGATCGTGAACGCGCTCGCCGTTGCCACCCGGTACGGCGGGCCGGCCGTGGTCGTCGACTTCGGGGGTACGGCGACGACTTTCGACGTGGTGAATGCCGAGGGGCAATACATCGGTGGGGCCATATCTCCGGGAATCGAGATATCGCTCGCAGCCCTCGAGCGGCGCGGCGCCCAATTACGCATGGTCGAATTGCGACGGCCGCGGTCCGTCATAGCACGTAACACCGTCGAGGCGCTGCAGTCGGGAATGGTGTTCGGTGTCGCCAGCCAGGTGGACGGAATTGTCGCCCGGATGATCGAGGAGCTCGAGGTCGAGACCGCGGAGGTGAGCGTTGTCGCCACGGGATACCTGGCAGCCCTGGTCGTCGACGAGTGCCGGTGCTTCACCGCCCACGACCCCTGGCTGACCCTCCAGGGCCTGGAGCTGGTCTACCGGCGCAACTCCTGAGCCGCCCCGAATACCCGGATAACTGCGTCGCCGGCGCGCGGAATGTCCACAGCCTGCGCGCCGTCTTGTTCGTTTTCCCGCGCCGCCCCCGCTATCTTTGTTGTGAGCACCTCCATGAGCGTACGGATATCGGTGATCCGTCACCCCCGAAAGGCAGGCACCAGATGGCGCAGAAAGTGCACATCACCCTCGAGGACGACCTGGATGGGGGCGACGCGACCGAGACCGTGAGCTTCGGTCTCGACGGCCGGTCCTACGAGATCGACCTCAACGACAAGAATGCTGCGGGGCTGCGCGACTCGCTGGCGCGCTACGTCGCAGCAGCACGTCGCAGCGGTGGGAGCCGCGGCAGCGCAACCAAGCGTCGTACCCAGGTGGGCACCAGCGCCCGCGAGATCCGCGACTGGGCTCGCTCCAACGGGCACAAGGTCCCCGACCGTGGCCGGATCCCGGCCGACATCCGCGAGGCCTTCGAAGCCGCGCACTGAGCGAGCAGTCGAGCTCCATCCCGTCGGTCGAGCCTGTCGAGACCACGGCAGGAGGTAGTGGGCTCGTCACCGGGTCTCGGCACGCGGCCACGACCTCGCAGGCTCGGTCGCGCGCTCGCTCGACCTCCTCGAGCCCACGCCGAGCCCTCGTTCCTCGGGCTCGGCTGCTCGAGGATGTTCGCTGTCGGCGGACGGTGGGTGCTGACGCTCGGGAACAACGTAGGCTGAGAGATCAGTTGGAACTGGTGACGCCCGAGACTCCGATCGGGCGTCTCCTAAGTTTTGTCGTTGGCGGGTGCCCCACATCCGCACAGAGGAGCGATTGGCATGTTCGAGCGGTTCACTGACCGAGCCCGCCGGGTGGTCGTGCTGGCCCAAGAAGAGGCCCGCATGCTCTCCCACAACTACATCGGGACCGAGCACATCCTGCTCGGCCTGATCCACGAGGGCGAGGGCGTCGCGGCGAAGGCTCTGGAGAGCCTCGACATCTCGCTCGAGGCCGTCCGCGCCCAGGTCGAGGAGATCATCGGCCAAGGCCAGCAGGCGCCCAGCGGCCACATCCCCTTCACCCCGCGCGCCAAGAAGGTGCTCGAGCTGTCGCTGCGCGAGGCGCTCCAGCTCGGCCACTCCTACATCGGCACCGAGCACATCCTGCTCGGCCTGATCCGCGAGGGCGAGGGCGTCGCGGCCCAGGTGCTGCAGAAGCTCGGCGCCGACCTCAACCGCGTGCGCCAGCAGGTCATCCAGCTGCTCAGCGGCTTCCAGGGCAAGGAACAGACCGGTGCCCAGGCAGCAACCTCCGGCGCCCCCGCCGACACCCCGTCGTCCTCGCTCGTGCTCGACCAGTTCGGCCGCAACCTGACCCAGGACGCCCGTGAGTCCAAGCTCGACCCGGTGATCGGGCGCGAGAAGGAGATCGAGCGGGTCATGCAGATCCTGAGCCGCCGGACCAAGAACAACCCGGTCCTGATCGGCGAGCCCGGCGTCGGCAAGACCACGATCGTCGAGGGCCTGGCGCAGGACATCGTCCGCGGCAACGTGCCCGAGACGCTCAAGGACAAGCAGATCTACACCCTCGACCTCGGCGCCCTGGTGGCCGGCTCCCGCTACCGCGGTGACTTCGAGGAGCGCCTGAAGAAGGTGCTCAAGGAGATCCGCACCCGCGGCGACATCGTGCTGTTCATCGACGAGATCCACACCCTGGTCGGTGCTGGTGCGGCCGAGGGCGCCATCGACGCGGCCTCGATCCTCAAGCCGATGTTGGCCCGCGGCGAGCTGCAGACCATCGGTGCAACGACCCTCGACGAGTACCGCAAGTACCTCGAGAAGGACGCCGCGCTGGAGCGCCGCTTCCAGCCGATCCAGGTGGCCGAGCCGTCGATCGCGCACACCATCGAGATGCTCAAGGGGCTGCGCGACCGCTACGAGGCGCACCACCGGGTGACCATCACCGACGAGGCGCTGGTCTCGGCGGCGACGCTCGCCGACCGCTACATCTCCGACCGCTTCCTGCCCGACAAGGCGATCGACCTGATCGACGAGGCCGGCTCGCGGCTCCGGATCCGCCGGATGACGGCACCCGCCGACCTGCGCGAGTACGACGACAAGATCGCCGACGTGCGGCAGCGCAAGGAGGCCGCGATCGACGGCCAGGACTTCGAGGCGGCCGCGCGTCTGCGCGACGAGGAGAAGCAGCTGACCGCGAAGAAGCTGGAGCGCGAGAAGCAGTGGCGTGCCGGTGACCTCGACGAGGTCGCGGAGGTCGACGAGGAGCTGATCGCCGAGGTGCTCGCGGTCGCGACCGGGATCCCGATCGTGAAGCTGTCCGAGGAGGAGTCCACGCGGCTGCTCAAGATGGAGGACGAGCTGCACAAGCGGGTCATCGGCCAGGACCAGGCCGTCGCCGCGCTCAGCCGCGCGATCCGTCGTACCCGCGCCGGTCTGAAGGACCCCAAGCGTCCCGGCGGCTCGTTCATCTTCGCCGGCCCGTCCGGTGTCGGTAAGACCTGGCTGTCCAAGACGCTCGCGGAGTTCCTCTTCGGCGACGAGGATGCGCTGATCCAGCTCGACATGAGCGAGTACAGCGAGAAGCACACCGTCTCGCGGCTGTTCGGCTCGCCTCCGGGCTACGTCGGCTACGAGGAGGGCGGCCAGCTCACCGAGAAGGTGCGCCGCAAGCCGTTCTCCGTGGTCCTGTTCGACGAGGTCGAGAAGGCCCACCCCGACATCTTCAACAGCCTGTTGCAGATCCTGGAGGAAGGTCGCCTGACCGACTCCCAGGGCCGGGTCGTGGACTTCAAGAACACCGTGATCATCATGACCACCAACCTCGGCACCAAGGACATCGCCAAGGGCCAGAACCTCGGCTTCGCCCAGAGCGCCGACACGGCCGGCTCCTACGAGCGGATGAAGAACAAGGTGCAGGAGGAGCTCAAGCAGCACTTCCGGCCGGAGTTCCTCAACCGCGTCGACGAGATCATCGTGTTCCCGCCGCTGTCGCAGGAGCAGATCATCCACATGGTCGACAACATGATCGCGGGCGTCGAGCTCCGGCTGAAGGACCGCGACATGTCGCTCGAGCTGACGCAGAACGCCAAGAACCTTCTGGCCACACGGGGCTTCGACCCCGTCCTCGGTGCCCGGCCACTGCGTCGCACCATCCAGCGCGAGATCGAGGACATCCTGGCCGAGAAGATGCTGTACGGCGAGGTCGGTCCCGGTCAGATCGTGCTGGTCGACGTCACCGGCGACGGCCCGACGGCGGAGTTCACGTTCTCCGGCCAGAAGGTCGGCGAGCTGCCCGACCTGCCTCCGTTCGAGACCGTCGCGGTCGAGCCCCCGAGCGGGCCCCTGGGTCGTGGCGAGGGCGAGGACGAGACCCCCGGCCCGACCGACATCGAGAAGGCGAGCGGCACGGACTGAGCGGCTCCAGGCTGACACCGGCCCGGCCGTCCCACCTGCGAGTGGGCGGCCGGGCCGTCTGTTTCTGGCCGTCCGCTGTGGGCTCCGGAGGGTCCACACTGCTGTGTAAGGTGCCGACCGATGATCCTCTCAGTCAGCACGATCAAGGACAGTCCGGCCAACGTCGAGAAGTTCGTGCGCCGCAACCTGGCCGGTGGCATCGACCACCTGATCATCTATCTCGACGCGCCCCTGCCCGAGGTCGAGGAGCTCCTCACGGCCCATCCCCACGTGACCTGGCTGCCCGCGCACGGCGACTGGTGGGTGGACGGTCCTTCCGCCCGCCTCAACGAGCGGCAGCGGATCAACGCCTCGATGACGGGGCAGCTCCTCAGCGACTTCTCCTGGGCCGAGTGGCTCTTCCACATCGACGGCGACGAGGTCGTGCAGCTCGACCGCGGGCTCGTCGACGGGCTCGGGCCGGACACGCTCTCGGTCAAGGTGGCGACCATGGAGGCCGTCAGCAAGCAGACCTGGGACGGCGAGCCGACCTGGTTCAAGCGGCTGCTCGACCCCGACCAGCTGGTGCTGCTGCGCACTCTCGGGCTGATCGACCGGCCGGAGAACGCCGTCTACTTCCGCGGCCACACCGGTGGCAAGGTGGGGATCAGGCCGTCGCGGGAGTACTTCCTGGGCATCCACCGCGCCGTCTGGCCCGATGGCAAGAGGGTGCCTGTGTTCGCCGACGACTCCCTGCGCCTGCTCCACTACGAGTCACCGGACGGCGATGAGTTCGTCCGGAAGTGGCGGGCGCTGTTGAGCTCCGGTGACACGATCCGGCTGCGCTCCGACCGGGGTGACCTGGCGCAGTCCCTCGCCGCGCTCCTCGACCTCGGCCTCGACGAGGACGTCACGACCGAGCTCCTCGAAGACCTCTACCGGCGCACCACCCTCGACGACTTCGAGTCCCTCCGCCGGCTCGGGCTTCTCGAGCACATCGACCCGGACGCTGTGCAGCGCACGCCCGAGCCGCTGTCCGATCGGGCCAGCAGCGACCTCGCGGGTCTGGTCGAGCAGATCCGGACCCTGCCGAAGCATCCGTTCAAGCCTCCGAGGCAGGTCATCGCCGAGAAGGCCAAGCACCGACACCGGCAGTTCCGGCGGGGCAAGGCCGCCGACGGCTGAGCGGGCCGCAGGTCTCAGTGGGCGGTGTGCAGGTTGAGCACGACCACGCCGACCACGATCAGCAGCAGCGCGAGGACCTTCAACGCATCGAGCCGTTCACCCAGCACGACCGCGCCGACCAGGGCGATGGCCGCCGTACCCGCCCCCGACCACACGGCGTACGCCACAGAGACCGACATCTGCCGCACGACGACTGACAGCAGCCAGATCGACAGCGCATAGCCGCCCATCACCGCCAGCGACCACGGCAGGTCGTGGAAGCCCCGCGTGCGCGGCAGCATGGTGGTGGCGCCGACCTCGACGCCGATGGCGGCGAACAGGACGATGAACGGGCTGAACATGACACTCACTTCACTGTGGTGGGTGTAGCGGTTGCTACATGACTACTGTAGCAATCGCTACAGAGGGGTCCAAACCGAATGGCGGAGGTGTGTGCATGGCCACACGGCGCGCGGAGCTGGCCGAGGGTGCCACCGACTACGCCGTCGAGCACGGCCTGATCGGGCTCAGCCTGCGGCC
Organism: uncultured Actinomycetota bacterium; assembly: GCA_963796975.1. GTDB lineage: Bacteria > Actinomycetota > Actinomycetes > Propionibacteriales > Nocardioidaceae > Nocardioides. Next base: position 800,811 of record CAWCNW010000010.1, read on the forward strand.
GCTCGCGGTCGCACTGGGGACCAGTGACCGGATGCTGCTCTACCACTTCCGCGGCAAGGACGACCTGGTCGCCACGATCCTGCGCACCTCCGCCCAGCGCTCGGTGGCCAGCATCCGAGCGCTGCCTCCGTCACGCGACCTGCGCTCGGCGGTCCTCGACCTGTGGCGGGCCAGCTCCACGGGTCCCCTGCAGGCCTGTCAGCGGCTGTACGTCGAGGCAGCATCGCTCGGCATCTTCGGGCACGAGCCGTACGCGACCGAGGTCCGGGGGGCCAACGCGATCTGGATGAGCGCGCTGGCCGACCACCTGGCGGCGGTAGGCCTCACGACCGCGGCCGCACGGCAGGCCGCGAACCTCGTCGACGCGGCGTTCATGGGTCTCCAGCTCGACCAGCCGCTCGACTCGCGTGCGCAGCAGCGGCGGACGGTGGGTGACCTCGCGGACGCAGTCGCTGCGCGCTGGGCTCCTCAGGCGGAGAGCCCGGGGAGCGCGTAGCCGCCGTCGCCCGCCACCAGCAGCCCGTCGGCGACCAGCCCGGCCAGGCAGCGGGTGCGCTGCTCCGGCTCCGGCCAGGCTCGCTCCATCGCGCGTGCGGGCACCGACCCCTCGGCGTCGCGAGCCAGCGCCATCAGCCGGCCACGGCACTGCCGATCTGTCCCCTCCCAGGCCTGGCCGCGCCGCGGCGGACCGTCGTACGCCGGGTGGCCGGCGAGCCGCCACGCGCAGCGCGACCGCAGGGGGCAGGTCGCGCAGGCGGGGCTGGCGGCGGTGCAGACCAGAGCGCCGAGCTCCATCAGCGCCACCGACCACGTGGCTGCAGTCGGCTCGTCCGAGGGCAGCAGGCTGACGGCGACCGCCTTCTCGGGGGCGGTCACCGCGTTCGGGGGGAACTCCGACCCCGTCACCACCCGGGCCAGCACCCGGCGGACATTGGTGTCGAGGACGGCCTGCCGGCGACCGAACGCGAACGCCAGCACGGCCGACGCGGTGTAGTCGCCGACCCCCGGCAGCGCGCGCAGGTCGCCGTAGGTGTCCGGGACGGTGCCGTCGTGCTGCTGGGTGATCACGGTCGCCGCGGCGTGCAATCGGGTGGCACGCCTCGGATAGCCGAGTCGGCCCCAGGCCCGGATGGCGTCACCCGTCGTGGCGGCGGCCAGCGAGGCCGGAGTGGGCCAGCGCCCCAGCCAGGCCTCGTAGACCGGCAGGACCCGGGCCACCGGCGTCTGCTGCAGCATCGACTCCGAGACCAGGACGCCCCAGGCGGTGGCCGTCGTACGGCGCCAGGGCAGGTCGCGCGCGTGCTCGTCGTACCACTGCAGGAGCGGCGCGTGGAGGGCGGACACCCGCAGATCGTAGAAGCCTGCCCGACGCGGTGTGGCAACCGGCTGCGGGCAGCACCGGTGACTAGCGTGGCCGACATGACCGGTACGACGCGAGGAAGGCTCCCCGCCCGCGTCTACTGGGTCCGCCGGCTGATGGTGCTAGGCATCGCCGCCCTGCTCGTCGTCGGCATCGCGCGCCTGCTCGGCGGCTCCAGCGACGGTTCGTCCGGGCCCGACCAGGCCGCGCCGGTGGCCGACACCTCCTCGTCGGTGACCACGCCGTCGAGCACGGGCCCGAGCACCTCGGGGCCGACCGCTCCGACGTCGACGGCCGGCACGCACCCGAAGAAGCACCACCCGTCCGCCGACCCGACTCCGGTCTCGATGCCGTCGGGTCCGTGCGCGCCGAGCGACATCGCGATCACCCCCTCGGTGCCGAAGCCGATCGCGGGCCGCGACATCAAGCTGGTCCTCGACCTCTCGACGCTGACCTCACCGGCGTGCAACTGGAGCATGTCGAGCCGGACGCTGGCGCTCAAGATCACCTCGGGCCGCGACCTGATCTGGACCAGCGTCGAGTGCGGTCGCGCGATCCCGAAGCAGGACCTCGTGCTCCGCCAGGGCACGCCGGTGCGGGTCCCGCTCACCTGGAGCGCCCGGCGCTCGGAGCCGGGCTGCCCGCGGCTGACCGCCTGGGCGCTGCCCGGCACCTACCACCTGCACGTGGCGGCGTTGGCCGGCCAGCCGCAGGACCTGACCTTCCTGCTCGATGCGCCGACGCCCGCGGAGGTGACCCGGACGGCGCATCCGCACCCGCACCACCCGAAGGCAGGCTGAGCACGCCGGTCAGTGGAGCAGGGTCTTGAGCACGACCATCAGGATCCCGAGGAGTCCGGTGATGGCGGCGGACATCACCCGAGCTCCACCCGTCAGGCCACTCGACTGGCCCATCTGCCAGCCCAGGATGAACAGCAGCGCGGCGTTCACCGCCAGGGTGAGGTCCAGGGCTACGCGCGTCTCCATGCCCACGATCGCCTCGAGCAGGAGCAGCAGCATCGGCACGCCGCAGGCGGCCACCAGCGGCCAGCCGTCCAGGACTACGGCCCGGCGCTCCTCCCGGCTGAGGTTGCGCTGCAGCACCGTCCGCGCGGCGATCCAGTGCACGTAGGTCTCAGCCGCCCAGTAGATGCACAGGGTGCCCAGCAGCAGGACCGCCACTCGGAGCAGCCGGAAGTCCTCAGGCGCCGTGGCCAGGACGGCGCCGGTGACGATGAGTCCGTAGAGGTGTCCCGCCCGGCGGCGATGGTGGTCGGTCCGCACCGCCTCGTCGTCCACGCGGCTCAGACGTAGCGCTCGAGGATCGACGACTCGGCGAGGCGGGACAGGCCTTCGCGCACGCTCCGCGCCCGGAGCTCACCCACGCCGTCGACGGCCTGGAGGTCGTCGACGCCGGCGGAGAGGAGCTTCTGCAGGGTGTCGAAGTGCTCGACGAGCCGCTCCACCACGGTGGCGGGCAGGCGCGGGACCTTGGCGAGCAGCCGGTATCCGCGCGGGGCGACGGCGCCGTCGAGGTGCTCGCCGAGGCCGAGGACCCGGGAGGCCGAGGCGGGGTCGACCAGGTCGATCGACGACAGCGCTTCGAGCTTGGCCAGGGTGGCCTCGGGTCCCTTGGAACGGCGACCCGAGGGGAGGTAGTCGCGGACCACCAGCTCACGCTCCTGGTCGACGCCGGTGACGAGCTCCTCGAGCTGCAGCGACAGCAACCGGCCGTCGGTGCCGAGCTCGAGCACGTAGTCCTCGATCTCGCGGGCGATCCGGATCACCATCTCCAGCCGCTGGGCGACGACCGCGACGTCGCGGACGGTGACCAGGTCCTCGATCTCGAGTGCGGACAGGGTCGCCGACACCTCGTCGAGGCGTAGCTTGTAGCGCTCGAGGGTGGCCAGCGCCTGGTTGGCCCGCGACAGGATCTGAGCGGAGCCCTCGATCACGTGGCGGGTCTCGCCGACGTACGCCGCGATGATCTGCATCGACTGTGACACCGAGATCACCGGGAACCCGGTCTGCCGCGCGACGCGGTCGGCGGTGCGGTGGCGGGTGCCGGTCTCCTCCGACGGGATCGACGGGTCGGGCATCAGGTGGACCGCGGCCCGGGTGATCCGGGTGATGTCCTTGTCGATGATGATGCCGCCGTCCATCTTGGCCAGCTCGCGCAGCCCGGTGGCGGTGAAGGGGACGTCGAGGGTGAAGCCGCCGGTGCAGATCGACTCGACGACGCGGTCGTGGCCGAGCACGATCAGGGCGCCGGTGCGGCCGCGCAGGATCCGCTCCAGGCCGTCGCGCAATGCGGTGCCGGGAGCGATCGCCGAGAGGGTCGCGCGCAGGCGCATCGTGTCGTCGCTGATGGCGATCCCGGCCACGCTCTCCCCTTCATCGGTCAGTGCGGCCCAGGCCGCGGCGTCAGTCTAGGGGGTGAGGCTCGCGGCGGCCCGCCTTCGCCAGCCCGAGGACACGCAACGCCGTCGGCAGGTCGCCGGCCTCGAGCACGGTCATGCCGTCGACGGTATGACGGGTGGAGGCGCTGCCGCCCCGCGCGGACGGCACCACGGCGACCCGGAACCCCAGCCGCGCCGCCTCGGCGATCCGCTGCGGCAGGTCGCGCACCTTGCGCACCTCGCCCGCCAGGCTGATCTCGCCGAGCGCCACGACCCCCTGCGGCGGGGCGTTGCCGTTGCCTGCGGAGGCCAGCGCGACGGCGACCGCCAGGTCGGTCGCCGGCTCGGTCAGCCGGGCCCCGCCGACGGTCGAGGCGAAGATGTCGTGGGTGTGGAGCTGGATGCCGCAGTGCTGCTGGAGCACGGCGAGCACCATCGCCACCCGCGCCGAGTCGAGCCCTGACGTCGTACGGCGAGGACGCTCGAGGGCGCTCTTGGTGACCAGGGCCTGCACCTCGGCCAGCATCGGGCGCCGGCCCTCCATGGTGACCGCGACGCAGGTGCCGGGGACCCGGCTCTCGTGGTTCTCCACGAAGAGGCCGGTCGGGTCGGTGACGGCGGTGATGCCGTCGGCGCTGAGGTCGAAGCAGCCGACCTCGTCGACCGGGCCGAACCGGTTCTTCAGGGCGCGGACCATCCGGAACCGGGAGTTGCGGTCGCCCTCGAAGTGGAGCACGACGTCGACGACGTGCTCGAGGACCCGTGGCCCGGCGATCGAGCCGTCCTTGGTGACGTGGCCGACCATGATCGTGGTGATGTCGCGGGTCTTCGCGACCCGGATCAGGGCCGCCGCGACCTCCTTGACCTGGGTGACGCCGCCCGGGACGCCGTCGACGTTGGCCGCGCCGATCGTCTGCACGGAGTCGACCACCAGCACCTCGGGCCGCACCTGCTCGACGTGGGTGAGGATGGCGCCGAGGTCGGTCTCGGCCGCGAGGTAGAGCTCGTCGTGGACGCCGCCGGTGCGATCGGCGCGCAGCCGGACCTGAGAGGCCGACTCCTCGCCGGTGACGTAGAGGGTGCGGCGCTGGTAGCGGGCGGTCTGGGCGGCGACCTCGAGGAGCAGGGTGCTCTTGCCGACCCCTGGCTCGCCGGCGAGCAGGATCGCTGCGCCCGGCACGAGGCCGCCGCCGAGCACCCGGTCGAGCTCGGGCACCCCGCTGCTGCGGAACGCGGCGGAGTCGACGGACACCTGGGCGATCGGCACCGCGGCGCTGGTCACCGGCCCGGCCTCCGACCGGCTCGTGCGCGCGGCCGCGGCCTCGGCGACCGAGCCCCACGCCTGGCACTCGCCGCAGCGGCCGACCCACTTCGCGGAGGTCCAGCCGCACTCGGAGCACAGGTAGGAGGCGCGCGGGGTCTTCGACATGGATCGCACGCTAGGTGCCTCCGCCGACAAGGCCCGGCGACCCGCCGTACGCCCCTGCGGGTGTGGCGGTCCGTGCGAGAAGCACGGAAGGTATCGTCACGCATTGGATCGATCAAGAGGAGGGACCATGGCGTGGACGGGGCGGCTGGCGCTCTCGCCGCCGACGCTGGCCGACGTGGCCGAGCGGGCGGGGGTCTCGCGACAGACCGTGTCCAACGCCGTGAACAACCCCGAGCTCCTGCGCCCCGACACCCTGGCCCGCGTGCAGGACGCGATCGCCGAGCTCGGCTACTCGCCCAACCGGGCCGCGCGCAACCTGCGCACCCGCGCCAGCCACCTGATCGGGCTGAAGTTCAACCCCGCCCAGGAGGGCACCGCGAACGCCGCGATGGACCGGTTCGTGCACACCCTGGTCGAGACCTCCGGTGAGAGCGGCTACCACCTCCTGCTCTTCTCCGGTACGACGGAGGATCCCGTGGGCGGGTACGACGACCTCCTGCGCTCGACCGCGGTCGACGCCTTCATCGTCACCGACACCTACCTCGGCAACCCCCAGGCGGCCTGGCTGACCAGCAAGCGGGCGCCGTTCGTGGCCTTCGGGCGCCCCTGGGACGACCCCGACGCGTCGTACCCCTGGGTCGACGTCGACGGCGCGGCCGGCGCCCAGCTCGCCACCGACCACCTGCTCGACAAGGGCCACACCCGGATCGCCTGGATCGGCTGGCGCAAGGACTCCTTCATCGGCGAGGACCGGCGATCCGGCTGGACCCGCGCCATGCATGCCCGCGACCTGCCGACCACCGGCCTGGCCTCACGCGTGGAGGACACCATCGCCAGTGGCCGCGAGGCCGCGGCCGTGCTGCTCGACGAGGCCCGGCCGACGGCGTTCGTCTGCGCCTCCGACACGCTGGCGATGGGCGTGCTCCATACCCTCGGCGACCGCGGCATCCACTGGGGCAAGGACATCGCGGTCGTCGGCTTCGACGACTCCCAGGTGTCGCAGGTCGTGCCCGGCGGCCTCACCTCGGTCCGGCAGCCGCTGGAACAGGTGGCGGTCGAGCTGGTCAAGGCCCTCGGTGGCCTGCTCTCCACGCCCCCCGTCGCCGGCCCGGGCGTGCTGCTGACCCCCACCCTCGCCGTCCGGCTGAGCTCGGGTTGACATAAGGCGCGTTTCGCTGCGGTTGGGGACCAAACGGTGCAGAAACCCGCCCCAGACCTGCGGTTCGTGACCAATCGATGGGGTGCCTGGCCGGTCGGTCAGAACCTTCGCCACCACAGGTTCACCGCGTAGTCGACCGTGGTCCCGGAGTGCTCTGCCAGTACGGCGTCGGCGACCTGCGGCGTGAACTCGATCCGCACCACGGCTTCGAGGTCCGCCCGGCTGTCGAAGCGCCAGTCGAGGTCGAGCGGGGTGCGTGACCAGCCGTGAAGGGCCCAAAAGCGCTCCACCGCCGTTGGGTCGACCTGCGGGTAGCCGCGCCGGAACCACGCCCCGAACGTCGAGCGGCTGGCGTCGTTGTCGATCACGAACGCCGTACCTCCACGACGTACGACGCGGGCCAGCTCGGCGAGGCCGGGCTCGCAGCCCGGGCCGAAGAAGTAGGCCCAGCGGGCGTGCACGACGTCCACCGACGCGTCGGGCAGTGGCACCTCCTGGGCGGTGCCGGCCAGGAGCCTGACGTTCGAGAGCGCGCGGGTACGCCGGGCCGCCAGCCGCAGCAGGCCGGGATGCGGCTCGACGCCGTACACCCGCGACGCGGTCTCCGCGAAGCGCGGGAGGTGGAAGCCGGTTCCGCAGCCGAGGTCGAGCACGACCCGTCCGGCCCAGTCCGCGTGGGCGCGCATCGCCTGCTCGAGGAGGCCGTCGCGGTCGACGGCGTGGTTCTCCAGCTCGTACGTCGCGGGGTGCTGCCAGACGTTGGGGCTGGGGACCGTGCCCCGCGGCAGGCCTGCCGCCCTCATCCGCGCCCTCGCAAGCTCGGTGGCGGGAGCGTCAGACCCGGACCAGCCCGTTCGGTGTCTGGAACTGCGCGGCGATGATGCCGGGCGTGCCGTTCGGCGCGACCCACTCGACCTTGACGTCCTCCAGCGGCGCCTCGACGGTCTCGCCGAGCCACTCGCTGACCCGCTGCGGGTCGCCCGCGATCTCGAGGGAGGCCAGCGACCAGTCGGCGCTGCCGCCGGTCGACGGGTGCAGCTCGTCGGGGCTCAGCCACTGGATGAAGAACGGCAGCTGGGCATCGGAGATCAGGCCGTTGACGCCGATCTGCTTCCAGAGCAGCTCGGTGCCGTCGGGACGATGACGGTTGCCCGCGGCGGCCTCGCGCCCGAGGCGCTTCTCGACCGTCGCGATGTCCTTGACCGACACAACCCAGCCGAGCCAGCCACCGCCGAGGGCGGAGCGGGCGCGCACGGCCTGGCCGAACGGTGCCTTGTCCGAGGCGGGGTGGTCGAGCACCTCGACCACCTCCAGGTAGGTGTGGTCCGCCAGCGACAGGACCATGTTGCGGGTCCCGAAGCGCGGGTGGACACCTCCGTCCACGAACTCACGGCCGAGCAACCCCCCGATGCGCTGGGCGGTGCCGGCGAGGCCGTCAGGGCCGGCGGCGAAGCTGAGATGGTCCAGGCGCATGGCGGCATTCTGCGCCACGTCCTCACCCGATCCGGACAGGGGGTCGGGTTCTCTTGATGTCGAGAAGTCGTGCGGCCCGGCTTGCGCGCAAGCGCGCTGCGTCGCTCGCTGTGCCGCTCGCTCCGGTCGTCCGCTCCGGCTCACGCCGGATCGGACAGTCATCACTCGGGGTCGGCCGGGTGGAGTGCGAGCCGGTCGCGGGCGGCCAGGTGACGCTCGCAGTGCGTGACCAGCTCGTCGTACGCCGGCCGTCCCATCAGCTCGACCAGCTCCGGCTCGTTGGTGACGTACAGCGGGTCCGGCGCGGTGTGGGCCTCGGTGTTCCCCGAGCAGTACCAGTCGAGGTCGTGCCCGCCCGGACCCCAGCCACGGCGGTCGTACTCGCCGATCGTGACCTCGGTGTACGCCGTGTCGTCCTGACGTTCGACGGTGCGGAAGGTACGCCGGATCGGCAGCTGCCAGCACACGTCCGGCTTGGTCTCGAGCGGGTTGCGTCCTTGCTGCAACGCCAGTGAGTGCAGGGCGCAGCCCGCCCCGGTCGCGAAGTCGCCGCGGTTGTGGAAGATGCACGCCGACTGGCCGTCGTGCTCGACCACGAGCGTCTTGCGGCCGCCCTCGTCATCGGTCTCGATCCAGTGCGACTTGCGCACCCGCTTCGAGCTCGGCCGGAACTGCCACACGTCCGCGGTGAGCTGGTCGACGTACCCGGCGACCCGGCGCTCGTCGGCCTTGTCGGCGAAGTGCGCGCCCAGCGTGCAGCACCCGGTGTCGGGAGCATCGGCGTAGATCCCCTTGCAGCCCTGGCCGAAGATGCACTGGTAGCGCGAGGTCAGCCAGGTCAGATCGCAGCGGAAGACCTGGTCGGACTCGCCCGGGTCCGCGAACTCGACGAAGGCGCGGGGGAAGACGAGGTCGACTTCGGGCACCGGCCCACCCTACGGGGGTGTGTCGGTACATTCGTGGCCATGCGCCTCGGCGTCCTCGACATCGGCTCCAACACCGGTCATCTCCTGGTGGTCGACGCCCACCGCGGCGCGGCCCCGCTGCCGGCGTACTCCCACAAGGAGCCGCTGCGTCTCGCCGAGCACCTCGAGAACGGTGAGGTCACACGTTCTGGCATCAAGGCGCTGACCAGGTTCGTCGCCGACGCCGTCGTCGTCGCGGAGGACAAGGGCGCCCACGACATGCTGGGTTTCGCGACCTCCGCGGTCCGGGACGCGCGCAACTGCGACTCCGTGCTCGACCACGTCGCCGACGAGACCGGCGTCCGGATCGCGGTGCTGCCGGGCGACGACGAGGCCCGCCTGACCTTCCTCGCCGTACGACGCTGGTTCGGTTGGTCGGCGGGCCGGCTGGCGGTGTTCGACATCGGCGGCGGCTCCCTCGAGATCGCCGGCGGCTCCGACGAGGAGCCGGACGTCGCCTGGTCCATCCCGCTGGGGGCGGCCCGGCTGGCGCGCGAGCACTTCCGCGACGGCAACCCGGGGGAGTCGGAGATCCGCACGCTGCGCAAGAAGATCCGGGCCGACATCGCCGAGGACGCGGGCCGCCTGCTGCGCGGTGGGCCGCCAGACATGGCGGCGGCGACCTCCAAGACGTTCCGGTCGCTGGCGCGGATCTGCGGCGCGGCACCGTCGGACGACGGCCCGCTCGTCGCCCGCGCGCTCGGCCTCACCGATCTGCAGGGATGGATCCCGAAGCTGATCGACCTCGGCCCCGACGACCTCGCCGCGCTGCCCGGCGTCTCGCCGAGCCGACGGCACCAGATCGTGCCGGGCGCGCTGGTTGCCGAGGCGGTGATGGACATCTTCGGCCTCGAGGAGCTCCAGATCTGCCCGTGGGCGCTGCGTGAAGGCGTGATCCTGGAGCGTCTCGACCAGCTCTCGGACCGGGACGGACGATGACCCTGATCGCCCTGTCCACGGCCTCGGTCTATCCCGAGTCGAGTGCCCACGCCTTCGCCTATGCGGCGTCCATCGGGTACGACGCGGTCGAGGTGATGGTCGGCATCGACGCGCTCAGCCAGCAGACGGCCGCGGTCAAGCAGCTCTCCGACCACCACGAGCTGCCCGTGTGCGCGATCCACTCGCCGTGCCTGCTCTTCACCCAGCGGGTGTGGGGCACCGACCCGTGGGGCAAGCTCGAGCGCTCCGCCGAGATGGCGCACGCCGTCGGCGCCGATGTCGTCGTCGTACACCCGCCGTTCCGCTGGCAGAAGGAGTACGCCGCCGGTTTCGTCAACGGGATCGCGGCGCTGGAGGAGTCCACCGGCCTGGCCTTCGCGGTCGAGAACATGTACCCCTGGCGGGCCTCCGCGCGTCGCGGGGTCGAGATGTACCTGCCGGGCTGGGACCCGTCCGACGAGAACTACCGCAACGCCACCGTCGACCTCTCACACGCCGCGATCGCCCAGTCCTCGCCGGTCGAGATGGCGCAACGGCTAGGTGACCGACTCCGGCACGTGCACCTCACGGACGGCTCGGGATCGGCCAAGGACGAGCACCTGGTGCCGGGACGCGGTGCGATGGATGCGTCGGGCTTCCTCCGCCACCTGGCCCGCGAGGGCTTCGACGGCCACATCGTGCTGGAGATCAACACCCGCAAGGCCTCCACCCGCGAGGAACGCGAGGCCGACCTGCGCGAGTCCCTCGAGTTCGCCCGTGAGCACTTCGCGGTGCCCACGACATGAGCACCCGCGCGGCCCCGCGCGGCCGCCGACCCGGGGCGCCCGACACCCGTGCGTCGATCCTGGCCGCGGCCCGGACGTCGTTCGCCGACAAGGGCTTCGCCGGTACGACGATCCGCGGCATCGCCGCGACGGCCGGCGTCGACGGAGCACTGGTCCACCACTACTTCGGGACCAAGGACGACCTGTTCCTGGCCGCGATGGAGCTCCCGGTCGACCCGCGCCAGGTCATCGGGCCGGCTGTCGCAGGAGGGGTTGACGGAGCCGGCGAGCGGTTGCTGCACGCGTTCCTGAGCCTGTGGGACGACCCCGAGGTCGCCCCGGTGCTGATCGCGTTCGTCCGCTCGGTGCTGCAGCCGGGCGGCGAGCGGCTGCTCACCCAGGGCTTCCTGCCGGTGGTGCTTCTCCCGGTCGGTGAGGCGCTCGATCTCGACCGTCCCGAAGTCCGGATGCCGCTGCTGATCAGCCAGGTGGCCGGGCTGATCGTGACCCGGTACCTCGTCCGGCTGGAGCCGATCGCGTCGATGCCCGCCGACGCCGTGGTCGCGACGTACGCCCCGGTGCTCCAGCACTACCTCACCGGCGACCTCCCCTGACCTACGCCTCTTGACCCGCGGGGCGGGCCGGGAGAATAATTCAACATATGATGAATAATCTCGTGGAGATCCGGGCACTGACCGTGGATCGCGGGACGCGTCGGGTCCTCGACGCCCTCGACCTCACCATCGAGCAGGGCAGCGTGACCGGGCTCCTCGGGCCGAGCGGCTGCGGCAAGAGCACGTTGATGCGCTCGCTGGTCGGCGTCCAGCAGCTGACCAGCGGCAGCGTGAAGATCGCCGGCGTCGAGGCAGGCAGCAAGCAGCTCCGGCACCGGATCGGCTACGTCACCCAGGCACCCAGCGTGTACGCCGACCTCACCGTCCGCGAGAACCTCACCTTCTTCGCCCGGGTGCTCGGCGCCGACGCCGCGTCCGTCGACCGCGCGATCGAGCGGGTCGATCTCGGCGACCACACCGACCAGGTGGTCGGGCGGCTCAGCGGCGGTCAGCTCTCCCGCGCCAGCCTGGCCGTCGCCCTGCTCGGCAGCCCCGACCTGCTGGTGCTCGACGAGCCGACGGTGGGTCTCGACCCGGTGCTGCGCCGCGACCTCTGGGCGCTCTTCCACCGGCTCGCCGACGGCGGCGCCGCGGTGTTCGTCTCCAGCCATGTGATGGACGAGGCCGACCGCTGCGACCGGCTGCTGCTGATGCGCGAGGGCCGGATCATCGCCGACGACACTCCCGACCGGATCCGGGAGCAGACCGGCACCCCCGACATCGAGAGCGCCTTCCTGGCCCTGGTCGACGCCGCCGCCGAGGGGAGCACGCGATGACCCCGCGGATCCTGCTGGCCGTGGCCGCCCGGGTGCTCACCCAGCTGCGCCGCGACCGTCGTACGGCGGCCATGCTGCTGGTGCTGCCGTGCGCCCTGATCACCTTGCTGTGGTGGATGTTCAAGGACCAACCCGGCGACTTGTTCAACCGCTTCGGCCCCGGGCTGCTGGCGATCTTCCCGTTCATCGTGATGTTCCTGGTCACCAGCGTCACCACCCTGCGCGAGCGGAGCTCGGGCACCCTCGAGCGCCTGCTCGCGATGCCGATGGGCAAGCTCGACTTCCTCGGCGGCTACGCCCTCGCCTTCGGTGTCGTCGCGACCGCGCAGGCGGTGCTGGCGGTGAGCCTCAGCGTCGGGCTCCTCGGCCTCGACGTCGCCGGCCCGGTCTGGCTGCTCGGTCTGGTCGCGGTCGCCGACGCGGTCCTCGGTACGGCGCTCGGGCTCTTCGTCAGCGCGTTCGCGCAGACCGAGTTCCAGGCCGTGCAGTTCATGCCGCTGTTCGTGATCCCGCAGATCCTGCTGTGCGGCCTCTTCGTGCCGCGTGACGAGCTGCCGACGGTGCTCCACGCCATCAGCAGCGTCCTCCCGCTCTCCTACGCCACGGATGCCATGACGGCGCTCGTCGCCAGCACCGCGACGGCCGAGGTCTGGCGCGACATCGGCATCGTCGTCGTGTTCGCCCTGGCGGCCCTCGCCTTCGGCGCGGCGACCCTGCGTCGTCGTACGCCGTAGCCCGCCTGGTCGGTCGGGGCGGACCCACGAAGTAGCCTGGTGGGCATGTCGTTGCTCCGCCAACCGCTGCTGCTGCTCGCCCGGAGCGAGCAGGTGAAGTCCCTCGTCACGAGGATGCCGGTGTCGGCGGGGATCGTCCGGAGCTACGTGCCCGGCGAGGCCGCCTCGAACGCCGTGGACGCGACGGCGCGGCTGGTCGACGACGACCTCCGGGTCAGCCTCGACTACCTCGGCGAGGACACCCTCGACGCCGATCAGGCCGAGGCCACCGTGCAGGCCTACCTCGACCTCCTCACGGCGCTCGCCTCGCGCGGGCTCACCCGCCACGCCGAGGTCTCGGTCAAGCTCTCCGCGATCGGCCAGGCGCTGCCCCAGCAAGGCCACAAGATCGCCCTCGAGAACGCCCGCACCATCTGCCGCGCCGCCCGCAACGCCGGCACCACTGTCACCCTCGACATGGAGGACCACACCACCACCGACGCGACCCTCGCCACGCTCCGCGAGCTCCGCAAGGACTTCCCCGAGACCGGCGCCGTCGTCCAGGCCTACCTGCACCGCACCGAGTCCGACTGCCGCGCGCTCGCCTACGAGGGCTCGCGGGTCCGCCTCTGCAAGGGGGCGTACGACGAGCCCGAGTCGGTCGCCTTCCAGGGCCGCACCGACGTCGACAAGTCCTACGTCCGCTGCCTCAAGGTGCTGATGGCCGGCCAGGGCTACCCGATGGTCGCCACCCACGACCCGCGCCTGGTCAGCATCGCGTCGTCGCTGGCGAGCCGCTACGGCCGGGCCGCCGGCAGCTACGAGTTCCAGATGCTCTACGGCATCCGCCCCGACGAGCAGCGCCGCCTTGCTGAGGCCGGTGAGACCGTGCGCGTCTACATCCCCTACGGAACCGAGTGGTACGGCTACCTCATGAGACGTCTCGCCGAGCGACCGCAGAACCTGACATTCTTCGTCCGGTCCCTGATCTCCAAGAAGTAGGCGCATCCCATGTCCACGACGTCGCACGTCACCGGCATCCTCGGCGCCGGCGTGATGGGCGAGACCCTGCTCTCCGGGCTGATCCGCGCCGGCCGGCCGGTCGCCGAGCTGCTGGTGGGGGAGAAGCGCGCCGAGCGGGCCCGCGAGCTCGAGGAGAAGTACGACGTCTCCGTGGTCTCGAACCTCGACGCCACCAAGCGCGCCGACACCCTCGCCCTGGTGGTCAAGCCGCAGGACATGGCCGGTCTGCTGGAGGAGATCGGCGGCGAGGTCCGGCCGGGCCAGCTGGTGGTCTCGCTCGCGGCCGGCATCACGACGTCGTTCCTCGAGTCGCGACTGCCCGCCGGCACACCCGTCGTCCGCGTCATGCCCAACACCCCCGCGCTGGTCGACGAGGGCATGGCCGCGATCGCCGCCGGCTCCCACTGCGACGAGGAGCACCTCGCGATCGCCGAGGAGCTGCTCGGCTCGACCGGCCGGGTGATGCGGGTGCCCGAGAAGCAGATGGACGCGGTGACGGCCATCTCCGGCTCCGGTCCGGCCTACCTCTTCTTCGTGGTCGAGGCGATGATCGAGGCCGGCGTGCACCTCGGCCTGCCGCGCGCGACCTCGACCGAGCTGGTCGTCCAGACGGTCGTCGGCTCCGCCAAGATGCTGCGCGAGACCGGCGCCCACCCGGTCGTGCTGCGCGAACAGGTCACCTCCCCGGGCGGCACCACCGCGGCGGCCCTGCGCGAGCTGGAGATCCACAAAGTGAGAGCGGCGTTCCTGGCTGCGATGGAGGCCGCTGCCAAGCGGTCGTCGGAGCTGGCCGAGGGCTCCTGAGCCCAGCGTTCACAGGCCCATCGCGGCGGTGGCGTCTGCGAGCACGGAGGCGGTGACCTCGCGGCAGCGGGCCGGCGGAACCGAACCCGATCGGGCGCCATCCACGTTCCTGAGGTGAGGAGGGGCGATGACGGTGCCGGACTACGACGACTTCTACGTCGCGCTGAGGCCACGTCTCGTGCGCACGGCGTACGCCGTCTCGGGTGACCTCGGCGTCGCGGAGGATGCCGTCCAGACCGCCTTCGCCAAGGCCTATCGGAGTTGGCGCCGGATCTCGCGGCTCGAGTCGCCCGAGGCCTACGTCCGCCGGATGGCGGTCAACGAGGTGCTCAACACCCGCCGTACGGCGCACGTGCGCCGCGAGGTCGTGCGTGCCGAGCCTGCCGGACGCCCCGGTGTCGCCGGCGACGACGGTGCACTGGCCCACGACGAGATGTGGCGGGCGGTGTTGTCGCTGCCGCCGCGGCAACGGGCCGTGCTCGTCCTCCGCTACTACGAGGACCTCAGCGAGCAACAGATCGCCGACGTGCTCGGCTGCCGGCCCGGGACCGTCAAGTCGCAGGCCTCGGCTGCTCTGGCGACGCTCCGCGTCCGGCTCGGCGACCAGACACCGGCAGGAGATGGACGGTCATGAACCTCGAGGACACGCTCAGAGAGACCCTCGAGTCCAGGCTCGACGCGGTCGACGTACCTGCCGGCGACGTCACGGGCGCACGCAGCGCCGGTCGCCGGATGCGGGTACGCCGACGGGCCGCCGCAGGCGTCGCGGCCGCGGTCGTGGTGACGGCTGGTGTCGCGGGGACCGTCGTCTCCGGTAGCCCACACGCGGGCGGCCCGTCGGGCCAGGTCGGCCACTGGCGTGAGCTGCCGACGCCGCCGTTGAGCGCGCGGGAGAACGCGGTCGTCGCCTGGACCGGCCAGGAGGTCGTCGTGGTCGGCGGCGACCGGGTGCCCTGTGGACCACCACGCGGGACGTGCCACGGTCACGCGCTGCGTGACGGGGCGGCGTACAACCTGACCAGCGGCACCTGGCACCGGATCGCGCCCGCGCCGGACGGCCTGCTGTCCGTGGTCGGTGCCGTGGTCGTCGACGGTCGCCTGGTGGTCGGGGGCTCCCGGTGGGCCGCCTACGACCCGACCGCCGACCGCTGGACCGTCATCCCGACCGGGCAAGGAGTGAGCGACCCGATGTCGGCGTTGGACGGCTCGGTCTACGCGTTCCAGCGCGGTCGCGTCGTCGTGTACGACGCCGGCACCGCGCGTGGTCCACACTGCCCGCCGACCCGAACCGCCCCAGGCTCACCCAGAAGACGGTCACCGCGACGAGCGCCGGTCCGGTGGTCACCGGCTACACCTTCGACACCTCACGGTCGATCGACCCGAGCACCCCGGCACTCGCGCTCGCCGACGTGTGGGACGGCACCTCCTGGAAGCGCCTGCCGCCGAGCGACCAGCTGGGGATCTCCTTCACCTGGACCGGGCAGCGGATGGTCGACCCCAACCCGTCGGTGGAGCACGGATACTCCGACGGGCACGGTGGCGTGATCGAGGACTGGGGGGAGGGAGGTCCCCACGGGTGGGACCCTCGACCCGGCCACCGGCTCGTGGGGTCGACTCCCCGCGGCGTTGACCGGAGACCCGGAGGGGTGGGACCTCACGGCGAGCGGCGGCACGTGGTTCGCCATTGCGGGTCAGGTGTACGACGACTCCACCGGGCGGGCCGAGACTCTGCCTCGCCCTGCCGGCGCGCCCGACCGCTTCTCGACCGCCGCCTGGGCGGGACGGACGACTCGTCGCGTTCGGCGGGGCCGACGTGTCGCAGGGCTCCTCCGGGCAAGCCCTCACCAACCGGGCCTGGATCTACACACCCTGATCAAGGACCCTCCTGTGTC
This sequence comes from uncultured Actinomycetota bacterium, assembly GCA_963796975.1. Lineage (GTDB taxonomy): Bacteria > Actinomycetota > Actinomycetes > Propionibacteriales > Nocardioidaceae > Nocardioides. The sequence continues at coordinate 817,120 of CAWCNW010000010.1, forward strand.
GGTCGAGACCGCGACGTACCTGGTGCGATGCGGATTCGACTTGCACGCTCCTCCACAGCACGCGGGGCCGTCGGTGGCCTGATTCCCCAGGGAGCTCGATCATCGGCTGGTGGATGAGATCGCCCGGCTGCTCGACGAACAGAGTGGGGTCATCGGTCGACGCCAGGTCCTGGAGGGTGGTGGCACGCCCGCCTCCATCGAGCGTGCGCTCAGGCGTCGTGACTGGGCGCGAGTGCTGCCCGGGGTGTTCGTGGACCACACCGGTGTGCCGACTTGGCAGCAACGCGCCTGGGCAGGAGTGCTCTTCTACGCCCCTGCAGCGCTGTCAGGACACGCGGCGTTGCGCGCCGCGATCGGTCCGGGCTGGAGTCACTCCGACGAGGCGCGGATCGAGATCGCCGTTGCCGTCGAGCGCACGCTGCGAGATGTGCCCGGTTATCGGGTACGCCGCTGCGCCGATCTGAACGGGCGGGTCAACCGGAACGCGAGTCCGCCACGGATTCGCATCGAGCATGCGGCCATCGATGTTGCGTCGCACCAACCCGGTCGTCTGAGGGCGGTCGGCATCCTGGCCGATGTGTGTCGGTCGCGCCGTACGACGGCGGCTCGGATCCTCTGTGTCCTGACGGAACGGGGCCGGCTCCGCGACCGGACGTGGCTAGACCGGCGTGCTGTGTGACCTGGCCGACGGCACGTGCTCTGTCCTCGAGCACGGCTACCTGGTCCACGTCGAACGCGCGCACGGTCTTCCGCGGCCCAAGCGGCAGCTGGTCGATGCAACCGATCGAGGAACCGTCTACCGCGATGTCGGCGACCGACAGTCCGGGCTCCTCATCGAGCTGGACGGTCGCCTCTTCCATGACAACGCCGTCGCGCGCGACCGCGACCTGGATCGTGACCTCGACGCCGCTGTCCATGATCGGTCGTCCATCCGACTGGGGTGGGGCCAGGTCTTCGGCCGGCCCTGTCGCACCGCTGGCGCGATCGGCCGGATCCTGCGGGCCCGTGGTTGGACCGGAAAACCTTGCGCTGCGGACCGGGTTGCACACTGGCCTAGTCAATGTGTGAGTACCTGGTGTCTTGCGGGTTCGAGCTAGAGGGCCCTCCCGACCCTTACAACCCTATCGC